>JAWKMR010000005.1:0-297380 GCA_041392125.1 Flavobacteriaceae bacterium | reverse complement strand
GTCTCTCAACCCGTGCAATATACGGGAGAGACAAAAAGAGAATCCCAAAAAGAATTGAAGTCTGTCTCTCAAAACTGAAAAATAAAAATTATAATAGTTATGATTAACTACATCAAAGAATCTTATAACGAACTTAAGAACCATGTGACTTGGACTTCTTGGTCTGAAGCACAACGTCTCACTGTTGTTGTAGCTGTTTTTTCTGTAGCCTTGGCATTGGCAGTTTGGGGGATAGATTCTGTTTTCAGTAAAGTGGTTGGACAATATTTTCAATGGATTAAATCCTAAGTAAGCACATAGGAATGACTGAAACTAAAAGTACAAAAAAGTGGTATGTGGTTCGTTCGGTAAGCGGGCAAGAGAATAAGATTAAATCTTATATCGAGTCTGAAATTGCTAGATTAGAGCTTCAAGATTATATAGACCAAGTTTTAGTACCCACCGAAAAAGTAATTCAAATCCGTAATGGAAAAAAAATAAACAAAGAACGGGTTTACTTTCCTGGATATATTATGATTCAGGCAAGTTTGGCGGGAGAAATTCCCCACATTATTCGTTCTATTAATGGTGTTATCGGGTTTTTAGGAGAAACAAAAGGGGGGGACCCTGTGCCGCTTCGTCAAAGTGAAGTCAACAGAATGTTAGGAAAAGTTGACGAGTTATCAGTTCAAGACGATAATATCAATATCCCTTTTGTAATAGGGGAAACCGTAAAAGTAATTGACGGGCCGTTCAATGGATTTAATGGAACGGTTGAAAAGATAAATGAAGAAAAACGCAAACTTGAAGTAATGGTGAAAATTTTCGGAAGGAAAACACCATTAGAATTAAGTTATATGCAAGTAGAGAAAATTTAATTGTTACGCTATATAAAGGTTTTTTCTTAGGCTTCCACATTTGAAAAAACAGTTTTTAAATTTTAGAAAATGGCAAAAGAAGTAAGTAAAATTGTAAAGTTGCAAGTTCGCGGAGGAGCGGCTAATCCCTCTCCACCAGTAGGACCTGCTTTAGGTGCTGCCGGAGTTAACATTATGGAATTCTGTAAGCAGTTTAATGCAAGAACTCAGGACAAGCAAGGAAAAGTATTGCCAGTTGCGATTACCGTTTATAAAGACAAGTCGTTCGACTTTGTTATTAAAACGCCTCCGGCTGCAGTACAAATTTTAGAAGCTGCGAAAACCAAAAAAGGCTCTGGAGAACCACACGTGAAAAAAATTGCTACTATTTCTTGGGATCAAGTTAAAGCTATTGCAGAAGACAAGATGCCAGATTTAAACGCATTCACTATCGAGTCTGCTATGAAAATGGTAGCCGGAACAGCACGTTCTATGGGAGTTAAAATTAAAGGTAACGCACCTTTTTAATCAAGAAAAGAATCTAAAAAATGGCAAGATTAACAAAAAAGCAAAAAGAAGCAAAAGCCAAAGTAGAGTCTAATAAGGCCTATACTTTAGCCGAAGCTTCCGCTTTAGTAAAAGAAATCACCAACGCAAATTTTGATGCGTCTGTAGACCTTGCTGTACGTCTTAATGTTGACCCCCGTAAAGCAAACCAAATGGTTCGTGGTGTGGTTACCCTTCCTCATGGAACCGGTAAAGATGTTAAGGTGTTGGCTTTGGTTACCCCAGATAAGGAAGCTGAAGCTAAAGAAGCAGGAGCAGATTTTGTTGGATTAGACGAGTACCTCGATAAAATTAAAGGAGGTTGGACCGATGTTGACGTTATTGTAACAATGCCAAGTGTGATGGGTAAATTAGGTCCTTTAGGACGAGTTTTAGGACCAAGAGGTCTTATGCCTAACCCAAAAACTGGAACTGTAACAATGGATGTTGCTAAGGCTGTTTCTGATGTGAAATCTGGTAAAATTGACTTTAAAGTTGATAAAACAGGTATCGTTCACGCTGCAATTGGAAAAGCATCTTTTGATGCCGAAAAAATTGCCGGAAACGCAAAAGAATTATTAACAACTTTAGTAAAATTAAAGCCTCAGGCTGCAAAAGGAGTTTACATTAAGAGCATATTCATGTCTAGTACCATGAGCCCTGGTGTAGAGATTGACTCCAAAAGATTTGCTGAGTAGTAATATTGTAAAATTATGACAAGAGAAGAAAAATCATTAGTAATTGAACAGTTAACTGCACAGCTTGCTGAAAATTCTACCATTTACTTGGCAGATATTTCAGGTCTTGATGCAGATGCAACGACCAATTTACGCCGTGCTTGTTTTAAAGCAGGTGTTAAACTTAATGTAGTTAAAAATACATTGTTGGCTAAGGCTATGGAAAGCTCTGAAAAGGATTTTGGAGAATTAAGCTCAGTCCTAAAAGGAAATACTTCCATTATGATTGCTGAAGCGAGTAACGCTCCTGCAAAAGTGATTAAGGAATTCAGAAAAAAATCTGATAAACCTTTATTAAAAGGAGCTTTTATTGAAGAAGCTATTTATATTGGTGATAACCAACTAGATGCCCTTGTAGACATCAAATCTAAAGAGGAACTTATTGGAGATATTATTGCCTTGCTTCAATCTCCTGCTAAAAATGTTATCTCTGCTCTTAAGAGTAGTGGTGGAACTATTGCAGGTATTGTTAAAACCCTTTCCGAAAGAGAAGGGTAATTATAAAATTATTGCACTAATTAAATTATAAATAAATACACTTAAAACGATAGAAAATGGCAGATTTAAAAGATTTCGCAGAAAAATTGGTTAACCTAACTGTAAAAGAAGTTAATGAGTTAGCTACTATATTAAAAGACGAGTATGGTATCGAGCCTGCTGCTGCTGCAGTTGCAGTTGCTGCTGGTCCTGCTGCTGGTGGTGGTGACGCCGCTGAAGAGAAAACCGAGTTCGATGTAATCCTTAAAGCCGCTGGTGCTTCTAAATTAGCAGTAGTGAAGTTAGTTAAGGAATTAACCGGTGCTGGTCTTAAAGAAGCTAAAGATTTAGTAGACAATGCTCCATCTCCAATTAAAGAAGGAGTTGCTAAAGACGAAGCTGAAGCACTTAAAGCTCAATTAGAAGAAGCTGGAGCTGAGGTTGAGCTTAAATAAGCCAAGCCTCTCCAAACCTTAAGGTTTAGGTCTTTGCCAAAAGCGGTTAAGACCTAAACCATTTTGCGTATATAAAGGTTTTTCATTTTTTGAAGTACGCAAAACACCAATTTTTAATTAAAATTCCATCCATAGATGTCAGCAACGCAAACTGAAAGATTGAATTTTTCCTCTGTACAAAATAAGCCCGAGTATCCGGACTTTTTAGACATCCAGATTAAATCTTTTCAAGATTTTTTTCAGCTGGAAACCAAATCAGAAGAAAGAGGTAACGAGGGTCTTTACAAGACTTTCATGGAAAACTTCCCTATTACCGATACACGTAACCAGTTCGTATTAGAATTCTTAGATTATTTTGTAGATCCACCAAGATACTCCATTCAAGAATGTATTGAACGTGGTCTTACGTATAGTGTTCCACTCAAAGCAAGATTAAAATTATTTTGTACAGATGACGACCACGAAGATTTTGAAACTATTGTTCAAGACGTATATTTAGGGACTATCCCTTACATGACACCCAGCGGAACCTTTGTTATCAATGGAGCCGAGCGTGTAGTTGTTTCACAATTACATCGTTCTCCAGGGGTATTCTTTGGACAATCCTTTCACGCTAATGGAACTAAATTATATTCTGCCAGAGTAATTCCTTTTAAAGGCTCTTGGATTGAATTTGCTACCGATATCAATAGCGTGATGTATGCCTATATCGATAGAAAGAAAAAATTACCGGTAACGACCCTTTTCCGCGCTATTGGCTTTGAAAGAGATAAAGACATTCTTGAAATTTTCGACCTTGCTGAAGAAGTAAAAGCGAGTAAGACGGGATTGAAAAAATACTTAGGGCGTAAGCTTGCTGCACGTGTTCTTAAAACGTGGCATGAGGATTTCGTTGATGAAGATACAGGGGAGGTAGTTTCTATTGAGCGTAATGAGATTATCCTAGACAGGGATACTATTTTGGAAAAAGAACACTTGGATGAAATTGTAGATTCTGGTGCCAAAGCAATTCTTCTTCATAAAGAAGATAACCAACAAGCCGATTATGCCATTATTCATAATACGCTCCAAAAAGACCCTACTAATTCCGAAAAAGAAGCGGTAGAGCACATCTACAGACAATTACGTAATGCCGAACCACCCGATGAAGAAACCGCTCGTGGTATTATTCACAAGCTTTTCTTCAGTGACCAGAGATATAATCTTGGTGAGGTAGGTCGTTACCGTATGAATAAAAAATTAGGTCTTAGTATCGAAATGGAAAAGCAAGTGCTTACCAAAGAAGATATTATTACCATCGTAAAATATTTAATAGAGTTAATAAACTCTAAAGCCGAGATTGATGATATCGATCACCTTAGCAACCGTCGTGTACGTACTGTGGGTGAACAATTGTCGCAACAATTTGGAGTTGGATTGGCTCGTATGGCACGTACCATTAGAGAGCGTATGAACGTTCGTGATAACGAAGTGTTCACACCCATCGATTTGATTAATGCTAAAACGTTATCATCGGTTATTAATTCTTTCTTCGGAACCAACCAATTATCTCAGTTCATGGATCAAACCAATCCATTAGCAGAGATTACGCATAAACGTCGTTTATCGGCACTTGGGCCTGGAGGTTTATCTAGAGAAAGAGCTGGTTTTGAGGTTCGTGACGTTCACTATACGCACTACGGAAGACTATGTCCTATTGAAACTCCTGAAGGACCCAACATTGGATTGATTTCTTCCCTATCCGTATTTGCGAAAGTAAACAACTTAGGGTTTATTGAAACTCCGTACCGTAAAGTTGAAAACGGTAAAATTGATTTAAAGAACGAACCGGTATATCTTTCTGCAGAAGAAGAAGAAGAGAAATTGATTGCGCAAGCAAACATTCCCTTAAAAGAGGATGGTACCATCGATACCGATCGTGTTATTGCACGTATGGAAGGGGATTTCCCCGTAGTAGATCCTACTACGGTTCATTATACCGATATAGCACCTAATCAGATATCCTCTATTTCGGCATCCTTAATTCCTTTCTTAGAGCACGATGATGCAAACCGTGCCTTGATGGGATCCAATATGATGCGCCAAGCGGTACCATTACTACGTGCACAGGCTCCTATTGTGGGAACCGGATTAGAGCGTCAAGTGGCTTCAGACTCCAGAGTATTAATTAATGCCGAAGGGAACGGAGTAGTAGAATATGTTGATGCCGAAAAGATTATTATTAAATACGATCGTACGCAAGAAGAAATGATGGTAAGTTTTGATGGCGATTCTAAAACATACGATCTTATTAAATTCAGAAAAACGAATCAAAGTACATCCATCAACCTGAAGCCTATCGTTAGAAAAGGTGATAGAGTTATGAAAGGGCAAGTGCTTTGCCAAGGGTATGCTACCGAAAGTGGGGAGTTAGCCTTGGGTAGAAATATGAAAGTAGCTTTTATGCCTTGGAAGGGGTATAACTTTGAAGATGCGATTGTAATTTCTGAAAAAGTAGTTCGTGACGATATTTTCACCTCTATTCATATAGATGAGTATTCTTTGGATGTTCGTGATACCAAATTAGGAAACGAAGAATTAACCAATGACATTCCTAACGTTTCGGAAGAAGCAACTAAAGATTTGGACGAAAGCGGAATGATTCGCATTGGTGCCGAAGTAAAACCTGGGGATATTTTAATTGGTAAAATTACTCCTAAAGGAGAAAGTGACCCAACCCCCGAAGAAAAATTACTTCGTGCCATCTTTGGTGATAAAGCGGGTGACGTGAAAGATGCTTCGTTAAAGGCTTCTCCATCTTTAAGTGGAGTGGTAATAGACAAAAAGTTATTTGCTAGAGCTATTAAAGACAAGCGTAAGCGTGTTAAGGATAAAGAAGATATCGCCGAATTAGAGTTACACTATGAAGCGAAATTTCAAGAGTTAAAGGATATCCTTATTGAAAAATTATTCAATATCGTTTCCGGAAAAACAGCACAAGGCGTAACTAATGATTTAGGTGAAGTAGTGTTCCCAAAAGGAAAGAAATTCACTTTGAAAATGCTACATGCGGTTGAAGATTATGCACACCTTGTAGGTGGAACTTGGACTACGGATGATGATACCAATGCACTAGTTCGTGATTTAATGCACAACTACAAAATCAAGGAAAACGATCTTCAAGGAAACTTACGTCGTGAGAAGTTTACCATTTCTGTAGGAGATGAACTTCCAGCCGGTATCTTGAAATTGGCTAAAGTATACATCGCTAAAAAGCGTAAGCTAAAAGTAGGGGATAAGATGGCAGGTCGCCATGGAAATAAGGGTATTGTTGCTCGTATTGTTCGTGAAGAAGATATGCCTTTCTTGGAAGACGGAACACCAGTGGATATTGTATTAAACCCACTTGGGGTACCATCCCGTATGAACATTGGTCAAATTTATGAAACGGTACTTGGATGGGCCGGTCAAAAATTAGGGCAAAAGTACGCTACTCCTATTTTTGATGGGGCTACATTAGATCAAATCAATGAGCTTACCGATAAAGCAGGAATTCCAAGATTTGGACACACATACCTATATGATGGTGGTACCGGTGAGCGTTTTGATCAACCTGCAACCGTAGGTGTTATCTATATGTTGAAATTAGGTCACATGGTAGATGATAAGATGCACGCCCGTTCTATTGGTCCTTACTCTCTCATTACACAACAACCCTTGGGTGGTAAAGCACAGTTTGGAGGTCAGCGTTTTGGAGAGATGGAAGTTTGGGCTTTGGAGGCGTATGGAGCATCCAGCACACTTAGAGAAATTTTGACAGTGAAATCTGATGACGTAGTAGGAAGGGCAAAAACATACGAGTCTATTGTAAAAGGAGAATCGATGCCAGAGCCTGGATTACCAGAATCTTTCAACGTATTAATGCACGAATTGAAAGGTCTAGGATTAGACATTAGATTAGAAGAATAAAATATAGTTAGCAGTGCTCAGTGAACAATTATTATTGACCACTGAGTGCTGAATACTGAACACTGAATAGTTAAGAATATGTCAAGAAATAAAGAAAACACAGTACAGAAATTCAATAAGATTTCTATCGGTCTAGCTTCTCCGGAATCTATTTTAGCAGAATCCCGCGGTGAAGTTTTAAAACCAGAAACCATTAACTACCGTACGCACAAACCGGAGCGTGACGGTCTTTTCTGTGAGCGCATTTTTGGTCCTGTAAAAGATTATGAATGTGCCTGTGGTAAATATAAAAGAATTCGATACAAAGGAATTGTTTGCGACCGTTGTGGTGTTGAAGTAACCGAGAAAAAAGTACGTCGCGATCGTGTTGGGCATATCAATCTGGTAGTGCCTATTGCTCATATTTGGTATTTCCGTTCGCTTCCAAACAAAATTGGATACTTACTTGGATTACCTTCCAAAAAACTGGATATGATTATCTACTACGAGCGTTATGTAGTAATCCAACCCGGTATTGCCAAAAATGAAGAAGGTGAGCCTGTACAAAAATTAGATTTCCTTACCGAAGAAGAATACCTAAATATTCTAGATAGTCTTCCTCAGGAAAATTTATACTTAGATGATACCGATCCAAATAAATTCATCGCCAAAATGGGAGCTGAATGTTTGGTAGAGCTACTTCAAAGAATAGATTTAGACGCACTTTCTTTTGAATTACGTCATAAAGCGAATCACGAAACTTCCAAACAACGTAAAACCGAAGCCCTAAAAAGACTTCAAGTAGTAGAGTCATTCCGTGAGGCAACTTTAAACAGAGAAAACCGTCCTGAGTGGATGATTTTGAAAGTAATTCCTGTGATTCCGCCGGAATTACGTCCGTTGGTGCCACTCGATGGAGGTCGTTTCGCAACTTCCGATTTAAATGATTTATACCGAAGAGTAATTATCCGTAACAATCGTTTAAAGCGATTGATGGAGATTAAAGCTCCAGAAGTAATTCTTCGTAACGAAAAGCGTATGCTTCAGGAATCGGTAGATTCATTATTCGATAATACCCGTAAATCTTCTGCAGTAAAAACCGATAGTAACCGTCCTCTAAAATCACTTTCCGACTCGTTAAAAGGAAAGCAAGGACGTTTCCGTCAAAACTTATTGGGGAAACGTGTGGATTATTCGGCACGTTCTGTAATTGTCGTTGGACCCGAATTGAAATTGTTTGAGTGTGGTCTTCCGAAGGATATGGCTGCCGAATTGTACAAACCATTCGTTATTCGAAAATTGATTGAAAGAGGTATTGTAAAAACGGTAAAATCTGCCAAGAAGATTATCGATAAAAAAGAACCGGTTGTTTGGGATATTTTGGAAAATGTGTTGAAAGGACATCCCGTATTATTGAACCGGGCTCCCACACTACACCGTTTGGGTATCCAAGCATTCCAACCTAAATTAATTGAAGGAAAAGCAATCCAGTTACACCCCTTAGTATGTACGGCATTCAACGCCGACTTTGACGGGGATCAAATGGCGGTGCACCTTCCGTTAGGGCCTGAAGCAATATTAGAGGCACAATTATTAATGTTAGCTTCTCACAATATTTTGAACCCTGCCAACGGATCTCCGGTAGCAGTACCTTCTCAAGACATGGTTCTTGGATTGTACTATATGACGAAGCTTCGTAAGTCGGTACCGGATTATCCTGTAAAAGGAGAGGGATTAACCTTCTATTCTCCCGAAGAAGCTTTTATAGCTTACAACGAGAAAAAGGTAGATTTAAATGCGGAAGTAAAAGTTAGAACCAAAGACTTAGATGAAAATGGAGCGTTAGTGACTAAAATTATCACTACCACCATAGGAAGAATCATCTTTAACGCCAGTGTTCCTGAAGAAGCCGGATTTATTAATGAGGTATTGACTAAGAAATCACTTCGTGATATTATTGGTAATATTCTTTCGGTAACTTCGGTTCCTAAAACAGCTGCGTTCTTAGATTCTATTAAAGATTTAGGGTATAAGTTCGCTTTTGAGGGAGGATTGTCTTTCAGTTTAGGGGATATTATTATTCCTGCTGAAAAGCAACGAATGATTGATTCTGCCAATACCCAAGTAGATGGTATTATCGCTAACTACAACATGGGATTAATTACCAATAACGAACGTTACAATCAAGTAATTGATATTTGGACAGCGACCAATGCCGAATTGACCGAGCTTTCTATGAAACGTATCCGTGAAGACCAACAAGGGTTTAACTCGGTATATATGATGTTGGATTCTGGGGCGAGGGGTTCTAAAGAGCAAATCCGTCAGTTAACCGGTATGCGTGGATTGATGGCAAAACCTAAAAAATCTAGCTCCGGAGGTGGTGAGATTATTGAAAACCCAATTCTTTCTAACTTTAAAGAAGGGCTTTCAATTTTAGAGTACTTTATTTCTACCCACGGTGCGCGTAAAGGACTTGCCGATACGGCTCTTAAAACGGCAGATGCGGGTTATTTAACACGTCGTTTGGTAGATGTTTCGCAGGATGTGATTATCAATACCGAAGATTGTGGAACACTACGCGGAATAGAAGTAACACCTTTAAAGAAAAATGAAGAAGTGGTGGAAACCCTTGCTGAGAGAATTAAAGGTCGTACTTCTTTAAATGATGTGTATGATCCTCACACCAAAAAGCTATTAGTTGCTGCCGGTGGTCATATTTCGGATGTAATTGCCGATAAAATTGAAGCTTCGGCTTTAGAATCTATCGAAGTTCGCTCTGCGCTTACCTGTGAAGCTAAAAAAGGAATCTGTGCACAATGTTATGGTAGAAATTTAGCGACCAATAAGATGGTTCAGCGTGGTGAAGCCGTAGGTGTTGTGGCAGCACAATCTATTGGTGAACCGGGAACTCAGTTAACGCTTCGTACGTTCCACGTAGGAGGTATTGCGGGTAACATTTCAGAAGAGAATAAATTAACCGTTAAGTTTGACGGTCGTTTGGAAATTGAAGACCTTAAAACGGTAAAAGGAGAAGATAACGAAGGAAAAGAAATCGATATTGTGATTTCCAGAACTTCAGAAGCCAAGTTAATCGACGAAGAAACCGGAATTACTTTGAGTACCAATAACATTCCTTACGGTTCTACCGTGAATGTTAAAAATGGACAGAAGGTAAAAAGAGGCGATGTAATTTGTACTTGGGATCCTTATAACGGGGTAATCATTTCAGAATTTGCCGGAAAGATTAAATACGAAAATATTGAACAAGGAATTACCTATCAGGTAGAAATTGACGAGCAAACCGGATTCCAGGAAAAAGTAATTTCTGAATCCAGAGATAAACGTAAAATCCCTACCCTGTTAATTCTTGATTCAAAAGGAGAAATTATAAGATCTTATAACTTACCTGTGGGAGCCCACTTAATGGTGGATGATCACGACAAGATTAAAGTAGGTAAGATTTTAGTGAAGATACCACGTAAATCTGCAAAAGCAGGGGATATTACCGGAGGTCTTCCAAGGGTAACCGAATTATTTGAAGCGCGTAATCCTTCTAACCCTGCTGTGGTAAGTGAGATTGATGGTGTGGTTTCCTTCGGAAAAATTAAGCGTGGTAACCGCGAGATTGTAGTAGAGTCTAAACTAGGAGAAGTAAAGAAATATTTGGTGAAATTATCTAACCAAATCTTAGTACAAGAGAACGATTACGTTCGTGCCGGTATGCCTTTATCTGACGGTTCTGTAACGCCGGATGATATTTTGAATATCAAAGGACCATCTGCAGTACAGCAATATTTGGTGAATGAAGTTCAGGAAGTGTATCGTTTACAAGGGGTAAAAATCAACGACAAACATTTTGAAGTGGTTGTGCGTCAAATGATGCGTAAAGTTCAAATTGTGGATACCGGAGATACGCTATTCTTAGAAGATCAATTGGTTCACAAAGATGACTTCGTGGAAGAAAATGATAAAATCTTCGGAATGAAAGTGGTTGAAAATGCTGGTGATTCTGCTAACTTGAAAGAAGGGCAAATTGTTACTTCCCGCCAGTTACGAGATGAAAACTCCATCTTGAAGCGAGAGGATAAGGCCTTAGTGGAAGCCAGAGATGCAGTTCCTGCAACGGCTACTCCTATCTTACAAGGAATTACCAGGGCTTCGTTGCAAACCAAGTCCTTCATTTCTGCGGCTTCCTTCCAGGAAACCACCAAAGTATTGAATGAGGCAGCGGTAAGTGGTAAAGTTGATGACCTTGAAGGATTGAAAGAGAATGTAATTGTAGGGCATAAGATTCCTGCAGGTACCGGTATGAGAAAATACGATACCATTATTGTTGGCTCAAAGCAAGAGTTTGAAGAAATGACTAGAGCTAAACAAGAAGTAAATTATAATTAATCTGAAAATTGCGCTCCTAAATGGAGCGCAATTTTTTTAAAGTATAAAGTATGGCTGAAGATAAAAAACCGAAACAAGGGCAAATAAATATAGAATTAGACGAAGCTGTGGCGCAAGGTATTTACAGTAACCTTGCCATCATTAATCATTCGCAATCGGAATTTGTGGTAGATTTTGTTACTATTATGCCTGGAGTGCCTAAAAGTAAAGTAAAATCCCGAATTGTACTTACACCGCAACATGCCAAGCGTTTTTTAAAAGCGTTACACGATAATGTATCCAGATTTGAAAATGCGCACGGTGAAATAAAAGATTATCAACATCCTTCATTGCCCATTAATTTTGGCCCTACAGGAGAAGCATAAAAAAGGCCTGCTTTTGCAGGCTTTTTTTATGAAATTTTTTCAAATTCACTCACGAAGTGAAATTTAATATTAGGATATTTTTGTTCTGTCATTTGTAAGGTAAATGCACTATCTGCAAAGAAGACTAATTGGCCTCTTTTATCTTTCGCTAAAAATTTTGATTTTACTCTTTTAAAATCAGCAAACTCTTCCCCTTTGGGGTCTTTTGGATCTACCCAACAAGCTTTATGAACATTAAGGTTTTCGTATGAACAAGTGGCGCCATACTCATGTTCTAATCGGTATTGAATGACTTCAAATTGTAATGCCCCTACCGTACCAATCACTTTTCTTCCATTAAGTTCCAGTGTAAAAAGCTGGGCAACTCCTTCATCCATTAATTGATCAATGCCCTTTTCAAGCTGCTTGCTCTTCAGAGGATCTGCATTATTAATATATTTAAAATGCTCTGGGGAAAAACTTGGGATACCTTTGTATTGCATTTCTTCGCCTTCAGTAAGGGTGTCGCCAATTTTAAAATTTCCGGTATCGTGAAGCCCTACGATGTCTCCAGGATAGGAAACATCTACAATTTCTTTTTTGTCGGCAAAAAAGGCATTGGGGCTGGAAAACTTTAATTTTTTTCCGTGTCTTACATGTAAATAAGGTGTGTTTCTTTCAAAAGTTCCAGAAACAATTTTTACAAATGCCAAGCGATCTCTGTGCTTGGGATCCATATTAGCATGAATTTTAAATACAAAGCCGGAAAATTCTTTTTCTTCGGGCTTCACAAGTCTTGTGTCACTTTCTTTAGGTCTTGGTTTTGGTGCTATTTCAATAAAACAATCTAGTAATTCTCGTACACCAAAATTATTGAGTGCAGATCCAAAAAATACCGGCTGCAAATTTCCATTTAAATATTCCTCAAGGTTGAAATCTGGATACACCTCATATACAAGTTCTAATTCGCTTCTAAGGTTTTCTGCTGCTTTCTCGCCTATTAATGTATCCAGTTCTTTTGAAGTAATGTCCTTAATTTCAATGGTTTCTTCGATATTTTTTCTACTGTCTCCACTAAAAAGATTTACATTCTTTTCCCAAATATTATAGATTCCTTTAAAGTCATATCCCATACCAATAGGGAAAGATAGGGGTGTAACGCGTAAGTGTAATTTTTGCTCAATTTCGTCCAAAAGCTCAAAAGCATCTTTACCTTCTCGATCCAGTTTGTTTACAAAGACAATCATGGGAATGTTTCGCATACGGCATACCTCTACTAACTTTTCGGTCTGCTCCTCAACCCCTTTTGCTACATCAACTACTACAATAACACTATCTACGGCAGTTAATGTCCTAAAAGTATCTTCTGCAAAGTCTTTGTGTCCGGGAGTATCAAGGATATTAATTTTAGTTCCTTGGTATTCGAACGCTAATACCGAAGTAGCTACAGAGATTCCTCTTTGCCTTTCAATTTCCATAAAATCACTGGTAGCTCCCTTCTTAATTTTGTTGCTTTTAACAGCTCCAGCTTCTTGAATTGCTCCACCAAATAGCAATAATTTTTCGGTTAAAGTGGTTTTTCCGGCATCGGGGTGAGAGATTATTCCAAAGGTTTTTCTTCTCTGAATTTCTTTTAATAAAGACATAAATTTTGTTGTTATGAAGCTGCAAATATACGTTTTATAGACGGGTCTTTTAATTGATTTTACACCAATGTTTTTAGTTCTATTCTCACAATCAAATTGGCGGTTAAGTTCAATAAAATAAGATAACTACGTATAAATACGTATGTTTTTTTCCTACAAAAAAATTAAAGAAAACAAGGTCTTTTATGTAGTTCAACGAGTATTTATTACAATTCAACTAAAAGTTAAAAAAAGCTAAAACTATTAGGTTTTTTCTTACGTATATTTGGTCTATAATATTGCAGTTGGGGCATATTATAATTTTTTACAATCTTAAACTAAAAACCATGTACAAGAAGATTTCTTCAGCATTAATAATGCTACTTTTCTTTGCTCTTTTTATAACCCCGAGCAAACTCTTTTCTCAAAATTGTAATGTAGATTTAAAAGTTGAAAAAAACAGGAATTTTAAATCTGCAGATGAAAATGGAGTTGTTTTTGATTTAGTTTTAACAAATAATTCTGCGCAGAAAGATCAATTTAGTATATCTCAAAATTTCTTAAAACTGTCTTGTAGTAGTGAGATTCATAAAAGTACTTCTGCTAATGTGATTTTAACTACAGAGATTCTTGATGGCAACTCAAAGTCAATTTCAGAAGAAGATTTCATTGTTTTAAATGCAGGCCAATCTTATAAATTTAAAGTTAAGTTGGGTGCTGCAGAAAAGAATGACTACCAAAAATGGAGCTGCCTCGAAATTAAAGCGACTTCTCAAAATTGTAAAACAGTTGCCTCTTCTACAACATTAAGTATTTTTTTACCAGATCCTTTAGAGGAATAAACTGAAGCAAAGTATATATAGTAGGTATTACCTAAAAACGCATTCTATGAAACAATTTTTACAACCTCGTAGCATATTCAACAAAAAAGTAATAGGATTCTTGCTATTTAGTTTTTTTGTGCTTTTTGCCTCAAAAACCTTTGCGCAAAATGACATTACTTATACAAAATCAGTAGTGCAAAATGATACAAATTGCAATCAATTTGATATTACTTTAGAACTTATTGGAAACCCTCCTCCGCAACCTGTAGAGGTAGTTCTCATTATTGATAGGTCGGGAAGTATGGATGACGGCCCTTCGCCAGATCCTATTGACTATGCCAAAGATGCTGCAATTGAATTTGTTCAAAACCTATTTTCTCCAGCAAATAACCCTACGGGGTTAAACCGTGTTTCGGTGGTGAGTTATGCAGATTCAGCCAGTACAAATATTGGTTTAACAAATAGTTCTGGACAACAGGCTGTAATTAACGCTATTAATGCTATTACGGTTGGTGGAAATACCAATATACAATCGGGATTAATATTAGCCGATAATCAGTTAACTAATAATGGAACTTTTGATTGTAAAACATCAAGAAACATTATTTTGTTAACCGATGGTGTTGCTAATAGAGATAATAATGGGAATGTTTGTTCAAATAATCCTTCAGGAGGAACAAGTGCATGTATTCAAAATGCTATAACCGCAGGTGTTAATGCACAAACTACTACTGTAGCTGGGCAAGTGTATAATCAAAATATATTTAGTATTGGGCTTTTTGGAGCTATCTCCGGAAGTCAACAAACTACGGCTACCAATACTATTAATGCTATTCAAAATTCAGGTCTTTACACTACAGAAACAGGGGCAGACCTCTCAGGAATTTACAACGATATTTTGGGTCAATTAGGGTTTGCGGGTATACAAATTCCCGGAGTGCCTTTTGTAGAAGATACTATTACTACTGGATTCTCCATTGTATCGGGTTCTATTTCTGTTACCAAAGGAACATTTCAAGTTAGTGGTCAAAATATAGATTGGTTCATAAGTGTGATAGAAGACGAAACTGTAATCATGAACTATTCTATCGAGGCCTCTGCAGGTGTTTGTGGTCCAAATGAATCTGGAAAAACATTTTTAAATTATCAAAATGGAGATTGTGCTATTGTTAATGAACAATTTACAAATCCTGGACTTTGTGTCCCATGTCCATCTGTTACAGCTCAAATAGCGAGACAGGGCTGTTCAAATTTTATAGATTATACTGGTAATTTGAACCAAGGAGGGTGCACTTCAGCTTCAGACGAATTTTCTTGGGAATTCTTTCTAAATGGAATTTTAGTAGGGACTTCAAACCAACTAACGGGAACTTTTCAATATACCGGTGGAACTGCTGAAGGTAATTTTACAGCAATATTATCGTATGATGGGACTTATGGTTCCGGATGTACCTTGCCTTCAGTTACCGATGATGCAACGATTATAATTCCTCCTGCTATTAATGCTACTGCAGTAGTTGACAATGTTGAATGTAATGGAGATAGCTCAGGAAATATAGATTTAACTGTTACCGGAGGAACTCCGCCTTATACTTTTGTATGGAGTAATGGAGCTACCACTGAGGATTTAACTAATATTCCAGCGGGCTCTTACAATGTGAGTATTACAGATGTGAATGGTTGTAGTTTTACTTTTGTAAATGGTCTCAATGTTACACAGCCAGAGCCTATAAGTATTCAAATTACCAAAGTTAATGCAACCCTTTCGGGTCTTTGCCTTAATGGACAAGCCACTGCAACTGCTTCGGGAGGAACACCTCCTTTTACCTACCAATGGGGGGCAAGTACAGGAAATCAAACAGGGCAAACAGCTACCAATTTACCTGTAGGCACCCATACAGTTACGGTGACTGATGCAAATAACTGTACCCTTCAACAAAGTGTAGCAATCGACTGTTTCAATGATTGTGATACAGTTATTGCCGTAAATAACGTAACAAATGTTTTATGTAAGGGAGATGCTACCGGTAGTGCAACCGTAAGTGCAAGTTCTAATGTTACTCCAGGTGCTGTTTTTACCTTTACTTGGAGTACCACACCACCTCAAGTTACCGTAGGTGTAACTTCAACAATTAATAATCTAACAGCTGGTGTATATACAGTAAGTGTTACAAAAAATGGGACTTTGTGTTTACCTGTTGAGCAAAGTATAACTATTACAGAACCATCAACGGCTTTAAATGTAACCGCTACAGCCACCGATGAAAGTGGCCCTACAACAGGTGATGGAACTGCTACTGCCAATGCTTCCGGAGGAACACCTCCTTATACCTATCTATGGAACCCCGGCGGGCAAACAACACAAACCATTACCGGGTTAAGTGCAGGTGTATATACAGTTACTGTAACCGATGCTCATGGATGTACAGATACTGCAACCGTAACTGTAAATCCCGGAACTTGTCAAAATCTTGCTGTTCAAGCTTCCTCTACTCCAGCAACTTGTAATGGTGATTCTGATGGAACAGCAACTGCTAATGTAACAGGAGGTTCCGGCAATTTCTCTTATGCTTGGAGTAATGGTGGAACAACCCAAATTATTACTGGGTTATCTGCTGGCACCTATTCAGTAACTGTTACTGATAATGTTACTTTATGTTCGGCTCAATCCACAACAACTGTTAATCAACCAGTAGCACTGAGCTCTGGTATTGCAGTAAACAATGTTCCTTGTCACGGAGATAGTACAGGTTCCTTAGATCTAACGGTTACAGGAGGAACGTCACCCTATACTTTCTTATGGAGTAATGGTGCTACCACTGAAGATATTACCGGTCTAACTGCTGGCAACTATTCTGTAACCATTACGGATGCAAATGGGTGTACTGCAACAAATAGTGCAACGGTTCAACAACCTACTGCAGCTTTAAGCTTACAGGTTCTATCCCAAACAGACATTCTATGTGGTTCTCAAAGTTCAGTGACTGTTGAAGCCACTGGAGGAACAGCTCCCTATTTATATAGTTTAGATGGAGGTACACCTCAGGCTAGTGGTACTTTTAGCAATGTAGCTGAAGGGTTACATTCCGTTTCGGTTGTAGATGGAAATGCTTGTACTACAGCTATTAATATTACTATTTTAAGCAACTGTACCGATGCGATAGACGACATCAACGATACGTTGGTAAATGTACCGGTATCGGGTAATGTATTAACCAATGATGAGGATGCCGAGGGAGATACACAAACAGTGACTACTGTAGGTACGTTCCCAACAGCTCAGGGAGGTAGTGTAACACTCAATGCAGATGGTAGCTATACCTACACCCCTCCAGCAGGCTTTGTAGGTACAGATAGTTTTGACTATAGTATTATAGATAATGGTAACCCACAAGCTACCGACACTGCGACAGTGACTATTGAAGTTCGAAATGGCGTGGGCAACTCTACTATTGCCAATAATGACATTGCCGGTACCGAGGTAGATACTCCGGTAAGTGGAAATGTTTTAGTAAACGATATTGACTTGGAAGGAGACAATCAGGTAGTAACTACCGTGGGTACCTTCCCAACGACACAAGGTGGAAGCATTACCATCAATGCCGATGGAAGCTTTACCTATACCCCTCCATCAGGCTTTACAGGTGAAGATACCTTCACTTACAGTATTGTGGATGACAATGTGAACCCTGCTACCGATTCAGCAACACTAACGATTACCGTTAATGGCAATCCTGGAAACAATCAGACCTATGCCAACGATGATGCCTATTCGGGCAATGCAGGAGCCACCATTACGGGTAACGTATTAGATAACGACAGTGATCCTGAGGGCGATTTACAGACGGTGAATACGACTCCTGTGAGTGGACCCAACAATGGAACAGTGACGATTAATCCTGACGGTAGCTTCAGTTATGTTCCTAACGATCCAAACTATCAAGGACCCGATCAGTTTGTCTATGAAGTATGTGATAACGGAACGCCACAAGCTTGTGATCAGGCTACGGTATATATCACCATCTTCGGTGTGAATACAACCGATGCCATCAACGACATTAACAACACTTATGTAAATATTCCTGTTTCAGGAAATGTATTGACCAATGATGAGGACGAGCAGGGAGATACCCAAGTAGTGACAACGGTAGGAACCTTCCCCACCACGGCTGGCGGTTCAGTAACGATTAATGCCGATGGAAGTTATATCTATACACCACCTGCAGGATATGTTGGTCCTGATACCTTCCAGTACAGTATTGCCGATGATGGAAATCCTGTAGCAACCGATACGGCTACGGTATTTATAGAAGTACTTCCTATCAATCAAAATACAACGATTGCCAATGCAGATACAGCGGGTACGGAAGTAAACACTCCGGTAAGCGGTAATGTATTGGTAAACGATTATGACCCACAAGGAGATACTCAAGTGGTGACCAATGTGGGAACCTTCCCCACCGCACAAGGCGGAAGTATTACCATCAATGCCGATGGAAGCTTTACCTATATACCCCCCGCAGGTTTCACAGGAGAAGATACCTTTGAATACTTTATTATAGATGATAATACAGTTCCGGCAACCGATTCAGCAATCTTAACAATTACCGTAAATGGAGACCCTGGTAAAAACAGAACCTATGCCAATGATGATGCCTATAATGGTAATCAGGGTGCAACCATAACCGGGAATGTATTAGACAATGATACCGATCCTGAAGGTCATAATCAGTTTGTAGATACTTCGGTAACTCCGGTAAGTGGTCCAAGCAACGGTACATTAGTGATTAATGCTGATGGTACTTTTACTTACACACCTAATGATCCATCGTTCTTCGGAACCGATCAATTTGTGTATGAGATTTTTGATAATGGATCTCCTGTAGCAAGAGATAGAGCTACAGTAATTATTACATTATTTGGAAACAATACTACTGACGCAGTTAACGACATCAATGATACCTTAGTAAACGTACCTGTATCTGGTAACGTATTAACCAACGATGAAGATGCTGAGGGTGATACTCAAACAGTAACCACTACAGGCACTTTTGCTACAGCGCAAGGTGGTAGTGTAACCCTAAATGCAGACGGTAGTTATACCTACACCCCTCCAGCAGGCTTTGTAGGTACAGATAGTTTTGACTATAGTATTGTAGATAATGGTAATCCACAGGCTGTCGATACTGCTACAGTAACTATTGAAGTTCGAAATGGCGTGGGCAACTCAACCATTGCCAACAACGATATAGCAGGTACTGAAGTAAATACTCCGGTCAACGGAAATGTCTTAGTAAACGATATTGACTTGGAAGGAGACAATCAGGTAGTAACTACCGTGGGTACCTTCCCTACGACACAAGGAGGAAGCATCACCATCAATGCCGATGGTAGCTTTATTTATAATCCACCTGCTGGTTTTACGGGTGAAGATACCTTCACTTATAGTATTATTGATGACAATGCAGTTCCTGCTACCGATTCAGCAACACTAACGATTACCGTTAATGGCAATCCTGGTAACAATCAGACCTATGCCAATGATGATGCCTATTCGGGCAATGCAGGAGCCACCATTACGGGTAACGTATTGGATAACGACAGTGATCCTGAAGGAGATATTCAAACAGTAAATACCATTCCAGTAAGTGGTCCTTCTAACGGTACGGTAACACTAAACCCTGATGGAACTTTTAGCTACGTACCAAACAATCCTTCCTACCAAGGAACCGATCAGTTTGTGTATGAAGTATGCGATAACGGAACGCCACAGGCTTGTGACCAAGCTACTGTATATATTACCATCTTTGGTGTTAATACTACATATGCTATTAATGATATTAATGACACTTTACTAAACACACCTGTCTCCGGAAATGTATTAACTAACGATAGAGATGATCAAGGTGATGCTCAAATAGTAACCACTACTGGTACTTTTGCTACAACACAAGGAGGTAGTGTTACCATCAATGCCGACGGAAGTTATATCTATACACCTCCTGTTGACTTTGTTGGCTTCGATAGCTTCCCATATTCCATTGCAGACGATGGAAACCCTGTAGCTACAGACGATGCCATTGTTACCATTGAAGTGATTCGAAATATTTCAAACCCCAATACTACCATTGCCAATGATGATACTGCGCAGACGTTAGTAGATCTTCCTGTACCCGGTAATGTGCTGGTAAATGATTTTGATCCTCAAAATGACAATCAAGTAGTAACCAACGTTGGAACTTTCCCAACCACACAAGGGGGTAGCATTTCTATTAATGCAGATGGAAGTTTCATTTACACACCACCTGCTGGTTTTGTTGGAGATGATACGTTTGAATATTTCATTGCCGATGATGGTTCTCCTGTTGCTACAGATTCAGCGACATTAACTATCACCGTATATCCTATTGTTCGTCCTAACTACACATTTGCAAATGATGATGCATATTTTGGGTATGTAAACATGCCGATCAATGGAAATGTATTATTGAACGATACCGATCCAGAAGGAGACAACCAATCTGTGGCTGCTAACAGCCCACTAAGTGGTCCAAGCAATGGTACTTTAGTGTTGAACGCTAATGGAACCTTTGTTTATACTCCAAATCCGGGTTTCTTCGGAACCGATCAATTTGTGTATCAAGTTATCGATGATGGATCGCCTGTGGCCTCAGATTTTGCTACGGTATTTATTACCATCCCACCACAGAATACGACGTATGCCATTAACGATGTGAATGCTACCTTGTTGAATACTCCGGTATCCGGAAATGTATTAACTAACGATAGAGACGATCAAGGTGATAATCAATTTGTCACTTCTGCGGGAACTTTTGCTACAGCTCAAGGAGGTAGTGTGACCATTAATGCTGATGGAAGCTATATTTATACACCACCTACTGGATATATAGGTTTCGACAGCTTCCCATATAGTATTCAAGATGATGGGGTTTTAGTAGCTAATGATAATGCGGTGGTAACTATTGAAGTAGTTCCTACTACCACCAATAATAGTACGATTGCAAATGATGATACGGCACAAACCTTGGTAGATCTTCCAGTGCCAGGTAATGTATTGGTAAATGACTTCGATCCTCAAGGGGACAGCCAAGTAGTAACAAACGTGGGTACTTTCCCAACTACACAAGGTGGAAGCATTACTATTAATGCCGATGGAAGCTTCATTTATACACCACCTGCGGGTTTTGTGGGAGATGATACTTTCGAATATTTTATAGCAGATAATGGTTCTCCTGTTGCAACCGATTCTGCTACTTTAACCATTACGGTGTACCCAATTGTCCGTCCAAATTATACGTTTGCGAATGACGATTTATACTATACTGAACCTGAAACAGCGGTTAATGATAATGTATCTTTAAATGATTCAGACCCTGAAGGAAATAATCAAACTTTTGTTCTTATTAGTGGACCAAGCAATGGTACGTTAACCTTCAACGCAGATGGAACATTTACCTATACACCAAATCCAGGATTCCAAGGTACAGACAGTTTTATTTATCAAGCAGTAGATAACGGTACACCGGTAGCTACCGATTTAGCTACAGTTACCATTGTGGTTCAGCAAACTGCCAACCCGGCTATTGCAATTGTTAAAGCAGGTGTGTTTGTTGATGGTGATGGAGACCAATGTGCAGATGCCGGAGAAGCTATTGATTATACATTTACCGTAACTAATCAAGGAAATGTGCCACTTAGCGCAGTTTCAGTTACAGATCCTTTATTACAAACTCCAAACCCAGTGGTATCAATAGTATTGGTAAGTGGAGATGATAATAATGATGGAATATTAGACCTAACGGAAACTTGGATATATACCGCATCTTATGCTATTACCCAAGCTGATATTGACGCTGCGATGGTGACCAACCAAGCTACAGCCGAAGGAACAGATCCTGACGGAACTGTGGTTTCAGATCTATCTGATGATACAAGTGTATTGGAAAACGATCCAACAGTAGTTGATTTGTGTCGTAACTCCAGTATGAGCATCATCAAAAATCAAACAAATCAGGTAAGTGCAGTAGGTGATGTATTGACCTATGATATTATCGTAACCAACACCGGCAACACTACCTTAAGTAATATTGTAGTGACCGATGCGAATGCTACCATTACCGGTGGTAACCCGATAGCAACCTTAGCACCGGGAGCCAGTGCCACGGTAACAGCAGAACACATAGTCACACAAGCCGATATTGATTTAGGGTATATTGAAAACATCGCCGTAGGAACGGGCGACAGTCCAACAGGACCTGTGAATGATGACAGTGATACAGGAACGGATGTTAACGGAAACCCAATCCCTGATCCAGAAACGGTAGAAACTCCAAATGGAGACGGTACTACCGATGGTGATCCAACCAATGATCCAACGGTAACAGTGATTACTCAGACCTCCAGTATGAGCATCATCAAAAATCAAACAAATCAGGTAAGTGCAGTAGGTGATGTATTGACCTATGATATTATCGTAACCAACACCGGCAACACTACCTTAAGTAATATTGTAGTGACCGATGCGAATGCTACCATTACCGGTGCAGGTAACCTGATAGTAACCTTTAGCACTGGAGCCAGTGCCACGGTAACAGTGAACACATATTTACACAAGCCGGGATATTGATTTAGGCATGAAAAAACATCGCCGTAGGAACGGGCGACAGTCCAACAGGACCTGTGAATGATGACAGTGATACAGGAACGGATGTTAACGGAAACCCAATCCCTGATCCAGAAACGGTAGAAACTCCAAATGGAGACGGTACTACCGATGGTGATCCAACCAATGATCCACTTGTTAACAGTGATTACTCAGACCTCCAGTATGAGCATCATCAAAAATCAAACAAATCAGGTAAGTGCAGTAGGTGGGGATGTATTGACCTATGATAGCTATCGTAACCAACACCGGCAACACTACCTTAAGTAATATTGTAGTGACCGATGCGAATGCGACCATTACCGGTGGTAACCCGATAGCAACCTTTAGCACCGGAGCCAGTGCCACGGTAACAGCAGAACACATAGTGACAGGGCGACATTGATTTAGGTATATTGAAAAACATCGCCGTAGGAACGGGCGACAGTCCAACAGGACCTGTGAATGATGACAGTGATACAGGAACGGATGTTAACGGAAACCCAATCCCTGATCCAGAAACGGTAGAAACCAAATGGAGACGGTACTACCGATGGCATCCAACCACCGATCCAACGTGATTACTCAGACCTCCAGTATGAGCATCATCAAAAATCAAACAAACCAAGTGAGTGCCTGTGGGTGATGTATTGACCTATGATATTATCGTAACCAACACCGGCAACACTCACCTTAAGTAATATTGTAGTGACCGGACGGTAATGCTACCATTACCGGTGGTAACCCGATTGCAACCTTTATACGGGAGCCAGTGCCATAATACAGAACACATAGTGACACAGGGCGATATTGATTTAGGGTGCATATTGAAAACATCGCCGTAGGAACGGGCGACAGTCCAAAGAAAAACCTGTGAATGATGACAGCATACAGGAACGGATGTTAACGGAAACCCAATCCCTGATCCTGAAACAGGCAGAGACTCCAAATGGCTGGGTATCACCGATGGTGATCCAACCAATGACCCAACGGTAACAGTGATTACCTGTGACCTCCTCCAGTGAGCATCATCAAAATCAACAAATCAGGTAAGTGCAGTAGGTGATGTATTGACCTATGATATTATCGTAACCAACACCGGCAACACTACCTTAAGTAAATATTGTAGTGACCGATGCGAATGCCACCATTACCGGTGGTAACCTGATTGCAACCTTAGCACCGAGCCAGCGCTACGGTAACAGCAGAACACATAGTCACACAAGCCAAGGCTGATTTAGGTGTTGAAAACATCGCCGTAGGAACGGGCGACAGTCCAACAGGACCTGTGAATGATGACAGTGATACAGGAACGGATGTTAACGGAAACCCAATCCCTGATCCAGAAACGGTAGAGACTTCAAATGGAGACGGTACTACCGATGGTGATCCAACCAATGACCCGTTCTGTAACAGTGATTACTCAGACCTCCAGTATGAGCATCATCAAAAATCAACAAATCAGGTAAGTGCAGTAGGTGATGTATTGACCTATGATATCGTAAATCCAACACCGGCAACACTACCTTAAGTAATATTGTAGTGACCGATGCGAATGCTACCATTACCGGTGGTAACCCGATAGCAACCTTAGCACCGGGAGCCAGCGCTACGGTAACAGCAGAACACATAGTCACACAAGCCGATATTGATTTAGGGTATATTGAAAACATCGCCGTAGGAACGGGCGACAGTCCAACAGGACCTGTGAATGATGACAGTGATACAGGAACGGATGTTAACGGAAACCCAATCCCTGATCCAGAAACGGTAGAGACTCCAAATGGAGACGGTACTACCGATGGTGATCCAACCAATGACCCAACGGTAACAGTGATTACTCAGACCTCCAGTATGAGCATCATCAAAAATCAAACAAATCAGGTAAGTGCAGTAGGTGATGTATTGACCTATGATATTATCGTAACCAACACCGGCAACACTACCTTAAGTAATATTGTAGTGACCGATGCGAATGCGACCATTACCGGTGGTAACCCGATAGCAACCTTAGCACCGGGAGCCAGTGCCACGGTAACAGCAGAACACATAGTGACACAGGGCGATATTGATTTAGGGTATATTGAAAACATCGCCGTAGGAACGGGCGACAGTCCAACAGGACCTGTGAATGATGACAGTGATACAGGAACCGATGTTAACGGAAACCCAATCCCGGATCCAGAAACGGTAGAGACTCCAAATGGAGATGGTACTACCGATGGTGATCCAACCAATGACCCAACGGTAACGGTTCTACAACAGAGCCCGGCAATAGCTCTCATTAAGACAGGAGTTTTTGTTGATGGAAATGGAAATCAATGTGCAGAACCCGGAGAAACAATTGAATACAGCTTTGAAGTAGTCAATACAGGAAATGTAACATTATCAAATATTTCAGTAAGTGACCCATTAGTTACAGTTACTGGTGGACCTTTAGCAACTCTTGCAGTAGGATCTTCCGATACTACTACCTTTACTGCTATCTATGTTATCACTCAAGCAGATATCGATGCAGGATTTGTTCAGAATCAAGCAACAGCAGAAGGAACAGCTCCTAACGGAAATACGGTAAGTGATCTTTCCGATGATACCAGCGTACTGGAGGATGACCCAACTGTTGTGAATTTATGTCAAAATGCAGCCATAGCTATCGTTAAGGCAGGCGTATTTGTAGACGGAGATGGCGACCAGTGTGCTGATGTAGAGGAATCTATTAACTATACCTTTACAGTAACCAACCAAGGCAACGTGAGTTTATCGAACATCACGGTAACCGATCCGTTACCTGGTCTATCGGCCATTACCTTTGTAAGTGGTGATACCGATGGCGATAACCAGTTGGATGTAACCGAGACTTGGATATATAGTGCAAGCTATGCCATCACTCAAGATGACATCGATGCTGGACAAGTAACCAATCAGGCTACAGCAGAAGGAACAGCACCAAACGGAAGCACCGTAAGTGATCTATCAGACGATACCAGTGTATTGGAAGATGACCCAACGGTAGTTGAATTATGTCAAAACCCAATCATTGATATCGTTAAGACAGCGGTATATGATGATGGAGGAGATTGTAGTCAACCGGGCGAGGTGATTGAATATACCTTTACAGTGACCAATCAAGGCAACGTAAGCCTATCCAATATTGTGGTTAATGACCCATTATTAGGCGGAAACGTACCGGGACCAGACAGTGGTGATACTGATGGCGATAATGAATTAGATGTCACCGAGACATGGATTTACACCGGAAGCTATACCATTACTCAAGATGATATTGATGCCGGTCAGGTAACCAACCAAGCGACAGCAGAAGGTACTGCGCCAAACGGAACTGTGGTAAGCGATCTATCCGGAAGTGGCGTAGGAGTAGATGAACCAACGATCACTACCTTATGTCAAAGTGCATCCATTGCCATTGTTAAGGCAGGCGTATTTGTAGACGGAGATGGCGACCAGTGTGCTGATGTAGAGGAATCTATTAACTATACCTTTACAGTAACCAACCAAGGCAACGTGAGTTTATCGAACATCACGGTAACCGATCCGTTACCTGGTCTATCGGCCATTACCTTTGTAAGTGGTGATACCGATGGCGATAACCAGTTGGATGTAACCGAGACTTGGATATATAGTGCAAGCTATGCCATCACTCAAGATGACATCGATGCCGGACAAGTAACCAATCAGGCTACAGCAGAAGGAACAGCACCAAACGGAAGCACCGTAAGTGATCTATCAGACGATACCAGTGTATTGGAAGATGACCCAACGGTAGTTGAATTATGTCAAAACCCAATCATTGATATCGTTAAGACAGCGGTATATGATGATGGAGGAGATTGTAGTCAACCGGGCGAGGTGATTGAATATACCTTTACAGTGACCAATCAAGGCAACGTAAGCCTATCCAATATTGTGGTTAATGACCCATTATTAGGCGGAAACGTACCGGGACCAGACAGTGGTGATACTGATGGCGATAATGAATTAGATGTCACCGAGACATGGATTTACACCGGAAGCTATACCATTACTCAAGATGATATTGATGCCGGTCAGGTAACCAACCAAGCGACAGCAGAAGGTACTGCGCCAAACGGAACTGTGGTAAGCGATCTATCCGGAAGTGGCGTAGGAGTAGATGAACCAACGATCACTACCTTATGTCAAAGTGCATCCATTGCCATTGTTAAGGCAGGCGTATTTGTAGACGGAGATGGCGACCAGTGTGCTGATGTAGAGGAATCTATTAACTATACCTTTACAGTAACCAACCAAGGCAACGTGAGTTTATCGAACATCACGGTAACCGATCCGTTACCTGGTCTATCGGCCATTACCTTTGTAAGTGGTGATACCGATGGCGATAACCAGTTGGATGTAACCGAGACTTGGATATATAGTGCAAGCTATGCCATCACTCAAGATGACATCGATGCCGGACAAGTAACCAATCAGGCTACAGCAGAAGGAACAGCACCAAACGGAAGCACCGTAAGTGATCTATCAGACGATACCAGTGTATTGGAAGATGACCCAACGGTAGTTGAATTATGTCAAAACCCAATCATTGATATCGTTAAGACAGCGGTATATGATGATGGAGGAGATTGTAGTCAACCGGGCGAGGTGATTGAATATACCTTTACAGTGACCAATCAAGGCAACGTAAGCCTATCCAATATTGTGGTTAATGACCCATTATTAGGCGGAAACGTACCGGGACCAGACAGTGGTGATACTGATGGCGATAATGAATTAGATGTCACCGAGACATGGATTTACACCGGAAGCTATACCATTACTCAAGATGATATTGATGCCGGTCAGGTAACCAACCAAGCGACAGCAGAAGGTACTGCGCCAAACGGAACTGTGGTAAGCGATCTATCCGGAAGTGGCGTAGGAGTAGATGAACCAACGATCACTACCTTATGTCAAAGTGCATCCATTGCCATTGTTAAGGCAGGCGTATTTGTAGACGGAGATGGCGACCAGTGTGCTGATGTAGAGGAATCTATTAACTATACCTTTACAGTAACCAACCAAGGCAACGTGAGTTTATCGAACATCACGGTAACCGATCCGTTACCTGGTCTATCGGCCATTACCTTTGTAAGTGGTGATACCGATGGCGATAACCAGTTGGATGTAACCGAGACTTGGATATATAGTGCAAGCTATGCCATCACTCAAGATGACATCGATGCCGGACAAGTAACCAATCAGGCTACAGCAGAAGGAACAGCACCAAACGGAAGCACCGTAAGTGATCTATCAGACGATACCAGTGTATTGGAAGATGACCCAACGGTAGTTGAATTATGTCAAAACCCAATCATTGATATCGTTAAGACAGCGGTATATGATGATGGAGGAGATTGTAGTCAACCGGGCGAGGTGATTGAATATACCTTTACAGTGACCAATCAAGGCAACGTAAGCCTATCCAATATTGTGGTTAATGACCCATTATTAGGCGGAAACGTACCGGGACCAGACAGTGGTGATACTGATGGCGATAATGAATTAGATGTCACCGAGACATGGATTTACACCGGAAGCTATACCATTACTCAAGATGATATTGATGCCGGTCAGGTAACCAACCAAGCGACAGCAGAAGGTACTGCGCCAAACGGAACTGTGGTTAGTGACGAATCCGGAAGTGGTGTAGGAGTGGATGAACCAACCATTACGGTACTTTGTCAGGATGCAAGCATTGCATTGATTAAAGTAGGTACATTGAATGATGAAAATGGAAACGGTTGTACCGATGTGGAAGAAACCATCAGTTATGCATTTACTGTAATCAATACTGGTAATGTTACAATTTCTAATATTGATATTAACGACCCATTAGTAAATGTGATTGGTGGCCCTATCTCGTTGGCACCGGGTGCTGTTGATAGTACTACATTTACTGCAACCTATTCTATCAATCAAACGGATATTGATGCCGGATTTGTAGAAAATCAGGCGGAAGTTACCGGTGAAGCTCCTAACGGAAATACCGTAAGTGACCTTTCCGATGATAACAGCGAATTAGAAGACGATCCAACCATTACTGTACTTTGTCAAAATCCTGCTATTGCTTTGATTAAACAAGGAGTTGTGGATGATTTAAATGGAAATGGTTGTGCCGATGTGAAAGAAACTATAACCTATTCGTTCACCGTTGTGAATACCGGTAACGTAACATTAACCAATGTTGATATAAGCGATGCATTAGTAAATGTTCAGGGAGGACCTATCACTTTAGTTCCGGGACAAACAGATATTGATACCTTTAGTGCTGTTTATCTAATTACACAAGCGGATATTAACAATGGCTTTGTAGAAAACCAAGCAGAGGTAACAGGATTAGATCCTCAATTAAATACAGTTTCAGATCTTTCTGACGACGAAGTACTAACAGAAGACGATCCAACAATCACCGTATTGTGTCAAAGTCCTGCCATTGCTCTTATTAAAGAAGGAACACCGGTTGATGAGAACAATAATGGTTGTATCGATTTAGGTGAGACTATTGTGTATGACTTTGTGGTAACAAACCTTGGAAATGTAACTTTAACACAAGTAATTGTTACAGACCCAATGGTAGAAGTAATTGGAGGCCCGGTAACCATACTTGCTGGTGAATCTGATACTGAAACATTCTCAGCTATCTACACAGTAACACAAGAAGATGTTGATAATGGCTTTGTGACTAATCAGGCTACTGCCTTTGGTACTGCACCTAACGGAGATGTAGTTTCAGATTTAAGTGATAACAACAGTAATCTGGAAGACGACCCAACAATAAGCATCCTTTGCCAAGATCCATCAATGTCTCTTGAAAAGGCGGGAGTTTGGAACGACGATAATGATGATGATATTGCTCAAGTGGGCGAAACCATTACCTATGCATTTAGTGTTACTAATACCGGAAATGTTACTTTATATAACATTGAATTGGTAGACGATTTACCAGGTATTGTAATCTCTGGTGGCCCAATTGCTGAGCTGCTACCTGGTGAGACTGACAGTGAAACCTTTACAGCAACGTATACTATAACTCAGGCAGATATTGATGCCGGCGAAGTAGTAAATCAGGCGCTGGCAACAGGAACTACGGGTGATGGTACAGAAGTAACCGATATATCCGACGACCCAAGTGATCTAACAAATACAGATATTGACGGTGATGGGGATCCGGATGATGTTACCGTTGTTGTACTTCCCGATGTGTTAGGTGCTGAGTTTGAAATCTTCAATGGTATTACACCTAATGGCGATGGATTAAACGATTACTTCGAAATAAGAGGTATTGAAGATTTCCCAGACAACAATGTGAAGATTTTCAACAGATGGGGTGTACTTATTTGGGAGACCAATGGCTATGGAGGACTTACAGGAGAAGAAAATGTGTTCGTAGGGGAATCTAACGCAAGAGCAACCATTAATGCGGGCGAAAAATTACCAACAGGAACCTACTTCTATATCTTGACCTTCAATGGAGAAAACCCAGGACAGTCAAATTATACAGGATACCTATACATTAATAGATAAAAACAAAAAATCCGAGGGGATTAATACCCTCGGAATACAAAAAATAGTAAGATGAGAAACAGTTACATAGCAATCTTGGTTTTACTTTTACTTGGAACTTTTTCAAGTAATGCCCAACAAGACCCACAGTACACACAATATATGTACAATACACAGGTGGTCAATCCTGGTTATGCCGGATCAAGGGATGTATTAAGTTTTGGGCTTTTGGGAAGAACCCAATGGGTTAATTTTGAAGGAGCTCCTCAAACAGGTACCTTTACCGTCAATGGGCCCATCGGTGCATTGGATAATATGGGGCTTGGGCTTTCCATTGTATACGATGAAATTGGTCCCGCAGTGGAATCTAATATTATTGTTGACTATGCCTATAGAATTAATACTTCTGAAAATGGAAAGGTTTCTTTTGGACTAAAAGCAGGTCTGGATATTTTGGATGTGGATTTCAATAAATTGAATATTGCCGATCCCGGAGATGTATTTGAAAATGATAACATCGATAACAAACTACAACCTCAAATTGGTGCCGGAGTGTATTATAATACCGAAAAGTTTTATGTGGGGCTTTCAGTTCCTAATTTTCTTACTACAAAACACTTCGATCAATCTAAAATAACCGACATTGTAAACGGTTCACTTATTGCCGGGGAAACAACTGCTGCGGAAAGACTACACTATTTCTTGATTGCAGGATATGTATTCGACATCAATGACAATTTAAAGTTTAAACCTGCTACATTAATCAAAGCAGTAAATGGATCTCCGCTACAATGGGATGCATCTGCTAACTTTTTAATTAATGAAAAATTCACTTTAGGAGCTTCTTACAGATGGAGTGCTGCATTAAGTGCTATGGCCGGTTTTCAAGTATCTGATGCTATTTTCATTGGCCTTGGATATGATTACCAAACTACCGATATTGAAACGTATAGCGACGGTTCTTACGAAGTATTCCTTCGTTTCGACCTATTCAATAAACCAGAACGTGTGCTAACACCCAGATTCTTCTAAAAAATCTAACTATGAAGACCAACTCAGTATTACAAAAAATACTTATGTCCCTGCTGGTAACCCTCATTGCCAGTACTTCTATTGCCCAACAAAACCAAATTGATAAAGCTAATAAGGAATTTGACAAGTATTCGTATATCGATGCTCGTGAAATCTATTTAAAAGTTGTTGAAGACGGTTATGCTTCAGCACAAGTATATCAAAAATTAGGAGATACCTATTACTACAATAGTGATTATGAAAATGCTGCTATTTGGTATCAAAAATTGATTGGACAATTCCCTTCCGAAACCGAATCTATTTATTATTACCGAACCGCCCAATGCTTAAAAAGCCTTGGTAAATATGAGGCTGCAGATCTAATGATGGACTCATATTCAAAATTAGGAGGGGCAGGAATCATTATTAATAATTACAAAGAAGATCCGGATTACTTGAAGAGTATTGCCTTTCAGGCCAAAGGCTATGAAGTACAAAAAACAAGTATTAATACCAAACACTCCGATTTTGGTACTTCGTATTATGGAGATAAAATTGTTTTTGCATCAGCTACAAAAAACACCGAAGGAACCAAAACCTTTGCATGGGATGAAGAACCTTTTTTAGACCTTTTTGAAGCCGATCGTGATATGGATGGAAACCTGTCCAATGTGACTTCCGTGGATGGAGATGTAAATACTCGTTATCATGAATCCTCAGCAGCTTTTACAAAAGATGGACAAACCATGTATTTTACCCGAAATAACTTTTTTCAAGGAAAAAAGGGAAGGGATAAAAGCAAAACCATCCGTTTAAAAATTTACAAAGCCATAAAAAGCGGTGAAAATTTCTGGACCAATATTGAAGAATTACCTTTTAATGGCGATAATTTCTCAGTCGCACATCCTGCCTTAAGTGTAGATAACAAAAGACTTTATTTTGCTTCCGATAGACCCGGAACCTTTGGAATGAGCGATATTTGGTATGTAGATATTAATGAAGATGGAACCTATGGTGTGCCTGTAAATTTAGGTCCCAATATCAATACCGAAGCTCGTGAAGGATTCCCTTTTATAAGCGAAATGAATAATCTTTATTTCTCCAGTGATGGTCACGCAGGTCTAGGAGGATTGGATATTATGGTTTCACAATTAGGAACCGATGGTACCCCCGGAAAAGTGACTAACCTTGGGGAGCCTGCCAATAGTAAAAAAGATGACTTTGCCTTTATTATTGAAGAAGGTAAACGTATTGGTTATCTGTCTTCTAATCGTGACGGAGATCAAGGTAGTATTTCGGATGAAATTTACATTGTTAGGGAAAAATGCGAAATTACCATTACTGGGCTTATTTCTAATACCGATACCGGGGAGCCCATCTCAGGTGCTACGGTTTTTCTTTTAGATGAAAATAACAAAGAAATTGCCCAGGTTACTTCCGATGAAAATGGAAAATACGATTTTGAAGCCTTAGCTGCTTGTGATTCAACCTATACAGTGAGAGCCGGAAAAGATGGCTGCGAGTACAATGAAAAACAAGTGAAAACACCCAACAAAACAGGTGTAATTAATGTAAACGTTGGCTTAGATTGCGATCCGTGTCCTCCTAATGATTTAGGATGTAGATTAGCACTTCAACCCATTTATTTCGATTTTGATAGATACAATATTCGTCCGGATGCCGCCATTGAATTAGCTAAGATTTTAGCAGCGATGCGTCAATATCCAGAGTTAATAATTCATATTGAATCGCATACCGACTCCAGAGCACCTTTCAAATACAACGAAGTACTCTCTGAAAAAAGGGCACAGTCAACCCTTAATTGGTTAGTCGAAAAAGGGATAGACCGAAGTAGACTAACTGCCAAAGGATACGGCGAAAGACAACTTCAAAATAGATGTTCAGACGGGGTGGAATGTACCGAAGAAGAACACCAATTGAACAGAAGATCGATGTTTATTATTCAAAATTAAAATAGCCAGATTTAATTTTCAATGTAAAGCGTCCAGCATATCGTTGGGCGCTTTTGTTATTTCTTAACAAGGCATTTTGTATTTTTGAAAAAAAATGCTTTCAATGACAGAAGAAAAAGTAATTCTTGTAAATGAAAAGGATGAAAAAATTGGGTTAATGTCCAAGCAGGAAGCTCACGAAAAAGGATTACTTCATCGGGCTTTTTCGGTATTTATCTTCAATGATAAGGGAGAATTAATGCTTCAGCAAAGAGCTTTTAATAAGTATCATTCCCCGGGTTTATGGACCAATACCTGTTGCAGTCATCAACGAGATGGGGAAAGTAACATGGAAGCGGGAAAGAGACGACTTACCGAAGAAATGGGTTTTACCACCCCATTAAAAGAAACCACTTCCTTTATTTACAAAGCCCCTTTTGACAATGGTTTAACCGAACACGAATTAGATCATATTTTAGTAGGTACTTTTAATGGAGAGCCTGTTATAAATACTGAAGAGGTGGCTGCCTGGAAATGGATGCCTTTGCTAGATGTAAAAGCTGATATAGAAAGCCATCCCGAGCATTATACGGCTTGGTTTAAAATTATTTTTGAAAAATTCTACGAAAGTCTCAACTCATGAGTATTACTATTTACAGAAAATCCCATTTTAATGCAGCCCATAGATTGTATCGAAAAGAATGGAGTGATGAAAAAAATTTAGCAGTTTTTGGTAAATGTAGTAACCCCAACTTTCATGGCCATAACTATGAGTTAGAAGTAGGTGTTACAGGTGCTATAGACCCTGAAACAGGGTTTGTAATTAATTTAGATTTTTTGAAGAAAATTATTTTTGAAGAAATTGAAGACTATTTAGATCATAAAAATTTAAATATAGAAATTCCGGAATTTGAAAACCTAAACCCTACGGTTGAAAATATCGCAGTGGTTATCTGGAATAGGCTTCGGAAGAAATTGGATGCCAAATTTGAACTTTCTGTAAAGTTATTTGAAACTCCCCGAAATTTTGTGGTGTACCATGGCTAAAAACCAATCCCTTTATCCATTAAAATTTTATCCGCAACTTAAAGAAAAAGTCTGGGGAGGAAATAAACTGGCATCCCTGTTAGGAAAAGAAGCAAAAGGAAAAATAGGGGAGAGTTGGGAGCTTTCTGGAGTAAAAGAAAATGTTTCCACTGTAGCCAATGGAAGCCTAAAAGGAGAGAATTTATTGGTTCTCATTGAAAATTTTAAGGAAGCCTTACTCGGTAATAAAGTAGTTGCTCAATATGGTCTTGAGTTTCCGTTGCTTTTCAAATTTATTGACGCTAAAGAAGACTTATCGGTGCAATTACATCCTAATGATACCATGGCTAAAGAACGTCACAACAGCTTCGGAAAAACAGAGATGTGGTACATCCAGCAAGCAGAAGAAGAGGCACGATTAATTTTAGGCTTTAATCAAGACATAAATAAAGAAAAGTATCTTAAAACACTTTCAGAAGGAAAGATTACCCAAATTTTACATGCTGAAAAAGTGAGAAAAGGAGATGCTTTTTTTATTGCCCCGGGAACCGTTCACGCTATAGGAGCGGGGATTTTATTAGCTGAAATTCAACAAACGTCTGATATTACCTACCGAATTTACGATTGGGATCGTCCCGATGTTGATGGTACCATGCGTGAGCTGCATACCGATTTGGCTTTAGATATAATTTCTTTTGAAGAACCTAAAGCAAAAATAACATACTCAGCTTCAGAAAATGAAGCCACTCTTTTGTGTAAATCTCCCTATTTTGAAACCAATATTGTAAAACTTTCAAAATCTATACGCAGAGATATTTCTAAAATAGATTCTTTTATAGTGTATATGTGTGTGGAAGGTACAGCTGTAATCCATGGAGAGGAAATAGCATTAGGGCAAACATTACTTATTCCCGCTGTTTTTGAAGAAATTAATATAACTACCCAAGACGCTACACTTTTAGAAGTTTACATTCCTTAAACTAATAAAAAAGACTACTTTTGCATAAAATTTAAAATTATGGCAAGCGTACGCACCTTAAAAAAAGACATCAACTACGTTTTAGGAGATATTATTGAAGCGGTATATATTTGGGAATTAACCAATCCGGACAAAGACACCAAAGATTCTGAAAAAATAATTGATGAGGCTATTGTAACTTTCGATGAGTTAATCACCAAAGTAAATGACCGTAGTGTGGAGCATAAAAAAGCACACTTTAAAGCAATTAATCAAGAATTAGAAACCCGAGGCAGAAAATTAATAGATAAAATTAACGCCTTATAAGGTTACTCCCCTTTACGATCTTTTATTAAAGACTCCAATGCTTTTCCGTATTTGGAGTCTTTTATTTTGGGGGTTAGAAGTTTGTATATTGTGTCCAAGTATTTTACATTGGCATCGTACACTTCTGTAAGCATTAAATAAGGAGCAATTTCAAAATCGTTATTGTTTTTGGCAAAGTTTACAGTAGCCAAGTATCTGGAAGAAACCAGTTTTTCTTGATCTTTTTTTAAGGCCATGGATAAGGAATCATTCCCGGCTTTTAGCGCATTAAAATGTTGCTCAATCAATTCGAGGTTTTTATCGTTATAACGTCGCATCAAGTTACTATAAGCATCCCATTTTTCTTGATTTACAGAGCCTTTTACCGAAGTTTCGATTTCGAAGTTTTTCAATTTAGAATGGAGCACAATCTCTGAAGGCTCTGCAAAAAACGAAAGCCTTCTTTGGGTACGTAAACTATCGTTAAAACGCATGGTTAAGAAATATACTTCCGGTTCTTCTATAGGAACTGAAAATTGAAAATGAGCTTCGCCGTTAATCGTTACCGAATCTATATTTTTAAATACCGAATCTTCAATTTTTTGAAGTAAAAGAGTTCCTTTTCTCAACCCGTCAATGGTGCCGGAAAGCTTCATTTTTGGAGCTGAAGAATCACAACTCAAAAGTGTAAAAAGAACTAAAAGAAAACTAACAAAACGTATCATTGGCTAATTTTTTTTGCACCGCAAAGATGCAGATTTAATAGAAACTTTCAGAAATTAAAACTCCTATTTTTTTATAAAATCTGAAATAATAGCAATGAGTTCCGGCATCACCGGCATGGATGGGTCGTTATAGGATTTACTGTTATCAATATCGTCGCTATCTATTTGTTTAAAAATATGATTCATAAGCGGAATAATCTCATACTGGGCATCAGGAAAGGCCGCCTTTAACTTTTCGGCTTCGGCTACTTGAACCTGTATATCTTTTTCACCATTAATAATCAATACAGGAATCTGTAGTTTGGCTATTTCAGTTTGTGGATTGTATTTCATCCAGGAAATCATGAAAGGTTGTATTTGTGGCCTAAAGATGGAAGCTAATCCAAGGCTGTATCTCACAGCAATACCGTTGGCTCGCATATCGTCAAAAGCGGTACGTGCATTATCTTTTAATCCTGGTGATTGCAAGGCTATTTGGTCCACAATTACATCATCAATTTCTTGTCCTGCGCCGGCAATGGAAATAAATCCATCAGCTCCATTTTGTGCCGCGATCATTCCCACTAACGAACCTTGACTGTGTCCAATAACATAAATTTTGGAAAAGGCATCGGAACGTTTAAAAAAGGCAATAACATCTTTGGCATCTTTAATAAAATCGTCGAAACGAATTGCTTCTTCGGTGAGGGTTTTTTCTTTGAGCTGTTTTAAAATACGCTTGTCGTATCTAAAAGTAGCGATTCCTTTTTCATATAAACCTTCAGCTAAAAATCGTAGTGAATTATTTTTCATCATAGATTGGTTGCCATTTCTATCAGTAGGTCCGGAGCCACCAATGAGAATTGCCAAGGTAGGTTTTCCGTTGGTTTCAGGGACTAAAATAGTACCATCAATCATAGGAGAAACACTAATATCTTTTCCGCTTTTATGGGTAGTTTGTGTGAAACTTACAAATGGGAAAAATAATATTAGGAACAGAAGGTTTTTCATGACTTTATTTTTTATAAAGATATTGCTTATTAAACGAAATCTAGTTAAAGTTTCTTATACTTAAACTTTGAAGAAATAACATTAACTTAAAAATGCAATTGTATATTTACATGATAAAACATAAAAATGAAAAAGCATATCCTCTTATTTGTATTTATATTTTTCTTTCATTCTTCGTATTCAACTGAAGATTGGGGGCCAACAGGACATAGAGCCGTGGGAAAAATAGCAGAAAAGTATCTTACACCTGAAGTTGCCTACTTGATAGATGAAATTTTAGACGGACAATCACTTGCACTTGTTTCAACATTTGCGGATGAAATTCGAAGCGATAGTAGGTACAGAGAATTTGCTCCGTGGCACTATGTTAATTTCCCTTTTGACAGTACCTATGAAGATACTCCGAAAAGTGAAAAAGGAGACATTGTGGTAGCAATAAAAGAGTGTATTTCCATTTTAAAAAATAAAGAAACTTCAAAAGAAGACAAAGCTTTTTATTTAAAATTACTGGTACATTTTATGGGCGATTTACACCAGCCATTACATATTGGCTTGTCCGATGATAAAGGTGGAAATACCTTTCAAGTACAATGGTTTGATGAGGGAGCTAATTTACATTGGGTGTGGGATGAAAAAATTATTGAACAATTTGGGATGTCCTATACCGAATTAACTGAAAATACCCAAAAGCTTTCCAAAGAAGAACTAGAAAATATTAAGAAGGGTACTATTGAAGATTGGATGTATGAAGGACGTACACTTTGTATTGATGTATATAACCAAACTAAGGTAGGAGAAAAATTAGGGTACGAGTATATGTATCGATATGCACATAAAGTTAGATCACAATTACAAAAAGGAGGTATTCGTTTGGCGCAAGTACTCAACAGTATTTTTTCTTAATAATTGTTAAAAGTCCTTTTTTGAAATGCATTTTGTCTTATTATGCATGCATAATATCGAGTTTTTTTAACGCTGTTAATAAGTATTCAAATTTTAATAATTTTTTAATTTATAACCTTCTATAAATGAATACTTTTGCATCCTTTTTTAAAATAGTGTAATGCAAAATAAAAGGGTTAAAATAAATTTCAGATTGCAGTTTATTACGGGATTATTAATTGCTCTTCACGGGCTTTTTAAAATATTTTTTATTTCTGATTTTACAGATTTTATAGTAGAAAATCTATATCATTTTATACCCTCCGAAACTTTCTTAATAATAGTAGGCAGTTTTATTCCTTTTCTTGAATTCTTTGCGGGTCTTTTAATTTTAGTTGGTGTAAAACTTAAACAATCCATTATACTTGCCCTCGTTGTTTTAACGTTTTTAGCATTGGTGGTTGTTTCAAGTAAACTATATATTCATCTGTTAGTAGAAGTAATTATGCTTCTTTTGCTTACTATCTTATCCTTCAAAAAAAACTACGTATCCGTTAAACAATATCTCTAAAGGTAAGGTTAATACGCTCATTAGTAACCGTTTTAGTTTTGGGTATTTGATGGTACCAAAAATGTTGAGTTTTTCCTTTCATTAGCAATAGGCTTCCGTGGTGTAGCGTTAATTTATAGGTTTGTGATGTGTTTTTTTTATTTTTTAACTGGAAAAATCTTTCAGCCCCTAAGCTTAACGATGCAATGACCGGATTTTTTCCCAATTCTTTTTCATCATCACTATGCCAACCATTACTATCATTTCCGTCTCTATATAAGTTAAACAAAACAGCGTTAAAATTTGAGTTGCAAACAGGTTCAATACTTTCTTTAATATTTTGTATAATTTTAGTAAAAGGAGCAGGATTCATGGTAATACCAGAGTAGGTATAACTTTTTCCTTTGGTACCATAAAGAGCGGTCAACCTAGGCTGAGGATAAGTTTTTCCAAAAACGGTTATAGTATCATGCTGCCATGGGGTATCTTTTTTTAGTTTTTGAAAATAGTCATTTGCTGTTTCTTTTGAAATAAAGTCTGGGTAGTAAAAAATTTCAGCATCAATAATCGGTAATTTTACAGGAAATTCTTTCGATTCAAAAATATAGCTATCTAAGTTATACATATTGAAAAGCCCAATACATCAATAAAAATTGAAGTGGAAACCGCAAAATTAAAACCCATTTAGGCAGTTTCAATGAGGCCTCTTTTTCTTGAAGCATGTATACATGTATCGGTAAAAATAAAACTAACAAAATCATAATTCCCCATGCCGACAATTTTTGTGTAGCAGGATTTAGGATCATAAATCCTAAAATCATTTCAACGATACCACTTATTAAAATCATGCCCTTATGTGAGGGTATGTAAGGGGGCATTATTTTTTCATAGATTTTTGGTTTCTGAAGATGGAAAAATCCAGCAACAATAAATAGTATACCTAAAAGGTATTGGTGCCATGGAAGCATAATCAAGCAATTTTTAAAGTGTATAAATATAAAAAAGAAACCCCTTTCTTTTGAAAAGGGGTTCTTTAGATTTCAATAAATTACTTACTCTTTAATCAACTGTTTGGTAATAGTTCCACTTTCACTTTGAATAATTACTACATAGGTAGCAGAAGCAAGCGTGGCTATATCCAGTGTCTTTTCAGTACCCATATCCCTTAGGTCGAAGGTTTTCACCAGGCGACCCGTTACATCATAAATGGTCGCATTTTCCAGTGGAATCGCCTGCGGGTTACTGATGTTAACCACCGCTTTGGCGGGGTTAGGATACATCACAATGGTTGATACATCAAAGGTGATATCGTTAGTTCCCAAAGTACTATCTACAGTAAGCTCGAAGCTACAAGTACCTATGTTTCCGGATTCATCCTCGGCGGTGATGGTAACGGTATAGGTTCCTTCTCCCAAGAGCGTACCCGGTGCCGGCACCTGTGTCGTGATAACCAGTGGGTCGGTACAGTTGTCTACTGCAGTGGCTTCGCCGGTTGCGAGGTAATCGGGCACTTCATAAAGATCGGTTGATCCTCCCGGATCTACCTCTATGTCTGCCGGACAAGTTACCACAGGAGCTAACAGGTCAACTACCGTTACAGTTGCGGTACAGGAGGCGATATTACCGTTGATATCTTCGGAGAAGACGGTCACCAATACTGGAGTACCAATATCATCACAGTCAAAGTCACTAATGTCTACACTGGTTAATGCAATTCCGCAAGCATCGGTGTTGCTGGCAATAAGATCTTCGGCAACAATAGAAGCCAATCCGTTTTCATCCAATTCCACGGTGATATCCTGACATACCAAATCTGGGTCGGTATCGTCTTCTACGGTAACAATAGCGGTACAGGTAGCGGTATTTCCGTTTACATCGGTTACGGTAAGTACCACAGTGTTATCGCCAATATTGCTACAATCAAATGTATCTATATCAACTGAATAGGCTGCCGTATCAATTCCACAAGCATCGGTACTACCTCCATCCAAATCTGCCGGATTTATAGTTACGGTTCCGGTAGCATCTAGTTGTACGGTGATGTTCTGACATACAGCCACAGGAGCAGTGACATCCTCTACAGTTACTATTGCCACACATGTGCTGGTGTTTCCATATATATCGGTAGCCGTAAGGGTTACATTGTTAGATCCTACGTTGCTACAATCGAAGGTATCTATATCTATGGAAAGTGTATCTAAAGCACAATTATCAAAAGTACCTCCGTCCACATCGGCTACGGTAATGGTCGCATTTCCTGAAGCATCCAGCGGGATGGTGATATTTTGACAAACAGCCACTGGTGGTGTCGTATCGGTTACGGTAACCGTAAAGCTACAGGTAGCGGTGTTTCCATTCACATCGGTGGCTGTCCACTCGACAATAGTAACCCCCACAGGGAAAATACTTCCACTGGGCAAACCACCGGTCAAGACGACTGAGGCAATGCCACAGGCGTCCGAAGCAAATGGATCGGCATACGTAAGCACGATACCACAAATATCGGGTTCGGCTACTGTTACAATATCTGCCGGACAGGCAATGAAAGGAGCTGTTACGTCCTGAACGGTTACTATAGCAGTACATTGTGAACTGTTTCCATTAACATCGGTCACGGTAAGCACCACATTATTGGGTCCTACATTACTACAATCGAAGGTGTCAATGTCAATGGACAACGAGGCTATTCCGCAGGCATCACTACTACCACCGTCCACATCGGCCGGGGTAATGGTGGCATTGCCATTAGCATCTAAGTCTATAGTGATGTTCTGACAAACAGCCACAGGAGGTACATTGTCTTCAACAGTGACAATGGTGGTACAAGTACTTGTATTTCCATTTACATCGGTGACAGTCAATGTTACTGTGTTAGGTCCTACATCTGCACAAGTAAAAGTACTTGGGTCTATAGACATAGAAGCGATTCCGCAGTTATCGGTTGAACCATTGTCAATATCTCCCACAGTAATTGTAGCATTTCCTGTAGCATCTAATTGAACAGTAAAAGGAGCGGTACAATTAGCAACCGGAGGCTCATTATCAATTACAGTTACTGTATGGGAGCACGTATCGCTATTCCCCGCTGGATCTGTTACGGTCCAATTTACGGTAGTAGTTCCAACGGGATAGATATCTGAAGCATCTGCGGTGTTGTTATAATCATTGATTGGCACGGCACATAGGCTGATGTCATCTACATAATATAGGGGTATCGCACTTGGGTTAGGTTCTGTGCTATTTGCTCCAAATCCATTGGTTACAGGGAAGAAATCAATTGATCCAATAGTTCCTAAAGTACCTGTTCCATTAGCTCCAGCCACATAGGGATGGGAAATAATTGAAGTTCCATTGATAAAAAACTCATTAATATCGTTGGTTAAGTCTATATAGTGTTTTACTTCAAACCAAACATTTTGTGGATAAGCAAAAGTGGTAAATGTATTATTTGCATTATATTGGGCTGATCCGTCAGAGTTGTATTGAATTTCATTGGCCCATTCGATACCGGATACTTCCGATTTCTGAATATTAGTATAGGCTGTATTGCCTGCTGGGACATACATTGAATAGGTAACTTCCCAAGCTCCAGCAGCTAATTCACCCAATCGATAGGTTTGGTCTACCGGTCCACCGGCAGGCACTCCTGTGATTTTCACACTTTGCGTTCCACTTTGAGCTTGTTCGTTGGAGACCTCACCACTTTCGGAAGGAGTTCCCGGAGTCCAGGTTTCCCAATTAGGATCTTGTCCTAAGATAGGTCCAAGTGCATAGGTTTCAATGTCTTCAGTTCGATAACACCCTGCTGTGGCACAATTATCGGTAAAGGTAGGTGCAGGCACAATAACATTAGCCTCACACACTCCGGGATCGTTATTTTGAGTAATGTCTGCCGGACAGGTAATCACCGGAGGTTCAGCATCATTTACGGTAACGGTGAACGAACAAGTAGCGGTATTACCGGCTCCGTCGGTCGTAACAAAAGTGTTGGTAGTAGTACCCACAGGGAACACACTTCCACTAGGCAATCCGGCCGTTTGTGTAGTAATAGGCGTTATATATTCAAACTCCACTCTCGACTGATTTGGACTACCTACTTCTGTAGAGAAACTACCCTGTGGTGCCGCTGCATTGTGAATACCGTTTTGTGTTAACAATCGATCGATTGTGACATTAATTCCAGCAATGACCATATTGGTTCCATTGGTGTAGGAATTAACATTATTGGTTCCTCTGGTACCTAAAATTCCAATAATATCACCCGCAGAAATCGAGATGTTCACAGGGATAAAGCCATTACCAGGTACTTGTCCGGACCAATGTAGTAATTCGGCATAGGGACCTGTTGCAGAGAAATTAGGTGGAACGACATCAAAGCGCATCACTTGAACGTTTTGGTCACCATTAGAAGCTGTATTGGGTACTCGAAGCCCTGTGATCACAAAATCCACAGGAGCGGTAAACCAGTATCCTCGGGCACTTCCGTTAAATGTACCCGTTTGATTGGGAATCTGATTTAAAGCTCTAGTACAATTATCCGATTCGGTAACGGTATAGTTTACCACAGCACCACAAACTCCGGGGTCGTTATTGACTGTAATATCTCCGGGACAGGTAATGGTTGGGTCTTCTACGTCAACAACAGTCACATTGAAACTACAGGTTGCGGTATTTCCACTAGCATCGGTTACTTCAAAGGTGTTGGTCGTTGTTCCCACAGGGAAAGTACTTCCACTGGCCAATCCTCCAATTTGCACAGTAGTGGCCCCCGGACAATTATCGGTTCCTACCGGATCGGTAAAGGTCACCACGGCTCCACAAACTCCCGGATCGTTATTCGCCAGAATATCTGCAGGACAGGTAATTGTAGGATCTTCAGTATCGTTTACAATTACATTAAACGTACAAGTAACCGTATTTCCGGAGGCATCTGTTCCTGTTAAGGTTACTAGAGTTGTCCCTACTGGGAAGAAACTTCCCGATGCCGGTACAGAACTCACTGTAGTACCAGGACAATTATCCGTAACAGTGGGGGTGAAGCTTACAATAGCTCCACAATCACCTGTGTCATTACTTACTGTAATATCTGTAGGACAAGTCACTACTGGAGGTTCATTGTCGTTCACAATTACCTCAAAAGAACAGGTTGCGGTATTTCCACTAGCGTCAGTTATTTCAAAGGTATTGATAGTGGTTCCTACTGGGAATACACTTCCGCTGGGGAGTCCTGCAGTTTGTGTTACGGAACCAGAGCTAGCCCAAGAAAGTATAATTTCTCCATCTCCAGAACGAACACCATTATTTGTACTACCATTAATTACTCCTCCAATGTAGGATGAACCTCCAGCACCACCTGCGCCAGCAACTCCTGAACCATTATTAGCGCCAGCCCCTGAGCCACCACCGTAATAACCACCACCACCGCCACCACTGGCAATAGTAAATAATCCATCAATGCCTAGTCCTCCATCTCCAATAACTCCTGGGTTTCCATCGGGTCCTTGTGGACCATTTCCACCTAAACCTCCCGAAACTTGGCTTCCTCCTTTTCCTCCTGCTCCAGGGTTAAAATAAGTTCCATAAATAGGATCAGTTGGGTCTTGTCCGTCAACTCCTGTAGCACCACCTCCAGCACCACCATTGCCTCCCTGTCCGCAGGGTTGACAAGTTCCATTAACATAGTCACGACCGCCACCGCCGCCGCCACCACCAACAATGACTCTATCACCAAGTAAAGAACCTCCTTGACGGACATCTGAGGCTCCACCTCCACTACCTGCAAAACCAGAAATACCACCACTGCCGGCTGTACCAAATCCTCCAGTAGAACCTCCATTGTAACCGCCTGCGCCATCAGTTCCAGCACCACCTACATAAATATAGATAGTTTCACCGGGGGTGACTGCTAAATCTCCAGAGGCATAACCACCTAGCCCTCCTGTGCTTGGGGTGTATTGCTCTACCGTTACATCTTGCCCAGAGGCACCCCAAGCTTCAATATTAATACTGGTAACGCCGTTGGGTACTATAAATGTTTGGAAGCTACCTGTATAGCTAAACGTAACTGAGCTTGTTCCAGGACAATTATCGGAGAAGGTAGGGTCTGTATAATTTACAACAGCTCCACAAATGCCTGGATCATTATTTACGGTAATATCTGCAGGACAGGTAATTGTGGGAGGAATGTTATCCTCCACAGTAACAGTTGCTGTACAAGAGCTTGAGTTTCCGTTTACGTCTGTTACGGTAAGCGTTACGGTATTCGCACCAACATCTGAACAAGAGAACGTAGATGGGGAAACACTTAGACTTGCAATTCCACATGAATCGGAAGAACCGTTATCAATATCATTTGCTGTAATTGTTGCATTTCCGGTAGCATCCAATTCCACTGTTATGTTTTGACATACCGCATTGGGAGGTGTCGTATCATTAAGCGTTAAAGTAACGGTGGGGCCTGCATTGGAGCAGGTAGTTCCCACAATACGAACAGCAGTCATATAGGTTCCCGCAGGTAAGCCAGTGAACACATTGGAAGCTTGGTAATTAGTGCCTCCATCAATAGAGTATTCTACGTTGGGTGTTGAGATATTGGAACCACGGGCATAAAGAGTTGTAATTCCTGGGGATCCGTTTCCTCCATTGGCCGAATTTATTTCGCCAACACCTCGTATCCCTCCAGAAACATTCAGTATCCCAGAAATCACAGGAGGGTTTACACCACCTTCAATTTCAATTCGCCCTCCGGCGCCGCCACCGCCACCAGCAGATCCAGTCCCGGCATTGGCATTTCCTCCATTTCCTCCGTGTGCATCAATAAGTCCTGAAATGGTAATATCGTTTCCAACAATGCGAACCACGCCACCACCAGCACCTCCGGCACCCCCAGCATCATCTTCAGGTCCTGGGACTCCTACTTGATAAGGAGGGTCATCTTCAAAAGCACCGCCACCACCACCGGAACCTCCGGTAAGGGGGGTGTTGTAAGCAGGTCCACCTGTGCCTGCAATGGAGGGGCCTCCAGTTGCAAAACCATTCTGTCCATTATTTAAGTGGCCACCGCCACCGCCGCCAGCAGAGTCTCCTGTAGCATTGCCATTAATACCGCCGCCACCAGCTCCTGGGCCCATTCCGTTTGCACCATCTTCTCCATTGGTACCAGGGGCCAATCCCCCTCCGGCACCTCCATTATATCCTCCTGCACGTCCTACTCCACCTGGCCCCGCTGGACGATCGCCTCCTCCTGGGGTTCCAGGCATTCCAAAGACATTAATGGTCCCTGCAATATTGGTAGTTCCTATGGCTCTTAGTAGGAGCGGTTGGTTTCCGATCACATCGAGAACGGCGCCTGCTTGTATATCAATGTTGTTAAAGGAAAATTGTGTTCCGTTAAAGCCAGGAGAAGTGCCTCCTCCATTAAAGTCACCAGTATCGGTGTTTATGGTATAGGTTCCCGGTCCTAATATGAAATCGGTTAAGGGTTGAAATATTTCTATCGTGATACTACCATTGTCGTTTGGTGTACAATCGGTTGGATCCACAGTAGTTACATTGGTAATGGTTGGGGTAACATTATCTACTACCATAACAGTTGCCATGCAACTGGAGCTGTTTCCATTTACATCGGTTACGGTAAGGGTTACCATATTTGCTCCAATATCGTCGCACGTAAAGGTATTTGGAGTAACGTCTAAAGTTGCAATACCGCAGGCATCTGTGCTGCTACTTCCAATCAGGGCTCCATTAATGGTAGCGTTTCCAGTTTCATCCAATTCTACTAGGGCATCGTTGCAAATGGCATTGGGCGCTACATTATCCTCTACGGTAACTATTGCTGTACAACTATCACTATTTCCAGCAGCATCCATAACAGTCAATGTTACTGATACAGGGGTTCCCACATCACTACAATTAAATGTGTTGGGTGTTACAGAATAACTGGTGATGCCCACATTATCTGTAGAACCGCCGTCTACATCGGTACCCACAATGCTGGCATTTCCTGCGGCATCCAATTGCACTGTGATGTCCATACAAACAGCCGTGGGAGGGACGGTGTCTGCCACCAAAGAAACATCATTACCATCACCCCCAACATACGTTATAAATCCATTAAAGGCTCCAAAAACTACCGCTGTACCTTCAGGATACCCATTAAAAGTTCCTGAAATGGGGTCAACACCATCATTAAGGAATAAAATAATTTCATCTGCCGGAGCATTTGCGTAGCCCACTAAAAAGGCAATATCAGCAGCAGGATCAATGGTAATAGTTCCTGTTACTTGAATCTGATCGTGTTGCGTACAAGGAGTTAAACCTGTAACTTCGAAAGTGGAGGTTGAGCCACTTAATAAAGTTAAGCTACCTGTAGCCAAACAGCCGGGGCTGTTTCCAGCGGCTAGTTCACCACCGGCTCCTATCACTACTTCACCACTAATACTTCCGGTTCCAATAAGGTTTGCCGTGCCAGATATTAGTGCAATTCCATTAACAGTAGTAATTACATTATTAGTTTGATAATCTCCAGAATTTACATTTAAATCTTCGAAGGTTAATCCACTTCCTGCAGTAATAAGTCCTCCATTCATATTGGTGGTGGTGCCGGCAACTCCATTATATTGCAATGATGAAAGGTTTATACTAGTTCCGGTAAAATCTACAGAACCGCCATTATGATTTAAAACACTTCCTGCTGAAGACAGTACATCCCCATTGAAACTTGAAGCACCAGAATTAAGTGTTACCGTGCTACCACCACCAAAGTTGATGGTCGGAGCTGTGATGGTCACATTATTTACATTCACATCTGCAAAGTCGATATCATCAATATCCACAAAAGTGACATTATTTGTATCATACGATCTTAAAAGATTGGCATCATTACCGGGAAGGGAAACATCAATATTTTGACCTCCGGCTGCCATCTCGAGTAGATCGGCAGAGATGGTTCCTCCCACTTGTAATAATCCTTCCGTTCCACCTCCTCTAAGTTGTACTAGACCAGGTCCCGATATTACACCATTGAAGGTCAATCCATGGCTGTTATTGGTAACCCCAATCGTTGAGGTAGCGTTTATGTTATTTAAATTCCATACCCCCGGTGGAGTTCCGCTTACCGTAACAATATTTCCGGTAGCATTAATAAGTCCCACAAAATTGTGATTTCCACCTAACTGAATATTGGCTGCACCAGAATTTAAGGTGGTTATTCCAGCAATATTTAGAACTGTTCCTGCAAAATTTCCTATGTTTCCTGAAGTGGTCACCATTAAATTGCCACCTGCATTTGTATTTCTAAAGTCTACAGTACCTCCTATATTATAGGTAATATCACCACCCATGGTGATATCACTACCTGGAGATTGGTTAAATGAATCAAAATTTTGAATCGTTAAACTATTAGTGGCTCCCGGTAGGTTTAGGACAGATGTAATAGAAATAGCATCATTTCCAGAAATAGCATCTACGGTAATTCCATTGGTAATATTAGCTAATAAGACATCCACTGTATTATCATCTACTTCTACAACTCCTGCACCACTTATTTGAAAACGAGATACTGTATTAGTAATTCTTAAATTTGGACCTACTACTGAAAGGGTGATGGTATCATCGGAAGTACCTCCATTAATATCAGTAATAGTTAGAGCACCTCCGACGAGAGCTACTTCAGTTTCGTCTGGTGGATCCATACAGAATTTGAAATTGTCCACAGCCAAATACTGGAAGGCACCTCCTAATTCCATTTCAATCTCATCTACATCGGTCATGGACCAATCGGTTCCACCTTCGGTAGCAAAGTCCCAAAGATAGAAGCCTTGGGTGGTTCCAAAAGTAGTCGGGAATCCGGTAGATTTTGTAACGGTGTAAAGGGTTGTACCATCTAGTTTTCCTCTAACAGTTAGCGTACCGTCATTTGTTGGATTGTCACCATTCAATATGGAAGAAACATACACTTCCATACTGCCCATTTTCACCATTTGAGTATCGGTAATGGCAATGGTATTGATGTCTCCCGTTCCTTGACCGGTAAGGTTGTCAATATATCTATCGGAACCTCCAGCACCGGCTCCTATAAATTCGTCTACACTAAAGGTGGCTCCTTGGGAAGCCCATGGAACGGTATTGGTAGTCCAAGAGAATGTGCCATCTGCTAATCCTTCATAAGTTTCTACATCACAAATAGAAACAATAAAACGTTCTCCATCGGTAAAGGGGTCGGGAGGGGTATTCCCACTATCGTCTTCAATATTGGTTCCGGGATTTAAGTCTAGTCGAAGGCTTCCTTCACCTGAAATTGCATTCACCAAAACATTGTAAGTATTTCCAGAGCCTGTTAGACTGGCAATAGTACCCACAGCAGATCCTTGAAGATTTAAGCTAAAATCGTCGGTACTTACTAAATTGGCATTTTCATTAAAAATGACTTCAAAGTTTACAGATGCTGAATTGGCCGGTGGGTTTCCTATTAGTTTAATGCTTTGTACAATAGGGGGGGCAGCAGCGGTAACTTCTTCACAATGTTCGAAATTATCCAAGGCAATATAGATGAAGGCACCTCCAATAGTGATGCGTAATTCATCGATATTGGTAAGACTGTAATCGGATGCTCCTTCCGTAGCAAAATCGACTGTATAGAAACCATTATTTACTGAAAAATTAGTTGGGAATCCAGTTGTTTTCTGTATGGTATATAAAGTACTTCCGGTCAATCTCCCTTCTAGAGTCAAGGTACCATCATTGGTTGGGTTAGCACCATTAGCTTGTGAGGAAAGATAAAAATCGATGGCTTCAATAGTGAATAATTCCGGTCCTGGGGTTGTAATTGAATACACCTTTGCGGTTCCTTGATCGGAAAGATTTGATAAAAACTGGTCTGAACCTCCGGCACCACCACCCCCAAAATTTTCTACATCAAAATTGGCTGTTCCGGTAGTATAGGTAACCCCATTGGTAGCAAACATAAAGTCGCCGGGGGTATATGATTCAAAGGTTTCCTGAAAACAACGGGATACAACATGATTTTGTCCTGCTGTAAAGGCAGGGGGAGGGGTATTTCCGAGGTCATCGGCAATATTGGTTCCTGCATTAAGGTCGATACTAATGGTTCCTTCACCAGAGATGCCATTCACAGTTACAGTGATGGCTGTTCCCGAAGATGCTGAAACAGATGCAATGGTTCCAAAAGTACCCACTGCATCCAATGCAAAATCGTCTGTAGAGACATTATTGGCATTTTCGTTAAACGTTACTAAAAAGTCAACAGAGGGAGCAGTACTGGCTGGAGTTCCCACTACGGTAATGCTTTGTACTTCTGGCGGGTCTGCTTCTAAAACTTCATTATCAAACTCAAAATTGTCTATAGCAAAATACTGGAAAGCCCCGTTTATGGATACTTCTAGTCGATCTATATTGATGCTACTGGCATCACCAAAAACCGGTAATGCTGTAAAATCGAGTAAAAAGAATCCATTGGTTGATCCAAAAGTAGTTGGAAATCCGGTGGTTTTGGTTGAAGTAAATACCTGTGTGGCACCATCAAAACCTCTAAATGTCATGGTTCCATCAGCAGTAGGATTATCCCCTGTTGCAATTGATGAAACATATACTTCCATAGATTGCATGGTAAATAGTGTTGCACCACCTGTTATCGAAATAGAATACGTGCTATTGGTTGCAGGGGCATCGATATTATCAATATATCTATGTGATCCCCCCGCACCGGCACCTGTAAATTCTTCAGTGTCAAAGTTGGCACTACTGGAGGTAAAGGTAAGCCCGGCTCTTGTAAATGAGGTAGAACCAATAGGCAATGGCGCTTCAAAAGTCTCTGTGCCTTGTGCATTTGTTTCAGAAATGGACAATAATAAAGAGACAAAACATAAAAGTAAAATGTAGTATTTTCTCATGACAATTATTTAGGTAAATCTTATTTGATTTGTTTTAATTACAATATATTGCTCAAAAATAGCGGCTTTAATTGGTTATTTTTCTACGTAATTCTACGTAATTTATATAGGTATTATTTTGAATGACAGCAAACTATCATCTTTTTAAAAATCTTATCACGACCCTTTTAGAAACTCCTTCTAAAGAGGCGGAAGTTGCAGTAGCACAATCCCTTTCCACATTGTATGAGGAACTTTTAAGCAAGCACATACCCGACAAGGACTATGCAAATAAACAGGATACTCATATTGATGGGGGTATTGCATTGTCTTCTCAGGATGCATTGAATTGTTTAAAGGATCCGTTGCGAACCGTTCGGTTTATTAAAGGAACTTATCAAGCTATTCAAGAGGCTAGTGCCTTATTTCCTAAGGATAAAATTGAATTGCTCTATGCGGGTTGTGGTCCTGCAGCGCCTATCATTACTCCACTTCTTTGCTTATTACATCCTGAAAAAATTGCGATTACCTTACTGGATATTAATCCTACCTCCATTACCTCAGTAAAAAAACTGATGCAAGCTTTAGGTGCTGAAGATTTTTTCAGAAATTACTCTTTAACAGATGCAACCCAATACCAGCATCCCAAGGAGTTTCCGCTTCATATTATTGTTAGTGAAACCATGGATAAAGGGTTTACTAAAGAACCCCAAATTAGAATCACACAAAATTTAGCACCCCAACTGCACCCAGATGGTATTTTAATTCCTGAATCTATCAATTTATATGCAGAACATATTTTTTATTCAAAAGAGCCGTATTTCGATATTTATAAGAACGTATTGGAATTAGGAGATAAGACTCCTGTGAGAGACACACAATTACTTTTTTCTATTACTAAAGAAATTTACGCTTCACCAGAATTTACCTTCTTAAGTCCTATTATTGAAGTGCCTCAAAATTTTATTGAAACACCCGATATTTCTGTCTTTGCCGAAGTAACCATCTATAAAAATCAAAAACTCTTAAAATCAGAATCATTAATCAGTAATCCTTACTGCATAACTTCGTTATATAATCTTACTTCCAAAACCTACCGATTAAAGCATACCACTAAAGGAATTCCTGGTTGGGAGGTAATAGAGTTTTAAAAACAGTTAGCCTCTGGAAGGAAAAATTCCAAATATTGCTATACACCAATTTATCACTATATAAGGATTCATACTATTAAAAGCTTGATTTCCTCCATTGTTTGCAATAGAAGCAGCATTTAAAACAGTATCTGGTGTTGAAGTGTTAAACCCATTGGTAGCCGTAAAGGTGCGTCCACTTAAAGTCCCTGGTGTGGCAATACTTGCACCTGCTGTTGCTGCCGTTTGACTTGCATTCCCCGAACTTACAACGAGGCCATGATTATGCGTTGGCAAATTAGAGGTGTTTAAGGTAATTTGATAGGATCCTGCTCTTTGACCCATTTGATAGGTAGGTAAACCAGGGCCACTACCAAAATGAAGGGGAATTCTTCCTCTTAAATCGGGGAGTGCAAAAGTGGTTTGTCCATCACCTCCATACGTGGTACCTAATAATGAAAATAAGGCAGAGTTTTGTGCAATGGATAACAATTGGCCATTACATAGTGCCCATCCTTGTGGGGCAAAATTGAAGCCAAAGGGTTGAATTTGTCCAATAAATGGTTCCATGATATTATATTTTGGTTAGTTAATTATAAAATTAAATTCTACTTCTCCTTCAAGCGAAGAGGAAGAATGTTTAGGAAAAAGTTTTTCTCCCAACTCTTTATTTTTCTCCCAGTGGGTGTGGGAGATATGCGCGTGATGTGAATCCAGAATTAATTCGGTTATTTCAGATCTTTCATGGGTTGTAGCTTTAAAAAGAATTCTGGGGTACATTCCTTTAGTTCTATTCGGAAAATCGGTCCAGAAAGTAAATCTTCCGCATTCATCGGTTATCAATTTTCCTCGGTGGTAATCCCCAGAATTTGGAGACAGATGCCAAACTTCAATAAGCGCATTGGAACACGGTTGTAACTCTGTTTCTTTAGAAAACAAGGTGCCCGATACTTTTAAAGTTTTACCCAAAATCGTAGTTCTTAAATCATTCTTTAGTTCGGGGATTGCTTGATAGCCTTCGAGGAGGTAATGGGTAGCGCCATTTTTGAATAGGCTTGCAAAAGATTTTGCTGAGGTTAAAAGGGTAGTTCCCGCTAATGCAAGGGCTGTTTTGGCAATAAACTTCCTTCGGGAGGAAATAGATGCATTCATAATCTGGAGAGTATTTGGTTAGTTTTTTTAAAGGTAACGATTTAAATTGGAGCCATTTCTTTTTTTTGATGAAATGTATGTTAAATTTGATGAATTGTAAAATTCTATATGTAAATAACTGCCATTTTTATGAATACTGCAAAAAAGAACCTTTCTGAAATTTCTTCTGTTTTATTACATAATAAGTCGTCTTTTGGAGAAACATTTCAGGCGTTAAAATCGTATAAAGCACTCCTTCAGAAGGCTACTTCATTAGATTTTGATATTGAAGAAAGCAGGGATAATATCTATACAGATTCTGGTAAGGCCATTGGTCCTTCATGGGCAAACCTTTGTGTGGATGATATGCAGCGTACGCAAAAATTTTGTAGCGGTCTTTATAAAGCAGTTGTTAAAAAAAGAAGCGCAAATCCCAATCAAAAAGTACATATTTTATATGCCGGCACCGGGCCATTTGCCACCCTAATTTTACCCTTAACAACGGTTTTTACCTCTTCTGAAATTACCTTTACTTTATTGGAAATAAACACGAAAAGCTTTCATGCTTTGCAGGAAACATTGGCTTATTTTGAAATTGAAGAATATATTTCTAAGTTGGAAAATGTAGATGCCACAACGTATCATCTTCCTTCAAAAAGTATAGATATTGTGGTGGTTGAGGCGATGATGTTTTCTCTAAAAGGAGAACATCAAGTACCTATTGTATATAATTTGATTAAACAGTTACCTAATGAGACTATTTTAATTCCCGAAGATATTACACTTTATCTTTTAGCAGTAAATTCTGAAAGACGCCATTACAATAAAATAACTACTGAAGCCCCCATTGCATATTGCAAACGATTAGGGACTCTTTTTAAGCTGAATAAAGATGAAATTAGACAAAACTCAGATTCCTTTTTTGAAGCTTTTCCCTTTTATGAATTTGAAGAAACAAGTATTGAAATTCCCAAAAATATTGTTCAAAATTATAATGAACTACATGTAGAAACGCGAATTACCATTTTTGATGATGAAATTTTGGAAATTGACGAAAGCGGATTAACTGTTCTGGATAAAATACATCAGTTTAAATCCATGATGCAGCCCTCAAAATATTTAGTTTCAAAATATATGTGTGGTCAAAACCCAGGCTTGTATTTTCGATTTGAGAATTAAAAAAACGCCAAAGATTATTCCATGGCGTTTATTCTGTGTAAAACTTACTATTTAACTTCTAGAAGGATAAATACCATTAATGCAAATAACATAGTTCATGGCTAATGTTGGTTGCATATTGTTGAAAGGGATATTTCCTCCGGTATTTCCTGTTACTACAGAGCCGGCATTCATAGTCACATCTGGTGAAGCTGTATTAAACCCTTCTGTGGGAGTAAAGGTTCTTCCATCTGTAGACCCGGGGGTAGCAATTGTTGAGTTGGCTGTGGCTGCTGTTTGTGATGCATTGGCTGAACTTACATGTAACGAAGCACTGTGGTTGTGTGCCGGTAAATTGTTTGCATTTAATACGGTTGACTCACTACCAAAGGGTACACCAATAGCTCTGTTGGTTAACCCGTTACCTTGTCCATAACTTACAGGGACTCTCCCTCTTAAATCTGGCAATGCAAATGTAGTTCTTCCATCTCCTCCATAGGTGGTCCCTATGATTGAAAATAATGCTGTGTTACTTGAAATTGGTAATAATTGTCCGTTACATAATGCCCAATTTCTGGGTGCCCAATTGGCACCAAATAACATAATTGTTCCTAGTACTCCATCCATAATAAATTTGTTTTAAGATTATTAATATTTGGTTTATTACTGCTAAATTAATCTTAGCTCAAGATGCCCACAATAAGTATAAATACTTAAATATCAATTATTCAAAAAAAAAACCCCCTCCAAACGGAGGGGGTTTTGTTTATAAAGATGATTTTGAATTATCTTCTAATCAAACGTTTTACGGTTTGTGCACTTTCACTTTGGATTTGTACCATATACACACCCGAAGCAAGGCTAGACACGTTGAAGGTTCTCTCGGTGGTCATACCACGAAGGTCAACCTGTTGCACCAGTCTTCCGTTAGCATCGTAAATCGCCGCTTTTTCCAACTGAATGTTAGAAGTATTAGCAATAGTTACCTGTCCATCGGTTGGGTTAGGATACATCGCAATAGCGTTGTCCAGAGCCACATCGTCGGTACCAAGGATACTTTCTACGGTAAGCTCGAAGGTACAACAACCCTCATTTCCGTACTCATCGGTAGCACAAATAGAGATGGTATACACTCCATCGGGTAATAAAGTACCCGGAGCCGGACTTTGGCTAAAGATAGTCACCGGATCGGTACAGTTGTCCACTGCGGTGATACCTCCTTGAGCCCAGTAATCAGGTAGTTCATAGAACAAGTTAAGTGGTCCCGGATCTACAGTTAAGTCTGCAGGACATCCTTCAATGGTTGGGCCCATATCATCCACTACCGTTAAGGTAGCCGTACAAGAAGCTAAGTTTCCACTGGCATCGCTGGCAAATACTGTAACGGTGATAGGAGTACCTATATCGTCACAAGTAACATCGGTTACATCTACCGCCGTGATGGTAATACCACAGGCATCGAAGGAGTTAGCCGTGTCGATGAACAAATCTGGAGTTATCGAAGCCATACCGTTTTCATCAAGAGATACGGTAGCATCCATACATACCAAGATAGGATCGGTATTATCGATAACATTTACCGTTGCAGTACAGGTAGAAGAGTTTCCACTGGCATCGGTTACGGTTATCTCTACTTGGTTTTCTCCTAATTGCGAGCAATCGAAGGTAACTTCGGTAGCTACAGGTTCGCCAGTAACATAGTTAAGAGTACCATTGAATATTCTTGGGCTGAATGGAGACCCGTCGAACGGAACATTGGTTGCTGCCCCTAAGTCAAGAGTAAGGTCTGCATTGGAATAGTTGGTGCTACCGGGCGAAGGGTCACTACCAGTTCCTGAATAGCTATGTCCGTGAGAAGCATCCAATACCAAGGCCATCCCATAGGTAGTGTTGGCAGTCAATACAAGCGGAGTATCCAAAACAGCATTAGAAGGCACGTTAAGGGTTCCTGAGGCCGTTCCTGAAGAACTTGTGGCCAAGGTCCAAGCACCTGCATTTCCGGTGTTGCCTACATAGGTGCCTACTAAGGTATAGATATCCATCGTAAAGGCTCCAGGCTCATCGGTATTGATATCCAAATCGTTCAGGGTAATATCCTGTGGTCCTACGGTGAGGTCAAAATAGATTGCTCCTCCGTTGGAACCACCATTGTTAGAATCGAACAGGGTTGTGATACTTCCTGGAACGGGAGCACCTCCACCGGTGGTTACGGTATAGCTACAAGCTTCATCTACACTTAACAATAGGTCGTTAAGATCTACAGTTACCGTACCGGTAGTGCCATCTAATATAGCTTCGTAAGGTGCAGCAACTACATCGTGGGTATAACTTAAGCCCCAGCTGTTCAATACTCCATCGTCAAGTGCAGGGAAGGCATCGGTTACCGTAATGGTCCAAGTTCCCAGAGTGCTTTCCCCATCAAAAGCAGAAAGCGGGTTGTTAGGGGTAAAGGTTCCGCTAATAGAAGGAACACCGGCACCACACTCGTCTTCAATAGGTAAGGTTGCCTCGTCATCAAGGGTTACCACCATATTCTGACCGGGACATCCATCCACGGTAACAGGAGATCCTGGTTGATCTACAATGGTTACTGAAGTTCCTGCAGGAGATTGGATTTCAACAATAATATCTCCTACCCAAGTATGTGAAATATCTAAATCTACATCAAGGTCGTTAATCACAAAATCATCCGTCACATCAATGGTACTGGTAATAGTCGTTGGAGAAGCTCCAAATGGAAGTCCCGGGTTATCTGAAACGGAATCGGTTACAGGAACAGGTTCTCCAATACACGCAATTACCGGAGCAATATTATCTTCTACAGTAACCACTGCGGTACAGGTAGAGGTGTTTCCTGCGGCATCGGTAGCTATTACAGTTACATCGTTAGGGCCAACTTCCATACAGCTATAATCAAGACTTGGTACTGCAACACTGGTGTAAGGTTGATAAATCAAACTTCCGTTCCAAATTCTAGGTGTAAATGGAGCACTAGAGAAAGGAGTGTTATTTGCTGAACCTAAAGAAAGTGTAAGATCTGCATTAGAGTAGCTGGTACTTCCGGGAGCTGGATTACTTCCAGTTCCTGAATAATCGTGACCGTGTGAAGCATCCATTACTAATGCAAAACCATAGGTCATATTTGCTGATAGGATAATAGGATTGTCTAAAGCTAGCATCGATGGATTGTTAAGACCGGCTCCAGTTCCCGAACCGGTTGCCATTAATGTCCAAGCTCCAGGATTTTGCTGATTTCCAACAGAAGTTCCAAGTAAAGTATAAACATCCATAGTCATAGCACCTGTTTCTTGGGTGTTAGTTTCCAAATCGGTAATTTGTATATCTGAAGGACCTACGGTAACATCAAAATATACAGCTCCTCCAAAGCCACCACCATTGTTTCTGTTAAATAAGGTGGTAATAATATCAGCTGGACCAGGAACACCAGAGATAAGGAAATCCATAGTAACACCGGGACAGTTATCTGTAGCCGAAGCAACATCGCTTGGGAATACGGTTACGTTTCCAGTAGCATCTAATTCAGCAGTGAAATCGGTACAAGTAACTACAGGGTCTTCTGCATCAACCACAGTCACATCAAAAGTACATTCTGAGGTATTGCCATCGCTATCGGTTACTGAAGCAGTTACCGTTGTCGTTCCTACAGGGAAGAAGCTTCCGGTATCGGGTGTATAGACAATAGAGCCAGAAATGTTACCATCTTCGGTATCTACAGCAACAGCAGCAAAGTTTACTACAGCACCACATTGCCCGGCGGCATTATCTGCAGTAATATCTGCTGGACAAGAAATTACTGGGGGATCTCCTATGACTAGAATAGGCTCGAACGTAATACAGTAACTGTTTAATGTTCCTCCATCAAAAGAGCAAACATCATCGCTCGCAATTAATGTCCAGTTACCGTTAATGTTTTCTCCAGCAAATGTAGAGGCAAAAGTCCCTCCTTCAGCTTGGAAAGTACCATTAAATGGAGGTGATCCCGTAGTGATTACAGGAGCTCCATCTTGAAAAACAGTAATTTGATAATTATCTCCAGATCCTCCATTATCGGAAGATAAATCTAGAATGGTTCCTGAGGGTGACTGAATACTTATATCCAAGTCGGAATCCCAAGTATGGACAATATCTATGGTAATATTGCTCAATTGATATTCCCCGATGTTGCTTCCTATAACGGTACCTCCAGCAACAGCTGCAGGAGATATTGCAGTACAGTTGGAACCTAGAGGGTTGTCAATGGGTAATCCACCTGGGCCACAAGCAGTAATGGGTGCAGAACCAGCTAGCCATACGAAATTCTCTAGAGGCCAACAACTTGGGTGATCATTAACATAGGCTGAAGTAGCAGTTCCAGGGCCTCCTGGATCGTTATATCCAACAGCTCCAACATCAATTTTAAAATCTTCTGCAAGTTCTTGACAAGGACCACCCCAAGAATCTGTCCAAGCAGTATGGGTAATAGTCATCGGATCTACAGTATTTGGATTCGTAGAAATAAAATAATCTGAAGGGCTCCCTCCAAAGATCAAAGCAGCAGCTTCTTGTGCAGTATAGGAAGGAGGATTAACTGTCCAACTAGGACCATCGCCCACAAGAAAAGAACCCACATAGGTAGACGCCATCATTTGAGGCGATGTGTTTGTGGATGATCGTGAGGAATAGTTCTTTTTTGCATTTTCAATTTCAAGCTTTGTTTTTGCTGTCAAGGGGACAGTTTCTCGCTCTCCAGAGGAGTAACGCTGGGCATTAAGCTGGAAATTGAAAAAAATAAGAATGGCTAATTGCCACAAAAGGGTAATTTTTTTCATAATTAACAAATTTGATTAATATTAGTATTTTCAAAAATAGGGTAAAAATTTTTTTTTAAAAGTAAATACTTCACTTAATTTTAACTTTTTAACAAAAAAAAATCGTCCAATTGGACGATTTTGCTTTTCATCTGCAAAAAGGGTTATTTAATCATTTCGTAACTACGTTTTATAAACTTTGTTAGCTCTTCTCCTTTTAATAAATTTTTACTCAATTTTGCTAAGTCAAGTGCTTGATTTACCAAGCGTTCTTTTTTCTTGTCGGTTTTTGTGTTGAGAATTTCAGAAACCAATTCATGGTTGGTGTTTACCACCAGATGGTACATTTCCGGAAAGCCGCCCATACCAAACATTCCGCCGCCACCGGTTTGCTGCATTTCTTTCATACGGCGCATAAACTCGGGCTCGGTAATAGTAAAAGGATTTGCTTTACTATCAAGCGCTTCCAATTGTATCGAAAATTTCTCAGAAGGGATTAATTCTTCCAAGCTTGTTTTTAAGTTTTCTTTTTCTTCATCACTTAATTTTGAAAGGTTTTCTTCTTCTTTCTTAATTAAATTTTCAACACTATCACTATCTACTCTCACGAAAGAAACTTTCTCTTTGTCACTTTCTAATTTCTGTAGTAAGTGCGACACTATAGGAGAGTCAAGAAGCAATATTTCATACCCTTTTTCTTTGGCAGCTTCAATATAGCTATGTTGCGCTTCTTTGTCTGAAGCATACAACACCACAAGGGTTTCGTTTTTGTCTGTTTGCAGTGGTTTTATTTTTTCTGAAAGTTCTTCAAAAGTGAAATACGCTCCATCTACTGTGGGATACAAAGCAAAACTTTGTGCTTTTTCGAAGAATTTTTCTTCGGTAAGCATTCCGTATTCAATCACAATTTTAATGTCGTCCCATTTCTTTTCAAAATCTTCCCGATTTTCATTGAAAAGACTTTTCAGTTTATCAGCTACTTTACGGGTAATGTAACTGGATATTTTTTTCACATTACCGTCTGCCTGCAAATAGCTTCGTGAAACATTTAACGGAATGTCCGGACTGTCGATAACCCCGCGAAGCATGGTTAAAAATTCGGGTACAATACCTTCCACATTATCGGTTACAAACACCTGATTTTGATAGAGTTGAATTCTGTCCTTCTGAATATTTAAATCTTTTGTCATTTTTGGGAAATACAAAATTCCCGTAAGGTTAAAGGGATAATCTACATTTAAATGAATATTGAAGAGTGGCTCTTCAAACTGCATGGGATAGAGCTCGCGATAAAAACTTTTGTAGTCTTCGTCTTTTAAATCAGCAGGCTGTTTGGTCCAAGCAGGGTTTGGGTTGTTAATGATGTTATCAACTTCTTGGGTAGGCGCAGGATCGTCTTCTTTGGCACCTTCAGGTTTTGGAAGTGTTTCGGTTTTAGTCCCAAACTTAATAGGGATGGGCATAAATTTGTTGTACTTCACCAGCAATTCTCGGATGCGCGCTTCTTCCAGAAATGATTTTTCATCATCACTTATGTGAAGTATAATCTGGGTTCCCCGTTCTTTCTTATCGTGGGGCTCGAGGGTATAATTCGGAGAACCGTCGCACACCCAATGCGCTGCAGGTTCATCGAGATAGCTTTTGGTAATAATTTCAACCTTGTCTGCCACCATAAAAGCCGAGTAAAAGCCAAGGCCAAAATGCCCTATAATTCCGGCTTCTGCACCTTTTTTGTCTTTGTATTTTTCAATGAATTCTTCGGCACCGGAAAAGGCAATTTCGTTAATGTATTTTTGTACTTCTTCGGCAGTCATTCCAATTCCTTGGTCAATAATATGAAGTTGTTTTTTCTTTTTGTCAATTTTTACTTCAATAATGGGATTGCCATATTCCACTTTGGCCTCTCCAATACTGGTGAGGTGTTTCAGCTTCAAGGTAGCATCGGTAGCATTGCTGATTAGTTCACGAAGAAAGATTTCATGGTCACTATATAGAAACTTTTTGATTAACGGAAAAATGTTTTCTACAGAAACATTAATAGTCCCTTTATTCATTGTTTTTAGGTTTTAAGATTATGAGTCTGCTATGCTCAAATAAAATACCATGATGCAAAAAAGTGACAAGCTGTCATTTTTTTTGTGACATAGAAAAAATGTTAATTATTGTTTAATAATTTTATAAAATAGTTAAACATTTTATATATTTGAAGAATAGAAATACCCAACATAAACTTCATTATTTCTATTATTGGTTAGGTTGTTTGCATAAAGGTGCTGTGGTGGCACCTTTATTTTTTTATATTTTTCTGAATAATGAATACTTCTCATTATATTGTTCTCAGTTTTTAATACTTATTTTATGTATTCTTCAAAAATTACGGGATTAGGATTTTATGTACCTAACAATGTGGTTACCAATGATGATCTTTCAAAAATGATGGATACCAACGATGCTTGGATCCAGGAACGAACCGGAATTAAACAACGTCGTTGGGCGGTAAGAGGTAGTGATGACACCACCACCAACATGGGTGTTAAGGCGGCTAAAATAGCCATGGAACGTGCGGGTATTTCTCACGAAGAAATAGATTTTGTGATTTTTGCTACGTTGAGCCCCGATTATTATTTTCCGGGTCCCGGGGTAGCTGTGCAAAAGGAATTGGGACTTAGGACCGTGGGGGCGTTGGATGTTCGGAATCAGTGTTCCGGCTTTGTGTATGCCCTTTCTGTAGCAGATAACTTTATTAAAACAGGAATGTATAAAAATATTCTTGTTATTGGGAGTGAATTACATTCGCATGGATTGGATAAAACCACTCGTGGGCGGGGTGTTTCGGTTATATTTGGCGATGGGGCAGGAGCCGCCATTGTGAGTAGAAGTGATGATCGCAGTAAAGGAATTTTATCCACTCATTTACATTCGGAAGGAGCTTATGCCGAAGAATTAATTGTAAAAGCGCCCGGTATGGGAACGCGTTGGGTGACGGATATTATTACTGAAAACGACCCTAATGATGAAAGCTATTTTCCGTATATGAACGGCCAATTTGTGTTTAAAAATGCGGTAGTACGTTTTTCGGAAGTAATTATGGAAGGACTACAGACAAACAATCTTTCGGTGAGCGATATTGACATGTTGATTCCGCATCAGGCCAATTTGCGCATTTCGCAGTTTATTCAGAAAAAATTTAACTTGAGTGACGATCAGGTCTACAATAATATTCAAAACTACGGAAATACCACGGCGGCGTCCATCCCTATTGCTTTAACCGAAGCCTGGGAAAAGGGAAAAATAAAAGAAGGCGATTTGGTAGTTTTGGCTGCCTTTGGAAGTGGCTTTACTTGGGGGAGTGTCATTATAAGGTGGTAATTTAAGAATATAAAAAAGCCCTTCGAACAATATGAAGGGCTTTTTATTATTTAGAAATCTAATTTAATCCAAATCTGCTACCATCACAGACCAAGAGGGTATGATGCCATTATCTGGGTCATTTTCTTGGGTGATATCTCCATAGATAACATACATTTTATTATTGTAAATACACATACTCCAAACGTTATAGATATTGTTTGGATTTGCCAAATTGTGTGGTATTTCTTGATAAACCCCAGTTTCTGTATTGTAAGTTGCAAATGAAAAATCCCAACCTATAAGTTCACCATTAATGTCTTCAACTCTTTTGTGTCCAGCAATATAAGTAAGATTTTGATTTGAGTTTACAAATGTTTGTTCAAAACTTTGACTCATAAATTCAGTATCTATAGTCCCTGATGTAATATCATATATAAAAATAGTATTGCTTGGATCTGGCTGTAATGGGAAAAATGTTTTCATGCCACCAAAAACATAGAGCTTATTATTAATTATTGTAGCCCTAGCCCCATATCTTTCTTCTGGAAGATCAGTAACATATTCTAGTGATTGGGTGTTTAAATTCCAAGAATAAACCTTTTCTCCATTTATGAAAGTTTGTGTAACAGGATCAAATTCTAAACTTCCACCAATTATATATGCTTTATCATCAAGTATAGACATTCCAAATCTTGTTATTTCTAACCCGTGGAACATAGAATTAGGTACTGAACTAAAGTCTAAAGGATAATCATTAATATATTGTCCGCCAATTACTATTAACCTATTATTAATAATATGAAGCTGCTTAGATACAAAATCTTGATTATCAAAATTATTCTCTAAAACTTCACTATTTCCTAAGTTATATTTTATGATTCTTTCTGGAAAAATATATCCATTATATCCTTGATATTCTCTAGTTACTATATAGATAGAATTTTCACTATTTGAACCAATCATTCCAGGTGCATGACCATTAATGCCAGAACTTTCAAACGTAAAAAGTTCCGTGAAATTCAAACCATTTTGTGGTGCAGAAACATAGTCTTCCGCCAGTTTTGGAGTAAGCGTTATTGTAATCTCACCTCCCAACATTCTGCCATCGTAGGTAATAGTACCGTTAATAGAATTTTCATTGACTACTGTTAAGGAAATTCTTCCATTTAAAGCCGTAAATTCAGTACTGCTGTCTTGTTTAAAATTAAAAGATGAGTTTAAAGAAGAACGGTAATAATCTAATAAGGTTTCTTGTTGTGAGGTAGCGTTGACATTGATATCGTTTCCTTGCCGCCATTCCAGAGTGCCTTCCGAAGAAAAAACAAACTCATCATCTACCACATTAAAATTGTTACTAATATCAAAAGTTCCTGATTCATTGGTTAATGAAGCAGAAGCAATGCGCCAAACTTTGGAATCTCCACCTGTAATTTGCATAGTGGTTTCTAATCGCTCTTCTTCCAGAGTCGTAGAACTATCGTCTGTGTTTGGATTTTCGTCTTTTCCACAAGAAATGATGAAAATAGTACTTAAAGCAAATAAAAGAATATTTGAAAGTCTCATGTTTTAATTTGAAGTAATTGAACCACAATAATACTCAAATTAAATTAAAAACCCTCCTTCCTACATATTTTCGGAAAGAGGGTTTACCTAACATGCTATTAATTTTTTTAAGAGGCTAATCCAAATAAATTATAAAACAAGTAAGTTTAGGTGTTTCATAATAGACTTAGATTTCATTAAAATGTTTCAGTACTAATGAAAATTTAACGTTACTATAACATTTTTAGCTTCAGGCTACTAGAAAATTCCCCCACCACCGTCTTTTTCTCTATCATCTCTACTTTTACGAGACTTAGCTCTGTATTTTCCACCGCCAAAACGATAGGATAAGTTCACATTCACTGTTTGACTTTCCCAGTTAAAAGCACCGGTTTGAACGTAGGGTAATTCACCTTCAAAAGCAAACTTCATGGTGTTGAATATATCGTTGTAATTTAGGCTGAAAGTACCACGACCGTCCCATAAATTATAACGGGCTCCAATATTTACAAAATACATAGGGTCTACTGTAAATTGAAGGTTTCTGGATTTTCCTCTATAAAAACCAAAGGCCGAAAAGCTCAATTTTTTAGTTACACTAAAATTATTGAACATTCTAAAATTGTATTGAATGTTATCTACCTCGTAGTTATTAAGAATGATATCGCTAGTTTCGGGATTTTCAGGATCTACTAACTGCTCTGCAATTCCTTTTTGTGTTTGGTTATATAAATCGAAACTGGCATTAAAACTCCAAAATTTAAAAGGGCGGTAGTTACTGGAAAGCTCTACCCCATAGGCCGATGTATTATCAAAATTATCGTGGGTTAAGATAACTTTGTTTTTATCTATACGGTCAATAAAGAGTGCTCTGTTAATTTCATCTTCAATGACTCTGTAAAAGACACCGGCAGTGACACTTCCTTTTTCCAGATTTCGGGTATAGTTGGTTTCAATAGAATTGGTAAATTGAGGTGTTAAACTTGTTTTTCCGAAGGAAGAAATAAGTGGTGTGCTCCATTCGCGAATAGGGTTTATTTGATCTACTCCGGGGCGGTCCACACGACGGCTGTAACTTACCTGAAACTGATTTTTTTCAGAAGGAGTGTAGGTAAAAAATGCCGAAGGATACAACTGGAAGTAATCGTTTACAAAATTTTTGAAAACTGTGTCCCCTTCTGTAGTAACGGTTACTTCAGGATCGGTATTTACAAAAGTTAAGTCATCGGTTACCACACCGGTACCATATGCCTCTTCGGTTGCTGCGGTAACTTCTACGTTTTCGGCACGTACGCCTACTTGAATACTAAACTTTTCCCAGGTTTTACCATACGTAACATAGGCTGAGTAAATATCGCGACTATAATCAAATAGGGTACTGGGCGATGCTATAAGGGCACCTTCTACATCAAACGGGTTTACAACCATTTGGTTAGAAGTTCTTCCAATGTTTGAATTGAACAAACGGGCTTCCAATCCTACTTCCAGTTTAGTACTTTCAGAAAGGGGATTTACATAATCTAAGTTTACCGTGAGTTGGTCTCTATCTGTATTTACCACATCCATATAATCATTCCCGGCAGTAGCCCCTGAAAACACAAAGTCTGCATTTTCATCGTTGCTGAAATCGTTATAATCGGCTTCCAATTCTATATTATGGCCTTCTTTGTTGAAATCTAATTTGTAATCAAAATTATATTGAGAAGATAAATTTTCATTATCGCTTAAAAAATCCTGAATTTCATTGAAACTAGGGTCGTCATAATATTGAATATCGGTTAAACCCAGTGTTTTTCCATCATACAGGTTCTGGTTGGTAAAGAATGAAATCGTGTTTTTATCATTTAGATAAAAATCTACCCCTACTTTAAATAAATTGGATTGGCTATGATCATCAAATTTAAAGAACTGTTCAATATTGTCTTGGGGCCTTAAAATGTTTCCGTAATTTTCATTAATAGAAGTATTATGTCCCCAATTACCATAGAAATTGAACTTTCCGTTACGGTAATTCATATCAATATTAGAGGTGAACTTGGGTTGCTTTTCATACGAAAGCCCCACACTGGCATTACCATTAAAGCCTACTGTTACATTTTTATGAAGGATAATATTAATAATCCCACTCATTCCTTCGGGATTGTATTTGGCTGAAGGATTGGTAATTAATTCAATTTGTTTAATAGAGGCGGAAGGAATTTGTTTTAACAATTGTGCTACCGGAACGTTTGAAAGTTTTCCGTCCACCATGACGCGCACATTTTGGTTTCCTCGCATAGAGAGTTCTCCGGTTTGTTGATCTACGCTCACCGAAGGAAGATTATTCATAATATCGGACGCAGTAGGACCAGCTGTGGTTAAGTCTTTCCCTACAGTAATTACCTTCCGATCCATTTTTTGTTGAATGGTGGAGCGCTCTGCTGTAACAGTTACTTCACCAAGGGCTTCAACATCCTCTTCTAAAAGAATATTTCCTAAATCAATGGTTCTGTCACTTCGGGAAATTTCAATTTGTGTAGAATAGGTTTTGTAACCAATATACTGAATGTTTACAGTGCTTTTTCCTTCGGGGATTTCTTCAATAGTGAACTTTCCATTATCGTCGGTTACCCCTCCGGTAATAATATTTCCGCTAAGGTCTTTAACAACAACCGTTACATAGGGGATTGGTTGTTGAAGGGTTTTGTCTAAGACAATTCCGGTAATTTTTCCTAATTTTTCACCTGTTGGGTCAGTAAATGCATACGAATTAAAGCCCACAAATAGGGCAAAAATAATGAGTAATTGTTTCATTGTAAGTGGTTTGGTTGTTTTTTGATTTATTTGACTGATGGTTACTAAAAGTAACATCCATATGACGAATTTGATAAAAAGCTGTTACACGCTTTTTTTTCTTTAACGTAACATTAACAAAAAAGGCCCGAAGTCTAGAACTCCGGGCCTTGTCTTTACTGCTATTATTAACACTAACCATCAACGTAAAATTTTCACAATAAAGACTTGAAATATTTCATAAGTATAGACGAGGTATTTGGTATTATGTTACAGCGGCTCAATTTTTTAACGAAGATTTATGTTTTCTTTATATTTAATCCCTGCTAACCTATTTATTGAAAAAACAAAATTGAAAAAAACGTTAGTTATTGGTGCAAGTACAAATCCTAATAGGTATGCCTATATGGCTATTAATAGACTTTTGGATCATAAATTTTCCGTAACTGCTATTGGGTTGCAAAGTGGGGTTATTCGAGGTGTTGCAATTGAAACCGAAAAAATTCCTTTCAAAGGTATTGACACAGTGACCTTATATATCAGTCCAAAACATCAACCTGAATATTATGACTACATCTGCTCTTTAAAACCAAAACGAGTCATTTTTAATCCGGGAACAGAAAATCCTGAATTCTATAAAATTTTACAAGAAAATAATATCGCCGTAGAGGTTGCTTGCACACTTGTATTACTTTCTACGAATCAATATAAGTCCTAAAAAAGTAATGAGACCATTAATGGGTAATAATTCGTAACCCACTTGGTATCCTCCTAATTTTTCAGCAGGAATATTCCCAATAATAGAAATAATAATTACGGATGCCAGCGTTACTATCCACACATACTTATCTCGTATTTTAAATTTGGTGAAAATACCAAAAGCAAAGAGACCCAACAGCGGGCCATAGGTATACCCTGCTACTACCAATAAGCTATCTATGACATTACTGGTAAGGATGTATTTAAATACAATAATGACTATAACCAAAAGAAAACTCATCGCTATATGTGTTAGTTTCCGTACTTTTTTTTGTTTTGCTTCGGGTTGTTTTTCAATATTTAAAAAGTCCACACAAAAACTGGTGGTAAGGGATGTTAAAGCACTGTCTGCGCTACTGTAAGCAGCCGCAATTAAACCTAAAAGGAAAGTGATTCCAAGGGTAATTCCCAGTCCGCTATTAAGTGCAATTTCTGGAAAGAGTAGATCAGTCTTTGCGTTACCGTCCATGAAAGGGATGGCAATATTAAATTTTTCGGCATAGATAAATAACAACGCGCCCAATAATAAAAATAGAAAGGTAACTACTACCAAGACAATACTAAAGGTTACCATGTTTTTTTGAGCATCTTTCAAGCTTTTGCAGGTAAGATTTTTTTGCATCATGTCTTGATCCAGTCCCGTCATACAAATGGTAATAAACATTCCTCCAAAAAAGGATTTTAGGAAATGATTTTTTTTGAAGAAGTTTTCGGTGGAAAAAATGGTGTTGTATTTTTTAAGTTCTTCCGAAGCTAAAAAATCGGAAAAACTCCAGGACAATTCATTCGTGATAAAATGAATAGATAGGCATACAGCAACAATCATAAATAGTGTTTGAAGGGTGTCTGTCCAAACGATTGTTTTAATCCCCCCTTTGTTAGTGTAAATCCAAATCAATAAAATAGAGATAACCACGGTAATTTCAAAAGGAATATGGAGCGCATCAAAGACAAATTGTTGTAACACAATAGCTACTAAAAACAATCTGAAAGAAGCACCTAACACCCTCGAAATAAAGAAGAAAAAAGCACCTGTTTTATAACTTACAACCCCAAATCGCGCTTCCAGATATTGATAAATAGAGGTTACATTTTGCTTATAGTAAATAGGTAATAACACAAAAGCCACCACAAAGTATCCTACAAAATATCCTAAAACCACCTGAAAATAGGAAAATCCGGAAGCTCCAACCCAACCGGGCACCGATATAAAAGTAACCCCACTTAAAGAGGCACCAATCATTCCAAAGGCAACCAAATACCATGGCGATTGCTTGCCCGCCCTAAAAAAAACCTCATTACTATCTTCTTTTCCGGTTAAATAAGAGATAAGCATAAGAACCCCAAAATATAATGCAATAAGAATTAAAATATATATGGGCTGCATAGTGATAAAGCGGTTTTAATTTTGGTTAAAAATACAAACTTAAAATTTCTATCGATGACTTTTTTATGACTTTCCGTTGCTATATAAAAGAAGTCCTAATTTATTTATTTTACTTGAATAAGAAGATTTTGAATCGTAACTTTGAAGATTAAACGTATCAATTATGAAAAAGAAACTATTTTTTTCCTTTAGTATTTTTCTACTGCTAGGCATTAGTCAATTAGTGTATTCGCAAGAATATTTACAAATGATTGAAGCGGGTACCTATTCCGTAGAAGAAATTGTAAACAACGCCGAAACTTATTTTGCTGATAAAGACAAAGGACGTGGTAGTGGCTACATTCCATTTAAACGTTGGGAATATATGGCCAATCGATTAAAAAATGAAGAAGGTTACTTAACCCCATTTACAGAAAGACTTGTCGAATTAGAGCGTTATAATGCCTTTCTCAACGAAACAGCAAGTGAAAGACAAAACCTTTTTGATAATTGGCAAGAACTAGGTCCGGATTACTGGAATGCTACTACTCACTGGAGTCCAGGGGTTGGTAGAATTACAGGAATTGCCGTAGATGCTACTAATAACAACCACATAATAGTAGGCGCCAATACCGGAGGTGTTTGGAGAACAGTAGATGGGGGCGCTACTTGGGCACCATTGGGAGATTACTTTTCCAACTTATATGTATATTCGGTGGCGATAGATCCAAATGATTCAGATACCTATTTTTTTGGATCCGGTAGTGGACTTATTTACAAATCTACTGATGCTGGAAGCACTTGGAATCTTTTAGGAAATGCCGGAGCATCTCTAATAAATAAAATTTTACTTAACCCAACAGATTCAAATATCATGTTTGCAACTTCCCAAAACAATGGTATTTATGGTTCTACAGATGGAGGAAGTACTTGGACAAAACTTATAAATTCTGAAAATAGAGCGTATGACGTAGAATTCAGACCAGGAGATACCAACACTGTCTATGCCTCCGGAAATGGATTCTGGCTTTCTTCAGATGGAGGCGTCAACTTTACCCAAATAGGAGGTTTTGATAGTGGTCCCAAGATGATTGGAGTTTCTGCTAATAATCCTGATATTGTTTATGTTGTGGAAGCAGATAGTGGTCAATTTGGAGGATTTTACCAATCAACAAATAGCGGAGCATCTTTTACTGAACTGGATCATACCGGAAGAAATTATTTTGGATATGACACCGCAGGATTTGACCCCGGAGGGCAAGCCCCTCGCGATATGGATATTACTGTAAATCCTAATGATGAAAACGAAGTTCACATTGCCGGAGTTTTGACTTGGCGGTCAACCGATGGGGGAGCCACTTTTTCTTGTACTGCCGACTGGATTCCTAATGCGGCTGCAAATGCCAATATTGGTTATTGCCACGCCGATGTAGATATCCTTGAATTTATAGGTTCTACACTGTATGTTGGAACTGATGGAGGAATTTATAAAGCAACCAATACAGGAACGGTAAATGCTAATTATTATGAAGACTTAACAACGGGTATTGGCATACGTCAATTTTACAAAATTGGTGTTTCCCAAACACCTCAAGTACGTGTAACAGGAGGTTCCCAAGATAACGGTAGCTCTTTTTATGATGCCAATACTGGAAATTGGATAGATTGGGTTGGTGCTGATGGGATGGAGGGTTTTGTGAGTAAAGACAACATTGATTTTATGTTTGCGATGATTCAATTTGGTGCGATGTATCGTACTACTACAGGAGGAATCAACTTAACCACATTGAGTAATCCTGGTTCTGGGTCTGGAAATTGGGTTTCTCCGTTTGAACAAGACCCAATTATACCGGGAACCATCTATTGTGGATATAATATAATTTACAAAAACCCCAGTAATGGCAATAATGGTGCTTGGGTGCCAATATCTCAAGATTTTGGAGGTAACCTGGATAATTTAAAAATTGCTCCTTCAAACAGTTTGGTTATGTATGCCTCTAGAGGCGCTTTCTTATACAGAACTACCGATGGTGGTTTAACTAATTGGTCTCAAATGACACAACCGGGAGGATTTATAAATTCTATAGCAGTACATCCTTCAAACCCAGATAAAATTGCTATTGCAACGTCATCTGCTACCAAAGTGCGTATCTCCGATGACGGTGGTGCCACTTGGCAAGATTACTTATTCAACCTCCCTAATTTTAGCTCGTTAGCAGTGGTATGGGATGATAATGGTGATGACGGGCTCTATGTAGGAATGGATTATGGTGTGTACTACATCGATAATACTTTTGCCGATTGGCAACCTTTCATAACCAACTTACCTAATGTAATTATAAATGAATTGGAGATAAACCAAGCAGATGGAAAAATTTATGCCGGCACCTACGGAAGAGGCCTTTGGGCTTCCCCAAAATATGGTGTTGTTTTAAGTACCAATGAAGTGCTTTCTTCCGAACTTGTAACGCTTTATCCTAATCCGGCAAATTCACAAATCAAGATTTTGTACCAGGGAGAAGCCGAAATGGATATTCGAGTTTTTGATACGACCGGGAAATTAGTCATTTTTGAACCTGACGTGATTTTTAAAGGACAACATTCTTTAAATGTATCGCATCTTAATTCCGGTGTTTATTTTGTTAGAATGAATAGTGGAAAAGGGGTTGTTACCAAACGTTTTATTAAGAACTAAGCATTTTACGCTTCCACAGAAAGCCTTAGAAAAACTCCAATTTCTAAGGCTTTTTTTATATCTTTCCGCCAATAATCACTGCATGGATTTTTCTTCAAAATTGCTTGAAAATGCTGTCAATGAAGTCTCTCAATTGCCGGGTATTGGGAAACGAACAGCCTTGCGTTTGGTATTGCACCTTTTAAAGCAGCCCGAAATACAGACGCAACGTCTGTCTCAAAGCCTTCAGCAAATGCGAGAGCAAATTAATTTCTGTAAAAATTGTCATAATATTTCCGATGCACAACTTTGTGAAATTTGTGCTAACCCCAATCGTGATGAAAGCACAGTGTGTGTTGTGGAAGATATTCGCGATGTTATGGCAATAGAGAATACCAGCCAATATAAGGGGCATTATCATGTATTGGGTGGTAAAATTTCGCCTATGGACGGCGTTGGACCATCCGATTTGAATATCCCGACCCTCATTGAAAAAGTAAAAAGCGGTAAGATCACCGAAATTATTTTTGCGCTTAGCTCTACTATGGAAGGAGATACCACCAATTTTTATATATTTAAGCAACTTGAAGGAACCCAGATAACGACTACTACCATCGCCCGTGGAATATCGGTAGGTGATGAATTGGAATACGCCGATGAAATTACCTTGGGGCGCAGTATCCTTCACCGCATCCCTTTTGAAACCTCCTTAAAAAGTTCGTAAGCCTTGAAGCTGTCGGTCATCATCCTCAATTATAATGTTCGTTTTTTTTTGGAACAGTGTCTTCTTTCAGTTCAAAGAGCGATACGGGATCTGGATGCTGAAATTATTGTGGTTGATAACGCCTCTTCTGATGAGAGTTGTGCCATGGTGAAACAGCTTTTTCCTTCAGTTCAACTTATTGAAAACAAAGAAAATGTAGGCTTTAGTAAAGCTAATAATCAAGGGGTGGCGTTGGCGCAAGGCGAGTATATTTGTATTTTAAATCCTGATACAGCTGTAGCTGAAGATACTTTCTCAAACTGTATTGCCTTTGCTGAAAGAAAATCGACCATGGGAGCATTGGGAATTTATTATATAGACGGTACCGGTAATTTTTTACCCGAAAGTAAACGCAATCTGCCCACGCCAACCAGATCGCTTTTTAAAATAATTGGGTTTACCCGTGGAAAAAATGGCTATTATGCCAAACATATAGCTGAAAATGAAATTGGAAATGTAGAAATATTAGCCGGAGCTTTTCTATTTCTGAAAAGAGAAAAATACCTTCAAGTGGGCGGGTTTGATGAGGATTATTTTATGTATGGTGAAGATATTGACTTGTGCTATAAGCTTATAAAGGCGGGATATGTCAATGAGTATTTTGGCACCCAAAAAGTGTTGCACTATAAAGGAGAAAGTACCCAAAAAGATGCGGCCTATCTCGATCGATTTTATGGCGCCATGAATATTTTTTACAAAAAGCATTTCAGTAAAAATAAGCTCACCACAGGAATCGTTTCTATTGGGGTAAAACTTACTAAAGCAGTCAAAAAGCGGAAAAAGGAACGACCCCAAAATATGTTCGAAAATATAGATGAAATCTGGGTGCTTACCGAAGATTTATCCTTGTTAAAAAAACTTTCTGAATCGTTTAAAATTCCGGTGAAATCGGTAGCCAGACGGGCTGTTGAAGAAGACTTGGTATCGTATAAAATGATTGTTTTTGATACTAATTATATCTCCTACAAGTATATTTTTCAGTTAATGGAGAAACAGAAAAACAGAGGTAATACCTTCCGCATAAAACCTCCTAAATCAAGCTTCATTATTGGTAGCGATCAAAGCGACCAGAAAGGGAGCGTTTTGCATTTATAATTGCAAATTCAATAACGATTTTACGTTTTTTAGGAAAAGCTTTTAAAAAATTTAAAACAAAAACAGTCAATTTTAATTAATTTTGCAACGTCTTTTACTAAAGAGAGTATTAAAAAATTATGGCAAGATTTGAACTGAAATTACCTAAAATGGGAGAAAGCGTTGCAGAAGCAACCGTTACCAATTGGCTTAAAAACGTTGGCGACACCATTGAAATGGATGAAGCGGTACTGGAAATTGCTACCGATAAGGTAGACAGTGAAGTGCCCAGTGAGGTAGAAGGCGTTTTGGTGGAACAGCTTTTTAATGTGGACGATGTAGTACAAGTTGGCCAAACCATTGCTATTATTGAAACTGGTGGGGGCGAAACACCACAACCTAAAGCTGAAAAAGCAGTAGAAGCTACTCCCGAAATGGTAACGAAAGTAGAAGAAACGGTAGTGAAAGCCAAAGAAGCCATAGCTCCTGTTGCTGTAGAAAGCACAGGAGACCGTTTTTACTCACCTTTAGTTAAAAACATGGCTTCTGCAGAAGGGATTTCGCAAACAGAACTCGATGCTATTAAAGGTACCGGAAAAGATGGTCGTGTGACCAAAAATGATATGTTGACTTACCTTGAAAATAGAGAGAAACAGTCTGTCACTTCCGCAGTAACTACAAGCTCGAATACAGTTGAGTCACCAATTGCCAAGGTAGAAAACACACAGCCTAAACCAAAAACTCCGGTTTCGGTTAATGGTGGCGACGAAATCATCGAAATGACCCGTATGGGCAAACTCATTGCGCACCATATGGTGGAAAGCGTTTCCACTTCGGCACATGTGCAAAGTTTTGTAGAGTGCGATGTCACCAAAATTTGGAACTGGCGTAATAAAGTGAAAACAGCTTTCGAAAAGCGTGAAGGCGAAAAACTAACCTTTACACCCATCTTTATGGAAGCCGTGGCAAAAGCTTTGAAGGATTTCCCTATGATGAATATTTCGGTAGATGGAGATCGCATTATAAAACGCAAAGACATCAATCTGGGAATGGCAGCTGCTTTACCGGACGGTAACTTGATTGTTCCTGTCATTAAAAAGGCAGACCAACTTAATCTAGTAGGGATGAGCAAAGCGGTAAACGACCTAGCTGAGCGTGCCCGAAACAATCAGTTAAAACCCGATGAAATCCAGGGAGGTACTTATACCGTAACCAATGTAGGAACCTTCGGAAGCATTATGGGAACTCCAATTATAAACCAACCCCAAGTAGGAATTTTAGCCTTAGGCGCTATTCGTAAAGTTCCTGCCGTAATTGAAACTCCGGAAGGTGACTTTATAGGCATCCGTTACAAAATGTTCCTTTCCCATAGCTATGACCATCGCGTAGTAAACGGGGCACTGGGCGGTCAGTTTGTAAAACGCGTGGCAGACTATCTGGAAGCGTGGGATATGAAACGGGAGTTTTAAAAAATTAATTTATTTTGAAATTTCAGTTACTACCTGCTCCAAATTATCAAACCCAAAAATAGTATAGGTTTTATTCCAAATTATTGGGAAACGTATTTTGGTGGTTTCCTGTAATTCTTTGTCAATAAAATTCATAAACTGCCGGTACAGTTTAGGGTCTTCGTCAATATTAAAGACACGGTGATTTAATTGCTCTTTGTATAAAAACGCAGAAAGTGTTTCGCACTTAGGGCAATCGGTTTTAGAGAATATTACCAGTTTTCCTTTTAATATTGTTTCAATATCTGCCACCTCTTTAACAGGGTCTATGGCAATAGCGTTTTTCTGTTTTTCATTAACGATGACATTGTAGGTATAGCTGGACTCTTGGTCGTCCATTTCAATTAATGTCATGACATTTACCTTTTTTTTTGGTGGTATGTTCATTACCACAGGGCGGTCTGCACTTCTGCGATACCCTTGCGCTGTAAGCATAATAAATACATTCAAAGTATCTTTGGTAGTGTTTTCAGCAAATAAGGTAATGCGCTTCCCTTGTTTTTTTTCGGTGACAATTATTTTTTCCTTTTGAGCCAAAGAAAACGTAGTTGTAAACAATAAAATGAGGATAATTACTTTATGTTTCATAACAGTTTACGAAGATAGTATTCCTATTTTTGTATCACAAATGATACCATGGAATTACACCTAAACAAACCAATTTGCTTTTTTGACCTAGAAACTACCGGAATAAACGTTGCCACAGACCGTATTGTAGAAATTTCTATCCTGAAAGTCTTCCCCAACAGCAATAAAGAAAGTCATACCTGGCGCGTCAATCCTGAAATGCCCATTCCCAAACAAGCCAGTGATGTACATGGTATTACAAACGATATGGTAGCCAATGAACCTACTTTTAAGGAATTGGCTCCTAAAGTATTTCAACTGATTAAAGACAGTGATTTGGGAGGCTTTAACAGTAATCGGTTTGACATTCCTTTGCTAGCTGAAGAAATGCTTCGGGCCGATATTGATTTCGATATGAAAAAAGCCCTATCGGTAGATGTGCAAACTATTTTTCATAAAATGGAAAAACGCACATTGGAAGCTGCCTATAAATTTTATTGTAATAAAACGCTGGAAAATGCCCATAGTGCCGAAGCCGATACCATGGCCACCTACGAAGTGTTAAAAGCGCAAATTGCCCTTTACGATACATTGGAAAATGACATCAATTTTTTAGCCGACTTTAGTGCTCACCGTGAATTTGCCGATTTTGCCGGGTTTATTGGGTATAATAAAGACGGTGCTGAAGTGTTTAATTTCGGAAAACACAAAGGCGTATTGGTAGAAGAGGTTTTAGAAAAAGAGCCTGGCTATTTTGGCTGGTTGCTGAATGCCGATTTTCCTTTGTACACCAAAAAGGTACTTACGCGTGTAAAACTTCGAAAATTGAATACCAAATTATAATATTCAATTCATATGAAAATTATTTGCATAGGAAGAAACTACACAGACCACATAGCCGAGTTAAAAAATGAACGACCTACAGAGCCCGTGGTTTTTATTAAGCCGGACTCTTCAGTATTATTAAAAAATAACCCTTTTATTATCCCCGAATTTTCCCAAGACATTCATTACGAAGTAGAGGTTTTGGTAAAAATCAACAAAATAGGGAAGTATATTGATAAAAAGTTTGCACACAAATACTACGACGAAATAGGTTTAGGAATAGATTTTACGGCTCGTGATCTTCAAAACCAATTGAAGGAGAAAGGATTGCCTTGGGAAAAAGCAAAGGCTTTTGACGGTGCCGCTGTTGTAGGTAATTTTTTACAAAAAGATACGTTTAAGAATTTGAATGATATTACTTTTACCCTCGAAAAAAACGGCGAAGTAGTTCAAAAAGGAAATACCTCCTTTATGTTGTGGAAAATAGATGATTTAATCGAATATATTTCAAAATATTTTACATTAAAGATTGGAGATATTATCTTTACGGGTACACCTGCCGGAGTGGGCAAAGTAAGCCCCAGCGATGTATTAAAAGGATGTATAGAAAACCAAGAAATGTTTTCAATTAAAGTAAAATAACATATGAGCAAGTTATATTCCATCGATAGCTTAAAGGAAATTGCCGGTGACGATACCGATTTCATGGCAGTAGTAGCCGAAACTTTTTTAAAAGAAATTCCGCCCGATTTGGATGCACTCGTCAATGCTGTGGAAAATGATAACAGAGAGTTGGCCTATCAATTTGCCCATAAAATGAAACCGAATATTGAAATGTTTGGTATTGATCTTCTGAAAGACATTACCACTATTGAAGCCTGGACACGTTCTTCAAAAAACAAGAATTCCATTCAAGATATGGTAGATAACGTAAATAATACCCTTCACAAAGTTTTTGAACAACTTAAAAACGATTTTAATCTCTAAATGCTTGCCGAAATTATTACTATTGGTGATGAAATTCTCATTGGCCAAATTGTAGATACTAATTCGGCTTTTATAAGTCAGCAGTTAAATAAAATAGGTGTTCAAGTATATCAAATTACCTCTATCCAAGACGATAGGGAGCATATCTTAACAGCCTTTAAAGAAGCCTCTCAAAGAGTTAATTTAGTTCTTGTTACAGGAGGATTAGGGCCTACCAAAGACGATATTACCAAGCAATGTTTTTGCGAATTTTTTGAAGATACTCTTGTGGAAGACCCTGCTACCAAAAAGACCATAGAGCATTTATTTGAAAAATATTTTCAGAAGATTCCAACACCAATGAATTTGGCGCAAGCCTTGGTTCCTTCAAAGGCAACTGTTTTATTAAACGACCATGGTACCGCACCGGGGATGTGGATGGAAAGGAATGGAGTGGTGTTTGTTTCTATGCCCGGCGTTCCTTATGAAATGAAGCATTTGCTTACCGGAAAAGTACTCCCAAAGGTCATCAATTATTTCAAAAGACCCTTCATCTACCATAAAACCTTACTCACCTATGGCTTGGGAGAGAGTTCCATTGCGGAACGAATTGTAACTTGGGAAGATAATCTACCGAAGCATATTAAGCTTGCCTATTTACCTTCTTTGGGGCGGGTTCGATTGCGATTGTCTTCAAAAAATATCGATGAAGTACTTTTGAAAAATGAAGTGGATAGCTATATGGAAGAACTTCGGTTGCAGTTAAAAGATATTGCTATTGGGTTTGAAGAAGAAACTTCAGTGATTGACACCATAGGAGGTATTTTAATTCAAAAAGGCTGTACACTTAGTCTGGCAGAAAGTTGTACAGGAGGTGCCATTGCTGAAGAAATTACAAAACACGCCGGTGTTTCCTCCTTTTATCGCGGCGGAATTATCCCGTACGCTACCGAATTGAAAACAACCATTTTGGGTGTAGATGCTACCCTTATCCAAAAACATAATGTGGTTAGCATCCCTGTAGTAGAGGCTATGGCACTTCGGGCAAATACACTTTTTAAGAGTGATTATGCGATTGCTACTACCGGAATTGCCGGTCCCACAAAAGGTGATGGCAACGATGAAGTAGGTACCGTTTGTATTGCTATTGCAGGTCCTAATGGAGTTATTTCAGAAAAATTTCTTTTTGGGAAAGTGCGCGAACGGGTTATTGGGAAATCGGTCAATAAAGCCTTGGAAATGCTGCTGAAAGAAATTTCAAAAAATTAGATGATAATTTGTGTTGCGCAACCCAATTTATTTCTTAAATTTGCACCCTGTTTAAAATATCTATCAAAAATTAGGTTATGTCAAGAGTTTGTGAGTTAACTGGAAAAAAGGCAATGGTTGGAAACAATGTTTCCCATGCAATGAACAAAACTAAGCGTAAGTTTAACATTAATTTAGTTAAGAAACGCTTTTACATTCCTGAAGAAGATAAGTGGATTACACTTCGTGTTTCTACTTCAGCAATAAAGAATATTAACAAAAAAGGAATTTCTGCAGTTATTAAAGAAGCTCGTGCTAACGGCTTTTTAAACCAATAATTGCATCACTGTAAAGTCTAATTTATCATGGCTAAAAAAGGAAACAGAGTTCAGGTAATCTTAGAGTGCACCGAGCATAAAGAAAGTGGTATGCCAGGGACTTCCCGTTACATCACTACTAAAAATAAAAAAAATACTCCCGATAGAATGGAGTTGAAGAAATTCAACCCAATCTTAAAGAGAATGACCGTTCATAAAGAAATTAAATAGTATTAGTCATGGCAAAGAAAGCAGTAGCATCGTTACAAACAGGATCTAAGCGTTTAACCAAGGCCATTAAAATGGTAAAGTCGCCTAAGACTGGGGCTTATACATTTGTAGAAGCCATTATGGCACCTGAAGAAGTTAGCGACTGGTTAAACAAAAAATAATCAGTTTTAATATATACATCAAAGCCACTTTTACACAAAGGTGGCTTTTTGTATTTTTACTAAATTCAAATAGCCACTAAATTCCTACGACCAAAGAATGAGTTTTTTCAAAAAAATATTTTCAAAAGAGAAAAAGGAAACCCTTGATAAAGGGCTGGAAAAGTCCAAAAATTCCTTTCTCGATAAGCTTTCTAAGGCTGTTGCCGGAAAAAGCAAAGTAGATGATGATGTTCTCGACAATTTGGAAGAGGTGCTGGTTTCCAGTGATGTTGGAGTAAATACTACGCTAAAAATTATAGAGCGTATTGAAGCCCGCGTGGCAAAAGATAAATATCTGGGTACCGATGAGCTCAATAAAATCCTTCGAGAAGAAATAGCAGGATTATTAAGTGAAACAAATACTGGAGATGCCACCGATTTTGATATTCCCGAAGGAGAAAAACCTTACGTAATCATGGTGGTAGGTGTTAATGGGGTAGGCAAAACAACCACCATTGGAAAGTTGGCTTATCAGTTTAAAAAAGCAGGGAATAAAGTGGTTTTAGGTGCAGCAGATACCTTTCGTGCCGCTGCAATTGATCAATTACAAATTTGGGCAGACCGAACCGGTGTTCCCATTGTAAAACAAAATATGGGAAGTGATCCTGCTAGTGTCGCTTTCGATACGCTTCAAAGTGCTGTGAACCAAAATGCAGATGTAGTAATTATAGACACCGCAGGGCGTTTGCACAACAAGGTAAACCTCATGAACGAGTTAACCAAAGTAAAACGAGTCATGCAAAAAGTAGTGAAAGATGCGCCTCACGAAGTTTTATTAGTGCTGGATGGTTCTACCGGGCAAAATGCTTTTGAGCAGGCAAAACAATTTACCGCAGCTACCGAAGTTAGCTCACTTGCCGTTACCAAACTGGACGGTACTGCCAAAGGGGGTGTAGTGATTGGTATTAGTGATCAGTTTCAAATCCCTGTGAAATATATAGGAGTTGGGGAAGGTATGGAAGACCTTCAAGTATTTCATAAGTTTGAGTTTGTAGATTCTTTTTTTAAATAAACCTGCTAAATTATTTTATTGGGAGTTGATTTACGAAACTGTTTTTTAATTACATTCGCTATCAAATTTCTTTATCATAATTTATGATTCACCCACATACCGAGTTGAGTTTTATCAACGATGAGGTTGGGCACGGTGTCGTCGCCACTCAATTTATTCCTGCTGGAACCATTACCTGGGTTTTAGACAAACTAGATAGGACTTTTACCCCGAAGCAATTTCAAAAAATGAACGAGTTGTACAAAGATATTTTGGAAACTTACAGTTTCCGAAATAACAATGGTAACTTAGTCCTTTGCTGGGATCACGGACGTTTTGTAAATCATAGTTTTAAATCGAATTGCCTTTCCACCGCCTACGATTTTGAAATTGCAATAAGAGATATACACCCCGGGGAACAATTAACCGATGATTACGGTTATTTGAATATCTCCACCCCTTTTAAAGCAGCCAATGAAGGCACCAAGCGTAAAATGGTCTATCCGGACGACTTAGTTAATTACTACCCGGTGTGGGATAAAAAATTAGCCGAAAACTTTCCAAAAATTCCAAAAGTAGGGCAACCTTTGGCACCATTACTTTCCAAAAAAGTTCAAAAGCAAATTGATGAAGTACTTTCAGGTAAAAAACCATTAGCTTCCATTTTGGAACTCTATTATAAAACTTCATAGCCCTTTTCAATAGATTGAAGTATCTTTGTGCTTCAAATCAATCCATCCCATGCGGACTAAGAGTTTAAAGAAAAACAAAATAAATGTTGTTACCTTGGGTTGTTCCAAAAATGTGTACGATAGCGAGGTACTCATGGGGCAATTGCGTGCCAATAATAAAGAAGTAGTTCACGAAGAAGAAGGCAATATTGTGGTGATTAATACCTGCGGCTTTATTGCTAATGCAAAAGAGGAAAGTGTAAATACCATTTTAGAGTTTGTTCAGAAAAAAGAAGAGGGCTTGGTGGATAAGGTATTTGTAACAGGTTGTCTTTCTGAGAGGTATAAACCCGATTTGCAAAAGGAAATCCCAAATGTAGACGCGTATTTTGGTACTACTGAATTGCCTGGATTACTGAAAGTTCTTGGAGCCGATTACAAACATGAACTCATCGGCGAGCGGCTCATCACGACCCCTAAAAATTACGCCTATTTAAAGATTGCCGAAGGTTGTGACCGTCCGTGTTCGTTTTGCGCCATTCCTATTATGCGTGGCAAACATCGAAGTACACCTATTGAAGAGTTAGTAATTGAAGCAGAAAAGCTAGCCGCCAACGGTGTAAAAGAGTTAATTCTTATCGCTCAGGACTTAACCTATTATGGCCTCGATCTCTACAAAAAAAGGGAACTTGCCAAGCTTTTAAAGGAGTTGGTAAAAGTAGAAGGTATAGAATGGATTCGTTTACATTATGCCTTTCCAACTGGATTTCCTATGGAAGTTCTTGATGTCATGCGTGCCGAGCCTAAAATTTGTAAGTATATCGATATTCCGTTGCAGCATATTTCAGATTCTATTTTAAAATCCATGCGTCGTGGAACTACTAAGGAAAAAACAACACAATTGCTGAAGGATTTTCGGGAAGCAGTTCCCGGAATGGCGATTCGTACCACATTAATTGTGGGATATCCGGGAGAAACCGAAGAAGATTTCCAAACCTTAAAACAATGGGTGCAAGCTATGCGTTTCGAGCGTTTAGGTTGTTTTACCTATTCCCACGAAGAAAATACGCACGCCTTTAACCTCGAGGACGATGTTCTTGAGGAAGTAAAAATGCAACGAGCCAATGAAATTATGGAGATTCAATCTCAAATCTCCTGGGAGCTTAACCAAGAAAAAATAGGTAAAGAATTTAGAGTGCTTATCGATAGAAAAGAAGGGGGGTATTATGTAGGAAGAACCGAATTTGATAGTCCCGATGTGGATAACGAGGTACTAATCAATGCCGAAGAGGGGTATTTAAGAACTGGAGAATTTTTTAAAGTGACCATAACTGATGCATCCGATTTTGATTTGTATGGAGAAGTTGTTGCATAATTTTTTGTTTCCTCGAGTGCAATCGAGAGGCCTTCTTTTTGTAATTGTTTTTTTACTAATAACAGCTTGCAAGCAAACTTCAAAGGAGAAAATCACCCAACCCGATGCGAGTGTTTCAAAAGTTATTGAATTAAAAAACCCTTCAGAAAATTCCAGTTCTTTACCCAGATTGTTTAGCAATGGTAAAACCTTATTCTTTTCTTGGGTTACAAAAAGCGATTCGCTTTCAATACTAAACTACGCGAGCTACTCAAACGGGAATTGGTCTCCTTCCGAAGAAATTATTTCAGGTACCGACTGGTTTGTGAATTGGGCCGACTTCCCTCAAATTGTTGAAAGCAATGGAAAGATTCTCACCAGTTTTTTACAGAAATCGGATAGTGGAACGTACACTTATGATGTGAAATTAAATTTGTACAATGATTCCACAAAAACTTGGAAACGAAATTTCATTCTTCATAATGATGGTACCCAAAGCGAACATGGGTTTGTTTCTATGAGACCTTATGTTTTTAATTCATTTTTTATTACTTGGCTGGATGGAAGAAACACGGCTGGAGGGCATGATGATCATACAAACCATGGAACGGGAGCGATGACGCTTCGAGGGGCCATTGTTTTTGAAGATGGTACGATTGATTATGACACCTTATTGGATGAGAAAGTTTGCGATTGCTGCAATACGGCATCAGCCATTGGTCCCAATGATGAATTGCTGGTTGCCTATCGCGATAGAAGCGATGAAGAAATTCGGGATATTTCGGTGAAACGCTGGGTAAAAGACAAAGGGTGGTTGCCAGAGGTGACGGTTGGAAATGATTCATGGAACATAGCAGGGTGCCCTGTAAACGGGCCGGCTTTAGATGTTTTTGAAAGCACAGCAGCTGTTGCTTGGTTTACCGGAACCAATGATGAAGGAAAAGTAAACCTTGCCTTTTCTGAAAATAATAGAGAAACCTTTGCCACTCCTATACGAATTGATGCCGGAAATGCCATTGGGAGAATAGATGTGGTCATGCTTTCTGAAACCGAAGCCGTGGTATTGTGGATGGAACCTCAGGGTGAAGCAGCTGTAATACAATTAGTAAAAGTGAATGCAAATGGCGAAAAAGGAACGCCTGTTACGATATCTAAAACAAGTCCCGTGCGTGCTAGTGGATTTCCTCAATTGGAGAAAGTAGGGGACACCCTATACGTTGCTTGGACCGTTACTTCCGAAAGAAATTCGACCATACAAATGGCCTCTGTTGCTGTGGATAAACTATAATATCAAAATACCAAAAGGGGCTTAGCACCAAAGTATTGGTCTCTGAAACTTTGTAACTTTGCAACCCTATATCCTGAAACCTTGAGCAAAAAACTACTCATCATTGGTCATACCTTTCCCGAACCAAAAACAACGGCGGCCGGAAATAGAATGATGCAGTTAATTTCGCTCTTTCAGGAAGCAAATTTTGAGATTACATTTGCTTCCACTGCTTCCAAAACAATGTATTCGGAAGACTTAAAAAATTCAGGAATTTCAGTTACATCTATTCTTTTAAACAACTCGTCTTTTGATGTTTTTGTTACTGAATTACAGCCTTCGGTGGTGCTTTTTGATCGTTTTATTGCAGAAGAACAATTTGGTTGGCGGGTTTCTGAAAATTGTCCCCATGCGCTTACCATTTTAGATACAGAAGATTTACATTTTTTGCGGAAAGCAAGAGAAGAAGCATTCAAAAATAAAAGCGAAGTCAATTTGTTTACTGAAACGGCGAAGCGGGAATTGGCCAGTATCTTACGAAGCGATTTGTCTTTAATCATTTCAGAAGCCGAAATGCAATTGCTTACCGAAAGCTTTAAAATTCCTGAACGATTGCTGTATTATCTTCCGTTTTTGGTAGAAAATATTTCAAAAATATCGCCTGCTTTTGAAGATCGACATCATTTTATTACTATTGGGAGCTTTCAGCATGCACCCAATGTGGATGCAGTTGTTTTTCTGAAAAAAGAGATTTGGCCAAAAATAAAAAAAGAGCTTCCCGAAGCTCAATTACATGTATACGGTGCCTACTTGCCTAAACATATTTCAGAAATGCACAATGAAAAAGAAGGGTTTATTATAAAAGGTTGGGCTGAACATGTTGAAAGTGTCATGCAGTGTGCGAGAGTTTGTTTAGCGCCTCTTAGATTTGGCGCCGGACTAAAAGGAAAATTACTGGATGCGGCATTGTATGGAACTCCTTCAATTACGACAACAATAGGAGCGGAGGGAATGTTTTCAATAGCTCAAAAAAAAGATGCAGTTTCAGATTTTGCAACTGAAGCTGTACATCTTTATACTGAAAAGGAGGCTTGGTTAATGCAACAAAAAAAGGCCTTTGAAGTTGTTCAAAAGCATTTTTTAAAAATTCATTTTTCAATAGATTTTCTTCAAACAATTCAGCAAATACAGCAAGAATTGTCACAACATCGACAAAATCACTTCATAGGTCAAATGCTAAAACATCAATCCATGCAGGCAACTAAGTTTATGAGTAAATGGATTGAGGAAAAGCAAAAAAATACCCCCAAATAGTATTTACTTTTTGAGGGTACTTCATAAAACTTAAGTGAAGAAATTTTAAAAATTGAAATCCAATCGGCCAAAGTAATACGCACCACCAAATCCCATTTGTACAGAATCCCAATAGCCTCCTGCTTCGGTCCAGTCGTCTTGTTGGTCCGGATACACATTAAATAGGTTATTACTTCCGATACTCACTTTTATACCCTCTGAAAGCTTGTATCCAACAGTCAAATCGGTTACAAATTTTGCTCCGTAGGTGTCTGTAGCTGCAGCAATTAAGTTGGTAAAACCGCCATAATCTGCAGGGTCTTCAAACATTTGAAAGTCTAAAAGTTGCACCTCACTGAAGCGAGTTTCAGAAATGGCAAAATTCCATTTATCTATGTTATACATAAGATTTAAAGCAAATTTACTATCGGGAGCCGAGGCTAATAAAAAGTATTTGTCTCGATCACCAAAAAATGTTTGCTCGTCTAAGTTGCCATTTTTTACTTTGGTTATTTCCATGTCATTCATATTTCCTACTAAAGAAGCATTTAAAGTTCCCTTTCCAAGGGGTGTTCTATACGAAAGAACTACATCCAATCCTAATGTTTCGGTATCGGCTCCATTTGCAAAAAATTGGGCAGCTTCTACTCCCGGAATACTGGAGGCATCAAAATTTCCCGTTAATACAATACGATCCTTAATACTAATAAAATAACCATCTATTGTGGCTGTAAAACCACCAAACTTACCCGTAACACCTAATCCGGCATTAAATGCTGTTTCCTCTTGTAAAGGACCAATTCCAAAAGCACGTGTTACAGGACTATTGTTGGGCGATAAAACAGATTCCAGTGCTTCTCCTCCTACAAAGTTGGTAAACCTTAAATTATAATATAACTGTACAAGCGAAGGTGCTCTAAAACCAGTACTTACCGAAGCTCTTACATTTATATCATCGGATGCTTTTATTCGGGTAGCTAATTTCCCATTTAAGGTGCTTCCAAAGTCACTATAGTTTTCGTAACGAACGGCACCGCTTAGTAAAAATGCATCCGAAAAGTCAACTTCAGCATCGGTATATAAGGATACATTAGACCTGCTTCTATCTATTTCATTAGCAGGGCTATATCCGGGAAATCCTTGAGAACCGCCCGGTCTAGGGTCTCCGGAAATAGGGTCTATAGGTTGGGTTTGAGTTGCCGGATTTGTTATGATAACCCCATCTTCATCAAAGGTGCCATAAGAACCGGGTTCACCTGCAAAAATGATAAAACGTTCAGTACGGTATTCGGCACCAAAAGCAAGGTTTAAACCACTGGCAACATCGTCAAAATATTTCGAAAAATCGACGTTAAAGGAGTTTTGACTTAACGAATGCCCCCCAGCATCAAAATCGGTAGGGGAAGTAGCTCCCAAAGAAGCATTTAGGGTTCCTTTTATAAAATAGTGAAAGTTGTTTTTCCCCCAAGTATTACTAATATCTGCTTTCCACTCATTTCCTAAATCGGTTCTAACTCCAAAAGAAACAGAATTATCGGTAATGTTTGAAGTAATTCTTGGAGTAAAACCATTGGGATAAATAGAAGGGATTACGCGAGCACCGCCATTACGGGTAAAAGCATAAGCATCTGTATCTCTATAATTTCTTCCACCAAAAGCGTAGATTTCTGTAAATTCACTAACGGGGAGTACAAGATTTCCCATAAAGTTAAAGCCTTCAATAGCGGCTTCTCCAAATCCTTTTCTAAAATCGAAAGCAGGACGTAGTGTTTTATTTTTCTTTAGGTATTCTCCGGTAAAATTTACAAAACCTCCCTTTTCACCTAAAGAAACACCGTAATTAACACCAGCTTTCACAGAGCCTCCATCAAAATTTTGATCGGATCCTATAACATTTCCATCGCTATCGGTTTCTAAACGGAAGCCATCGGTATTCCAAACCCCATAATCGTCTTCGGCAAAAGCACTGGTATCAACATCGGCATTGGTGCTGTAAACTCCATAATTTACAAAACCAGTTACCTCATCTGTGGTATCTTTTAAAACAATATTGATTACCCCCGCAATCGCATCTGATCCATATTGTGCAGCAGCACCATCTCTTAAGATTTCAATTCGTTTAATTGCCGATGCCGGAATGGCATTTAAATCGGTTCCGGTATTACCTCTACCTCTTGTTCCGAAGATATTTACCAAGGAAGATTGATGCCTTCTTTTACCATTAATAAGCACTAAAGTCTGATCGGGACCCAATCCTCTCAATGAAGCAGGATCGATATGGTCTGCACCGTCTGATCCTGATTGTTTATTTGCGTTAAATGAAGGGGCTGCATATTGCAGTAATTCATTAATTTCTATTTTACCGGCTTGGGTAGCAACACTTTGTACATCGATGATATCGATAGCTACCGGAGTGTCTGTAGCGGTGCGCTTAGCACTTCGAGAACCCACTAATTGCACAGCATCGAGAAGAAATCCTTCTGTTAGGGTTACATTTAAAACAGATTGACCGTTTACAGCAATCTCTTGTGTTTCAAAGCCAACGTAACTAAATACTAACACATTATTTTCAGAAACTTCGATAGAATAGTTTCCGTCAAAATCGCTGGTAACTCCATTAGAAGTACCTTTTTCGATCACATTTACACCCGAAAGTGGAATGTTGTTATTGTCTTTAATAACTCCTGAGACGGTAGTTTGAGAAAATGCTATAATGCCTATTAGGCAGAAGAGCAAACAAAAAGTAGTTTTTTTCATAATTTTAGGTTGTTTAATTGCAAACCTAAATTACTCCTTTTTTATGATTTTTTATAAAATTTTTTGAGGTTGACTTTTACGCTTACCGTTGTATATAAGGCTTAGCCAAATCGGTTTCTGCCGCGATGTAGCCAAAGGAGGCCCAATTGCCTCCCTTTACAATTTCTGAAAAAATTTCTTGTGCTTTTTGAGGATCTCCGTGGTACCAAAACCAATTACCTATTGCATATTTTAAAGCTGTATTGGAGGCACTTTTTTCTTCTGAAAAAGGGTATAAGTTTTCTAACGGTATTTCTCCTTTATAAAACATGCATGCTTGGTAGTAGGTAGTATTTTCAATGACATACATATCGGGTTTAATATTTCGCAAGTAATTATCCCCGGCTTCTTTTCGTCCCATTCGGTTTTGAATCATAAAGATCCAATGGGTCGCCGAAACCACATTATCAGGACTGTTGGAAGTGGATAAACACGCTTTAAAAGCCTCCAATGCTTTGGGCAAATCCCGTTGTAAATAATAGGCTAATCCTAAATGGTAGTAAATATTCCCGTGGAGGGTACTTACCGGAATATTTTGGGCATTGGGCATACCATCCGGCTCTACTTCATTATGGGTTCCTTTTATTAGTTCTTCCGCTTTGGAGAGGTCTTCAATGGCTTTGTCAAACTCCCGAACGGTAATGTAGCGGTGCCCGCGATGGCGCAGTAAATGAGGGTCATTGGGGAATTTCTCCAACCCATAGGTGTAAATGGCAATCGCACTTCGATAATTGCCCGTATACGCTTGAAAACGACCGTACCAAATAATATTTTCAAGACTGTCCGGAGCTGCTTCAAAGGCCTTTTTCTTTTCCAGGTATTGTGCTAGTATTTTCTCATCCGGTAATGCTGAAAATAGTGTGTCACCTCTTTGTGTAATCGCTTGATAAGGTTGACTCCAAGAATCCGGTATAGTAATTTCTTTGGTTTGGCAACTATAAAGAAAAACCACTGCAATTAATAAAATTGTATTTTTCATTCAAATAATCGTTTTACTCTTTCAAAAGTTATTTCTTCAAAATCTGAAACCACCACATCGGCCAAACTATAATCCTGGTCCTCACTATGCAAACTATTATACCCCACACAAAATATTTCTGCGGCTTTAGCAGCAGCAATGCCGTTGGTGGAGTCCTCAATCACCATACATTCTTCTTTTGAACATCCGGCAGCTTGGGCCGCTTTGATAAATATTTCGGGATGAGGTTTGCTTTTGGCAAGGTCTGCACCGCTTAGTTTGGCGGAAAAATAGCGATCCAAATCGAAACGTCTAAAAATACGATTAATGTTGTCCATTGAAGCGGAAGAGGCCAATACTAGAGTAAGTCCGTTATGGTGATAGTCTTGGATTAATTCTAACACTCCGGGGAGCAGGGTAAGGGACTCGTCATTTTCAAAAAGCTGCTTAAAATGTTTTCGTTTACAAGTCACTAAATCTTTGGGCGACTGTTTCATTGAAAACTTTTTTACCAACGCTTCGCAAATTTCTATAGTACTTTGCCCTGTAAAACTAGTGTATAGTGCTTCAGAAACGGAAATCTCCATTTCTTCAAACATCTTAAAATATGCTTTTCGATGCAGGGGTTCGGTATCTACTATCACCCCGTCCATATCAAAAAGTACGGCTTTCAGCATTTAATCTAAAATCCAAACATTACTATTTACCATAAATAGGCTATTCACAAAAAATAGTTTTCCGTTTTCCCAAAACGAACGAAACAATACATCATCCACTAAATACACTATACTGCCACTGCCTATTTGTGCTTCTCCAAATACCAAAGAATTTTTAAGCCCTGCTTTGGCAGTTGCTCCCGAAAACCCGGAAACACTTACCGCATCGCCTTCTATATAGCCTACATTGTATCCGTTTTCTAAAAATTGATAGGAATCGTTCCCCAATTTTAAGCTGTAATACGTATCATCATAACCAAAGGCCATAGGGTGCGAGGTATCGAGCTTTAGTTTGTAAATACTTCCGGTGATAAAGTTAGTAACACTGGCTCGTTCTCGCTGATCGTAAGGTGTTAAGTTGCCTTTTGGAGTATCTTCTTTGTCGTCTTCTGTTTTGTTTTTCTTCAAATCGAAGCCGTCCTTATCCACAAATGCTCCTAAAGCATTATCAAATGCAATTACTTTCCCGCCTTTTTGGATCCAAGATTTTAATTCGCTTAAAGTAGTATCATTCAGTATGCGTTGGTACCAACCGCTGGGCAACACTAAAATGTCGAATTTAGATAGCACATCTACATTAAAGTCATCGGTGTCTATAGCAGTAACGGGGTAGTGAAGCTGTTGCTCCATAAAATGCCAAAGAGCCCCATAACTTAGGGAAGAAACGCCGCTGCCTTTAAGCATGGCAATTCGGTTTTTCTTGATAATTTTTACATCGGTAGAGCCAAAATCGGTACCGTTATCACTAAAGCTGGTATTGGCAACAAAGAGGGTTCGCCCATGTTTATTAGCAATTTTAGTCACTGTTTCTGTAAAGTTGGTATTGCTTCTGTTGTCACTTTTGGTAATGATTAAACTGCCTCTGTTAAACTTATTTCCGTTGATACTCAATGGCTTTTCTGAAAAACGCACTTTAATATCGTTTTGAAGCAATTCGGCTAAAAATTGTGCATCGTTTAAACTGTTCCAAGTAACAATATACCCTGCTAAAGTAGCTGCAGGGGCTACCTGATTGATCATTTTTATGGAAGGGTTTGTTCCATTGGCTGAAACTAAACTGGTACTTGCCACACAGTCTAAACCGTAAGCATACGGGAGACTCCAAGCGGTGATATCGTACGTAAGAGGTTCTGTGAGTTTGGCATCTTGTTCCAACAGCGCCTTTACCATTTTTCCTTTGGGCTGATTGGTGCTTACCACCAGCGCACCTGTTGCGTCCATGCTTCCTTTATTTCCTTGGTAATGGAGGCCACTTACCGAACCCGAAGTGGCAAAGCCATATTGTATTTCGTGTAAATCCAGTAATTGTGCAAGTGCATTGAGTTTGTCGGGATGACCTTTCAGTACATAGCTTTTATACTTTAAGTCACTATTATCGAAGAATTTTTTGAATTCAGTATTTAGTTTTTTTGCGTTTTGTGAAGCAATTTCCACGGTAGAAAGTCCTGTAGTAGTGTGGTGCGCTACACGGTCTACGAGGGTGAGTTCACTGCCTTCGTCGGTATAAATTCCTAAACCGGCGCGACCGTGCCCCGCTTGTTCATAGGTCATTCCAATGGCTCCTACGTAGGTTGGGTAGGTATCACCGTAACTGGGATACAATAAATCGAAAAACTGACGGGTAAAAAACAACCAGCCTTCTTTGTCAAAATACTTGGCGTGATTTTTACCAATTTGGGTTTGAAAATCACGTTGCCAAGGGGTAATAATTTCGTGATAGGGTTCTGCGGCAGGAGCAAAATAATAAGGTTCGTTAATCCCCTGCTCGTGAAAATCTACGTGAACATGAGGCAACCACTGATTGTAAATCTTTAATCGCTGCTGGCTTTCCACTTGCGTACACCAAGCCCAGTCACGGTTAAGGTCAAATAGATAATGGTTGGGTCTTCCTCCCGGCCAAGGTTCGTTGTGTTCATCAGCAATTTGAGAAGGGTTATAAGGCGAAGCTTTTACCTGATTGTACCAGTTGGCATAGCGATCGCGACCATCGGGGTTAATACAAGGGTCTATAATGACTACCGTATTTTCAAGCCAAGCTTGCTTTTCGGTAATCAATTTATACAATGTAACCATAGAGGCTTCGGTACTGGAGGCTTCGTTTCCATGTACATTGTAACTTAACCAAACAATCGCTATATCGGGAGTAGCATTTCCGTTTAAAATACCAGTTTGTTTCAAATTATCGGTGCGAATTTGCTCAATATTGGCAAGGTTTTTTGGAGACGAAACTAGGGCATAGGTAAGCGGTCTACGTTCATTGGTTTTTCCGTAGGTTTTGTAATCTACCATAGGACTATTTGCCGCAACGTATTCAAAATAGCGAACTACATCGGCATGGCGTGAAAACTCGGTGCCTATTTCGTAGCCTAAAAATTCGGAAGGAGATTGTATTTGCGATAAAAGATGGAAGGAAATGAGTAAAGCAAAAAGGAGTGTAAGTCTTTTCATGGGTTGATTATAAATTGAAACGTAAAGGTAACTGAATTTTCATTTGTTTTCAGTTTTTTTTGTTTTGTCAAATCGGAAGACTTCTTACAAATCGTAGTTATTTTTCTTGCAAAAAATGAAATATTGGCTACATTTACGACGTGAAAAAATGCCTTGCCATCCTACTTCTTTTTTTGTTTCTCTTTAAACTGGGTGGTTACTTGTTGCTTCATAATTTTCAGCAAGCCCAAATCCGAAGGGAAATTAAAACTGCTATCAAGCAAGGAATACCTGATAATGAACTTACGATTATTGAAGTTTCTAGAAAAAATTCAGAATTACTTACTTGGAAGGACAAACACGAATTTTGGTATCAAGGGGCTCTTTATGATATTGTAAAAACTGAGAAAACCTCCTCCGGGACTGTAAAATACCATTGTATTAACGATACCAAAGAAACAGTTCTTTTTGCACATTTAGACGATTTGGTTAAAAAATCCATGGATGGAAAAAGCAAACAACAACTTTCTTGGCAGTTTAGCATTCCATTTTTTTTCGAAAGCACAAAAGACTTGTTGCCCGACAACGACTTTGAAATACTACAAAGGGAAACTAAAATTTTTGGTTACTACTTATCATTAAGTACTCCTTGCTTATCTCTTGAAAGCCCTCCGCCGCAATTAGGCTAAACACTATTTTAAATCACTTTCAAAGGCGCGATGCCTTTGGAAAATTGTTTAGTAATTCCAACTTAAATTTTTAAAAAATGAAATACCTAATACTCTTGTGTATTGGGGTGTTTGGCAGTAGCATTATGGCTGCGCAAACCCTCAAAATATACGATAAAACCAATTTACAACCTATTGCCAATGTTTCTATTGAGGCAGGCGAAAACTTAAAAGTTACTACCAATACCGAAGGAAAAGCAGAGATAAGTGCTTTCAAAAATGCTTCGGAAATCTGGTTTATCCATCCCGATTATTCTGTAAAAATGGTTAGTTACGAGACGCTTGCGTCTATGAATTTTCAAATTGGGTTATCTGAAAATTCGTTTGTTTTAGACGAAGTCATTGTTTCTGCTAATCGGTTTCAGGAGTCTCAAAGAGACGTAGCGCAACCGGTTCAGGTGTTAAATGCAAAAAAACTCTCTTTCTTAAATCAGCAAACTTCTGCAGATGTGCTTCAAAGCAGCGGAAATGTCTTTGTTCAAAAAAGCCAGATGGGTGGTGGAAGCCCTGTACTACGTGGTTTTGAAACTAATAAAGTACTTATGGTGGTGGATGGTGTACGTATGAATAATGCTATTTATAGAGGAGGGCACCTTCAAAATGTAATTACACTCGATAATAGCATGTTAGACCGCTTAGAAGTTGTTTTCGGCCCGGGATCGGTAGTATACGGAAGTGATGCCTTGGGAGGTGTCATGCATTTTTACAGTAAAAATCCATCGTTGTCCTATACCGATTCATTACGCGTAAAGGCCAATGCTTTTACCCGTTATGCTACGGCAAATTCAGAAAAAACAGGCCATGTGGATGTGAGTTTAGGAACAAAAAAATTCGGTTCCTTGACTAGTTTTACGTATTCCGATTTTGGCGATTTGCGGCAAGGGGCGTTTAGAAACGAGCTTTATGACGACTACGGAAAGCGTACTTTTTATGTGGAGCGCCAAGGGAATGAAGATGTTGTTATTGAAAATAATAAGCCCAATGTACAACGACAATCGGGTTATAAACAATACGATTTCCTGCAGAAGTTTTTATACAAACAAAGTGAGAATGTATCCCATACTCTCAACTTTCAATTTTCAACATCCTCAGACATTCCTCGTTACGACCGCTTAACCCAAGTACGCGATGGGCTTCCTCGATTTGCACAATGGTATTACGGTCCGCAAAAGCGACTTTTAGGTTCTTATGCCTTAGATCTGAAAGCTGAAAATGGATTTTTTGATGGGGCTCGCTTCATTTTAGGCTATCAAAACATTGAAGAAAGCCGAAATGATCGACGGTTCAATAATGATAATTTGAATCATCGTATTGAAACTTTGGATATCTTCACTTTTAACGCCGATTTTGAAAAACGCTTCGGAAAAAATGAAATCCATTACGGTTTAGACGCTTGGTTGAACGATGTGGCTTCCGAAGCCAATGTAGAAGATATTTCTACAGGTACAACTTCACCCCTCGACACCCGCTACCCGGACGGAGGATCCAAAATGAAAAGTTTTGCAGCCTATATTACCCATTCCTACGAAATTAGTGACCAATGGATTTTGAATGACGGACTTCGATTAAATACAGTTTCTTTAGAGGCAAAATTTGACGACAAAACCTTCTTCCCCTTTCCGTTTGATGAAGTAAAACAAAACAACACCGCTATTAACGGAAATATTGGACTGATTTATATGCCCGGTGCCGATTGGCGTTTTACTGCCATTGCTTCTTCAGGGTTTAGAGCACCCAATGTGGATGATTTGAGTAAGGTTTTTGAATCGGCTCCCGGAGAAGTGGTTGTGCCCAACCCCGATTTAAAACCGGAATACACTTATAATGCGGAGCTGGGCATTTCAAAAAGTATTGAAAAAACAGTGCATTTGGGTGTTACCGGATTTTATACCTGGTATCGAGACGCCATTACTACCGGCCCCGGAACCTTTAACGGGCAATCTACCGTAATTTATGACGGAGAAGAAAGTGTTGTTCTAACCAATGTAAATGCTAACAAAGCCTATATATACGGGATTAATGGCTATTTGAATGCAGACATTAGCCCTATTTTTTCTATTACCAATACCATTAATTACACTTTTGGTAGAATACAACAGGACCCTATTGATTATCCTTTGGATCATATTCCGCCGGTATTTGGAAGAACCCATTTCAATTTGAATATGAACAAAGTGAAAAGCAGCTTTTTTGTAGTTTACAATGGACCTAAAAAGTCTAAAGATTACAATTTGCTGGGAGAAGACAACGAAGCTTATTCTCTAGATCCTGTAAATGGATACACCCCGGGGTGGTTTACATTAAATGTAAGTACGGCGTACCAGTTTAATGCTAACATCCAACTGCAATTACAATTGGATAATATTTTGGATCAAAACTACCGTTCGTTTGCTTCTAATATTAGCGCTCCCGGTAGAAATTTTTTAGTAACCTTAAGAGGTTCTTTGTAGTTAATTTTTTAAGTGTAAAAGCCTCTCAAATTTTTGAGAGGCTTTTTCATTTTTTAACATTAACGTATCTTTAGGCTTCCTAAAAAGGAAAGTGATTATTTTTGTAACGCTTGCTGAAAGTACCGTATGCCAAAACACTATATTTCCTATCCCGATACCGGCTATTTTTCCAAATTGATGTGTGATTATTTGGCGAAGGAAGAAAGTACTTCCGCTTTTTACCATCGATTTCCGGAGCTGGAAAATTTTGAAGCTCAACTCGAAGAAAAACAACAGTCGGTTCGATCGCAGTCGAGAACTACCTTACTAAAACAATTAAAAAAACAATACGAGTCCTGTACTCCTTCCGAAGCTACCTTACAAAATATTGAAGCACTACAAGAAGACACTACATTTACCATTACCACAGGCCACCAACTTAATTTGTTTACGGGACCTTTGTATTTTTTATATAAGATTTTTGATGCGATAAACCTTTCGGAACAACTCAATAAAACCTATCCCAAATACCATTTTGTACCCATCTATTGGATGGCTACCGAAGATCACGATTTTGAGGAAATCAACTATTTCAATTTTAAAGGGAAAAAGCTTAGCTGGAATAGAAGCAGTGGTGGTGCGGTAGGCGAACTTTCTACCGAAGGCTTGCACGAAGTTTTTGATATACTACAACAAGAATGGGGGGGCTCTAAAAATGCAAAAGAACTTTTACACCTTTTTTCTGAAAGTTATTTAAAACACAATTCGCTTGCCGATGCCACACGCCATTTGGCGAACGAATTGTTTAAAGATTATGGGTTGGTAATAATAGACGGAAACGATGCTGCTTTGAAAAAAGCCTTTATTCCATATGCGGAAAAAGAACTTACGGAAAACCTTTCCCATAAAAAAGTAACCAAAACGACGCAAGATTTAGTGCATGCAGGATACGGTGAGCAAGTTCATCCCCGTGAAATCAATTTATTTTATCTGAAGGAAGGATTACGGGAACGCATTATTGAAAAGGAAGGAGTGTTTTATATAAACGAAACAAATATTTCTTTTTCAAAAGATGAAATTCTTGCAGAATTACAACAGCACCCAGAACGGTTTTCTCCCAATGCACTGTTACGTCCTTTGTATCAAGAAGTGATATTGCCTAATCTTTGCTACATTGGGGGTGGTGGTGAATTGGCCTATTGGTTTCAGTTGAAAGGCTATTTTGATGCTGTTGAAATACCTTTTCCCATACTATTACTTCGGAATTCGGTAGTGTTGGTGCCTCAGAAACTTTCAGAAAAATTAGAAAAGTTGGAAGTTCACATATCCGAATTATTTCAGAAAACAGAACAATTAAAAGCGTGGTTCACAAAAAAGATTTCAGAAATTACCATTGATTTTTCAGCACAAAAACAACATTTACAACAACAATTTTCAGCGTTATACGAGCTGGCAAAACAAACCGATGCTTCCTTTTTGGGAGCCGTAGCCGCCCAGGAAAAGAAACAACTCAATGGACTTGATCATCTGGAAAAACGTTTGCTGAAAGCGCAAAAGCGTAATTTGGCAGATCAATTACAACGGCTCACAGCCATTCAAAATGAATTGTTTCCAAAGGGAAGTTTGCAGGAACGTAGTTTGAATTTTTCTGAACAGTATTTAGAATTAGGTGACAACTTACTTACTAATTTGAAAAAAGAGTTGGAGCCTTTAAACCCTCAATTTTTAGTTTTAACGGTATAATCCCTTTTCTATATGGCGCTTACTTGGTGTTGCTATGAATAATACTTTCACAGTCAAATTTGAATTCTGCTAAGTTTTTTACTTTGTTGACTTTCCCTTCTCTTGTGTTGATGCTTAAATACTCATAATGAACTAGGATTCGATGCATTTTGTCATCTATTTCAAGAGAGATATTATCTATTGCGGTTTGTAGGGTTGCGGTATTGGGTATCGTTGGACAACTTTTAAGTTTGTTTAATGCCATGGTGTCCTCCGAAAACCAGTTTCTCAAAAAGCCCAAATGCCTTTCTGAACATTGATACCCCAAATTAAGTGCATCTAATAATTGGCAGTTAAGGTTGCTTCTGTCTTGATTGGGTTTTCCATCCCATTCACATTCGTTTCCAATAAAAGTGGTTACAAAGCCCAAAGCAGCTCTTTCTTGTTGGCTTATATTTTCTAAATATTCTTTATTTAATACTAAGGTATTTACTTCGGTTTTTAAGGTCTCGTCATACAAATTCTCTCTCCAAACGACATTGACATTTTTTGAGATAGGTAAGGGGTTCATTATTTTTGTTGCTCCCACTAGAAATGGTGTGAAATCTAAAACTTCTGGATCTCCTGAAGGTCTTAGGCTATCTATTTTCCAAGTTATGACTAAGGAGTCTTCGGGAAGGAATTGATCCTCCCAAAGATCTTCGCTAATTAAATATACTGTGTCACTTTTAGTTTTGATACCAAACAAGACCTCATCAAAATCGTAATTATTGAACTCAATAAATGTGACGGTATCGCTGTAGTGTTTTTTCAAGTCTAGCTTTTCATTAGGCCTGATGGCACTTTTAAAAAACGCTGGAATTTGATTTTTTGGAGGCGTTAGGGTGTCTTCTATTACCTCTTGTGTTTGAGGTTCTTTTGAGGTATTTTTAGTTTCGTTTTTACAGGAACTAAGAACTATGGTTATTGCATAGATCAGTACTACTAAAGTTGTTTTTGGTTTCATAGTTTCTCTTTAAAAATATGTTCAGTTACTTGTCCATTGAATTGTCTAATACGTCCAATAATTAGTGAATCTTTTACTACAAATACCATTTCCTTTAAATAGGTGCCTCCTATTTGTTTTGAATCAAAATCTAAGGTTATTTCCTTATTAGAGGCTATGTTCCAAAAATAGGTGCCCGAAAAAACTATAGTTTCTGTGCCACAAGTAGTTACTTCTTTTTCTGATAAGGTTACTTTTTGTTCGTTGAAGAACAGTGTTACATAGATTTCAATACCTGCACAATCATTAGAATCTATGGTTTCCTCACATATGTCACCTACTTTTGCAATAAGTTTTTTATTCAGGTTTTTCTGGATACTTTGTGACTTTGCTGACCAAAAAGAAATACTTAAAAGGATGAGTAAAAATGCTTTTTTAAGATTAAAAATCATTGGTTTATTACTGTAAGCTCCATAAGATTTTATTTTACATGCATCTTGTTGTCTTTCTTGTGAAATTGAAATAGTAGTAAATACATGGAAAATACTAACAATGGATATTCTTATCATTTTTAAAGTATAATTTATTGGTGTAATACCTTATTTTTCAAGGAACAACCGATTATTTTCAAAAACATATTTTATGTTTTTATTTTCAATGATAGTTTCATTCTTTGAACCTGGCTCTAATGTTAATTTGTTTGATTTGAAAGTAAACTCCATACGACTTCCTTTCTCAGTTATTTCTACAATGTCGGTTAAAAAATTATCTTCTTCAGTGCCTTCAATATCAAGCCTTCCAATATATTTTATAGAATCATTTTCAAGAAAAAAGACTTCTCCGCCAAAAGGATATTCAAAAGCCAACTGGCAAATTATAATGACTTTATTGTTATTGGTGGTTTTATAAAAATGAGGCTCATAGAGGTACACATCGCCCACCCCGCTGGACTGATACCAAAGGGTGTTGTTTTGGCCCAATAGTAAAAGCCGATCTCCCCAATCTTTTTCAGTATCTTGCGGTGGTAGCTGTCCAGCGATGGGTTCATAATAACCGCTCACCACTTTAGTGTTATTTAGAAGAAAAGCGTGCTCTACAAAAAAATTGGGTATTTGAACATTTTGTAATTTTTTTGGATAATATTCCACAAATTGTCTGGTCTTGTCTACATTTTGATAGTTTCCTTTATGATGGGTTGAAGTTGCCTCCACATAGACGTTGCCATTGTAGGCGAGTACTTTAGTTTGCTTTGAAAGTAGGGTTTCTGTAGGATTGCAATCACCATTTTCATCTTCTTGAAAAAGTTCTTGAATTGAAGTACTTTCAACAAGTATATTGAAGTAATCGTTTGTTTTAAGGGTGTCAAAAGATAGCTTGTTCTTAGTTTTGGTATGTTCGGCGTAACAGCTATTTACATTGACATTTCCTGTACTTTCGTAGATGGGATAATGATCCAGTATTTTTTTTAGCGTGTTATGATCTTTTGTATACAACGAAATAACTTCTTCTCTGTAAGGATTGGGCTGCGAATGGTTTCTATATTTTACTACTATCCCGAAGGCTATTTCAGGTTCACTAACTCGATATACTAAGGGGTCAATTTCGATTGCGTCCATAGCAATGGCATCACTCTGCCAACCATTCTCCTTATAACTTTCATACAATTGATGCGTAATGGTCCCAGTACGAGCATTTACCAAAACCATATGGGTGTTAAGACGGAGTAAATCATCCTCTTCTGCAGCAATTTCTGGAATAATCACAAGGGTTTCCTTAGTTACCTGGGAGAGTTCTCCAAAAATTAAATATCCAATTTCTATTTGGGCCCATTCCAGTTTTAAATCCAAAAGAATACTATTGATTAATGCATAATTTTTAATGGATTCGTGAAGTTTAGTAGAAGATAGTACTTCAATTTTACCGTCATTATTGATTGTAAAAGTAGTTTGAGTGACCTCTTTTATTTCATCCCAAAAAATGGCGTCTATCCTTAGGTAATTTTTTGTGATGGACCCAACTTTTTTTGACCATCCTTCGGCAATTTCGTCATAAGCAACAACTAAATGGTCAATGATATTTCCATTTAAATCATAGTTAATTAAAATAGATTCCAGTTCGTTCTCCCCTTTAAAAATTGTAAACACGACCGAATGAAAATCTTTGGAAAAAGTTATTTTATAAGCAGGTTGCACTTTGAAAGTAGGGGTGAGTTTAAAAATATCGGGATATATTTTTTCCAATTGTAAAAGGGCGATTTCTTGTTTGTTGAATTCCTTTTCAATAGTTATATTGTCAAAATTGGAGGTGTCTACAACGGGAAATGGCTTGGTTGCGATACTTTGAATAATACGGTCAAATTTTTGTTGGCTAAATTGAAATGGAGCGGTTGCTTCCACTGCGATCACTTCTGTTGTGTCATTATTGGAGAGACCACTCTCTTTTTGTTTCTGACCACACGAAGACAAACTAATAAACGAAAGTAGGGTAACCAGAATCGTTTGTGTTGATTTTAGCATAAAGACAGATTTCATCGCCTCAATTATTTATCTTCTTTGTATTGAGTGCCATCAAATTTTAAAAGGGAGAATTCGTGGCTGGTGGTGTCTTTGGATTGGCACTCGCCGTTTTCATCTTCAAAATCGATGGTTTTAACCAAGGTGTTTTGTATCGAAATATCAAAAAAACCATTGGTTTTTTCTTTTTCCATAATGAATGCTTTCTTTTCGGAAAATGTTGTCCCTGTACAAGGGCCATCTATTTCTCCTACAGATTTTTCTACTGTAAAATGATGCATTATTTTTTTTAAATTTTCCCCTTCTTTTACAAACAATGAAATTGTTTCTTGATAATATGGGTTCACTCTTGATGAGCCATAATATCTAACTTTTACTTCAATGGGATTGGTTTTTTCATTTACTGAGATAGCAGGAAAATCGATACCTATCTCATCAAGTCTAATAGCGTCAGAAACCCATCCATTGGTTTTGTGGCTTTCATAATAGCGATGGGTAATGTCCTTGTTTTGAACATTCACGATAGCGATATGGGTGTTGAGTGAAAAATCTTCTTCCGGGTTACCTGCGGCAATTTCGGGCACCACCACCACCGCTTCATTGGGGCTATTGGGCAAGGGTTTAAATGCGTTGAGTCTGTCAATTCGTTTTCCCAAAGGGATGTTGAATACTTCAGCGACCAAATCGAAAAAGATTTCTTCCTTCCCCATTTCTTCCATTTCACCGTAGGAATCAATTTTAATAAGAGCGGTACTCTTATAAGGAAAACTTTCTTCGGTTGCCACGGTATAGAAATAAGTAATTTTGTGCTTTTCTATTTTTGAAAAGTTTGTGATTCCATCTTCCCCTTTTTCATCGTAGGCAACGAGCTCTGAATCGATTGGAACACCTAAATTGTTATAGTTTATAAGAATGCTTTGCATTGTATTGTTGTTGATAATCACCGTTAAAACCGCGGTATAAAAATCTTCCGAAAGTTGTAAACGGTACCCAGAAATGGCTTGAAAATCATAATCTTCTCTATACCAATTTTCGTAGATTTTGGGTAATGAAAAAGCTTCTGCATCTATTGACTCAAAACCATCTTTATCCATAAAACTATTAAAGGTAGATGCTTCTTCAAAGGGAACCAGTTTTGAGGGAAGTTTAAAAAAGGCCTCTTTAAATTGATGCATTTTGTCGAAATAATGAGAGTCTCCTTCCGCAGCCATTTCCGTTTCCGTTGCAATTTCTACAGCATCCTCTGCAGGAAGGGGATCTGTAGTGGAATTTGGGTGCTTTTTGCAGGAAAAGAACAGTAGCGTAAGCAAAAATGGGAGGAGTTTCATTTAATGTGGGTTTTATTAATGGTAAGCTGTTGTATGCTATCTATTGCAACCAATTCTCGTTCTTTTAAATAGTTTATTTCCCCGCAATACAAGGTGGAGTCTGTTTTACATGGTTCAAAGTAAAAATCGGCTAGTTGGAATTGGGTGTACATATTTAATTCTTCCGAAACAAAACCGCCGGGGTCCTCTTCGTTTTCAATAAAATGTGCGGTACCTGCTTCCAAAAAACCATCGAAGGAAAAACCATTGGTGTATTCATAAAAATAAATGCCGTTATCTCCTGTATACGCAAGTTTTTTTTCCATTTTATGTTCAGTTTGAAAGTGTTCTATAATTTTTTCCTTGATGGCTTTTTGCAAAAGAGTTTGGTTTTTTTCCGGGTATTTTATGAGATACAAGTTAGAATATACATTGGATTGAATAAAGTGCATTTTTTTGAAGAAAAGATGATTTATAGTCATACTAAAAGCAACCATTGAAATTATAATTAATGCGACATTTTTTCGCTCTTTTTTCTTCAAAATCCATTTCAATAATTTGAATATTAGAAATACCAAAAAACCAATGAAAGAAAGTAGTATGAAAATAAAAACTAGTTCCATTTAAATAATATCTATAACTTTTTCTAATATATAATGCGTAATCCATACAAAGAGTACAATTGCTAAAAGTACTCCAAATCTTGTTAGTGCTGGGCGTGTAGCGTTCTTGAGTTTGTTTTTTAGATAAAAAACATCAACAAGTATATACAACAAACCAATTATGAAACCCACTATAAGTCCAATATAAATAACCCCCCATTGGTAAAAAAGATACAATAAATACGAAAGCCCTTTTTTGGGTATTTTAATGGCCCCCAATAACGTTAGGGTGTAGGTAAAACCCAATAAGAGCGATAAAATTGTCCACAAAAAATACTGTTTTATGAATTTTAAAAGCTTCATCTACCTAATTAGTGGTTTTAATTGTGGGGCGTTTAAATGTCTCTGGATTTAAATTTTATACCTGCCTATTAGATTGATGAGGTTTTCTACGGGTCTGAAGATCCATATTTGTCGAAAAAATATAATACTCCGGCCCCTATTAAAATTGATTTGATGATGGGGTATTGGCTAAAAATTGATAAAATCCTGTATTTGTTATTTTCAAGAGAAAACTTTTTATTGTTATTTTATTTCGAACAAGATAAACCCTTTGTTTATTAACAAATTTTATGGTACATGGCATCGTAAATGTTGTATATAAATTGATGCCAATCATCTTTAAGTAAATCTATTTGCTCGTTTTCACAAGCAAATAGATTTTTAGGATCCTTTTTCATCTGTATACAGTGGTTTATTTTTTAATAAATTTATAATTCTCTGTATTGGCTTCACCCATAATTTCAAGTATATATAATCCCGATTGAAGGTTACTTGTATCTATAGAATTTTTAGTATCAAGCACACCTTTCATGATTACTTTTCCTGATATATCAACAATTACATAAGGATGTCTATCGTTGGCTAAATGTGTAACATGCAATCTATCTAATACTGGGTTTGGGTAGATTACATTAGAAATTTTGGAGCTCTCGTTGATTAATAGAATAGGGGGTACTGAAGAGGGATTATTTACCTGAGCATTAACACAAAACTGGAATGGTAATGAGATAGGAATAGCATCAGCCAAAACGGTTCCTAGATTACTTTCTAATACAAAACTATTTCCCCCCCATGCTACAGAATCTAAAATATCAAACTCATAAAGGCCAGGTCCTAAAGTTATAATTTCAGTTACTGTATAACTTGAATAACTGGGATCATCGGGATAACCTGACCCAGAATCTATTGTTGCATTGGTTGTTACATCTTTAATAGTCCAAGAAATTCCCGAGCCAAGGCCATAAAAATCAACGTTTATTGTTAACGTTAGATCTCCATTTCCACCTAAACAAGAAGACATTAATGTTGTTACATTTACCGTATTACTAGGGCTAGATTCATTACCTGCTGCATCAATTGCTGTAACATAAAAACTATAATTGCTGTTTTCTGTTAATCCAGTTACCGCGTAAGATGTACCTGTAACCGTTGCCAAATATACATTGCCAGGATTTCGATATATTTTATAGCCTGCAACTCCAAAATTATCGGTTGCTGGATCCCAATTTAAATCTGTAGTAGTTTGTGTCGTATTAGAACTTGTAAGATTGGTTGGACTACTGGGAGCAATGGTGTCAAAAAATATATTTACAGTGTTACTATATTGTGATATGTTTCCTGCAGCATCAAAAGCAACTATCTTAAATTCATTCATGGTGTTTGGCTGTAAATATACTCCTGGTCCTTGTACCGTAAAACTGGTATTTGGAGTTGACCATGACCCAACACATGATCCGTCTAATAGAATGGTGTAGCCTAAAACACCAACATTATCTGTGGAAGCGTCCCAAGATAGAGGAATAACATATTCAGTAGCATTAGAGCTTACAAGATTTAAAGGAGCTGTAGGTGCCACATAATCGGTTTGGGGTAATAGTAACCCAACAGCTCTCCATGCTTGAGCAGTAGCGATAGCTTCTGGTGAATTTGGGCCATATAATTGGATGGCTGCATAAATTGAAGATTCGCAAGTATAATGATAATCAGAAGTTGGTGTTAGATACCAAGTTAGATTTCTATACGCAATTTCTGCGGCTTTTTGAATTCCAATACCATTTACAGTATAACTATGCCCATTATCATTGATGCCCGATCCCCCAACAGCTAAAAGATAAAACCATTTGTTATGGACACCAGAGTTAGTATGAACACCAAAATTATCATTAGAGTTAGTTTGCCAATATTGTCCTTGATAAGTGTCTGGATGTCCTTTAGATTTCGGGTTGCTCATAGACCTTGTACCACCTGTAAAAACATCGGCACCACAGAGCCAGTCATTAGTGCCTTGCGCAAAATTTTCTACCATTTCGCCAAAAATATCTGCAAATGATTCGTTTATAGCACCAGATTCGTAAGAAAATATTAAATCTGCAGAATAATCGATAACTGCATGGGTAAATTCATGCCCAACAATATCCAAAGACGTTAAGGCACCAAAGTTATTTCCATATCCCACAGAATAATGCATCACACTACCTGTCCAGGAGGCATAAGGACTTGCGCTTTCTGGTGTAATGTATGATTTAATAAGCGCTCCATTACCATCAAAGGAATTACGGTTATGCTTTTGCAAGAAATATTGATGCGTTCTTTCAGTTCCCCAATGTGCTTGAACAGCAGCAGCATTGGTAGAGAAATTTGTTGTAGAACTTATAATATCTGTGGCGTTTTGTACACCACTAGTTGCATCAAAGGTTTGTATGCCGTTACCAGATGCAGTTTGACGCAATCTATACCCACCTACAATTTGTTCTGCCCTAAAGCTTTGTACACCATTATAAAGTGTTGTTCCTGTTGCTCCCACGTTTTGATGAATTTTGGTATTCTCAAAAATAAGTTCTCCTGTATGTGCATCAATGTAAACATCAGCACGATAGAATGGTTTTTCTGCATAAATATCAAGCCTATAGGCTAATCTATCTGTAGCATTAATGTTTTTCATTTTAGGAAAAATAACTAAAGTAGGTTTCGGTCCATTGTAGCCTATATTATTAGCTGAAGATTCATAATAGCTTTTCCCATTAACCTGACGTTTTGCCATAGAAAAGGCCTTAGTTTCAGAAATAGTGGGTATGGTATTAATCTCTTTAATGGGGAAGTAATCACCATTGATAGCAGCAAGCGTTCCATTTTTTAAATGTGCTTTATAGATGCCAAATTCAACAGGAACCTCATTATAATACTGTTGAAATGTTTCATGTAAAACACCAATTTCATCTGTTTTGGCACTTACTTCAACAAAAGTTGTACTCTCGGGTGTTTCAAGAAATTCTTTTAAGAACGAAGATCTGTTGTCCACATTTAATTGGGATGCCTCATTAAAGGTTACAAATTGAGTAATACCTTCTTTATTTTTGAACTCTGATTTTACATCAACAGATACTATTTTGTTTTGAGCGAAAACACATAGGGTTACTAACTGTAATAAACCTGTAAGCAATAGTCTTTTTTTCATTGTGTATAGATTAAATAATTAATTAACCACCACTTTTTTAACTATTGTTCCTTTATCAAAATTGAGTTTTAGGATATAGATTCCACTTGTGAAAGTGCTTGTGGCTATACTACTTTCTTTTCCTTTTATTATTTCCACACCAGAAATTGAATACATTGTATAATCTTGAAGTTGTAAATTATTGTCTGACATAATTTGTAATGTGTTTTCAGTAGTAATAATCCTAACATTACGCTCTAATTCAACATCAAAAATCCCTAAAATATCCTCTGTTACCGGATTAAAACCGGTCCACAATGCACCCGCATCGGTTACATATACCCCAAGTGTGCCAGCCGGGATGTGGAGATGAATGGTACTTCTGTCGGTTGCAAAAGAGTCGCCAGCGCCAGTCGTAATAATGGGTGGTGTTAGCGCAAAACTATAAACATCGGTCATGGGATTATTATTAAAGGCCACATTCCCAATAGTTGTTACGGAAGCCGGGATATTTACAATGGCCAAGTCATTATCTGCAAAAGCTCCTGCGTCTATGGTAGCTAGATTGGCTCCAAAAGTCAAACTATTTAGATTATTACCTTGGAAAGCCCCAATCCCAATACTGGTTATATTATCTGAAAAAGTAAAAGACGTTAAGTTGTTGCTGGTAAAAACATTATTCCCAATAGCGGTTAGGGCATCTGGTAGGGTAGCGCTAGTTAATGCATTGCCTTCAAATGCGCTATCCCCCAAGCTAATCACACTGTCAGGTACTACTATACTTGTTAAGGAATTTGCAGCAAAAGCTGCCTGGCCAATTTCAGTAACCGTATTTGGTATGTTAATACTTGTTAGGCTATTATTTAAAAATGCTTGTTGACCAATAGTTGTAACACTGGTTGGAATTGAAATATCAGTAAGGCCAGAGTTATCAAAAGAATTGTTTCCAATAGCTGTAACATCATAACTATAAAGACCATTTACCATAGTGTTGGGTACCGCTACCGAAGTTCCTCCGGTTGTATCATAATCAACTGTTTTTGCGGTATTTGGTGATAGGGATGTTACTTCGTACGTAATAAAATTTGAAGTATACGTATCACCTACTTCTAGGAGTTCAGTGACCGTATTAAATCCCGTCCATTGTGCTCCAGTATCTGTGACATAGGAACCTGTAGTTCCTGCAGGTATAAATAGGTCTATATTAGGCCGACTTTCTCCAAATGTATCCGAAATACTATTTGGAATTGTGAGGATGCTTGGTGGCGCAGGATTTAAAGATGTAACCGAGGTTAATGGATTAGTTGCAAAAGCAGAAGCACCAATACTTGTAACATTCTCGGGTATAATTATACTTGCTAATTGATTTGATTGGAAGGCCTGCACTTCAATGGTAGTTACTCCACTTCCAAGAACAACATTTGTTAGTTGATTCACAAAAAAAGCGGCCTCTTCAATTAAAGTAACACTGTCTGGTATTGTAATTGAACTTATTTGGTTTCCTTCAAATGCTCTCTCACCTATAGTTGTTAAATTATTACTTAATGTTACACTTGTTAATTGGTTACCCCCAAAAGCACGATAATCTAATTCGGTAACACTATTTGGTATAATCACATTTGTTAACTGGTTTGATAAAAAAGCATTTTCACCAATATAGGTAAGCGTATTAGGCAAATCAACTCCCGTTATTTGATTGTTCAAAAAAGCTAAATCTCCAATTTCAGTTACGTTATAAGTAATTGAGCTGTTTGTTACCGAAGAAGGAATGGTAACAGTACCACCGGTAACCCCATACGAAGTAACCTCAACAGTATTTGACGTTAATACGGTATATGTAATATTGTTTTGAACAAAGGTCTGTGCAGTGCTTATTGCAACAATGAATAAGGCGAATACTGTAAGTAGGTTTGTTTTCATCTTTCTAAGTTTTATTTTTTTAATAGTCCATTTTAATAAGTTCACCATTTAGCTTATAGCTAAATCTAAATGTAGTGCCGCCGTTTTCTGGCTCTAGATTGATCATATACTCTGCTTTAGATAAATCTCCGTTTTTAGGAAAATAAATATTGGCAGTTGTTAATGTTGGGTTTTCAATATTCTTTTCTGCGGTTAATTGTTTCATCGACTTTTCCACCAACCCGCCTAATGTGGAAAGATTGATTTGGTCATTCAATTGAAACATAAAGTCGGCTGCTTGGGTGCCTTCTGGGATTTCTAGGGTAATATCTGACGTCTGTTTCCAATTTCCTTGACTCATGGTCCATTGCCCCATAGCAAGCGATTCCGGAGCATCGGTTACCGTAGTGCTTATCATATTTCCAATAGATTTATTGTAAATGACACTTAACTCAGTAAAGTGGGCGTTGTCACCAAACTTTCCTTTAATCTCTTTTTCTATTTCCGAAAATCCTTCTGCATTGGCCGGTTGCTTGCCAGAACCTCCTCCGCAAGAGAGTAAGGTTGTAATAAATAGTGTAGCTACTAGTAATGGTAGTTTTTTCATTTTTTAAAATTTATTAATGGTTATGTTATTATCATCATCTTCTTCTCTTCCGAAGAAATAAAATAGAGCCCCTCCACCAAAGATGAATAAGCCTCTTAATACCCAGCCCATGGTGGTTCCCCACAAGTCTATCCACGCTAAAAGACGAACATTGTAGTTAAATACATAAAGTACGCAGGATATAATTCCTAGAGCAGCGAGTACTAATCCTGCTTTTCCAAGCTTTGATGTTATGTTTTCCATAATTCTTTAAATTTTTGATGCCTCGAAAGTATTTTATTGGACAGAATATAGAATAGAATAAACTTTCTTTGTGACCAATCATCCCTTAAAAAGTGACGAAATATGTTTTAGAAGTTTTATGCTTTGAAAGTAATTTCTTTCATTTTAAAAGAGTTCTTTTTCGCTTTATAGCTACTGTTATTATTGAGATTGTGACGAATACCATCAATATAGTGACGAATCTAAAAAAGTAAAAACAAGTAAATTATAGAATAGCATTACATTTGTCTGAAAGAATAAATCAACACTTGAAAAGATACTTTTTATTGCTGTTTTTTAGTATTCAAATTGGGTTTGCACAAACCCCCATTTACCAGCATTTTGGTGTGGATGAAGGCTTGCCCAGTTCTGAAGTATATGATGTATACCAAGACAAATTGGGATATATTTGGTTTGCAACAGATAAAGGTTTATCCCGTTACAATGGGTACGAATTTGAAAACTTCACAAAAAAAGATGGATTACCAGGCAATACTATTTTAGGCTTTTATCCACAAAAAGATGGTAGGGTTTTTTGCATTGAGCATCATACCAATTCACTCTTTTATTTTGATGAACTATTTGAAGGTTTTAAGACCTTTCCCTACAATAATGAATTAAAAAAGCATCTGCCTCCCAATGCTACTGTAAAGAGTATAACCATAGACCAAAAAGGAACAATAATGCTTGGCGGCTATTTTATAAAAGGATTTATTGAAATTTCCAATAAAGGGAAAGTCTCATATACCTTTGACAAGGACTTGTATCCCGAAGCATTATTTAGTGAAAGAAAAATTAAATTAAAACTTGGTTTTTTAGGAAATAGCGAATCCTTTGGAATATTATATCATGATTATAAGCCCGATGAAACACTGTTTCTTATCCCCATTTCAAATCTTACAACTTCTAGGGTGAATGTAACTAAAATAAATAAGGATGAGTTTGCATTCATAGATTCTAAATTGGGAATTGTTTCAAAATCAGGTTCTGTAAAATACTTAGAAACCGAACAGAATCCCATTGGAATAAAGCGATTAAATGATCATAGTTTTATGGTGGGGTATTATAGCAACGGGGCAGAAATTAGATCCACTTCTGGAGAACTAATGGACTCTTTTTTACCCAATAATTCGGTAAGTAATTTTTTAATAGATGCCGAGGGGAGTTACTGGTTTTCTACCCTTGATGACGGTGTTTTTTATATTAAAAACCCTCCGGTTAAAGTTTTTAGTAATGATAATATTGTTTCATTGGTAAAGGACAATCAATCTACCCTGTTTGCTGGTCACCATAATGGTAATATTTCTTCTATCAACAACCTCAAACAAAAATTACTTTATAAAGGTTCGAAATATAGACCTGCCTTTGTAGAATTTAGTTCAGATCGATCTGAAATTTATGGTGCAAGCGACAGTTTTCTATTAAACTTCACTAACAAACAAAAACCTATTACAATTTATAACTCCAGAAAATTAGCTGAGGATATTTTAGACCCCCTTGTTAATGTTGGCTCTAGTGGTTTTAATGTGTTACAAAAAGATTCCATCAAATACTTTAATGTGGGAATGCGAACGGAGGATGTATGCTTTTATCATGACACTATTTTTATTGCCACCCCTTCCGGATTGTATTTTAAAAAAGGGGATACCATTCAGGCGTATCATAAATCACCCTTATTTACATCCAGATTGTATGATATTGACTTCAATAAAAAAACAAAAAAGGCCTATATGGCCTCACAAGATTATGGAGTTATTGTGCAAGGGGATAGTATTTATAATATTTCAAAATACGATGGGTTAACTAATAATCTGGTAAGTGAAATTTATATCGAAAATGATTCTATTGTTTGGGCATGCACCAATACAGGATTGAATAGAATTGTTTTTAAAACAGACAATACCTATTCAATTAACACCATTACAAAATCTGATGGTTTATTAAGTAATGATATTAATGATGTTGAGATTATAAATGATACCGTTTGGGTAGCCACAAAAACAGGGCTTTGTTTCTTTGAAAAGAACATGATTGAACAAAAACGATTGTTAAATGTACTCTCATTAAATCTTAAAGAAGTTCGGGTAAATAATAACCCAGTAAGCGCAAAAAATATTAAACTGAAGTATAACCAAAACACTATTAGCTTTAAGATTGAGGCCATCTCAACTAGAAATACAGATAATATAAATTATTATTATAGGCTAAAGGAAATTGATACCGCATGGACAAAGACTACCAATAGAATAATTAACTTTCCATCCCTCTCTCCGGGTACTTATACTTTTGAAGCCAAAGCCAATGTATTTAATAATCCGAATGATTTAATAACCACTTACAGCTTTAAAATTTCACCTCCTTTTTGGAAAAGTGGATGGTTTTACAGCCTCTGTTTTTTATTTTTTAGCGTACTGGTTTATTTGTTTTTCAAAATTCGTGTTTTAACCTATAACCAAGATGTATTTAGGGAGTTGATTAGACTTACAATTAAGCGTTTAAAACGCAAAGAGCAATTTTTAAAATTCAGAACCAATGGGGGAGATTATAAAATTCCAACTCACGATATTTTATTTATAAACTCTCAGGGCAATTATTTGGATATTGTTACCAATAAAAAAGTGTATACCATTCGTTGTAAAATAGGAGAGTTTATTGACCAAACCCCAGACTCATTGGAATACTTAAGAGTTCACAGGTCTTATATTATAAGGATAGATCAAGTTTCTAGCAAAGGAAAAAATTGGGTGGTGATAAAAGACCATAAAATACCTGTTGGCGAAAGCTATATAAAAGAACTAGATAAAATTCAATTTTAAAAAAAACTGCATAAGTCAATTTTTCTTAAGCAAAAAACGCCCTATTTTTGCCTATGCAAAACAACGTCCTCATTTTAGATTTTGGTTCGCAGTTCACGCAGCTCATTGCAAGAAGAGTTAGAGAACTTAATATTTACTGCGAAATTCATCCTTATCATCATATTCCGGAAGATTTGTCTTCATTTAAAGCAGTCATTCTTTCAGGAAGTCCGTTCTCGGTGCGCGCCGAGGATGCTCCGCATCCAGACCTTTCAAAAATAAAAGGTCACAAACCTCTTTTAGGGGTTTGTTACGGCGCGCAGTACCTCGCTCATTTTTACGGTGGCGAAGTAGCTCCCTCTAACACCCGCGAATACGGAAGAGCTAAACTAAACACTATATTAGATACCTCTAATTTGTTTATCAATATTCCCGAAGGATCACAAGTGTGGATGAGCCATAGTGATAGTATTAAAGAGCTCCCAAAAAATGGAATTCGATTAGCCAGTACCGACGATGTTGCTAATGCCGCCTACCAAATTGAGGGAGAGGAAACCTATGCCATTCAGTTTCACCCCGAAGTATATCACACTACCCACGGAAAGCAATTATTACAAAACTTTTTGATAGAAATAGCCGGAGTAGAACCTAATTGGACTCCTGCAGCATTTGTGGATACTACAGTGCAGGAATTGAAAGAAAAATTAGGTAACGATAAAGTAGTATTAGGTTTAAGTGGAGGTGTAGACTCTACTGTGGCGGCTGTATTGTTAAACAAAGCTATTGGGAAAAATCTCTACTGTATTTTTGTAAATAACGGATTGCTACGTAAAAATGAATTTCAAAATGTGTTAGATCAATACAAACACATGGGTCTCAATGTAAAAGGGGTTGATGCTTCGGCACGTTTCTTGAAAGCCTTGGAAGGCGAAAGTGATCCCGAGACCAAACGAAAAGCTATCGGGCGTGTGTTCATTGAAGTATTTGACGATGAAGCTCATTTGGTAGAAGATGTAGATTGGTTGGCACAAGGCACTATTTACCCCGATGTTATTGAAAGTGTTTCGGTAAACGGTCCTTCCGTTACTATTAAATCGCATCACAATGTAGGTGGGTTACCCGATTTTATGAAGTTGAAAGTAGTAGAACCTCTTCGAATGCTATTTAAAGACGAAGTCCGTAGAGTAGGTGCCCAGATGGGAATCGATCCTGAGTTGCTAGGAAGACACCCGTTTCCGGGTCCCGGGTTGGCCATTCGTATTTTAGGCGATATTACCGAAGAAAAAGTTCGTATCTTACAAGAGGTAGACGCTATTTTTATCGACGGACTTAAAAAATGGAATTTATATGATAAGGTATGGCAAGCGGGGGCTATTTTATTGCCTATTCAAAGTGTGGGAGTGATGGGAGATGAACGTACTTATGAAAAAGTAGTGGCGTTACGTGCAGTGGAGAGTACCGATGGAATGACAGCAGATTGGGTAAATTTACCCTATGAGTTTCTTCAGGAAACTTCTAATAATATAATAAATAGGGTAAAAGGCGTTAATAGAGTGGTGTACGACATTAGTTCAAAACCACCGGCCACTATTGAGTGGGAATAATTTTTTTAAACCATCATTTACGTGAAGTATTTAGTAGTAATTTTTTCTTTTTTTCTTTTGAATTCCTGCATAAGTTATGCTGAAATTCCGACGCAAGAAACCTACAAAACCCACAAAGTGGAAAAGGGTGAAACAATATACAGTATTGCCAAAAAGTACAACATAACAGAAGAAGCTATTTACCGTTTAAACCCCGATGCCAAGCATAGCTTATCTACTAATAGTTTACTCATTATTCCATCCTCAAGTGCTCCCGAGCAGATAGTTACAGAGTATAAATCACACAAAGTGAAACGTAAGGAGACCATTTTTGGGATTGCTCAAAAATATGGTATTACGGTAGACGACATTAAAAAATACAATAAATTTTTATACTCCAGAGGGCTGAAAAAAGGAGACGACTTAATGATTCCTCAATTTGAAAAAGGGGTAATCTCTGAAACTTCTTCAGAAACTACTAACGAAACAACCATTACTACCAAAGACACTCGAATTCATGAGGTGCAACCCAAAGAAACCTTTTATGGTATTGCAAGAAAATATGGTGTCTCGGTGGCCGAATTAAAAGCCCTCAATCCCGAAATAAAAGAAGGCCTACCTGTAGGTACAAAATTGAATGTGCCCAATACCTCAGTAACAGAAGAGGCTACCATCGATGAGCGTTTCGATTTTTATGAAGTACAACCCAAAGAAGGGTTTTACCGTTTAAAAGTAAAATTAGGTCTTTCCGAAGAGGAAATTGTAGCGTTAAATCCGTATGCAAAAGATGGGCTTAAAGAAGGAATGATTTTAAAAATTCCTAAAGAAATTTCAGAAACTATTTCCATCGAAACCAATAAGGTTAATCTCGAGGATAACATAGTGAATGTTGAAACCAAACGTTTGGCGGTGTTACTTCCCTTTCAGCTTCGTGAAGTTGAGAGAGATTCTGTAGATTCCCAAAAAGATATTTTGAAGAAAAACAGAACCCTGCGTATTGCATTAGATTTTTATAGTGGAGTGCTTATGGCTACTGAATTTGCTAAAGACAAAGGCATCTCGGTAGATTTAATGGTTTATGATAGTGAAGGGAGTAACGATGCACTCTCAAAGATTCTTTCCCAACACGATTTTTCAAATATAGATGCAGTTATCGGGCCTTTGTTGAGCAAAAATGTAGAATTTGTAGCTCAGGAGCTTAAAAATGATGCTATTCCAGTGTTTTCACCATTGAGTAATAGAAGTATTAAACTTACCTCCAATTTATTTCAAACACTTCCCGATGAAGAATTACTAACCAAACAAATGATTCAATATTTAAAAGAACATAGCGTAGGGAAAAAACTAATTCTTATTGCCGATAAAGACAGTAAAACAAAAGGAGAAATACTGAGTGCTATTCCTGCAACAACTCTTATTTCACCTCGAGAAAAAGGATTTTTATACGTTGGGGATATTGAGGGTAAAATGGACAAATCTTTGGAAAATTGGGTAATCCTAGAATCTACCAATCCGGTATTAATTAGTAATGTTATTGGGTTGCTGAATGGATTAAATTCTACCAGAAAGATTCGTCTTTTTACCACCAATAAAAATGATAATTTTGAATATGACGATATTTCTAATGTGCATCTTGCCAATTTAAGTTTTACGTTTCCTTCGGTAAGTAAAAGTTATGATTTTGATGAAAAAAATCCCTTTTTGGTAAGTTATAAAAATAAATATGGTGTGCTGCCTAATCGATATGCAGTACGTGGGTTCGATTTAACATACGATGTTTTACTGCGTTTAGCAAGTGCCAAAAATGTATACGATGCCACAGATAGTGATTCAGAAACGGAATACGTGGAAAATAAATTCCGCTACGATAAAAAACTCTTTTCAGGATATAGTAATCAGGCTTTTTATATCCTAAAATATGGTGAAAACCTTCAAATGGAAGAAGTGAAGCAATGAGTACTTCAAAAGTGACATATTTGGGAAACCTTCGTACTTCTAACGAACATCTAAAATTGGGGAGTACCTTTATTACCGATGCCCCCACAGACAATCAAGGAAAAGGGGAAGCTTTTTCACCCACCGATACCGTGGCCACAGGCTTGGCTAATTGTATGTTGACAACAATGGGTATTAAGGCGCAAGCATTGGAAGTGGATTTAACTGGGGCTACAGCTGCCGTTACCAAAACTATGGCATCGAACCCTCGTAGAATTTCAAAAATTGAAATTGAAATGCACCTGCCCGACGGTATTTCTGAAAAAAATCAAAAGATATTAGAGAATACGGCAAGAACTTGCCCCGTTGAGTATAGTTTGCACCCTGAAATTGAAAGGGTAATTACTTTTTATTGGGGATAAATCCATTCAATATTTTTCAAAAAGTATCGTTTTCTTAGAGATGAAAGTTTTACTCCTTCTTTTAGTACCATTCTTAGGATTGTTTTCTGTTTCTGAAGAAGAAAAAATAGCTTGGGATGCCAACAGGCCACTCACTTGGCAGGATTTTAGAGGAATTCCTAATCGTGCTGATGATTTTGTGGCAAGTACAAACTCCGGGATGTCCTTTTCTTTTTCCTTCAAAGAACGAAATGGTATTGCAACTATCTCGTATGAAGTGGTAAGTAATTTTTATCCCGACCTTTCATGGTATCGCCCCGAACGTGTCACAATGTATATTTTGGAACACGAACAAACACATTTTGATATTAGTGAACTTCACGCAAGAAAGCTTAGGAAAGCACTCTCAATACTAACTCATGACAGAGAGTTTAAAGAAAAAGCCGAGGCTATTTATAATAGAATAGAAGCCGAGCGTCGAGAAATGCAAACACAGTACGATCAAGAAAGTGATCATTCTAACATAGAAGGAGCCGAATACCAATGGCGAAAAATAGTGGCTGAAGAATTAAAAGCATTAGATACTTGGAAGTAGACAAAGCGCATCTAATAGAACTTGCCAATTACAAAATGCCCTATGGAAAATACAAAGGGGAGTATCTAGTGAATATTCCCGAATACTATTTTGCTTGGTTTGCAAAAAAAGGATTTCCTGAAGGGAAATTAGGCACCCTTATGAAAGAAATGCACGAAATTAAAATAAATGGGTTAGAGGGGTTGTTAAAAACCTTAATTAAAAAAAGCTGAACTATTACAAAAATCTTTAGTCCCCTCCACAATAAAACTGTATCTTTGCATCCCGTATAGGTAACAACAGGCTACACTTTTATGAGCACTACAAAGTACATCTTCGTTACGGGCGGGGTTTCCTCTTCTTTAGGTAAAGGTATTATCGCAGCATCACTGGCAAAATTATTACAAGCCCGAGGATATAAGGTAACTATTCAAAAATTAGATCCTTATATTAATGTAGACCCCGGAACTCTTAATCCCTATGAACACGGAGAATGTTACGTTACCGACGATGGTGCAGAAACCGACCTTGATTTGGGTCACTACGAGCGGTTTCTAAATGTCTCTACTTCCCAAGCTAATAATGTAACTACCGGACGCATTTACCAAAGTGTGATTGAAAAAGAGCGTCGTGGTGAGTTTTTAGGAAAAACAGTACAAGTAATCCCACATATCACCAATGAAATCAAGGAGCGGATTCAAATCCTTGGAAAAAATGGCGAATACGATATTGTTATTACTGAAATTGGCGGAACCGTTGGTGACATTGAATCATTACCTTATATAGAATCGGTTCGTCAATTAAAATGGGAATTAGGGGCAACCAACACCTTATTTATTCATTTAACTTTAATTCCATATCTCTCTGCAGCCGGCGAATTAAAAACCAAACCCACCCAGCATTCAGTAAAGACCTTGATGGAAAGTGGAATTCAAGCCGATATCCTAGTATGTCGTACTGAACACGAATTAAGCGATGATCTACGCACCAAATTAGCACTGTTCTGTAACGTAGAAAAAGAGGCCGTAATCGAGTCTATAGACGCTTCCACCATTTACGATGTGCCCAATATGATGTTAGAAGAAGGATTGGATAGGGTCGCACTTAGGAAACTAAATTTAGATGCCACAACAGCTCCGGATTTAACCCAATGGAACCAATTTTTACAACGCCATAAAAATCCAAAAGGTGCCGTAAAAGTAGGCCTTATAGGAAAGTATGTTGAGCTTCAGGACAGTTATAAATCTATTCTGGAGGCATTTATTCATGCAGGAGCAACCAATGAGGTAAAGGTGGAAGTAGTGAGTATTCATTCGGAACATATCGATGCCAAAAACATGGGAAAAGAACTAAAAGGATTACACGGCATCCTCGTGGCTCCTGGTTTTGGTGAACGTGGCATTGAGGGAAAGATTGAAGCCGTTCGTTATGCCCGGGAAAATAATTTGCCTTTTTTGGGTATTTGTTTGGGAATGCAGATGGCTGTTATTGAATATGCTCGTAACATTTTAGGACTTAAGGAGGCTAATAGTACCGAGATGAATAGAAACACACCCCATCCCGTGATTTCGTTAATGGAAGAGCAAAAAAATATTACCGATATGGGTGGTACCATGCGTTTAGGAGCTTGGCGATGTAATTTGAAGCCCAATAGTATTGTTGAAGGTATATACAAGACACAAAGTATCTTGGAACGTCATCGGCATCGGTACGAGTACAATAATGAGTATCGTGATGCATTGGAACAAGCAGGCTTAATCGCTACCGGTACAAACCCCGATACCGGATTGGTAGAAATAGTAGAAATACCTTCACATCCTTGGTTTGTAGGGGTGCAATATCATCCGGAATATAAAAGTACTGTAGCTAATCCACATCCCTTATTTGTAGGCTTTGTGGCTGCTGCATTTAAACATTCAAAAAAGTAACGACAATTTGTCTGAATGGTTATTTAGGCGAGGTTGTTGCAAAACAAAATATAACTTCCCCCTTTGAAGGGGGAATGAGGGGGATGTAAATCAACCTCTAAATTTAAATTTATGGAAGAAAAAAAATTTGACCTTACTACCTTAATTGGTATTTTATTAATAAGTGGTATTCTGTTTTGGATGATGTATCAAAACCAACCCACTCCGGAAGAAATTGAAACCGAAAAAGCTAAAACAGAAAAAGTAACTGAAGAAAATGCTACTTCAGATTTACAAAATACACCAGTTTTTGAAGCCACTTCTACAGAAAATAATAGTGTTAGCAGTACAGATTCACTCGCAGTTTCTGAATTACAGAATAGACTGGGATCGTTTGCTTATTCAGGGACGCTACCTTCCGCAAAAGAGGCAACAACCGTGGTCGAAAATGATGTGCTTCAGCTTACCGTAAGTAATAAAGGCGGGGCTATTGTAGAAGCAAAATTGAAAGACCAAACCCAATACCAAGGCGAGAATGTGTATCTCATTAAAGACGGAAATAACGACTTTAACCTTCAGTTTTCTTCAGAAAATAGATCGCTAAATACACGCGATTTATTCTTTGAACCTACACTTTCCAAAAATGGAGAAAATAATGTGCTTTCTATGAAGCTTAAAACATCTCCAAATAGTTACATAGAATATCGGTACGAATTGAAACCCGGCGAATATATGCTGGATTTTACGCTCCGAAGCCAAGGCTTGGAAGGGGTGCTCAATACCTCACAGCCTATGTATCTCGACTGGAATTACAAGGGGTATCGTCAGGCAAAAAGTATTTCTTACGAAAATAGATATACGCGACTTACCTATGAGTTTGAAAATGGAGGCGACCATAGTAAACTTTCTCCAGCAGGCGAAGACGATGAGACCGAAGTAGATGTAACTTGGTTGAATTTCCGTCAGCACTTTTTTAGTTCTATGCTTTTAACTAATACTGCTTTTAAAGAGGTGAAGTTTACTTCAGAAGATTTGGTGAAAAATGAAGAAATAGATACTGTTTTTACTAAAAAGTATGGTGCTAAAATGTTGCTGGAACCCAAAGGGGGTGCTCTGGCCTATGATATGAATATGTATTATGGCCCTACCGATTATCAAATTTTTAAAACATACGATCGAAATTTGGATGAAGCAATGCCTTTGGGGTGGGGACTTTTTGGGTTTTTGAATAAATACCTCATCATACCTGTTTTTGGATTGTTAAGTGATTGGTTCCCTGCCGGAATTGCCATTATTGTGTTGACTATTTTATTCAAATTATTGCTTTCGCCGGTGCAGTACAAGCAATATGTTTCACAGGCAAAGTTGAAGGTTCTAAAGCCTGAACTGGATGAAATTAAGAAGAAATACGAAGGGAACAATATGAAGATTCAACAGGAAACATTGAAACTTCAGAACATTGCAGGAGCCAGCCCTTTAAAGGGATGTTTACCGGCCCTGCTTCAAATACCTGTGTTTTATGCGTTGTTTACCTTTTTTCCAACGGCTTTCGATTTACGTCAAAAAAGCTTCCTTTGGGCAGACGACTTGGCCAGTTATGATGTCGTGGCAGAGTTGCCATTTCATATTCCTTTTTATGGAGATCACGTAAGTTTATTCCCCATTTTAGCTTCCATTGCTATTTTTATATATATGATGATGAGCATGGGACAAAATATGCAACAGCAACAGCAACCCGGGATGCCCAATATGAAATTTTTAATGTATTTATCACCATTGTTTATGTTGTTCTTCTTCAATAATTATGCGAGCGGACTTTCAGTCTATTACTTAACTTCCAACGTTATTACTATTGGTATCATGCTGGTGATAAAGAACTTTATTATTGATGAAGATAAAATACACGCCCAAATTCAGGAAAACAAAAAGAAGCCTAAAAAACAAAATCGTTTTCAGCGTAAAATGTCTGAAATGATGGAGCAGGCAGAAGCCCAAAAGAAAGCACAACAACAAAATAAAAAGTAACTTTTAGTGGATCTTATCGGTACAATTTTTGACAACCGAAATCCGTTGTAAGAAAAACAGTAGTTAGTTATGAAGTATATTTTTTGTTCCTTTTTCTTTCTGTTATTTTTAAATGTGACTAGCTATTCACAGGAGTCTATTAATCAATTAGATGCCAACGGAAAAATGCACGGGGTTTGGAAAAAAAAATATCCTGACAGTAATCAATTACGCTATGAAGGTACTTTCAACCACGGAAAAGAAGTCGGTACGTTTAAATATTATTGCGAAACTTGTGGCAAACAACCTACAGCGGTAAGTGTTTTTAATGATACCGATAATTCAGTTTGGGTTCAGTATTTCACCATTGAAGGAAAGTTAGTAAGTGAAGGAAAGATGATTGATAAAGAACGTGAGGGAGCATGGGTTTCGTATCACGAAAAATCGAAACAAGTAATGAGTCGTGAGGTATTCAGAAAGGGGAAACTACACGGCAAACAAACGACCTATTATGCCAATGGAAAAATCACCGAAGAAATTTCCTATGAACAAGGTATAAAAGAAGGTGAAAACCTCTATTACTCACCCGAAGGAGTCATTATTAAAAAACTGCAATACCGAAATGATCTTCTGGAAGGTCCGGCGACTTATTATGATGCTTTTGGAGTGGTCGTTATTGAAGGTAATTACAAGGAAGGGAAAAAACACGGTCTTTGGCGATACTTCAAAAACGGGAAGCTTGAACTGGAAGAAACCTATCCCAAGCCTTTAAAGAAAAGTAATTAAAGGTAAGTGAGCTTGAAGCTCTTCCGGCTCTCTAATTATTAGAAAAACCTTCTTGTAACTTATACTCACTTTACAAGTAAGTTTTTTTACCTTTACCGTACTAAAATTAAATGAAAAAACGAGTTGTTGTAGGATTAAGTGGAGGCGTAGACTCCAGTGTTGCGGCCTATCTTTTAAAAGAACAAGGCTATGAAGTGATTGGGCTATTTATGAAGAATTGGCACGACGATTCTGTCACTATTTCTGATGAATGCCCTTGGTTAGAAGACAGTAACGATGCCATGTTGGTTGCCGAAAAGTTGGGGATTCCCTTTCAAACTATCGACTTAAGTGTGCAATACAAAGAACGCATTGTAGATTATATGTTCCATGAATATGAAATGGGACGCACCCCCAATCCCGATGTGCTTTGTAATCGTGAAATTAAGTTTGATGTGTTTCTGAAAATTGCATTGAATCTTGGGGCTGATTTTGTGGCTACAGGGCATTATTGCCGTAAAGGAACCATTGAAAAAGACGGAAAAAAAATCTACCAATTACTTTCAGGAAAGGATCCTAATAAAGATCAATCGTATTTTTTATGCCAGCTGTCGCAAGAACAATTGGCAAAAACGTTATTTCCTATTGGCGATTTACAAAAAGCAGAGGTGCGTAAAATAGCCGCCGAACAAGATTTAGTCACCGCCGAAAAGAAAGACTCCCAAGGCCTTTGTTTTATAGGTAAAGTACGTTTGCCCGATTTTCTTCAGCAACAGTTAAAACCCAAAGAGGGTTTAATTGTTGAGGTCTCTTCTGAATTTTCAGCCTACGATAAGATAGCGCCTATGTTTACTTCCGAAGAAGATAAAATTCAGTATTTATCTGAAAAATACTCCTATTCAAAGGAAGATGGAAAAGTAATTGGAACGCATCAAGGGGCCCATTTTTTTACAAAAGGACAAAGAAAAGGCCTAGCCGTAGGAGGCACCAAAGAACCTCTTTTTGTGATAGACACCGATGTAAATGAAAATATTATTTATACGGGGCAAGGGAAGGATCATCCGGGCTTGTATCGTAGCGGTTTATTCGTTAAAAATGAAGAAATCCACTGGATACGTAAAGACCTTACTTTAAAAGAAGAGGACTCTATGGCGGTGAAAGCAAGAATTAGGTATCGACAACCCCTGGAAAAAGCAACATTGTATAAAACCATTTCAGGTTTATATGTTATATTTGATAAACCACAATCTGCCATTACCGAAGGACAATTTGTTGCTTGGTATCAAGACGAAGAGTTATTGGGAAGTGGTGTAATATCTTAAAAATAGTAACGATGAAAAAATTAGTATTTCTCTTAGCCTTATTGGCTTCACAATTTAATTTTGGTCAAATTCAAGACGCATGGGTATTCTTTGCCGATAAAGAAAACGTACAGGTATCTATAGATAATCCTTTGACCATTTTAACACAAGAAGCCATTGATAGAAAAGCATTACACGAAGTAGCTATTGATGAGAGAGACGTTCCGGTAACAGAATCGTACATTACACAAATAAAGAATGCTCCGGGAATTACCTATTGGGCAAAGTCGAAGTGGATGAACTGTGTTTATGTGCAAGGAACCCAACCCGATATTGAAGCACTTTTAAATTTATCTTTTGTGATTGATATTGAATGGGCCGATAAAAGTATGAATTTTACAAATCCGGGAGGAACAACCACTCGAGATAAGTTTGAATTAGAAAATGGTAGTTCTCGAATTGAATACAATTATGGTGCAGCGGCCAATCAAATAGAAATGATTCATGGCGATCATCTTCACGAACTGGATTTTACCGGAGACGGAATGAAGATTGCTGTTTTAGATGCCGGTTTTCCTGGTTTTGCTTCCAATCCAGGCTTTGCTACTATGGTAAACGAAGGGAGGCTGTTGGGAACATTCGATTTTTTCAGCAGAACTACTGATGTCACTGGTACAGGTCAACACGGAGTAAATACCACGAGTGATATGGGTGGATTTCTGCTAAATCAATTTGTTGGGACGGCACCCCAAGCATCATACTATCTTTTTAGAACCGAATATGGTCCCGATGAAAACCCTCGTGAAGAAGCTTGGTGGGTAGAAGCATTAGAAAGAGCCGATAGCTTGGGTGTGGATGTAACCAATACCTCTTTAGGATATAGAGAATATGACAATCCTAATTATACACATACCTATGAAGACTTAAACGGGCTTACCACTTTTGCTGCCAGAGGGGCCAATATTGCTACCGAAAAAGGGATGATTATTGTTACTTCTGCCGGGAATGAAGGTCCTATTACTGTGGGTACACCTGCTGATGCGTTGGATATTTTGGCGGTGGGTGCTGTAAATGCTTCAGGAAACTATGCTTCTTTCAGTTCTAGAGGACCAACGGTAGATGGTCGTATTAAACCGGATGTTATGGCGCAAGGACAAGGCTCTGCGGTCATCCGAGAAAGTGGTAATGTCGATTTTAGTAGCGGAACTTCTTTTAGTTCGCCCATATTAGCAGGGGCAGTGGCTTGTTTGTGGCAATCAAAACCGGAAACAAAAAATACCGAACTGATGCAAATTATTCGTCAAACGGCTAGTTTGTATAATAATCCAACCAATCAAATGGGTTACGGAATTGCTAATTTTCAAGGGGCCTATAATTACTTACACAATTTGGGTATCGAAGAACAATTTTTAAAAGAAAATTTTGCGGTGTATCCAAACCCTGTAAATGATATATTGAATATATCTTTTCCAAAGAACATTTCTAAAGCTAAAGTGACTGTATATAATATTTTAGGAAAGAAAGTATTTGAAGCGGAAGTTACTTCAACAAACAATCAACTAATGCTTTCATCATTATCTCAGGGAGCCTATATTGCAAAAGTCGTTTCTGAAGAAACCAAAAATTCTTTTAAAATTATCAAGTTATAGTGCCCAATAAAATCACCCAGCTTTTCGGAATTCAATATCCTATCATACAAGCTGGGATGATTTGGAATAGCGGCTGGCGCCTCGCCAGTGCCGTGAGCAATGCGGGAGGTTTAGGGCTTTTGGGGGCAGGGTCTATGTATCCGGAAGTGCTTCGGGAGCACATTCAAAAGTGTAAAAAAGCCACTCCCAATCCTTTTGGGGTTAATGTTCCCATGTTGTATCCCAATCTTCAAGAGATTATTGACATTATTATTGAAGAAGATGTTCAAATTGTTTTTACATCAGCTGGAAACCCTGCCACATTTACTTCGTTTCTAAAACAACATGGGATTACTGTGGTCCACGTAGTGAGCAGTGTAAAATTTGCATTAAAAGCGCAAGAAGCCGGTGTGGATGCGGTAGTAGCAGAAGGTTTTGAAGCCGGAGGCCACAATGGAAGGGAAGAGACTACTACGTTTACTTTAATTCCTATGGTTCGTGAAAAAATTACGGTTCCATTAATTGCTGCCGGAGGTATTGCCACCGGAAGAGGGATGCTGGCTGCTATGGTTTTAGGAGCCGATGGGGTGCAAGTGGGCAGCCGATTTGTAGCTTCGGAAGAAAGTAGTGCACACCCCGCCTTTAAAGAATTGGTTGTAAATGCCAAGGAAGGAGATACCGAGCTTACTTTAAAAGAATTAGCCCCTGTTCGATTGATAAAAAACAAGTTCTATCAAGACGTAAAAGAACTCTATAAAAAAGCTCCTTCTACAGAAGAGTTGAAACAATTGTTAGGACGTGCTAGAGCCAAAAAAGGAATGTTTGAAGGTAATTTGGAAGAGGGAGAACTTGAAATAGGTCAAATTGCGGGCCTTATTCACGATATAAAACCTGCTGCACAAATTGTGGAGGATATGATGAAAGAATATGAACTAGCTAAAAAGGATATTACAGGCTTATTTTAGTTTTTTTTCGTATTCCTGCAAGTAAATTTCCCTGCCCAACTGTGCTAAAAATGGAATCCCTAACGTTTCGTATTCATACGTATTATCGTTGAAAATTTCATTATTATTGACCAATATGGTAGCTGAAAGTAAAAACTCAATTCCTTTGTTTTCATCAACTATATATGCCGTTTCTGTAAGCGTTCCATAGGCATACCCCACTTTATTGTAAATTTTGAAATCATCGGGGATACGCTCCTTGCTATCTCCATACATAAAAAATTTACCGTAGCTATCGTAAAATTCCATTTCGTTATAACCACTATTTCTAGGAACTGTATGCATCTCTTTTTTTAAAATTTCTAAACTTTTTTCTGAAATTTTAAAACGTTCCTGCACCGGAAAATGCTTCGGAAAAAAAAGATGCTTCATCAAGTTATGTTGAGCCACCAAAGGAAAATAATTTTTTTCTGAAAAATCCATAGGCTCATTTACAAGCTTTTCATCCTTCCTAAATCCAATCCCTTTTTTAAGTTTCTTCAAATCTAAGGACTGAATAAGAGAATCTTTACCACCCCCTAAATAGAGGGTGTCCTTTTCCCAAAAAAAATGTAAAGAATCACGTTCTTGTTTTCCGGCATTTTCTTGTTCCAAACGGTGTGAAATCCGAATGGGTCCAAGCCCTAAATTTTGTAATCGAATATTTACATAATCACGTCCTAAAAGTTCGTACAATCGGTTGTATGCTTGATTATCACTCACCGCAAAAATTTGCCGAACATCGTCTTCAATCGTATGTATGATGCTATCTCCAGCTATTTTATAAGGTGTTTGGATGTCAATTACTTCAGATTGGTCTGCAAATTCAAATGCCAAGACTGCCAAGGGTAATTTTACGGTACTGGCCGGGTAAAAATAGGTATCGGGAGCATTTCGAAATTCGTGATCTATAAAGGTTACACTTCCTAAAGAATCTCTTTGTATTTCAGAATAAAGTATCTGGATTTCAAACTTCTCCGGATCATGAAGGACATTGAGCATCGCAGGATGGGCGCTCCAAAGTACTTTTTCCAAAGGAGAGATATCCGGTCTATTGCAGGAAAAAAGGCAAAACAGACACCCTATTAAAACAATCCTCTTTGCAGCTATCATAGCTCAATAGAAAGTTGATTTCTCATTAAATCCTCAAAGGTTTCTCGTTTTCGAATAAGGTGTGCCTTATTTTTGTACCACAACACTTCAGCCGGTCGATACCGTGAATTATAATTACTGGCCATCGTGAAACAATACGCACCTGCATTGCTGAAAGCTAAAATATCACCCTCCCTAATTTCAGCGATACGTCTGTTATTTCCAAAGGTATCGGTTTCACAGATGTAGCCTACGACCGAGTAAAATCGTTCTTTGCCCTCCGGGTTGCTAATGTTTTTTATTTCGTGCTGACTTCCATAGAACATAGGGCGAATTAAGTGATTAAACCCACTATCTACTTGTGCAAAAACAGTGGATGTGGTTTGTTTCACTACATTTACTTTCACTAAAAACTTACCGGCTTCACTTACCAAAAACTTTCCGGGTTCAAATGCTAAGGTCAATTCCTTTCCGTAGGCGTTACAGAATTCATTAAAACGAGCAGATAGTTTTTCGCCAAATTCCTCTATATTAGTTTCAATATCGCCATCTTTATAAGGGACCTTGAAACCACTTCCGAAGTCAATAAACTCCAAATTTTTAAAATTCTCAGCGGCGTTAAATAATATTTCGGAAGCATATAAAAAAACATCAATATCCAAAATATCGCTTCCGGTATGCATATGAATTCCGTTGATGGTCATTTTGGTATTTTCCACAATGCGTTTGATATGAGGAAGTTGATGTATGGATATTCCAAATTTACTATCAATATGTCCCACAGAAATATTGGTATTTCCACCTGCCATCACATGCGGATTTACCCGGATACATACCGGAATTTTAGGATGCTTGGTTCCAAATTGTTCTAAAATGGAAAGGTTATCTATATTAATTTGCACCCCTAATACTACAGCACGTTCAATTTCCTCCAGAGAGACTCCGTTTGGGGTGTAAATAATGTTAGTTGGAGCAACTCCTGCTTCCAGAGCCAAACGCACTTCCTGAATGGATACGGTATCCATTCCTGCACCAAAACTATGTAATAATTTGAGTACCGAAATATTTGAAAGCGCCTTTACGGCATAATTCACTTTAAGCCTTTTAACTTTAGAAAATGCATTTGTTAAGCGTTTGTACTGTGCTTCCATTTTTGAGGCATCATACACATACACAGGGCTATTAAATTCATTCGCAACAGCTAAAAGGTCTTTGTTTGTCATGGTAATGGTTAATTTATAAGGTGTAAAAATAGGTAGGATGGATTTAAATTCGGTTTAAAATAAAAGAAACTTCAATTCTTGTCTTCATAAACAGTAAAACATGCTGCAATTCCCATCAATATGTATTATTTTTGTGCTTCTGAAAACAGACGTAAAATGAATTTACACGAATACCAAGGAAAAGAAATATTAAGCAGTTTTGGGGTTGCTATTCAACGAGGAATTGTTGCCCAAACTCCGGATGAAGCAGTCATTGCTGCCAAAAAATTAACCGATGAAACAGGAACTGGATGGCACGTAATAAAAGCACAGGTTCATGCGGGAGGTCGCGGAAAAGGAGGCGGGGTTAAATTGGCAAAAAACCTGGAAGAAGTAGAAAAACTCTCCAACCAAATTATTGGAATGAACCTCATCACACCGCAAACCAGTGCCGAAGGTAAAAAAGTACATCAGGTTTTAATTGCAGAGGATGTGTATTATCCAGGAGAGAGCGAGCCGGAAGAGTTTTATATGAGTGTGTTACTAAATCGTGCCAAAGGGAAAAATATGATTATGTATTCTACCGAAGGGGGAATGGATATAGAAAAAGTAGCCGAAGAAACACCCCATCTTATTTTTACGGAAGAAATAGATCCTACCCAAGGATTGTTACCTTTTCAAGCCAGAAAAGTGGCTTTCAACCTAGGATTAAGCGGACAGGCTTTTAAAGAGATGACAAAATTCGTTACCGCATTGTATCAAGCCTATATTCAATCTGATGCCTCTCTTTTTGAAATTAACCCGGTTTTAAAAACCAGCGATAATCGTGTTATTGCCGTAGATGCCAAAGTAACCTTAGACGATAATGCATTGTTTCGCCATAAAGATTATGCCTATATGCGCGACTTGCGTGAAGAAAATCCCGTGGAAGTAGAAGCAAAAGAGGCAGGTTTGAATTATGTTGATTTAGATGGAAATGTAGGATGTATGGTAAACGGAGCCGGATTAGCAATGGCTACCATGGATTTAATAAAACAAGCCGGTGGTGAGCCCGCCAACTTTTTGGATGTAGGGGGTACTGCTGATGCAGAACGCGTGGAGACAGCATTTAAACTCATTTTAAAAGACCCTAACGTAAAGGCAATTTTAGTCAATATTTTTGGCGGAATTGTTCGTTGTGATAGAGTAGCGCAAGGGATTGTAGATGCCTACAAAAATATGGGAACCATTCAAGTACCTATTATTGTAAGATTACAGGGAACCAATGCAGATATTGCCAAAGAATTAATTGACAATAGTGGATTGGATGTGCATTCTGCGATTGAGTTTCAAGAAGCAGCCGATAAAGTACAAGCGGTACTTTCATAAAAGGTACTTTTTACTATAACTTGAGGCCCCTTTCGGGGCTTTTTTTATGGGGCAAAAACCCCTTTTTTAGTCCTATTTTACCTGAATTACAAATACTTACGCTTTTTGCTTCAGTATTTAAGGTATTTTTAAACAGAAAAAGTAGTATTATGAAAAAATATATAGTAATTACATTCATCTGTTTGAATTTCTTTTGTATTTCAATGGCACAAACCCCGGATGAAATTTCCAATAAAAAGGTTGAAGAAGCTATTGAAAAAGTAACCGAAAATCAATACGTACGAATTCCAAAAAAAGATTTTGATGCTATTATTGAAAATCAAATTACGGTATTAGTCAATAAGAAAATAAATACTTTAATTGCCTTAGTAGTTGCTGCCATAGGCTTGTTTAGTGGCCTTTCCCTTTTTCAGAATATGAAATCCAAAAGCTCTCTGAAAGAAGAAATGTTAAGTCGAATCAGCGGGATTAAAAATGAATTAGGTGCCGAGTTACAAGGCTTTATTGAAAAAATTACCGAAGCCAATATAGAACCCCGTTTTAAAAACTATGAAAAATTTGTAGAACTTGAAGTACGTAATGTAAAAAGTGAAAGTCAAACCCTATTAGTTCAAATTCAAGAAGAATTTAAACGTGTGGTGGAAGAACGTAAAAGAACTAAGGAATATATTATTGATAGTGAGTTTCAATTGGTGCAGAATGCAGTGAATACAAAAACCTATTCCAAAGATGACCTTGTTATTGGAGAACGACTTTTAAAAGATTTAGAAACTACGAATCCGCAGAATCCTAAAATTCCACCTTTAGTAGATTTATTAAGCTATGTTTATTACGATAATAGATCGTATAAAGAACTCAACCAGCTTATCGAAAAGTATAAAGACTCCAATCTTAGTTCAAATACTTATATTAACGCAGCATTAACAGCTATTTATGATTATCATAATTATGCTACTCCCGATAAAAAAATAAAAGCGCTGGATTACTTAGACAGATCCTTAGAAATTACCCAAGCGTATGGAGAAGCGTTAGGGTTAAAATTGGAAATTTTTATGATGGATTATACCCGAAATGATAAAAAGGAAGTGAAAAAAGAGGCTGTTGCCAATGCTGAGGCTGTTATTGAGAGTATTTTGAAAAGCGCTTCAGACATTCCTTCTTATGAAACTATTAATCGACTTTCGCGTGATATTACCTTGGAAAGCTACCAAAATTTAATAGACTCGTTATACGATTTGTTTAAGGCTGAAATGGAACAAATGTTGGACCGTGCCAACAAATATGATTTGCAAAGAGGGAGAAACGGTTTTACCTTAGCAGCAATTACTACAAAGGGAAAAGGAGCATAAAAAAGAGTAATTTTTTTTCAAATTGCCCTTTTTCGCTTAGTATTGCAAAATGAATAGAGCAAAACAAAAAGCACTTCTTAGCGATTTAATTTTAATGGCCAATGCCGATGGTAAAATTGATGCTGCAGAATATGATTTTATCTATCGAATTGGAATTCGAATGGGTTTAGAAAAGGAACAGATAAACAACTTGTTTCAGCATCCGCAATCTTCCGCTACGCTTTTCAGCGAAATGGACCGCATTACGCATTTTCACAAACTTTTACTTGTTATGAATGTAGATAGAGTTACCCATGAAAATGAAGTAATAACCCTCAAAAACTTTGGGCTTAAAATGGGGATTCGTCCGGGTGCTATAGATACCATTTTATATAGAATGAATGAGTATGAAGATAAGATTATTCCTTCACAAGAACTAATTGCTATTTTTCAAGCATATTATAACTAAGAATTCTTTAAATAAGACAAAATGTCTTATAATTCACTGAAAAACAAGACAAACTGACTGTTTTATTGCTTTGGAATTGCATTTGCATACGCCTAATGGTAATGTTAAAATGTAAAACTTAAACAATAAACAGTCATGAAAATAGTTAAAAAACAAAACCCTTGGTTTCCCTCGATCTTTGATGAATTTTTTCCTGAAAATCGCTTAGATTCAATAAATTATGAAAGATTTAGCATTCCTTTAGTTAATATTAAGGAAGATTTATCGAACTTTGTTGTCGAATTGGCGGTGCCAGGATTGAAAAAAGAAGATATTGCTATTGAAGTTGAAAAAAACCTTCTTAAAGTGGCTACTAAAACGTCTTCAAATGAAGAAAGTACGCAAGAAAAAGAAGGAGTAAAGTTTACTCGTAAAGAGTTTAACTTCTCAAGTTTTGAAAGGTCATTTACCCTTCCGGACTTGATTAACGTAGATGAAATCCAAGCCAATTATGAACACGGAGTTCTAAGCATCGTGCTTCCCAAAGTAGAGGAAGCCAAAGAAATTAAACGTATGGTTGAGATTTCATAATTGAAATTAAATTTGGTTAGTTAGTTGAAAAGACCGCGCACTTCTCAATCGGTGCGCGGTTATTTTTTATACCCTTTTTCGATTTCCCGTTTCCTTTTTTTCTTGAACATCTACAAACGAACTATTGTCCGAATCTTGAATAGCTACTTTCAGGCCTTTCAGTTCTTCTTTTGTTAAATCTCGCCACTTCCCAACAGGTAAATTTCCCAATTCAACATTCATTATCCGGATGCGTTGTAAAGAAATTACTTCGTATTCAAGGTACTCGCACATTCGGCGAATCTGGCGGTTTAATCCTTGCACCAAAATGATTCGGAAGACAAACCGGCTTACTTTTTCTACTACACATTTTTTGGTCACCGTTTCCAGTTCTTTCAGGTAAATACCATTACGCATGCGTTGTAAAAACTCCTCGGTAATGGGCCTATCTACTTTTACAATATATTCTTTTTCATGCTCGTTTCCTGCGCGTAGTATTTTATTCACAATATCTCCGTCATTGGTCATTAACAAAAGCCCCTCGCTAGGTTTGTCTAACCTCCCAATATGAAAAATCCGTTCTTTGTGATTGATAAAATCTACCACATTTCCTTTAATTCGGGTATCGGTAGTACAGGTAATCCCCACGGGTTTGTTGAGAGCTATATACACCAGATTTTCATTCTCAGTAATTCGTTTTCCACCCACTTTAATTTCATCCTCAGGCATGACACGATCTCCCAAACCGGCTACTTCACCATTAATAGTGACTAAGCCTTTTTCGATGTAAGTATCGGCTTGACGGCGGGAACAGAAGCCACTGTCACTGATGGCTTTATTGAGTCGAATGGAATCTGGATGATAAGACATTAGTGGTTTTTTATGTACTGAACTACTGTATCGGGATGGTCGGTAAATACCCCATCCACCTGATATTTATAAAGTATTTCTTCAAGCAATGCTTCAAAAGTATGGTTGGCTTCCAATTGATCTTTCCGAAGGGTGTATGCATGTACTACTAACTTATTTTCTTTCGCCAATTGCATCAATCTTCCGTCTTCTAATAATGCAATCCAAGGCCCTAAACCATCGGCATAGTGAGCAAATTTCGGAATGGAGTCAATCTCTGCTTCAAATTCCATCAATTGTACTAAAAATAAATTGCTGTTTAGCCCCTTTCGGATGCGTTGCAATTCTGAAGCATCAAAGCATTGAAGGATGCAGTTATCTTTTTTTGAAGTGTATCCGTAGTATGAAAGTACTTTCAGAACAATGCTTGAAATATCTTTTCCTTCGTTACGGTGGAAAGCGGGCTCCTTAATTTCTGGGTAGATACCCATGTTGTTTCCGGTGCTTTTATTTAACCCTTGAATGAGCTCAATTTCTTCCTGAAGTGAATGCAGTCCGAAGCGTGATTTTCTCTTCGGAAAGCGTTTTGGGAATACGACTTCGCCTGTTTCATAATCAAATCGTTCCACGACATTCAATGTTTTCAGTTCTTCAAAAGTGAAATCAATAACGTAATACCTACCATCTTCACGTTTGCGTTCAGGAAATATTTCAGCAACATTGGTCACACCGTCCAAATGAATGTCGTGAATAACAATGGGTACATCGTCTTTGCTCAGGACCACGTCTTGCTCCAAATAATCGGGATGCATGGCATACGCCATTGCTTTAGCTGCTAAAGTATGCTCTGGTAAATATCCCGAAGCACCACGGTGGGCAATGACTATTTTAGGTTCCATAAGGGAGTTTTTTTGTGGTTGTTGACAACTCCAAAGACTAAAGGTAAGCAAAGTTAACAGTAGGTGCCTCATTCCGATTCCTGTAGTTGTTTTTGTAACGCTTTAATTTTATCCCGAAGTCTGGCAGCCATCATAAAATCTAAATCTTTGGCTGCTTTCTCCATTTCTTTTCGAGTATCGCGTATTTTCTTTTCCAATTGAGACTTGGTTAAATATTCTGCATTGTTTTCCGCAGCGAGGCTTTCAGCAGTGTCGAATGTATATGTGTCGGTTTTCTTTTTAGTCAAGGCATTGTCAAATGACTTTTTAATAGCTCTTGGGGTAATATTATTTGCTTTATTATAGGCTATTTGTTTACTTCTTCGGTATTCGGAACCATCAATAGTAGCTTGCATACTTTTGGTAATCTTATCTGCGTACATAATGGCTTTTCCGTTAAGGTGTCGTGCCGCGCGCCCCACTGTTTGCGTTAAGGAGCGTGCACTGCGTAAGAAGCCTTCTTTGTCTGCATCTAAGATGGCTACCAGAGAAACTTCGGGTAAATCCAATCCTTCGCGGAGTAAATTCACACCCACCAATACATCAAATAAACCAAGGCGTAAGTCCTGCATAATTTCGACACGCTCCAAGGTATCCACATCACTGTGAATGTACCGACAACGGATCGATATTCGGGCGAGGTATTTGGTTAACTCTTCTGCCATGCGTTTGGTAAGAGTGGTTACTAATACCCGCTCGTCTTTTTCTACACGTAGTTGTATTTCTTCCAAAAGGTCGTCTATTTGGTTTAGACTGGGGCGTACTTCAATAGGAGGGTCAAGCAAGCCGGTAGGGCGAATAATCTGCTCCACATAAACGCCGCCGCTTTGTTCTAACTCATAATCGGCGGGGGTGGCACTCACATAAATCACCTGATTTTGAAGCATCTGAAATTCCTCAAACTTTAGGGGGCGGTTGTCCAGTGCGGCAGGTAAACGGAAGCCGTATTCTACCAGATTTTCCTTTCGACTTCGGTCGCCACCATACATAGCACCCACCTGCGGAATAGATACATGGCTTTCGTCCACTACCATTAAATAATCTTTTGGGAAGTAATCTAATAAGCAGAACGGGCGTGTACCGGGGAGCCTTCGGTCCAGATAGCGGGAATAGTTTTCGATACCGCTGCAATAGCCCAATTCCTTAATCATTTCGAGGTCGAAGTTGGTACGCTCCTCCAGCCGTTTGGCTTCCAGATGTTTGCCAATTTCTTTAAAGTATTCCACCTGTTTCAGTAAATCGTCTTGTATATCACTAATAGCACTTTGCAACACATCCTGCGATGTGACGAACATATTGGCAGGGTAGATGTTAAGGCGCTCGTACTTTTCGAGAATATTGTTATTAAGCGGGTCAAAAGACTCAATTTCTTCAATTTCGTCTCCAAAAAAATGTATTCGGAAGGCATTATCGGCATAGCCGGGATAAACATCTACGGTGTCGCCTTTAATTCGGAAACGCCCATTATGAAATTCAAACTCTGTGCGAGAGTAGAGTCCTTGTACTAATTGATGTAACAGTTTAGTACGTGAAATGATTTGCCCTTTGTAGAGTTCTATCACATTTTTTTGAAACTCTACGGGGTTCCCAATACCATATAAACAAGACACCGAAGCTACTACCAATACATCTCTACGTCCCGAAAGTAGGGAAGAGGTGGTGCTTAGTCGCATTTTCTCTATTTCTTCGTTGATGGAGAGGTCTTTTTCAATATAGACGCCACTGCTAGGGATGTAGGCTTCCGGTTGGTAATAATCGTAATAGGATACAAAATATTCCACCGCATTGTGTGGAAAAAATTGTTTAAACTCACTATATAGCTGAGCGGCCAGGGTTTTGTTATGTGCCAAGACCAAGGTAGGTTTTTGTACTTCCTGAACCACATTCGCTACCGTAAAGGTTTTACCACTTCCTGTTACCCCCAATAGGGTTTGGTGTTCCTCACCATTGTTAAGGCCTTTCACTAATTGGCTAATGGCTTCCGGCTGGTCTCCGGTAGGGGTAAAGTCGCTGACGATTTGGAATTTCATAGGTCTTTTTGAGACTTACAAAAGTACAAAAATACCAGCGTTATTTTGAGAATACTGAAATAGGATGAAATGGGTCTTTTCTTCATTTTCATACTGTTCTTTTTTTTATTGCCGCAAAGAGCACATCCCTCCCGACCTCCCTTCAAAGGGAGGAGTAACTCATACCCCTAAAATATTTCCCCCTTTTGAAGAGGGTTAGGGGGATGTTTTGAAAGTTTATGTGACTAGTCCCGAAGTCGAATGGTAGGGAAGGGGTTTACATTCTCTTTCAATTGTAACCCTTCACCCTTCAACTAGGACCTTTCACCCATTTAGGATAGCTGAATGGCCAATATCCCAAAAATAATAGCCAAGTTGATAAGGGTACTAGCCACTAACAATTTAAAGATTAACGAAGGCTTTTGTACTGTTAGAATAGCGGCATTGTGAGCGCTGCAAATGGCTACGGTAATCAGCACTAATAGCATGGGTACAAATCCGTTGCCAAACCAAAGGGATTGCATCACAGCGATGCTGCCTAAACAAGTAGATAAAATAATGCCCAGAGCAGAATACCCGGTAACGTTATTGATAAAATCTTCTTTAATGTGTGTGAAAGTGCTCATGATGTTTCGTTTTAATAAAACAAAACTACTCGGGATCCCTTTCTTATTTTATGATATTGGTCAGGTTTGGATTAATTTTGAATAGATGTCACTTCGAGTGGGTTTTGTGTGGAACGAACAAAAGTTATATCGAGAAGCCATTTAAATTCTTTCTTTTCTTTTTTCCATTGATGAAAAAAGAAACAAAAAAATCTAGTCCTGACGTTTCTTGTTCACCCGCTACGTTTTCACTTTGCAACAAAAAGAACTCACCCTGCAAGCAGGTCTCAAACAGCTTTTTGTTGTATTCAAAGTTTCAAACGGCGGGGACCCGAAGTCGAAACGTAGGGACGGGTTTATTACTATTTACCATTAACTATTCACAACTTACTTTTCACTAACCCATCACCCATAAGTGGGCCATGGTGGAGGCATGGTGGGGATATAGTGGGGATAAAGTGGGAGTAGTAGCTTTTTTAGGTGCTAGTTTCTGCGTTATAGGTATGAAGTTGTGTTAACCCATCACCCAAAACCTTTGACCTATCACCATTTACCCTTCACTTACCTACTATTGCCCTTTGACCGGGCTTTGTCTGCACTTTGACTGCACTTTCACTGCACTTTCACTGGGTTTAGCCATAGATTAGGTTTGGAATATTTCAACTGTTCATATTTTAAATTTGCCAATGGCTAGGACGATAAAAACTAAAAAGATAAAAATAATGAGGAAGAGGTTCATAAAGACTGGTTAGTTGGTTTTCTTCTACATTTAGAAAGTAACGTATTTTTCTGAAATCTGTTTTTGGGCTTATAATGCTATTGCACACTCCTCACGCAACCCTTACCTTTGTAGCTCGTCTAAGTGGGTGAAAGGGAATGGGTGAAGGGTCAAGAGATTTTTTTAAGTAAGAATTTCAACACCTAATCCCAGTACCTAAAACCCAGCACCTAAAACCTTAAAGAATGCCCGGATTTGAATTATTTGGAAGTGAAGAACGCAAACACGTAAACGATGTCATGGAAAGCGGCATTTTAATGCGCTATGGTTTTGATGGAATGCGTAACCAACATTGGAAAGCTAAAGAATTTGAACAAGCCTTTGCGAAACGTATGGGCTCGGATTACTGCCAATTGGTTTCCAGCGGAACAGCTGCGTTAACCGTGGCATTGGCTTCTGCAGGCATAGGGGCAGGCGACGAGGTGATTATGCCCACATTTACTTTTGTGGCCAGTTTTGAATCCATTATGGCCTTGGGCGCCGTTCCGGTGTTGGTCGATATTGATGATACCTTAACGCTTGACCCGCAAGCCGTGGAAGCAGCTATTACCCCCAGAACGAAATGTGTCATGCCGGTACATATGTGTGGCTCTATGTCACGATTGAATGAATTACAAGCTATTTGTAAAAAACACGACCTTATTTTGTTGGAAGATGCTTGCCAAGCCTTAGGCGGCACTTTTGAAGGCAAACCTTTGGGTAGTATTGGGGATTTAGGCTGTTTTTCTTTCGATTTTGTAAAGACGATTACCTGTGGTGAAGGCGGCGGAATTATTACCAACAATGAGCAATACGCCATCAATGCGGACCAATACCAGGACCATGGCCATGACCATATAGGCAAGGATCGCGGCGCCGAAATCCATCCGCATTTGGGGTATAATTTCCGAATTTCTGAATTGCATGCGGCTGTAGGCTTGGGGCAGTTGGAGAAGTTGGACCATTTTTTAGCCCTTCAGAAACGAAACTACACCATACTTCGCAATGCACTTTCAGAAATTGATGGCGTTACTTTTAGGACTGTCCCCGAAGGAGGCGAAGAAAATTATTCCTTTCTGAATTTCTTTTTGCCTACCCAAGAACTTACCGAAAAGGGGCACAAAGCCTTGGGAGAAGCCGGAGTGGACGGCTGCTTCTATTGGTTTAAAAATAATTGGCATTATATTAAGGGTTGGGAGCATCTTCGAAATCTGAAAACGTTTGGAAACCTTTCTTCAGAAATTAAAAACCAAATGCAAGACCTAAATAATACCGATTTTTCTAAAAGCGACCACTGGATGGGGCGTACCATTTCTTGCTTGGTGAAGATAGGGTGGAGTGAAGCGCAAGTAAAACAGAGAGCACAAACTATGCAACAAACACTTCAGGAGGTCATGAGCTCAGTTCGTATTTCGTAAGCATTTTCACCTGCTTTTTAAGACCAAATGCTTGCAATACTATATTTTAATTAAATTAGTTACATTTATTGGTCTAATATAATTTGCATGAAAAAGTTTGTTATTCTGTTTCTTTTTTATGGTTTTGTGTTACAAGGCCAGACAAAAGTTTCTGTAGACTCGCTCGTGCAAGTGGTGAACAATTCCAAAGCGACAGATACCGCCAAGGTAAAGGCTCTTAATGCGCTTGTTACCCACTATATGTATCTTAATAAGGACAGTACCCTTTATTTTTCCAAAAAACTTTTTACATATTCTGAAGACCACAATTTTAATTACGGACGCTACAGTGCTAATTATTCTAAAGCCTTTTACTTTTTTACCACGTCCAGTTTTGATAGTGTAATCTACCATTTGGATAAAGCACTTTATTATGCTACCGAAATGGATACACCCGATTTGATGGGCGAGGTTCATTCTAAATTAAGTGGTGTTTATGGAATGCTAAATCAAAAAGAAAAAGCATTATTCCATGCTTCAGAAACCTTAACCTTAGCAACTCAAAATAAGGATTGGATAGGTGTTGGTTATGCATCCTTGAACTTAGGAAATATTCATTTTTATAGTGAAGAGTATGATTTAGCCATTAGGGATTTCCAAAAAGTGGATAGTATTTTAAGTATTCATAAACCTCTGGACATAAGTTTAGGAAATGCGTTATCGAATATTGGATTGATATTCTTAAACCAGCAACAATACGGAAAAGCCGAAGAATACTTTGAGAGAGCCTATTTAATTTTTGATGAAATGGCTTACGAAAATGGAGTGCAAGTGGTAAAAGCCCACGTAGGGAAAATGCATACTATGCAAAATAAATTTGAAGATGCGGTTAAGGAACTTTCCGAAAGCCTGGAATATTTTAAAAAAATTGGCAGTACCTTTAAAATAGCTGAAAATTATACCCTTCTTGGAAAGGCTTTTTATGAAATTAATGAAAAAGAGAAAGCTTTTAGTGCGCTGGCAGAAGCAAAATTGCTGAAAGAAAGTGTAAAAGATACGATTGGGGTGTTGGAAAATTTAACCACTACCGGTGAATTACGACTCCGAAATAACGAACCTCGAAAAAGCCTTACAATTGCAACTGAAGCACTCTTGCTTGCTAAAAAAGTGCCTTCTCTCATCAGTCAAAAAAACGCTTTATTGTTGATAGCCCAAAGTCATGCTGCTTTAAAAAATTATGAACAATCTTATCTAAACTATCAGGAATATAGTATCGTAAAAGATTCTCTTTTGAAAGTTCAAAACCTTACAGAGGTTCAAGAACTGGAAGCCAAGTATCAAACCGATAAAAAAGAACAGGAAATAACGTTATTAACCACCCAAAAAGAATTGCTTTCCAAACAAAAGGAAAACCAAAGAAACCTATTATTAGGAGGCCTGGGAGTGACTACCTTAACAGGAATATTCTTATTTTTCCTGTATCGCAACCGTCAAAAAACGCATCGAAAGTTACAGGAGTTAGATACCGCAAAATCCAATTTCTTTGCCAATATCTCTCACGAATTTCGTACGCCATTGACACTTATTTCGGCTCCCATTGAGAAGAAATTGGAAGACGATACTCTAAGTGCCGAAGACCGAACAGACTTGGAAATGGTCCGCCGAAACTCGAAACGACTCTTGAACCTAGTTGATCAATTGTTGGATTTGGCCAAATTGGAATCGGGTAATTTAGTATTAAAAGTGAGGGAAGGGGACTTAAACCTACTCTTAAAATCGTTAGCGTCTTCTTTTGAACATCAAGCAGCAACTCATAACAATCTGTTTTCGGTTTCTCTATCGGTTCCCGAAAGAGGTTGGTACGATGCAGATGCATTAGAAAAAATAGTAGTTAATTTATTATCCAATGCATTCAAATATGTAACTCAAAATGGGAAGGTAAGCTTTACTGGCGAAATTCGTAATGAGCAGTTAGTACTTCAGGTGGAAAATGATGGAGAGATTGCAGGCAATAATTCAATAGATGAAGTCTTTAAAAGGTTTTTTCAGAAAGAAGAACACAGGGAAGGGGTAGGTATAGGATTGGCTTTGGTGAAGGAATTGGTTTCTTTGCATCACGGAGGCATTACGGTAAAAAATACGCCTCAAAAAACAGTACTTTTTGAAGTCGTTCTCCCGGTTTCCCGAAATGAATTTTCGGAAGCTGAAATTTCTGTGGATACTGAAAAACGTCCGGGCATGGTTATTCCATCGATTGAAAATGATACGCTTGTAAAAGAAACGGTAACTTCTATTCCTGAAGAAGATGCCCCCATTTTATTGGTTGTTGAGGATAATATGGATGTACGTGCTTTTATTCAATCGGTATTTAAAAAGGAATACCAAGTGGTGGAAGCTGTCGATGGGGAAGAGGGGATTGCCAAAGCAGAGGAATTGATACCGGATATTATTATTTCAGACATTATGATGCCTAAGGTTTCAGGATTGGGGTTGTGTGAAACCCTTAAAAAAGATGAGCGAACCAGCCATATTCCTATCATTTTATTAACGGCCAAAGCCGAAGAGGAAGCACAATATCGAGGTTTAGAAACCGGTGCCGATGATTATATCGTGAAGCCTTTTAATAGTAAACTGTTGGAAACCCGTGTCCGTAATTTGGTTGCTTCCCGAATACAATTGCGGGAACGTTATAGTCAGGAAGTGATTTTAAAACCTAAAAACATTGCCATTTCTCGAGTTGACGAGAAATTTATTGAAAAGGTGCAAGCGGTCATGGATCAGTATCTTACCAATCCCGATTTTAGTGCTGAGGATTTCAGTAGTAAAGTTGGGATGAGCCGTATGCAACTACATCGAAAATTGAAAGCTTTAATTGGGTTGTCTACTTCCGAATTGATACGAAACGAGCGATTAAAAATGGCCGCATTGCTATTGCAAGAAAGTGATGTTCAAGTGGCCGAGATTTGTTACCAAGTGGGTTTCAATAATCCCTCCTATTTTGCTAAATGCTTTAAGGAAACCTACGGCTGTCTGCCTTCAGAATACTCCCAAAAATAATCCCCTTACCGCTTCGTAAGCCCCTTAAATACAAACGTGTTACACGGGTGGTAGTATTTGTTACACCCTTGGCATCGTTTTGTTTTTGTTCCGTATAGTTTTGAGAGAAAGAAACTAATAGTTCTTTTTTGAAAGTGGTTTTAAACCTTATGCATTGCTTTTATGATGAACAAATACGAAGGCACATTGGATAAATTTCTTTCCAAAACAATTTATCTGAATGTAAACCATCTCGAAAAAGGGGAATATACCCTTACCATTATTCACAAAGACAAAGTAATTAAAACCACCCGCTTTAAAAGAGAGTAATCTAAAATTAAGACACTATGAAAAATTGTATCCTTCTGAAAGTTGCGTTCCTTTTTTTGCCCCTTCCTTTTTTTGCCCAAGTAGGTATTAACACTACCAGTCCTAATGCCACGCTGGACATCACGTCCAGCAATGTGGCAACACCTAATAATAACGACGGTATCCTTATCCCACGCATTGATGATTTTCCGGCTGTGTCACCTACCGCAGCGCAAGATGGAATGATGGTTTTTGCAACAGGGAATGGTACCCCTGCAAAAGGATTTTACTATTGGGACCAAAGCATACCGGACTGGGTTATGGTGTCTAATGGCTCGAGTAACGATGATGACTGGTATGAAGAAGGAACCACCACTAGTCCGGATGCCATTACCGATGATGTTTACACTTTAGGAAATGTGGCCATTGGGAAGAATACGGCCGATTATCCCTTGGAAATCGATACCCAATTAGAACGGGGGACCTATGTAAATATGACTAGTGCATCCGATATTAACCAAATTGGCTCTTATGTGAACATTACCTCCAGTGATAATTTTCAGAAATTGGGTTTTTCGGCAACCGTTAATTCTGCTGGGAACGGATTTCATTATGGTCTTTTAACCAATGTAAACGGTAGTGGTAGTGGAAATCATTATGGAGCCTACAACTTTTTATATGGAGCAGGGACAGGAACGCAAGTTGGAACATATAATGCCATTTCCAATACGGGAGGAGGGAATCAGTTTGGTACCTACAACCGCTTTTTAGGTGCTGGAAATAGTCAAATAATGGGTGTTATTCATTCCATTGAAAATACTTCAGACGGGTATCATTTGGGAACGAATACATTAATTTCAGGTAATGGTAATGGAATTCATCGAGGTATAAACATTTTAATTGATGGCAGTGGAACAGGACTTCACGATGGAGTGTTAACGACGCTATCAGGTACAGGTTCGGGACTTCAAAGAGGTATGTTGAATTATATTGATAATACCGGAGACGGTTGGCATGAGGGAACCACAAACCATTTACGAGGAACAGGTAACGGACAACAAACGGCTACCTATAATATTATTGATAATACCGGAACGTCGACTCATCTTGGGGTACGGAACGAACTTTCTGGCACCGGTAGTGGTACACAATATGGTACTTACAGTAACATTTCTAATAATGGGAATGGAGCACAGTACGGAACCTATAACCTGCTGGGAGGTAGTGGAACGGGAGATCATCATGGTAGTTATAATAGTTTATTGGGAACCGGAACAGGAGACCAATATGGCAGTGTGAGTTCTATTGGGAATAGTGGTAATGGCTGGCATTTTGCGTATAAAGCAACCACTTTTGGAAATGGAACAGGGGAGCATCATGGATTCTATAGCGATGTGATAGCGAATGGAACAGGCGCGAACTATGGGATTCGGAATTATGTTCATGGTGCTGGAACAGGTAATAAATATGGTAGTCATAATTTTATTCCGTCCGGAGAAGGAGGTACGCACTATGGTGTTTATAGTGATGTCACTAAAACCGGAAGTTATGCCGGCTATTTTTTAGGAACGGTAGCTATTGGAACAAATACGGTAAATACCTATTCACTTCCTGCATCAAGAGGAACGGCGAATCAAATTATGCAAACAGACGGGGTTGGAAATACGTCTTGGACAGATGCTACTGCTGCCGTTATTCATAAGATTAATGATTTAACGGATGGGAAATCAGACAACGATGGAACCGATGACGGATCTTCTATTTTTCTTGGTGTTTCTGCAGGAGCAAATGATGATGCTACCAATAATCAAAATATAGCCATTGGAGCCTATGGACTCATAGGGAATACTTCAGGAGAACATAATACAGGGGTGGGTTATAGTGTGTTATCAGGCAATATTGATGGGTATGATAATACGGCTGTGGGGTGGTATGCATTAGCAGGAAATATAGATGGATTTGCGAACACGGCTTTGGGTAGCGCTGCCTTAGGTGTTAATAGTTCTGGAATTGGTAATGTAGCACTAGGGAGTAATGCATTAAACCTTAATGATGGAGGCCATTCTAATGTGGGTGTCGGCTATGCGGCTTTATATTCAAATTTAAATGGTATTGGTAATATTGCTATGGGTTTTGAATCCTTATATAATATGAATGGAGGTTCCAATAATGTGGTGATAGGCCCTTCCGCTGGATATAGTAGCCTTGTTACCGATAATAATGTAGTTATTGGAGCTTCTGCCGGATATTCAAATACAGGCGGATTTGGGAATGTTTTTTTAGGAAATAATGCAGGTTATTTTGAAACAAATAGCAATAAACTTTACATTGAGAATACAAACGCCAATGCTAATAACGCACTTATTTATGGCGAATTTGATACCAATCTCTTGCGAATTAATGGCAGAACTGAAATCACTGCAACTACGGATGCTTCGGGAACTGTAGGGACAGGAGTTCTTGAGGTAGGTGGATCTTTGCGAATAGATGGGAATGAAATTATTACAAATACCAATAGCTCCCTATTTATACAAGCAGATAATAATGGTGATTTATATGTGGATGGAGGAACTCTTAGTGTAGATTCAAGCGTCAATAGAGTAGGGGTTAATACTACAACACCCGGTTATACACTATCTGTAAATGGGTTAGCCAATTTAAATGAAGGGATTGCTGGCGCTGCAGTAGCATTACGTGTAAATGGTTCGGAGGCTTTATGGTACGATGGAAGTTATTTCAGTTGGGGGTTTGGCGGTACCTCCAATTATTTTGCAGATCCCATTGGTATTGGGGCGGCCATACCTGCGTATCAGCTACAATTAAATACCAATTCGGCTGCAAAACCTACTTCCTCTACTTGGACGGTAGCTTCTGATGAGCGTTTAAAAACAAATGTGCATGCGTTTAAAGATGGTTTGGAGGTATTGGAACAAATCAATCCGGTGTGGTTTACCTACAATGGTAAAGCAGGAATGCCTTCAGAAACAGGGGTAGGTACCATTGCTCAGGAACTTCAAAAAGTAGCCCCTTATATGGTAAAAGAATGGGAATACAAATCCGATGAAAAGGCTTCTGGTGAAACTTATTTGGGAGTCGATTACGGTGCTATGGATTTTGTATTAATCAATGCCATTAAAGAACAGCAAGAAATTATTAAGGCTCAAAATGAGAAAATAAATGTTCTTGAGCAGCGATTAGAAAAACTAGAAAACAATAAATAATTTAAACTTTAATACTATGAAATCACTTCAAATTTTAAGCATTACTCTTTTATTATTTTGTTTTGGCTGTAATAAAAACAATGATGATGACGACAATCAATCACAACAACAAACCAATCAACAACTGCTTGTATCTGGTAAATGGTATTTTCAATCCAAAACACCGGGGAGTTATACCGAGTGTGAAAAAAAGGGGTACATTCAGTTTATGAATAACGGAACATTTAATATTGATGTATTTGATGACTCTTCGGGTAGTTGTGAATCTTTAGGTGCTGTTACCGCCAATTATATCCTTTCAAATGGAGTAAACTTAACATTAATGCTTGGTGATGAATCGCAATCTGCCGTGATTGATTCCATCTCAGAAAGTCAGTTGACCATTACCAATTCAACTGAAGGAGAAGTGATTCTGTTCGATAAAACAGAAGGGTAAATATCGAAAGGTTTTAAGAAGAACGCTTTGTTTTTTGACATTCTAGGAGTCTACTAAAAAGAGAGAACCCATACAATATGCCTAATTGAGAGTGATTATTTTTGTTATTGTAACATTGTATGATACAATACTGAAATTGTATTCTAAAATCTTTTGTAATTTTTGAACTTTAAATTACCAATAGATTAATATGGCACAAACAAAAAAAGTAAGGAGGGTTATTTTTATTTTCTCAATGCTATTTTCTTTCATCGGAATGTACGCACAAGCAATAGAAGATAGTCTATTGGAAGTAATCAAAAATACCAAGGATCCTCGAAAAAAAATTAATCTTTATCTGGATTTACACTATGAGTTAAATAGGAACGACCCCAACAAGGCTTTACAGTATGCAGAGATGGCAAATGAAGTAGCATTACAAAAAGGGGAAGCGGATTTGTATGCAAACTCTAATTTCAGGTTGGCTGCATCAAAATCTAAATTAGGAGCATACGAGGCAGCTTTGAACCATTTAAGTATTGCTGAAAATTATTATCAGGAAAAGGGTCCCCTTTCATGGTTAATTTCTACGTATACCGAAAAAGCCAGTGTGTACAGAAGTATGCTGTTTTATGAAGAAGCATTAAACTATAATATTAAGGCTTTGGAATTATCGCCTCAAGTAAAAGATACCAGTTCTATGGCGAAGATTCTTAATAATCTAGGAGCCCTATACAAGGAAAAAAAACAATTTAAAGATTCAGAAAAAAGTTATCTGGAAGCCCTAAAGTTGGTAGAAGCCATACAATTTAATCCGGCCATATCGGCCATTGCCAATAATCTGGGGCTCGTTTACATTGAAATGGAAGATTTTGATGCAGCTGAGAATTATTTCAGAAAATCGTTAAAAATAAAATCACAAATTAATGATAAATTAGGAATAGCAAGAGCTACAGATAATTTAGGAATCTTGTTTCAGAAAAAAGGAGATTGCTCAAAAGCGTTGGAGTTTTTTGAAGCATCGAATCTTCAGGCAGTTGAAGTTAATAATATAGAACTCCAAATTGAAACGTCTCTCAATAAGGCGAGTTGTTTAACACAAATGGGACGTCATCATGAGAGTAAGGTTATATTAACGGCACTTGCTTCAGAATATACCAAAGAAATGCAACTGGAGATGAAAATATCCCTTTACAAGGATTTTGCTAGTAATCTAAGCGCAGAGGGAAATTACAAAGAAGCATTATTTTATAACAATCAATTGTTGCAGCTTTCAGATAGCTTAAATGATAAAAAATTAAGTCTTGCTAGAAATGAGTTGGAAGCACGTTTTAAGAGTGAGCAAAAAGCGAAGGAAATAGCCGAGCTTCAAACGTTGTCTAAAGAGCAGGAATTAAAATTAACAAAAAAAACACAGGAACGGAATTTATTAATCGGTGTGGGTTTTATACTTCTTCTAGCTTTTGCATTGGTGTATTGGATGTTTCGAAATAAGCAAAAAATTAATCAAAAATTAAAAGAATTAGATCTCATAAAATCTAATTTCTTCACTACCATCTCCCACGAACTACGCACGCCTCTTACACTTATTAAAGGCCCTTTGGAAGAACTTTTTGTGAATAAAGAGACCTATAACAGGGAGCAATTAGTACAGCTGGATTTAATAAAGAAAAATACCATTTCCTTAGAGGGATTAGTAAATCAAGTGTTTGATCTTTCAAAATTAGAATCGGGATCTATTAAGATACACTCTGAAACAATAGCCAATTTTGGATTTGTACATTCTTTGGTAGAAGGATTTTCGTTTTTAGCTAAAGAAAAAAATATTTCCTTTCATATTGCTATAGGAGAACTTGCCAATCCTATTGTTTTGGATGTTGAGATAACACAGAAAATATTAGGGAACCTGTTTTCTAACGCAGTAAAATATTGCCCCGAAAATGGAAGCATTAAGGGAACATTGGAATATACCGGTGGTGTTTTGTTTTTTGAACTTACCAATACAGGTAATGTACTGTCCTCGGAAGATATTTCTAAAATATTTCAACGCTATTATCAATTAGATGATAAACGTCCCGGTATCGGGTTAGGGCTCTACCTGGTCAAACAATGGGTTGAGCTTCTTAACGGAAGTATTTCTGTAGAAAGCAAAAAAAATAAAGGAACTACTTTTCTGTGTCATTTTCCATGTGCTGAGGTGGATAGTGAGGAAAACAAACAACCTTTTTCCTTTTCGAATGAATTTCAAATGGGAGAGGAAGAAAATGAATATTCAGATTTAGATAGTACTAATAATCCAAAAGATTTACCCATACTGTTGCTTATTGATGATAATAAAGATATGATGTTATTTCTTACAGAAATTTTATCACAATCCTATCATATTATACAATCTCATGATGGTCTTTCGGGAGAGGAAATGGCTTTTAGAAATATTCCTGATTTAATCATCAGTGATGTGATGATGCCCGGTAAGGATGGAACGGCACTTTGTAAAACCCTGAAATCTGATATTAGAACCAGCCATATTCCCATCGTACTACTTACGGCTAAATCGGGTGCTGAAAATGAATTAATAGGTACTAAAAATGGAGCCGATGATTATATTCTAAAACCTTTTAATGCAGCCTTGTTAAAGGCTAAGCTTGAAAATTTACTTGCCATTCGAAAATCTATTAGGGAAAGTTATGAAAAGGAACTGATTTTAAAACCTTTTGAAGTAGCCATGCCTTCAGACGAGCAGCAATTTGTTTCAAAATTACGAGAGGTTTTTGCAATTCATTTAATGGATTCAGACTTTACACCCGATAAGTTTGCTACTGCAATGCATTTAAGCAGAATGCAATTACATCGAAAAATAAAAGCCCTTACCGGATTATCAACTTCCAATTTTGTTAAGTCTGAAAGAATCAAGTTAGCAGCACGCTTGCTGGAGAAACCCCACGACTCCATTGCGGGGATTGGTTATCAGGTTGGATTTAATGATCATGCCTATTTTAGTACCACTTTTAAGGAATTTTTTCAATGTTCTCCTTCAGAATACGCTTCAAAACACCTATAAACACTAGGTTGTTACAATAACGAAAGCATTTGTTACAATCTTAAAAAAGGGTTTTTTCATATCCAAGTAGTTTTGGTTTATTAATCAAATAAATCAAACTGTTATGAAACAAAATGTACTTTTTTATGTAGTCTTTTTTTCAACGTTTCAATTTGCACTCCTCTGTCAAGAGTGGTTGCCCTTAGGAAGCCCCATTCTTGGGGATACCGAGTCTAGATTAGGTTTTTCTACCTCTATTAGTGCAGACTCCAACCGTATAGCAGTAGGGGCACCTACAGACAATAGCACCGGAGATGTGTTGGGTAAGGTACTCACCTTTTCATGGAACGGAAGCGATTGGCAACCTATGGGAGATCCCTTTTTAGGTCATGAAAATAATGGAAGATTTGGCATTCATGTCGCACTTAGTGGTAATGGAAGTATGCTGGTGGTTTCAGAACATTTACACTCTGGAGGAGGTGTGAGTCAAGGTGCCGTATTTATTTATAGGTGGACGGGCGTTGCGTGGGAAGAAGATGGTGTATTGTATGGTTCCAATTTTCAAGACTTTTTTGGTTCCGGGGATGTGTCTATAAGTCTAGATGGAAATACCGTAGCTATTGGGTCTCAAAATGTAGATGTAAATGGAATAGTAAATGCAGGTCAAATAGCAATCTTTGAGCGCTTGGGTCCACAACAATGGGTGCCTAAGGGAACTCCTATAAGTGGCGGAAGTGAAAACTTGGGTCTTGGCAGAGTAGCTTTAAATGGGGATGGTAGTAGGTTTGCTTTAGGGGCTTTTGGTCATGACGAAAATAGAGGGTTGGCACAAGTATATCTATTTGAAAATGGGGATTGGTCTAAAGTAGCGCAGTTTCCTGGTGATATACCGGGGAGAAGATTGGGTTTTTCGGTTTCTATGAATGAGGAGGGTACTGTCATTGCTGCTTCTTCGGCTCAGCATTCAAGTGGCATATTTGGTGGGCAAGGTTATATTTATAAGGAAGATACCATTGGAGATTGGTCTCAATATGGAAGTACTATAGTGGATGCTCCAGAGGAATATTTTGGTGCTGACCTTGTTTTAAATGGAGTAGGGGACCTATTAGCAATTGGCGCACCCGATTTTGTAAACGGTGGAGGAGGTAAAGTATTTACTTTTAAAGATGATGGTACAAGTTTTCAACCTTATAATACTATACTAATAGGTGAGGTTGGAGATAGCTTTGGTACAGGTTTATCTTTTAACACTTCTGGCTCAAGACTATCGGTAGGAGCTACCGATGCCAATAACAATTCTGGCAAAGTACAAACCTATATTGATAACATACTTGCAACTCCAGAGTCTAGTTTATTACAAGAAATTGTTGTATTCCCTAATCCAGTAGGGGAGTATATTCAATTCCAATTGCCATCAGAAATACCTCAAGTAAACGCCACCCTTTTTGATACTAAAGGCAGCGTGCTTATGGAAAAACATGCGGTGTTTCAAAATCAAAAACTTACCATCCCCTATCCTCAAGGTATCTACCTTCTAGAGATGGAATATAATGGCAACACACTAACTAAAAAAATCATAAAACAATAACCTATTAAAATCGTAGTCATGAAAGCAAAAATTATGATCATCTGGATATCAACTTTATTAATAGAAATAATAGCTATTAATGGTTTATATGCCCAAGATTGGCAACTCCTAGGAGATACCTTTGAGAGTACTGTATTTTCAAGATTTGGTCATGCAACCGCATTAAATGCAGATGGTACCAGAATCGCAATAGGTGCGCCATTGGATGAAACCCTACTGGTAGACTCCGGTAAAGTTGAAGTTTACGAATGGACAGGTGTACAATGGACGTTGTTGGGAGACCCTATTTATAGTGATTTACCTATTGAAGGTGGGCGATTTGGAGAAAGAATCGATATGGACGCCAGTGGCACAAGATTAGTTATTAGCGAACCAGGATATGCCGGAGTAGGTATAGCTAGAGGAGCCGTTCACGTATATATATGGAGTGGGATAGAATGGCAATTACTATCCAAACTGGTGGGTGATGCAGATTTAGATTTTTTTGGTAGCGGTGATGTAGGTATAAGTGCCGATGGATCTACTATTGTTGTTGGGTCACCTCAATATGGTATCGCTAATAAAGGTCAAGTTAAGGTATTTGTAGATATAGGAGGAGCGTTTCAGCAATTGGGTGGCTCTATTGTAGGAAATACTCCAACGGATTTTCTAGGCTCAGGAGTTGCCATTAATGAAGATGGAAGCCGAATAGTAATAGGAGTACAGAGTTATACCACAAATACCTCTCAGGACATTGGTGCAGTTTTTATCTATCAATGGGATACAGACTTGAATACCTGGGTTTTATTGGGTGAATTTTTTGGAGATCAAAACTCTAGGAGATTAGGTTGGAGGGTCGATATGGATGATAGTGGGGAGGTAGTTATTGCTTCTGCTTTTGAATATAGTACTAATAATTTACCGGGTGAAGCTTATGTGTTTAAAGAAGGATCTAGTGGATGGGAATTGTTTGACACCCCCATTCTAGGAACCCAATTGGATCTTTTTGGATGGGATGTGGCTATAAGTGGAGATGGCTCAACCCTTGCGGTATCTGCACCAGATATAGATATTGTAAATACAGGAGCAGGCATGGTATTTACCTATAGAGTAAGTGGAAATGCGATTGTTCCCTATTTAAATCCTGTTTTAGGCCAACTTGCACTTGAAAGACTTGGCTCTGGTTTAGATTTTAATTTTGAAGGAAACATTTTTTCTGTTGGGGCTCCTTATATAAATGACAATTTAGGATTGGCGAGGGTCTATAAGGATGAAATACTATCACTTTCAGAAAACTCCCCTTGGGAAAATACGATTCTATTCCCTAACCCTACACAAAATGAAATTACCATACAAACACCAGAAGATCTTCATGGTCTTACCGTATCTCTTTATGATAGTTTGGGGCGCAGTATCGTAATCTCCAAAAAATTGGAACATACAGGTAATCAAACTCTTATCCTACCCAACGATTCTGGTGTTTATTTTTTAAAAATGACCTATAACGGAAAAACGATTACTAAAAAAATTATTAAAGAATAATAACAAAACCCATGAAGAAAAACTATTTTTTAATGGTAGGCATCCTTGTTTTTCAATGGATATCTTCTGTTGTGTTATATGCTCAGTCATTAGAACCTCTAGAAGATATATCTCTAGCCATAGCTCAAGAAAATCTTTATAACACATATTCTTTAGATACTAGTAATGACTATTTGCATAACGTGACTTACAAACAGGAAAATACAAAAGCAGATTATTTGGGTACTGAGCTTTCTTTCTCAACAAATAAAAATAGATTCTCTGATGAAGTACCTAGTGGTAATCAAAATTATGATTTTGCTTATCTAAATGAAGAATTAATCTTAGGGCTTGAGGAAGAAAATCCACTTCAAAGTATAAAAGTTTTTTCTATTACAACAAAACCTTTTGTAGAAATACAATTACCTCTTTCAATATCGGAAATCACGGTTTGTATTTATGATGAGATGGGAAGAGTATTAACAATGCCTCAAAAAATTAAAAACAACGACACACTTATGCTTCCTTATGATAATGGAATCTACTTTTTGGATGTAAGATTCAATAAGTTTTCAATGACAAGAAAAATTATAAAAACTAACAACTAATGAAAACAGTTAAAAAACAACATATCATTATTATTATTATACTGCTCATAGTTTTATTTTTTTCACCCCTCAAAATATTTAGTCAATCTTGGGAACCTTTAGGAGACCCTTTTGTGGGGACTGAAAATGCTCGCCTTGGCTTTCAATCTTCACTAAGTGCAGATGGCAATCATCTTGCCATTGGGGCTTATTTAGATGCCACGCAAGCCAATGAAGGGGGTGCTGTATATACTTATCAATGGGATGGAAATGCCTGGCAACCCTACGGAACGCCTCTTTATGGTCAAGCCGAAGATCGCTTTGGTACAAGAGTAGCGTTAGACGAAGATGGCGATACCCTAATAGTGAGCGCACCCGAATCGAATATTGCCGGCAAACAACGTGGGTATGTACAAGTTTATAAACTTATCGCTAACACTTGGACACCTTCCGGAATTTTTTATGGTGAATTCGATAACGATAGATTAGGACTTAAAAGTGTCGATGTTAATCTAGCAGGAGATATTATTGCCATAGGTTCATGGAATCACGATACCCCTACATTAACAGATGCAGGAAGAGTTCAGGTATTTCAACTTTTAGACCCGCTTTGGGTTCCTATGGGTCAACAAATTATAGGTTTCCAAAATCAAATGTACCTTGGAGCGGTTACCCTTAGTGGTAGCGGTATGAGAATGGTTGTTGGTGCTATAGGATATGACGAAAATACCATCCAAGACATAGGTATTCTTTATGTTCTTGAATATAATGGCTCACTTTGGGAACAAATATTTAGCACAACTGGAGATATAGAACTAGAACGATTTGGGTTAAGCATCGATCTAGATGAAGCAGGTAAAACCTTTGTAGTTTCAAGTTCGCAACATACTCAAAATGTCCCTGGAAGAGTAAAAGTTTTTAAAGAAGTAACACCAAACAACTGGCAACAGATTGGAAATACAATTATAGGAAATATAGGCGAAGGATTTGGATATGATGTAGCTATAAATGCTAGTGGCAACGCCTTTGTATTTTCAGCCCCCGATTTTCTTAATGTAAATGCTACAGGTTCTGTTTATAGCTATCAATATAATGGTAGTGTTTATGAACCCTATCTCGATCCTATTGTTGGCTCATTAGGGTACTCTATAGGCTACGGTTTATCTTTAAATGCCAACGGTAACAGATTGGTTGTGGGCGCTCCAAATGCAGATATTATTATCCTTAATGAAGGCTGGGTACAAGTATATGAAGCTCCTATTTTAGGGATTAATGCATTTCAAGATGAAAGGAATGTAACAATAAGTCCAAACCCTTTTGTTGATTCATTTACAGTAAGCATGCTAGAGGAATTGATAGGAGCCAAAATGGAACTAGTAGATGCTACTGGAAAGAAAATTAATTCCAACATACCACTAAATCAAATAACAACAAATGTAAATGTAGAATTAACTAGTGGCATCTATTTTTTAAACCTCAAATTAGATGGTAAAACAATGACAAAAAAAATAATTAAACACTAACACAAAGGTAATTTTTTTCATAATTGGTTAATTAGGAAGTATAGCACCAATGGTTTTTTATGAAGGTTTTTAAAAAGCAAACAATTATAGTATTGTGCCATAATAGTGTAATTAAACAACCATGCTTTTATAAACTTAAAATAAAGAAAACCAACAACCCTTAGGGTTGTGGTGCTATACTTAAAAAAACTTAAAGGTAAAACGATGAAGACAAATTTTAAACAAACAACAGTAAGGATTAGACTATCCTTACCTATTTTCTTGTATTTATTATTCTGTCCGTATTTGGTATTAAGCCAATGGACACAATTGGGGAATACACTCTTGCCACCCAATACAAATTATATTTACCATGGAGCCAATGTAAAACTAAACCAAAGTGGTGACCATATGGTTTTTACTACTACCCATACGGGTACACAATGGATTGGTGAAGTACGTGTATATCAATTTACAGGGACTAACTGGCAATTAAAAGGAAACCCCATTAGCATTCCAGACTATGTTCCTAATATCGTGACTATTAACGAAGACGGCACCCTGATAGCTTTTGGAATTTTTGGATTTGAGCACAATGGACCAAATAGGGGAAAAGTGGAGGTATATAGCTGGCAAAACGGGATTTGGCAACAAAAAGGAAATACACTATATGGTGAAAATCCAGAGGATCAATTTGGTAGTGAAATAGGATATGATGGTATTCATGATAGACTTTTTGTAAGCTCTGGGGTAGTTAATAATTTTTCAGGAAGGGTGTATATATACCAATGGAATGGAAGTCAATATGCTAATATACAAACTATTGATGGTGTTAACAGTAGTGGTTTTGGGAGTCATGGACTAGCTGTTTCTCAAGATGCTAGTACCCTAGCTGTGGGTGCCATTCATGAAGATTTTGGAGGAAATTTTGAAGTGGGTAAAGTATATGTTTATCAGCTATCAGGCAACCAGTATATACCCAAAGGGAATCCCATACCAGGATCTGTGGAGTTAACACAATTTGGTTCTATTTTAGGGTTAAGCAGTGATGGAAACACCGTGGCTGCTCTAGGATTTCCAAACAACTTAGGTACTATAGAAGTGTATGATTGGACAGGGAGTATTTGGTTTTTAAGAGGAACACCCATAGTGGCAGAATCCAATGGTTTTACAGGATTTGGTCCTTTCGATATTTCTGCAAACGGTACTGTTTTGGCTGTAGGATCAAGTTGGGTTAATGGTGGGGGTACAAATGCAGGTAATGTAAAAGTATATCAATGGAATTCTAATTGGGAACAAGTAGGTTTTAATCTTGAAGGAGAACCAGAGGATCATTTTGGAACAAACGTTTCACTAGATGCAACGGGTAGTAAACTATCGGTTTTTGCTAACAAATTGGAAAACGGAAATCATCGTGGTTATGTAAAAGTGTTTCAAAATCCATCACTTGGTAATATAGATCAAAGTTCTATGAATTTTGAGGTGTACCCCAATCCATCAAAAGGAAAAGTAAATATATCGTTCGCTAAACCCTTTTCAAATGGTGTTTTGGAAGTTTTTGATATGCAAGGAAGAAAACTTCAGTATCATGTACTATCTCAATCTCTCAATTACGAAATGGAGCTTCCCTACACAGCCGGAACGTATGTTTTAAAAATAACAATGGATAAAAATACCTCCAATAAGAAGCTTATTATTAACCAATAAAAAAAGAGTATATGAGAAACCCATTAACAATGATAAGTCCACAAAAAAGAAATAGAAAAGGAATAATTTTTTCCATTTTTTTCTTGCTATCCTTTGGCGCTTTTTCTCAATGGACACAATTGGGGAATCCCATTTTTTCCTCTGAAGCTAGTTTTTATGAATTTGGATCGCATGTATCATTAAATGAATCCGGGGATCATATAGTTTTTACCTCAGGGGAGTATTTAGGTGGTGGAGATTTCAATTACTATGCCTATGTATACCAGTTTAATAACAATAATTGGGTCTTAAAAGGGCAACCTATTCCCCTGGAAGCTAAGCCAAATGTTGCTATAATAAATTCTGAAGGAGATCAAATAGCAATAGGAATGAAAACGTATGTGTTTAATAATAGCTACTACGGTAAAGTTTCCATCTTGAATTGGACAGGGAGCACTTGGGAAGAGATTGATACTATTTCGGGTAGTGAGGCTAATGAACAATTAGGATCTTCTTTAGCTTATGATGAAATAAATAATCGATATATTATTGGAGTTCCGGGATATCTTGGGAATACTAATGAAATTGGAAAAGTGTCTATTTATCAATGGAATGGAACACAATACATAGAAACACAAACAATAATAGGTACTGGTCATGGCTTTGCTGAAGTACTTTCCATTTCAGCAGATGGGAGTGTTATTGGAGTTCCTGCCTATACTGAAGACGTTGGTTCAGATATTGTAGCTGGCCGAATTTATATTTACCAATGGACAGGCACTACCTATGAACTTAAAGGGAATCCTATTCCCGGGACGCAACAGTTAGATGGTTTTGGGCTTTTATTTGAAATGAGTGATGACGGGAACACATTTTCTGCCAGAGGTAAAGATGCAATTTATGTGTACGATTGGACAAACACCATTTGGTTTCAAAGAGGCAATGTCATTGATTTAGAAGATTTTTATACCCCAACCCTTTCCCTTTCTGCAGATGGTACTAAAATTGCCTTTGGAAATCCCTTTCATGATGGCGGTGGCAGTTCTGCAGGAAGAGTGCGTGTTTTTCAATGGGAAAACAATTCGTGGAATCAAGTTGGGTTAGAGTTACAAGGCAATACACAAGATCAATTTGGCTATAAAGTTTCATTTAGTAATTCTGCAAGTAGAATAGCCATTTATGCAAGTGAGGAATTTAAAAGTCAGCCTACTCTTGGTTATGTTAAAGTTTATGAAAATCTAACACTAGAAACTACCAACCAAGATTTTAAAGATAACTCTATTTTTATTATAAATCCAGTTAAAAATAAACTACAGTTGTCTTTTGAAAGAGAATTAAAAAATGCTGAAATATTGGTTTTTGATAGTACTGGAAGACAACTAAAATCTTGGTATTTAGATAACAGTATTTTGGTCACACTTGACTTTCCTTTCCCATCGGGCACATATATACTTAAGGTGATAGATGAAAATGGATTTGGTTGTTACAAAAGAGTTATTAAACAGTAAAAATAACATGGAAAAAGAGGATAAAATCAATGTTCAATTAAGCCCAATTGCGGCATTAAAGATTTATACTTTTTTAAACCATTTTATAGAAAAATCAGTATTGATTGATAAGTTTCAGATGAAAGCCCCATTTGATGACTTTGAAAAAGAACTCATAAATAAAATGAGCGATAAACAGTGTCTCGATGCCATCAAAAGCTTTAAAAATAATATCATAAATAAATAACTAGTATGAAAAGGGTTTTATTAGATACCAAAACAATGTTACTTGTAGGGGTATTTGGGATTATAAGTTCCGGGTTTTCACAAGTAGGCATCAATACAGCTTCCCCGCAGGCAATACTAGCTATTCAAGCCTCAAATACTACATCGCCTAGTATTGAGGATGGTATTTTAATTCCCTCGGTTGATGAATTCCCATCTTCCAACCCCGGTATAAATCAGGATGGAATGCTATTATTTATTACAGGTAATGGTACGGCGGCAAGAGGATTTTACTATTGGGATTTTACGCAAAGCCTTTGGGTTTTGTTGTATACTTCTGATAATAATAAAGACTGGTTTCAAACGGGTACAAGTAACAGTCCAACAGCAATTACAGATAATATTTATACTCAGGGAAATGTGGGTATCAATCAAATTTCACCCAGTTGGCCATTGGATGTTATATCTACTAGTGGTGGGCGTGGTTTATCATTAGCTATGATCGGTACTTCAACATTGAGTACTTTTGGAGCAATCACTGAAATTAGTACTGTAGGCGATGCAACTCATGCCGGATTTGTTTCCAGAGTATTAGATAACGGTAATGGAGCTCATTATGGAATGCAGACATTAAACTCTGGAACTGGCTCTGGGAATCATTATGGTGTTCTTAATCAATTAGGAAGTTCCGGTCAGGGAATACAAATTGGTGTTGGTAATACAATATCTAATACTGGAGATAATACTCATTATGGCATTCGAAGTGATCTTTCCGGTTCAGGAAATGGAGTGCATTATGGTAGTTATCAAAATCTTACAGGAAGTGGAAATGGCAACAAAATTGGTACCCGTATTTACATAGACCCTGCATCTGGTGGGACACATTATGGACTATTTTCTGAAGCCCTCGGTGCAAATGCATATGCAGGTTATTTTCTCGGAACAGTATCCTTTGGTTCTGCAACTAGTAATAGATATCAATTTCCATCTAGCGATGGAGCGGGTGGCGAAGCTTTAATAACTGATGGAAGTGGGAATGTACAATGGCAATCGGTAGTAACACCATCAGACAAATTGGCTCTTAAGGCATACCCTAGTAGTCCTTTTAGTTTAACTAATTCGGTTGAATTAGAACTCACTTTTGATCAGGTAGCCTTTAACTATGGTAATGGGATTTATGATACTTCTTTAGGAGAAATTAGACTCATAGACAGTGGCGTGTATATGGTAAGTGCTCAATTAACCTTGGATTTTAATGGGTCCATTTCCAATACTTCAATTTTAGTGTATAGAATTTACAATAACGGTGTCATGGTAGAAGAAATAACAGACCAAGCTGGTGCTTTTTTAAACCCTTCTTTTGTGGCAAGCTATCAATTTAATTCACTTATAGAAATTAATCCGGGAGATACTATCAAGCTATCCATTACTCCAGTTTGGGGGGGTGGTACGCCAGCTCCAGTACTATTGAGTAATTCTACTTCCTTTTCGATTACTCGAATGTATTAATAATGTAAATAGTCAATAATCTCTAACCCATACCCTATCATTCCCACGCGCTTTGCTTGTTGATTGTTTGAAATAAGACGTATTTTATGAATACCCAAATCATGTAAAATTTGAGCCCCAATTCCAAAATCTTTGGTGTCCATTGGGATACGGGGTGCTTTTACTACTTGTCCTTCTATTTGACTTTCTTTCAAGGTTGCCAATCTTGAGAGAAGATTTAGAGCTTGTGTTTGCTGGTCAATAAAGACAATAGCTCCTTTTCCTTCTTGATTAATCACCTGAAACATTTCGTCCAACTGCTGTTCGGCATTACTGGTAAGCGTACCCAAAATATCGTGATTTACCAAAGTAGCATTTACTCTCACGGGTACCGGTTCTTGTTCCTTCCATTGCCCTTTGGTAAGCGCTATGTGAATTTGGTTATTGGTCGTTTGCTCATAGGCCCGAAGTCTGAATCGTCCAAACTTGGTCTCAATAGTAAAATCTTCTTTTTTCTGGATTAACGAATCGTGTTCCATTCGATACGCCACCAAATCTTCAATCGAAACCAATTTTAAATTGAACTTTTTAGCTACCTCCATTAACTGTGGAAGTCTTGCCATTGTACCGTCTTCATTCATAATTTCAACAATCACTCCTGCAGGTTTTAAACCCGCTAATCGTGCAAAATCAATAGCAGCTTCGGTATGTCCTGTTCTGCGTAAAACACCCCCTTCTTTTGCTTTTAAAGGAAAGATATGTCCCGGCCGACTTAAATCGAAGGGTTTTGTCGTTTCATCAATAAGGGCTTTAATGGTTTTAGCACGATCGGAAGCTGAAATCCCGGTAGTAACTCCTTTGCCTTTTAAATCCACCGAAATAGTAAAAGCCGTTTCCATAGGATCGGTATTGTTACCTACCATCATTTCCAGATGCAGTTCTTTACAACGTGATTCAGTAAGCGGAGCGCAAATTAATCCCCGGCCATGGGTTGCCATAAAATTGATCATTTCCGGAGTAACCGTTTCAGCAGCCGCTACAAAATCGCCTTCGTTTTCGCGATCCTGATCATCGACCACGATAATTACGTTACCATTTTTAATGTCTTCTATGGCTTCTTCTATAGTATTGAGTTGAATCATAGTGCCGTTTTCGGTAGCAATCATGACTTACAAAGTTTGGATTACAAAGATAGGGAAAGTAAAGGAGTTATTTCGAATATTAAATAATGCTATGTTTTCTAATTAAAGATATCTTCCTCTTTATAACCTTTCTTTTTTAATTCTCTTATGGCTGCCCTTTGCACATCTTCTGAATAATTGAGAGAAGCATAATTTTTGACGATATTTTTTAGTTGTTCCACATTTCTTGACAAAACCAAGGCTTTTTCGTGTTGGGTAAGAATAATCGGGGTTTCTTCTGAAGGTATTTCTTTTTTGTTCCTTTTTAAAAATTTGAAACGTTGTAAAAAGGCATCCATGTCAAAAACGCCTTGATCTGTAGTAGCTCTATACGTGAGCCAAATTCCCAGTGGAAGCATAATGAAGGTGCTTAGCCAACTTGCTAAAAAAGGATGCATGGTACCATCTTCGGCACTATTTTCAGTAAAAATTCCTATAAAGTGATAGGTTAAGAATAATACTATTGCTACTACCATAGGTAGTCCCATACCCCCTTTACGGATGATGGCACCTAAAGGGGCTCCCACGAAAAAGAGAATGATACACGCAATGCCTAAAACAAATTTCTTGTGAAGCGCAATCTCGTGCTTATTTAGTACTTTGGTGCGCATTTGATAATCCTTTTTTTTAGATTCTAATGTTTGCAGTGTACCTCGGGTATTATCTAAGGCCGTCTCTAAAATTTTACTGGCTTCTTGTTTTTTAAAAGCTTCCAAAACACTAGTAAACAAGCTATCTTTTCTCTTTATGGTAACAGTGCTGTCTCTGGGTTTAGAAATACCCGTCCGAAAGGTCATTGCCTCTGTAAAATCCTTTATGTTTTCGGAATAGTCGTTAGATATCTTTTCAATCTCAGGAATCAACTCGCTAACCTTATACATATTGTGATTGTTGAAATTGTTTTCCTTTTCAATATCGGTATTATTAAATTCTGTAAGGTCTACGTTTAGTGTATATTCTTTAAAATAACTTTTGGCGAAGGGTTTGTTAATGCGTTCTTTTGTTCTATCTGTCAGGCTAATATCTTCATAATAATTCCCGTCCTTTAAAATGAGTGAGAGCGTGTTGCTACCTTCGGCGCTGGCCAATTCTCCTTCATTTGCAATAATAACGGTGGTATTTTCATTGGGGCGTTTGTTTGTTTTTTTATGAATGACTACATCTTTCAAAAACTGTCCTCGGTCACCACTTTTTTCAGCTACTTTAATATTGATATTGTCGCCTATACTACTGAATTGCCCCGCTACAATAGCCATAGATGGACTTACTTGAGCAATGTTACGGCGAAGGTTTTGCCATTTATATTCGGAATACGGAATCACGTTATTAGCAAAGAAAAATGCAATAATCGCTAAAAGTCCAATGAAAACCATAACACTTCGCATGGCTCTTTGCAAGGAAATTCCGGTGGATTTCATGGCAGCAAACTCATACTTTTCGGCAAAACTGCCAAAAACCATCAACGAGGTGACCAGAATGGTTAAGGGCAATACCAATGGAACAAGCCGTGGGGAAACAAACCAAAGAAATTTTAAAATAATCCAAATTTCTAAATCTTTTCCCGCCAATTCTGAAATGTATAACCAGATGGTTTGCAGAACAAAAATGAACATTAAAATAATGAAGACGCTGGCAAACGTCTTCAAATAAGTGGTTAATATGTACCGATCCAGTATTTTCAAAAAGGGTTAGTTCAAAGTATTGATGTAATAGCCTTCTCTTTCGTATTTGGCTTTATCAAAAGTAAAAAGGGTTTTTGATAAAGGCTCGTTGGTTTTGAATGAATTTACAGTAAGGGTATATTTAGTACCGTTATCGTCGGTTTGAATGAGACGATAAATATGCTTTGTTTGTACGTCGACCCCTAGGAGGATATTTTTTATTTCGGCTTTGGAATCAATAGGAATGAGTTTAACATACTGAATTTTTCTCCCTTTTACATTTTGCTCGATATCCCATTTGTAGGTGTATCCTTTTTCGTAAAATGTAAGCATTTTAGAGGGGGTAATTTCTTTATCGTCCTGTGCATTGTAATTGGAAATCGTCACTTCTTCATCTTCAGGGACAATAGAGTATATTTTTTTTCCATCGAACATGCGGGTAGTACCTAACATATTTAGTAGGTATTTATTTCCTGAAATGGTTACGTCACCACGAGTTTCTTGGTTTACTTTTTCTTTTTCATTGCTTAAATTCCACTTAAAATCAATAACAATATTGTCATAACTTTTCACCTTGGCTGAAACTTCATTTAGCAATTTTTTTGCGTCCTGCGCTTGTGTAAAGCTTATGCTGAAAAGGATGGTTACAAATAGTACTACTGCTTTCTTCATTACAATTCGTTGTTTTCGTTGTCTAATAGCTGGTTTAATGCGTCAATCGTTGGGATAAGTACTTGTCTGGCTTTACTACCTTCAAATGGGCCTACAACACCTGCAGCTTCCAGTTGATCTATAAGCCTTCCGGCACGGTTGTATCCCAATTTAAGTTTTCTTTGCAACAATGAAGCCGAGCCTTGCTGTGCCACCACCAAAACTTCTGCTGCTTCACGAAACAAGTCATCCCGTTCGCCAAGGTCTATATCAAGATTTGTGCCACCTTCTTCGCCCACATATTCGGGTAACAAATGGGCATTGGGATAGGCTTTTTGGGAGCCAATAAATTCGGTAATATCTGCTACTTCCGGGGTATCCACAAAGGCGCATTGTACTCTGGTAAGGTCATTTCCTTGGGTGTATAACATATCTCCACGGCCTATCAATTGGTCTGCACCCGCACTATCTAAAATGGTTCTAGAGTCTATTTTGCTAGTAACCCTAAAAGCGATACGGGCTGGGAAGTTGGCTTTGATGATACCAGTTATAACATTCACCGAAGGACGTTGTGTGGCAATTATTAAATGAATACCAATGGCACGGGCCAATTGCGCTAAGCGAGCAATAGGCGTTTCTACCTCTTTCCCTGCTGTCATGATGAGGTCTGCAAACTCGTCAATAACCAATACTATATAGGGAAGAAAACGATGTCCGTCGTTTGGATTTAATTTACGTGCCTTGAATTTTTGATTGTATTCGGTAATGTTCCGAACCATGGCGTCTTTCAACAAGTTGTAACGGGTATCCATTTCAATGCAAAGAGAATTAAGCGTATAAATCACTTTGTTGGTGTCTGTAATAATGGCCTCTTCAGTATCGGGAAGTTTGGCTAAATAATGACGTTCTATTTTATTGAAAAGGGTAAGTTCCACTTTTTTAGGATCCACCAAGACAAATTTTACTTCCGCAGGGTGTTTTTTGTAAAGTAGGGAAGCGAGTATGGCATTTAACCCAACTGACTTTCCTTGTCCGGTAGCACCAGCCATGAGTAAGTGAGGCATTTTTGCCAGATCTACGACAAAGGTTTCATTGCTAATGGTTTTTCCCAAAGCGAGGGGAAGCTCCATTTCGGCGTTTTGAAATTTTGGCGAAGCAATTACAGAACGCATAGAAACTACTTTTGGAGTTTTGTTGGGAACTTCAATCCCTATAGTACCACGACCAGGTATGGGTGCAATAATACGAATACCTAATGCTGAAAGGGATAAGGCAATGTCGTCCTCCAGATTTTTAATTTTTGAAATACGAATTCCTGCGTCGGGTACAATTTCATATAAAGTAACGGTAGGTCCTACGGTTGCTTTAATATTGGCAATGCCAATATTGTAATTTTTTAAGGTATCTACAATACGGTTTTTGTACTCTTCCAGTTCTTCTTGATTAATAGTAATACCTTGCCCACCGGTGTAATCTTTAAGAAGCTCGATGGAAGGAAATTTATAATTGCTTAACTCTAGTTTTGGGTCAAACTCTCCAAAATCTTCTACGAGTTTTTTGCTAAGGTTTTCTACCAATTCCTCTTCTTCTACTTGTTCAATTTCCATAGAAACATCATCATCATCAGTAGTATTCTTCACTATTTCTGAAATAGTAGTTGTTTCTTTTGAAGTAATTTCGGGTTCTGGAATAGGATCTTCTGTTGTTTCAGAAGCATCCTGAAAGCTATAATCTACAGGTATTTCTTCAGAAGCTTCAACAGTAGCTGTTTCTTCAGGAATAAAGTCTTCAGTTATTTGTTTTTTGGTAGATTTTAAAGAGTCTGCCACCATTTCGGGGGTCATCTTTAAACGCACTACGAGATAGATTATGGCAAGAAAAGCCATCAATAAAATAGTCCCTGTTAAGCCTATATAATCTTGAAAAAGGTCGTTAATTTCATAACCTACAACACCACTCCATAACGATTCTCCTTTGGTGAAAAAACCAAAAAAGACAGCCAGCCATAGCATAACCAACAATCCCCAAAACCAAAATCTAAGTAATTGTTTCTTTCCGAAGTTAAAAAAGTAGTAGACCCCCGTTAAGGTAACCAAAAAGGCAAAAATAAAAGCAGAAATACCTACGCCGTTGTAGACAAAAAAGTATCCAATAGTACTACCAAACTTGTTAAGCCAATTTTTGGCTTCAAGGTCTCTACTTAACTCACCTACTAAGCTTTGGTCTGCCTGCCAGGTAAAAAAGTAGGAGGTAAATGAAATGAGCAGTGCCAGTCCTAATAAAAAAAGGAAGCTTCCCCATAAAATTTGTTGTTGTTTGGAAAGCGTAAGCGATAACTTTTTACGAGGCTGTTTTTCTTTGGAAGAGGTTTTGCTATTCTTTTTAGCCATGTAGGTTGGGTTGTCTTAAGGCAAAAATACAAATATAGAACGGGACTTAGCCAATAAAATTTTAATAGATAAATAGATTCCTAAAACTTTGGGATATAAATGATGCAACCCACAATAATTGCTGCAATTGCTGCAAAAAAAACCGCACCCGCTGCGACGTCTTTAATATACCCAATTTTATGATGAAAATCCGGATGTACAAAATTGGCTATTTCTTCTGCAGCTGTGTTTACCCCTTCAATACTTAAAACCAATCCTATGGCTAAGGTTTGAAAAATCCACTCTGTTTGTGAAATTTCAAAATAGAATCCGGCACCTGTCATTAGTAATGCAATTACTATTTGCACTTGAATACTGGCTTCATTTTTTAAAAGCATCCAAGCGCCTTTAAAGGCATATTTAAAGCCTAAAATTCGTTTACCAATAAAGGTATTCCACATTACTCAAGGGCTTTAAGCGCAGCATCGTAATTGGGTTCTTGTCCAATCTCAGGCACTTGTTCTGAATAGATTACGGTATTAGTTTCGTCTAAAACGATTACGACTCTGGAGTGAAGTCCTTGAAAAGCACTTTTGGTGATTTCCAGGCTGTAGTCTTTCCCAAATTGACCTGTTTTATAATCGCTAAGCATTTCTACATTTTCGAGACCTTCAGCAGCGCAAAAACGTTTTTGGGCAAAAGGGAGATCTCTGGAAATACAAAGTACTTTGGTGTTCTTCATTTGGGAAGCGGCTTCGTTAAATTTTCGGGCAGAAGCAGCGCAGATTCCTGTATCGACACTTGGAAAAATATTCAATAATTTTTTAAACCCGTTATATTCGTTTAGGGATTTGTCTGTCATATCCGTGGCTGTCAAGTTAAAATCGATTGCTTTGGACCCAATTTTTGGAAGTGATCCAATAGTCTCGGCGGGATTTCCTCCCAATGTTATTTTTGCCATAGCATTATTTTTTTGAAGTAGTTAATTCTTTAATTTTTATTCTAAGTCCGGCAAACAGTAATGTCATAAAAGGGCTTAACCAGTTAAAAATGGCATAGCCTGCATAGTGTAATGTATCTACCCCCAGAACGCCGCTTTGATAAGCTCCACACGTATTCCACGGAACCAACACCGAGGTCACTGTACCGCTATCCTCAAGTGTTCTTGAGAGATTTTCAGGAGCTAATCCTTTATCCTTAAAAGCTTTGGCATACATTTTCCCGGGGACAACAATGGCTAGGTATTGGTCGCTGGCAGTTACATTTAAAGCTAAACAGCTAGCCACGGTACTGGCAAATAATCCGAAGGTAGTATGAAATAATTTAAGAAGCGCTTTGCTTATTCTAGCAAGGGCGCCAATAGCATCCATGACCCCGCCAAATACCATAGCGCAAACAATTAGCCATATGGTTCCTAACATACCCTTCATTCCTCCTGATGAGAATAAGTCGGCAAGAATTTCATTATCGGTTGCTACACTGGTATCAACTGTAATGGCATTCATAATTCCTTTATATGCAGAGAGAAATGTTAAATCTTGAGATCCTCCAATAGTAGCCACAATATTGGGTTGAAAAATTAGTGCGGCAACACCTCCTAGTAATGTTCCAGCCAAAAGGGCAATTAATGGTGGAGTTTTTTTGACAATCAAAAAGATTACTATAATAGGGACAACAAACAGCCAAGGACTTATGGTAAACGATTGCTTTATGGATCCCAAAAGAGTTTCTGTATCTGCTACTCCTTGAGGTTCAATAGTTAACCCTAAAATGATAAAAAATAATAAAGTAATAGTATAGGTTGGGATAGTTGTGAGGGTCATGTATTTTATATGGGTAAAAAGATCGGTTCCTGCCATAGCGGGTGCTAGGTTGGTGGTGTCGCTCATGGGAGATAACTTATCTCCAAAATAAGCTCCGGAAATGACTGCTCCTGCAGTCATTCCAACAGATATTCCCAGTGCATTTGCAATACCAATTAACGCAATACCTACCGTAGCTGAAGTCGTCCAGCTACTTCCAGTAGCAATAGAAATTATAGAGCAAATGATTACGGTGGAAACCAAGAAAATTTTAGGACTTAGTATTTGCATGCCGTAATAAATCATGGTAGGTATAATTCCACTTATAAGCCAAGTTCCGGCTAAAGCACCCACCATTAAAAGAATTAATAAAGCTCCTGAAGTAGATTTTACATTTTCGGCTACTTCATCCATCATTTGCGAAAATTTGACCTTGTTAAAATATCCCACAATGGCAGCCACAGCACCCCCTAAGAGTAGTATAAATTGGTTGCTTCCGCTTAAGGCATCATCTCCAAAGGCATAAAACACATTAAAAAACAACATAATGATGAGCGCAATTACAGGTATAAGTGCTTCCCAAATAGTTAATTCTTTATTTTCAACAATATGCTCGTCTTGGGGTTGTCTTGGTTTAATGTCTTGGCTTTCCATATATGCAATGTTAAAAGAGTTGTAATGTTACGATTTTGTAAAAAAGTATGCAAATTTGAAGTTTAACAAAAAAGAGGATTTCATATAGTTTACATTTTATTTTATTGTAACTTTTACCCAATTATTTAATAGCTCCCCTGCTTTTAAAATTATACTATGAAAAAGATAGTGTTATTGGCAGGGTTTTTTACTGTTAGCCATTTTCTGTGTTCGCAAGTAGGGGTTGGTACTACTACACCTGCTCCTTCGTCTATAATCGATATTTCTTCCACCAATAAAGGAGTTTTAATTCCGCAGGTATCTCTACCCAATGTTGCTAATACAATGTTGGATGGTGTTAATACAGCGGCTACCGGGTTATTAATTTATAATACCAATGCGATTACCACTGGTGGTAGTGGAGTGGGTTATTATTATTTTAACGGAACTTTATGGGAGCGTTTAATTACTTCGAATGCCTCCCTTGATGATGGAGACTGGGTAACTAATGGATCCGATATTGAACGCCAAAGTGGAAATGTGTACATCGGTAATACCAATGCTACTAATAACGATTTGTATATCAGCAACCAAATTATAGATTGGGATAATAGTGCCTACTATTTAGATCCTGCTTCCAATAATCGTGTTAATGAAATTCAATTTGACGATGGTTCAGAAGTAGATCCATCATTTTATTTTAATGGCGATGCAACAACCGGTTTTTTTAGCCCAGCAACTGATGAAATAGCCTTTAGTATTAATAGTAGTGAAGTACTTCGGGTAGATGCTTCAGGGAATTTGGGATTAAGGACTCCCACCCCCAATGCTACCCTAGATGTTGAAGGTACTTTTAAATTAGGAACCCCTGGTAATGTGCATTCAGGAATGTATTCTCTAAACTGGAATTTTGGCACGACTTCAATTCCTGCTAATTCGAGTGTTGTTTTAACAATTACAGGTACCAATAGTGTTTTAAATATTCCGCAGCAAACAGGTGCTTCAGTGGCTTTTGAAAGTGATTTAGGAACCTCTGTATTTGTACAACATGTGTGGATGGATGCCGACGCTATAAATGTTCGATTATCTAATATTTCAGCATCACTTGTTAGTTTTCCTACAGAAGCAAACATTCTCTTTGTTTGGCAATAAAAGGGATTTAAAAGAATAAAATGGGTTAAATACCCCTATCTTATTATAAATGAAACCTTTATATTTGTAAATCCCCAATTATCAATAGCTTATCTACTTATTAAATTTTATAATATGAGAAAGCTATTTTTATTTCTAGGAGCCTTTTGCATACATACTCTACTTATTTCTCAGGTGGGTATAGGAACAGTCACTCCGGATGCATCTTCTATTTTAGACATTACTGAAACGGATAAAGGTATTTTAATTCCGCGAGTGTCATTGGCAGATGTCACCGATACTATGCTGGATGGTGTCAATACCGCTGCAACGGGATTACTTATTTACAATACCAATAGTGCCACCACCGGGGGTAGTGGGGTAGGGTTTTATTATTTTAACGGAACAACTTGGGAAAAGATGACCACCTCTGCAGAGCCTAAGTGGAATTTGGACGGAAATTCTGGCACTACTTCTGCTAATTTTATTGGAACTTTAGACGAACAACCTTTAAACATTAGGGTAAACAATCAAGTAGCCGGATTAATAGATTCTACCAGTACCAATACATCTATTGGTTATAAAGGGCTAACCGCTATTACAACAGGAACATTGAATACTGTGATGGGTTATCAAGCACTTGAGAATGCCACAGATTCTGACGGCAATGTAGCTATTGGTTATCGAAGCTTGCGAGATTTAGTGGGGCCGGGAGGAAGCAATACTGCTATTGGAAGGGAAGCCATGGAAAATGCTAACAGTAATAGCATGAATGTTGCCATTGGTTGGAGGGCTTTACGCGGTGATGGATCCGGCGCTCAAAATGTGGCGGTAGGAGTAGGGGCTATGGAATATGGACAGGGAGCTCAAGCAGCAACTGCTACTGGGCGGTATGCTTTGGCCAATGATTCGTATTCCATTTATTCTACCGCTATTGGTTTTAGAGCTATGTATAATCAATCTTTTAACAACTCAAATACTGCTTGGAACTCATATAACACGGCTGTTGGCGCCCTTTCGCTATACAATAATAATCCTACCGCTACCAACAATGGAATTTATAACACGGCTATAGGAGGTGTATCTTTGTACAATAATACTACGGGTGTAGTCAATACAGGGGTTGGGGTTTCCACATTATTTGAAAATACCACAGGATCCTATAATATTGCCATGGGATACAATGCCTTGCGGCTTAATACTACCGCCTCCTATGGAACCGCGCTGGGTACTTATGCGTTGGATGCCAATACCACTGGAACCCGTAACACAGCTGTAGGGGCGGTTGCACTTTCTGCCAATACTACTGGTAACTACAACACAGCTATTGGCGTGGATGCCATGCAGCAAAACACGGTGGGAAATGATAATATCGCTATGGGATTTGAATCACTCAAAGAGAATATAGATGGCTATGAAAATGTGGCTTTGGGCACAGAATCTTTAAGGGATAACACCAATGGTTATCGAAACGCTGCCGTAGGAACTTATGCGCTGCGTGCCAACACAACTGGAAATAATAATACGGCCATGGGATTGAACGCCCTTAGGTATAATACAACAGGTAATGAGAATACCTCCATAGGCTCCTTTTCCATGCAAGGGAATAGTGCCGGGTCAACCCCATATGGGAATACCTCTATAGGGTACCATAGTATGTTTGGAGTTACTTCTGGAAACCAAAACACAGCTATTGGTCATTATGCGATGACTAGTTTAACTTCAGGAGGAACCAATATTGCTGTTGGGGGTGGTTCTTTGGAATCTACTACCATAGCTACTGCCAATATTGCTATGGGATTTTGGGCCATGAGACAGAATACCGAAGCAAATTATAATATAGGAATTGGACATCAAAGTTTATATAGACAAAGTCTTAGTAATGGAGGTACTTCTTTTGATACTTGGAACGTTGCCGTAGGCTCCTATGCACTTTTTAATAATAATCCATCGTCAATTACTGATGGTTATGTGAATACAGCTCTAGGAACCTATGCTGGCTATACCAATGCCACAGGTTATGCGAATACCTACTTAGGTTGTATTGCCGATGCCGGAGCAAACAATTATAATAATTCCATGGCTTTAGGCTATGGGTCTACTACAGCAGGTACTAACACTGTTCGTGTAGGCAATGGAGTAATTACCTCTATAGGTGGTGCTGTCGGATTCACTGCCGTATCCGATGGACGCCTGAAGGATAACATTAAAGAGAATGTAAAGGGACTTGATTTTATTCTGAAATTACGCCCGGTGACCTATCAAATGAAGGCCGATTACTTATCGGATACAAATAATCCGGAAGCAAAAAACTTTCCAAAGTTAGATATTACCGATGCCAGAAATATGATACGTACCGGTTTTATAGCCCAAGAAGTTGAAACTGCAGCTCAGGAAGTGGGTTATGATTTCAGTGGGGTAGATAAACCCAAAAACGGTGATGACTACTACGGATTGCGTTATGCTGAATTTGTTGTACCGTTGGTAAAAGCCGTTCAGGAGCAACAACAAATGATTGAAGAACAAAAGCAGGAGATTCAGAATTTGAAAAAAGAAATTGAAAAACTTAAAAAAGAATAAAGGTATTCTATTTTCAAAATGGAGTGTTTAAACTAAATAAGTTATATTTATAAAGTCTACACTTTTAGGCACTAATCTTTTACTTAAGAACACTATGAAAAAGTTAGTCATTTTAGCAGTTTTTTTTGCCCCTTTTTTTTACGGATTTGCTCAGGTGGGTATAGGAACCACTACCCCAGATGCATCATCCATAATTGATATTAATTCTTCAGATAAAGGAATCTTGATACCTCAAGTTTCACTTACAGATGTTACAGATACCATACTCGATGGAGTAAATACAGCCGCGACAGGATTACTAATTTATAATACTAATGCCGCTGCTACTGGTGGTAGTGGGGTTGGGTATTATTATTTTAATGGAACAACTTGGGAACGATTAATTACTACTGCTACAAATACTGATGATATAGACTGGTACGAAGAAGGAACCACCACTAGTCCCAACGCCATTACAGATGATATCTATACACAAGGAAATGTAGCCATTGGTAAAACAACAGCCGATTGGTCTTTAGATGTTGAGGAAGACCAGGGAGGACGAGGGGTATCCATTTTAATGAATGGTACCGCCAATGTAACCACCTATGGGTTACTTTCTGAGGTTACAAATACAGGAGATGCCACCCAGGTAGGACTTTTTGGAAGAATCTTAGGCAATGGAAATGGAGAACACAGAGGCTTACATTCTGTTACCAATGGCTCTGGGAGTGGGTATCATTATGGTTTGTATAATCAATTATCAGGTGCCGGAACGGGTCCGCAATTTGGGGTAGGGAATTACATTACAAATACAGGCGATAATTTACATTATGCCATTTACAATGAAATTGCCAATAATGGTAATGGATCCCACCAAGGCATGCGAAGTGTATTATCCGGATCTGGAAATGGAACCATGACTGGGGTGCGAAGTATTATTACCAACACTGGAACAAACGATCATTTTGGTACGTACAGCACATTGTCAGGTACGGGGACAGGGGAGCAATATGGAAATTATAATGATGTTAGCAATACCGGAAACGGGGTACATTATGGCGTGTATAATACGGTATCCGGAGCAGGAACGGGTGCCCATTTTGGGGTATATAATTCTGTAACGGGTTCGGGTTCGGGGACACATTACGGTACCTTCAATTCAGTGATAAACGCTGCTAGAAATATATATGGTAGTAATAATTATGTAAATGGGGGCACTTTGTATGCTTACTATGGGCATTATAATACTATTGAAGGAACAGGGACAGGAACCCGAACAGGAACTGTAAATGATTTGGGCGGATCGGGAACAGGAACTCAAACCGGGCTTTTTAATACCATTGATAATACCGGTAATGGTCTTCATTATGGAACACACAACTACTTAACAGGTACAGCTACCGGAAACCAAATAGGGACTTATAATGAAATTGATAACAGTTTAAATGGTAATCACCATGGTGTGGTTTCAGCACTATACGGTGGAGGTACAGGACAACACATAGGAGTTACAAATAATCTATTTGGTTCCGGATCCGGGAATCAATATGGTATGCAAACTAGTATTACTAACACAGGGAATGGTTCCCATATAGCCCTAAATAATAGCCTTTCAGGTTCGGGTTCTGGAAGTCATTACGGGTTAATTAATACCATTATCGGTAATGGAACTGGAGAACAAATAGGCGTACATACACTTATAGGTAACGCAGGTGATGCGGCACATTCGGGAATTATCAATGAGTTAAGTGGTACTGGTACTGGGGTTCACAGAGGGATGTGGAATATACTTTCGGGAACAGGTACTGGCGATCAATATGCCATTCAAAACCAGATATCCAATACGGGTAATGGTACCCTTACAGGATTGTATAATTTATTTACAAGCACGGGAAGTGGTGCCCAATATGGAATAAATAATACCCTCAGTAATGGTACCGGTACCATGATAGGGGTCACTACTAGCATTGGAGGAGCAGGAAACGGGCTTCATTTTGGAGCTTCTACATTAATGAATGGTTCCGGTACCGGAAATAAATATGGAAACTACATTATTATCGATTCCGGAGCCGGAGGGACTCACTACGGCATACAATCTCAGGTTCTTAAAAGTGGCAGCTATGCAGGGTATTTTTTAGGAAATGTGGCCATAGGAACTTCTGGAGTTAATACCTATACTTTACCCGCTTCCAGAGGAACTGCAGACCAATTAATGCAAACCGACGGGGCTGGAAATGTAAACTGGGTAGATCCTTCCAGTGTTTTTAGCAGTGAATGGACCGATGGCGGTACCTATCTTACCCCCGGAGATGGTTTAACAGAGCATGTTGCCATTGGTACCACCTCAGATTTGGGAATGGTAACCATTGATGCTCAAAATCAAAATGCTTTGAATGTGTCCGGAACTTTTGTAAGCCCCAACTTAGAATTGTTTAATAATACGTTAAGCTCCAATTTTGGGGGAATTATGACTATTAATGCTTTCTCGGGTACCGGAACCGGGGCTAATTATATGAGTCAATACAACCGATTTGTGAGTGTAAGTTCTTCTGGCGCCAGTGTCCTGGGAGTTGTCAATGTTTTTGGAGGTTCCGGTAGTTCAAGTAGAACAGGGTTGACCAATGATTTCACAGGATCTAATACAGGAATTAAATATGGCGTGCAAAATAATTTTACAGGCACCGCTACAGGAACCAAATATGGCCTTTATAATGATTTTCAAAATACCGATGTTTCTAATCGATTTGGGTTTTATACCTTGTTGGGTACTGGGTCAGGATCAAAATACGGGACCTATGTAGTTGGTGATGTTGCTGCTACAGGATCCAATTATGGCTCCTACGCAAATCTTTTGGGAACTTCTGGAAATCAGATAGGCTATTACGCCATTACAGATCCTTCTAATAGTAGTTCTTTTTCCGGTTATTTTTCTGGGAGAGTATTTGTGTCCTATAGATTAGGTATTGGAACGGCAAGTCCTGGGTTTGCATTGCAACTACAGACTGATTCTGCTGCTAAGCCTTTATCTAGTGCTTGGACAGTCGCTTCAGATAGGCAATTAAAGAAAGATGTGAAACCTTTTACCGATGGGCTTTCTTTATTAGAAAAAATTAATCCCGTTTGGTTTACATACAATGGAAAAGCCGAAATGCCTCATGAAACTGGAGTAGGAACCATTGCGCAGGAATTGCAGGAAGTGGCTCCCTACATGGTAAAAGAATGGGAATATACTTCCGAAGACGGAAAAACCAAAGAGAATTACCTTGGTGTAGATTATGGTGCTATGGACTTTATCCTTATCAATGCCATTAAACAACAACAGGAACAAATTGAAGCGCTAAAAAAGGAAATCGAAACACTTAAAAAGGAAAAAGAGTAATTTTTTCAACTATAAATTTTCTAATTTTTTACGATAAAAAAAAGGGGATTCACCTGTATTTTATTTCAAACCAATAAATTACATTTGTGTTCCCCAAGTATTACATGGCTCCCGCTTTTTTAATTAAAAGTTATGAAATGCCTATTGATATATCTCAAAAATCTGATAGTTAGGAACTATTTGGGCATTGCATCTTCCACTATTTCAAATGTTTTATTAAGATGAAACGAGTCATTTTTTTTATGGCAATTTTAATGCAAGAATTTGTTTTAATTGCTCAAGTTGGTATCGGTACTACTTCTCCTAATCCATCTTCTTTACTAGATGTTTCTTCAACCAATAAAGGAATGCTTATTCCACAAGTATCTCTTTTGGATATTACAGATACCATGCTGGATGGGGTAAATACCGCAGCAACAGGATTACTTATTTACAACACCAATGCAGCTACTACGGGTGGAAGCGGAGTGGGGTATTATTATTTTAATGGTGCCACTTGGGAGCGATTAATTACTTCAGCAACGGCTACAGGTGATATTGATTGGTATGAAGAAGGTACCACCTCGCCACCGGATAATATTACAGATGATAAGTTTACCTTCGGAAACTTGGCCATAGGTAAAAACACAGCCGATTATCTGTTAGAACTTAATCAGGCGGATGGAACCTTAACTAGAACACTTAGTATTTATTCTAACTATTCAGATACGGGAATAAATAGCTCAATTTATAATGAAAATAACTTTACAGGTTCAGGTACTACAAGAGGCTTATATAACCTTATAGGAGGTACGGGAAGTGGTTCACTTATGGGGATTTACAATAATATTGCCAATACAGGAACCGGAACTCATTATGGATTGTATAATGCAATGATTGGAACAGGTTCGGGTCAACAAATAGGAGTTTACAATCCAATATCCAATTCCGGGAATGGATTTCATTACGGAATGTTAAATTCATTATCTGGTACTGGTACCGGGGTTCATTACGGTATTGTTAATGGCTTGACGGGTAGTGGTTCGGGAGAGCAACGTGGGGTTTATAATACAATTTCAAATACCTCTACTTCTGTTCAAACAGGAGTGTACAATGAATTTTTAACAGGAGGTTCCGGAATACACCAAGGGGTTTACAATAATTTGGGAGGTACCGGAAATGGATTTCAATACGGTGTCAATTCATCTATAAGTAATTCAGGAACTGGGCAACATATTGGATCTTCAAACACCCTTTTAGGAGCCGGATCCGGCATCCATATAGGAACAACCAATACCCTTTCAGGAGCGGGTACCGGAATGCAATATGCTGTTTTTAATACAATCAATAATTCTGGGGATGCAGAACATAATTCATTTTATAGTGTGCTTAGTGGTTCGGGTTCAGGATTACATCGCGGTATGTTGAATGCACTATCTGGATCTGGTACCGGAGGCCAAATAGGTATTGCTAACACTATTACAAATTCAGGGGATAATACGCATCAAGCGATTCTTAATACGCTTTCCGGGGCAGGCTCGGGGACTCATTATGGTATGAATACTTCCATAATTGGGAATGGTACAGGAAATCAATATGCTATTAACAATATTATTAATAATAGCCAAGATGGAAACCATTATGGATTGCAAAATCAACTCAATGGTGTGGGTTCGGGTAACCATTGGGGAATATACAACATTTTAGCAGGTAATGGTACAGGACAGCAGCGTGGAATAATAAATAGTATTACTAATGCCGGAGATAATGAACATACCGGAGTGTATAATTCTATCAGTAATGTTGGAAATGGGCAACATACTGGAGTTTTAAATTCTTTAGCTGGCTCCGGGTCTGGGTCTCAAACCACTATTTCAAATAGTATATCAAGTAGCGGAGATGGGGTTCACACTGGAGTTTATAATTCATTAACGGGTTCTGGCACGGGGTTTCATTATGGTACCCAAAATTTATTATCGGGAACCGGAACCGGAACCCAATATGGTAGCTATACCAACATTATTAATTCTGGTGCCAGCGTTCACTATGGTCATTATACTACAATTTCCAGTGCAAGTAATACAACCCAAATGGGGCTATATAATCAAATTGGCGGCACTGGATTGGGGCTTAAATATGGGGTTTTTACCAGTATAAGTAATTCCGGCAATAGCAATCATTTTGGAACCTATAATGATTTATTAGGGAATGGTTCGGGAAATCATTATGGTACCTTTCAACAGCTTTCAGGAACCGGCTCGGGACAACAAATAGGAGTTTATTTGAATCTTGCCAATACCGGGGCTGGAGAACATACAGGAGTTTACAATAATATTACAGCAGGGAGTGGTATACAGCGGGGTGTCAATAATTTTATGACCCCTTCTTCCTCCAGTATGCATATTGGAACCGATAATAACCTTCAGGGTGCTGGTACAGGGCAACGAATTGGAGTGAATAACATTATTTCAGGGGCAGGTACGGGTACTCATTTTGGAACTTATAATGGTCTTGTAGGCTCTGGTTCTGGTACCAAGTATGGATCGTATAACTATATTTCAGACAGCGCAGGGGGCACCCAGTATGGTGTGTATTCCGAAGTACTCAAAAGTGGCAGCTATGCAGGATATTTTTTAGGCAATGTTTCCATAGGGACTTCAGCAGTAAATAATTATATATTACCTGCTTCCAGAGGTACGGCAGACCAAATTATGCAGACCGATGGTGCCGGAAATGTTAGCTGGGTAAGTAATAGTAGCCCGGCACTAAAGATAAGTACCCCAAATAATGTTTCACTTACCAATGCTGTGGAATACACTGTGGTTTATCCTACGGTCGTCCATAATCTAGGTGGAGGTACTTACAATACAGCTACAGGTACCTATACGGTTCCATCTACAGGGGTATACTCCATTACCGCCAATTTGCCGGTTGATTTTAATGGTGCGGGTACCAACCAAATGGTCATGGGATTTAGAGTGTATGTCAATGGATTTTATAATAGTCAACTTTTTGTTCAAGATGGCGCCTATTTTAGCCTTAGTTACACTCAAAATTTTTCCTTTACAAACGATATCTATTTAGCGGCCGGAGATCAAATAACCTTCAGGGTTTTCCCTGTGTTTGGCGCTGCTTCTCCTGCACCAATATTAAGCTCCAGCAATGCCAATATTTTGGTGAGGAAGCTTTAAAAAGAGAAGTCTTAATTGCATTTTGATTTTTTTCAGTAGGTAAAAAAAGTGTTTCGCCTATATTTTTTCTTTTCTAATCAAATTTTAAACTACTTTTAGTAGATTAATTTCTATTGTTATGAGTCTTAGGAGCCTCTGTTTTATTCTATGCTTGCTAGTGGCTTCTAAATTGCTTGCTCAACAATCCAGAATAGATAGTTTGGAAGCTATTGTAAAATTAAATCAGAAGGATTTAAACACCATAAAATCCCTCAACTATCTAGCTATTGAATATTCACGCAAGGATAGTGACAAGTCAAAAAAGTATTTATGGTTAGCCAAGTCGCTTTTGTTAACTGTAAAGGATGAAAGAGCTATGAGTTCAACCTACTCACAATTGGCGCTTATTTATCAAAATCAGGCACAAATAGACAGCGCTAATTACTACGCCCAACTGTTGAAATCAATTGCAAATACCAGTACAGGACCCGATAGTGATATCATTAAAGGAAATTACTACTCAACCATGGGGTTGATCCATAAAAAAAGAGGTAACATAGGTGAATCACTCCCCTTTTTTATAAAATCCTATGAAGCTTCTCTAGCGGCTGGAAACTTAAACGCATCCTCAGGGCAAGCTATTAATATTGGTAATATTTATTTAGGCTTAAGCGATTTTAATTTGGCATTAAATTATTATCTCGAAGCATTACAAGGATTTGAACAAACCCAAAATAAAAATGGGCAGTCTTTTTGTTATCAAAATATAGGGGAGTGTTATATAGAGCTTCAGCAATATGCATCAGCGATATCCTATATCAATAAATCAATTTCATTAAAAAAAGAAATGAACGATACCCGCGGACTGGGAAATGCAGAACAGTCTTTGGGTAGAATTTATATGGGTCTTGGGTCGTACGAGAAATCCCTTTTGCACTACCATAAAGCGTTACGGATTGTACAGGATTTAAAGCTCTCTACAGAAGAGGTAAAAGTGAATCTTAATTTGGGAAAAATATTTTCATTAAAAGAGGACACCGAAAAAGCCTTATCTTATTTTGAAAAAAGTAAACACTTAGCAAAAAAATTAGGCGATAGTTCTTCTGTAATAGCAGCAGATCTGGAAATATTAGCAATTAAAGAAGCTACTTCAAAAGTAAAGGAGAATGCAGAAACCGCTCTGAAAGATATTCAAACTTTAAAAGAATCCGGCGCTATAAGCAAGGAAGCCGCAGGTTATAAAAACTTGGCAGCGTACTATACCAATTTAAAACAGTATGATAAAGCACTGGAATACACCAATCTATACGTTAAGCTCAATGATAGTATAAGAAATAACGATGTTCAAACCCAATTCAAAACCATAGAGGAAAAGTACAACAAAGCGAATAATGAAAAACAAATTGCTTTACTCCAAAAGGATCAAATCATTAAAAATGAAAAATTAAAGCAACAGCGTTTTTGGTTGGTACTTTCCGGATTAGTGATTCTTTTTATTTCATTAGGCGTTTGGATGTTTATGTACCGAAATAGGATGCAACAAAAAATGCAAGAGGTAGAATTAAGAAATCAGTTAGCAGCAGACTTGCATGATGAAGTGGGTAGCTCTTTGAGTAGTATTTATATGTTAAGTCAAATGGCAGCACAACAACAGTTTGAAAACAAGCAATCTATTTTGGATAAGGTAGCAGCCAATGCTCATGAAACTATGGATAAAATGAGTGATATCGTTTGGATGCTTAAGCCTAACGATGAGGCTTATGGCATAGGACTTTTGGAGCGAATGGAGAATTTTGCAAGCGATTTATGTGCCAGTAAAAATATACAACATACCTTTCAGGTTATGGGTATGGATTCGGTAAAACTTAGTATGCAACAAAGCAAAAACCTGTATCTTATTTTTAAGGAGGCAGTAAACAATGCTATTAAATATTCTAACACTTCGGTCCTTGATATTGTTATCCATGCAAAGCAGAAAAAGTTAGAAATGACTATCAAAGATGAAGGAATTGGTTTTTCAGATACAGAAGTAAAAGGAGGCAATGGTCTCCACAATATGAAAAACAGGGCAGGGGAATTAAAAGGGACTTTGGCTATAGAATCGGTAAAAAATAAAGGAACACAAATAACATTGCAGTTTCCCTTGGCTTAGGTAGTGCTTCCCCCAAATTAGGTATTGATTTGTCCGTTTTGATGACTTAAAATTGTATTTTAATTGCGTATGGAATGAACATTTGTATTTTTGAAGATAATACTCACTTAAGAGAAAGTTTACAACTTTTGATTGATGTAACGCCTTCCTTTACTTGCACGGCAGCCTTTCCAAATTGTAACAACCTCATTGAAAAACTTGAAAAAATAGATTGCGATATTTGTTTAATGGATATTGAAATGCCTGGCATTTCAGGTATTGAAGCTACGAAACTTATTAAGGGCCATTTTCCAAAAATACATGTACTTATCCAAACGGTTTTTTCCGATGATGATTCCATTTTTAAAGCCATTTGTGCAGGAGCTTCAGGATATATTCTAAAATCAAGCACTCCGGCAGATTATATAGAAGCTTTAAGAGATGCCCAAACAGGGGGCGCTCCCATGACGCCTTCTATCGCAAGAAGAGTCTTGCAGTTGTTTAAAAACAGGCTGGAACCACCAGATCATGAAGACTATAATTTAACCGAGAAGGAAAAAAGTGTATTACTCCAATTAACCTTAGGAAAGAGTTATAAAATGATTGCAGGAGAATTATTGGTTTCTGTGGAAACAGTAAAAACCCATATGAAAAATATCTATACAAAACTTCATGTAAATTCCAGCACAGAGGCCGTTGCCAAAGCTATTCAAGAAAGTTTGGTGCGAACTTCAAATTAGCTTAGCGGTTGCTAGTAAATTTATTCCCAATTTTTTACTCGCATCCCCCATTTTCGGTATTGAGTGGCAACCCTATAAATTGCAATTTTAGCCCCAAATTATAAAACATTAAAAAATTGAGAATTGGGGCTTTTTTTTTCATTTGCTTTTTGGTTATTAATACCTCTTTGGCACAAGTAGGTATTGGTACTACCACGCCGGATCCGTCTTCATTATTAGATATATCTTCGACAAATAAAGGAATCCTTATTCCGCAGGTATCCTTGTCAGATGTTACAGACACCGTACTCGATGGCATAAATACAGCTGCCACGGGACTTTTAATTTACAATACCAATGCTGCCACTACTGGAGGAAGCGGGGTAGGGTATTACTATTTCAATGGTAGCCTTTGGGAACGTCTTACCACTTCTTCAACACCAGCTGGCGACCATGATTGGTATGAAGAAGGCACTACTTCATCACCAAACGATATTAACGATGATAAATACACCCTTGGAAATATAGCTATTGGTAAGAATACAGCCAATTGGCGATTAGAAGTAGAAGAGCCCAATGGAGGGAGAGGGGTTTCTGTCGTTATGAGTGGTTCGGCCAATACCACTACCTACGGTTTGCTTTCCGAAATCACAAACTCGTCCGATGCTGCTATGGTAGGGGTTTTTGGTAGAGTTTTAACAAATGGGAATGGAATACAAAGAGGCATGTATTCAACTTTAAATGGAGGTGGTTCAGGAGAGCACTATGGATTGGTTACCGAATTGTCTGGTTCGGGAACAGGCACTCAATCTGGAGTTCAAAACACAATTTCAAATTCTTCCGATAGCGATCACTTTGGAGTGGTAAACACCTTGTCTGGAAATGGCTTAGGATTTCATGAAGGGGTACGAAATTTATTAACCGGAACTGGAAATGGTGGTCAGATGGCGATTCGAAATAGTGTTAGCAATACAGGGAACGGCGATCATTGGGGAGTTTATAATGGGTTGTCGGGAACCGGAAATGGCTATCAAATAGGGATACACAATGAGATAAATAATTCAAATAACACTTCCCATTGGGGAATGTATAGCGCCTTTAGTGGGGCTGGGTCTGGGTATCATATCGGCACACATAACATTTTTTCTAATGGCTCAGGGAATTTATTTGGAATTTGGAACGATTATAATGGTGGGACAATTGGCGATGGTTTTTTATTTGGTGCCTACAATAATTTTAATACAACCGTAATAGGCAATGGATTACACATTGGAACGCTTAACCAAATTAACAGTGGCGGTTCAGGTGGACATCAAGGGCTTCGAAATGAAATGGGTGGCACGGGTTCCGGCACACAGGTAGGTGTTCGAACAACTATTAGTAATACAGGTAGTGCCGAGCATTGGGGGACCTACAATAGCTTGTCTGGAAATGGTACAGGAATTCAATATGGAATAGAAAATGCCATTTCTAATAGTGGTAATGCAGAACATTACGGCGCCTTTAATACGTTTAGTGGTACTGGTAGTGGTACTCATACAGGAACCAACAATACCTTCTCTGCTGGGACAGGTACATTAACCGGTGAATGGAATTCCTTTAATAATGCAGCCATAGGTAATGGAGATTTAAGAGGGCTATACAATGGTTTTGATGCAGTAGTGACAGGTAATGGTGTACATTACGGAGTTTTTAATCAAATAAACAGTGGCGGTTCAGGTGGACATCAAGGGCTTCGAAATGAAATGGGGGGGACGGGTTCCGGTACTCAGGTAGGTGTAAGAACCGATATCAGCAATACAGGTAATGCGAACCATTGGGGGGTTTCAAATACATTGTCAGGTTCTGGTACAGGGGTTCAATACGGTATGCAAAATAGTATTTCCAATTCAGGTAATTCAGATCATTATGGTACTAATAATACGTTTACAGGGACAGGTAATGGCTTCCATACTGGCACACACAATAATTTTTTTGGAGGGACAGGCTCCTTAACGGGAGAATGGAATTCTTTTAACAATGCCTCGATTGGCAATGGGAATTTAACCGGAGTGTATAATGGTTTTAATTCTGTTGTAACAGGAAATGGAATACATTACGGCTTTTTTAACCAAATAAACAGCGGTGGTTCCGGGGCTCATCAAGGGCTTCGGAATGAAATGGGAGGCTCCGGAACAGGCTCGCAAGTAGGTGTTAGAACTACCATTAGCAATTCGGGCAGTTCAGACCATTGGGGTATTTACAATTCTCTTTCGGGAACGGGGACAGGTACTAAATATGGATCCTATAACGTGATAAGTACTACTGCAGGAGGTACCCATTATGGCATCTATTCTGATGCTCAAAAAACAGGAAGCTATGCAGGGTACTTTTTAGGAAGAGGCTATTTTAGCGGGTTTACTGGCTTTGGCACAACCGCTCCTTCTACCTCAGTTCATGTTAATCACCCGGATGGGGTTACCAATGGGTTGTCTATTTCAAATGCTATTGATGCCGATCGCTGGCATTTCTATGCTTCCTCTCTAACCGATTTGTTTTTATATTTTAACAATGCCCCACGTGGAGGATTTAATGGTACCACAGGAGCCTATACGGCCATATCCGATAGAAATCTGAAAACAAACATTTCAGAAATGGAAACGGTTATAGAAAGAGTAAAGAAACTTAGAGTGGTAGATTATAATTTTAAGCATCAAACAGATACTAAAAAGTATATTGGTTTTATTGCGCAAGAGGTCGAAACGGTATTTCCTCAATTAGTTAAAGAACCTACTAAAGAAAATGGGGAACAAGTACCTTACATGTTAGATTATTCAGGTTTTGGAACGATTGCTATCAAGGCTATTCAAGAACAACAGCAAATTATTGAAAAGCAAAACACAGAAATTGAACAATTAAAGAAAGAGATTGCCGAAATTAAACTTTTGTTGCAACTGCAATAGCCTTTAGATTACTGATGAGTTTACCATTTCAGTAGAAACCATTAAAACACATATAAAGAATATCTACGCTAAACTTCATGTGCATTCCAGCACAGAAGCTGTTGCTAAAGCCCTACAGGATCGAATTATTTAAAGAACTGTTCGTATGCTTTTTCCCCCTTTTTCGGTATTGTAGTGTTGTTTAGATAGTTGCACTTTTACTAAAGTAAATTCAACTTCAAAACACAAACACTATGAAAACACGACCAATTTTCGGACTTTTAGCAGGAATACTTCTACTATACGGTTGTTCCTCAAATCAAACCAATGACGAACAACAAATTCGAGATTTAATCGCCCAATACGATCAGGCAATCTTGGAAAACAATGCCGATTTTTTTGAAAATACCTTAGCTCCTAATTATAAAATTTTAACTGAAAATGGAGGTATCCAGAGTAAAGATGAGGTACTAAAAGAAATTCGCAGTGAAAAAGAAAATCCCACCTATATTATTTCAAGTGTGGCGAGTGATAGTTTGGAGATTAATCAGTACAATAACATAGCCGTTGTTACCGGAAGATGGCTTTCAGGTACCAAATCTATTGAAAACCCGGAGGGAGAAGTGCACAATGATGTAGGAAGATATACAGTGATTTTGGAAAAAAATAATAATTCTTGGAAAGTGATTTCTGAACATATTTCTGAAAAACCTCACGATAAAAAACTTTTAGAGGAACAATTGCGAAAAGCCAGTGAGGGCTATGACAAAGCGTTGCTTTCCAAAGATGTAACACTATTTTCATCTCTTTTTGCCAAAGATTACACAAGTATCGATAATGATGGCGTAACCAAAAATGAAAAGCAGTTAATTGAAGAAATGATGCAACCGGATCTAGTTATCACTAAAATAAACACTACCGATAAAACTTTCAGACTCTATCGGAATACTGCTGTAGAAACCGGAAAATACGATTCAGAAGGAATTTTTAAAGGCAAACCATTTGTGGATAAAGGAAGGTATACAGCTACTTGGGTCTATCGCGATGGAAGTTGGAAATTAGTGGCAGAACATTCCTCAAATCTTGCAAAATAAGTTTTCAATTACCTCTAAAAAATAACGCCTCTTCGTAATTAATTTTTTCAATCCTGAAGACTTAACCTACTTCAATAAAAAAATCATATGAAAAAATGGATCTTTTATTTAGTAATTTCTATGTTCCCCAACATCGTTTTCTCACAAGTAGGTATTGGAACTACGAGTCCTGATGCGTCCTCTATACTAGATATTACAGCGAGCAATAAAGGGATTTTAATTCCGAAGATCGCTTTAACCGATGTTGCAAATACCATGTTGGATGGAGTAAATACAGCGGCTACAGGGTTGTTAATTTATAATACCAATGCAGCGACCACAGGAGGAAGTGGCGTAGGGTATTATTATTTTACAGGAACCGTTTGGGAGCGTATCATCACTACCGCCACTCCCACTACTGATCAAGATTGGTATGAAGAGGGTACCACCACAAGTCCGAATAGTATTTCAGATGATATTTACACTCAGGGGAATGTGGCGATTGGAAAAAATACAGCCGATTGGCCTCTGGAAATTCAATCCAGCACGGGAGGTAGAGGAACCTCTATCGTTATGGATGGAGCCACCGATGTAACCACCTATGGATTATTGTCTGAAGTGACCAGTAGTGCCTCCACAGCTTCTTTGGTAGGGCTTTTTGGTAGGGTTTTAAGTACTGGAAATGGCGAGCAACGTGGGATCCATGCTTTGGTGAACGGTAGTGGTACAGGGGTACATTATGGAGTATTTACCGAATTGCAAGGATCGGGTGCCGGAGATCAATACGCCAGTGGAAATACGATTACCAATACTGGAAATGGAAATCATTATGGAAGTTATAACATATTAAATGGAACGGGTGTTGGTCCCCATCAAGGCGTTCGAAATGAATTATCAGGGACCGGAACAGGAACACAGGTAGGAACCCGAAACGTCATTAGTAATACCGGAAATGATTTTCATTGGGGAGTTTATAATACGCTTTCTGGTGTTGGGGGAGGAAATCAATTTGGGATTCATAATGCGCTATCCAATACAGGGGATGGAAATCATATAGGAAGTTATTCTGTATTAAATGGTTCTGGAGCGGGAATTCATCAAGGGGTTCGAAATGAATTATCCAGTACCGGTAATGGAATTCAAAAAGGAGTGAGTACTGCAATTACAAATACCGGCGTGGGGACTCATTTAGGAGTTGAAAACACCTTGTCTGGGTCGGGTACAGGCGATCAATATGGGATGCAAAATGTTATTTCAAATTCAGGTAATGGGGATCATTATGGAATCGATAATACATTTTCCGGAACTGGAAATGGAGACCATACAGGTATCCATAATATTTATACAGAAGGTACAGGTATTTTAACTGGTATGTGGAATGAATTTTCTGGCAATGTTGGTAATGGCAATAAGTATGGTATTGCTACTGAGTTTAATGTAGGAGGAACAGGGCAATTGATTGGTAATTATACCATATTTAGTTCTTCAATAAACACCTCTGGATCACACTTTGGAGCGTATAATTACAATTTAAGTAGCGGGTCTGGTGCAGTCTATGGAACCTACAATAATTTATATGGAAATTCAACAGGGCAAAAAACGGGTACACATACTCTTATCAATGGATCAGGGGATGGCACTCATTATGGTGCTTATAATGGATTATCTGGAACAGGTAATGGAACACAAGTTGGGGTGTGGTCTTATATTGATAATTCAGGTACTGGACCCCATTATGGATCCTATAATTATTTAGATGGTAATGGTTCTGGGGTACAACGAGGGGTAACAAATAGTATCACAAATTCTGGAAATAATTTGCATTATGGATCCTATACTCTCTTGAGTGGAACAGGTACCGGAAATAAATATGGATCTTTTAATCAAATTGTTACTACCGCTGGGGGTACTCATTATGGAATCTATTCCGATGTTCAAAAAACAGGAAGCTATGCCGGGTACTTTTTGGGCAGAGGGTATTTTAGTGATTTTGTGGGAATTAACACTGTTAATCCTGCTACTTCTTTGCATGTCAACCATCCTTTGGGAGCTACCAACGGACTTTCTTTATCCAATGCAACCGATACCGACCGATGGCATTTTTATGTTTTTGGTACAAATGATCTCTATCTCTATTTTAATAACACCGCCCGTGGTAACTTTGATGACGTTACAGGAAATTATACGGCCGTTTCCGATAGAAATCTGAAATCGAATATAGCCAAAATTGATAATGTTTTGGATAGAGTCAATAAATTGGAAGTAGTGGATTACACCTTCAAACATCAAACTAATAATGAACGGCATTTAGGGCTTATTGCGCAAGATGTAGAACCGTTATTCCCACAGTTAGTGAAGAAACCCACTTTTGATAAAGGCGAAGAATCTCCCTATATGCTTAACTATTCGGGCTTCGGAATTATAGCCATTAAAGCCATTCAAGAACAACAGATTATCATTGAAAATCAAAAAGCAGAAATTGACCAATTAAAAAAAGGCATGGCAGAAATGGATACACTCAAAAAAGAGATGGCAGAAATTAAAGTTCTTTTGAAAAAGGACTAAAAATGTGCATTTTTATCAAATCAATTGCGAGTAATAGTTAAATTTTATGGTTGTACTTGAAAAAGAAACTAATTAGACTCTAATAATTTTTTTTCCAAGGCACAAGAAATTAACGTCGCAGTGTTATTTACGTTTAATTTACTGTACAGATTTTTGCGATGACTATCTATCGTATCTGTTGAGACAAATAATTTTTCAGAAATTTGATTGTTGGTATATCCTTCTACGATAAGCCTTAAAACTTCTATTTCACGCTTGGTTATTTTAGGTAAGCTATTTTGAAGATTCAATTCAAACTTAAATGCTTTTTCAGCCTCAGGAGTAAGATAATTACCTCCTTGCATTACAATTTCAATGGCTTTTATAATTTCATATTTATTGGCATTTTTAAGTAAATATCCATGGGCTCCTTTTTCCATCATTTTCCGAATATACGTTCCTTGCGAAAAGCTACTAATCGCAATAATTTTTAGACTTTTATTGTTTTTTAAAACTTTTTCACAAAGTTCAATTCCGCTCACATCGGGTAAATTGATATCCATTAAAACTACATCAACCTTGTTTCTTTTTAAAAAATCTAAACATTTTTGCCCATTAGTTGCAAAGCCAACAACAGTTATTTTAGCTTCATTTTCAAGAAGTGATTTTATACCTTCAATAACAATCTGATGGTCGTCTACAATGTAAATTTGAAATAAATTGTTATGCATTTAGCTCAATATTTATAGAAGTTCCTTGTGCAGGTATTGACGCTATATCCATACTGCCATTAAGATATTGTAGTCGGTATTTAATATTTTCAAGGCCACTTCCTTTGGTGTTTTTTAGATTTTTAGGGTCAAATCCTTCCCCGTTGTCTTCTATGGTGATAACTATTTTATGAGTTTCAATGGCCAATTGCAGAATAATTTCTGAAGCCTTGGCATGCTTTACGACATTTGTTACTAATTCTTGAATAATCCTGTAAATAAATACCTCGGTGGTATTATCAAGCTTTCGTTTAGAACCGAGAAGCTGGTAATTTATTTGAATATCGGTAGCTGTTTGTACGTTATTGCAATAATCGCGTAATGCGTCATAAAGGCCATATTTTGTTAATGCTTCGGGCATTAAATTGTGAGCCACTTTTCGCAAATCTGCAATGGCGGTATCAAGTAAATCTAAGGATTTTCCAAATTGATTTTCTTGTGTTTCCGATAATATTAATTGGTCTTTAATGGTAGCAAAAGACAATTTAGCTCCAGTAAGTAAACCACCCAATCCATCATGCAAATCCTTTGCAATACGGCTACGTTCATCTTCTTGTCCCTGCAACATCGCTTCAATAGCAAAAATTTGTTGATCTTTTTCAAGTTGTGAAATCTTTAGGTTTTGAAGTTTTCTTCGGTTACTAATAGCTCGATACCCCATAAAACCTACCAGCAAAATCGCAATAGAAGCACCAATTAATATTTTATTAAGCAGCTCCTTTTTTTCATTTACAGCATTTAATTTTGAAATCGCTTCTTTATTTTGTTCAAATTCATACATTGCATTTAACGTATTCATTTGCTTGAGATGTGTTTCAGAAACAAGACTATCTTTTAAAATAAATGCATTATTCATTAGTGAATAGGCTGCTTTACCATCACCCATTGCTTGGTAACATGCGGCGAGATTTTTATAGGCATCTATCGTGAAAGAAATATTTTGAGTTGTTTTGGCTAAAGCAATATTTTCTTCAGCGTACAATTTTGCTTCATCAATTTTGCCAAGACTTAAAGCTGCTTTTGAGAGGTTGTTTAAGGAGGCATTCTGAAATATGGGATGCGGATAATTTTTAATTTTGTTATTGGCTTTTTTAAAACAATGATAGGCAGAATCATATTGTTTTTCTACTAAAAACAGAGCTCCTTTTTTTTCGAAGTAACTGTAACTTAAATCGATATTAATACTGTCGTTGCTATAGCTCTCGAGTTTTTGGAGTGCTTCTTTGGTTTTTGTGTAGTTTTTTTGTTTAAAATAGATATTTACTAGCATTTCTAAAGAAAATCCGTGCTGAGTTTTAGTTTTGTCTGATTCAAGAATTAATTGGGCATACTTAGTTGCATTTTCATAATTTCCAATTTCATCATATATCTGAGCAATAAGGGTGTAAACTACGTGCTTGTTTTCTTCTCTTTTGAATGTTTTTTGCGACTTATCATAATAGGTAAGGGATTGGAAAAAGTGATCTAACGCATTAAAATACTTTTCTTGAGATTGATAAATTTTACCCTTGTTTTGTTCTACAAAACCACAATAGTAGAAATAATCTTTTGGAAATGGAGATTTTAATAAATAAATAGAATCATAAGCCAAGATTGCTTCTTCAAGTTGCCCCAAGCTCATTAAATACCCTCCCTTGAATGAATAATAGTAACAAATTCCTTTTTTATAATTTAACTTTTTACTAAGCTCAAATCCTTCTTCAGCGTAAGGTAATACTTGTTTTTTTTGGCTTTTAAATACTGCTGTGTGAGCAAGATTTAATAATGCAAAAGCCCGAAGTGTGTCTTGTTTTGTGTAAAATTTAAGACTGTCAATTCTACGGTCAATGACTTCGTTAAATTTTGAAATATAAGAATGTTCCTGCTGTGAATACATTCTAAAACAACCTAAAAGCAAAAGCCAAAAAAGGAAAGTTTTTCGCATAAAATATTTGTTGATTATGTTACATAAAGATTGTGACTAAATTTTGAAAAAAGCAAGTTTATGCATAAAAATCACTCTTTTAGGGGATAGAAAAAGGTAGCGTAAAACAGAAATTTGTACTACATCAAAATTTAACCTAAGTATCATGAAAAAACTTATTTCTATAGCTTTTTCTTTTTTTACAATTTCCTTTTTTGCTCAAGTAGGAATAGGAACTACAACTCCAAATCCTTCCTCTTTATTGGATATTTCTTCCCCAGATAAAGGAATTCTTATTCCACAAGTAGCCCTTGGTGATGTAACAGATACGATGCTTGATGGCGTAAATGTCGCTGCAGAAGGCTTACTTATTTACAATACCAATACTGCCACTACGGGCGGTAGTGGAGTTGGGTATTATTATTTTAATGGAACCACTTGGGAGCGTTTAACCACCTCGGCAACTTCTACCGGAGATGATGACTGGTATGAGGAAAGCACCACGACAAGTCCAAATAGCATTAATGATAATATCTATACTATGGGAAATGTGGCTATTGGAAAAAACGTGGCAAATTGGGCTTTGGATGTGGAAGAAGATCAAGGGGGTAGAGGAATTTCGGTAGTAATGAGTGGTTCTAATGATGTAACTACGTATGGGCTTCTTTCAGAAGTAACTACATCAGCCAGTACAGCTACTCTAGCAGGTCTTTTTGGAAGAGTTCTCAGTACAGGAAATGGCGAGCACAGAGGTGTTCATTCACTTACTAATGGCTCAGGAACAGGAAATCATTATGGGGTATTTAATGAAATATCGGGTACAGGTACCGGAGCACAATTTGGGGTGGGTAATTTTATTTCGAATAGTAGTGATGCCAACCAATATGGAACGTATAGTGACATTTCAGGAGACGGAGATGGAGATCATCGAGGCACCTGGGCAGCATTGTATGGTTCTGGTAATGGTAGTCGATATGGAAATTTCAATGCATTATCCGGAAGTGGTTCCGGAACGCATCAAGGGATACGAAATGAACTTACGGGAGTAGGGACAGGTACACAAGTGGGTATGCGCAATGTGATTAGCAATAGTAGTGACAGTAATCATTGGGGGGTTTATACTTCGTTATCAGGGACTGGAACAGGGTATCATACAGGAGTTTTCAACACCTTTTCTTCAGGAGATGGAAACCTTACGGGAACTTGGAACGAGTTTACAGGAACACTTGGGAATGGAAACCAATTAGGTACTTTTAATTCTTATTTTTCAGGAGGAGATGGGCTTTTAGCAGGAGCCTATACCCAAATAACTTCATCAGTAGCGGGTAATGGAAACCAATACGGTTACTTTATAATTAATTCAAGTCCAGGTAATGGAAATCATTATGGAAATTATGGCATTTTTAATGGTACAGGGACAGGTGCTGTTCAAGGGATTCGAAGTGAATTGGGGGGTACTGGTACGGGAACACAGGTTGGAAATAGAACTTTAATTACCAATAGCGGTAATGCAGATCATTGGGGAGTTTATACCACCCTGGGTGGAGCCGGAAATGGTGTTCAGTATGGCACTCATAATAGTGTAAATAATACAGGGACAGGAGCTCATTATGGGGTTTGGAATGACTTAATTAATGGAGGTTCAGGCGATCAGGTTGGTACTGGAAACCAAATTACTAATACCGGTAATGGAATTCACCAAGGGGTCTACAATTTAATGTCGGGTTCTGGAACAGGGGCTCATTATGGAGTTAGAAATGAGATATCTGGAAATGGAATTGGAATTCAAGCAGGAGTTTGGACCACTATAAATAACGTAGGTAATGCAAATCATTGGGGGGCCTATAATAACCTCTCCGGCACAGGTGTAGGCAATCAATATGGTATGCAAACTATAATTGTAAATAATGGTACCGGAGATCATTTTGGGGTAGATAATACTTTTAGTGGCACAGGAAATGGAAGTCATACCGGAATTATAAGTAGATTTTCACAAGGCACAGGAAATCTTACAGGCAATTGGACAGAGTTTTCAGGGGCTATTGGTGATGGAAACCAATTAGGCGCTTTTACCAATTATTATGCTGGAGGAGACGGCATTTTGGCGGGTGACTATACAGTCATTCAAAATACGGTAAACGGAACAGGAAGCCAATATGGAATGTATTTAGATAATTCTAGCCCTGGAGCCGGAACACATTATGGAGTAAGAACAATTTTAAGTGGTACTGGTAATGGAGATCATTATGGTTTGGATAATACATTTTCAGGTACCGGTTCTGGGTATCATACAGGAACAATCAATAGATTCTCCCAAGGATCTGGAAGGTTAACTGGATTGTGGAATGAATTTTCAGGTAGTATAGGGAATGATAATCAAATAGGTGTGTTTAATAATTATTTTGCAGGAGGTAATGGCATATTAGCTGGGACATATACAGATATTCAAAATACGGCAACAGGAACAGGACCACATTATGGTAATTATATTGCCAATGATAGTCCTGGAGGAGGAACTCATTTCGGAATGTATAGCTCATTAACCGGTATAGGAACTGGAGATCATTATGGAAGTTATAATCGAATTACGAGCACTGGAGGTGGTAATAAATATGGTATTTATGGTTTCATTGCAACAACCGCAGGCGGGACGCACTATGGAGTTTATTCAAATGCTCAAAAAACAGGAAGTTATGCGGGTTATTTTTTAGGTAGAGGTTATTTTAGTGGATTTACTGGTGTAGGAACAACAGATCCTGTAACTACATTTCACGTAAACCACCCTTTAGGAGGTGCGAATGGATTGTCTATTTCCAATTCAATTGATACAGACCGCTGGCATTTCTATGTTCAAAGTACCAATGACTTTTATTTCTACTTCAATAATGGTGCTAGAGGAGTAATTAATAGTGTAACAGGTATTTATACCGCAGTTTCCGATCGAAATCTGAAATCGAACATTGCCAAAATTGATAATGTTTTGGATAGAGTTAATAAATTGGAAGTAGTGGATTACACCTTCAAACATCAAACTAATAATGAACGGCATTTAGGGCTTATTGCGCAAGATGTAGAACCGCTATTCCCACAGTTAGTGAAGAAACCCACTTTTGATAAAGACGAAGAATCGCCGTATATGCTTAATTACTCGGGCTTCGGAATTATAGCCATTAAAGCCATTCAAGAACAACAAGTCATTATTGAAAAGCAACAATCTAAAATTGAAGCATTAGAGCAAAAATTAAATGAAATAACAGAGATATTGAAAACCTTACAACATTAATTTGCCAACCAACTCAACCTACTAAAGTCCGGGATTTTTGCTCGGACTTTTTTGTTAATACTCCAACCATAAACATACATTCTTTCATCGTCTGGTAGGTACGTTCAATATCATTGTCCAATCCAATACTGAAACGAATCAATCCATCTGTCAATCCCATTTCTTGTTGTTCTTCTAACGGAATTTCTGAAGAAGTTGAAGTACCCGGTGCACTGAATAAGGTTTTGTAAAATCCTAAACTTACTGCCAAATACCCCAAATTGCGTTCCTGCATCAATTCCATCAATTCATTGGCTTTTTCAAGACTACCTACATCAAGAGTCATCATTCCGCCAAAACCGTATTCCGGATTCATCATTTTTTTGAACAATTTATGACCCGGATGCGATTTTAGACCGGGATACACTGTTTTTAATCCGTCGGCTTCAAATTTTTCAGCTAAATAAAGAGCATTGTAGCTATGTTGCTTCATTCGAATGTGCAGTGTTCGTAAATTTTTCAGAATAGAAGCAGCGCGTAAGCTATCCATAGCAGGTCCTAATAGCATATTGGCACCATCATTCACATTTCGTAAAGTGTCAATAAATTCTTGTGTTCCGCAGGCAACACCCCCCATGGTATCACTACTTCCGTTAATAAATTTTGTTAAACTATGGAGTACCACATCGGCTCCCAATTTGGCCGGTGAAATACTTAACGGAGAAAAGGTGTTATCCACCAATAATTTCAATCCGTGTTTTTTTGCAATGTTTGAAAGCCCTTCAATGTCTGCAATTTCCAACAACGGGTTGCTTACACTTTCGCAATAAATAATTTTGGTACTGGGTGTAATGGCCGCTTCCACGTCATCCAGTTTTGTAATGTTAACAAAAGAGGTTTCAATATTTAATTTAGGGGCAAAATTTTTCAAAAAAGCATAGGTTCCCCCGTAAATGGTTCTGCTGGCGACAATATGTTCTCCCGCTTTGCAGAGTTGTAATATGGCAGGGGTAATGGCGCCCATTCCACTGGCGGCGACATTAGCAGTTTCAGTGCCTTCCATAGCGGCTAAGGCTTGCCCTAAATATAAATTGGAAGGTGTAGAATGCCGAGAATACAGATAACATCCGTCTGCATTGCCTTCAAACGTATCGAACATCGTTTTTGCGGAAAGAAAGGTATAGGTGGACGAATCGGAAATAGAAGGGTTTACACCACCAAATTCTCCAAAGTATTGTAAATCCTGAATGCGGTCTGCGGGTTTAAATGCCATAGTGTTACATTTTGTTACATCAAAACTATAATTGTGTAGATAAAAAGTCAATTGAAAGTTAAATATTTAGATAATAAAACATTATATAGTTATATTTGAAGAATAAAAATCTATATAAGTTTGATTTTTTTAAATTTTTAGAAATTTTTTCAGAATGAATTTGGATGCTACCGATAAAAACCTGTTGAAATACCTTCAGCAAGACTGCAAACAAACCAATAAAGAACTTTCATTAAAATTGAATCTTTCGGTTACGGCTGTCTATGAAAGAATCAAAAAACTGGAACGTGAAGGGATTATCGAAAAATATGTCACCCTCTTAAATCCCAAAAAAATAGAATTGGGACTGTTGGTTTTTTGCCAGATAAAATTAATACAGCACGCTAAAGAATACCTAACAAAATTTGAACAGGAAGTAACACAATTAGAAGAAGTTTTGGAATGTTTTCATGTAAGTGGTGAATACGATTATCTTTTAAAAATATTGGTAAAAGATATGGAGCATTTCCGAAATTTTATGGTAACAAAGCTAACGACTTTGCAACATATTGGCAGTACCCAAAGTTCTTTTGTAATTAATGAAGTAAAACGAACTACCCAAATTAGTTTTTAGCATGCAGCATAAGACCTATAAACTGGTTGAATTCTTTTTATTATTTATCTTGTTTCCAACGACACTGCCCTTATCCTATGCGCTTTGGATTAAAGGAGTTATTGGCCTTTTAGGGTTTGCCTATATTATTTGGGTATTAGTGCGAATAGAAAAAATTCGTTTTTTTTATGCTGAAAAACTGGATTGGAAATCCTTTTGGAAAAGAATAGCTGTTTTATTTCCCATTATCATCTTTACAACCACAGGATATGTTTGGTTAGTGGCCCCCCAACATTTGTTTTTTGTACCACTTACTAATCCGCTGTTATTTTTTTTTATTTTGTTGGTGTATAGTGTCCTTTCGGTATGGCCACAGGAGATTTTGTATCGTACATTTTTCTTTAAACGCTACGAGGGCTTATTTAAAAGTAAAGAACTATTAACCTTTGTAAATGGTATTGCTTTTTGCTTGGCACATCTTTTTTTTCGAAATACATTGGTATTAATTTTAACTTTTATCGGCGGTATTATATTTGGCCTTACTTTTCTGAAATTTAAATCCACTACTTTAGTGACCATAGAACACGCCCTTTATGGAAACTGGTTATTTACAGTAGGTATGGGACAAATGCTGGGTTTTCCGGGGATGAATGATTAAACATTTAATTTTTAGTATGAAAAATCTTAAAAGCATTGTATTATTAGTTTTTTTCAATTTGAGTTGTGGCTTTGGATACACACAAACAATGGATACTATTCAGAAAAAACACCAGCTCTTTTTTTATAAATTGACACAGAATAGTGGTTTGTGGGTAGCACAAAACCCAGATTACAATTCGAATAACAAAGAAGATTTTAAAAAATTTATTTTAAAAGTACACTTAAAAGATTCACTTCAAATAGACGCTGAAATTTCAGGAATAACAACTCTAGAAACGACGGTCAAGTTTTGGACCTTTTCAGAATTTTATGCTCCAGACAAAAAGAAGAACCTATTTTATCAACGATCTGCCAATGGTCTTTACTATGCTACTGGAGAAGCCACTATGACAAATGATGAGCGATTATGCGAAATGACATTCTACTATGAAGGTGGGGCTTATTTAATGCATAAAGATTCTCATAGATTTATAGATCAAAATACTATGGAGTCCTTAAGTTACGATTATGATACAACATCTAAAGAATGGATTTTAAAGTCAACTTTGCTATGGAAAAGAAATCCTAAATAGTTGGATAAATCTGTTCTTTTATACTTTTAAACTACAAACTTGCTTTGTACCTTTGTCATCGCTTAAAAAAGCACTAGAACACAAATATAAAAAATATGTCTATGTCAAAATACGACGTTGCCGTAATAGGCTCGGGTCCCGGAGGATATGTAGCTGCCATTCGTTGTGCGCAATTGGGAATGAAAACGGCTATTGTTGAAAAATATAACACCTTAGGGGGTACATGTCTCAATGTAGGTTGTATCCCAAGTAAAGCCTTGCTGGATTCTTCACATCATTATGAAGATGCCATGCATCATTTTGCCGAACACGGTATTGAAATCCCTGGGGATATTAAAATCAATTTCCAAAAAATGATTGAGCGTAAAGCATCTGTAGTGGAACAAACGATCAAAGGGATTGATTTTTTAATGACCAAAAACAAAATTGACGTTTTTGCCGGAGTGGGTTCCTTCAAAGACGCTACTCATATAGACATTACTTCCGAAGGAAAAACACAAACTATTGAAGCCAAAAATACCATTATTGCTACAGGGAGTAAACCTTCCACATTGCCCTTTATAAAAATTGACAAAGAACGAGTCATTACTTCTACCGAAGCCTTAAGCCTTTCTGAAATACCAAAACATCTTATCGTTATTGGTGGAGGTGTAATTGGTTTAGAATTAGGACAAGTGTACCGTCGTTTGGGAGCCGAAGTTTCTGTGGTGGAATATATGGACAGGATTATCCCAACCATGGACGGTGCTCAAAGTAAAGAATTACTGAAAGTGATGAAAAAACAAGGAGTTAAATTTTATGTTTCTCATAAAGTTTCTGCTGTTGAAAGAAAAGGAAATGAGGTGACTGTGACCGCAAGTAGCCCAAAAGGGGAAGCGGTAAGCTTTACGGGTGACTATTGCTTGGTTTCGGTGGGTCGTCGCGCCTATACCGATGGTTTAAAACTGGAAAATGCCGGTGTAAGTGCCAACGAACGCGGACAGGTAAATGTAAACGATCATTTACAGACCAATGTCTCAAATATTTATGCCATTGGCGATGTGATTCGTGGGGCGATGCTAGCGCATAAAGCCGAAGAGGAGGGCGTTTTAGTGGCTGAAATCTTGGCAGGACAGAAACCGCACATCAATTATAATTTAATTCCGGGGGTGGTGTATACATGGCCCGAGGTGGCTTCGGTAGGGAAAACAGAAGAACAGTTGAAAGACGAAGGAAAATCGTATAAAGTGGGTCAATTCCCTATGCGAGCTTTAGGCCGTAGCCGTGCCAGTGGAGATACCGATGGATTTGTAAAAATACTTGCCGATGCCAAAACCGATGAGGTATTAGGAGTGCATATGGTTGGTGCCCGTGTAGCCGATTTAATTACAGAAGCCGTTACTGCTATGGAATTTAGAGCCAGCGCCGAAGATTTGGCACGCATGAGCCATGCACATCCAACCTATGCTGAAGCGGTAAAAGAAGCAGCACTGGATGCTACCGATAAGCGGGCGTTGCATTTTTAACAGGCTTAATTTTCCTCTTCAGCTTTATCTAATTGAGTAATGTAAAAGGAAGGATAAATACCAAACTTTTTATAGAAAGCTCTTGAGAAAGATTCAGCACTACTAAAACCAAAATCCTTGGATATTGCTTTAATGGTATATTTTCGAATTTTGGAGTTATTCTTTAGCTCCATAAAAGCATAATCCACACGTAAATTATTAATATAACTGGAAAACCCTTTTTCTTTATAAAAGTTTATCACAGAGGATAGGTAATTGTAATTGGTTCCAAACGATTTGGCTAATCGCTGTATTGTCAAGTCTTCTTTAAGGTAGCCTTTTTGTGCTTCAAACTCGTCTAATTGTTCCAAAATAGTATCAATAATCTTTTTAGAGATTTTATTTTTTAAGGGTTTTTGTTTACTTATGTGGGGGGTATTTTCATGTTCAGATAGTAATGCATTAAACCTTTTTTTATAGAGTTGTTGTCTGTGAAAATAATACCCAAGAATAATTAAACTAATGGCCAAAATAATTAGGATCCACCATATGGTACTCGATTTATTTTGATTTTTTCGGGTAAGATTTTCAATAAGTTTTTGCTTCTCTTCAATAAGTTTTGGAGTTTCAAATTCTTTAATGAGACTGGGTTCAAAATATTGATAGTTTTTAATTAGAATGCTATCGGCAGCAATAAGCTTGCTCAAATAATCCATTTGCTTCTCTTGATTATTGTTTTCCCGGTAATGCTCCAGAAGGACTTCGTACAAATTTCTTTGGTAGGGTTGTTTAATCTGAAAATTTTCAGCATCAAAAATCGAATCCGATTTGATGAGATAGGAAACCCCTTTTTCATGCTTCCCACGTTCTATTAAAGACAATCCTTTAAAGTAATAAATGTTTTGATAAGATTCTTTATAATTTTCATAGTCTAATTTAGCCAATAGACTGTCTGCACTTTTAATGACAAAATCATATTTTTTTTGGTAATAATTAATTTCCAATAAAATTTCCTTGAAGTAATTTTCAATAAAACCAATATCTTCCCCTTCATATTGATTGCTTTTCTCCAAACCCTTTTGAGCATATATTTTGGCAGAGTCCAACTCTTTTAAGTTTAAATAACAAAAGGAAAAATTAAATAAGGATGTTAATTCATTTTTTAGATCCTCAGTGGAGTTTGTTCCGCTAGCCGTTTCCAGAACTATGGCATGCCTCTTTTTTTGCAGGTCTAAAGCTTCTTTTTTATCACCCCAAATGGATTTTAAAAAAATGAGTCTGCCAAGTATAAAAGTTTGATGGGAGCTATTTTTGTTTTTTTCTGCAAATTCGTAGGCCTTCAAAAAATTAATGGTAGCCTCTTTGATATCTCCAAGATTGTTGTATTCGCGCGCCTTTAAAATATACCCAAGACTGGGATAATTTTCGGTTTGCATATTTTTTGAATAAAGAATAATACTATCGGCATAGCGGATATTTTTTTGTGAATGAAATGTTCTGGCCAATAAACTATATCCTTCCAGTATAATTGAAGTATCTTTTTCCTTTTTTGCTTTTTCCAAAAAAATTGTTCCAATCAAGTTAGCTTTTGAGGTATCTACTCGCTGTTCACTTAATAATTTAAATAAAATCTCACTGTCCAATGCTGCCAGGCTATCTTTAGAAAACCCTTGAGCTTGGGAAATAGTACTTATACTAAAGAATGCCAACAGGCAAAACAACCTTTGGACAAGTGCAGGTATATTTTTCAGAAAATACATCCCTTAAAACTAAGAAACTTTTTAGGAGTTTGAAATGACATTAGTGTGAATAATTTCAGAAAGCACCAAGGTATTTATATGGTCTGCGATTGATAAAATTATTATAGGTCTCAATTCATGAATTTCGTGTAAGGTTTTCATGAATCCAATCTGACATTCCTTTTATTTATCTAATTCAATATTTAAATTAGAATAAAATTAGCTGCAGCTAACAACAACAAATAACCAAAAAAATCAAACAAACATGAAAACAAACAGAGCAATTTGGATGCTATTACTTTTACTTAGTAATATATCTTTAGCTCAATTTACAGATGACATTGAATGGACTTCTGGAAATTGCCCCTCTTGGTGGCAGGGTGGATTTCCTTGTCCAGCTACTTCGGAAACTTATTCACATAGTCCAACCCATTCAATTTTAATTCCCGACGACGGTTCTACCGATGTTATCTTAGATCTTGGTAATAAAATATCCGGTGAGTGGGGCTTAGAATTTTGGATGTATATCCGAAGCGGGAAAGAAGGGTATTTCAATTTACAGGGTACTTTACCCATAGGTACTGGAGAATGGATTGTTGGAAATATTTTCTTTAATCAGGATACTACAAATCCCGGAGTAGGCTTAATTGACGATAGTGCTTTAGGGGCTGTAAATTTCAATTTTCCTCATGACCAATGGTTTAAAATTGTCATGAATTTTGATATAGCTGCAGGAATTGGAGCCGCAACCTGGCAATTTAATGTAGACGGGATAGATGTGTTACCCTTTGGAACTCCTTTCACCAATAATTCCGGAACGTATCCTACCAGTCTGGGAGGAATCGATTTCTTTTCTATTTCTTCAAATAACGAATACTATTTAGATGATTTTAATTTCATTTCAGGTTTTCTGGGTGTAACAGATAAATTTATAGGTGTTGGATTTAGCATTTTTCCAAACCCAGTCCAAAATATGATACAAATTGAAAGTACTGAACCAATCCACGCAATTACTATCTACTCCATGCAGGGAGCGATTGTTTTAGTAGACAGCAATACAAAAGAAATGGATGTTTCCACGTTACAAAGTGGTTTATATTTTATTGAAGTGGAGACTAATTCAGGAAAAGGGTTGCAAAAGGTTATGAAATATTAAAATTTTACTAATTAAAAATGAGCGAGCAAAATTAAAAACCTAAAAGTATGAAAAGGACACTGGTGTTAATTAGTATATTATGCTTCTTTACCAAAGCATTTACACAAGAATATACCCAAATGTTTGAAATTGGAAAAATTTGGAATATGTATGTTCAGTATGACTATCCAGATGGACATTACCTTGATTTAATTGTGACTGAGACAGAGGAAATAGATGGATTAACCTACCATAAAATTGTATCTACAATAGGAAATTGTGTAAACTATTTGAGAGAAGATGTTAGTGAAAAAAAGATTTACTATAGATGGGAAGATGAAGAATATGTATTGTATGACTTTAATGCAGAAATAGGAGATGAGTTATGGGTAAATGGAGATTTTATGGAGGTAACTGATATTGATTATGGAGATTTTTATGGGATGGAAAACTTAAGATATCTAGTCCTTGATGGTTCTGAAAAATTAATTGAAGGTATCGGGTTTGAAAATCATGGAATTGCAGGAACCTTTGAGGTTGGTTGTTTATACTTACCCATAATACAAACTATTCATTTAATCAATATGAATCAGCCCTTAGCGATTAATGATAAAACATTAAATAATATCTCATTATTTCCAAACCCGGCTCAAAATATGATACAAATTGAAAGTGATGAACAAATTTTAAAAGTTACTATTTACTCGATTCTGGGAGAGATAATAGCTTCAGAAAATGGTACTAAAAAGATAGATGTTTCCACATTACAACGTGGTTTATATTTAATACAAGTGGAAACAAGCTATGGAAGAGGAGCGCAGAAGTTCATGAAATATTAAACCCTAGAACTTCAACTTGAAAACCATCCCTTAGTGGATGGTTTTTTTGTTTTCAATATCTTTACCAAATGAAAAAAATACTTGCCTTTGCAGGAAGCAATAGTAGCACTTCTATTAATCATCAATTGGTGCTGTGTGCTGCCCAAAAAATACGACATCATCAAGTTGAGGTAATACAATTAACAAACTATCCACTTCCTATGTTTGGAGAAGATTTAGAACGGGAAGAAGGGTATTCGGAAACATTAAAAAAATTATTGGAGGTCTTTAAAGATGCCGATGCATTCTTAATTTCGGTAAACGAACACAATGGGACTGTTTCTGCGTATTTTAAAAATGTACTGGATTGGCTTTCGCGTATTGAATATAAATTTCTCGAAGGAAAAAAAGTGTTTTTAATGAGTACTTCAAACGGTAAGCGTGGCGCACTTTCTTCGCAAGAATATACCGCAGGAGTTTTACCACGGTTTGGCGCTGCTGAAATCATGCGATTTACCTTACCTTCTTTTTCTGAAAATTTTAAGGAAGGTGTTGTCATCCATTCAGAGCTTAATGCAGAATTAGAATCCAAATTATCCCAATTTGAAGCCAGCTTATAAGTCCCATGCGTAGGTATAAAAAGGTTTCTATATCACTTTCGGAAGCGCTCAAAAAAAAATTTTTACTCTGGGCACAACAATATCAAGAAGTGGTATGGTTGGATTCCAATAACTACCAACAAGCGTATTCCAGTTATCAAGCTATTCTTGCTGTGGATGCCTTTACCGCTATAAAAACCGATACCCAAGGAGCCTTTAAGAAATTGGAAGAATACCAAACTATAACCAAAGACTGGCTGTTTGGCTACCTTACCTACGATGTAAAAAATGATCTTGAAGCCCTATCCTCTTCTAATTATGACGGACTTCACTTTCCGGACTTGTATTTTTTTCAACCTAAAAAACTTTTTCTTTTTACGGAAAACGAAGTACATATTCATTATTTGCAGCTAGTAGCAGACGAAATGGAGCATGATTGGCAAACGATTCTTAACTTTTCAGAAACAAAAAAAACAAATTACGAACTCAATCATGTAAAAATTCGATTGCGCACTAGTAAAGATTCCTATTTTGAAAACGTAGCAAAAATGTTACAGCATATTGAACGAGGCGATATTTATGAAGCCAATTTTTGTCAGGAATTTTTTTCAGAAAATGTACAATTAGATCCCTTATCCACATTTTTTCATTTAAACGAAATATCAAAACCTCCCTTTGCTACCTATCTAAAATTGCAACATTGGTATGCTTTTTCGGCTTCCCCGGAACGCTATCTTAAGCGAGAAGGTACTGTTGTTATTTCACAGCCTATAAAAGGTACTGCAAAACGATTACCAAATCCCGGAGAGGACAAAAAAATAGCCGAAGCCTTACGCAACAATAAAAAGGAACGCAGCGAAAATATTATGATTACCGATTTGGTTCGCAATGATCTTTCAAAGTTTGCACAAAAAGATTCGGTTTGGGTTAAAGAATTGTGTGAGGTATATACCTTTCAGCAGGTACACCAGTTAATATCCACCGTACAATGTGAGGTAAATCCTAATTTGTCCTCGGTAGAAATTCTGAAAAAAACATTCCCCATGGGAAGTATGACGGGAGCTCCCAAAATTTCGGCGATGAAAATCATAGAACATTTGGAAGATACCAAAAGAGGCTTATACAGTGGCGCAATTGGCTATTTTTCGCCCCAAGGCGACTTCGATTTTAATGTAGTTATCCGAAGTATTCTGTACAACAAAAAACTTCAGTATGTAAGTTTTTCGGTAGGCGGGGCCATTACGGCCAATTCCATTCCGGAGCAAGAGTATGAAGAATGTTTATTAAAAGCCAAGGCGATGCGTGAGGCCTTGGAACAAAAATAATCCTTTTTTGCCCTACCTTTGTCATAGTGCAACAAAATGCTATGTTAAACGTCTTTAAAAAACACTTAGAAACCTCCTTTCCTTTTTTAAAAAAAAGTAAATTATTAGTGGCTTGCAGTGGTGGACTGGACAGTGTGGTGTTAGCTTTTTTACTGAAAGAATTAGAGTATAAAATAGCATTGGCACATTGCAATTTTTCGCTACGCGGAACCGAAAGCGATGGCGATGAAGCCTTTGTGATTGAGTTGGCAACCTCTTGGAATATTCCGATTTTCACTGAAAGATTTGACACAAAAACGTATGCTGCGGCAAATAAGATTTCTACCCAAATGGCAGCGCGTGAGTTACGTTACACATGGTTTGATGAAATTTTAATAAAAAATGGATACGACTATCTTTTAACGGCGCACCATGCCGATGATACTTTGGAAACCTTTTTAATCAATCTCTCCAGAGGAACAGGTTTACGTGGGTTAACGGGGATTGCTGAAGTTAACGAATCTGTAATACGCCCCTTATTACCTTACTCCAGAGAAGAAATTGTAAGCTTTGCCAAAAAAGAACAACTTTTTTGGCGGGAAGATAGCAGTAACAAAAGTAACGATTACCTGCGTAACGAACTGCGTCATGAGGCCATTCCGCAACTTAAAAAGACAAGCCAAAGCTTTCTGAAAAATTTTCAGAAAACACAGCAACATTTGCGTGAAACGGAAGCTTTGGTAGGTGATTATATCGTGTTGATTCGGAATTTGGTCATGCAAGAAACGCAGCAAGGGTACGAAATTTCCATTGCCAAGTTGTTGCCGTTACCACATCCCGAGGCACTGTTATATGAGTTGCTTTTGCCATTTCAATTCACCGCTTGGGAAGATGTTTCAGCCTTGCTTTATGCGCAAAGTGGCAAACAGGTTTTTTCCTCAAATTACAGGCTTTTAAAAGACCGAGAAGTGCTTATTATAACTGAAATACCTTCGGAAGAAAAAAATTTTTCAAAATTTATTTCAGAAAATGAACAGCAAATAGATTCGCCACTTAAAATGTCTTTTATTCCTACTAATAAAATGGGATATATTGCAGACAATACGGTTTACGTAGATGCTTCAAAGCTAGACTATCCGCTGGAACTTCGAAAATGGCAAAAAGGGGATGTTTTCCAGCCTTTTGGGATGAAAGGAAAAAAGAAATTGAGTAAGTTTTTTAAAGATGAAAAGCTATCTTTGGCATCCAAAGAACAAATTTGGGTGTTACTTAGTAACCGTAAAATTGTTTGGGTAGTAGGTTATAGATTGGATGATTCCTTTAAAATAACCTCCAAAACAGAAAACATTTTAAAAATTACAGTATCGGTTTGATATGAAAAAGATTATTGTACTCCTCTCTGCATTATTTTTTGTTCAACTTACTTTTTCACAAGAATTTTTAGATCCCGTAACCTGGGATGTTTCTATTGAAAAAGAGGAGGGAAATTTCTATAATATTCTCATGACGGCCTCGCTTGAAAAAGGATGGCACACCTATAGTCAAAAGCAATTTGGGCCCGAATTTGAAGGACCTATTCCTACGGAGTTTAGCTTTAATGCTTCCGAATCTACCTTCAACTTAGTAGGAACTACACAAGAGCCCGAAATAAAACCTATTTACGACCCGGTTTTTGAAATGGACGTGGTCTATTTTAGCGATAAGGTAACGTTTATTCAGCAAATTGAAGTGATAAACCCCGAAGGGTTAAAGATTATAGCCGAAGTGTATTATTCGGTGTGTGATGAAGAAAAATGCTTGCCACCGGACACTAAAACCTTTGAATTGGACCTGGTTTCGGGAAAAGCTGAAAAAGCAGATGGAGAAATTACGCAAGAAGATTTAGAAAAATCGGCAGCACTAACTATTGATGTAAAAGGAGCAGCAAATTTTGAACCGGCCGAAGAGGAAGAAAAAGGATTGTTCACTATTTTTCTTTTGGGCTTTTTAGGCGGACTTATTGCACTATTAACACCTTGTGTGTTTCCTATGATTCCTTTAACCGTTTCATATTTTACTAAAAGCGCCAAAAACAAACAGAATGGTTTGGCCAATGCTATTTTATATGGCTTTTTTATCTTTTTAATTTATGTGCTGTTAAGTATTCCTTTTCACCTCATTGAAGGAGTGGATGAAAGTATTTTAAATACCATTTCAACGAATGTTTATTTAAATGTTATCTTCTTCGTCATTTTTGTGTTTTTTTCTTTCTCCTTTTTTGGCTACTACGAAATTACTTTGCCTCAATCCTGGAGTGCTAAAATGGATAATAAAGCAACCAGTATTGGTGGTTTTGTGGGGGTGTTTTTTATGGCCTTAACCTTGGCTATTGTTTCTTTTTCCTGTACAGGGCCTATTTTGGGAGGATTGCTGGGAAGTTCCCTCTCTCAAGATGCGGGAGCCATGCAATTAAGTTTCGGGATGGGTGGTTTTGGACTTGCTTTAGCACTACCCTTTGCCTTATTTGCACTTTTTCCAAATTGGTTAAATTCCCTTCCTAAAAGTGGCGGGTGGTTAAATACCGTAAAAGTAGTATTAGGGTTTATAGAATTGGCATTGGCATTTAAATTCCTTTCTAACGCAGATTTAGTTGAGCATTGGGGCTTATTGAAACGAGAGATTTTTATCGCTATTTGGATTATTTGCGCATTAGGATTAGCCCTGTACTTGTTTGGCTTTATTCGTTTTCCTCATGATGGTCCCAAAGCCAAAAAGTTACCCAAAGGTAATTTAATTGTGGGGGTATTAAGCATTGCTTTCTTTTTGTACCTAATCCCTGGATTAACCAATACAAAATATGCAAATCTTAAAGCTCTGAGTGGTTTTCCGCCTCCTTTGTTTTATAGCTTGTACGATAAAGGATCCTCTGCACCATTAGGTTTGGAGGCTTATAAAGATTTTTATGAAGGCCAGGCGGCGGCAAAAGCAAATGGCAAGCCCATTATGATAGATTTTACCGGTTGGGCTTGTGTAAATTGTAGGAAGATGGAAGAACAAGTATGGAGCGAGCCTGAAATTTTTGACGTTATAAGTAAAGAATATGTACTCATTTCGCTATATGTGGATGATCGAAAAGAACTTCCCGAGGAAGAAAAATTTAATTTTTTAAAGCCCACCGGAGGAGTTAAAAAGATCAAGACTGTAGGCGATAAATGGGCCACTTTTCAAACCGTTAATTTCAAAAATAATTCTCAACCTTACTACATTTTACTAGATAGTGATTTAAATCTATTAAATAAACCTGTGGGTTACACCCCCGATGCAGACGAATATCTGGAATGGCTACAAACAGGACTCTCTAATTTTTCAAAATAAAGCTCAAAAAAAGCGCCGTGAAAAACGGCGCTTATAACAAACCTAACTTAGTAAATTTCTAGTATCAGTACCTAGTACAATTTTTTATCCCCACAAAAAATTGCCATCGGATACTTTATTCACTAATTGAGATTCAAATATATTTCATATTTTTTTTGGAGTCCATACGTGCAAACACGTATTTTGTAGTTTTAATGGCAGGGATAACAATTATTTCAATTGTATTTTTTCTGAAGTTTATTAGTAGCTTTACAACTTTATTTTCATTCAAGTTTCGTATTAAAATATGCCAAAAAAAGGATTCATCTTCGACCTGGACGGGGTTATTGTAGATACCGCAAAATATCACTATTTTGCATGGAAGAAATTAGCAGAAAGTATTGGGATATCATTTACCGAAGAAGATAACGAACACCTTAAAGGAGTTAGCAGGGTAAAATCGCTGGAAACCATTTTGCAATGGGGAAATGTAGCGTTACCGGATGAAAAATTTCAAGAATTGATAACCCTTAAGAACGATGACTACTTAAGCTTTGTCAATAAAATGAACCAAGATGAAATTCTCCCGGAAGTTCCAAGAGTGCTACGTTTTTTAAAAGAACAAGGACAGCTTATAGCATTAGGGTCGGCAAGTAAAAATGCGCAATCTATTTTAAAAAAAGTGGGTTTACTGGATAGCTTTCAAACTATTGTAGATGGTACTGTTGTTATCGAGGCAAAGCCAAATCCTGAAGTGTTTTTAAAAGCTGCCGAAGGGTTGCAACTTGCCCCTGAAGCTTGTATTGTTTTTGAAGATGCACTAGCAGGAATTCAAGCGGCAAATACAGCAGGAATGATAAGTGTAGGCATCGGGGATGCAACTATTTTAACAGAAGCCAATTATGTTTTTAGGGATTTTACCGAAATTTCAAATCAATTTTTACATCAATTAATTTCAGCATAATGAATCAAGATTATATTCAGCCAAGCGAGTGGAGCATTATTGAAGAAGGGTTTCATAAAGAACGTGTAAAATCTTCCGAGAGTCTTTTCAGTATTGGAAACGGAGCCATGGGGCAACGTGCCAATTTTGAAGAAACCTATACCGGAAAAACCTTCCAGGGTAGCTACATTGCTGGCGTATATTATCCTGATAAAACGAGAGTGGGATGGTGGAAAAATGGCTATCCCGAATATTTTGCCAAAGTAATTAATGCCCCTAATTGGATAGGTATTAATGTTGAAATAAATGGGGAAGCGCTTGATTTAAATACATGTGCATCCATAGCTAATTTCCGTAGAGAATTGAACATGAAAGAAGGCTGGTATCAGCGCTCTTTCAATGCAATCCTTCAAAATGGAACGGAGGTGGCGGTAAAAAGCACGCGCATTCTTCATCTGGATTTCGATGAGTTAGGAATTATAAAATACGAAGTAACACCCATCAATAAAGATGCTGAAATAACCTTTTCACCTTACCTCGATGGGGGTATCACTAATGAAGACTCTAACTGGGATGATAAGTTCTGGGATACGTTAAGTGTTTCGGAGGAAAATCATCAAGCCTTTATTAGAAGCCGAACCATGAAAACGGGTTTCGATGTTTGTACCTATATGCAGTCTAAGATTTTTATTGATGACAATGAACAACAGGGAGCTTACAAAGCTGAAAGGAAAGAATTGTCAGTAGCCCTAAATTACACTCTTTCAGTAAACAAAGGACAAACAGCTACGATTGAAAAATATGCCGGATACGCGATTTCTTTAAATCATAAAGCTGAAGATTTACTAAAAGCTTCAAAAAGTGTGTTACAAAAAGCTACTTCCTTAGGGTTTTCAGCATTACAATTACAGCACGCTAATGCTTGGGCATCCATCTGGGAAATGGCAGATATTACCATAAAAGGAGATGTAAAAGCGCAACAAGGAATCAGATTTAATATTTTTCAGCTCAATCAAACGTATTCCGGAAAAGATGCCCGATTGAATATTGGCCCCAAAGGGTTTACGGGAGAAAAGTATGGAGGAAGTACCTACTGGGATACAGAAGCCTATTGCATTCCTTTTTATATGGCCACCAAAGACCAAGCCGTGGCAAGAAATTTATTGACGTATCGGTACCAACATCTGGAAAGAGCCATTGAAAATGCAGAAAAATTAGGATTTACAAACGGGGCAGCGTTATATCCTATGGTGACGATGAATGGTGAAGAATGTCATAACGAATGGGAAATAACGTTTGAAGAAATTCACCGTAACGGTGCCATTGCTTTTGCCATTTACAATTACGAACGATTTACCGGAGACACCACCTACATCCCTGAAAAAGGATTGGAAGTACTCATAGGGATTGCTCGTTTTTGGGCTCAAAGAGCCACTTTCAGTAAGGCTAAAAATAAGTATGTCATTTTAGGTGTTACAGGACCTAACGAGTATGAAAATAACGTAAATAATAACTGGTACACCAATTATATAGCAAGATGGTGTATGGAGTATGCGGCTTCGGAAGTTGAACAACTGAAAACGAATAATCCTTCCGATTTTAGCCGAATAGAAAATAAAACGAACATTGCTGCTTCTGAAGTATCAAAGTGGAAAGAAATAGCTTCCGGTATGTATTTTCCTTATTCAGAGGAGTTGGGAATTTACCTCCAACAGGACGGGTTTTTGGACAAAGAATTGGTTCCTGTTTCCCAATTAGACCGCTCGCAACGGCCTATAAACCAAAAATGGTCTTGGGATAGAATTCTTCGTTCTCCTTACATAAAACAAGCTGATACGTTACAAGGCTTTTATTTTTTTGAAGCGGACTTCAGTAAAGAACAACTGGAAAAGCACTTCGATTTTTACGAACCTTTTACCGTTCACGAATCGTCACTTTCTCCCTGCGTGCATAGTATTCAAGCAGCTAAGCTAGGGCGCATGGAACAAGCATACACCTTTTATTTACGAACTTCCCGGTTAGATTTAGACGATTATAATAAAGAAGTTGAAGAAGGTTGCCACATCACCAGTATGGCAGGAACCTGGATGAGTATTGTAGAAGGATTTGGTGGTATGCGAGTACGTGATGGTAAATTACATTTTGAGCCTAAAATACCGGTGCAATGGAGTGAGTATAGCTTTAAAGTAAACTTCAGAGGACAAATATTGAAAGTATCTATTTCTGAAGGAAAACAAGTGTTTAATGTAGATGGTGACCAATCATTAGCCATTGTAGTTAATGGTAAACAAGTTGTTGTTGAACCCAATAAAGAAACAATTATTAATTAATTCTGAAAAAGATATGAAGTCAAAAATAGCCCTTCTATTCCTACTTGCATTAGTGTTTTCTTGTAAAGAACATGTAAAAGAGGAAGCTCCCATAGAAGAAACACCCGAAGAAATAACCATAGCTCCTATAGATGATAGTGTTTTGGAAAATGCAGTAATTTATGAAGCAAACATTCGTCAATATTCACCCGAGGGAACTTTTAATGCTTTTGCGAAAGATATTCCGAAACTTAAAGAATTGGGTGTAGAAATTATCTGGCTAATGCCCATTCACCCTATCTCTATGGCAAAAAGAAAGGCGAAAGGCGATTTGTTGGTGGCCGATATTGAAGATCCGGAAGAACGCAAAAAGTATTTTGGAAGCCCTTACGCAGTCGCTAATTATACTGAAGTTAACCCCGATATGGGAACCATGGAGGACTTTGCTGCTATGGTAGATGTAGCACACCAAAATGGAATGTATGTTATTTTAGATTGGGTACCCAATCATACCGGCTGGGATCACGAATGGATTACAGCACATCCCGAATACTATACCAAAAATGCTAAAGGAGAAATAACAGACCCCATTCAAGATAATGGAGAACCTTGGGGATGGACCGATGTCGCCGACTTAAACTATGATAACCAGGAAATGCGCCAAGCCATGATTCAGGAAATGATGTACTGGATTACAGCCCAAAAAGTAGATGGTTTCCGTTGTGATGTTGCTCACGGAGTGCCGCTAGATTTTTGGGAACAATGCATTCCGGTATTGCGTGAAAAGAAAGCCATATTTATGTTGGCTGAAGCTGAGCTTCCGTATTTAATGAAAGGGGAAAACCTGTTTGATATGTGTTATGCTTGGGAAGGACACCACGTGCTAAACGAAATAGCTCAGGGAAAAGAAAATGTAGCCCGTTTTGATCGTTATATGGATAGCATTGCTTCCAAATTTGAAAAGGATGATATTCTCATGAATTTTGTTACCAATCACGATGAAAATGCCTGGGCCGGTCCTTTAAAAGAGCGTATGGGAGATGCTTCGCAAACTATGACTGCGTTAGCTTACTGTTTGCCTGGAATGCCCCTAATCTATAGCGGCCAAGAATATGATATGGACTATCGTTTGAGTTTCTTCGGAAAAGATACCATCCCCAAAACAAAAGGACAAATGTGGCCATTATTAGAAAAATTAGGAGCATTAAAAAATACATCTCCCGAATTGGCCGGAGGAAAAAAAGCAACTCCCTATGAGCGACTCGTAACCTCCAATAAGGAAGCCGTATTGGCGTTCCGAAGAACCGAAGGCGATAATCAGTTACTATTTATAGCAAACCTTTCAAACAAACCGGTTACATTCAATGTTGAAATAGAAGGAAATTATTTGAATGCCTTAACGGGAAATAGTTTGCAGATAAAGCCTAATGATGTCCATTCATTCACCCCGTGGGAATACCTCATACTGCGAAAACAATAAAAATAGGCCCTTGAAAAAGGGCTTTTTTTTCAATTTCAAAAATCGAAAACGTTATCGATTGATTTCCTGTTTGCTATGTGAAATTTAAACTATAATTTTACCTTAATGAATGCAAAAATTAAACGAATTGGTGTCTTAACCAGCGGGGGTGATGCTCCCGGAATGAATGCTGCCATACGCGCTGTAGTCCGTGCCTGTTCCTATCATAATCTGGAATGTGTGGGCATTTTTAGAGGGTTACAAGGGCTTATTGAGGCCGATTTCAAAGAAATGGGACCCCGTTCTGTCAAGAATATTATTAACCGAGGAGGGACCGTATTAAAATCGGCTCGCTCTAAAGAATTCAGAACTAAAGCAGGTCGCCAAGAAGCGTACGATAATTTATTGGAAGCTAAAATTGATGCGCTGGTAGTTATTGGCGGAGACGGAACTTTTACCGGAGCCAGTATTTTTAACGAAGAATTTAATTTCCCCATTGTGGGAATCCCCGGAACCATCGATAACGATATTAATGGCACCGACTATACCATTGGTTATGATACTGCCTTAAACACAGTGGTAGAGGCTATCGATAAAATTCGTGATACGGCAAATTCACACAATCGCCTATTTTTAGTGGAAGTGATGGGGCGCGATGCAGGCGATATTGCTTTAAATGCCGGAATAGGAGCAGGTGCCGAAGAAATTTTGATTCCCGAACAAGATTTGGGTCGAGACCGTTTGATTGCCTCTTTGAAACGAAGTAAAAAATCTGGAAAATCCTCCAGCATTGTAGTAGTTGCCGAAGGTGATCAAATAGGTAAAAATATTTTTGAACTGGCTGAATTTGTACAACAAAACCTAGACGAATACGAAGTAAAAGTAACGGTGTTGGGACATATTCAAAGGGGAGGAAGCCCCAGTTGTTACGATCGCGTTTTGGCCAGCAGACTGGGTGTAGGCGCTATTGATGCCTTACTGGAAGGGAAAAAAGACGTCATGATTGGTATTTCCCATAATAAGATAGTAACAGTTCCTTTTTCAGAAGCAATAAAAGGAGAAAACGAAATAGATTTAGATTTAATACGAGTAGCAGATATTACTTCTGTTTAAAAATTATAAATATGACAAAAATTGGAATTAACGGCTTTGGAAGAATTGGTAGAATTGCCTTCCGCATTGCCGCAAAAAATAAAAATGTAGAAATTGTAGCTATTAATGACTTGTTAGATGTAGAACACTTGGCGTATTTGCTGAAATACGATTCGGTTCACGGAAAGTATGACGGAACAGTAGAAGTAAAAGAGGGTCAGTTGGTAGTGGATGGAAAAACCATTCGTGTGACTGCCGAAAGAAATCCCGCAGATCTTAAGTGGGATGCCGTGGGAGCCGAAATAGTATTGGATTGTACCGGGATTTTCACAGATATCGACAATGCTTCGGCCCACCTTACTGCCGGAGCTAAAAAAGTGGTTATTTCAGCACCTTCTAAAACCGCACCTATGTTTGTAATGGGAGTAAATCATCATGATGTAAAACCTACAGATACCATAGTTTCTAATGCTTCATGTACCACGAACTGTTTGGCACCTATGGCTAAAGTGATTCATGATAATTTAGGAATTGTGGAAGGTTTAATGACTACCGTTCATGCTACTACCGCTACACAATTAACGGTGGATGGACCTTCCCGTAAAGATTTCCGTGGGGGTAGAAGTGCCTTAATGAATATTATTCCCGCTTCTACCGGAGCAGCGGTTGCCGTTACCAAAGTAATTCCATCGTTAAAAGGAAAACTCACCGGAATGGCTTTTCGTGTACCTACTGCCGATGTTTCAGTAGTAGATTTAACCGTTCGAACTGAAAAAAGTGCCACCTATGAAGAAGTGAAAAAGCTTTTCAAAGATGCCGCAAACGGCGCCTATAAAGGTATTATAGACTATACCGAAGAACTGGTAGTCTCTCAGGATTTTGTAAGCGACCCCAATACATGTAATTTTGATGCAGATGCAGGAATTGCTTTAAATGATAATTTCTTTAAATTAGTTGCTTGGTACGATAATGAATACGGGTATTCTTCAAAATTAATCGACCTGGCATTACACGTAGCTAAAATTTAACGCCTATGACGTTAATAGCAGATGGTGGCTCAACAAAGTGCGATTGGATCTTATTGAGTCCAGAAGGAGAGGTATTGGTACGGACACGAACCAAAGGTTTAAATCCTGCCGTAGTTCCCATAGAAGAATTATATAACCGAATAATTGAAAATGAAGACTTACAAAAAATATTCATTACTACAGAAACGGTCGATTTTTATGGTGCCGGATGTGGAACACACACACCTAAAAAAATTCTTACAGAAGTTTTACAAAAATTATTTCCTAATGCTTCTATTGATGTAAATGAAGATTTACTGGCCGCTGTGTATGCAGCTACTACAGAGCCCGGTATTGTTTGTATTTTAGGAACAGGCTCTAATAGTTGTTACTTTGATGGCGAAAAAATACACGCCCACGTCCCATCTTTAGGCTACATATTAATGGATGAGGCTAGTGGTAATTACTTCGGGAAAAGACTCATTCGAGATTATTTCTATAAGAAAATGCCGGAGAAAATAGCCAAGGAGTTTGAAAAACGCTTCAACTTAGATCCGGATGTCATAAAACTGAATGTATATCAGCGCCCGAACCCTAATACCTATTTGGCCTCTTTTGCCGAATTTATATTCACTTCGGAAGAGGTGAATGGCTACTTTTGGCAACTGATTAGTGAAGGAATGACACGTTTTATTGAATTTCGAGTGCTTTGCTATAAAGAGGCTCAAAATGTACCTATCCACTTTATTGGCTCTATTGCACATTTTTCGGAAGAGCAAATTCGCAATGCTATGAAACCGTATCATTTACAATTGGGTAAAATTATACGACGCCCCATTGATGGGCTGATTGAATATTACAGAGAACACCGACTTAAAATTCATAGTTAGTGATGACTTTCCCAAAAGTAAATCCTACACAAACCCAAGCTTGGAAAGAACTTGCCAAACACTTTTCAGAAGTGAAGGAGGTAAAAATGCAAACCCTTTTTTCGGAAGATAATTTGCGGGCTGAAAATTTTTCTATCACTTGGAATGATTTCTTTATCGATTATTCCAAAAACAGAATTTCTTCCAAAACCATAGCACTATTGCATCAATTAGCAGAAGAAGTAAAACTAAAAGATGCCATAAAAGCACAATTTGAAGGAATTCATATCAACGAAACCGAAGATCGAGCCGTAGGGCATACCCAATTACGAAATTTTAAAAACCTTCCGTCAGCAGTTTCAGAAACACTTCAGAAGATGAAATCTTTTTCCGAAGAAATCATTTCTGGAAATTGGAAAGGCTATACCGGAAAATCAATTACACATGTTGTAAACATTGGTATCGGTGGAAGTGATTTGGGACCCGATATGGTGTGTGAAGCCCTTCGCTACTATAAAAATCATTTAGAGGTACGTTTTGTAAGTAATGTAGATGGAGACCATGTCATGGAAACCATCCAGGATTTGAATAGGGAAACCACCCTTTTTATTATTGTTTCCAAAACTTTTACGACACAGGAAACCCTTACTAATGCAGAAACCATTCGGTCATGGTTTTTAGAAAAGGCTCCAAAGGATGCCGTGGCTAAACATTTTGTAGCGGTTTCAACCAATTTAGAAGCCGTGGCAAATTTTGGTATCGATTCCCGAAATATTTTTCCTATGTGGGACTGGGTAGGGGGTCGTTTTTCGTTATGGAGTGCAGTGGGTTTGTCCATTACTTGTGCCGTCGGGTATCAAAATTTTGAAGACTTACTAAAAGGAGCGCACGAAATGGATCTTCATTTTAAAGAAACTCCTTTTTCAGAAAACATTCCTGTTGTTTTAGCATTGCTTTCGGTGTGGTACAACAACTTTTTCAATGCTGAAAGTGAATGTATCGTACCCTATTCGCAATACCTAAGCAAGTTGGTACCCTACCTTCAACAGGGGATTATGGAAAGTAACGGAAAAAGTGTCGATAGAAATGGCGATTCCATCAATTACCAAACAGGAACCATTGTTTGGGGTAGTACCGGAACCAATGCACAGCATGCATTCTTTCAGCTTATTCATCAGGGAACAAAGCTAATTCCAACCGATTTTATTGCCTTTTCTGAATCGCTTTACGGAAACAAAGACCATCAAAATAAGTTGTTAGCCAATTGCTTTGCACAAACGGAAGCACTTTTGCAAGGAACCTATGGAAGTGAAGTGGCGAACCATTTCAAAAAGTTTGAAGGCAATAAGCCTACCAACACTATTTTAATTCAAAAATTAACGCCAAAATCTTTGGGGAGTCTTATTGCTATGTATGAACATAAATTATTTGTACAGGGAGTGGTTTGGAATATCTTTAGCTACGATCAATGGGGTGTTGAGTTAGGAAAAAAATTAGCGAAAGAGACACTGGAAGCTATTGAAAATCAAGAAGTATCACAAATTTCTAATACCTCAACGAAACAACTCATTAAAAAGCTTTAAAAATTTCTTTCACAGAATTTATCCAAAACCCTCGAAGTTAAGCGAGGGTTTTGTTATTTTTAGGGTATTACAAAAACGAGTACTAACTAAAAAATCAAAAAATTATGAGTGCCACAGACGGAAAAATTACATTGGCAGAAGCCATTGCTTGGACTACTAATTATCGAAACACCCCTGTAAATAATGCCACTGCGTTTTTAATACCCATTGCCGATTTGCAAGGTGCCTTGGCCGAAATTCAAGGGCAAACAGGGTCTCCCATGGTAAGAGCGTATTTAGCTTCAGACAATGGCGTAGAAAAATTGGTCATTGTAGGAACCGAAGAAGATAGATCTGGAGTTTATAGAGATTTATTACCCAACGCAGGAGAAGCTGCCGGTGCCGGGACCAATAGTATTTGGGATTTTACGAAACCTTGTCCGCCGGATTGTGATGATAATAGCCCTTTAAATTAAGTGGAAGCATATTTTAAAATTATTTTTACCCTAACGGTATATCTCTCTTTGTTTTTACCGTTTATTTATCTTAGAAGCTTTACTGTAAACAGTAAGGCTTTTAAGGTATTTACTATGTATCTTTTCTTTATTGGATTCATTCAAATTTCAACACAAGTTGTTACAAAAATTTTACAATTGGAGTCCAATATTTTTATATCTCATTATTATTTTATTGGTCAAATTATTTTATTGTCTTTTTTTTATTTTGAAATTTTACAAAAAAAAATAATCTGGTTTATTTTAGCGGCATTTATTATTGGTCTTATACTTCAATACCTATTTTCAGAAGATATTTATAACAAATACAACCAATCTGGAATTTTATTTTCAAACTTAATTATAATAATGTATTCCATATTTTTCCTATATAAAGCATTATCAGAAAAACTAGAGTTTACAATGATTAACTTGTTTATGTTAATTTACATGTTGCCAACTACGTTAATATTTTCTTCTGGGAATCTTGTATTTAATATTAATATTCCCACAGAGACAATTCAACTTCTATTAAATATAAATACACTGCTTTATTTAGTTTTTCAAATTGTTATCTTCGTTGAATGGTGGAAGAACTATTCCGTAGCGAAAGCCAAATCGTAAACATCATCCTTATTGCCATAGGACTCTTATTGGTCATGTCGCTGGCCATCGTACTGTTTTTCTACTTCTCTCGAAAAAAAATTATTAAAACACAACTGGAAAAGGCAGCCCTGGAAATTGAATACCAAAAAGAGCTATTACAAAATACCATTATTACCCAAGAGGAAGAGCGGAAACGCATTGCACAAGATTTACACGATGCCATTAGCTCAAAACTCAACGTGGTATCGCTCAATGCCAACTTTTTAACAGAAACCGACATCACAGCTTCTGAAGCTAACAAAATTGGAGAAAGCATTTATAAAGTCACCTCCACTGTCCTAGAAAACTCCCGACGCATAGCCCACGATTTGTTACCCCCCACCCTGGAAAAATTTGGGTTACAGGCAGCCGTGGAAGAATTATGTGAAGAAATTACAGAAACTCAAAAATTTCTATTGGAGGTATCCATAAATTATCAAGAAAATACGCTGCCGTCGGCAAGTGAATTACATTTTTTTAGAATTCTTCAGGAATTATTCAACAATACCATCAAACATTCCGAAGCAACAAAAATTAGGGTCACTTTACTAACTAAAGAAAAGGTGGTATCTTTACAGTATTCCGATAACGGAAAAGGATTTGAACTCTCGAAAGCCCGAAATGCGAAAGGATTGGGAATGAGTGGTATTGAAAACAGAGCCATTTTAATGAATGCTACTTGTGACATTGAATCCAGCCCCAATAACGGAATACAGGTAATCATAACAAGCCATCCCCAACATGAAAATTAAACTGATTCTTGCCGATGATGAAGAACTCTTTCGAGTGGGAATGTCGCATATCCTCTCTAAAGACCCCGAAATTGAAATCGTTTTCCAAGCCTCCAACGGAAAAGAAGTATTAGAGTATCTGGCAACTTCTGAGGAGCTCCCCGATATGATTATCATGGATATTAAAATGCCCGAATTAAATGGGGTAGAAGCTACCAAAACGATCCATGTGGTGTATCCGGAAATTAGTATCATTGCGCTTACTACCTATAATACCAAGCCTTTTATACGGAATATGATTGACGTTGGAGCTTCCGCATACTTGGTAAAAAATTCGCCTACTCAAAAAGTCATGCATACCATTAAACAGGTATTTTATAATGGTTTTTATTATGATAGTCATGTGATGGAAGCGGTAAAAGGTCTTAAAAACTCCGATAAAAGCGAAGTAAAAACAGTATTTGATGAAGATTTTATCACCCAGCGTGAAAAAGAAGTGCTAGAGCTTATTTGTCTTCAAAAAACCTCACAGGAAATTGCCGATGCCCTTTTTATTAGTAAACGAACGGTGGAAGTACACCGTAAAAACCTTCTTGAAAAAACCGGAGTTAAAAATTTGGCAGGTTTGGTTGTCTTTGCCATTCAGAACAATTTGGTGTCTTTGAGTATTATTGAATAATTTTTGTTATTTTCACAAAATAACTCCCACACTCTTAGTAAAATTGCTAAACTATGCTTACAAAAGTATATGGGAGTGCTGTGTTTGGAGTGGAAGCCACTACCATCACTGTTGAGGTAAATACCGATATTGGGGTAGGGTACCACCTGGTCGGACTACCCGACAACGCCATTAAAGAAAGCAATTATCGCATTGCTGCAGCCCTTCAGAACAACGGTTATAAAATCCCCGGAAAGAAAATTACCCTCAACATGGCACCTGCCGATATGCGCAAAGAGGGTTCTGCGTACGATGTTACGCTGGCTATGGGAATTCTTATTTCCACAGGACAGATTGAGGAACAACATCCGTTATCGGAATACGTCATTATGGGGGAGTTGTCGTTGGACGGTTCCCTGCAGCCCATTCGTGGTGCTTTGCCCATAGCTATCAACGCCAAAGCTGAAGGGTTTAAAGGGTTTATCCTTCCTATTCAAAATGCCAAAGAAGCAGCCATCGTGGAGGGACTTGAGGTGTATGGTGTAGCTACGATTAAAGAAGTCATCGATTTTTTTAACGAAGGAATTGAAATCCAACGCACCGTAGTGGACATGAAAGCCGAATTTTACGAGCACCTCGAAAATCCCGAATTCGATTTTAGCGATGTAAAAGGGCAGGAGTCCATTAAACGTTGTATGGAAATTGCCGCAGCCGGAGGACACAATATCATTCTCATTGGCCCTCCGGGTAGCGGAAAAACCATGCTGGCCAAGCGACTCCCCAGTATTTTACCCCCATTAACGCTCACCGAAGCTTTGGAAACTACTAAAATCCATAGTGTAGCGGGTCGAACGCTGGAAAAAGGAGGGATTATGACCAGTCGGCCGTTTCGAAGTCCGCACCACACCCTTTCAGACGTTGCCCTCGTTGGTGGCGGGCAATATCCCCAACCGGGTGAAATATCCTTGGCACATAACGGAGTGTTGTTTTTGGATGAACTACCCGAGTTTAAACGTAGTGTGTTAGAAGTGATGCGACAACCGTTGGAAGATAGAGATGTTACCATTTCTAGAGCACGATTTACCGTAACCTATCCTGCCAGTTTTATGCTGGTAGCCAGTATGAATCCAAGTCCGGGAGGCTATTTTAACGATCCCAATGCTCCGGTAACTTCTTCTCCGGCAGAGATGCAACGCTATTTGAGTAAGATTTCGGGACCTTTGTTAGATAGAATCGATATTCATATTGAAGTCACTCCGGTACCTTTTGAAAAATTGAGTGACACCCGAAAAGGGGAGCAAAGTAGCTATATTCGGGAACGGGTCACCAAAGCACGGGAACTCCAAGCCAAACGATTTGAAGAATTTGAAAACATCCACTACAACGCCCAAATGGGGGTGAAACAAATCCGTACCTTTTGCAAGTTGGACGAAGCGTCTTTAGCACTATTAAAAAATGCCATGGAGCGCCTCAATCTTTCGGCACGTGCCTACGATCGTATTTTAAAAGTAGCGCGCACCATCGCCGATTTAGAGGGACTGGAACAGATAAACGGCAACCATATTTCAGAAGCCATTCAATACCGGAGTCTGGATCGAGACGGGTGGCTTGGGTAAAGTTTTCTTAATTTTAATACTATCAAAAATGGCGTCCTCTTCCAGACTTTTTAATTTGGAAAGTTTTATGATTTGATTTTCAGCATCGTAAATACACTTGTCGAAAATCTCTATAGTTTCTTTATTAAAAGAGGAATTTTCTTCGGCTTCAATTTTTAATATTTGCGATTGAAGTAAAAAATTTCTTAAAATATGATTACTTGCGTAAACCATGTTATGATAGACCTTTTCTTTTTGCTCTAAATACTTTTTCTTAATTTTTATATATTCATTAATTACCCAAAAAATGGATAAAGGAATAAACCATACTAAAATTAACTCGTCTATCTCCATAGGCTCCCAAAATTCTAGTACTTCTAAAAAGTATTCAAAAAAATCTGAATTTGATAACCTGTTCAATAGGTATGCTATACTAGTCACCACAAAGCCTATAATTAGTACAAGGTTATCTTTTATTTTAGTTGCTATCATGATAAATTGATTTTAATTGCCTGTAATAATAGGAATCCACCTTCCTCCCACTGGTAGCAAGCCCCCTGCGTAAAATTCGTCATAAATAAGTAAAGCAGCACTTCCGGATTTAACAATGACATCCCCTTGTAAGGAGAATCTATTGCTACCAATAGAAGCCGAATTGTTGTTGGCTAATAGCTTTATATCTGTAGTGCCGCTATTATATATGTATAACACTCTTCCATGAATACCATCACTAATTCCACCCAAGGTAGCACTACCGCTAATTGGGTTTGAATGGGTTATTCGTATTACATTTGCCGTATAATTATCTTCCAACTCATCTAATAAAAACTCAGCATCATCTACTAATGCATTGGGAATATCGACGGTTTTAAAAACAAAAAAACTGGGTTCAGACGATAATCTTTTCCATCGGTCCTTTATCCAAGTATAATACCCGGGAGAAACATCGTTAATAGTATTTGTATTATAGACTAATGTCCCATCTTGTAAAGGGGTAGAGCTAGGAGTGAGATTAGGGTTTATTACCGGACTTGAAATAATAGTCTTTGTTAAAGCTACTCTTGGAGGAATAATACCAAGTACAGAACTTTCTACATCAAGAATACCCTTTGGGGCTATTGTGTTAATTCCTACTTGTGCCCAAGAAGCAACACATAGGAATAAAAAAGCAGGGATACTAAAGGCAGTTTTCATTTTGTATTTTATTATTATTACTACTAAGATTTTCCCCTAGTGAATAAAATAAATAAAGTACAAATGAATAGGCTCTGTTACGTTTAAATAGAGCAATACCATTAAATTTATAAGCGATTTCAATCATAGGGGCTTAAATGATTAATTACTTATTTAATAATTCAAAAGCTATATTTTTTAAGCTTTCTAAAATTATTGGAGGGCAAATTAAATGAAAGCTGAAAACCTATAATTGTATAAAATTAACTTTTATTGAAAGAGCCATTTTAATTTTCCTTTTTCTAAAAATGTGATCATTTTAAGTAGCTTCTTGGGAGAGTGATTAGAAAGTGAACGAAACTCACGGATCATATGTGCTTGGTCAAAAAAATCTGCTTGGTTTGAAATTTCTGTAAGGCTTTCCGTAATTTCATTTTCTGAATTTTTATCTAAGGCTAAACGAAACCTTAAAATTCGTTTATATTCTGAAGGTCTTAAATTAAGATGTGTAGAAAAATGCTTTATTAAAGTTTTTTGACTAATGTTCAAAGAATTAGATAATTCTGAAAAAGGAACTGAAATATCTTTCGTTAAATGGTCAATTGCTTTTTGTAAAAAAGGATGCTCAAAACGCTGAATTCTTGAAAGTAAAAATTTTTCTAAGCCTTCTATCATGGGTGTTTCATCCTTTATTTTAAATAAAGTATCTAAATCCTCTAAGAAGTTAGTGTCTGGAACAAAGTAATTAAATTGACCTTTTTTATAAGCGTCGAGGTTTTTATTTATAAAATGATTTATCCCCAAAGGTTTAAATGAAACATTTAATTCAAATATCTCCCCTTCATATTGAATATTCATAGGTTTTGTAAATGGGGTTATTAAATAAGGAGAAATGGTTTCTTTACTATGGGACTTGAAAATTGCTTTTTGTTTATGAATAGAGGGGTTCACATTTTTAACAAAACTGAACATGTATGTCGTTAAGTTAGGAAAACAAAAGTAATTTGAGTTTTCATTGCCAGATTGATATAAGAAATAATAGTAGTCAACAAGCTTAACTAAATTTGGGTCAATTGGCTTATATATTTTGACATTCATGATTATGATAATTTACTTCTGAATCAAATTTAAGATCACTTTGGTTAAATAAAACATAATCAAGGATGCAAAAATTGTATAAATTTTACCTTACATATTATTTTTTAATTCCACTAATTCTTGTTGATTTCCATCAATATAAAATGAAACCTTCAACACCTTGTTGATATATAGCACTAAGACCCTAAGTAATCCAACTCCATAGATACCCCCACTACACTGCCACTAAACTCCCTCTTTACTTTAAGGTTATGCCGTGGTTATACCATAGTTATATTATTCATATGCCGTACTTATACTATAGTTTTTAGGGAAATGAGAAAGATTAAAGTGATTTTTTACAGTAATAGCAAAGAAGATAGTTTAAAAACGAAAAAAGAAGTGCTTTAGTACACTAATATTTAAGACAATAGCCTTAAAGTGTATTTAAAAAAAAGGGGTAAACTCATTGGCTTACCCCCATTTCACTTTAATAACTAATTACTTTTGGCTCTCAACATGGTATGAAACTCTTCCAGTTTCATGGTCTTAATCTCATCCAACGTTTTTCCTTTACCGGCTTCAACATAAGCACTAAAAATATGACTTATATAGAGTGGTGAAGTGGCACCCCCATGTCCCACAGCATTGTGGCAGGTAAAACAGCTTACCAGATTAGAATTATTAATGCTGCTTACATCACTTTGAAAGGTTTGCACAAAGGTCTCCATGGTACTGTTGGCAGCATTTACCGAACCTCTGGTAGCATCTCCGGGTTGCGAATTGACCAGGTTTCCGCCCAGTGAAATCAGTAATGCAACTTGTTCTTCAGGTGTCTTTCCGTCCATATTAATCCATAGGGATCCGTTATAGAAATAGTTGTTCCACACATCGGTTAAATTACCTGCTACACACGCATTGATGTTGGTAATATTGTTATAATTCTCCGGCTCCGATTGGCTTGTAGACATAAAGGTATTCCCTTTTTCCCTGGGCACTCCAAACTGAAAGAGTGTATACGCTTGGTTTGGCGTTTTGGGAGCACCACTAGACCAGGTAATTCCGCTTAAATCTGTGGTACTTCCTTTTCCGAAGAGCAACAAATCAGTAGTTGAAGAAGCCGTCAAGGCATTCCAGTCAAATAAAGGAGTCATTCCTTGATGCTCAAAGGTGGCCCAGATAAATTCGGGGTGATTTTCTACGACGCCTATCACGTGCATCCCTAATAGTGCCACGGAAGTATTTTTAAAAGAACCATCCTGCTGTAACATGGCTGCTTGCGTGACAAAATAGTTACCTATTTCGTTAGATGGAATAGCATCTGTGCTTACCCACGAAGATTTTATTTCCAAAGAACCCACCGGGAATGCTTCCGAGTTACTTGCAGGAAGTGTACTATCTAGTAATTGCGCTTTAAACGTGTTAGCTGCCGTTTGTAAGGTAGAGTCAATAAAAATACCGTAGAAAACAGTTCTGGGTTTTCCATCACTACTCAAAGTAGGATTCGTTTTTAAAACTGCTCCGGCTCCCGCTTGGGCCGTATCGGTTAGCACTAGATTAGCACCGGTTTGCTGCGGAATGACTTCCATTTTACTATCTACCTGAACTAAATCATTTAAAAACAAAGGGTTTCCATGGGTATCGGGTCTTGTTAAATACAAGAATTTTAACCAGGACCACTGGTGAAAGATACAATTGGTGGTACTGGTGGTATCAAAAGGGCTCCCTTTTCCTTCTTTGGGATTGGGAGTTTGACTGTGTGGAAACCAAAAGGGTTTGCAGTCGCAGGAAGCGGTTTCAGCGAGTGCTTCCTCATAGGCTACTGGTGCTGTTTTGGCTTCTTTTTCTTTGCAGGAAGCAAGTAAAAGCACCAGACAAAAGGTACTTAAAAAAGAAATAAATAGGTTTTTGGTGGTCGTTTTCATGGTTTGGTGTTTTAGTTGTTACCGAAGGTACTCCAGTCTTGAAAACTATTAAATACGTATAAACACTTAAATTTCAGTGGCTTAATAATTTTATTACGTTCTCTCTTGAAATAGGTATTTAACACTATTTTAAGGTTATAAGCGTTTCAGGGATAGTATATTTAGCCATCAATTCTAACAATCAAAAAAATGTATTCAAAAAATTTCCAAAAAACAGTACTATTTCTATTTGCTGGGCTTCTTTTTGTTGCTTGCAAAAAGGAAGGGACCACTTCTGAAGAAACTGCTAAACTTTCCATCGATTTTGAAAAATATGAACTCGCCAATGGGTTGGATGTGGTATTACATCAAGACAAAAGTGACCCTATTATTTCCCTAGCCATTCAGTATGGAGTAGGGTCTAATCGTGAAAAAACAGGGCGTACCGGATTTGCCCACCTATTTGAGCATATGTTATTTCAAGAATCAGAAAATGTGGGGCAGGATCAATTCTTCAAAAAAATTCAGGATGCCGGGGGAACATTGAACGGAGGCACCTGGAAGGATGGAACTATTTATTACGAAGTGGTTCCTAAAAATGCTATGGAAATGGTGATGTGGCTGGAAAGCGACCGTATGGGGTACTTAATCAATACCGTAACCGAGTCTGCGTTTTATAACCAACAGGAAGTGGTTCAGAATGAAAAAAGACAACGTGTAGACAACAATCCTTACGGACACACCAATTGGGTATTGGACAAAAATATCTACCCCGAAGGCCATCCTTACAATTGGCAGGTTATTGGCGAATTGGTCGATTTGCAAAATGCTACCGTAGAAGATGTGAAGGAGTTTTATGATCGTTTTTATGGCCCCAACAATGCTACTTTAGTGTTGGCAGGTGATTTCGAAACCGAAGAGGCGAAAGCCATGATTGAAAAATACTTCGGTGAAATTAAAAAGCGCCAAGAAGTAGAACCTTTGAAGCCGCAGCCGGTTACTATTACTGAAACCAAACGTTTTTATCACGAAGATAACTTTGCGCAAGCACCTCAATTAAACATGGTGTGGCCAACGATAGAGCAATATACCGATGATGCCTATGCGCTGGATTTCCTTGCTGAAATTCTTTCCAGCGGAAAAAAAGCACCTATGTACAAAGTGTTGGTAAAAGAAAAAGAATTAACCTCTCGAACTTCAGCCTATAATAACAGTCAGCAAATTGCGGGCGAATTTCATATTCGTATTACCGCAAATGATGGAGTGGATTTGGATAATGTAGAGAGCGCTATTTTTGAATCCTTTGCCCTTTTTGAAAAAGATGGCGTTACCGATCGTGATGTGGAACGCATTAAAGCCGGACTGGAAACTCAGTTTTACAACGGTATTAGCAGTGTGTTAGGGAAATCTTTTCAACTATGTCAATACAATGTTTTTGCGGGAGATCCCGGATTCATTGAGCAAGACATCGAAAACATTAAAAAGGTAACAAAAGAAGATGTACTGCGGGTGTACAATAAGTACATTAAAGACAAACCTTTTGTAATGACCAGTTTTGTACCGAAAGGGCAAATGACGTTGATTGCAGAAAATTCTGAAAAAGCTCCTGTGGTGGAAGAAGAAATAAAAGATAATGTAGAGAAAATTGTAGAAGATAAAGAAGAAGAAATTGCAAAAACCCCATCCAATTTTGACCGTTCAGTAGAACCAGCTCAAGGTCCGGCTCCTGCATTAAGTATACCTTCCAGCTGGAATGCTGAGCTAAGCAACGGATTGAAAGTCTTCGGAATTGAACAAAACGAAATCCCCACTGTCAACTTCAGCTTGGTCATTGATGGAGGACATTTACTAGATGATAAAAATAAAAACGGTGTTGCCAACTTAATGACAGACATTATGATGGAAGGAACTGCAACAAAAACCCCGGAACAATTAGAGGAAGAAATTGAAATGTTAGGCGCCAGCATTAATATGTATACCACTGATGAATCCATAATTGTTCAAGGAAATACCTTAACCCGTAATTTCGATAAAACCATGGATTTGGTAAAAGAAATTTTACTGGAGCCTCGTTGGGACGAAGAAGAATTTGCGCGTATTAAAACCGCAACAATTAACCAAATTAAACGTTCTGCAGCAGATCCTAACACGGTGGCAGATAACGTGTATAATAAATTACTCTATGGAGAAGATCATATTTTTAGCTATCCAACCATTGGCACTGAAGCTTCTGTGGAAGCCATTACCATAGATGATTTAAAAGCATTTTACGAAAAAAACTTTTCGCCTTCCATTTCAAAATTCCATGTGGTGGGTAAAATTAATAAAGACAAAGCACTGGCCAACTTAAAAGGCATTGAAGAAGGTTGGGTGGCTAAAGAGGTCACCATTCCGGAATATCCTATTGCTAATAATCGCGATAAAGCCTCTTTGTATTTTGTGGATATCCCCAATGCGAAGCAATCGGTAATAAATATTGGGTATGTAGGTTTGTCGAGAGGCGATAAAGATTTTTATCCTGCCGAAGTAATGAATTACAAATTGGGTGGTTCTTTCAGCGGAAACGTAAATTTAATTTTGCGCGAGGAAAAGGGATATACCTATGGTGCTCGTACTAATTTTAGTGGCGGAAAAGTCCCCGGAACATTTACGGCATCTTCCAGTGTACGTACTAATACCACAGGTGAGTCTGTGAAAATTTTTAAGGAAGAAATTGCCAAATACAAAGAAGGTATTAGTGAAGAAGATTTAGAATTCACTAAAAATGCCTTGATTAAATCGAATGCCCGCCGATTTGAAACTCAGTTTTCTCTCTTAGGAATGTTACAGGAAATGAGTAATTATGGACTTTCTCCCAACTATATTGAAGATGAAGAAGCGGTGATTAAAAATATGACGTTGGAGCAACACAAAGCCTTAGCCAATAAGTATCTTGACGAATCCAAAATGGCGTATTTGGTAGTGGGCGATGCCACAAGCCAATATCCGCAGTTTAAAAAGATGGGCTTCGACGAAGTGATGCTGGTAGATAAAGATGGTGAAGAAGTAAAAATGGAAGATGTAAAGCAGTAATTGTTTTAAACATATAAAGGGATGTCGAAAGGCGTCCCTTTTTTATTTCTAAAAAATACGATCTTCTTTTAAATACTCCCGCTTAATTCCTTCCATCAATAAAATACGTGTCAATACATTGCTTTTTTGATTCAGTACCTGTAAACTGCAATACTGTATAATATTTACAATGTTAGAACCCGTTAAATCGTACTTTCGGGCAATAGCATCCATGTCTATATCTTCACTAAATTGTAATTGCTGTGGCATATTTTTAAGCCAAATTTCTTTACGTTCCTTTTCACCTGGAAGCTCAAAAGGGCAGAGGGATTGAAACCTTCGGGTAAAGGCATCGTCTATATTGTCTTTAAAATTGGAAGCCAAAATGACCAATCCGGGGTGCGACTCCACTCGCTGTAACAAATACGAAACCTCTTGATTGGCATATTTATCGTGGGCATCGCGTACGTTGGTTCGTTTGCCAAAAATAGCATCCGCTTCATCAAAAAAGAGAATCCAATCTTTATTGGCGGCACGGTCAAATAAATTGGAGAGATGTTTTTCAGTCTCCCCAATGTATTTTGAAACTACTGTAGAAAGGTCAATTCGGTACACAGGCTTTTGGGTGTATTTTCCCAACAAACTCGCTGTAAGCGTTTTTCCAGTTCCTGGAGGGCCATAAAACAAAGCTCTATACCCCGCTTTAATACGGTGTTTCATATTCCAAACTTCCATCAATTGTTGGTGGTGATTTAGCCAAACTTCCAACTCCTCTATATGACGTTTTGTTTTTTCATTCAAAATTAAATCCTCCCAAGTAAGGGGTGTTTCTAGTTTTTCCGCAGGGAAGTCGGTACTCAATTTAGGCGGGGGCACGACGCCCGTGGTTAACAAGTGAATTGTATCAGGGTAGAGCACCAATTTTCCGCTTAGCAGCGGTTCTCCATCGGGGACTTTATCGATATATAAGATTTCTTTGGTGTGAAAAGAATGCTCTTCATTAAATAATTGAATACAATTAATTCTTTCAGCTACATTGTTTCCGCCTAGAAGAAACTGAACGGTTTCTCCCGTGGGAAGAATACCTCGATGGTTTTTACCTTTTACACCTCCAAAAATTGGGAAATCGGTTCCATTAGGAAATTCTTCAGCGACCACCTCCAATAAAAAATCGGGGAGCACATGGGGTACTAATGCTAACAAAAGAACCACACTTTCTTCTTTTGAAAGTTGGTTATCCTTTATGAATTTGGCAGGAAGTGAATTTCCTAAACTTTCTTCTGAAAGGGAAGGACAATCTTCGTTAAAAGAGCCTTGCAGATTTTTAATTCGCCACGAGATAACCTCTCGTAAATACGAAAAAACAATTCCTAAATCTTTGTGTAAAACTTCCATTAGCTACTGTATTTTTGGTAGGCCGACTCAAGTTTAGTATCGTACTTATTTTGCTTGTAGCCGGGTCCGTTATAACCTTTGGCAAAAGCTTCCCATTGTTTGTTTTGCAAGAGTTTTAAAAGGTTGTTTACTTGGCAAAATTTCCCAAAAGCATCCAAATGTGCTTTTTCATGAGTATACATATGCGCCACAAAGCTGTCTACGCTTGGATACCCCAAGCTTTGCCAATGAAAACCCATAATTTGAAACGAACCGTAGGAAGCAGCTTCGTAGGCGGCATCGTGTGCACGGTCGTCATCACTTAATCCGGCGGCTTTTTCGAGTCGGTCGTATTCTTGTTTTCCGCCTTCGTAAAACGATTTTGTCCATTTGGAATACAGCACGTTTTTAGTTCTTTCTGAAACAAATTGATTGGGGTCAAGCTCTTTGTTTTTTAATTGTTTCCAGAAAATATGACCTTCAAAAAGAATACGGGGTCGACCGTCTAACAAGAATCCTTTTCCGCTGCTTTCCACCTCGTTTACGGCTTTTACAGCGGCAAGTTCTAAGTTAAATTTAATAGCAAAATCTTGTAAATCTGCTTCCGAGAGAAATTTATCATTAAATAATGTAAGTTGCTGCTGTTTTTCATACAGTTTAGACCAAGTTTTTGGTCCAACTATGCCATCGACTACTAAGTTGTTTTTTGATTGAAAATCTTTCACAGCAATATCGGTATCTTTTCCAAAGTAGTTGGAGACATACACTTCATAGCCCAACTCAAGTAAAAGTTCTTCTAGGGTGTAAACCTCATTACCGGTAGATCTGTATTTAAGTGTTTTCATTGAGTAGTGCTTTGTGGGTTAGCTAAAGCCGTAATTTCGGCAAATTGTTTCCGAAGCAAGGGATGTTCCAAGATCGCTTTTACATAGGCCAAGCTGCTTTTGCTTAAATGCCGTGAAAGGGTAGGTTCATAAAATTCCCAAGGGTCAAAAAAGCTCTTATCCGGTTTTTCGGTAAGGGTTAAAATTTGATCGTTTTCCACAGCTAAAAAGTTGGATAATTGTTCTTTTACTGCATCTTCTGCAATTTCTCCATTAAGGTATCCTTCTATATCATCTATAGATACTTTGTGAGGCATAAACAGTTGAAAATACTGAATTTTATTAGGTTGAGCGATTTCCCAATTAGCCAGATAATCGCTTAAATATCCGGGAATTTTATCCAGATTCAGACCCGTTTGAAGGTCTGCCACAATATTATCTGTTTCAACTTCATTTTTAGCAATATGCGTAATGCCTTGCTCTTTTTTGAATTTTTTCACCAAATAATTAATATAAAGGCCTTTGCTATTAATAATTTCTATGTAGGCGATTCTTTTGTCTTTCAGGAACGTGGAATTTCTCAATACGTAATTATGTAAATCCAAACAACCTAAAAGACCACTATTGTCAATAGCGCCAGCATCAATATAATGACCATAGCCGGGAATTTTTGCCGCCGGGCTAAACACCGGAAAGCGATTGGTGGTAGAAACGGCTTGATAATAAGGGAGCGTTTTATTGTTATGTAGTTCGGCAAGATTTTCAGCAAAAGGGAAAATGGTATTAAAATCATTCGCCTTAACAGACCACAAAATACCACGACTACCTTTGGTGCTTGCTGTATTCATAATTAAACTAGGGAAATACCCTGTTTTCTGAAAAGCTTGTTTCCAATAGTCTCTAAAGGAAGTATCGTATAATAGCGTTGAGGTTTTATCTTCAATATGATTTTGGTATTTACGCATAGCGTAATAGGGTCGATCTCGTAAACTGAATTTCTGATTGAAAGGCCATATTTTTCGATACGAATCGAGTCCGAAGGTAAATGTTAGGTCTATGGAAGTATAGTTTTGTCGGGCAACAGTATCTATTTTTTGCTGAATTTTATTGAAATCCATTCCGTCCTCACGGTACAACCCGGTATACAGTGCCAAACCCAGCGATCCTCCCGAAGCTCCCGAAAGGGCAATGGTATTTTGCAAAAGTTTTCCTTGCGATTGTATTTGCAGGGTATTAACTACATTCAGCGTCCATACATTGGCTTTTAAGCCACCTCCGTGTGAGGCAATAAAAAATAGCGTAGGATTCTCCTTTTTTTGAATACTATCCCAAAATTGAACCTCATTTACAGGGAATTTGGTGTTTTCCACTAAGTCGAGCTCGTGGGTTCTCGTTTCAATAGAAAAAATACGACTTACGGCAATTAAACCTATAAATATTGCTGAAAGCGTAAAGAGTATTTTGAATCTTCTGGTAGAAAAAAGATCCATTTTTTTTGCCACAAAAAAGTACTTCCCCAAACTGGCAATAATGAAGTAATAAAAATAAAAGAATGCCAATAAAATAGGAATTCCGTTAGCAAGTCCCCATCCTTTAATACTTGCTATAGTAGCATAGACAAGGACTACCGCAGAAACTATAAAATTGAAATTAAAAAGGGTTAAGTAATTTTCAGATTTTTCAAAATATTTTATAAAACCAATAAAAATAGAAATAGGCAAAAGCAAAGGGCTCTCGAGTGTGTTTTTTACTTTCGAAGAAACAGTTCTTAGCAGTCTAAAAAACACATAGTTAAACATAAGTACATAACTGGTTAGCAGCAAAATCACAAAACCTCCCGGACTAAAATTGGTAATAAAAATGGTAATAATAAGCAGCAAAAGGCTTATGAACCCTACAAAGAAATACCCAATCCCTAAACGTTTGTAATAACGTGTTAGCTTTTCGGTATTTTTATTTAATGCTGCTTCAGAAAGAGGGTTACCGTCTTTTCCTTTCGTTTTTTGATAGCTGGTAAATTTTTCTTTTACATAGATATAAATGAATAAAGGGACCAAAAGCAAAAGGTAAATAATAGTTTTTACAACCGGTAGCGGAAAATTCTCAAAAATGAGGTTTGGTTGAAAGCTACTAATAATGAAATGAATCCATACCCCATGTATCAATAAACCAATAGAGTAGCGTAAGTAATTTGCCCAATTATCGGGTTGGTAATTGGTGCCGGATTTAGTGGTGTATATGTACGCCGGAAAATTTTTTAGAGGCCAAAAATTGAAAGGCTTTACTGCTTTCCAATCGGTATAATCGCCAGAGTTATTTAGGTTTGCCGCATAATAGGTGTAAATTGGATAGTGAGATAAAACGATGGCTAACGCATTAATAAATAAGAAGGAAAGCAATAATGAAAATTTGGAGTTGGAGTTTTCTACTAAGTCTACCATCATGGTAAAGGCTTGATCCATCTTAGTAAGTAACAATAAAATGATAACAATAATTAGCAAACTTAAAATGGAAGCCTTGAAAAAGTTTTTAAACGATTTTTTTAAGTGCTGAAATTGTGCAATTAAACATCTATAGGTAAAAAGACAAGTAATAGTTTTACTTATAAATCGGATAATATCTTTTAAGAAAAGTACCATATATAATTTTTTAAAAATCTAATTTACCCTTACTCAATGGTAATTACAAGAGGGGTTTACCCCTAATTGTCTCAGTATTTTCAAAATTTAGACTAAAGGAGCTATTGAAAACACATCAATTTTGGATTGCATAAAATTGCGAGTCCTTTTCATCACTGCAATCCCGTTTCTTGAACCTTCTTGATTGGTGTTGCCTTCAATGGTTTCAATAACATTATTTTTTACAGCGGTAATAATACCTGTATGAACCCAATCGAAAGGCGATTTCTGAAGGAGAAATAAATCTCCGGGTTGAATCAGGGATGGATCTTGTCTAATTTTTTGATACCGAAAAAGCAATCCGTCTTCCAGTCCTTTCATACCTACAGTATCACAGCTATAGGTTAAGGGAAAAAGCTTAGTAAACGATTTGCCAAGAGCACTTGCCGCTTGATCTATCATAGTTTGTGCAAATCCCATGCACCAATACCAAGCCGACCCTTCATTGCCGTCCATATAGGCTCTTACCCAAGGACCACAATTAGAGGCTCCTTTGATTTCAAGTTCATACGGAAAGTTTTTCAAATGGTTTTCGGCTACTTCTACAATCAAATCTCGCAGTTGACTACTTTGAAGCGGAGTTTCAAAAGCAGCATGCATATTTTCCGAAAGTTGAGCGAACAACTCTTCGGTTACTATGCCGGAAGCACTTGTTCCACGATGCTGCTGAAAATTTTTCACGGCTTTTTCGGTAGCAGGACCAAAATCACCATCAATAGCGGTAGCAGTTCCGCTTGTAGGGTGTTGTATGGCATAGAGTGAAAGCCAGGATTGTATTTTCATAACATCCTTTTTATTGTTTTCGCTCCCGTCACGACGTTGAGTGGCTTTTATGGAAAGCTCTTTGAGGTAATGATTTTTTTTCATGGGTTTATATTTAGTAAGGATAAAATGTTAATTCATCAGCTGCTTTAGCTACAATATCAAGATACTCGCGCATTTTCACCTTGGAAAGATTTTCAACATTTTCACTTCCCCCAAGAGAGAGCAAGGGAGTAAACCCAAAACACTCATCGTGACTTAACGATTCTTTATTGGGTAGTTTTTGATATAAGTTATAACTGAAATGTTCAATAAGATATGGTTCATCTGTTAAAAATCGATTGAAAAACCATTCTACATAAGGAGATGTGTAATCCAGAAAACCCTTATTTGAATGTAAAATCATTATTTCTCCACGATGAACAAAGAAAAGATCGGCTAAAGCGGTTCTTGCAAATGGGATACAAATATCATCTGCTTGCAGCCATTCATTGATAAATTCAAGATATTCATTTGGGTCAAGTGTCCAGAAGAATCCATTCATATAACTAGAAACTCCGTCCTCCTTTAATAAAGTAATAATTTCAGGAAGGGCGTTGGGTTGTAGTTTCTCAATTTTTGAAGTATCAACTTCTCTTATTTTTGACCCTTGTCCAAATTTTTCAATAAATGTGTTAAATTGATTCATGCTCATTAACCTAAGTTTAATACTGAGTTCATTTTGGTTTTCTTTTTCTTTTTGGTACTCATGGATCCAGTTTGTGATTTAACTAAGCCCTCAAGCGCTCCTGCTCTGGATTTCCATCGTGCTCCAATAGAAGAGTTAATACGTCTACTACCTAAACCAGCAATACTATCATGCTTCCCTTTTGCAATTCCTAGAGGGTCTCCACCCGCTATTTGATCGGGATCATGCAATGCTGCTTGAGTATCCATATAATCCTTTGCCCATGTTTGCGCAGCAGACCTAGTCATTGTAGGATCTTCAGACATTTTTATGACTATAATAGTATTTACAACTGCAGCTCGATATTGTGCTTGGGCTGCATCACCCGAAGCTTGCCTACCACTTTTACTATAGGTGTCCCTATTGGTAAGCCAGGTATCAACATCCATAGCATTAATACCAGCCTCCTGACCCTTTAATTGTGAGAAATATTCCGCTCGGTCATGAGTTTTGGGAGGGCTACCAAAGTCTACTGGCATTGGATTTAGTTGTTCTCCATCTTCATTTTCTAACAAGGTATAAATTTGTTCTAAAATTTGTGATAAAGAGAGCTCTGAAGTTTCCGTAGCGGAATCGTTTTGATCAATTTTGGCCTGATCCGGAGATCCATCATTCATTTCCTTCACTGTACTCAATGCATTTTTCTCGGTTTCAGACAATTTGGATGTGGCTTGACTTAAAAGCCCCAACAATTTGGTTTTATTTTCTCCATCTTTCATTTCACGAGTTTGTTTCGTCCATTCACCAATTCTACTCACCACAGGCATTCGAGTGCTTGCTGAAAAGATTTCAACAGCTTCCCCATTTACTTTTACCCAAAGGCTGTGGCCTCCCCCAAATGGTACCACGCTACCCACTTCGCCATCACCCGGTTGTCCATCTGGGATATCTTTTTCTTTTTCGTCTTTATCTCCTTTTCCAAGTAGTTTTTTCAAAACTGCTTTTCCTTTAGAAACAATCCATTCCACCACTTTATCCATGGCAGTATCTATAGGCGCTCTAATCTTATTGATGATGTTTATAATGGCATCGGAGATTTTTCCAAGTCCTGCAAATTTCGCCAAGAAATTCACCGCCAAGGTTAGCATTCCGGCGAGGGTTTGTTCCACTTTATTGGCTGCAGCAGTAATGACACCATTGGCAATGGCCGCTATAGAGTCAATAATCGCAGCTCCCACTTGAGCGATTTGCTTAATCTTATCAATAAGGAAAGTAATCGTCTGATAAATGGCAATAATAGCCTGAATTACTGCCCCGGCGGGGTTCAAACTGGTAACTAATTTTGCAATGGCGGTTTGAACTACCTGTACAATAACAAACTGACTGATTTCCGAAATAATCATGGATTGCAGGTTGCTAAGGTGTTCCATAATCTTTTCCCAAGCTGCGGCGGGGCCTTCGGTAATTAAAATTTGAATGATTTCAAAACCAGCCTCCAAAGCTTTTACCGCAGGCTCACCCAAATGTTTTACCAGTTTGATGCGTAAGTTTTCCCAAGTCAATCCCAAAACAGAAGCCACAAATTTGAGAATTTCCTTGAAACTTAATTCTTGCGGGAGATACACCCCGGCACCTTCCAAAGATCCTAACAACCAATTAAGTAAACTTGCTTTAAGATGTTTGCCTATATTGGCTGCAAATTGTTGGAAACCTGTTTTGGCAGCGGTCACCAGATTACCCACAAAACCAATTGGGTTTTCCAAAATGGTATTGAATGCAGCACCCGCTTTGGCAATGTATGGCATGACACCGGGGGCTACAACACTAAAGAGAATTTTCAACAAATCGATGGTGGTACCTAAAGCCCAACTTGTAAATTGGCCTGCAATGTTTAAGAAGGCTTTTCCAACCTTAATAAAGGCATTGGGTAAAATGATTAAATCATCCCATGTTAGTGAAGTTATGGTACTGATAACAATACCGGGAATACCCATAACAATGGCTTTAAGACCCGAAAGTGCTTCTTGAAACCAAGTGTAGGCCTGTCCAATAGCACCTCCTTTTTGAATGTTTTGCCAGATTTCTTCCTGGCCTATCAATTTCATAAATCCGCCAATGAGGTTTTCAGCAGTAGGAGGGTAGGGGTCTCCCGTGATTGGGTCTTCACCTAAAACGGCCTTCAAAAGATCGTAACCCGCTGTGCCTTCTGCTAAGCTTGCTAAAGGAGAAAGAATGGCTTTTTTAACAATTTCATATATGGCACTCACTGTTGATTTCCCAAGTTCAATCAATTGATTGATAGGAGCCAAAATCATATTCTTAGCTCGTTCCCATACCCCGCCAAGGTCGAAAATATCACTCCAACTTAGTGAATCTAAAAAGTTATCGATGCCTTCTTTGATGGAATCTCCTGTGATACTTAACGAATCTAAGGTATCCTTCATAAGGTCGGCAGCTTCAGTAAATACATTGTATTTGTCAAGTACTTGAGTGATTAGGAATCCTCCGGGGAGAAATTCTACGATGGCGCGCATGATATTAGCCGCACTTCGCTCAACCGAACTCATATTAATTGGGTTAATACCCAAAAAGATGGTAAACATTCTAAATCCCGGAAGCGCATTGGCGGCGTTGGCAAAATGATCAAGGGCATCGCTTATCCCTAAACGCTGCACAGTACCTTCAGACGTTTGTGTCGAGATTGCTTCCTTTTTTTGAATGGCATGCCCTTGTTGTACCACATGAGTTAACTCGTGGGCTAGTAAATGTTTGCCGGAGGTGCTTTCCGGTTGGTATTGCCCCCTTCCGAAGAAGATATTATTTTTATACGTAAAGGCTCTCGCGCTTAACTGATTGTTGAGTTTTGCAGATTCCTCGTCTGTATGAATTTGTACATTTGAAAAATCGGTTTCAAAACTACGTTCCATAGAATTTTTCACGCCATTTTCAAGGGCACGGCCACTATTTGAAGCACTATGTATTCTCGATTCTATGTTTTGCGAGACAGAAGGCGTTCCTGTTTCCTTTCGTTGTAAGGTTAGCTCTTTGGTAGCAATAGGAACAGTTTCTTCCCCTTCTTCCTCTTCCTCTTTTTCTTGAAGTTCTTCTTCTTTAACAGGACTTTCCTGAATGTTCGAAATAGGTTCGGGTTTTTTTTGAACCTCTTCAAAAGGCATTTTTTGAATTTCGTTTTCTCCTAATTCTTCTTTTGCCTGTACCTCCTCAAAAGGAACTTTCTGAATGGCTGCCTGTTTTTTGGAAGGAAAAAAAGTTGTGTCGCCAAAAAAGGAATCCTTTTGATTGCTTTTGGCCACCACTTTATCTGCCACCCTGTCTGCTTCAATTTCATACTTGTCATTTGCCTTTCCAACAGTAAGCTTCGCTTGAACACCAAAAAAAGATTCATTACCCCTGTTAACTAAACTATTTGGAGTTCCATTTTGAATGCTATTTCTGGCGGCCGTTTTCAACTAGAGCAAATTATTTTTGTTGTTGAAGTGTGTGTGTTAGCTCGTGAGCCAATAAGAGTTTCCCTTGATCTGAATGCGGGTCAAACTTTCCTTTGTTAAAATAAATGTGATTTCCATTGGTAAAGGCTTGAGCCCCCAATTTTTCGCACATCTCAATGGCATCTTCATCGGTATGAATTTTAATATGCGAGAAGTTGGCTCCAAATCCTATATTCATTTCTTCCAAAATAGCATCAGGTAATCTTTTTCCTTTAGATTTAGTACTCTTTAAGGTTGCTTCTACACTTGCCATCATACTGGCATTAGCAGGTTTTTTCTGAACACTCTCCTCTTCTTCATTTTCTTTTTGCTGAAGGGTTTCTTCCTCTTCCTCTCCTTTTGCTTGTAAGGTCTCCTCTTCTTCTTCGCCTTTAGCTTGTAACGACTCTTCCTCTTCTTCCCCCTTAGTTTGTAATGCTTCTTCTTCCTCTTCTCCTTTTTTCTGTGCTAGTTCTTCTTCCTCTGCCTTTTGAACAGGTTCTTCTTCCTCCTTGGCGGTGGCTTTTTGAACAGGCTCCTCCTCTTTAGGGAGTTCTTTTTTCTGAAGTGAAGAAATGGATTTTGAAAGCGGTTTTTCCTGAAGTTGTTCTTCTTCCGCCCCTTTTTTCTGAACGTTACCAGTGTCATTTTTAGCGTTTACCACTCTGGCTGCTACGGTATCTGCTTCCTTTTCGTAGGCATCACCCGCTTTCCCTACCGATAATTTTGTTTGTATGGAAGGAAAAAACATACTCCCCGATGGGTTTTCATGCAAATTCGAGTTTTTCTTCTTTTTTCGTAATCGTTTCATAATCTTTAAATTACCAGTTGATAAATAGTATTTTTTGTTTCCATGGGATTTTAACTATATGAAAATTCCATGGGAGTGTGTCTAATAGTATATCTTGTGTTTTACGTTGTATGTAGAGCGTGTCTTTTTCTGAAGCTATTTTAAGTTTTCCCTCGCGCATTAAAAATTCACTTCGTAACACCTCTGTGTTTTTGGTTTTTAGGGTCTCCCAATGGTTCAGTATGGCTTTTAAAAGTTCTTCACAGGCCTCCAATTGCGCTGCAGTAAGGGATATTCTTTTCTTTATAGGGAAGTGTAAAGGAACATGGCACAGGTATTTTTCAAAAACTAATTCGTGTTCGTAGGGTTGTAATTTTTTACAGGCTAAATAGTGTAAAATATGGATAGCCTCATCTATTTTTTCGGGTTTAATACTATTTTCTGAAAGGAATTCCAGTTTTTCAAAAAAGTGTTTTATAAAGGGGTGGATAAGAATTAAGCCGGTATTTTTAACTAGAATTCCCTCCTCTAAATCGGCTTCAAAACGTTGCACATCTTGGAGCGAATTTTCTTCTCTGAAAGTACTTTCTGAAGGAGTTGCTGAGGAGGGTAAAAAGGGGTCTTTTTTGATTTGTAAAACCGTATTATTTTCAGTAAATATTTTTTGGATTTTTTGAGCTTTTTGACCCTCATTATTCCAAGTTAAAAAATACTGATTGGGTTCTTTTTTGGACTCCTCTAATTGTATATTGAGAGAAAGATTTTGGACACAAAATTCAAGTACATTTTGCAATTTTTTTACTTCAGATCTTCTTAGTAGTATCGATTTATTTTCCGAAATAAATTCCCGACTAATAAGTTCATGAAAAGCCTCTATAAAATGGGATGGGTTAGGAGAGAGGCGTTGCTTAAAAACCATTCTCCAAAAGGAAGCTTTAACAGCCTCTTTTTGAAGCAAAGTTGGAATATTTCCAAGTTTTTTATTAGCTTTTTCAGGAGTGTTATTCAAAACACTATAAACAAGTATAATTAATTTTAAATCAAATTGATAGATAAATCTATCTAAACAATTATTTGAATTAAAAATTGTTCTAAGTTGCTCTTTATTGATGGTTTTAATATCGTCTTCGGTAAATTGATGATTTTCGTCAAACCACCAAGGATATTGTCCTTTTTTTAGGTAGTAAATAAATGCCTCTTGAACTCGTTTTTGAGTGTTATTTAATCGTGTATTTGAATCATTTTCATTCTCACTTTTTAAGTCAATTTCTTCAATTGCTTCTTCTGTTTTTGAAATGATTTTTGGAAGAATATTTTCTAATTTTTCATTTGGATTTAGTTCAATTGAAAGTGAGAGATTATCCAAACGTATAAATTTATTTTCCGCTATTTTTTTGGAGATAACTTCGTCTAAAACCGGGCCTACTTTTTCAGAAAAAAAACTACTTAAATCGTCTTTTAATTGCAGCGCAATTGCCATAGAATTAGTATCCACTTCTACGGTCAATTTTTTTATGATATTTTTTGCTGCGACCACTTGTTTTTTAATTTATTTTTTGTACATTTATAAAACGATTCAGAGATGAATTACTGGGTTGTTAAGTTCATTGAGGTGATTGGTTAAAACGTGAGTGCAGGCAGGTAGTATTTTTCTCCTTCTTTCCTTATTAGTATAGTCAAAAGTTTTAGTGCGTAGACCCATAAGGGTATCATTCGGAATGTACAATTTAACCGACTGATACCCTTTCTTATTTTTATTGCTTTCCTTATTGATTATTTCAGTTCTCATATAGAAATTGCATTTTCGCCTGTTGGGTTTCCAAAATAGAAATCTGCATACGCTTTATATTGTTCAATTGCTTGATCAAAATCTGAAGAATAGTCTGCACCTTGAATGTAAATAGACATTTTAGTAATTCCGGTTTCATTGTGAAGTTTCTTGCGTAAATTGACAAATAATACAATATCGTCGTGGGTGTTTTTCTTATTGGTTCTGTGGTGATCTAACATAAAATCATTTACCCAAACACCATTTACCCAATCTCCATCAAGTTTAAAGTTCAACGTAGTTCCTGTTGTACTTGCTGCATTAAATGTTCCTTTTAGGTCTGGAATTATAGTTCGTATTTCTGGCGGAAGCTGATTTACATTGGTTATCATTCTTGTTAATTCCTGATTTTGAATATCAGTATTTGTAACAAGTCTGTCTCTTAACTCATACCATTTTCTCCAATCTTCATTAAAGGCTCCGTAATCATCATCTTTGTTAACGGGAGCTAATTGTTGTTGCAGCTTTTCGTAGAAACTGGCGTTATATCCTTTCAAGTCTCTACAGCGCATGGCGTCCGGGCGGAATATTTTATTATTTTTAAACATTCCACTATTGCTGTAAGTATATACAGGATTACTATTCCCCATGGAAATTTCTCGCAGTCGAAGTACATAGGTGTCTTCTTTGGCGCGTGTAATAACAAACCGCTTCTGGCTTTCATTAAAATCGAAGACCAATCCTTTGTTAAATCTAGTGTTTAATGCTTCGGTGATGGCATGCATTCTTCGTAAGAAAATTTGCCCTAATGGAATTCGAAGCGTGGTGGTACCACTAATGAGTTTTTCTCCATTAATTTTATATTCAATTACTTGGAGCACGTAGTCATCGGGCATAGGTCTATTATTACTTTGAGTTCCTTTTAAGCTACGCGAAAGATTATTCAAATATTTTAAAGAGCTAATCCACGGGAAGGTGCATTCCATTAAAGAACAACAGCCTTGTTCACTTGCTTCGGCAACAATTTTATAGCTTACACAGTAATCTGCTTTTACTTCGTCATTTTCAGAAATTAAAACAAAAGTACCCCCTTGTGGAACACCCGCTTTGTGAATTAAGGATGGGTGTTTTTTTACAAAAGCCGTAAAGCTATCTTTTTCGGTAGTGAGGTCGAAGTGAATACAGTCAAAGTCAAGTCCGTGGGTATTTTTTAAATCATTAATATAATCCTTACTGGTAAGGCCGGGTCTTCCAAAGTGTCCTTCAATACGGTAAAAATCATAACATTCTAAGTTCACTGTTAATGGAACTTTTGGCCATCCTGATGCTAAAAGCGAAGTATGATAGCTTACGTTGAATTGCTGTTTAAAGTTTTCAGTTTTACTGAAGTTCCAAGCTGCTAATAGGGATTGATCTACATTATAGTAAACCGGAATGGCTTTTTCTCCCAACGCGCCACAACTTTTGGAAGGAGTAATTTTAATAACACTTTCATTTCCTAAAAAGAAATTATCCAGCAAAATTGCAACTCTTTGTACTAAGCTTTTTGCCTTTTTAATATAGGTTTCATATTCGGTATTGGTAGGCGAGGGATACCATTGGTGGCGTAATTCCGGATATTGATTTTGCGAAGGGAATAAACTTCCCAACAACAAATGCTTCGGAAAAGCTTCAATATTTGGGCAACATTCGGTTTTTAGTTGTAAGAGTAAAGCAAGTATTTCGTTGTAACTATCACTTACATCTTTTACCAAATCGTACCGATACTGAACTTTTTCGGTATTTGTGAAATCATCTAGATTATTTATTTGATTTAACACCGTGTTTTGTGTACCGTTATTGATGGATAGTATTTCTGAAAAGCTTTCAAACAAATCGGTATAACTTTGATGAAGGCTTGCTTTTGAAGTAGTAATACTATTTTTGAAAGCGGTTGCCATCAAAGCGTAGGTGTTGGTATTATTGGTATTTCCGAGTCCGGAATTTAACACCACTTTGTTTATCGCAGTTTCAGAAAGACTCACTACTGCTTCAAAAATGTTGTGCTTGGTATAGATGGAATCTTTTGCGTTTATTACATCTTCAACATCTTGTTTTGAAGCCAATAAAACTTTGATGTTTTGTACATTTTCCTGTCCTTGGTTATCGCAGTTAGTAGCTGTACAAATGCTGGGTTCTTTTTGAAAGCTCTCCAAGTATAAAATGGCTACTTTATCACTTAAATTGAAACCTGTTAGCGGTGTATGCTCTGCAAGATCAACCAAGTCTTCCGGGATAAGCTCGACTAAATCTATGGTGTTGCTTCCATTTTTGAAGTGTGCATATTTGGCTTTTTCATCGGTAAACTCTTTGTAATGTGAGTAAGTAATAGATTCAATACTAATATTTTTTGAATCTTTAGTCGATTTGGTTGAAGCTTCTTCCACATCTTCTTGCAGTTTCAGTAAATCTCCATCAGTTGTAATTCCGCAGCCTTGCGAAACCGTAATTTTAGAATTTGCACCAACAGAAACTTGAAATCCACAAACCAAACCAACTCCGGAAAGGCAAATACGGGTTAATCGATCTTGCTCGTTAAAGTACTCAATAAACTCATTTAACTGGTGTGAGGTGAGTACCTGGTCGTCCACAAAGGAGTTGTACTGTGGGGTGATTTCCAATAATTTGCTTTTCATGACACTATATTTTAAATGATACCCAGGTTGGTTCTTCCCAGGATGATATTTTGCTGTTCTTCTTCGTTATCACAATCGTGCAGGCGCCCTTGTGGGTAAATGGTATGAAGGGTGCTTACAATTTTGTTGAGACGCATCAATTTTGCTTTGTGCTGTTTTTGTCCGTTGTTGGTTTTAGACAGTAACCAATCTTTATAGGCTTCTTCCAATTCCATCATTTCATTTTCTTCGCCGGGTTCCATTTCATAGCTTTCGGGCCATCCAATCCAGCAAATTTTTGCCATAATGTGAGAGGGTAATTCTTTTTGAATGAGATCTTCCATAAACCTCCTGAAATCGACATTGCTGTAACGCTCGGTCCACCCCGGAAGCACAATAGAAACTCGAAAAGAATAGGGGTCTATTCCTTCGCAACTTTCACAGTTATCCTCACAAATAGGAAGGAAATAGTCTTTGTTCATGGTATCTTTTGTAACATCGGGACGAAGTAAAATATGCTCTATTACATACATTCCTTCATTGGGTTGCAATTGGTTCATAAAAGCCACCACGGCATCAATAGCTGCTTTGGCATTTACATGTGTGTTATAATAGGCTATTTTTCTGGCGATTACGTGTCGTTCGTCTGTAACATCTGTAAAATTAGGATTGGTTAAGTTGAAATAAAATTTCCCTGAAGCAGTAGTTTTTATTTCGTAATTCTCTTCAAATCGACCGTAATTTTTTACATTAAAAATTTCTTCGTAGAGTTTGGAAAGTGAGTGATAATGTTTACTTCCGGAGCCTAAAATGGTTCCTGAATCGTCTCTGAAACGAAAACGGTATTCAATATAGCCATCAGCATCTACTTCTTCATAAATTTCCAAAGCATCATCACTGAAATTTCTTCGGGAATAATTCGGATTTCCAGTAAGTAAGGCAATTCTTTTTTGAAAAGAAGAAACATTCGTGGTGTCCCAAAGATTTTCAGGAAGTTGTTTGTAATAATTAAAACTTAAGCCTCTTTCACAACCGATAATCTCGTAAGTTTTTAAGAAATTACTCTTAGCCTCAATAACCTCTACATCTACGTTTGCACCATATAGTTGTTTCATTAAGAAAGCATATTCACTAAAACTTTCTGCAAAACGCGATAGTAAATGATCTAAAATTTGATTTCTTCTGGCCACAGTATCATCCAAGTCTGAAAGTAATATGTTGCTTAATTCGGTATTGGTATAACTTCCGGGAAAAATCTCCGATATATTGGTTATATCGTCTATATTTTTGGTGGCATAACTCAATTTTAGGGTGTCATTGCCATCAAATAGTTCTGTATTGATGGAATAGAGTTCCTTTACTTTTTGCAAGTGTGCAAAATAGGTGGCTAAGATTTGGTCAAAAAAGAGTAAATATCCTTTTAGTTGCTTGGCTTTTGCCTTATCTGCGGTTGGGGCTGAAGGTCGCATGCCGGAAGGACCTATTCCATATACTTCCGGAAAATCATTTTGCAGCGTGGTAAAGCTCCCAATACTTTTTCCGTTTGCTGTAGGAAGCTCCAGTTCTTTACTTTCTGCGGCAACGGCAACTATATCGGCATTCTCTGCTTCTTCAAATTGTTGTAAAAAGGAATTTACCTCGTCCATGTTAATGTTGAGGGGTAAAAATCCTTTATAATAACTAAACGCACTTTTATCACAACGAGCAGGTTTTTTACCTTCGGGCACACAAATGGTCCAAGTAGTTGTTCCATTGCTTGAGCCATTGCAATGGTCTATGGTAATATCCCGAATTACATCCACACCCTCAATCTTTTGGATAATATCAATAAGGTCGCTTAACCGCACTTCTTTTTTTAATTCGGTCTTTTTTAACTCTTCCGAATCAATAAAGCCATGATTCAAAAGGGGGCCGTTGTAAATCTCATCAGTTGTATAGCCCTTTTCGAGCATTTCTTTTAAAGAGTAAAACCGAAGGTTGGGAGACAAATAATTGTCTATTGCTTTCAGAATTAGTGCATGAACATATTCGTCATCAGCTTCGGGCAATAATTCTATTTGAGCACACACTTTTATAGGGTGTTCCTCTACTTCTTCAATGTAAATAATATCTTCACAAAGATTTCTGTGCGCATGGTAGGTAGCTCTAACTTCTTCTTTAAGTTGCTTAATTTTTTGATTGATTTTTGCCGGGGTATCAAATATTTCTGTATCCAATTCATCTAGTTCAATTAATACATCGTAAAGACCATTTAACACAAACGATTTTTGTTTGTTTTCAGCAATTTCGAAGGGTTGAAACCCCATTTCAAAATCTTTACAATTAGTATAAATAGTTTTTTGATGTTTTTTTAGCCATGCATTTTTAATCCCTTCAATATCAATAAAAAGTTTTCTGTAATCTAAGGGAGTTATGGGTTTTACGGGAAGTACTTTATCTGCAGTTAAAAATTGTTCTTTTAAATAATTGGCGTTATTTTCTTCGGCTAAAAGAACTTCAACAGGAAGGTTTATTCGGTTTCCCAAATCGGTAATAGCATAGCTCAATACCTCCAAAATGGTAATTCCAGGATCGTGTGAGTTGTAATCATTCCAGAGGTTACTTCCCAAAGATTCAATGTATTCAATTCCCTTCTTTTTCAGAAAGTGAAAATCCAAGTCATCCTGTGTAGCGGTATTTTTCGGAATGGTTTTATGGACACTTAGGGTAGGCATGGGGTAATTGTTTTAGGGGTGGGAGAATAGCACTTAGATTGGATGGCAGTAACAAAATGTTTTTTGGCTGAAACCAATATCGCTTTAGGACTAGAAGGGATTACGTTTACTTTTTCTTCATAGGCTGAGAATACATTTTTTCGGTGTTTTACCTGCACATCCTCTAAAAAATCAACATAGACTAATTGCTCTAAAAATTGAATAATCTTACTGCGATGAAATGTAATGCCAAAGTTTAGGCTGTTAGTTTCCTCAAAAGCCCAAGGAGATAAATATTTTTTTATAGCTTCCTCTACTTCACCTACGTAATAGTTCTCATCATAACCCTTATGAAACTTTATCTTACAGGTTATTTCTATTTCTTCATACTCCGGATTAATAATTTGGGCAGTAACGAAAAAAGAGTTTAAAGTGTTAATATAGGCTTGTATTTCATTACGTTTTGCCGTGCTTAATCGAGGTTGGTAAATATCAAAAGCGTTGTTATCTACAATATCCGGGATGACCACAATATCTACATAACCCGGTGCTTGATAGTTTTCCCCTTGGGTGTGGTTTAAACACTTTACTTTATATACTTCTGTGAATTTTTGCAGGATAAGGTGCTCGTAATCCCATTGATTAATCGCCCGATCTTTATGTCGTAAGCGTTCACTTACCCTTTTGTAATACCCCTCGGAAGTCTCTTCCGGCTTTCCTCCAAAGGAGTTATACGGCTGACTTACTTTTTTAACAAGGGCATCTCGTTCGGTTAATTTAGCAATGGTATTGGCAGGTAGCCCATTTAGTAAATGTGAAAGCTCATTTTCTTGATTTAAAAAAGTGGCTGTACCCACTTGTGCGTGTACATTAATTACTTGGCAAAAGGCGTCAAAGTTTTTATTGGTTTTCGCCCGTAGCCAGATATATCCTGCGGGGAGTAATGTATTTTCAGTGGTTGCATGTTTAGGAATCACGATGGTTACTAACCCTGTTTTAAGAAAATTGTTGGTTCCGTTTTTTATTAAATGATTGCTGTCTAAATCTACCCACGTATTTTTGGAAAGGATACTCCATTCAATTTTATCCGGAAAAACATAGGCCTCTGTTAAGGGGTTTTCGGTTCCTTCCAGTAATTGAAATAAAAGGGTTACCTGCTGAAGCACTTCGGTATCTTCCAACCCTATATAGAGTTCCCCTCCTTTGCAATATGTTGGAATAAGGGTTTCTTTAGTTTCGGATTGCCCAAACGGATGAATGTGAAATAACTGAATTTCCGCAAGATTATCTGTTTTAGTATTGTTCTTGAAATTTACCTCTTGCGAAGCAGTATAACTTAACTCTATGGATTCTATCTGGGGTGTGTAGGGGGTATTAGGAAGTTGCTTGTTATCTTTTTCTAATAATTCTAAGGCATAAATTTTTGAAAATTCCGAATGAAAAAAAGGGGTGTTAAGCGAAAATTTTAAAGGGCCATTTTCTCCTGTGGTATAATTAGTATTGGAAACTGACAACTGATTTTTATGCAGATCTCCATTTTTTTGAAATAATTCAAAAGTCGAATCAATACTTTTTAGAGTTTCTCTATCATTTAATAAAATGGTTGCCGTAAAATAGCTATCTCCTGTTACGTTAATATCATTGTCATCTCTATCATATTCGGCATAATAATCTTTGAAGCTATTGGGAGTATTAAGCCATACCGTATCTAATGAAAAGCTATTCCATTTTTTTTGAAACAATTCTTCATAAGCTACATAAAAGGAGGAGCGTTTTACAGGCTGTGTGCCGAAGGGAAAAAAAGGTTTACCGGGCAAGATAGTACCAATGTCATTTTTTAAAGAGAGTGAAGTAACTCCGGTTACTTTTACATCAATTGTTACCTTGTCAATGTTATTCTCAAGCAATGTGGAATATAATAGATATCCCGCTTCAAAATTGGGGAGCTCTGTTTTAATTTGAAAACGCAAAAGGGGATGCTGCGTTACATAACTTTCTTTGTGAACCTTAGTATCATAAGGAACAATGGCTTCTTCTGTTTTGTCAATTTCCACTGCAAAAGTCAATTTCTTTCCGGTTATGGTACTTGTATATCCTGTTTCAATACTTTCAGAGGCGGTAAAAGGACCCAACCACCCTTTTTCTCCAGTCGCGTAGATGTCAATACACGCCAATGCTTGGCTTAGGTTTATTGCACCGATATTTTTTTTGAACGTATATTCCAACTGTATAAGTCTTCGCCCTTCTTTAAGTTGTAAATTGGGAGCAGCTATTGCAAAGCCAAGGGTTGCTGTGGGAAGAGCAACTTCGTTGTTATGGTATTTGGGAAATCCAAAAGGTAGCCAAGTATCTCCTTCTTCCAGAGGTTCTTCCAGTCCGTCTTTAGTGTTGGTAGCAGATGCGGCAACAATACCATGTGTTTCAAATGGATTTAGATTGTTTGTTTTCCGATGGTGATATACACTTTTTAGGGATGTAATTTTGGCTTTATTAAAGACCTGTTCTTCATCAAAGGTGTATTGCATTCTTTTTCCGGAAGTATCTTTTCCGGCTTCAAGAAGAGTTCCCTTATCAATTAAGGCTTTTTCAGCATTTTTGGCTAATTCAAAAAGGAGGTGTACTTGATCTTCGGTAGGTCCTTTTTTTTGTATTTGTAAAATTTCTTCGTAATAAAAATGAAGATGTCTTTCGGTAATTTTATTAAATCGTTTTTTTGTTAACTCCAATAATTTTAGGAAGGTAACAAAAAGGGTTAGGTGAGGGGTAAGACTGCTATTTTTTTCAATTTCTGAAACAAATGAGGAAATACTTTCTTTTTCTATAAAAAAGGCTTCCCAATTTCCGGAAGAGACAGTATCGTTATTGGTAGAAAAGTAGTTTACTTCTTTCGCAAAATTGAAAGCAAATGCCATCCATTCTTCTATGGAAAAATCATTGAGATTAAAGTTGGAAGGCAATAGCGCTTTCTTCAATCGTTGTGATTGTTCAGTCCCGCTGTGAAGGGTTAAAAAACTATGATCGCATTTTTTTGCCATACGCTATAATTCGGTGCCTTCTTTTTTGTAAAAAGGGAAAACCATATTTCCCCTAGAATTAGTAACCCGTACTAAATACTCTATCTCAATTTGAATAATTCCTTCTAATTCCTGAGAGTCGTCCAATTTAATTTTTGTGACATCTATTCTAGGTTCATGGTATAAAATGGCCGTTTTAATTAAATCGATGATGTAGGTTTTCAGCGAAATATCCAATGGTTGAAAAAGTAATTCTTCCAAATTGCAACCATAGTCCGGTACCATAATACGCTCCCCCAAACGAGTAGAAAGTAGGATGTGTAAACTTTTATTGATATCGTCTATGGCTATCGTGGTAATTACGGTTCCCGTTTTTCTATCGAAATGTGGTGGAAACCCCCATCCTTCTCCTAAAAAATCTGTTGACTCTAACATGCTTATCCAATTAAAACTGTGAATTCTCCTAACAAAATAGTTCCTCCATGGGCAGTACTATCTCCCAATCGCGCTGCAGGCATTCCGCCTATTAATACGGTGCTAGACCCCATGATAATACTATCCGGGGGGCCTGTGCAAGTAGCCATATCTCCTACACGAGCTGCAGGCATTCCACCAATAAGTACTGTTGGTTCCCCGGCAGGTAAAATAGGACCACCTACATGTGGAACTCCACCCGGGTTTACCATTGGGCAAATATGAAAATCGTTTATTCTAGCGGCTGGCATTCCCATACTTAATTGATTTGTACCAACGATCCTTTCAAAACAGCAACGGCACTGGTGGATACTTCGGCTCCCGCACTACCTTCTGCTTTTAATTGGGCATTGGCTTTTATATTTACATTCATTCCTTCAAGATTGAGGTCTCCGGTAGCTTTTATAGAAAAATCACCGGCTGTTTCAAGTGTAACACCACTACTTTCCAGTGTAAATACATTGCTATTTTCATCCTCAATAACAATGGTTCCGGCATCTTCATCCAAGGTTATTTTCTTTCCGGCAGGGGTTTCAATGGCAATCGATTTTTTTTCATCGTTGAAAAGAATTTTTAGTTCACTTCGGGTAAAAAATCCTTTTTCGTGATTATCGTCACTGGCTACCAAGGGTGCCGGTTTGGCACTGCTGTGAAGCATTCCTAAAACAACGGCATGGTTAGGATCATCATTAATGAAACCTACAATAACTTCATCGCCAATTTCAGGTCTGAAAAAGGCTCCCCGATTTTCTCCGGCATCCAATGAAGCTACCCGTGCCCAAATTCCTTGTTCCTCATTATTCACAATTGGAAGTTTCACCAAGATTCGTTCTTCACCATTGGGGTCTTCTTCCAATTGTGATACGACTCCAATTTGAAGCCCATTGACTGCAGGTATAAGTCCGGCGGCGGGTTGCTGATGAATATCGTACGTTTCGCTAAACCATTCAGGATTGATTCCAAATTGTGCATCGATAGTCCAATTACCATCTACTATTTGATGTCTTACAGCACTAATAAAAATCTTGCCGTTGAATCGATCGCCTACACCTTCCAGCTTAAGTAATACTCCCGGTTTTACGGCAGCAATACCCTGAAATTTAATAGTCCCTCTGGTTTTGGACATTTGTTGAAATAGTGCTTTAGCATCGCTCCAGCTTTGTAACAGAGAGGAATTATTATTTCCGCCGTGTTTTAATTCCAGGTTTTCCAACCCCATAATTTCTGAAAGCGAAGAAACATCCAGGTTTCCGTTAAGTGAAATGCCCGGATCGGCTGCTTCGGCTTCTACCAGTTCCTGTTCAGCAGGATTCCATCCGTAAGAAGTAATGGTATTAAATTGATTTCTTGCATCAATTTCAGAATCGAAACTTAGTAGGGTAGCCCCAAAGGCTACGGTTTCTACTTCGTCTTGTGAAAAATCCGGTTTAGAAATAGTAATTTTTCCATTTTCTACCGTAGTAATTTTTCCATTTGCCTGAGCGCGGGTTAACACAAAATCCCAATCGGAGGCATTAAATTGTACTAATTCTTGGTGGGTGTAATCGGTGCTTTCCACATCTGTTTCTAAACTGTATTTTTCAATAATTTCTTCAGCTATTTCGGCATCGGTACTTTCGTAATAGTAGGCACTCTTTCTTCCAATAGTCATTTTTACTGCTTTGTCCCTACATTCTACCACCAATACAGATGCGTTTTCGCGAATTTTCAGTGAGTGTTTAATAATAATCCCTTTAAATACCGTTTCTTCATCGTTATGATAGCCCGTTTTTATTTCAATTTCCTTTCCAGGAATGAGCAAATCTTCATTGCTTAACTTAAAGTCTTGCTGCGAAGCTTCACCATCAAAAAAGACCAATTGCGCAAAAGGAATACGATTCACCTCTTTTTCCACAGTAATATTTTTTACCTGATAAACAGCAGAGAGTTCTTCACCATCAATTAATATGGTAAAAGTGGCTAAATCTGCACTTTGAGGGGTCGCTATGGTTCGGCTGTTGTTCATTTAGGAAACCTTTTCGATGGGAGGAAACATAATTTTTTGTCCTACTTCTAATTTTCTGAATTGATTTAAATTATTGGCTTTAGCAACTTCCAGATAATATTTTGAATCCCCATAGATTTTATGAGTCATTAGAGGCAATGTATCCCCTTGTCCTACAATTCTTATATGGGTAAGATCCGGTGAGTTGTTATTTTCCTTTGCAACTCTTAAATCGTCCTCGACCGAGCCTTTAAATTTTGTTTTAACAACGGCTCTTAAGGGGGTACCATCGGCAGCAAAAAGTTTAAATTCAATAGCCATTTCCAACAAGCATCCTTTAAACAGTAATGTCCCCCAGCCAATCATAACATAGTTAGGCTTGTGTTCATCTCCGTTATAATCGAAGACAATTTTTTTGAACTTTTCGAGGTCATCGATAATACCATCTCCCGAGCTATCTTCTTGTCCTTTAATAACACCGGTTCGATCAAAAAGAAATTCAATTTCAAAATCTTCCGGAGTGGTTCGTACAAATTTTGGCATGCTAGCACTACTACCTTGCCCTTGCGCTTCGGCGTATTCTACTTTGTACTTGAACGTGTATTTTTCAGGATTCAAAAGGGTAGAAAACTCACCATCGCCGACTTTTTCCGTAAATTTTTCGTCTTTATAGCCTGTGACTTTTAATTTTTTTAACTCTCCGGTACTCATTATCGTTCTTTTTTACGTTGTTCTATTTGAGCGATTTGTTCCAAGCACATATCGATAACATTGGCCTCTTTTCCACCCGATTGCTTATCTTGTGAAGCATTGGTTTGCCCCGCATCATTCACATTAATTTTGATATGCAATTCTTTAATTTCGATAGGCATATTATACGAGTGTAAAATAGTTATAGGCTAATTCTATCGTTTCTATGGCGATTTTGCTTTCTTCGGCATTAAGGTCACTTACATTCCATTTTACAGGATAGGCATGAACCACATTCCAAGTTACGAGTGGTTCATGTTCTTCATTAAGCAATTTCACGGTAAGGTCGATGGGTTGAAACTGAAAACTTTCGATAGCATCTCTACACCAATCAATTAGTTTGGAATCTTTTACCATTCCTCGCTTTAGCACCAGATTAGGAAACTTTGTCCTTACCGGAAATTTATGCTTAAACCTATTTTCCCCTCCTTCGGCGAATTCTTCGGTTTCAATATCTACCGAAAGTCCGGCTACCGATTGAAATTGTACATCGGCATCTTGTGAGGAAATTCCGTTGAATTCCACTTTAAAATGAAAGCTTACCGGTGGATATTGTGTGCTCATTAATTGCCGTTTTGTATGGTAAGACCTTCGTGTGCCACTTCCATAGATTCTATGGCAGTTTCGTTGGCATCACCTTTTAAATCAGTAGATTGAATCTTTACAGGAAATGCATTTTTCACTTTCCAAACAACTACAGGTTCGTGTTCTTCGTTCAGCATTTTTATAGTAATGTCGCGACGCTCAATAGTATTTAGCTTTACGGTATTCCACCATTTAAAATACTCGTTATCATTTTTGAAGGTTCCGCGCTTCAGTGTAATATTGCTGAATTTTTGCATCCCGGGCATTTTTATTTTGCTGTATTCCGGGCTGGCACCTTGACGGTATTCGATCAACTCGGTTTCTACATCCAGTCCTGAAACTTCTGTAAAACCTATGTTTGTTCCTCCCCAGTCTACTGAGAAATGAAACTTTACTAATGGATATGTTTCGGCCATTTTATTTAAATTTTAATGTTAGTATCTATCTTTAACTATTTATGATTCCTGCATTTTGTGAGAGAATTTCAGGATGATAAACTCGGCTGGACGAACTACCGCCATACCAATTTCTACATTCATCCTTCCTTCCAAAATATCCTGAGCGGTCATTGTTTCGCCCAGTCCTACTCGTACAAAGAAAGCTTGATCGGGTTTGGCTCCTGCCAAAGCTCCGGCTCGCCATTGTAGCGTTAAGAAGTTTTCAATCATAGCACGTACTTTTACCCAAGTATTTTTATCGTTGGGTTCGAAAACGAATTGTTCTGTAGCTTTTTTAATAGACTCTTCGGCCATATTAAAGAATCGTCGTACCGATATATACCGCCACTCGTTATCATTTCCTGCTAAGGTTCTAGCCCCCCAAACCATAATTCCTTTACCGGTGAATGGACGAAGTGCATTCACCGATTTACCGGCTACGACATCTACATTTAATCCCTCTTGTTCTTTTTTGTTGATAAGTGTGGTTACACCTAAAACGCTACTTAATGTTGTATTAGCGGGTGCTTTCCATACCCCTCTTTCATTGTCAACTCTTGCATAAACACCTGCGAGCGTACTGCTGGGAGGAAGGGTTAAATATTCGGAAGCGATGGCATTAACAATAGTTTTTAAGGTTGGAATTGCCTCAATGGCAGATTCTTCATAGCTTTCAACAAAGCTTTGTGCCGTAGATAGAATAAAATCTACTGCCGATTTTAATGCCCCCCACATATTAGCAATATCATTTACGTGTGGTGTAATTCTTTCCACATTGGTAGTTCCTGTACCAAAATAATTAGTAGTTGCTGTGGTTGGATCGGTATCATAATTAATTCCGGTGGAAGAGGTAATGGCAATAGCCGATGTGAGATTGGTTGAATCGTCTTCCATTTTAATGATTTCCTGAATAATTTCATGAATGGCACCTGTTGTGGCAGAGGTATTCAATTGTGTTTGCAGCGTTTCCAGTAAATGGTCTGCTGCCCCATTGTGTGAAATACTTACAGGTCCCGGAGTTCCTATTTCTAAGGTGTCCCTTACCAAGTCAATGACTTCAGCATAGAAACTTAGCAAATTAATTAAATTGGCACGGGAACTGTCTGCTTTAAGAACAGCTGCTAAGCTGGCCTGTTGTGAATCGAGACTTGGATTGCTTCCGGTTAAAATACCCGAAGCTGCCGTTGTAATTTCATCTTGGTCATCCACGAGCATATCCAAATCGTCTGCTAAGGCTTTGGCAGTTGCGTCTGTTACCAAGTCGGAAAGGTTTACAGGGCTTCCGGAAATATTAATTTTTCCCATGAAATTACTGTAGCTTACAACTCTGGGTAAATTTGCCTGCAGCCAAGGGGAATATACGGCTCCATATTTCAAGTAATTCATTCCAATTCCGTTACGGAAATCGGCTACAGCATCTTCATGGGTTTCGGTATTTTCTTTGGTATCTAAAATGGCAAATCGGTCGCCCAATTCATTACATTGAGCTAACATGGCTTGATACAATGAATCCATATTTACTTGCGACATCAATGGTGCATCGGGAGCTATAAGTAAGGTGGGTTCATCAACCTTTTTAATAGCCTCAAGGCCTTTCAAAAACCCTTGTGTGGTAACGCCATCTCCATTTTGAATGCTGTCGCCATATTTTCCCACCGAAACAATGTAACAGTCGCCTCCTCCATTGGCATAAAACATACGTATGGCCTCATAGAGATAATACTTATCTATTAAATTAATTTCGGTTACTTGATTAAGTGCATCCAATTCAATACCAATAACATCCACATCCGGTGCACCACCAAAATAGGTTACAAAATCGAGAACCGAACTTACTTTGGTTGGGACATTAAGTAACTCTTTGTTGTCTTTTTTTGCCTTTTTGGTGTATCCAATAAAAGCAGGTATTGCAGTTTCTACTTGCGCTACAGAGGGCGGAAATACCGATATTTCCTCTACATAGACGCCTGGCGTTTTATACGTTGTTGCCATAATTTTAAGTTTAGTTAATAAATATTTCTGAAATTGTTTTTATAATATTTCCACCCCCGTCTTTTTCAAAAACTAGACGATCGGGTTGTGCCGAAGGCCTTTCTTTACTGTCAAACGTATAGCCTATAATTCCATTTTTTACTAACGGAAGTAGGGTAGGGTCTGAAGAATGAATTAGGGAGTTATCTACCGGATTGATATAATTCCAAATCGTTTCCCGGTTTTCCATTTGAAGTTTAAAAACAGGCGCCGGATCTTGAAGCGTTCCATCCCCGTTTAAAATAATTCGGGCATTTCCATCCACTCCGGTGGTATCATCTCCGGTCATTTCTAAATGAATGATTCCAAAAAGACCCAATCGTTCTTTTTCGGTAAGTGATTCCAAAAAAGAATTATAGGTAGTTTGTGATATAGTAAAATCTTCAATGGCATGGGTGGTAGCTTCTACATCAATATATCGAAAACCCCCTCCTTCGGTAGTAGGTTTTTTATTCGAAAAGAAATAAGGAATACCTGGATTTGCTGAAACGGTAGAGTAATTTTCGAATAAGGAATCTGAAATGTATATTAAAAACATAAAACTTTCTGTCTGCTCCAAAGGAATAAAGGGTTTAAAAATAGCGCTGTTAGGGACTGTTTCTTCAGCTTTTATAAATACATCAATACCCACATTGTTGCTTTTGAAAATAATTTTATATCCCGAAAATTTCTGCTGCGTTTTTTCCGAAGGAATGATTTTTAAAAACTGGTTGAAGTTATATTTTAACAACTGTGCTGCTTTTAAATTGGTACTTGAATCAAAAGCAGTAACACCATCATCTAAAAAGTAATGATGATAACACACAAGAGCGACGAGTTTTTTATATGTAATTTGAAAACTCATACTATTAATTGACAGGGTGTTTGGTTAGATTTTCCAGTGTTCCATCAATAGTTGTAATGGCACTTCCTTTTTTGGTAATGGCAGTTCCTTCTACTTTTATAATGCTTACTTTATACATGACATTAGGAACCGATTTACCTCCCAAGGTTCCCCATACATAATTTAATTGTTCAAAGGTGGGGGTATATAAGTCTATGGTAAATTTGAATTCTTTAACATCATCCAATGCAGTAATGGTGGGATTTAAGGGAGTGTTTAATTGATTAAAAACTTTTTTGTTCTGAAAGAATTCTATAATACTAGATAAAGCGGTAATCGATTTTGTGTACACTGTCCTGTTAGCCGAGAAAAGAATATAAAGATTTAAGTTTATCGGTTTATTTTTGTATTCATAACTGCCATTTTTAAAGTTTACATTGGGCAGGTTTTTCATAGAAATTTCTTCTTCAAGATTGATTAATGAAAGCACAATCTTATCATTCATGGTGGTAATGTCGATATCTTCCATTTTGGCAATATTTTCCAGAACCAATAAATTGGCTTCCGAGAGTTTTTCCTCTAAGTAGAGAGATACTTGGTCTTTTATGATTTCCAGTGTTTCGTAAATCATGAGTAATGGATTGATTTTTACCACTATGAATACCTCAAAGCTAAATTTTAAACTACTGAAAATCAACAGTTTTTTAACTGATTCTCGAAAGGAATTTTTGTCTTAAAGATGGGTTTTATAGCTTGTCGGGGAAAAGGAAAAACCCTGTAAAAACTCAAAGGGTTTTTCCTGTATTTTCAATTTCGGTTTGCTCATGACTTTGTATTTAACGAAATTGGAGTACTAATTTTAAACATTAATGTTATGGCAAAGCCTACGAAGTGTATTAGCGTTTCAGAAGCAAGGAGCTTGCAAAATAATTGGAATGCCAGCAGGGCTTCAGACATTCAAAAATCAATGGGTTCGATGGATGCCAGCGATTTTACTTTTGATCTCGAAGAATTGCAAGAGTTTATTGATTATGTAAAGGAAGAATCAACCAAACAAGGTATTTCAAACCCCGGTATTAGGGTTTATTTGGCATCCTACAATTCTTTTGACAATAATAAAGCTACGGTTTTTTTAGCACCTACTAAGGGGATTGAAAGTGATTCAGATAATAATTATGATATTGATCCTTTGAATAGAGGTAATGTAGGATGGCCTCCTAATGCATATTAAAGTTGGAACTAAGAGATTATTTATTGTTTTCATTGCCAGGAATGGTTTTTGAATTTTTGGCGCTAATCTCAGGATTGTATTATTTGAAGAAGGATTCTTCAAAGCAAATAAAGCTTTGGGTGGCTTTTTTAGGGTTTATTTGTTTTTTGGAAATTTTCGCAAGTTATTCAGTTATAGGTTATTTTTCAGAGTACAAATATTTTTCCTTTATTAAAGATTCTCCTTTTAGGCGTAATAATTGGATCTATAATTTTTATGATATAGTGAACCCTATTATTACGTGTATTTTCTTTATATACTATTTGAAAAATCAGAAATTTAAAAAGGCCATGAAAGTTGTACTGGTAGTTTTCTTTTTTAGCTCTATCTACTTTCAATTTATTAAAAACTCTTTTTTTGAAAACTCCTCAGTTGTTGTCATTTCTGGTACTTTTTTAATTATGGCTATTTTATTTCAATTTTTTTATGAGATATTAAAATCAGATCACATATTAAAATTAAAAGCATACCTACCCATGTATATTGCTGTTGGGGTATTTGTTTTTAACTTGGCAACAACACCATTATCTATTTTTTCAGACTATTTCAATGTGTCAAATGGAAATGTACTTTTTGTGAAACTACAGGTTTATATTTTATTAATTTCAAACTTATTTATGTATTCTTGCTTCACAGTAGGATTTTTGGTATGCTCAAAGAAGAAGAAGTACTCTTAATATTATATTCTATCATTACAATTTTTATTTTAATATTTTTTGTAGTGGTGTTTGTAGTTGCCTTTCAGAAACGAAAAAACAAATTTTTGTTACAACAAATGGAAGCCAAGAAAAAGTTTGAGATAGAATTAGCCAATTCTCAAATTGAAATCCAAGAGCAGACATTTAAAAACATTGCGTGGGAGCTCCACGATAATATCGGGCAGTTACTTTCGGTGGCGAATATTCAATTAGGAATGCTACTCCATGATAGCCCGAAGGAAATTAAACCTCAAATTGAAGAAACAAAAACTACATTAGGATCTACGTTACAGGAGGTAAGGGCTTTGTCTAAAACCCTTAACAACGAGGTTGTTCTTAATAACGGACTTGAGGCTTCTTTACAAAATGAACTGAATCGATACGAACGGCTGCGCTTTTTAGCTACAGAACTTGAAATAAAAGGAAATAAAATATCGCTTAGTAATGAAGTAGAAATCATTCTATTCAGGATTTTACAAGAATTTTTTTCCAACACCTTAAAACATGCTTTCGCAAAAAAAATATTCGTAAGTTTATGCTATGGGGAAAAAGCACTCGAAATTATAGCAAGTGATGATGGCGAAGGATTTGACCCCAAAACACAGAAAACCCAGTCAGGATTATTAAACATGCAAAGCAGAGCAAATGTAGTGGGGGCAGACTTTGTTCTTACTTCTAAAAAAGGAAAAGGAACACAAATACAATTAAACTATCCATACCCAATTAATGAATATGTTTAAAAAACATACCATTGGCATTGTAGATGACCACCTTCTTTTTGCAAGCTCTTTGGAAAAATTAATCAATAGCTTGCAAGGATTTCAAGTTTTGTTTAAGGCACAAAACGGTGTAGCACTTATGGAGAAAATGCAGGAGATTTCTACAATTCCACAAATTATTTTACTCGATATTAATATGCCGGTAATGAATGGTTTTGAAACGCTTAAATGGCTTAAAATTAACCATCCTGCCTGTAAAGTTTTGGTGTTATCTATGGATGACAATGAAATGTATATCCTTAAAATGATAAAAACGGTGCAAAAGGCTACCTTTTAAAAGACATGCACCCCAATGCACTGGAAAATGCACTCCTGGAAGTAGTTGAAAAAGGGTTTTATTATTCTGAAATTGTTACCAATGCCATGGTCAATTCACTACAAGATGAGGCCGTAGATTTTGAACCTGAATTTACTAAAAATGAGCTTCAATTTATACAATTGGCTTGCTCAGAAATGACCTATAAAGAAATTGCCGAAATCATGAAATTTAGCCCGAAAACCATTGATGGCTACCGACAGGAAATTTTTAGAAAATTAGGGCTACGAAACAGGGTAGGACTCGTAATGTATGCTTTAAAAAATAAAATTATTGAAATTTAAAGAGCATCCCACAACACATCTTTTGGTGGAGGTGCAATAACTACAACTTCTTCCTTTTTTACCGGATGCATAAAAGTTAGTTTTCTGGCGTGTAAATGAATACTTCCATCCTCATTACTTCGGTCAAAGCCATATTTTAAATCCCCTTTTATAGGACAATTAAGGGCGGCAAGCTGACTGCGAATTTGATGGTGTCTGCCGGTTTCCAATGCAATTTCTAACACAAAATAGTGGGTCAGTTCTTTAATTACGGAATAGTGTAAAACAGCTTTTTTACTATCCGGAACTTCTTTTGGGTAGGCATAGGACTTGTTCTGTTTTGGGTTTCTCTTCAAAAAATGAATTAAAGTGTCCGCTTCTTTTGGTGGTTTATTTTTAACCACCGCCCAATACGTTTTTTGAGTTTCCCTTTCAGAAAAGAGTTTATTCATTCTGGCTAGCGCTTTGGAAGTCCTAGCAAAAACAACAATACCACTAGTAGGTCTATCTAACCTATGTACCACTCCCAAAAATACCTCTCCGGGTTTATTGTATTTTGAAGCAATGTATTCTTTTACTACTTCTGAAAGGGGAATGTCTCCTGTTTTGTCACCTTGTACAATATCACCGGGGCGTTTGTTGACAACAATTAGGTGGTTGTCTTCGTATAAAACTTCAAGATTTTCTGGAGTCGACAGTATTTTTGTATGTTGGTCTTTTGGATTAATGGTAATTAAAAAGAGGATTTAAGTTTAGATAACATTTTTATTATTAATTCAATTTTTAAAAGTAGTTCTTTTGAATTTTCTTCCGAAAGAAAATTTAAATCTGTTGCAATAATAAGTTGTGTTTCAACTTCGTAAGCAGAACCTATTGCAATTTCTAAAAACCGACAAAATTCTTTATTAGAACTTCTTGAGGCACCTTCAGCAATATTTGAAGAAATTGAAATTGAAGCCCTTCGTAGTTGAGCCGTTAACCCGAATAATTCACTTTGAGGGAAAATCTCTGTAATTTGATAGATTAAAGTGCAAAACAATCTACTTTGTTTCCAAGCATTCAGCTCTTTATATCTATGCATACCAATTGTCTAATATACTAATATACCAAAATACTAAAGACTAATATTGCTCTTCCGAATTAGGGAAATCCTTGCTTTTTACATCCTCAATATAGTTGGTAAAAGCCTTAGTCATTTCGGTGTAAAGATCTAAATACCTTCGTAAAAATCGTGGGCTAAATTCGTGCGTCATCCCTATCATATCATGAATTACAAGCACTTGGCCATCCACACCGCCTCCGGCACCAATGCCTATCACAGGAATGCTGATGCTTTTGGCGACTTCCTCAGCAAGTTTGGCAGGAACTTTCTCAATAACAACAGCAAAACACCCTGCTTTTTCAAGCATTAATGCGTCTTCTTTAAGTGTTTCTGCCTCTTCCTCTTCCTTGGCGCGTACAGTATAGGTGCCAAATTTATAAATGGATTGAGGAGTTAACCCTAAATGGCCCATTACCGGAATTCCGGCATTCAAAATACGTTTTATAGATTCTTTTATTTCTTTTCCGCCTTCCATTTTAACAGCATGTGCCCCACTTTCCTTCATGATTCTGATGGCCGAACGAAGGGCTTCTTTGGGGTCGCTTTGGTAACTTCCGAAGGGTAAATCCACAACCACCAAGCTACGCTCAATAGCTCGTACTACAGAAGAGGCATGATAAATCATTTGGTCCAGTGTAATAGGTAAGGTGGTTTCATGACCCGCCATGACGTTTGAAGCCGAATCGCCCACCAAAATTACGTCCATTCCCGCTCGATCCACAATTTTTGCCATAGAATAATCGTAGGCAGTAAGCATGGCAATCTTTTCACCATTTTTTTTCATATCCACCAAAGTTTTGGTGGTAATTCGTTTGTATTCTTTTTTTGCTGTAGACATACTGTAACAAATTGAAGGGTAAAAGTACTAATTTTGAAATTCAATCTTTAATTCTATGTTATGAAGTTTCTATTCTTGTCGGCTTTCTTGTTTTTTTCTATTGCTACTTTTGGTCAAAATTCTTTTTCTGAAGAAGCTGCAAAACAGCTTGTAACTACTTTTTTTGAAGGCTTTCATAAAGGCGATACCTTACTTATGAAAAGTGTGATGGTAGAAAATCTCCCCAATCAAACGGTTTTTACTACCAAACAAGGTGAAGCCAAAGTAATGGATGGAAATATGTCTGAATTTTTAAAGGCAATTGCCAGTCGTCCTGCAGACCAGATTTGGGAAGAAAAGCTACTGGATTATAAAGTACAAATTGACGGAAATCTTGCCCATGTGTGGACTCCATACGAGTTTTGGTTGAATGGAACGTTTAGTCACTGTGGTGCCAATGCTTTTACGCTTGCCAAAACTGAAACGGGCTGGAAAATTCTGCATTTAATTGATTCGAGGAGGAGAGAAGGGTGTAAAGACTAACAATCACTCACATTTACCTGTACTGCAAGACCACCTTCACTAGTTTCTTTGTATTTGGAAGTCATGTCTTGGGCAGTTTCCCACATGGTTTTAATCACTTTATCTAAAGGCACCTTAGCATTTTTTGGGTCGTTATCTAAGGCCATTTCGCAAGCATTGATGGCTTTTATGGCACCCATGGCATTGCGTTCAATGCAGGGTATTTGTACCAATCCGGCAATAGGGTCACAGGTAAGACCCAAATGATGCTCCATGGCAATTTCTGCAGCCATAAGGCATTGCGCGGGAGTTCCACCCATCAATTCAGTTAAAGCACCGGCTGCCATCGCAGAGGAAACCCCTATTTCTGCCTGACAGCCACCCATAGCGGCGCTAATGGTGGCCCCTTTTTTGAAAATACTTCCTATTTCACCAGCTACCAATAAAAACTTTTTTACATCATCAAAATTGGCATCGTGATTTTCAATGACCATATAGTACATGAGTACCGCTGGGATAACGCCGGCACTACCATTGGTAGGGGCTGTTACTACGCGTCCTAGCGAAGCATTTACTTCGTTCACCGCCAAAGCAAAACAGGAAACCCATTTCAGGATTTGGCGAAATTTCACTTCGGTATCGCGAATGGCTTCAATCCATTCAACAGCATTAGCATATTTTTTATCACCAATTAAGGTTTTGTGAGTGTCAAAGGCACGTCGTCGCACATTCAATCCGCCGGGAAGGGTCCCTTCAGTATGGCAGCCTACATACATAGAATCCAGCATGACACCCCAAATAGCGTGAAATTTGGCATCGATACGCTGCGGGTCTCGTATGGATAATTCGTTTTGATATACAATTTCACTAATCGATTTATTTTCAGCATCACAATAAGCCTGCAGTTCTGCAGCCGTTTGTACCGGAAATGGAAAATAATTGAATTTTTCCTTCTGTCTTTTGGCTCTTTTTCGCTCTTCCTGGACAATAAATCCGCCCCCAATAGAGTAATAGGTTTCGGAAGCTTTTTGACCATTTCGAAAGGTAGTTTCAAAAGTAATTCCGTTGGGATGATAGGGGAGAAATTTTCTATGGAATATAATATCTTCTGAAAATGAAAATGGTATCGGCTTTTCGTTATTCAGCAGTAACTGTTGCGATGTTTTTAAGCGATCAATTTCCTTCTGAATATTTTCAATAGGGAAGGTTTCGGGGTCGCCGCCCAGCAAACCCATCACTACGGCAATATCGGTGGCATGACCTTTTCCCGTAAGAGAAAGCGAGCCATACAAATGTACTTTTACCGCGGCCACACTGGTAAACAGTTCCTGTTGCTGTAGTTTTTCAATCCATGTTTTGGCCGCACGCCATGGACCTAAGGTATGCGAACTGGAAGGGCCCACGCCTATTGACAGCATATCGAACACACTAATACTTTCCATGGCTTGACTCATACTACAAATGTATCGTTCTTTTTGGGATTTTTGTTGAAAAATATTTTGGAATATTTCCAATATATAAAATGGAATAATTCCTATATTTGAATCATGCAAACATTGTCTTCAGGAAAAATACAAAAGGTCACCCATCGGCATGCCCCGGAAGTCTCCAAACAAACCGGTTACCCCAGTGCGGCTACGCATTATATGGAAACACCTATCGATTTAAATAAAGAGCTAATCCATAATAAGGATGCTACTTTTTTTGTAAGAGTAGAGGGGGATGAATGGTTGAAACTGGGGATTAAAAATGGCGATGTATTGATTATCGATCGCTCTTTTCTTCCGAAGAGCAATCAGTTAATTTTAGTAGTGGAAGAGGGTACGTTTAGTATTCGGCGAATGCCACACAACAAAGACCAAGAAATCTGTGTTTGGGGAGTTATTACCTATGTTATAAAGCGAGTGGTATGATAGCCATGATAGATTGTAACAGCTTTTATGCCTCGTGCGAGCAGGTGTTTCGTCCCGATTTGCAGGGAAAGCCGGTAGTGGTGTTGAGTAACAATGATGGTTGCGTGATTGCGGCGAATAAAGAAGCAAAAGCATTGACCAATATCCCTATGTTTGAACCGGTATTTAAAATAAAGGATGTGTTAATTAAAAATAATGTCATCTTTTTTTCGTCTAACTATACCTTGTATGGCGAAATGTCACAACGGGTCATGAACATTTTGGAAACCTTTTCACCAGAAGTTGAAGTGTATAGCATTGATGAAGCCTTTGTAAATCTGGAGGGGATGAAGCATCTGGATTTGCACGGTTACGGACATCAAATAAAGGACACTATTTTTCAATATTTGGGATTGCCTGTAGGGGTAGGAATGGCTCCTACCAAAGTATTGGCAAAACTGGCTAATAAAATTTCCAAAAAGGTAGCGAAGCATCAACACGTGTATGTTATAGATACTGAAGAAAAACGTATCGAAGCGCTCAAATGGGTGAAGATTGGTGACATATGGGGCATTGGCGGAAAACACGCCCGGCGGTTGAAAAATATAGGGGTGTTTACAGGCTACGATTTTACGCAACTGCCGCTGTCATGGGTACGAAAAGAAATGACCGTAGTAGGAGAGAGACTATGGCGTGAAATGCATGGGGAATCCTGTCTCGATTTCCGGACGGTTCCTAAAAAGAAAAAGGCGATAGGTACTGCCAAATCATTTGGAGTAAAATTGGAAGATTTAGGGCGCATTGAAGAAGCTTGCGCCTATTACATTAGTGAAGTAGCCGAAGTGCTTCGTGCACAACAATCCTGCGCCAGTTATGTGCAGGTGTTTGTCATTACCAATTACCACAGCAGTGTAGATAAACAATATTCCAAAAGCATGGTGGCAACTATGCCTATTCCTACTAACAATACCTTTGCATTGATTAGCGAAGCTCGAAAAGCACTGCATAAAATTTACAAACCCGGGTATCGCTATAAAAAGGTGGGGGTAAATCTATTGGGTATCATTCCACAGGAATATGTACAGGGAAATTTGTTTGAACAACCGCCCAAAACCCAAAACCCTAATTTGATTAAAGTGTTCGATGCGCTAAATATGAAATACGGAAAATCTACGGTAGCCTCGGCGATGATTGGTACCCGCATTAACGAATGGGAACTCATTAAAAGAGAACGCAGTCCGCGGTATACGACGCAGTGGGAAGAGGTTTTGAAAGTGGGGATATTAATTAGTGAGCATGGGGTTAATAAGAAACATTTAAAATTAAAAAGTGTTGAGAAATAATTGATAAGTAGAGTTTGTCTAAATATTAAGACATTGAAAATCTTTGTAAATTTCCAAATTAAGTTTAGAATATGAGTGAATACATTACAGAAAAAGAAACAAAATTAGAAGCTAACGAACCACCGCAATTGGCAATTCAACTGATTAAAGAATCACAAGAGTTAGAAAAATCAACACTTAATGTTTTGTCTTTGTTTTCGGGTTGTGGTGGAATGGATCTAGGTTTTGAAGGAGACTTTGCTGTTTTGAAAGAATCTGTAAACGAAAAACTAACCCCTAATTTTATAGAGAGAGATCTGAAAAATGGATTTGTTCAACTAAAAAAGACAAAATTCAAAACGGTTTTTGCTAATGATATTTTAACCGATGCTAGAAATGCATGGGTAAATTATTTTTTGGGAAGAGGGCATAATGTTGAGCATTTTTATACTGATAGTATTGTTGACTTGGTAAAAATGTATAAAATAGGGCATAGTGTTTTTCCTGAAAATATAGATGTAGTAACGGGTGGGTTTCCTTGTCAAGATTTTAGCATTGCAGGAAAACGAAATGGTTTTAATTCCCACAAAAACCACAAAGGGGAACTTGTAAAAGATAGTGGGCCATCAATAGAGACAAGAGGTCAACTTTATATGTGGATGAAGGAAGTAATTAAGATTACTCAACCCAAAATTTTTATTGCTGAAAATGTAAAGGGTCTTGTAAACCTTAAAAATGTAAAGGATATAATACAAAGTGATTTTTCGTCAATTAATGGAAACGGATACATAGTATTAGAGCCACAAATTTTGCATGCCGCTGATTTTGGAGTCCCTCAATCACGAGAAAGAGTAATTTTTATTGGAATTAAGAAATCAGCTTTAAACTCAAAAGCATATAGAGAATTAACAAAAAGTGAAGTATGTGACACTTTTACTCCCTATCCTAAAAAAACACATTCTTACACAATCGATGATAAAGAGTTAAAAAAATTTGTTCAACTCAAAGATGTTTTTAAATATCTTCAAGAACCAGAAAGGACAAAGGATTTATCACAAAAGTTTTTTTCAAAGGCAAAGTTTATGGGGGCACATTGTCAAGGTCAAATTGAAATAAAGCCTGATGGAATTAGCCCAACAATTAGAGCTGAACATCACGGAAATATTGAGTTTAGAAGATTGTCAAAGAAAAATGGAGGAAAGATAGCACAAGAGCTTAAAAAAGGACTAAAGGAGAGACGCCTAACACCAAGAGAATGCGCTTTGATTCAAACTTTTCCTCCAGATTATGAGTTTGTAATAGAAAATAAAAGTGGTCGAAAAGGTTCATTTTTGGTTAGCCCGTCAAAGGCATATAAAATAATTGGAAATGCAGTTCCACCTTTACTTGCTTACAATTTAGCAAAACGAATTGAGGAAGTTTGGGATTTGTTTTTTAAAAAGTAATATGGTCGTATCGATAAATTCAGAACCGCATAAAAACGAATTTAACACACTATTAAATTCAACAATTAAGGAATTAAATTCTCACGCCAAAAATTCACCCAAGAAAATAGAACAACTAAAGGGAAATAAATTAGAACCTTATGTTTGTGATTTAATGGCTGATTTGGCAATTGGAACCCCATTTGAAAATTCAATTGAACTTATAGGTGGTCAAAAATTCCCAGATATTGTAGCCAAACGCTTTTATGGAATTGAGGTGAAAACTACTACACAAAACCATTGGAAAACTACGGGAAACAGTGTGTTGGAATCCACAAGAGTTGAAGATATAGAGCGTGTTTTTATGCTTTTTGGAAAACTTGGTAAACCAATTGAATTTAAATGCCGACCTTATGAAGAATGTTTGTCCGAAGTTGTTGTTACACATTCGCCTCGGTATTTGATTGATATGAATTTGGAAAAAGGGGAAACAATTTTTGATAAAATTAATATTTCTTATGATACTTTAAGGAATAAGCAAAATCCAATAAAGTCTGTTACAGATTATTATAAGAGTAAGCTAAAACCTGGACAAGACCTCTGGTGGATAGACCAAAACAATGAAAAGGCTAGCAACTTTGTCATTAACATTTGGAATAATTTAGGTGCAACAGAAAAGCAAGATATAAAAAACAAGGCAATGGTTTTTTTTCCAGAAGTTTTTAGTAATAGAGGTGATAAATTTGCTCGACTTGCCATTTGGCTTGTTACTCAAGAAGCTATTGTTTGTCCAAATATTAGAGATTTATTTACTGCAGGTGGAAAAGATAATTATGTAATTAAAAACAAAACCTACAAAAACATACCAAGAATTTATATTAAGCTGTTTGAAAATATTAATTCAATATTAGAAGTTTTACTTAATACTCCTGCTAATGAATTGACAGAATTTTGGAATAAGAAAACTAGCGAAAACAATAAGATAATTGATTGGATTAATTTAGTTGATAATAATTCTATAACTGTTCCTAATGCCCAGCATTTAAATATTAAGCAAATGTTGAGGGAAATACTTTTTAGCTAGTGAATTAATTATCGTTAAGTTATTATTTCTTCTTTCTCGGACTAGCAGGTAATGACATCACATACTCATAACTCTCGTTGAGGTATGTAGAAAGTAGTTTTAAATCGTTCAGCATTTCGTTGGGTACCAATACATAATCTTTCATCACAGCTCCGTAGGATTTGAAAATGGTGGTGTTGAATGTTGCTTTGAATGTCTCTTGCGATTCCTTAGAAAGTCGCAACCCTAGTTCCCCATCTTTGTTGAGTAAGGCAAACATATGCGTATTGGCAGCGCAATAGGGCATGGTTTTACCTAGACGTTCGAACTTAGGATTCATGGCGACGAGTTTATCGAAAATGGCAAGGTTTTTTTCAAAAAGGCTCATACGATAAATTTGATATAAAGTTATATTTTTTAATCGAAAGATCTAAAAATCCAATCATCCAACAATCTAAAAAAGCAATAGGGATGGTAGCTAGCTACCATGTAGCGCGAACAGCCCGGTGCGCCCTGAGCGAAGTCGAAGGGCGCAATTGACGAAAAGAAACTGACACCATGTCAGCCACTTTGCCATGGCATAATGATTGAAATAAGTAAACCGAATTTAAAACGGAATTTTCAAAAATATATAACTATAATAGTATGAGTAAAATAATTGGAATCGACTTAGGAACAACCAACTCTTGCGTTTCGGTGATGGAAGGTAGCGAGCCAACGGTAATCCCAAATGCTGAAGGGAAACGTACTACGCCTTCGGTGATTGCATTTGTTGAAGGCGGTGAAATTAAAGTAGGTGACCCAGCTAAAAGACAAGCGGTAACAAATCCTACCAAAACCATTTCTTCTATTAAACGTTTTATGGGGAATAAATTTTCGGAATCTGCCAAAGAAGCCGAAAGAGCTGCCTATAAAGTAGTAAAAGGAGATAACGATACCCCACGTGTGGATATTGACGGACGTTTATATACCCCACAGGAATTGAGTGCGATGATTCTTCAGAAAATGAAGAAAACTGCTGAAGATTACCTAGGACAAGATGTAACGCGTGCCGTAATTACAGTACCTGCCTATTTTAATGACAGTCAGCGTCAAGCTACCAAAGAAGCAGGAGAAATTGCCGGATTAAAAGTAGAGCGTATTATTAACGAGCCTACTGCGGCGGCATTAGCCTACGGATTGGATAAAAAACATACCGATCAAAAAATTGTGGTATTCGACTTTGGAGGAGGAACGCATGACGTATCTATCTTAGAATTAGGAGATGGTGTTTTTGAAGTATTGGCTACCGATGGGGATACACACTTGGGAGGTGACGATGTGGATCAAAAAATCATTAACTGGTTAGCAGACGAGTTCCAAAAAGAAGAAGATATGGATCTCCGTAAGGACCCAATGGCGTTGCAACGTTTGAAAGAAGCGGCTGAAAAAGCTAAAATTGAATTGTCTTCTTCTACACAGACCGAAATTAACTTGCCTTACGTAACAGCAACAGCCAGTGGTCCAAAACACTTAGTAAAAACCTTAAGCCGTGCGAAGTTTGAGCAGTTAATTGAAGACTTAGTAAAAAGAACCATTGCTCCTTGTGAAAAAGCAATGAAAGCCGCCGGATTAAGCAAAAGTGATATTGATGAAATCATCCTTGTAGGAGGTTCTACGCGTATTCCTGCGGTGCAAGAAGCGGTGGAGAAATTCTTCGGGAAAGCGCCTAGCAAAGGGGTAAACCCGGATGAGGTAGTGGCTATTGGAGCGGCGATACAAGGTGGGGTGTTAACTGGAGACGTAAAAGATGTATTGTTACTAGACGTAACCCCGCTCTCTTTGGGTATTGAAACCATGGGTAGCGTGATGACCAAATTGATTGACGCGAATACGACGATACCTACTAAGAAAAGTCAGGTGTTTAGTACCGCTGCCGACAATCAGCCCAGTGTGGAAATCCACGTATTGCAAGGAGAGCGTCCTATGGCAAACGATAATAAAACCATTGGTCGTTTTCACTTAGACGGGATTCCACCATCGCCGAGAGGAGTACCTCAAATTGAAGTTACCTTCGATATTGATGCCAACGGAATTATTAAAGTAAGTGCCGAAGATAAAGCGACCGGTAAAAAACAAGACATCCGTATTGAAGCATCTTCCGGATTAACAGAAGACGAAATTAAAAAGATGAAAGCCGATGCTGAGGCAAATGCCGAAGCCGATAAAAAAGCGAAAGAAACTGCGGATAAAATCAATGAGGCCGATGCGATGATTTTCCAAACGGAAAAGCAATTGAAGGAGTTTGGCGACAAGCTAAGTGACGACAAAAAGCAACCCATTGAAGCAGCTTTGGAAGACCTTAAGAAGGCCTACGAAACCAAAGATGTAGATACCATTCAGCCGGCGTTGGATAAAATTAACGAAGCCTGGAAAACTGCCAGCGAAGAGTTATACAAAGCTCAAGCCGCCGGCAATGCCGGAGATACAAATACTCACTCAGACGGAGGGAGTAATGCTGGTTCCAATGGACAAGAAGGTGCCGATGTTGAGGACGTAGACTTCGAAGAAGTCAAGTAGTCTGTCCTGAGCAAAGTCGAAGCATAGATTTTGAAGAAGTGAAATAATTTACTATCACATGTATAGAAAAAACCCTACCTTTTGGTGGGGTTTTTTGTTACCCAATATTTTTAACATCGTTATTATGGAATGGACATCCTATCTAATTATCCTCATCATTATCATAGCGGTGGTAAGTATTTTTTTATACTTCTTTCAGGAACGATTTCTATTTCATCCTGAAAAACTTCCCAAAGATTTTGTGTTTCAGTATGAAAATCAGGTGGCAGAAGAGTATAATTTAGAATTGGAAGATGGCTCTGTGATTAACGGCCTTCATTTTAAATCTGAAAAGCCCAAAGGGGTAGTGTATTATTTAAAGGGTAATAGCAAAAGCATTAAAGGCTGGGGGAAGTTTGCGGTAGATTTCACCATTCATAATTTTGATGTTATTATGATTGATTACCGCGGTTTTGGCAAAAGCACTGGGAAGCTCAGCCAAGACAGTATGAAACGGGATGCGCTTTTTGTGTACGATAGGATTAAAGAAAAAGTAAGTGAAAGTAGGATTATTGTTTATGGACGATCGTTGGGTACGGGATTAGCCACCAAAGTGGCTTCGGTGAATAACCCTAAAGCCTTAGTTTTGGCTTGTCCGTATTTCAGTATGTCAAACAATGTGAAACGATACCTACCTTTAATTCCGTTGGGATTGGTCATGCGATATCAAATGCCAACCTATAAATGGATTAAGTATGTGCAATGCCCCATCAATATCATTCACGGGACCAGTGACCGGGTGATCCAGTTTAAATCGAGTTTGCAATTGTCTAAGATTAAACCCACTTCCACTAAGTTATTTCCCATTATAGGCGGAGGACATAAAAACCTTCATAATTTTGAAAGTTACCATCAAGCCATCCATGAAATTCTCAATAACACCGGAAATTATAGTATTGATAAAGAACACACCAGTTTGAACTTTATTCGAGGAAAAAAATAGGCTATGAAGATTTTTTTTAAAAGTGTGTTGATTGTCATAGGGGTGGGACTTGTATTTTTTTATTTTTTTCAGGAGTTATTATTATTCCGTCCCGGGAAGAAAATACCGAAAGATGCGGTGTATCAATTTCCGGAAAACTTTGAGGAGGTCAACTTTACTACTGCAGATGGGGAAACCCTTAATGCTTTGCATTTCACACTTGAAAACCCTAAAGGGATCGTTCTTTTTTTCCACGGAAACAAAGGAAATTTAAATCGTTGGGGGGCCTTTGCGCCTACCTTTTTGCAGCATGGGTATGAGGTATTTATGATCGATTTCCGGGGGTATGGAAAATCTTCGGGTACTTTTAATGAACAAAAAATGTACACTGACGCATTAGTGGCTTATGGCTACGTGCGAAAATTCTATAAAGAAGATAAAATTATTGTCTATGGGTATTCTTTGGGGAGTACGTTTGCGGCACATATTGGTGCTGCATACCAACCGAAGCATATTATTCTTGAAGCACCTTTTTATACCATGAAAAGAGCCGTGCGGCATAAATTTTTACTATCACCTATTTTTTTAATGCGATATCAGTTTCCTACCTATAAAGATATCCCCAACATTACTGTTCCCACCACCATTTTTCACGGCACTGAAGATCCCACTACTTCTTATGCAGAGTCTCAAGATTTATTTAATTTACTAAAAGTAGATAGGAAACAGTTTATATCGCTGGAGGGGGGAGATCATCATAATGTCCCGACATTTAAGGAGTATCAGGAAGTGATAAAGGAAATACTTAAATAATTTACTCTTTCACAAAGGGTAGAGTTTGTGAGCTATTTTCCGTAGAAACTGATAGAAAATACAGTCCCTGGCTAAGGTATTGTACGTTAAATGTAGCTTCATTTTTAAAAGTACCTTTCTTTACCAATTGCCCCAAAGGGTTGTAGATTTGGTAAGAGGTGTTAGTAAGGTTTGTTGAAGTAGTAATATATAATTGGTCTTTTACAGGGTTGGGGTACAGCGTAATTTTGGGAACAGTAAGATTTTCGGTGCTTAGTTCGCATTCAAAATCATTGATATAATCCCAAATAACAATATTCAATAAATAGGGTACAGGAACACTAGAGGGGTCTTCGCCCATGCGGATCCACACCATATTTTGGGAGGGGATCACATTTACAAACTGCCCGTCGGCACCCAAGCCCGAAATCATATCGTCGGGAGCATTTGGAAACAAAGGTCCCGGAAATACCGTTTGTAAACTTGGGAGCATAAAACTGTCTTTTCCGTTGAGCCACCATAAGTACCCATAGGAAGGATTTAGGTCTTGAGAGGTATTCACCATTTGGTTAAAGTAATTACTATCGGTAATAATTTGGGTGCCGTTCCAGTTGCCTTGGTTCAGGGTTAGTAACCCAAAACGTGCCATACTGCGAGGGGTACTCCAATAGACATTATTATATCCCGAAGGAACATATAAGCCGTTCATCCCGGTAATGTTTTTTATCTTTTGCTGAGTATAAGTATTAAGTGTTTGTCCGGTAGCGTTTTCAATGACTCCGTCCAAAAGTGTATAGGGACCGTTGTGATAGGCCCAACGAGTACCAGAATCTGCTAAATATTGCAAACAAGCAGGGTCAGTACAATAGGGGTCGGTCACCCCATCGTCAAGACCCGAGGTCATGGTGAGTTGATTACGAACGGAAATCGCTGCTTCCTGAGCGGGTGTGCAACTGGTCCAACCTGTTCCCAGATAATCGGAAGTAGGGTCATTAATATCCAAAAATCCCTCCTGTTGAGCAATACCTACCATGACTGCGGTGAGTGTTTTTCCTGCCGAAGCCCAATACCAGTTAGACTCCGCAGTAAAACCATCAAAATACTGTTCCAATACTATTTTTCCGTCTTTTAATAAAATAAAAGCTTTGGTATCGTTGTTGTCCAGAAATTGATATAGTGCATCAATATTTTCTTGGCACCAGTTTAGGTCTTCAATAGGCATCGTTTCCCACTCATTGGACCCATTGGGAGGAAAGTAGAGTTGTGTAAGGCCACTAAAATTAATAAACAATACAAAAGCAACCAGTAGGATTTGTTTCATGAGGCAAAGACGTTTAAGTTTTGACTACTTTTTTAAAAAAAAGTTTAAGTCTTTACGATTCTTCCTCTATCCATAAGATGTGCTAACAATGCCAAAAAGAAAAATGAAAAAAGTGCCGAAACGGTAAGTCCTAGCAAATCTTCGGAAGCAGGAAGCATGTAAAAATTCACATAATTCACAAAAAACAGGAAGGCCATAAAAAGATATGCCATGTATTTTCCCCAAGGCTTTTTTTCTTGTGTTTTTTGCATATAATACATCCAACCCAGTAGCAATAATAAGCCTTCTAAAATAAAGGCAACATCTCGATAATTCCAAAGTCCAAAGCCCAGTTTCGGTTCACCATACACTAAAGGCAAATCCGGAATGTGTACAATTAAATCGATAAACCAATGCGATAGCACCGCTAGTCCCATGACCAAAGCAATGCGTTTTCTTTTTTCACTTTTCTTAGCAAGAATATAATAATATAGTAAGTAACACAAAAGGCCCCAAAGCAGAGAGGCTAATAACCCATGCGTAAAAGGAAATTCCATTTTAAAATTGTTCACTTCAGTAAAACCCTTAACAAATTCTATTTTTTCAATTCCTATAAGCGTAAAAGGAAAAAACAGGATATCGACAAATTGGGTCGCTATAAATAGCATGCCCAAAGAAGTCTTAGATTCTTTACCTTTTAAGGCAAATGCTGCTGCGTAATGACCTACGAACATGAGACTTAGTTTCTTTCAAAGTTAGTATAAACTTTTATAAGTACATTTGCGGTATAAATTTTTTACTATGGAACTACCTAAATTTCTATTAGGTGATAATACCGATTATCCTGATGCCATCTTTGTAATTCATACCGAATTTCCTCGTTTTGTTATTAACCTTGAAAATGATGAGGTGGAATGGTTAGAAGAATTTGATGATCATGACCAAAAAGAAATTGAAACCGAAGCCGAAAACTACATTCGGGAAGCCACCGAATTTTACGATAGAGAAGTAGCTCGCTACGAAGACTAATGCTGGAAGAGCTTCTAAAATATGACACACAACTTTTTTTATTTCTCAATCAATTGGGAAATGAAAGATGGGATGGCTTTTGGCTATTTATTACTAATAAATTTGCTTCCATTCCCCTGTATTTAGTATTGTTGTATCTTATTTGGAAACACTTTAGTTGGAAAGCCACGCTACTCATTTTAGTAATCGTAATAGTTATGATTACGGCAACCGACCAACTCGCCAATTTATTTAAATATATTTTAGTGCAACGGCCCCGTCCTTGTAGAGTAAATGCATTACTAGAGCAAATGCGTTTTTTGGCAGACTATTGTGGTAGGTATGGCTATTTTTCGGCTCATGCGTCCAGTAGTATGGGGATCGCTGTTTTTACGGGGCTATTGTTAAAGAAACACTATATATATCTCCCTTTTATGTTACTTTTTTGGGCGGCCATCGTAGCGTATAGCCGTATTTATATTGGAGTGCATTATCCTCTTGATAGTATAACCGGAATGGTTGTAGGAGGAATTTTAGGCTGGGTGTTCTTTAAACTATGGAAAGTGCTTCAAAAGCGATTTATTCCTTCGTAAGGAGATACAAATCTCGCCATAACCTAGGGCGATGTGTTCGATGCCCTGGGGCTTGCGGATTCATATCGTAGCGTGTTATCTTTTCAATAGTATATTCTTTAAAATAGTTTTTGAATTTTGTTTCATCTTCTTCTGCCACCAGTAATCCAAATGTTGTTTCTGAAGGGAGTGCTACTTCGTTATCGGTTCTTAATCTTTGTATGGGTTTTCCGAAGTCCCAAATAAGTTCCGGTGAAAATACGCCAAACTCATATACTTTCAAATTCGTTTCAGTTTGCCAATCGTTTAGTTTGGATAACCCTTTAAACTCAGGATTTACAGTTAGTGTTTTTGCTAATGGCATCCCAAAACAAATCACTGCCACAATAAAGGCGATAGTTAAATAGAACACTGGCTGTATGTTTTTTCTTTTTAAATTCCGAAACATCACCACACCAATAATAAATAGTGATAACGACAAAAACACAAACCAAATCCAAAAGCCACCGGTAAGCTGGTCCTTCAGAAAGAGATAGCCTCCCACAGGGAAAATAATTCCTATTATAGCAATTAAGCCGAAGTTGAAATAGACCGGAAATGTTTTGCGTTTGTCTTTCAATTCGGCAAATCTTCGGAATAAATACTCCATATAAAACCCTGTATTCATGGCCAACGGAATAATAACAGGGAGTAAATAGCGCACTTTCTTTTCAGGAATAATAGATAGTAAAATTACCGAAGCCATCGTCCACCAAAAGGTAAATTGATAGGCTTTTTTATTAAAAACCCGGTTTTTGAGATAGGGATACAGCAAGGCTATAAATGCAGGAATCGTCCATACACCGCTTTGGGTAAAGAAACTCCAATAGTAATAAAAAGGTTTGGTTTCGTAGCCTGCCCAATTGCTGGTTTCGCGTTCTGTGATTTTGGCTACTGTTTCAGGATCAAATGTGTAGGTGTACCAATACCACCAACCCGAAAGTATAAGGGAAACAATTAAAAACAGTAGTAGCGGAAGAATTCGGCTTTTAAAATTTTTGTAGTTGTAGGTAACTCCAAAGGCAATTAAAAAGGGAAGCCATAATGCATATAAAGAAACAGGTCCTTTGCTCATAAAGGAGCAGCCAAAAAATAAAGCGGCTAGTAATGCATTTCTATATTTTTTTTCTTCAGTAGTAAAAAGATGAAATAAAAAGTAAATACTCACTATCATAAAACTATGGGTGAAAATATCCCAATTGGCATCACGACCCGCAGTAACTATATAAAATGAAGTAGCCATAACCAATCCACTTATAAAAGCATATTGAGTATTTTGCGTTAGTTTTTTTAAGAGTTTGAAAGAAGTAAGAACTAAGACTATCCCCATAATAGCGGCGGGTAAACGTAAAAAGAATACGTTTTTAAATCCAAAGATAAGTGCTGAAAGTGCTGTAAGCCAAGTGGGTAAAGGTGGTTTTGCATAGCGTGGTTCACCGTTCATAGTTGTAAGTAACCAATGGCCATCTACTACCATTTCACGTGCGGTAATAAAGTTTCTCGCTTCCATGATATTCACAAAAATGGCATCGAGATTTGCCATAAATATGAGGACAGAAACTAGTGATAAAAGGAGAAAAGGCTTTTTACTCAGAAACTTCATTTTTACCAATAAATATATTCCGAATATAAATAATTAATCCTGCACCGTGTCCGATGAGTAGTACGGGGTCGCTTCGGTAAGTAGCATAGGCAATAATTAATGCAGCCCCTAAGGCACTTAATCGCCAAAACCCGACCGGTAAATGCGATACTTTTTTCCGTTCAGAATAGATCCATTGATACACAAACCGAAGGGTGAAAATTACTTGCGCAATAATGCCCAACCACAATAACCAATTGGGGATGGCTTCGTTATGTAACAAATTATACATATCGAACTCGCCATTGTTGTAGCCATAGATAACCACTAGAATAGGGAAAACGATTAAAAAAGCACGAAACCACCACGGACTTTTTTGCCATTCGCCCTGCAAATGAAGGTTGCGAACGTAAATAAAATACGTAAGCGATTGTCCTAACATAATGGCAAAGTCATTGCGTAAATACCCATACACAAAAAGAAGAAAGGAAGCCAAAAGACTCAATTTCCAAAAGAGGGAGGGTGTTACAATGCGTTTGTTTTTTTCTGAAAGAAACCACTGTATAAACAAACGCCCAGAAAAAAGAATTTGTGCTAAAAATCCAATGGAATAAATAAGCCAGTTGCTCATCCTTTGTCTTTCACTTCGTAATTAATGTATTTCTTCTTCATCCAAAGGTAGGCAAAGCAATCCATAAGTGGTCCTAACAATCGATTCCAAAGCCCAAACTTGGCAGTACCGGCAATGCGCGGAAAATGCTGTACTGGGACTTGTAAAATTTTCCCGTTTTGAAGGAGAATCATAGCCGGTAAAAATCGATGTAATCCTTTAAACATAGGAATACGCTTGGCATAATCGGTTTTTATCACTTTTAAAGGGCAGCCTGTATCGTCCATCCCATCGTGGGTAAAAGCGCGACGAATGCCATTGGCAATTTTAGACGACATATTTTTTACAAAAGAATCTTTGCGGTTAGCACGAACACCGGTCACTAAGTCGTATTCCCCTATATGCTGCAATAATAAATTAAAATCTTCGGGAGCGGTTTGTAAGTCGCTGTCAATATAACCTACCAGTTCACTTTCGGCATAATCAAATCCTGCTTTAATAGCAGCACTTAAGCCTCTATTTTCTTTAAAACTGATATAGTGAAACGCTTCATTTCTATTACAAATAGCCTCAATTAATGATTGACTGTTATCTTTAGAGCCATCATTTACAAACAAAATCGACGTTTTTTTGGTGGCGATTTTGGTGTATGCCAACAATTCTTTTTCAACTCTTTCTAGGTTGTCCTCTTCGTTGTATACCGGAACGATGATGGTAAATTCGTACATAGAAGCCTTGTTGTTCTGTTCCTGCAAAAGTAGTTCTTTTAAGGGAATGGACAATACACCCCTCTCTGTCTCCCCTCAAGGGGAGAATTTAAAGCAGTTCCCCCTTTGAAGGGGGTAAGGGGGATGTTTTCAGCGTTTAAGAGTAACAAAGTGTTAGCGTTTCAGAGTTGCAAAGTTCTAGTGTTCTCTCAGTCCCCTTTGCAACTTAGTCCCCTTTGTAACGCATAGAACAACTTTCTATTCTGAAGAAAAGTTCAGTATCTTTGAAAATCATAAGAAAATAGTATTGAAAAAAGTACTCGTTACCGGCGCAGCAGGATTTATAGGGTCACACACTGCTGAACGATTAAAATCCATGGGCTATCAAGTGCAGGCCATCGATAACTTTTCGGCATATTACGATATAAAGCTGAAAGAATTAAATGCGCAATCCCTTGCCCAAAAAGGAATTTCGGTTCAAAAAGTAGATCTTCGGAACGATGATTTATCGCAAGTAATTACCGAAGGGATTGATTATATTTTCCACTTTGCGGCACAACCAGGTATTTCAGCAACCAGTAGTTTTGAAGATTACTTCTCGAATAATTTCTTTGGAACACAACGCCTGTTAGATGTATTTGAAACATTCAACAAAAAGCCCTTTTTTGTGAATATTGCAACCTCCTCTATCTACGGATTGAACGCTATCATGACCGAAGCTGAAGCCCCTAAACCCGCTTCGTGGTACGGGGTCACCAAATTGGCGGCAGAGCAATTAGTCTTGGCGTATAGCCGAAGAGAACTGCTACAGGGAACTTCCTTTCGTTTATATTCGGTGTACGGTCCACGAGAACGCCCCGATAAATTATATACCCGCTTAATAGATTGCGGACTCAACAACAAACCTTTTCCTTTGTATCAAGGAAGCGAGAAGCACTTACGTAGTTTTACCTATGTGAAGGACATTGTGGATGGCATTGTAAGTGTCTTTGGAAAGGAAAATGTGTGTAACGGCGAAATATTTAATTTGGGCACCGAAGAAGAAAATACCACAGCCACAGGGATTGCTTCCGTAGAAGAAATTCTGGGAACCAAAATTACTATTGAAAATAAACCACCTCGTCCCGGCGACCAATCGCGTACTTGCGCCAATATCGATAAAGCCAGAAAATTATTGAATTATAATCCTCAGACTTCGTTGAAAGAAGGACTGGAAGCGCAAGTGGATTGGTTTAAAGAGAATTTTATGAGTTAAGCTTCAAAAGCACCTCCGCTGCTTCAAACGGTGTGGTTTTATGCGCTTGTAGTAACGCCAATTGCTTCTTTAATTCCTGTTGTATATTAGGTTGCTGATAGAAATTGCTTTTAAGCGTGCTTTCAATGGTTTGCAATAACCAAAAGGTATTTTGCTGAGTTCGTTTTTCTTCAAAGTAACCGTTTTCTTTTACGGTTTTTGTATAAGCTTCAATAAGCTCCCAAATCTCCTGAATACCTTCATTATTTAGGGCAGAACAAGTAACCGTTTTAGGAGTCCAGCCACTTTCTTTTTCAGGGTAGAGGTGGAGCGCTCGGTTAAATTCCATTTTGGCAAGTTTTGCCGCTTTTATATTTTCATCATCGGCTTTATTAATCACTATAGCATCGGCCATTTCCATAATCCCGCGTTTAATACCTTGTAATTCATCCCCGGCACCGGCTAATTTCAACAATAAAAAGAAATCGGTCATACTATGTACTGCCGTTTCACTTTGCCCCACACCCACGGTTTCAATAATAATGGTGTCAAAACCCGCAGCTTCACATAAAATAATGGCTTCCCGTGTTTTGCGCGCCACCCCGCCCAAGGATTCTCCACTGGCAGAGGGTCTAATAAAAGCATTAGGGTTTTTTACTAGTTCTTCCATTCGGGTTTTATCTCCTAGAATGCTTCCTTTACTTAAAGAACTACTGGGGTCAACGGCAAGCACTGCCACTTTTTTATTTTTTTGAGTGAGCAATGTACCAAAACTTTCAATAAAGGTACTTTTCCCTACACCGGGCACACCAGTAATTCCTATTCTAATGGATTTGTTGGCGAATGGTAAACAAGCCTTTATAAGTTCTTTTGACTGTTGTTGATGCTTTTGAGCAGTACTTTCAACCAGCGTAATTCCTTTGCTTAATGCGGCATGATTTCCCTCTAAAATGTTTTTTGCTAACGCTTCAACTGAAATTGGTTTTCTTCTATTTTCCTGAATTTTTTTTACAGCCAATGGATTGGAAGTAGGAGGTGGGATAACACCCTCCATTTTGCGAAGTGCTGAGGTATTTTTTTTGCCTTTTACCACGATGGAAAGATACTAAAAAAGTTGGATGGTTAGATATTTGGATTGTTGGATTGTGGGCATGTTGGATAAAGAAAAAGACACTAGAGTCAAGAGCCAAGATGTAAGACGTAAGAACCAAGACCTATAACCCAGAACCCAGTACCTTGTACCCAAAAACTTTTCCGCTAACTTTGCAACAGTCAATTTTTTTTGTCGTCTTTAACCCGAACAGCAACCAAAAAAACCATCACTCGTGTCCGATTTATTATTGGTAGAGCAATGCAAACAAAACAATCGTAAAGCCCAAATGGCTCTGTATCATCAGTATTGCGATGGAATGTTTATCGTGGCCTGTCGATATTTAAAAGACACCGCAGCGGCAGAAGATGCGTTGCAGGAAGCGTTTATTAAAGCGTTTCGAAAACTAGACCAGTTCAAAGGGGACGTCACCTTTGGGGCTTGGTTAAAGCGAATTGTGATTAATACATGTTTAGATGCTATTAAAGCCGTTAAAATGGAAAAAGCGGAGATAGATGAAAATACACTCAGTATTCTTGACGAAGAAGATTGGAGTGTACCCGATGAAACTACGGTACAAGAAGTGGTTAAAACTATCGAAAACTTGAATGACCCTTTTGGAATGGTAGCCAAATTATTTTTACTGGAAGGCTATGACCATCAAGAAATTTCAGAAGTTTTAGGCATTACAGAAAGCGCTTCACGAACGTATTTACACAGAGCAAAAAAACAAATACAAGAACAATTAAAACATTTGCAACATGGCACAGGATATTAGAGATATGTTGAAAGATTTTCAGCCAAAAGAGCCAAAGCTTTCAGTTGGACATGAGGCTCGATTTGAAGAAAAGTTAGAAAACATTTTTTCTGAAAAGAAGCGTACTACTTCTTTCTTCTGGCTTAAAATTGCGGCTTCGGTCACCCTACTAATTTCTTTGGCCTATTTTGGGTTTCAGTATGTTACAAAAGAAACCATAGTACGCAATGAGATCGTTGATACCCAAACTGAAAGTAACAATCAAACACCAACCATCACCATTGGGAATTTGTCACCAGATCTTAAAAAAGTGGAAGATTTCTATGTAACCGGAATCAACCAACAGTTGGCTTCGCTACAAAGAACTCCGGAAAATGAAGAGCTTATTAACGGATACCTTCAGCGTTTGGAAGAACTGAACAATGCCTATCATTTATTAAATAAGGAGTTGAACGAAGTGGGACCCAGTGAGGCAACCATCTCTGCTTTGATCGATAATTTGCAACTACGTTTGGAATTGCTGTTCAAACTAAAAAACAAATTAAAAGAACTAAAAAACTTAGAAAATGAAACAATTAGTAATATACAAGCGTAACATTTTTTACGCAATGGTATTTCTTATAGTTGGGCAACTTAGTGCTCAAAATAAGTACAAAGAGAGCTTTAAGGCTTCAAACGATATGGTAGTAGAGGTAAATACATCTTACACCAATGTCATTTTTGAAACCTGGAACAAAGATGTGGTAGAAGTAGAAGCCTTTGTAGATGGTAAAGACCTTTCAGAAAAAGAGAAGAAAGAAATTTTCGACAACTGGAAGTTTGATGTCCTAGGAAATAGTAAAAAAGTGGTGGTTACCTCTAACCCCAGTTATTATGGAGAAGGCATCGGTTTATTTGCCGGAGGCGAAGCCTTAAAATCGTTAAAGGCATTGAAAAGTTTGGAGAGTATACCCGTACTTAAATCGATGCCCGACTTCGACTTTAAATTAGACTTTGATATTCCGGAAGTTCCGGAATTCAAACAAATACCGCAATGGCCATTTACCAAGGAACACCCAAGTATAAAAAATAAGGACGGGTATAAAAATTACAATTCTATTCACGAGCATAACATTCAATTTGATCAAGACGAGTACAATAAAGATAAAGCTGCCTATGTTGCCAAGCTCAATAAAAAGTACAACAGCAATGTTTCAGTAAAACAAGTGGATAACTGGCTTGATGAGGTAGACCAATGGGGTGAGGAGTTTGGAAAAGTGATGGAGGTATGGGGTGAAAACTTCGGAAAGAAATTTGAAATGCAATTTGGTCCCGAGTTTGAAAAAAAGATGGAAAAGTGGGGGGAAGAGTTTGGTGAAAAATTTGGAAAGGATATGGAAGCTTGGGGCGAACAATTTGGCAAAGACATGGAAAAATGGGGCGAGGAGTTTGGTAAGCAATTTGGAAAAGATATGGAGAAATGGGGTGAAGAATTTGGGAAAAACATGGAAGAGTGGGCCAAGCAATTTGAAGAAAATGGAGAAGATGGGTATTCCTATAAAATGAGTGTGGATGAAAACGGAAATAAAAACTACAATATTCAAGGTAAAAAGAATATTCACTTTTCGGGAAAGGCCAATAAAACTATTATTGTACGTATGCCCAAAGACACCAAAACCGAAGTAAATGTAAAATATGGAGAATTAAAAATGGCCAGTGCTTATAATGTAAAAGCAACGCTTAATTATTCGCCATTAACAGCAAACAGTATTGATGGGGGGCAAACCCTCATCAATGCTTCGTATGCTCCGGTTCACGTAAATAACTGGAATAATGGCGCTCTCAAGGTAAACTATGTGGAAGATTGTAAAATTAATACTGCTACCACAATAAACTTACAGTCCAACTCCAGCGATGTGAGTATTAATGAATTGGTTAAAAATGGGGTGCTTTCGGGTTCTTTCGGGAATTTATACGTCTTGAAAATTGCCCCCGATTTTACCACTATGAATTTTACTTTAGAAAATGCCGATGCCGCCGTAAACCTTCCCAATACGGCTTTCGATTTTTATTACAACGGAAAGAAATCACAAATAAAACATCCTAAAGCCTTGCAGCTTTCTGAAACCAAAAGCTTCGATAAAAAAATGCTTAAAGGATACCATAAAACCAACGCCTCTGGAAAAACCATTACTATAAATGCTACCTATAGCAATATCAATATGCAATAAAAAAACCATTTTAAAGGGTGATGAATCCTTCAAAATGGCTTACTCAACTAAAAACGGTTGGTTACTTTAAGCGTTTTCGTTTAATTTTTTACTTACAAAAAAGCCGGTTAAAAGCCCTGCTCCTGCCATAAATAAAATGGTCCCCGGCATAGCAATATCTTCATCCATTCCTAATACATCTGTAAAAAATGCGCCAAGGAAAATACCTAGGCCAATACCCATTAATAATAGGGCGAGATTTATAACCACTACTTTCCAAACCGGCGTAATACGCCCGTCTTTATTATAAAAAATAGAAGCATCGGCTCCTTTTTCAATAAGTGCTAAGCGTTCTTTATTTCTTGCTGAAATAAATAAATAGAAAATTCCGAAGATAACTCCGAAGACAATAGGCATAATAACAATTTCTGATCCCATAATGTTTTTTTTAAGGTTAATTACTGTTCGTTTTGTCCATAGGACGTTGCCTTTTTTATTTCGGTTACACATTTCTTCAAAAAAAAAATCTTTTTATAAATACTGTAACCCTACTTTTACTTTTTACGTCTTACTATAAATGACAAGCGCAACCGACCATCAGCTTATTGAAAATACACTGCAAGGAAATACGCAGGCTTTTTCGATATTGGTGGAGCGTTATCAAAACTATGTATTTACTATTGCCATACAAATTGTAAAGCATCGGGAAGAAGCCGAAGAAGTAGCGCAAGATAGCTTTATTAAGGCTTTTGAAGCGTTGTCGACCTTTCGGGGAGAATCTAAATTTTCAAGCTGGTTATACAGTATTGTGTACCGAAAATCGTTAGATAGAATACGGAAGAATAAAAGCTCTAGAACGCTTGAACTTGTGGAAGAAATTACTGAAGCAGATACCGAAGACATTGAAAATGCCTTGCACTATTTACAGTTGGAAGAGCGAAATGAACTATTAAAAAAAAGTATGGAACAACTTCCCGAAGAGGAAGCCTCTATTGTTTCTTTTTTTTATTTTGAAGAGTTATCGATTAAGGAAATTTCAGAAATAACACAATTAACAGAAGACAATGTGAAGATAAAGTTATTCCGAAGTCGAAAAAAATTATTTAATTTACTGAAGTATTACATACTTCCTCAATACACGAATACCAATGGAAGAGCTATTTAACAAACAGGATGCCGTTTTAAAAAAACTTATAAAAGAAACTCCTTTGGAAACTCCTTCTATGGATTTTTCAAAAAAAGTGATGCTACATATTGAAAAGCAAAAAGTAGGTAAAACCTATCGCCCACTAATTTCTAAAACAGCCCTCTTGTGTATTGTAGTACTATTTATACTTAGTTTGGTTTGGTTGTATTTTAATCCGTCATCCAGTATGTATAGTGAAGAAGCGCTGTCTTTTTCTGAAAAACTGAACTTCAGAAACCCTTTTGAGCAAATAACATTATCTAAAACAACTATTTACGCCATTGGTTTTATGGCCTTGTTTTTAATTCAAATTCCCTTTTTAAAACGAATTATTGAAAGGAATTATCTTTAAAAAAAAATCCCGAAGCATCGCTTCGGGATTTTTTTTATTCATCGACCAACACCCATTCACCTCTATCTAGAAGCGGAATGGCTTGTTTGTATTTCATCTCTTTGTTTTCACCACTCATTACGTGCTTGATGGTCACCTTATCGTTGCGCCCAATTTTGGGTTTATCGCGTGTGATGGTTTCAGTAATCTGCGGACGCTGTTGTGTATTACCCACAGCACGAGATTGTGCAGCACGCTCATCCATATTTGGGATTTCCTCTTTCTGCTCGTTCAACTTTTCTTTGGGACGTACTTGGCGCGCTTCCTGAATTTGCTGCTGATTTTCCTGAGGTAATTCTCCTTTAAACAGGAATGAAATAACATCCTTATTTACTTTTTCAATCATGGTTTTAAAGAGTTCCAGTGCCTCAAACTTGTAAATCAATAAAGGGTCTTTTTGCTCATGAACCGCCAACTGTACACTTTGCTTTAACTCATCCATTTTTCGTAAATGCACTTTCCATGCATCGTCTATAATGGCGAGGGTGATATTTTTTTCAAAATCGGTGATGAGTTGTTTTCCTTCCGTTTTATAGGCTTTTTCAAGATCGGTAGCCACATTCAACGTTTTAACACCATCGGTAAAAGGAACTAAAATTCGTTTGAATTTATCCCCTTGGTTTTCAAACACATTTTTAATGACCGGGAAAGCCATTTCGGCATTGCGTGTCATCTTCTCTTTATAATGGCTATACGCCGCTTTATACACTTTCCCTGCAATTTCTTTGTCGCTAAGTCTGTCAAATTCGTCTTTTGAAATAGGCGAACTCATAGAGAAAAAGCGAATCAATTCGAATTCAAAATTCTTAAAATCTTGTGCCCCTTTATTGGTCTCCGCAATTACTTCAGAAGTGTCATAAATCATATTGGCGATATCCACCCGAAGTCGCTCTCCAAACAAGGCATGGTAACGGCGTTTATAAACTACTTCCCGCTGTGCGTTCATGACATCATCGTATTCCAATAAACGTTTTCTTATTCCGAAGTTATTTTCTTCTACCTTTTTCTGGGCTCGCTCGATGGATTTTGAAATCATAGAATGCTGAATCACTTCGCCTTCCTTCAATCCTAAACGGTCCATCATTTTGGCGATTCGCTCACTACCAAAAAGACGCATTAAATTATCTTCCAACGATACATAAAACTGAGAACTTCCCGGATCTCCTTGTCGGCCACTACGTCCGCGTAGCTGTCTGTCCACACGACGCGAATCGTGACGTTCGGTACCCACAATGGCCAATCCGCCCGCTTTTTTAACTTCGTCACTAAGCTTGATGTCGGTACCACGACCTGCCATGTTAGTCGCAATGGTCACGATTCCTTTTTTACCGGCCTCGGCAACAATGTCTGCCTCTTTTTTATGCAATTTGGCGTTCAATACGTTATGCGGAATGTTCCGAATGCTTAACATCCGGCTTAACAACTCTGAAATTTCTACCGAAGTAGTACCAATAAGCACCGGTCTTCCGGCATTCGATAGGGCTACTACTTCTTCAATAACAGCGTTATATTTTTCACGCTTGGTTTTGTAAATTTTATCCTCTTGATCGTTACGTGCAATAGGGCGGTTGGTAGGAATTTCCACCACATCCAATTTGTAAATTTCCCAAAGTTCTCCCGCTTCGGTGACCGCGGTACCTGTCATCCCCGCCAACTTGCGGTACATTCTAAAATAGTTTTGAAGCGTAATGGTAGCAAAGGTTTGGGTAACGGCTTCAATTTTTACATTTTCTTTAGCTTCAATCGCTTGGTGCAATCCGTCACTATAACGACGACCGTCCATAATACGCCCCGTTTGCTCATCTACAATCAATACTTTGTTTTCAATAACGACATATTGATCGTCTTTTTCAAAAAGGGTATACGCTTTTAACAGCTGATTTAAAGTATGAATACGTTCACTTTTAATACTAAAATCCCGAAACAAATCTTCTTTTAAGTTAGCTTCTTCTTCTGCGGAAAGATTTTGTGCTTCAATTTTGGCAATTTCGGTTCCCATTTCGGGCATGACGAAGAAGTTTGGATCGTCTTTCCCTGAAAGGAAATCAACACCCTTATCCGTCAGTTCTATCTGATTGTTTTTTTCTTCTATTACAAAATACAACTCGGCATCTACCTTTGGCATTTCGCGATTGTTATCCTGCATATAGAAGTTTTCGGTTTTCTGAAGGATTTGTTTCACCCCTTCTTCGGAAAGAAATTTAATTAATGCTTTATTTTTTGGAAGCCCGCGATAGACTCTTAAAAGCTGAAATCCTCCTTCTTTAGTATCGCCTTCAGCAATCAGTTTTTTGGCTTCGGCCAAAACCCCTGTTAAGTACTTTTTCTGTACTTCAACAATACTTTGGATTTTTGGTTTCAGCTCGTTGAATTCGTGGCGATCTCCTTGTGGAACCGGTCCGGAAATAATCAGAGGCGTACGGGCATCATCAATCAATACACTATCCACCTCATCCACAATAGCAAAATGGTGCGGACGTTGCACCAAATCGTTAGGGGCGTGTGCCATATTATCCCTCAAGTAATCGAAACCAAACTCGTTGTTGGTTCCGTAGGTAATATCGGCGTTATAGGCTTTTCTGCGCGCTTCAGAATTAGGTTGGTGTAAATCGATACAATCCACACTTAATCCATGAAACTCGAAAATAGGGGCCATCCATGCACTATCACGTTTAGCCAAATAATCGTTAACAGTTACCAAATGAACCCCATTGCCGGCAAGGGCATTTAAGTACACAGGCAATGTTGCAACCAACGTTTTCCCCTCTCCGGTTTGCATTTCGGCTACTTTACCTTGATGGAGTGCAATACCACCAATTAACTGCACATCGTAATGCACCATGTCCCAAGTAACTTCTTTTCCGGCAGCATCCCACGAATTACTCCAAACGGCTTTGTCACCTTCTAGGGTTACATACTCTTTAGTGGCCGATATTTCACGATCAAAAGGAGTGGCGGTAACTGTTAGGGTCGTGTTATCTTTAAAACGTTTTGCGGTTTCTTTCACTACGGCAAAGGCTTCGGGAAGAATTTCGAGAAGGGTTTTCTTTTCAATGTCGTAGCGATTGTCTTTCAAGGCATCGATACGATTGTAAATATCTTCTTTTACATCGATGTCTTCCTCTTTTTCGGCATCGCTTAACAGACTGTCAATCTGGTCTTGGATTTCTTTTTGGTCGTCTTTTATTTTCTTTCGGAAGGCATCCGATTTTGCTCTAAGCGCATCCAGCGAAAGGTTGGCTATTTCGGCTTCGTGTTTTTTAATTTGGTTGACAAGGGGTTGAATATCGCCGATGTCTTTTTTGGATTTGTCTCCTACAAATACTTTTAATACGCTGTCTAAAAGTCCCATGATGTGTGTATTTTGTTAGGCTCAGTTACCAAAGGGTTGCTTTGGTAAAAAGTATCACAAAAGAAGCGTAAATATTCTAAAAATTCAAAGGGTTTAACGCTTTTTGTGACTTTGGTTATTGAGCAAAAAAAAAGTCTCGTACCCTATTAGGGTGAGACTTTTTCTAAATTGTTATTATAAAATTAATATTCGTCTTCGTTCCACAGGTAATCATCGTCTGTGGGGTAGTCCTGCCAGATTTCTTCAATAGAATCGTACGAATCACCTTCGTCTTCAATAGCTTGAAGGTTTTCCACCACCTCTAGAGGGGCACCGGTTCTAATGGCATAATCTATTAACTCGTCTTTTGTGGCAGGCCAGGGGGCATCGCTTAAATAGGACGCCAATTCTAATGTCCAGTACATAATAGAATTAGGGTTTTAATTTTTTGCAAAAATAAATTTTTAACTGAAAAAGTCAAGAAAAATTAAAGGTTATTATCAACTATTTTAAAGAACGTTTTTATTTTACTGAATATCAGCTATTTGAAAATAAAAAAGGAGAAGAAATTAGTATTTTTTTGGAATCCATTTAATTTCCTCTGCGTGAAGGTCAAAGGACAATTTCCGTGCCAGTACAAAAAGGTAGTCAGAAAGGCGGTTAAGGTACATTAAAACGGATGCATCCACTGGTTCATGTTCGTGTAAAAAGCTGGTGAATCGCTCGGCACGACGGCACACCGTGCGGGCAATGTGACAATATGACACAGTGGTATGCCCTCCGGGTAAAATAAAATGGGTCATGGGTGGAAGGGCTTCGTTCATGGTATCTATTTCTTCTTCGAGATGCTGAATATCTTCATCACTTATTTTTGGGATATTTAAACGTTCTTTACCACTTTTTAGCAAAGCTTTTTCAGGGTCGGTGGCCAAGATGGCACCTACGGTAAACAGTTTCTCCTGAATGATTGTCAACATTTTTTTGTAATGACCGTCCATTTCTTGATCGCGAAGCAACCCAAGATAAGAATTGAGTTCATCTACGGTTCCGTAACTTTCAATACGAATATGGTGTTTAGGAACCCGAGTCCCTCCAAACAATGCTGTAGTGCCTTTATCGCCGGTTTTGGTATAGATTTTCATCTGTCTTTTTTCTTTTCTTGATAATTTCTCCTAAAACTTTGCTGGCTCCTTTTTCTACGTTCTTTATTCATTCTAAAATTATTCCAAAGAACTACCACCAATAGCAAAAAAACAATACCAATCCAAGTGTACATAGGGTTATTTTTTTTGCATTAAAAGATTTAATTGCATACAAGTTAACAAATGTTTTCGGGACGTGGCAGAACGTTCCCAATCTTTTTGATGTGTGCGTTTTCCCCATGCCTGTTTTTTTTCTTTGGATAAGGGTAGTAATTGATATAAAAAATACCATTTGGCCTTACCTAATACCCCTCTTGCTTCTTTAATAGTGAAAGCTGTCTCCAACTTTGCAAGTGTTTTTCTTCCGAAGGGAAATTCCCAAGCAGCATCACTCTGAAAAGGGCGATACAAACTTCGAACTACCCAAATAGGAAAACTGGTTTTAAGAGGATCATAGCTTATAATAATTCCGTTGGGAGCCAATTTTTTGTCCAAACGCTGTATGAGGTTGTCCACATTTTTAAAATGGTGTAATACCCCGTAGGCATAAATAATATCAAAATGGGTATCTGAAAAATCTTCTGAGAAAAAATCGATAGCAATTCCTTTAGCAGTAGAAATATGAGCAATTTTTTTATTAAGCCTTTCAATACCCTTGTCACTTAGGTCAATCCCGATATATTGGTTACTATTTTCAGCCAAATACACCGAAAGGGCATTGCCTGCAAAACAACCTAAATCTAAGACTTTTTTATCACTAATATCACCCAGCCATTGTTTGTGTAGTGCGTATGATTGCTCCAAAATTCCAAGTTCTTTCCGGATGTCTTTTAAGCCCTTTTCTCGAATAAAAGACCAAATACGCGTAGGAATATTTTTCTTTTTTTTATTGTAAAAAGCTTTTTGTGCTTTATTTTTTTCAATGGTTTCTTCTACACTTTCCATAGGAGTAAAGGTACTAATTTGAAGAAATAAAGTAACTGTTTTTTATTTTGTTCGCACATCACTTTCCACCATACCGTCACGAAGTCGTATCACTCTATGTGCATGGGCTGCAATGTCTTCTTCGTGGGTAACTACAATCACCGTATTTCCGGCTGCGTGGATAGCATCAAACAATTGCATAATCTCTACCGAAGTTTTGGAATCCAGATTTCCGGTGGGTTCATCTGCTAAAATAATAGAAGGTTTATTAACCAGAGCTCGTCCTACGGCAACCCGTTGGCGTTGCCCTCCTGAGAGTTGATTAGGTTTATGATCCATACGGTCTGCAAGGCCTACATCGGTGAGCACTTCGGTGGCGCGGGCATGGCGTTCGGCTTTACTGGCACCGGCGTAAACCATAGGGAGCGCTACATTATCGAGTGCGGTGGTTCGCGGAAGAAGGTTAAAGGTTTGGAACACGAAACCTATTTCTTTGTTTCGTATTTCTGCTAATTCGTCATCGGTCATGCTACTTACATCTACTCCATTCAATTCGTAAATTCCTCCGGTGGGTGTATCGAGGCATCCCAAAAGGTTCATTAAGGTAGATTTTCCTGATCCCGAAGGCCCCATGAGCGCAACATATTCACCACGTTCAATGTCCAAATCGATACCTTTCAATACTTTTACAACTTCCTGTCCCAGTGGAAAATCGCGAATTATCCCTCTAATTTTTATAACTAAACTCATGAGTTTTTGAAATGGTCTTGCAAGATAGCAGTTTTTAGCATAAGTCTTGTTAAGCTTCTTGTTGTTACAATCTGAGGGTAAAATGTTCTTTCTTTTGCTCCTTTCTGAAAAACACCAAACCCCAATAAAATGTATCGATACTCACACTCACTTTGGGGTGTTTAATGATTTCTCGCCAAGCTTCATTCATGGCTGGACTCCAGTAGATGTCATCAAAAATAATGAAGGAATCGTTCGTTATTTTTTCCGAAAGGATTTCAAAATACTGAAGTGTTTTTTCTTTGTCATGATTTCCATCCACATAGATTAAATCGTAGGTTAAAGTAATGTCATTTTTGAAGAATTCTTCAAAGTTGGTATTATGTAATTCGACGTTGTTGCATTGGAAAGTTTGGAAAGTATTTTTCGCAATTTTAGCAGTATTTGGGCATCCTTCTATAGTAGTAATCCTGGCAACTCGATTTCCAAGGGATAAAGCCGAGGTCCCAAGCCCTACCGAAGTTCCTAATTCTAAGATGGTTTGGGGTTTAAAATAGTTAGCAATTCTGAAAAGTAATTTTTGTCTTTTGAAAGAGACCCCTGCATTTTTTGCAATGGCAGAGACCATTCGTTCTTGAAACTTAAATATACGAGAGCCTTTTCCGAAATCGGTAACATAAATAATTTGAGTGTCGTCGAGTAAACTTTTTCTAATTTTTTTTAAGGTTGTATAATCTTCGTACCATTTTTTGTTATACAAACATTGCGTTGCAAAATCATAAACAAAAGGGGAATGTACTCCATGTTCGTTAGTGGATTTCAATAAAAATTGGCTGTATGATTTTATTTGGTATATCATAATTTTCCCCTCCTTGTTAAGGAGGGGTGACACATTTTTAATGTGGCGGGGTGGTTTAATACCCCTCAGTCCCTTCGGACAGCGCTCCTAATTTTGGGGAGCAGAAATATTATTTTATTCCTCCATTTTTGCTGTAAGCTCGAACCACCGTTCGGTTTTTACTTCAATTTTATCAATTATTTGCTGAAGATTTTGCGATTGTTTGTCAATTTCGGCCCCGTCCCAATTTTCGGTAGCAAACTTATTTTGAAGTGTTTCTTTTTCAGATTCCAAACTAGCAATTTCTTTTTCCAGTTTTGCGTATTCTTTCTGTTCGTTATAACTCAATTTTGCTTTATTACTGTCAATTTTCCAATGGTTTTTGGGTTTACTATCGGTAGTTTGTACCTTTTCCTTTGGAGCACTGTCTTCGTATATTCTATAATCTGAATAATTACCGGGGAAATCTTCAATTACTCCTTCGCCCTTAAAAACAAAGAGGTGATCTACAATTTTATCCATAAAATAACGATCGTGGGATACTACAATTAAACACCCCGGAAAGTCTAATAAAAAATTCTCGAGGACGTTCAATGTAACAATATCCAGATCGTTGGTGGGTTCGTCGAGTATTAAAAAGTTAGGATTTTTAATAAGTACAGTGCATAAGTATAGTCGCTTTTTTTCGCCACCACTTAGCTTCTCTACAAAATCGTATTGTTTTTTTCGGTCAAAAAGGAATCGTTCCAAAAGCTGTCCTGCAGAGATTTGCCTTCCTTTTTTCAGCGGAATAAAATCGCCATACTCTCTTACTACATCAATCACTTTTTGTCCTTCTTTTGCAGTGATTCCTTTTTGGGTATAGTATCCAAAATGAACGGTTTCGCCAATAACCACTTTCCCTGAATCGGGTGTAATAGCCCCGGTAAGAATATTTAAAAAAGTAGTTTTTCCTGTACCGTTTTTTCCAATAATACCTAAACGTTCCCCGGGAAGAAAATTGTAATCAAATTTCTGAAACAAGCTACGCTCGCCAAACTGTTTTGAAATATTGTGTAACTCTACCACTTTGGTACCTAGGCGCTCCATATTAAGCTCCAGCTGTACCTCGTGGTCTTTGCGGCGTTGGCCGGCACGGGCCTTTATTTCGTGAAAATCGTCTATACGGCTTTTACTTTTGGTGGTTCGAGCTTTGGGTTGTCGACGCATCCACTCGAGTTCTTTTTTGAAGAGTTGTTTCGCTTTGGCTGTTTCTGTTTCAAAATTCTCGATACGGGCGTCCCTCTTTTCTAGGTAATAACTATAATTTCCTTTATAGCTGTATAGATTTCCTTCATCTAATTCTACAATTTCATTGCAAACCCGTTCCAAAAAATACCGGTCGTGAGTTACCATAAACAGGGTTATATTTTCTTTAGCAAAAAAGGCTTCCAGCCATTCAATCATTTCGAGGTCTAAGTGGTTGGTGGGCTCGTCCATGATTAATAAATCGGGTTGAGAGAGGAGGGCATTGGCTAACGCCAGCCGTTTTTTTTGTCCACCACTTAAATTGTTAACTTTTTGATGAAGTTCTTCCAGTTTTAATTTAAAGAGAATTTGTTTGTACAGCGTTTCAAAATCCCAGGCTTGATGCGCATCCATGGCGTCATAGGCTTTTTGATAAGCTTCGGTATCGTGAGGATTTAAAAGCGCTTTTTCGTAGTTTTCAATAATCTTCAGAATGGGTTTTTCCGAAGAAAAAATGGTTTCTTCCACCGTAAGATTGGGATCTAGTTTTGGGTCTTGCGAAATAAAAGCTACGGAAAGTCCTTTACGAAACACAATCGTTCCTTCATCGGGAGTGTCTTCGCCGGAAAGCATATTGAGTAGTGATGTTTTCCCGGTTCCGTTTTTGGCGACAAAGCCTATTTTTTGTCCTTCGTTAATTCCGAAGGAAATATTTTTAAAGAGAAGTCTTTCTCCATACGATTTGGCAATATTTTCTACCGAAAGAAAGTTCATAACGTGGGTTTGGTGCAAAATAAATGGTTTTTGTTTAGTTACGGTAAAATATATTTTATTATTAACAAGCTTACGTTATATTTGTTGTTAACAACCCAGCTTACTATGAACTTGATGCGATTGTTATATTTTGGAATCATAGCTTTATGCCTAGCTTCATGTGTGTCTCAAAAGCAGTTAACCTATCTTCAAGAAGACCAATCTAAATATAAGGACAGTATTATTTCTATTCAAAAAAGACAAGAACCCTATCGTGTACAAATAAATGATTTGTTGAGCATTAGGGTAAAGGCATTGGATCAAGAAACCGTTGGAATTTTTAACCCCATAGGAGATGAAGAAAATGTAAATGCTAACCGTGAAGAAAAGCTATATTTCGATGGTTTTGTGGTGGATGTTCATGGAAATGTACGAATTCCAAGTTTGGGTGAAGTCCCTGTTTTAGGCTTTACTGTAGAAGAAATACGGAAAGATATTGAAGAACGCCTTTTAAGAGACTATTTTAAGGCTGAAGCCAATGTATTTGTAACCGTAAAGTTGGCTGGAATTCGATATACCATTAATGGTGAAATAGGAAGATCGGGTAGCAATATTATTTATAGAGACCAAGCAACTATCATGGAAGCGATAGGGAATAGTGGCGATATTCCTATTACGGGCGACAAGACCGATGTAGTTATTATACGACAATACCCTTTGGGGCAAAAAGTACATCATATAGATTTAACATCCATTGATGCCTTGAATTCACCGTATTATTACATACAGCCTAATGATTTGATTTTGATAAATCCGTTACCACAAAAATCTATTGGAACAGGAACTACAGGATTACAATCTTTTACCACTATATTAAGTATTGTGACTGCCCTTACAACTGCCATATTACTCTTTACAAGACTATAATGAACGAAGAATTTGAAGTAAAAGACATACAGTCCATTTTCGACTTTAGAGGCTTTTTAATAAAGTTGATAAGTTACTGGCCTTTATTTCTAATTACGTTAGCGATAAGTTTTTCTATTGCTTATTACATCAATGTGCGAAAGTTGCCTGTGTATGAAATAAGCAATATGATTTCTATTAAGGATGATCAAAATCCTTTTTTTACAACAAATACAAGTCTTACGTTTAATTGGGGAGGAACCACAGATAAGGTAAATACGTCTATTATTACTTTGCGGTCAAGGTCTCATAATGAAAAAGTAGTAGATCGACTGCAAAACTACTTATCCTATTATAAGGATGGAAAATATCAAAGAATAGACGCTTATAAGCAAACTCCATTTTTAGTGGTGGTAGATAGTACACAACCCCAATTGTTGGGGGTCCCTATTACGGTAGTTTTTAAAGATTCTGTCAATTTTAAGATAAGTCTTTCTATCAAAGAATCCTCAAATAAACAATTACAATACTACAATGTTGAAAAAGAACGAATAACCCAATATTTTGATAATCAAGATTTTAGTGAAGATTTCAAAATAGGCGAAAAAGTGACACTCCCCTTTTTTAGCGGAATGTTAATCCCTAACCCTGATTATAAAGGTAAATCATACGAGCCATTCTATCTCATGTTTTCCAACTTCGATGCTGCAGTTCGAAGTTCTATGAATGTTAATGTGGAGGCAGAATCTAAAGGATCTTCAGTGCTTAACATGCGTATAAGGGGGCATAATAAAGCACGCTTGGTAGATTATTTAAATACTTCAGTAGCTGTTTTAAGCGAAGATATGCTGGAGCGTAAAAATCTTTTTGCTACTAAAACCATAAAATTTATTGATAGTAGCTTGGCGCGGAAATCGGATGAACTTAAGGATGTAGAGGATGAATTAAATAAGTTTAAGGATACTAATTCTATTGTGGATCTTGATAATGAAGGGAAAGAACTCAATGAAAAACTTAACCTTTTAGATTTACAAAAAGAAACCATCGAGCGGGAACTCAATTACTATAATACGTTAGAAAACTATTTAATAAGTCGTTCTGACTATCGTGATGTTCCAGCCCCTTCAGTTGCCGGGATCAATGAAAGCAGTATAGGGTTAGGAGTTTCTCAAATTGTAGCCAAAGCCCAAGAACGAAACAAGTTGCAATATTCCTATAAAGAAGAAGCGCCCATTTTTAAAGATATTGACAGACAAATTAATGCAATTAAAGGGGTACTTTTGGAAAACATTAAGTCTTCAAAAGGGTTAAAAAATCAGGAGCTTTCCAGAATAAATAGTGATATAGGAAGCTTTGAGTTTCAAATACGAAAACTACCCAAAGAACAACAGGAGCTTTTAAAAATAGAAAGGAGATATAACCTTAGCCAAAGTACTTATAATTTGTTTTTAGCTAAGCGAAGTGAAGCAGGATTAGTAAAGGCCGCCAATGTAAGTGATGTCTTAGTTATTGATCCTGCCAAGGATACCGGAGGCGGTAAAGTAGGTCCCAATACAAGACTAAATTACGTGATGGCATCAATCTTAGGACTGTTGCTCCCTTTTCTGTTTGCCTTTTTAAAAGTAACATTTGATACCCGAATCCACAATTCCAAAGAAGTGGAGCGTTTGTCCACCATCCCTGTTTTAGGAGTCATAGGGAAAAGTTTATTAGAAAATAATCTGGCCGTAATTGAAAAACCTAAATCGGCTATTTCTGAATCCTTTCGAGCCATTCGTTCCAGTTTGCAATACATCTATAAAAAACAAGGCATAAAAGGGGCCAAAACGGTGCTGGTTACCTCTTCTATAAGTGGTGAGGGTAAAACGTTTTGCTCCATCAATATTGCTTCGGTATTTGCGCTAAGTGAAAAACGTACCATATTGGTAGGACTGGATTTACGTAAGCCCAAAATTTTTGATGACTTTCTTATTAATAATGATATTGGGGTTGTAAACTACCTTATAGAAGACGCAGATGAGCAGGAAATTATTCAAAAAACAATAATACCTACATTGGATGTTATCACCGCTGGTCCAATTCCTCCTAATCCTTCTGAATTGCTTATGACCCAGCGAATGGATCAGCTTATAAAAAGCCTTAAAGAGCAGTACGACTATATTGTTTTAGATACTCCACCTTTAGGTTTAGTAGCAGATTCATTAGAACTTTTAAAATATGCTGATGCTACCATTTATATGATTCGTCAAAATTATACCAAAAAGGGGATGCTTGCTTTAATTAATGATAAATACAAAAAAGGAGAAGTTTCCAATATTAGTTTTGTACTTAATTTCTTTGAAGGAAAGGCTAAATACGGTTATGGTTATGGTTATGGCTATGGTTATGGGTATGGCTATGGTTATGGCTATGGTTATGGGCAGGGATATCACGATGATGATAAAAAAACCTCCCTTTTAGGTAGAATGCGATCTTTTTATAAAAAGCTAATCCGCAAAAGAAGATCTTAAAAGGATTACAAATATGTTATCCCAAAGACAAAAAATAATAAAAAGAGGATTCGACTTCCTTTTTTCGGTTATCTTACTCCCTCTTCTTTTGCTTCCTATTTTGTTATTCTCGCTGGTTTCATTATTGGTGCATTACCCGCAAGGGGGATGGTTTACTCAAGCCCGTATAGGTAAGGAAGGACATTCTTTTCGGCTATATAAAATACGAACCCTAAAAGGGAAAAATCATCAGGATATTATTCAAATACAAGAGGCAGGAACTCCTTTTGGGATGTGGTTGCGTAACACAAAGTTAGATGAGCTTCCCCAGTTGTTCAATGTATTAAAAGGAGATATGAGCTTTGTTGGCCCAAGACCCGATGTAACCGGTTATGCTGATGTGCTTCAAGGGGAAGACCGTATTATTCTTTCGGTACGACCTGGAGTTACGGGCCCGGCTACGTTAAAATACAAAAATGAAGATGCTATTTTACGAGAACAACCCAATCCGCTGTATTATAATGATACTGTACTATGGCCCGATAAAGTACAGATTAACAAGGAATATATAAAAAACTGGTCTTTTCAAAAGGATTTACAATACCTATTACAATCTGTTTTTCTTTAGTGATTGGTTGGGTTTTGCCTCATTTTAGCTAGATTTTTGAAAGACTTTATCCTTAAAGTTGACTTAAACACGAAGTAAACACGAAGTAAACACGGAGTAGTGACGCCTTTAACACGACTTAAACACGGAGTAAACACGACTTTAATACGGCTTTAATACGGAGTAGTAGCATTTTTATGAATAAACATCCACTTATTCTCTTATTCTTGAAATAGTTTCTTTTATAATAACGTTAGCTGTTTGTAGGCGGGCACAGAATAACATTGATATGAATTTAATTAGTGGCATCCGGAAGTTATTTAGTGTTTCCTTTCTCTTTATTTACATGTATCTTTGCGCTTTAAAAATGATATTGTAGTACCATGAAAAACAACCCTACCATTGCAATTATAGGTCTTGGCTATGTGGGGCTTCCGTTAGCGGTTGCCTTTGCCAAAAAATACCGTGTTATTGGGTTTGATATTAATGAGAAACGTGTCGCTGAACTACAACAAGGGAAAGACCATACCTTAGAAGTTGCAGATGAGGAATTGCAGGAGGCACTTAACGCTCCGGAATACGGATTAAAGGTAAGTTGTGATGCCTCAGATCTAGCTTTGGCTACGGTATATATAGTTACGGTGCCTACCCCCACCAATAAACATAACCAACCCGTATTAACCCCTTTAGAAAAGGCAAGTGAAACTATTGGGAGCGTATTAAAAAAAGGAGACATAGTTATTTATGAATCTACCGTGTATCCGGGTGTTACTGAAGATATTTGCGTGCCAATTTTAGCAAAATTTTCAGGATTATCGTTTAATACCGATTTTTTTGCAGGATACTCTCCCGAGCGCATTAATCCCGGCGACAAAGAACACACTGTTACTAAAATTCTGAAAGTAACTTCGGGCTCTAGTCCTGAAGCAGCAAAATATGTAGATGATTTATATGCTAGTGTCATTACCGCAGGAACGCATTTAGCTCCTTCCATTAAAGTTGCCGAAGCCGCTAAAGTGATTGAAAATTCGCAGCGAGACATTAACATTGCCTTTGTAAATGAATTATCCAAAATATTTCGCCTTTTGCAAATTGATACTCAGGCGGTATTGGAAGCGGCCGGAACTAAGTGGAACTTCTTAAAATTTTCTCCCGGTTTGGTAGGTGGGCATTGTATAGGAGTAGATCCCTATTACTTAGCTCAGAAGGCGATGGAGGAGGGGTATAATCCTGAAATTATTTTGGCAGGACGCCGAATGAACGATGGTATGGGAAGCTATGTGGCGCATGAAGTGGTAAAGTTGATGATTCAGAAGGAATGCAAAGTAAAGGGAGGAAAAGTGTTAGTGTTGGGAATTACCTTCAAAGAAAATTGCCCCGATATACGAAATAGCAAGGTGATTGATGTGGTGAATGAATTGGAAAAATACAATTTAAATGTCGATATCCATGACCCTTGGGCTCATGCGGAAGAAGTGCAGCATGAATTTGAGAAAAATTTAATAACAAAGGAATCAGCTTTAATAAATGAATACGATGCCATTATTTTAGCCGTGGCTCATAAAGTGTTTAAGGCATTGGATGTAAAAGCACTTTCCGCATCTAATAGTGTGATATTTGATGTGAAGGCGTTTTTGGATACCGAATTGATAGATGGAAGGTTGTGAGTTGTCTGTTGTCGGTTACCTGTTGTCTGTTGTCGGTTACCTGTTGTCTGTTGTCGGTTACCTGTTGTCTGTTGTCGGTTACCTGTTGTCTGTTGTCGGTTACCTGTTGTCTGCTGAAAATTAAAGTTGATTGTGAAATCATATAAAGACTTAGATATTTATAATTTAGCATTTCAGCTTGCCATTGATGTGCATCAATTGAGTTTGAAACTGCCTAATTATGAGTTATATGAGCAAGGAAGTCAGGTTAGAAGATCGTCGCAGAGTATTAAAGATAATATTGTTGAAGGATATGGAAGAAGGCAATATAAACAAGACTTTATTAGATTTTTGATTTATGCACATAGCTCATTATTAGAGTGTATATCACAATTGGAAATGATTAACAAACTTTACGATTTAGAATCTTCACAAGAATTGATCGAAAAGTATGATAACCTAGGAGCTAAGATTTTTAAATTTATTAAGTATGTTGAAAATAATTGGAGAGTCTAAATACTGATAACCAATAACCACAACCGACAACCGAAATCTAAAATGTACAAAACACCATACCATACCAAAGAATTATCGAATTACTCCTTCCTTGTAACTGGAGGGGCAGGCTTTATAGGTGCGAATTTGGTGGAATATTTACTCACATTTGGTGCTAAAAAAGTGCGGGTGTTGGATAATCTGGCAACAGGGTTCATGGAAAACCTTTCAGAATTTGTAGCCCACCCCGCCTTCGAGTTTATGGAAGGAGATATTCGTGACCTTGAAACATGTAAAAAGGCGATGCGTGATATTGATTACGTCTCTCATCAGGCAGCTTTAGGCAGTGTGCCACGATCTATCAATGACCCCATCACCTCCAATGAAGTCAATGTAACTGGCTTTTTAAATATGCTGGTAGCGCAAAAAGAAACACCTTCGGTACGACGTATGGTGTATGCCGCTTCAAGTTCTACCTACGGAGATAGTAAATCATTGCCTAAAGTAGAAGAGGAGATAGGAAAACCACTGTCTCCCTATGCGGTTACCAAATTGGTGAACGAACTATATGCCGATGTTTTTCACAAAACCTATGGAATAGAAACCATCGGGCTACGCTATTTTAATGTATTTGGTCCTAAACAAAGCCCTAAAGGAGCCTATGCTGCGGTCATTCCTTTGTTTATGAAAGCCTTGAAAGAGGGGGTTGCTCCTACTATTCATGGCGATGGGGAACAAACACGCGACTTTACCTTTGTGGAAAATGCGGTACAAGCCAATGTGAAGTCATTTTTTGCCCCAAAGGAAGCTGTTAATGAAGTTTTTAATATTGCGTATGGCGAACACATTAGTTTAAATACCCTTTGGAACTCTTTAAAAACTACTTCCGGAAAAAATATAGATGCGTTGTATGGACCTCCCCGAAAAGGCGATGTAAGGGATTCGTTGGCAGCTATTTCAAAGGCAACGGACCTTATGGAATATCAACCTGTATTTTCAGTTCAAGATGGATTGAAAATTACATGGGAAAAGTTTTTGAATAAAGCTTAAGGGTTTTCCCTAATCCTAATTGCAACACTTGGAATCGTAAAGTAACCCTCTTAGGGATAATTTCTTTAGCGTAATTATTACTATATTCGTTCCCAGTAATCTCCAAATCGCTAATAGAAATCTTTTCCGATGAAGTCTGAAATAAAAGTTTATCAAAAAGAGAATAACCTACATTTTGGTAAATTAATACGCGATAGTTTACAAGATATCTATCATTCCCGATTTTTATCGAAACAATTGGCAATACGCGACATAAAAGCCACTTACCGACAGTCGTATTTTGGAATCTTCTGGGCATTTATAACTCCCTTAGCCACGGCACTTGTATGGATTATCTTAAATAATTCCGGTACGGTTCGCCTAAGTGCCACAGGAATTCCTTATCCGGTATATGCGCTTTCCGGAACCCTTTTATGGTCTATTTTAACAGAAGCCATTAATGCGCCTATGTTGGCTACCACCGGAGCTAAAAGTATCCTCTCCAAAATAA
>JAWKMR010000004.1:0-334087 GCA_041392125.1 Flavobacteriaceae bacterium | reverse complement strand
GGGTTGGAAAGGAGTGAAACTAAATGGAATCAAAAAATAACGCACTACAACAATGTATATGAAATCATAGCCGCCTATCGGCAGGCTACGCTTCATATACTCACCGTTATGTGCAAGCAGAAAACCAACAATAATTGAGAAAAACAATTTACTATTTTCTTCTGATTTTTACTTTGATTGGAATTCCTTTTTCGGCCTTTGGAGTTTTAAATACAATGGTAAGTCTAAAATACGAAACCAACAATTTGACAGATTGTATATCTCTAGTTAGTGGAACAGATTTGTGTCTAACAATTAATGTTTTTCGAGGATTAACAATCTTATTTATAATTGTATTTATTCTACTTCTGATTTACAGAAAAAAATTATTGAGAAAAAATCAATTTCCAAAATTAGATTTTAATCAGTTAGATCAATTATTTGATGAATTACAGTATCAATTTAGTAAAGGTATTTCTATCGAGAATTATGAAAGTGGCACTCGTTGGATTGAACTTGAGAAGGTTAAAGAATGGAAATCACGATTTGGTTACCAATTGAATATTTACAGCAATGATCATTTTATTGACAATAAACCACACTTTCACTTTGACAATATTTCAAAAGAGATTTCGTGTAAAATTAGTTTTGACGGAGAAATATTTGAAAGTTCAGGAAAAAAGGAAATTGATCGTAAAACACTCAAAGAGCTAACATACTTTTTAAGTAGAACTAATATTCAAAATACATTGATTGCGAAGTGGAATGAAAAAAACCCAAAATTGAAAGTAAAGTATAAAAGTGCCAGCACATAACAATGCCTATCCCCAAGCAGCGTATTTTGGTAACAGAAAAATAGTAACTTTAAACAAACAATAAAACACTCCGACAAAACCACCGTGGCGGCTCCGACTTTACGCTGATTCTCACGCTGCTTCGCAGCTGCCGATGCCCGGCCGAATCAGCCGCCAGTCGCCGCCTGGGGATAGCCCGGACCGTTGCCAGTAATTTGAAAAAAACATTGGAAATCACAAAAAAAGACATAGAAAAACTAATTGAATTGAGAAAAGAAAACACTTTTCTTAATCATTTATGGAATGTTTTTTCTCGTGATTTTAGACCAAAAGGAGAAATTGGTCGGAATGAAATAAAAGTATGGAATCAAAGTATGTGGAATGTGGCTTTTTATCCAATTTTCACGTTTGAATTAAACGCAAATAATCACCTTACAAACATAACGGACAAATTAAATCCAATAGGAAAAACAATCGTTGGATTATTTTCAATCGGAATTCTCTACTTTGTTTTTAGCAATTTTTCAAGCGATTTTGACTTTTTGGAAAATTGGTTAACAATCCTAATTGTTTCGGTTTTCTTGCTAATATTTATTACAGTTTTTAGAAAACTTTACCTATTCGAAAAACAAAACCAACTTGACGAAATATTTAAGATTTTGGAAATAGAAGTTGAGGAAAAGAAACCAGAAAAAGAATGGTCACTTAAAAATATATTAATCAGATTATTTACATATCCGTTTTGTCTTTTTTTAATCGGACTTAACATTTTTCTAATAATTCCAAATGGACAATACATTTTAGCATTAGGAACTTTTGGATTTGTTGGATTTTACTTGATTTCGGATATAAAAATGATATTAAAAAATAAAAAAACTACTGGCAACAATGTATAACCGCAATTACGGCGGATTCGACTACGTCCGAATCCACTCGGAATTGCTAAAATCTGTGTTTAATCCGAAAATAATTGCTAATTTAACCCGTAACTGACGGTTATACGAGACCGTTGTGCTTCATGCTAACAAAAATTATAAATGAGTAAAAACTTAACAAAATCTGATGTTCATAGGAGAAATATTTTAAATAATAAATATGCTCTTCTTGAAATTGAAAAGGAAATTGCTTTTCCTGGTATTCCATTTGAATCAACTTTAAAATATACTAAAAAGCAAATTGCCGATTTCTATGAAATAGAAAATAGAACTATTGAAAGATATATTGAACAATATGAAGAGGAACTTACTGAGAATGGTTATGAGGTTATTAGTGGTAAAAGACTCAAAGAATTTAAAAATATTCTAACTAAATCTCTTAAAGATAGTGATGTTGCCGACATTGATGTCGGAGACATAACTAAAGCTCCTAAATTAGGTGTATTTGACTTTAGAACTTTTCTAAATATTGGAATGCTTTTAACAGAAAGCGAAAGAGCTAAACAATTAAGAGCTTTAATTCTAGATATTGTTATAGATACTCTTAATGCTAAGATTGGAGGAGCAACAAAGTATGTAAATCAAAGAGAAGATGAATTTCTTCCTAGTGCTATTCGTGAGTTTAATTATCGACAGGCATTTACAGATGCTCTTGACAATTACATTGTAGATAATAAATGGAAATTTGCACAATTTACAGATGCTGTATATACAAGTATTTTCCATGAAAATGCTAAAGAATATAAACAAATACTAAAGCTAAAATCAAGTGACTCCGCAAGAGACACAATGTATTCGGAGGTTCTTGATTTAATTGCTGCATATGAAAATGGATTTGCTGACTATTTGAAACGTAAATATGAATCCGAAAATCGCAAGCTAACTCTTCCGGAAGCAACAAGTTTATTCTCTGAATTCGAATCAAATAATCAAGCAATGTTGAAACCTTTGCTTGAAAAGGCTAGAACGTTAATGGCAAGTCGAGATATGGCATTTAGAGATGCCCTACATGAAAAACTAAAAAATTATGTCACACACTTGACAGCTCAAGAATTTGACAAATTTCTAGGGGAAAAAAGTATGGCACTTGAAGAACGACTGAAAAATAATATTGATGTATTTAAGCGTTTAAAAAATAGATAAAATGGCATATAATTATTTTACTTTAGAATATGCCATAAAAGAGCACGATTTCATTATTGACGAATCAGGTGGTTCTCATGGTACAAATGACATTGGACTTCTAGATAGTGTTCTTGATCATATTCAAAACGATTTATATTATCCAGAGTTTGAAATAAAATTAACTCATCTAGTATATTCAGTAAACAAAAATCACGCATTTAGTGATGGAAACAAGAGAAGTAGTATTGCTCTAGGAGCATATTTCCTCGAAATAAATGGTTTAAGTTATTGTATCGATAAGTTTATCATTGAAATGGAAAATATCTCTGTCCATATTGCAGATAATAGAATTGGCAAGGACTTACTGTATGAAATAATTTATTCTATCATAAATGAAAATGAATTTAGTGAAGACCTCAAGATTAAAATCATTGATGCTATAGGATGATACAAATATCGCACGAAAGCACAACAACGTATATAAAAAATAGCGGTTTTATCGCTTAACCAAAAGAAAATGAATAAATAGTAGGTCAACCTATTTCAGTATAATACATATCCAAGAAAAGAATGCAGTTAAAAGAATTTGATTCCTTAGAAATTTTAACTTTCAAAAACAGTAAAAGTGAATTTCAAAAGCATTTTCACGATTCCTATGTCCTATCTTTTATAGAAAATGGAACTTTTATAGAAAATAATCTCCATGGTATTACCGGGAACATTCTCATTTCTCATCCCTATGAAGTACATGAAAATAAAATTTTCGATGATAATCCTTACACAGTTACCTCATTATATATAAACCCTGACATTATAAAATACTTCAGCAAACAGGACAACATTTCATTTCCTGAAAAAATAATTGATAATCAAGCATTATTCAATCAGTTTAAGCTCTATTTTTCTGAATTATATTCGGGGAATTTAAAAAACAATGATGTCTTAATTAAAGGATTAAACCAACTTATTCTTACCTATGGTGAAAATGGTGCTTTTCAATCTCAACAACATAATTATTCTTTTATGGCTGAAATATTGCAATATATCAACCAAAAATGCAATGAAAAAATAAGACTAGACGATTTAACCCAAATAGCAAAACAAAGCAAATACAATTTTATTCGTCAATTCAAAAAAAGCATAGGAATTACACCTTTTGAATATGTAAATCTTCAACGAACTATTCAGGCAAAAAGATATTTACGGGAAGGAAGATCTCTAATTGACACTGCCTTGTCAACTGGTTATTATGATCAAAGCCATTTTAGTCATTATTTTAAGCACTATGTAGGTTTAAGCCCTAATGATTATGCCACCCGCAATATATTACAAGACATTTAGAATAGAGTAAACTATGTTTGTGCTCCATTCTAAATTAACAATTAAATGAAATACCTTTTCTTGCTTTTTCTTTTGATTTGTACAAACACCATTTGTTTGGCACAAAACAATCAGAAGTTCGATACTGTTCTAAAGATTAAGTCCACACCTCTTAAAAACCAACAGTCTTCTGGTACTTGTTGGAGCTTTGCTACCACATCTTTTATAGAAACAGAAGCTATTAGACTTGGCAAAGAACCTGCATCCTTATCACCTATTTTTTATGTGGCTCCTGCTTATTTAGGAAAGGCAAAGAAATATATTGAAAAAAGAGGCGATAGCTATTTTGCAGAAGGCGATTTAACTTTTAGTGTGCTAGATGCTTATAAAAAATTTGGAGCAATTCCCGAAACGGTTTACAACGGTATTATTGAAGGCGATTGGCAACATGACCATGTAGAAATGGATGATTTGCTTCTGGCCATGGTAGAGTCCGTCGCCAAATCGGATTATGAAAGGATAAAACCATATAGTTGGAGTATGGCTCTTAAAGGCGTACTAAATGCTTACCTCGGAACACCACCTGCTACCTTTGTTTATAAAGGTAAATTGTATTCTCCAAAAACATTTGCCGAGGAATGTGTTGGAATAAATCCTGATGAATACATCGAAATAACAAGTTATACACAACATGATTTCTACAAAATGTTTGTTTTAAATATTCCTGCCAATTGGAATCAAAACAAATATCTAAACTTACCAATAGAAGACTTTGAAAAAAACATAGATTATGCACTTGAAAAAGGATACAGTCTCGCCTGGGATGGAGATGCTTCTGAACCGTTTTTTAATTTTGAAAAAGGAATATTACAACTAACTAATGATGAGGAAAATATAATCATCACACAAGAGCTACGACAAAAAACATTTGACAACAAAACAACCACAGACGACCACAACATGCATCTTATTGGAAAAGCAAAAGATAAGAACGGTAACCTATATTACTTGCTAAAAAATTCTGAAGGAAATAATGATATGAAAGGATATATCTACATGACCAAAAATGCCTTGTTACTAAAAACAATCTCTCTTTTGGTTCATAAAGACGGAATTCCTGCCGAAATAAAATTAAAATCAAACTTAAAATAAATGAATACTAAACTTCTCTTTATCGTACTACTTTTTTTGATATTATCTTGTCAATACAAAGAAAATAAACAAACAGAATCCATTCATGGCACATGGCAATCTATAGGTTATGGTAAAGCTCTAAAAATAGATTCTGCCAAATATCAATACTATGATATTACTAAAATTTCCTGTTTGCCTTCAAAAGAAGGAGACATTTTCGAAATAAAAAACTCAATAGAAATAATCAATGATACGCTTGCCGTAAAAAGAGGATTTAATTTTTATTACTATACAAGAGCAACCGAGTTCCTTGATTTATGCAAGAAAAATATAACGAACAAAAATGACTCATTGCTCAACTTTGAAGTATTTGCTGAAACTTTAAAAAATCACTATGCCTATTTTGAACTAAATGGGATAAACTGGGACGATATTTATAAAAAAGCAAAAGAAAAAATCAACCCAAACACCACAGAAGTTGAATTGTATTTGATTATGCAAGAAGTTATTGACACTTTAAAGGATAATCACGGTTATATTGAACCCTCAGATAAAGTTTATGAATTGGCAGAAACACAGGAAGTTAAAAAGGAAGAAGGAACAAATAAATTAAAAGAATATGGCGATTTTGAGATTGCTGATTTGGTGGCGAAACATTTTATCAAAGAAGATTTAACTCAAGACTCATGGCTTATAAAGTGGGGTAAAATGGAAAACAATATTGGTTATATTCAAATTAAAACCATGTTTTTATATGGTGATTTAAATTTAAATGACAGTCTTGTTAAAGAGAACGGTTTTGTTTCTACCTATATGGATGAATTTAATAAATTGAGTTATAAGGAGCAAATAGAAAAGGAAGTTGCTGGCGTTAGAAATATTATGGAAAAGGTAATGCAAGACCTGAGAGAAACTAAGTCTATCATTATTGATGTTCGATTTAATGGTGGTGGACAAGATGCTGTATCATTGGAAATTTTGCGACATTTTAATCCCATCAGAAAACAAGTGGCTTCCAAAAAAGCACGATACAAAAATGGATTTACCAAGAAAACTCCTATCTATTTAGAAGCTGAAAAAAATGCTTATACCCAACCGGTTTATCTATTAACTTCTCAACAATCGGCAAGTGCAACTGATATGTTGGCATTGGCCTCAAAGGAGATTCTTCATTTAAAACGTATCGGCTCTCATACAAACGGAGCCATATCAGATGCTTTAGAAAAAACATTACCAAACGGTTGGTATTTTTCAGTATCAAACGAAATTTATACAGATATGAAAGGCAAATGTTATGAGAATATTGGAATTCCAGTCGATTTTGAATTGAATTACCCAGAAGATAGACAAACATTTTTTAGATATGTAGCCAATAATTTAGAAATGGATAAACAAAATGTTTTAGAAGCTATTAAAAAATTGGAAAATAATGAAAAATAAAATTTTTTGGACCCAGCTCATCACTTTTATAACTGCCCTGTTGACCATTTTATTAACTAGGGAATATATATCTTATCATTTGATAGAAAACGGAATAGAATCCTATCGAATTCACATTTCCATAAGTATAGCAGCAAATCTTATTTTAATTTTGGTTTCCTATTTTTTTATTAAAAAGAATGAATTAATAACAATTGCCGGAATGAGTGTAACTCAACTTCGCAAAGGTTATTTGCTGATATTTCCGCTTGTATATCTAGTTTTGCTCAATGCCCTTTTTTTGGACGACTTAAATACAGACTTGCTCTTACCAAATATTAGCTTTCTATTCATTTATTCAATATCCATTGGAATTTCAGAAGAACTGAGCATTCGAGGATTTTTACAATCTCATTTAATCAAACAACTTGGCAATACCAAAAGAAATATTGTTTTATCGATAATTGCATCGTCGCTCTTTTTTGGATTACTTCATCTAATCAATTTCAATAAAGGATTATACGGGGAATTGTCTCAAGTCTGTTTTGCCACTTTTATTGGTGTCATGTTCGGTGCTTTACTTATAATCACAAAACGAATTTATCCCTTAATCATCATCCACTCCATCATTGATTTTGTAGCAAAATTGGACTCAACAGGAGTGCCAATAAAGCAAAAAATATGGGAATCCATGTCCATTGAAAATGCTGTTTTGAGTACGTTACTTGTGTTACCTAGTTTGATTTACGGACTATTTCTAATGAAAAGGTATAGATTGATTGATTAGACTACAATATACACTATGCACAACATTGTATAAGCGTAATGCGGGCGAAAGTGCTAAATTTGCATTTATGAACTATTAAAAAATTATTGGTGAAGAAGAAAGTTTTGGCTTCATAATCCGCACTACGCTTATACTTTACCGTTGTGTGTCATTTTGACACATCCTTAATAAAAGTTACATAAATTAGAAAATTGTAACCTTTCAAAAAGTCATCTTGTCCAATGGATGTGAATTCACTAAAACACATTCATTAATTAAAATAAACAAGATGAAATTATTAAAAACTTTTATAAAGAAAATAACCATTGTAGTATTTGTTTTCACAACAATAACCGCTTGCGCACAAATCAAAAGCATTAAAACGGTAGATGGCAAAACCCTTTCAATTACCAAATTAAATACTGACATTGAAAAGGCAATGAAAGAGAGCAACCTTCCTGGGCTTTCCGTTGCTATAATCAATAAAAATCAATTGGCTTATCATCAAGTATTTGGAGTAGCCAATGCAAACACAAACGAGCCTCTTAATAAACAAAGTATGTTTGAAGGTGCGTCACTATCAAAACCTATTTTTGCATACTTTGTAATGAAAATGGTTGAAAATGGCACCATTGAATTAGATAAACCTTTGCACGAATATCTGCCGCACCCTGGTATTTCACCTGAATCTCAAGAAGATTATAAATTAATAACTGCTAGAATGGTGTTAGCACATCAAACAGGATTTCCAAATCACGCTAATAACCAACCTATAAAACTGGCATTTAAACCAGGAACTGATTTTATGTATTCGGGAGAAGCCTATCAATATTTGGCAGCAGTAATCGGTATAAAATTGGGCGTAGGGTTTAAAGAAGGGTTAAATCAATGGTTTCAAAAAGAAGTAACACAACCTCTCAATATGCCGCATACCACATTTATTTGGGATGATTATTTAGAAACACATAAAGTATTTGGTCACGATACGGAAGGGCTACCTACTCAAAACAAACCGGGAGAAGGTAGATGGAACGGAAAAACATTCAATGCATTCTCAAGTGTTCACAGCGAAGCTGCAGAATTTTCAAAATTCATAATTGCTATGCTTAAAAAAGAAGGCTTAAGCGAAACATCTTTTGAGGAAATGCTAAAACAACAAACGAAATTTAAGGACGATGATGTTATGAAATTAGAAACAGGACAAACTGGTTGGGGATTAGGCTTTGCCCAAAAACCTACCAAAAATGGTATCATGCATTTGCACACAGGGAATAATCACGATTTTCAGGCGTATGCTATGTTTGTTCCTGAACAAGAGTACGGATTAGTATTATTTACCAATTGCGGAAATATGTTACCTTTCATAAAAGAAATTTCAAAAACGCTGGGAGAGCAATTTTAAACCTAACGTTTTAAGACTAAAATAAAAATCATATTCAAAAATTAAATACTATGGAACATATACAAGAAGCATTGGGAGCCTTATTTTTAATGGCAGGTGTAGTTACAGTAGTTTACATTATTGCACGTTATAGCTACCTTATTAAAAAAGCGATGATCGAAAAGGGTTTGGCAAATCCAAATGCCTCAAATAAAATGCAATATCTCGATATTGGCTGTATTTTATTATCGCTGGGTTTGGGACTTATGGTTTCTACCATTTTTACTACAATGGAACTTACTGAAGACACAGCCGATTTATTAATATGGGGAACTATTCTCATTTTTGGAGCTATTGGACTTTTGGTCGCTCATTGGTTACGAAAAAGAACGAAGTGAGTCGAAACGAAGCTTTTGATATCGAACTTGTAAACAGAAGTAAGGCAGGAGACACATTGGCATTTAGGAATTTAGTGAATGCCTATAAAGATGTGTCTCTTACCTTGGCCTGTTCTGTGCTAAAAGACACAGCTCTTGCGGAAGATGCTGTTCAAACGGCATTTATAAAAGTGTTTGAAAAACTGAATACTTTTAGACAGGATTCAAAATTTTCAACTTGGCTATTCCGAATTGTTATCAATACAGCGTATAATCTTTTGAAACAGCAGAAAAACCACCACCAAATGGATGTTCTTTCCAATTTGGCTGTTGAAACGAATGGAAAATCGGAAACAAAAGCATTAACGGAACAAGAACAAAGAAAGTACATCAATTTAGCCTTAAATAGAATAAAACCCGATGAAGCCTTACTGTTACGTTTGTTCTATTTATATGAACATAGCATTGTTGAGATTAAGGAAATAACGGGCTTTAGCAAGTCGAAAATTAAAGTCGATTTACATCGAGGACGAAAAAATATGGAGCTACAGCTTCAAAAAATGTTAGGTAACGAAATAACGCAATTATTATGAACGAAGAACAAGCCAAGATACTTTTAAAGAAAAGTGCTCTACAAACAACAGAGAATTTTACGGATAATTTAATGGAGCAGATTGAAGCTACACCTGTCACACATCTTCAACCTAATTTCCCTTCAGTAAAAAGAGTTTTATCAATCATTACTTTAATTGTATTGTTAATATCACTTCTACTCTTTTATACTGATTTCAAATTTCTTTCAGAATTTGAAATTGTTAGTGGTGCTCATCGCACAAAACTATTCGCAGCGGTATTGTTTTCAGCATTATTAGGAGTAAATCATATATTAAAATTACAGCATTCCTCAAAATATCTATGCAACCACTAATTTTAAGAATATAGCAAAATTAATAACAGATATTTTTAACGATGAATTGAATAATTATAAAATAGTAAACATACAAAAATGAAAAAAGCACTTTTTTTAATCCTAACTTTATTATTGTCATCATTTTTAAGTATTGGACAATCAAAAATTGAACAATTAGATAACCTATTAGGTTTATATTCAGAATATGGCCAATTTAACGGTTCTGTACTTGTTGCCCATCAAGGTAAAACAATCTATAAAAAAGGATTCGGTTTTGCTAATTTAGAGTGGAATGTTCCCAATAAACCCGACACCAAGTTTAGAATAGGATCGCTAACAAAGCAATTTACAGCTATGTTAGTAATGCAATTGGTCGAGCAAGGTAAGTTAGAGTTAAACGCCCCAATCTCAAACTATCTGCCCAATTATCCTAAACCAAATGCGGATAGTGTTACGATTCATCATTTATTAACGCATAGTTCAGGAATTGTAAATTACACTGAAATTAGAAGTCTCCAAGGCAACCTTAACCTTCACAGATATAAACCCGACGAATTTGTGCAATTCTTTTCTGACTCTACACTACAATTTAAACCGGGAACAAAGTTTTCTTATAGCAATTCAGGATATTTTCTGTTAGGGCTTATAATAGAAAAGGTAACAAACAAATCGTATGAACAGTTATTGAAAGAAAACATTCTTGTTCCCCTTAAAATGAACAATACAGGTTATGATCATCATCGAACCATATTAAAAAATAGAGCCTCTGGATATCAACGCAAATGGAATGGGACTGTTTTATTAAATGCACCTTACCTTGATATGTCCGTTCCATACGCTGCTGGCGCCATCTATTCGACTGTTGAGGATTTATTTTTATGGGATCAGGCGTTATATACCCATCAACTGCTCTCAAAAGAAAATACTGAATTATTATTCAAGGAGCATATCCAAACAGAATCAAACCACTACGGTTATGGTTGGGGTATTGCAAATGTATCTCTTGGTGAAAGCGATGATCGTATAAAAGTAGCTACCCACGGTGGTGCTATCAATGGTTTTCATACTCTAATAATGAGAAATCTCGCTGACAGAAGTTTAATAGTGCTATTGAACAATACCGGAAGGCAACCGCTAGATGAAATAAACAGGGCAATTTTAGGTATTCTATACGATAAATCGCACAGCCTTCCTACACTTTCATTGGCCAATACGTTATTTGAGGTCATTAATGAGCAAGGCATCTCCGAAGGACTTAAACATTTTGAAAAAGCCAAGAACTCTAAAGAATATTTGTTGAAAGAAGATGAGATGAATATAATTGGCTATCGTTTATTACAAGCAAGAATGAACAAAGAGGCTATTGAAGTTTTTAAACTAAATGTGTCTTCATTTCCAAATTCTGGAAATGTATACGACAGTTTAGGAGAAGCGTATATGATAGATGGCAATAAGGAATTAGCTATTAAAAACTATAAAAAAGCAGTTGAATTAGACCCTACTAATAGTAATGGAATTGAGACTATAAAAAAATTGCAGTCCAACAAGTAAAACTTACAGGAAAACTTGAGAAGGATATTTGTTCTATTTGTAAAGAATTGGCTAATTGGAGTAGAATTGAGACAATGGATTTGGGCACAGCAACTGAATAGAAGGAATAAAAACGCCACATAACAACGCATAACGTTTATGGCGACATTTTACTAATTGAGAGTTTTTAGAAAAGAAAAATCTTAAATTTAACCGATAAACAACAGTATGCGGCTCCGATGGCTAGCCGATTCGCACGCTGCGCTTCTGAAGCTCAGCCGAAGCGTGCCGCCGGTCGCCACAAAACGTTATACAGGACCGTTGGCGGTCATTTTAAAACAACATCTTCGGATCAGAATTATGACAAACGAGGACATTTTAAACGGAATTGGAAAATTTTCTGATTTGGATTGTGAACTTTTTGAAAAATTTTCCACAAGACAAAAACTGAATAAGGATGAGTTCATATTAAAACAAGGTGAAATATGTAATTCTTTCCACTTTGTGATAGAAGGTTCTTTTATACAATATCAAATTAAGGATATAGACGAAAAAATTATTGACCTGCATTTGGGCAATGAATGGATGTTCAATCAAGACAGTCTAACGGAACAAATACCATCGAAAACCAACATTAAAGCCTATTCAAATTCCGAAATACTTACTTTAACGCTAAACGGATTTCATTTCCTATGCTCAAAATCACAAACGTTCTTACAGTTTGCAAAAATTCTTAATCAAAATAAACACAGAACTTCACTTTTTGACAGTTCTTTAAATCCTTTAGAAAAGTATGAATTCATTAACAAAATTAGACCAGAGCTAACCAATACCTTTCCTTTAAAACTGATAGCTTCATATCTTAAGCTAACACCTGAAACCTTGAGCAGAGTTCGAGCAACTTTTTAGATTTCTTGATTTCAATCAAGTGCTTTTTTGAAAATTATTCTCGACCTTTCCCAAAAAAATATTTATGCATTTTTCCAAGTTAGTACCCAGTGTATTTTATCAAGATATTTCAGATGGACTTAAACTTTTCGTTGACTGTCTGCAATTCAAAATTGGACATAAAGATTTAAACTGTTCGCAACCATACTGTGTATTGGAAAAAGACGGAATTTCAATTATAATCTTTCAAGACGAGAAGTTAGCGAAAGAACATTCTCCAGAATTAAGAATCGTAACTAAAAATATTGAAGAAGTATATAACACAATTGCTGAATCACATCCTCAACTACTTCATGCGAACCTCAATAAAGTAACTATAAGACCTTGGGGAGCAAAGGAATTTGCGATTTTAGACAAGCAAGTCGGAATAAGATTTCAAGAATGGTAAAAAAACGAACTGCCAAAAACGTATATAAAAAGTAGCGGTTTATGTGTTTAATATAATGTGGTTTTCATAAATTTAACATTAGTAGCAAACCGAAAAGTAAGTACATAAAATCTGCTACATTTCAGGACAAGACATGATGAGAAAAACTCTGGTATTATTAATTATCGTTCTGACTTCAAATTTAGTTGAAGCGCAGTTTATAAAAGAAAAATCAATAAATGCTCAAGTTGGATTTGGATTTAGTGTTCCTTACAACAGTGTTGACGAAATTGCTGATGATGGATTTTTTGCTCAAGGAGAATTATTACTTAAAATTGCTTCTTGGGTTGAATTTAGACCCTATGCAGGCTTTATTTTGACGAGTTCAAATGGAGAAGACCTGAATGGTAATCCTACTAATGAAAAAGCAGAATCAAAAGCCTTTTTGCTTGGAGGAAAAGCAAGGCTTAGAGCACCAATTCCTTGGGTGGCACCATACTTTGAAATTGGAATAGGAACTTCAATTGGGAAGTTTGAAACATTGACAACATTTGATAATATTGATAAAAGCGGAATTGTATATCACATACCTATTTCAATTGGACTTGGATTGGGGAAAAATCATACTGTTGATTTAGGATTAACTTATTACTTTCAACCAACCGTTGAACAGTTTGTTGGAGCCTTTGCAGTTGGGATTACATTTCCATTGAACAATAAAAAATAGCGTGTTATAAGATCGGCTTTCCCCAAGCTGCGTATTTTGGTAACAGAAAATAGTAACTTTATAAAAACAAATTTTAACAAATAAGACAAAGCTGAAGATACTCCAACAATAGATACTCGTATTATTAACTATAATTTTATGCAGCGTACTTAAATATGATACTGGAAATAGCCAAATGGATTGTTATATTTTTTGGATTATTTATCATTTTTGTTGGATTTATCATGCTTTTTTACCCCAAAAAAGCAAGAAGTACATTAAGAAAAGCAGGCAGTACCAATTTTATTAACTACGCTGAAATAACATTAAGACTAATTCCCGCGATTGCTTTGATAGTATACTCAGAGACATCTAAATATCAGGATGCATTTAAATATTTTGGATGGATAATGGTAATCACTTCTCTTGTTCTTTATTTTGTTCCGAGAAAACTACATCATAACTTTTCTATGAAAAGCGCAGATATTCTTAAGCCTATTTATTTTCAATGTATTTCCCCTTTTGCTTTTTTATTGGGCGGACTAATAATTTATAACACAAGTTGCGTATAAATACGGAAAGGCATAAAAATGAAATTTTTAATAATCAGCTATTGGCCACAATGTAAATTCCAAACTGTTTGTTTATGAGATTATTTATCACTTTCACTGCATTTACAATGTGCTTAACACTAGTAGCACAGACTTCTTCTTCAAGAAACTGGGTGGATAGCGAAATTAAATATTCAGTATCTCAAGGAAATACAATAAAGGTAACCAATAGCTTGCCTAGAGGAGGAGAGGTATATACCAATTCGGCTGGAGAAACATACAGCTATGTCATTTTTTGGCATAAAGTGAGTAACGAGGCAGAAACACCAATACACTTAAAATTAAATTTTCCTCCTAAGTCATTCACAATTTTTCCATCACCAGACTCACATATAAGAATTTATCTTCCTACGGAAATAATGACCTCTGAAAAAATTAATCTATTTAATTATGGTTTGCTGAATTTGAAAGACTTTTTAGATTCTGAATTTTATGAACCAAGTTTGATGGAAAAAACAATAAACCCTAAAGAAGAGTACTTTTTTTACACTTCCGTTTTAATATATCAGCAACAAGGTACTGCTCGTGCCGGACTCATCAAGGAAGGCAACGATCTTTTTTATCAACTTAAAATAGGCGAAAACGCTACCCTAATTCCGTGTGGACAAATTGATTTTCAGGAGTAATCAAAAATATTTTCTAAAATCATTATCGTATCTTTTGTAAATTTGAGATATACCATTAAGATTCCAGTTAAACTCCTTAATCTATTATGAAATTAGTTATCCTCCAAAAACAAAAACTAATGATTGCCACTTGCGTACTTGGTCTATTTATTTTTAATACATTCCAATTGAAAGCCCAAGTAGGAGATATGAAATTTTCCGAAGGGCAAGTACAGCATGTGGTCATTGCTGAAGAAATTGTCTGGAAACCGTGCCCTGCTAATTTGCCTGCCGGATGTGAAATGACCGTTTTGGAAGGAAATCCAAAAGGGAACGATTTATTTACAGTTCGATTTAAAATATCGGGCGAATTTTTATTGCCTCCACATACGCATCCCAAAGACGAACGCGTTACAGTACTTCAAGGAAAAGTATATGTAGCCTTTGGAGAAAAAGCGACTAAAGATGTTGCGAAAGCGTTTGGACAGGGAGATTATTATGTAAACGCCAAAAATGCAGTACATAGTGTTTGGGCAGAACCGGGAACCATTCTCCAGATTACCGGAATTGGGCCATGGGAGGCAAATTTTTTAAAACTTAACTAATAATTCTTCAGAGGTTCTCTTTTATTTTAAGTAGTTCCGCTTTTACACCTTCCAGTTTTCGGATAATCTCAAAGTTATCCAAAGTTTTGTGTTTGTGCTCCTTTAAATGAATTTTTGCACCTTCCAAAGTAAAGCCTCTTTCCTTGACCAAATGATAGATAAATTCCAGATTTTTAATATCCTGCGGCGTAAACTTTCTATTGCCTTTGGCATTTTTTTTGGGTTGAAGGATATCAAATTCTTTTTCCCAAAAACGTATTAAAGAGGTATTTACATCAAACGCCTTGGCAACTTCACCAATAGTGTAATACAATTTTTCAGGAAGATTTACGTGCATAGTCCTAATTTGTAACTAAAATACATAAAAGTTACAAATACGCATTCCAATTTTATTAGTCTAAGGATTGGTTTTCTAACTGCGATTTTGCAAGAATCATAGCAAACTCTTCAGGGGTTAAGTTTCCGTAGTAAAAATTAATAGGATTGATACGTTCCCCATCTTTAAAAATCTCATAGTGTAAATGAGGTGCCTCACTACGTCCGGTACTGCCTACAAAACCTATCAAATCCCCGCGTCTTACTTTTTGTCCTACCCGAACATTGTACTTAAATAAGTGTCCATAGAGACTTTCATACCCAAATCCATGTTCAATAACTATATGATTACCATAGCCCGTAGCAGTATTGTCTGCTCTTCGCACCACACCATTACCGGAGGCATAAACAGGTGTTCCTCTGGGAGCCGTAAAATCCATCCCCCAATGAAACTTTCGCTCTTTAGTAAAAGGATCGGTTCGGTAACCAAATCCGGAGGCCATGCGAGTTAAATCTTCATTATTAACAGGTTGTATGGCAGGAATTGCTTCTAAAAGTTTTTGCTTTTCGGTAGCAAGAATAGCAATCTCGTCTAGTGATTTTGATTGAATCACAATTTGTTTTGTTAAAATATCCAAGCGTTTACTGGTATTAATAATTAATTTTGAATTATCAAAACCTTCCAAATCTTTGTATCGATTTACCCCGCCAAACCCTGCTTTTCGTTGCTCTTCGGGGATAGGGTTCGCTTCAAAATATACTCGGTAAATGGTATTGTCTCTGCTTGCAATTTCTTCCAAAACGGTTTCGGCTTCATTCATTTTTTTATTCAGAAGCTCAAATTGCAATTCCATTTGGGTAAGCTCTCTTCTTAATTCACGCTCTTTAGGAGTTTCAATATTAGGTAGGTTTATGTAAAGCAATAACAATAAAAATCCGCTTAATAAGGAGGCCAAAAGATACAAAAGGAAAATACCCAAACGTCGCCCTCTTTTCCGCTCTATTTTGCGGTAGGAAAGGGTTTCACTATCGTAGTAATATTTTACCTTAGACATATGTTAAAAAGTTCTATTTTTGCAGTAATTTATGGCAAAAGCCTTCTTTGTAACGTGTAACAAAGATAGAAATTGTGTGGTTTTTGTGTAAATAGCAGTACTATATTTAATATTTTTTTATGACTTCGGCAGAGATCCGTCAACAATTTTTAGATTTTTTCAAATTAAAAGAGCATCTTATCGTGTCTTCGGCCCCTATGGTGGTTAAAAATGACCCCACCCTGATGTTTATAAATAGCGGGATGGCCCCTTTTAAAGAGTATTTTTTAGGTAACGGAAAGCCTAAAAGCAACCGTATTGCCGATACCCAAAAATGTTTACGTGTAAGCGGAAAGCATAACGATTTAGAAGAGGTGGGGATGGATACCTATCACCATACCATGTTTGAAATGTTAGGGAATTGGAGTTTTGGTGATTATTTCAAAAAAGAGGCGATTGCGTGGGCATGGGAGTTATTGACCGAAGTTTATAAAATAGATAAAAGCATACTGTACGTTACCATTTTTGAAGGTGATGATAGTGAAGGATTAGCAAGAGATACCGAAGCATTTAATTTATGGAAGCAATTTGTTTCGGAAGATCGAATCTTAAATGGTAATAAAAAAGACAATTTTTGGGAAATGGGCGATCAAGGTCCTTGTGGACCTTGTAGCGAAATTCACGTAGATATTCGTTCTGCGGAAGAAAAAGCAAAAGTATCGGGAGCCCAATTAGTAAACCGGGATCATCCGCAAGTAGTAGAAATTTGGAATCTGGTTTTTATGCAATTCAATCGAAAAGCAGACGGTTCCCTTGAAAAATTACCTGCACAGCACGTAGATACCGGAATGGGCTTTGAGCGTTTGTGCATGGTGTTGCAAAACAAACAAAGTAATTACGATACCGATGTGTTTACGCCCCTTATCCGTGAGATTGAAGCAGTAACCAACAGTTTTTATGGAAGAGATGAAAAAAAGGATGTGGCCATTCGGGTAATTTCAGATCATATTCGGGCAGTGGCATTTTCTATTGCTGATGGGCAATTGCCCAGTAATAGTGGGGCTGGGTATGTAATACGCCGAATTTTACGTCGCGCTATTCGTTACGGATTTACCTTTTTGGACACAAAAGAGCCATTCATTTATAAGCTAGTTCCAACCTTGGTGAAAATGATGGGGAAATCCTTTCCGGAATTAGTTCGGGAAGAAAACTTAATTACCAACGTTATTCGAGAAGAAGAAGCTTCCTTTTTACGAACCCTAGACCAAGGATTGGTTTTGCTTGAAAATGTAATTGGAGCTTCAAAAAGTAAGACCATCTCCGGTTCTAAGGCTTTTGAATTGTATGATACCTTTGGGTTTCCTATAGATTTAACGGCGCTTATTTTACGTGAAAGGGGATTGGAATTGGACGAAAAAGGCTTTGAAAAAGCGCTTCAGGAGCAAAAAGACCGCTCGCGTGAAGCGACCAAAGTAGAAACAGGCGATTGGGTAATTTTGCATGAAGATGCAGAGGAAGAATTTGTAGGCTACGACTTGCTGGAAACGCAAATAAAAATGACGCGTTACCGTAAGGTAGAAAGCAAAAAAGAAGGAGAGTTATATCAATTGGTGTTTAATTTAACCCCTTTTTATCCGGAAGGAGGAGGGCAGGTAGGCGACAAAGGCTATCTGGAAGCTCAAAATGGAGAGGTCGTCTATATTATTGACACCAAAAAGGAAAATAATTTAATTGTTCACTACGCCAAAAATTTACCACGCCATCCGCAAGAAAGCTTTAAAGCGGTGGTAGATAGTAAACAACGTAACCGAACAGCCTCTAACCATACAGCAACACACTTACTACACCAAGCCTTGCGTAATATTTTAGGAACCCATGTGGCTCAAAAAGGCTCCATGGTGCATAGCCGAAATTTACGCTTCGATTTTTCGCATTTCAGTAAAGTAACCGATGAAGAATTGCAAAAAGTAGAGGATTTTGTGAATGCACGTATTCGCGAAGGAATTGCCTTGGAAGAACGCCGCAATGTACCCTACCAACAAGCCATTGATGAAGGTGCTATGGCACTCTTTGGTGAAAAATATGGAGATACTGTTCGTGCTATTAAATTTGGAAAATCGATGGAATTATGTGGGGGAACCCATGTACAAAACACCAACGACGTGTGGCATTTTATTATTACTTCGGAAAGTGCTGTTGCTTCAGGAATTAGACGTATTGAAGCCATTACAGGCGATGCCGCAAAGCAGTATTTTGAAGAGCGCGCCGAATCATACAAGCAAGTTCAAAAATTGTTGAATAATACTCCGGACCCCGTAAGTTCCATTGAAAAACTACAGGAAGAAAATAACGAATTGCAGAAGCATATTCAGCTGTTGTTGAAGGATAAAGCCAAAAATTTAAAAGGTGATTTAAAAGCCGAATTGAAGAACGTAAATGGCATTCAGTTTTTAGCGAAAGAAATTGATTTGGATGCGGCAGGACAAAAAGACTTGGCTTTTGAATTGGGGAACGAAGTGGAAAACTTGTTTTTACTCTTTGGAAGTACTGCTGATGGAAAAGCATTACTTACCTGTTATATTTCTAAAGAATTAGCTGCTGAAAAAGGGCTCAATGCCGGACAAATTGTACGGGAATTGGGTAAATACATCCAAGGTGGGGGTGGCGGGCAACCATTTTTTGCTACTGCCGGCGGGAAAAATCCTGAGGGAATTCAAGAAGCTTTAAAGGCTGCAAAAAATTTTATTAAGTAAAAGTCTGTCTGGTCGAGCGCAGTCGAGACCTACACCAAAACTAAATATGACCTGTCGACTGCGCTCGAGGTGACACTTGTAACATATGAACCTCCAAACCCAAATACCCTTTTCTCCCCAAGAACCACAGATAGATTATCACTCAAAAATAGTGTTGTTAGGCTCTTGTTTTACAGAGCATATAGGGGAGAAGTTGGAGTATTTTAAGTTTCAGAATATTCAAAATCCGTTTGGGGTTATTTTCAATCCTGTTTCTATTGAAAAACTAATACTTAGAGCACTAAACGATACTTTTTTTACCGAAGAAGATATCTTTCAACATAATGAAGTGTGGTATTGTTTTGAAGTACATTCTTCCCTTTCGGAATTGAATAAAGAAACCTTTTTAAATCGATTAAATGTTTCATTAAAAACGTTTAAAGATCAGTTGCTTTCAGCGTCACACATTGTTATAACTTTAGGGAGTGCTTGGGTGTACTGGCATAATGAAACCAATGAGTTGGTGGCCAATTGCCATAAAATTCCGCAGCAGGAATTTCGAAAAGAATTGCTTTCAGCAGCAACTATTTCAAAAAGTTTACAGCACATCGTTTCGGAAGTTCAAAAAGTAAATCCCAAAGTGAGCTTTATTTTTACCGTTTCTCCGGTGCGACACCTTAAAGATGGTTTTGAAGAGAATACCTTGAGTAAGGCACATTTAATTTCGGCAATTCATGACTTCTTAAATTATCAATCGTCAATCTTCAATCTAAAATCAGCATATTTTCCTTCCTATGAAATGATGATGGATGAGCTTCGTGACTATCGTTTTTATGAAAAAGATATGCTACACCCCAATGAGACGGCTATCGATTACATTTGGGACAAATTTAAAAAGGTTTGGGTAGATCATAATACAGAAGTGCTTCAAAAAGAGATAGATATCGTTCAAAAGGGTTTGCTTCATAAACCCTTTCATCCTGAGAGTGACGCATATTTAAAATTTAAAGCGCAGCTTCATTCAAAAATGGAATCGGTAAAAAAAAGGCTTCCTTACGTTACATTTTAATGATATATATCATTTCATGGTTATTTGTATATGCTTAGTTTTAGTTATCTTTAATTAACTTAAAATCAATTACTATGAAATGCCCATCAATTAAAATTATTAACTTTTGAAGATGAAACTATGGGCATTCCATCTTCAGCTTTATTAAATATTTTATACAGATGAAAAAAAACATGGGTAATGGCGATCGTTTTCTCAGAATTATCATCGCTGTAATTATTGGCATTTTGTATTATGCAGGTGTCATTTCCGGTACTTTGGGGTTAGTATTATTAATTCTTGCCGGAATTTTTGTATTAACTAGCTTTATTAGCTTTTGTCCGCTCTACGCCCCCTTGGGGATTAATACCTGTAAGGTAAAAAATAAATAAAAAGAGCGCCTAAATGGCGCTTTTCTTTTATTATACGACAATTGCCCTATTGATTGAGTTTTGGTTTAGAGACAACTTTGTACCTAACAAAAACTAAAACTTAACAATTATGAAAATCTTAAAATTTCTTTCTTTATTTCTTTTCGCCAGTTTGGTCCTTACTTCTTGTAAAAAAGACGACGATGGTGGTGGTAATCCTCAGGCTGCTGAAGGTACTATGACGGCAAAAGTAGATGGTGCTAATTTTCAATCTTTAGAAGGAACTGTTGCTGCACAAGAAACAAATTCAAATGGTGTTAGAACTATAGGTATATCTGCTGGCACTGTAAATTCTGAAAACTTACAAATGATAATTCAAAATTTTGATGGAGTAGGTACTTATGAATTAAATGTTTTTAATATAGGTACGTATAGCTATTTACCGGATCCAAATAATCCAGATCCGTCAACAGTTGTGGTATATATGGCGGTAAATGGAACTACTTCAGGAGGAGAGGTTACTATTTCTAGCTATACATCAGATAGAGTAAAGGGAACTTTCTCATTTACAGGTTATAATATTCAGAACAATTCAGATACTGTTCAAGTTACGAATGGGTCATTTGATATGGAAGTAACACAAAACTAAAACCCATTTAAAAAAATCTCAAGTGTTGAGGTTTTTACGTGGAGCCGGGGGTAAAACTTTTGTGATACCTCCGGTTTTTTAGTTCAGAGTTTCAAAGTTTCAAAGATTATTATATTCCCTTCACCTTTCACCTTTCACCCTTCACCCTTCACCCATAATAATACGTCAACTGCCCTATTGAATTCCAGCGTAATGTTTTTCAATTTTGAGGCAACTAATTAATATCACGATTATGAAAACCAAAACACTTTTTAATATGCTTTTTTGTTTGCTATTTACAATGGTATTAATAGCCCAAAAAGCCGAACAACCCGATTGGAGTTACAACATAGGCGGGAAAATTAACGAAATGTACCTAACCGAAGCCGGAACACTAGTAGTGGCAAGCAATGATGGTTTGGTAGGAATCAAGCCCGGAAGTAACGAGTTATTATTTAAATTTACCGATTACGGTCGTGTAAAACCCGAAGAATTGGTATTTATCCCGGCATCTCCGTATGTTATGGTGGCGCAAGGAGGGTTTATGTCTTCCAAAAAAACGGTCATCGATTTTGTTTCAGGAAAAGTACTTTTCAGTTCTGAAGGTAACCAGTGGAAACAAATTTTTACCTCTTCTACTGCTATGCCACAAAACAAATTGATTGTAAGTGGGTTGCAAAAAACAGGAGGCTTGGCTGAAAATAACACCCCTAAAGTAGCTGTATATGATCTAGCCACCGGGAAAGAAGATTATTCTTTCTATCTCTTTCCTCCGGGAAAAACAACAATGAAAAGCTATTTGGTTACGGGAGATCCGCTTCTATTAAAAGACCAAATGTTAATACCCACTAGTCAAGGAATTATTGCAAAAACGCTAACCGGTGAAACCCTTTGGGAAAACAAAATAAAGAATGTAAACTGGATGACGTCTGATACTTCTGAAAAAGAAATCTATGCTTTTGAAAGTAATACTTCGGGAAGTAGCATGGAAATCTATAAAATTGGTGCAAATGGTGCAGAACTTTGGAAAGATGCTGCCAAAGTAAAAGGGCAAGTAGTAAATTTTGAAATTTTACCACAAGGATTGGCTGTAGTTAGTAACAAAAGCAGTGGAGGAAGCAATAGTATTTTGGCCGCTAAAGATGAATCGGAAATAGGTTTCTTGAGTGCCCAAACGGGAGAAGATTTATGGGAAAAAGCTCCTAAAACAAAAGGGTATGTACAGCATTTTTATATTATGGACGATGGAATCCTCTTTGGAATACAAGAGGGGGGAATTAATAAAATTTCTTTTGATGGTAAAACCCTTTTCAAAAAACCTTTGAAAACCGGTGAAAATATCATGGTCATGGCACATACCACTCAGGGGTTAATTTATATTACTTCAGAAGACGCCAATATTGTAAATCTTGAAACAGGAGACCAAGTTTGGAAAAAACCATTAAAATATAAAAGAGCCACATCGGTTTCTTCTACCTTCGATAAAGGCAATAACCGATATTTAATTTCTGCCGATGATGAAATTATGGCGGTAGACCCAACTACTGGTGATGTTTCTAATTTTGGAAAAACTAATTTTGACGAAAAAGAAGTGCCCAACACTATAGAAATGAGGAATGGTGGTATCTTTTTAGGCTCAGATCAGAATATGACAGTTTTAGATTTTAGTGGAACTGAAACTTATCACCAATATTTTAAATCTCCCTCTAAAAGTACCTTTGCCAAAATTGTAGGAGGGGTAATTGCGGTAGCTTCTACGGCTATGGCAGCCTCTGCTGCTGCTGCAGCGGGAGCCAATAGAAACCAGCTTGGAGATTATAATTCATACGGAAAGGAATATGACCGCCAGTCTAAAATGTTTGCGGCAATAGGATCGGCTTCTTTCGAGTTTATGTCGCAACGTTTTAAAGCTACTGCTGCTACTCAAAACGCACAATTTATTTTAACCAAATTAGATGATGGTGTAGGATTGGTTAAAGTAAATAAAGACACAGGCAAAACCGAAAAGGAAATCATTTTAAAAGATAAAAAACCGGAATACGAAGTAGATGATTTTGGTGGTGTTTTGTATTATAAAGCCAAGGACGATTTAATCTATGCATACGACCTTAAAAAATAACTTGCTAACCAAGTTTGTGTGATTTGTTCAACAGAGGAGTTTGAACAAATAATCCAAAAAACCTCATTGTTTACAATGGGGTTTTTACACTATATTTAATTTATGGAAACCCTTTTTATACCCAATAAATATAATTACCTGGTATGGGGAAATGCCCTGTTAGCATTAGTGCTATTAATTTTGGGGGTAGCAGACCCAATAAGTATTGTATTTGCCTATTTTTTAGAGACCATTATCATTGGGCTTTTCCATGGTATAAAATTATGGATGGTTAATACCTACGGAAAGGAAAGCCCCAATACGCATCAAATGCCTAAGAGCAGTATCGGCATTGTATTGTTTTTCTTCGTTCACTATGGAATGTTTGTAGGGATTCAGTCTATTTTTGTATTTGCCTTTTTTCAGTCCTCAATTCCGCAGATTAAAGAGCCCTTTCATATTATTGAAAACTATAATGCCATCATTCATTTAGATGGGATGCCTATTTTAATAGCTTCCTTTGTGGTTTCAAACCTTAAATATTTTTATACCAACTTTTGGCAAAACAATCAGTACAAAGAGTATTCTGCCAGTAGTTTATTTTTTAAACCCTATGTGCGTATTTTTATACAACAATTTGTGGTGATTTTGGCGGGATTCTTTTTCATTATTTTTTCAGAAGGATTTGCAGCAGCCATTTTATTAATTCTCTTTAGATTAATAGTAGATCTTGCCATCGTGGGGATACATCGTGATGCTGCGAATGTTGATAAACTATTGCGAAAGATTACAAGGGACGAAAAAGATTTTGAGGAAGCGAAGAAACGGTTTCAAGAGTTTTCAGAATAAGTATTGCTATAATTTACGGCAAATGCCCTATTCTCTATTTTCATTTTTTTTTTGTACTTTGTATAAACACTTAAAAACCTTTTCAATGATGAAATTTCTAACCTTATTTTTCAGTTTTTTTGTTTGTGTTTCCTCAACACTTAATGCACAAGTGCCTGTTCCGCAGGGAGTAAACAATAGCACTTCGGGACTTTCTTGGACAAAAAGTGGTGAGTACGACTATACCATTAGAGACAATGGTAAAGTGCTTACCAATATCATGGATCTTAAGTACTTAAATACAGATACCCTTTCGGTTTTGGATAAAAATTCCAGAAAGGTCTATTTACTGGCCGACTTTAAAAATGCCTACAGCGGGGCATCGGGAAGTGTTTCAACATTGGCAAGCAATGTGAGCAGGGATTTTTATGTTACCAATCCTTATTCTTTTGTGCTTTATACCGATGACGAATATATTTCGGGCCCTTTTGTAAATATTAACGGAAGCTATCTTTATTACATTGCCGAAAAAAACACCACGTATTACCTTCCGGAAATCAGAAAATATTCTAATTGGGGATCCAGAAGTGCACAAAAATTAGACTATTCTGCAGACAATACCTATTGGTGTAAAACCAATGAAAATGGGTATCATGTTGTAATAAAGGGAGACTCTATGGATTACACTTATGCTACTACCGAAAAAAGAGGCGATGACCTTGTGGTAAAGGTAAACGGAGTAGATAAATATATTTTACAAGGGTATTATACCGTAGCGGCCTATGTTTTTAAACCTGTAAAAACAATTTCTTCTAGTTCCGTACCTCAAAATAATACTACTTCTGGCTGTGTGGACGGAGATTGCCAAAATGGGTGGGGAAAATATGAATATAACAATGGCTATTATGATGGTTTTTGGAAAAATGGAAAAAAGGATGGATATGGGCTGTATAAATGGGATGGAATAGGAAAGTACATTGGAAGCTGGAGCAATGATAATATGAATGGTTATGGGGTTTACTTAGCCGATAATAATGATAATATTATTGGTAATTACAGTGATGGGCAATTGAATGGTCTTGGAGTTACGGTTACAGGCGATAAATGGGATCAAGGAATATTTGTCAACGGAAACATCTCTGTGCATTACGATTTTTATTCTACCGGAAATGATACTGGCTGTACTGCCGGAGATTGTCAAGATAAATATGGACAGTTTAAATGGAGTAATGGCGATGTCTTTACCGGGTTCTTTAAAAATGGTAAAATGTTGATGGGAACCTATAGCTTTGCCAGTGGCGATAAATATTCCGGAATGTTTAACAGCGACAATCAATTTCACGGAATGGGACGTTTCTTCTTTTCAGATGATGCGTATTATGGAGGACAATGGAATAATGGTAAGTACCATGGAAGAGGATATTACCATGATAAAGACTTAAAACAAAAAATAGGAGAGTGGTCCAACGGAACACTCACAAAATCGATGTAATTATGTTACAATGAAAAAGATACGGCAACTGCCGTATTTTTTTTATTCAATACTTTTTGCATTTTTGATTTACACCTAAAAACCGAATACCATGAAAATGAAACAACTAATTTTTATTGTTATCTCGGGGCTTTTTTTCCAAAGCATTCAAGCCCAATATAAAGTAGACTGGAAAAACGCACCGGCAAATCCGGTACCCATTCAGCATACCAAAGAGCATTTTAACCTGAAAGGTGATATTAAATCTGAAAAAATATTAGGGACTTGGTCTTTTGAATATATTTTTGATACTAAAGGAAATCTTATTCTTAATAAGAGTGATATAGTAGGAGACTTAGAATATATTTATGATAGCTCCGGAAAATTGATAAAAACCCTATCCAAGGATTTGGGTGAAGAAATTGCCGAAATTTATTTTTCAGATGCTCAAAAAAGAATTACACAATGGCAATCCAATGACGGAACAAAAGGAACAAAATATATTTATAATAGTAAAGGTTTGTGGGTTGAAACACAAACCTTAAACGGGCAAGTAACCAATAAAAAACACTACGATTCCAAGAATAGAATTATAAAAGAAGAAATCTTTTCGGAAGGAAAGATGAACTACATTTATGAATATACGTATGTAACCTCCGGGGATTACCTTGCTGTTACTAAAAATGGTAGGTCGTTGACTGATGGAAAACCTTCAAGTTATACCGATTATTATTTAAATGGGGTCAACTTATATTCCTCCTCAAATGTCACCTTAAATTATGATAAAAAAGGGAATTGGTATGAGTGGATTAAAAATGGCAAAGTTACCTCTACTCGTGTTTTAACGTATCATGATGGCACCACTTCCGGAAGTTCTAAGAATACAACTCCATCCAGTCCCTCAAGCCCTTCAAATCCTTCTGTTCCAACCCCTGCCACGCCTATCGCTGGCAATGATTGTGTTCGCGGCGACTGTCAAAACGGTTGGGGTAAGAAAAACTTTAGTTATGGTTATTATGAAGGTTTCTGGAAAAATGGAAAACGTCATGGCTATGGTTTTTTTAGATGGACAGGTTCTGGAGATTACATGGGGTTCTGGGAAAATGACGACTTGCATGGCTATGGATGCTATTTGGGTACTAAAAAGAATATGACAGGAGAGTATAAAAACGGGATGTTAAATGGGGTAGCCTATACTCACGATCTGGAAAATGAAAAATGGGAGTATGGGATTTTTAAAAGTTATTTAATAGATACTCCCTATACCTTTTACGACAATAAAATTGCAACAGGTTGTATTGCAGGAGACTGTCAAAATATGTACGGTCGCTACAAGTGGAATAATGGAGATGTTTTTACCGGATTTTTCAGAAACGGGAAAATGTATATGGGAACCTATAACTTTGCATCAGGAGATAAATATGAAGGTATGTTTAATAGCAATAATCAATACCACGGTCAAGGGAGATTCTTCTTCAAGGATAAATCGTATTATGGTGGCGAATGGGTAAATGGACTTCAGGAAGGAAAAGGATATTTTCACGACAGTAATTACAATAAAAAAATTGGAGAGTGGAGTAAGGGCCAGTTAGTGAAGAGTTATCAATAAGGACAGACGAATTTCTATCAAAAAAACACAGTGACTACTGTGTTTTTTTGTAGTTTTAATTCACAAATGTTAAGCATGAAGTATTTTTTATCGATCATTTTTGGTCTCTTTTTTTTCCTTACTTCTTTTTCTCAAGTTTCTAAAAATATAGATTCGTTGCTTTTAAAAGCGTTTAACAGCAAAGACTCTTCCGAGTTCTATTTTCAGCAATCAAAAAAGCTCCTAAAAACCAAGGCAGATACAGCGAACTATGTATACTTTCGGTTTTTCAGAAACGATACTCAGAAAATAACAGATAGTGTGAATTACTATTCAAGAAAGGTAATTCCGTTATTAACGTCATTAGATTCTTTAGATCGTCTCAGAAAAGTGTATGAACGCCTATATTATCAAGAGTTACGATTAGGAAAATACGATGAAGCACTTCATTTTATTCAAAATGCCTTACATATGGCAGAGAAGATGAAAGATACAGCTTTAATCTCGCTGCATACGTCTGACATTTCCATTTTATATCACGATTTTGAAGATTATGAAAAAGGTGTTTCTTACGGAAAAAAGGCCTATAAAATTATGGATGAGGCAAAAAATAAAGAATATAAATATTTCATTTTTGCCAACAATGCTACCGCTATTAATTTTGACGATTGGGGTAAGGCAGATAGTGCTTTGTATTACCATTATAAAAATGTGGCGTTATTGCAAAAGGTGGAAGATTCTGTTCGTTTTTCCTTTATTTTCAACAATATTGGTAATACCCTTTTAAAGACAAAAAAGTACGAAGAAGCAAAAAAATACATCAAAAGGGCGTTAGTGCTGAACAAAATACGAGGCCGCTCTTACAATTTGGCCACCAATTATACAAACTTAGCAACCATAGCGTATGAACAGGGAAATAATCTGGAGGCAAAGGAAAATTTTGTCTTAGCTAATCAATTTGCCCAAGAAAGTGGAAGTATTGAAAAAATTAGAGATGTAGTACAGCAGGAGGCCTGGTTTTATAAAAAAATTGGAGACTATAAAAATGCTTTAGAAAAGCAAGAAGCATTTTACAAATTAAGGGATTCCGTATTTAATGATGAAAGGGCTGCCAAAGTAGCCGAAATGGAAACCAAGTATGAAACCGAAAAAAAAGAACGCGATTTAGCAGAAACCCGTGCCAATCTTGCTGAAACCCAACTTGAAGTAGATCGAAAAAACCTCATGATGTACGGTAGTTTGGCGTTGGCTATTATTTTAGGATTGTTAGGGTATTTGTTTTATAATCAACAAAAGATAAAAAATAGGCAACTTAGCCGTGAAGCAGCGCTTAAGACTGCACTTGCCAAAATTGAAACCCAAAATAAATTACAAGAACAGCGCTTACGTATCTCTCGCGATTTGCACGATAACATTGGATCACAACTTACTTTTGTGACTTCTTCTGTAGACAACTTGAAATATGGATTACAGGAAAAAGACACCATGGTTTCTGAAAAATTAGCCCATATTAGTGCTTTTACAACCCAAACTATTTATGAACTTCGGGATACCATTTGGGCCATGAACAAAGAGCAAATTTCAATTGAAGATTTGCAAGCTCGTATTTCCAATTTTATTGAAAAAGCAGGTATTGCAGATGCTAAGGTGAAATTTTCATTCTATGTTTCTGAAACTATTTCGAAAGAACTATTACTTCCTTCAATACAAGGGATGAATGTGTACAGAATTATTCAGGAAGGAGTAAATAATGCGCTTAAATATGCTGAAGCTTCGCATATAAGTGTAAATTTCGATGTAAATGAAACAAACTATATCGTAACGATTTCAGATAACGGCAAAGGTTTTAACGTAGCTATTGCAGAAATGGGCCATGGGATTAATAACATAAAAAAACGCGCTAGAGACTTGGGAGGTAAGGCTCAAATAGAATCTGAAGCTGGTCAAGGAACAATTATTAAGGTAGTTTTCCCTATGGATTCTACCAATTAATTCCGGAAAGAAAAATACGTCACTTGCCTTATTGCTAAACTTTTAAAAAAAAAGTTATTTTATTCATTAAAACGAATAAAGTAAGTGTTCATTACAATCTTCATAACGGGTATAGTTTGTGTTGTCATTGCGCTGTATTTTCAAAGTAAAAATAGAACGCAAAAGCATTTGGCTACAACACAACAGGCTTTGATTTTTGAAGAAATACAGCGGCACAAAAATCAAATTTTGTTACGACAAACACATTTAAATACCTATCGTTTCTTAGAATATAATTTGGATGAAGCATTAGTTGTACAGCCAGAAATAAATATTTAAGTATTTTTAGTAAAAATATTGTTAGCGTGTTTAAAACCCCACCTTTCTTTTTGTTTCTTTTCTTGGCAAGTACCACTCTTTTTTCTCAAATGGAAAGTGAGATAGATTCCATTAATAATTTATATACACAGGGATTAAATATTCCACAAGATTCGCTTCTTACCTTGTTTAAACAAAATCTTGCCGATGCGCAAACTATTGGGTACGAAAATGGAATTGCTGGAGCCTATGCAAAGTTAAGCTTAATTTATGGCTATCAAGGAGAATACGAAAAAAGCACGCAATATAAACTGGATGCTATACGTGTGTTTGAAAAGTTAAACAATCATGAACAAGTTGCATATCAATATGGAGAACTTGGCTACGGAATGAAATACCGCGATATGCCCAAAGCGATGTATTATATGCAGAAAGGGAAAAATCTTGCCCAAAAAAACAATTTAGAAAATAGCCTTAAAGATATTTATAATAACTACGGTGTTTTAAAGGAAATTAATAAAGAATTAGATAGTGCTTTGTATTATTTTTCTACTGCATTAGAAATAAAAAGGAAACTCAAAGATAGTGTGGGTATTCCCTATAGCCTTAGCAATATTGCAGGGGTGTATGGTTTGCAAAAACAGTACAGTAAATCGCGGGAGTATTTTAATATGTCGCTTCAAGATAGGCTACGGCGATACGATTCTATTGGGGTGGCAGAAAATTATACCCAAATTGGTGAAGTATTTATGGCCGAAAAAGATTGGAATCATGCGGTTCCGCTTATCCATAAATCGCTACTTATTTCAAATAAAAAGGAATACAGAAACCTTTCTCAATATAATTATAAGTTACTTTCAGATATTTATAAAGCAGAAAAGAATACAGACTCTGCGTTGTATTATTTTGAAAAGTATGTAGCTGTAAAAGATAGTATACAAAGCACAAAAGTACAGGAAAGTATTGCTTCGCTTTCTATAGAATTTGAAACTGAAAAAAAGGAAAACGAAATTCTAAAACAACGCGCTCAATTAGTTGAAAAAGACCTTGAAGTTCGTAGAAAAAATACCCTTCTGTACGGAGGTTTAGGATTGATCATAATATTGGTTTTTTTAGGTTATTTATTATACAACCAACAGAAATTAAAAAATACGCAATTACAAAAAGAAAGTGAATTGAAGACCGCTTTAGCTGCTATTGAAACTCAAAATAAATTACAGGAGCAACGCTTGCGTATCTCTCGCGATTTGCATGACAATATTGGGGCTCAACTTACTTTTATTATTTCAAGTCTAGATAATATAAAATTTGGTTTTCCCGATGTGAAAGACAAATTAGCGTTAAAACTTTCCGGTATTAGTACTTTCACAACGCAAACTATTTATGAGTTGCGGGATACCATTTGGGCCATGAATAAGAGTGATATTACATTCGAAGACCTGAAATCGCGTATCACCAACTTTATTAATCAAGCCAAACTAGCAGCTTCGGGGACGCAATTTCAATTTAATATAGATCATACCATAGATTCTCAACATAGCTTCACGTCTGTAGAAGGGATGAATATCTATCGAATAATTCAAGAGGCCGTCAACAATGCAATAAAATATGCAGAAGCTTCTAAAGTTGAGGTAGTAGTTCAGGAAACTGAAGAACGTTTTAAGATTACCATCCATGATAACGGAAAAGGATTCAGTAAAACAGAAGTAACCTTAGGGAATGGTTTAAATAATATGACCAAAAGAGCCCGGGATATTGGGGCCGAATTAACTATAGATTCGGAAATTAGAAAAGGAACCAACTTACTTCTAATAGTTTCCAAAACTTAATACCTTAATACGTCAATTGCCTTATAAAAAACTTATAAAATTGTTTTAATTTTAAAGATATCTACAAACCATAGCCTATGAATATTAAAATTGCCATTGTTGATGATAATTCATTTTTAATACACGCTATTAAAGAAAAACTATCTTTTTTTGACGAGGTTATGGTAAAACACGCTTCTTTAAACGGAAGTGAATTACTTGCAAAGCTGGAAGATAATCACAACATAGACCTTATTTTAATGGATATTGAAATGCCCGTTTTAAACGGTATTGAAACGACCCAAGTGGTGAAACAAAAATATCCACAAATAAAAATTATCATGCTTACCGCATTTGATAATGATGAAAATATTTTCAACGCCATAAAAGCAGGGGCCGATGGGTATTTACTGAAAGAAATTAACCCTAAAGATTTGTACGATGGCATCGTTGAAACCTTAAATGGAGGTGCTGCGATGAATCCTTCTATTGCTTTGAAAACATTAAAATTACTTCGTAATCCTCTTTCTATTGAAAATGAAAAGGACAAAGAAGATATATCCCTTAGTAAGCGCGAAATTGAAGTTTTGGAGCAACTTAGTACCGGTTTAAGTTATACCGTTATTGCAGAAAATCTTTTTCTTTCCCCAAGTACTGTTCGTAAGCACATCGAAAATATCTATCAAAAATTACAGGTACATAGTAAAATTGAAGCGGTACAAAAAGCCAAACGGCACAATATTATATAAAAAATCCCCCGTTGAAGGGGGACTAAGCGATGTTATAAAACTTCATTTTAGTTACAGCCCAAAAGCCTCTTTCACTTTTTCTACATAATCCAATTTTTCCCAAGTGAACAATTCTACATCTATTGTTTTGTCACCACCATTAGGTAAATGAAACGTTTTAGAAACAACTTCATTTTTTCGTCCCATATGTCCATAAGCAGCCGTTTCAGAATACATAGGTTGGCGTAGTTTTAAGCGTTGTTCAATGGCAGCAGGGCGCATATCAAAAATTTCAGAAACCTTGTTGGCAATTTCACCATTACTCAAGGCTACTTTGGAACTTCCATAGGTATCCACAAAAATACCCATAGGCTCTACCACACCAATGGCATAACTTACTTGGATTAATACTTCATCACACACTCCGGCAGCGACCAAGTTTTTGGCAATATGTCGCGTAGCATACGCTGCAGAACGATCTACCTTACTTGGATCTTTCCCACTGAAGGCACCCCCCCCGTGAGCTCCTTTTCCACCATAAGTGTCCACAATTATTTTTCTTCCTGTTAACCCGGTATCACCGTGCGGACCGCCAATAACAAACTTCCCTGTGGGGTTAATATGGTATTTTATTTGGTCGTTGAACAATTTTTGTAGTTCTGGTTTCAAACCGGCCTTAACTCTTGGAATTAAAATAGTAATAATATCATTCTTGATTTTGGAGAGCATCGCCTCTTCGTCCTCAGTAAAGTCATCATGCTGTGTTGAAACGACAATAGAATCAATTCGTACAGGAGTATTATCGTCATTATATTCAATAGTTACCTGGCTTTTAGAATCGGGGCGTAAATAAGGTATTTCCTTTCCTTCTCTTCGCATAGCTGCCAGCTCAATTAAAATTTTGTGCGATAAATCCAATGGCAAAGGCATATAATTTTCGGTTTCTTTGGTAGCATAGCCAAACATCATTCCTTGGTCTCCTGCACCTTGTTCTTCTTTATTAGCGCGATCTACCCCACGGTTAATATCGTCACTTTGTTCGTGAATAGCAGAAAGTACCCCACAGGAATTTCCATCAAATTGATATTCGCCTTTGGTGTACCCAATTTTATTAATTACATCACGAGCTATTTTTTGAACATCTAAGTAGATATTCGATTTTACTTCACCCGCCAAAACCACTTGCCCGGTAGTAACCAAAGTTTCACAGGCTACTTTTGCTTCGGGGTCAAATGCCAAAAAATTATCAATTAACGCATCGCTAATTTGGTCTGCTACCTTGTCTGGATGTCCTTCCGAAACACTTTCAGAAGTAAATAAATATGCCATAATTATAGTTTAAACTTTACTGAAGATTTGTACCGAAACTACTAAGGAGTGATTACTGCCTTTAGCATTTTTTTGCGAGGTTGCAATCAGTCAAATCTTTCCTCTTAATTTGTGGGGCAAATGTACGCCTTTTTAAAAAAATTACTCAATAAAATTAAAAGGAGTTGTTGTTTTTTTAAAATTAATTTTCAACATTTGTCAGACACAATGCAAAACATAATTTTAAATACCATTACTACCATTATTGTCATTTATAGACGATACGGGTAGGTATTTTAAACATTTTTGTATCGTGTAAAAAGCCTTCCCAGAAACGGGAAGGCTTTTTTTATTGGGTTTAATTACGGAAGTGAATATCGTAATTAAAAATTTTTAACTAATTGAAAATAATGTAGATAGATTGAAAAACATCATATTGGCTTTATGCCAAATTCTAATCTAGAAAAAAGAAAGGTTTTTTAAATAAATACCTTCGAAATATCAATAAAGATAGGACTTTTAATTAATAATGAATCAATTAAATAAATATAGTAAAACCGTCACTCAAGATACAACGCAACCTGCGGCACAAGCCATGTTACATGCTATTGGTTTGACTGTAGAGGATTTTTATAAACCTTTGGTAGGCATTGCTAGTACAGGATACGAAGGAAACCCTTGTAATATGCACCTTAACGACTTAGCAAAATTGGTTAAGCAAGGTACGTTAGAAGAAGGCTTAGTGGGGCTTATTTTTAATACCATTGGGGTAAGCGATGGAATTTCTATGGGAACACCGGGAATGCGTTATTCGTTGCCTTCTCGAGATATTATTGCAGATTCCATGGAAACGGTAGTACAAGCCATGAGCTATGACGGGTTGATTACCGTAGTAGGTTGCGATAAAAATATGCCGGGAGCACTCTTGGCGATGATTCGATTGAACAGACCTTCCATTTTAGTATATGGCGGAACCATAGATTCGGGTTGTCATAATGGTAAAAAGCTGGATGTAGTCTCTGCTTTTGAAGCCTGGGGAAGCAAAGTGGCGGGTACCATGGCTGAGTCTGAATACCAACAAATTGTAGAAAAAGCATGCCCCGGAGCGGGTGCTTGTGGTGGTATGTATACGGCAAATACCATGGCCTCGGCTATTGAAGCACTAGGTATGACCTTACCCTACAACGCTTCAAACCCCGCAACAGGGAGAGAAAAAAAGGAGGAAGCTATTGCGGCTGGAAAAGCACTGCGATTATTATTGGAAAAGGATATTAAACCGAGCGATATCATTACCCGAAAGTCACTTGAAAATGCTATAAGATTGGTCACCATTTTAGGAGGTTCTACCAACGCTGTGCTACACTTTTTAGCCATTGCCCGAGCTGCCAATATTGATTTTACTTTAAAAGATTTTCAAGACATAAGTGATTCTACACCTTTTTTAGCCGATTTAAAACCCAGTGGAAAATACCTCATGGAAGATGTGCATGCTATTGGCGGAATTCCTTCCGTACTAAAATATTTATTGAAGAAAGGATTGCTTCATGGAGACTGTTTAACCGTAACCGGAAAAACCTTAGCCCATAACTTACTGAATGCAGAAGACCTTCCATTAAATCAAGATGTGATAAAACCCCTCGAAAATCCCATTAAAGTGACGGGGCATTTACAAATGTTATATGGAAACCTAGCTTCTGAAGGTAGCGTAGCAAAAATTACCGGAAAAGAAGGGCTTTTATTTTCTGGAAAAGCAAAGGTTTTTGATAGCGAATATGCCGCCAATGATGGTATTAGAGATGGTAAAGTGGAAAAGGGAGATGTGGTTGTTATCCGTTACGAAGGGCCTAAAGGAGGTCCCGGAATGCCCGAAATGTTAAAACCTACTGCAGCCATTATTGGCGCAGGTTTAGGAAAAGAGGTAGCACTAATAACCGATGGTAGATTTTCTGGTGGAACGCACGGATTTGTGGTAGGACATATCACTCCTGAAGCACAAGAAGGCGGAACTATCGCACTCGTAGAAAATGGAGACACTATTACCATCGATGCTGAAAAAAAGACCATTACTCTTGAAGTTTCGGAGGATGAATTAACTCAAAGAAAAAAAAATTGGAAAGCGCCTCAGTTAAAATTTGAACGTGGAGTGCTTTATAAATATGCAAAAACAGTTTCATCAGCCTCCAAGGGCTGTGTAACTGACGAATTTTAATTTAAAAACCTTTTCCTCTTTCCATTGAAGGAGAGGGATTAGGGGAGTGAATGTTATTATGGAAACGCAAACATTACAAAACCAAAAAGAGGCTTCAAAAATAGCTTATAAAATTACAGGAAGCGAAGCAGTAGTTCGGTGTCTTTTAGCAGAAGGAGTAGATGTTTTATACGGGTATCCCGGAGGTGCTATCATGCCTGTGTATGATGAATTGTACAAATATCAGGATAAGCTGCATCACGTACTCACACGTCACGAACAGGGAGCAGCTCATGCGGCTCAAGGCTATGCCCGAATCTCCGGAAAAGTTGGGGTAGCAATAGCTACGTCGGGGCCGGGTGCAACCAATTTAATTACTGGTATCGCTGATGCACAAATAGATTCTACACCTATTGTTTGCATCACCGGGCAAGTAGGGTCGCATTTATTGGGAAGTGATGCGTTTCAGGAAACTGATATCGTGGGAATTTCCACTCCAGTGACCAAATGGAATCATCAAATTACCAAAGCCTCAGAAATACCTGAAATCATTGCAAAGGCCTTTTATATAGCTAAAAGTGGTCGTCCGGGACCGGTATTGATTGATATTACCAAAGATGCCCAATTTGAAGAATTCGATTTTGAATACAAAAAATGTACAGGAATTAGAAGCTATAATCCCGTTCCCAAAACAGAGTTTTCAGACATTGAAAAAGCGGCAGCATTAATAAATAATGCAAAAAAACCAATGATAGTCTGGGGGCAAGGAATCATTTTAGGTGAAGCTGAAACAGAATTAAAAGCAGTTATCGAAAAAGCCGGAATTCCTTCGGCTTGGACTATTTTAGGTGCTTCAGCAATTCCTTCAACCCATCCTTTAAATGTAGGTATGGTAGGGATGCACGGTAATTATGCGCCCAATAAATTAACTAACGAATGCGATGTTCTTATTGCGATTGGAATGCGTTTCGACGATCGTGTTACAGGAAATTTAGCAACCTATGCCAAACAAGCAAAAATCATTCATTTTGAAATAGACCCGGCAGAGGTGAATAAAAATGTACAAGTAGCTATTGCCGTGTTGGGAGATGCTAAAGAAAGTCTGTCAAAATTATTGCCATTACTACAAAATAATTCACATCCTAACTGGCATCAACAGTTTAAAGATTTATATCAAATAGAGTACAATACCATTATTAAAAATGATTTGTATCCTTCCAAAGAAGGACTAACCATGGGCGAGGTTTTAAAAGAAATAAATATTCAAACTAAAGGTGAGGCAGCTATTGTTTCGGATGTGGGGCAACACCAAATGGTTGCTTGTCGCTATGCTGAATTTAACACCACTAAAAGTAATATTACTTCCGGTGGATTGGGTACTATGGGTTTTGCACTTCCTGCCGCTATTGGAGCCAAAATGGCTGCTCCGCAAAGACAAGTGGTTGCGGTCATTGGTGACGGGGGTTACCAGATGACCATTCAAGAATTGGGAACTATTTTTCAAACCAAAGTGCCGGTAAAAATTGTGGTGCTCAATAATAATTTCTTGGGAATGGTTCGTCAGTGGCAACAACTATTTTTTGATAAGCGCTACGCTTCCACCGAAATGACAAACCCTGATTTTGTTCAAATAGCAAAAGGATATTTTATTGAAGCAAAAAAAGTAACAAAAAGAGAAGATTTGGCTACTTCAGTACAAGAAATGATGGAACACAATGGCCCTTATTTCTTAGAAGTTTGTGTTGAAAAAGAAGATAACGTATTTCCCATGATTCCTACGGGAGCGTCAGTTTCAGATATAAGATTGAGTTAATTATGAATACAGAAAAAAAACTATTTACGGTTTCTATTTATACAGAAAATAACGTGGGATTGCTGAACCGTATTTCAGCTATTTTTCAGCGTAGAAAAATAAATATAGAAAGTATAAATTCTTCCGTTTCTGAAATTGACAACGTTTCGCGTTGGACCATCGTTGTAGAAATTTCAGAAGAACAAATGCGAAAGATTATTGGGCAAATTGAAAAGCAGGTAGAAGTCATAAAAGCCTATTACCATACCGATGAAGAAACCATTTACCAAGAGTCATGCCTTTTCAAAATTAAAAGTGATTTGTTGTTTGAAGAGCGCCAAATTCAAAATATTATTAAAGAAAGCAATGCACGCATCGTTACGGTAAGTAGAGCATTTTTTGTTTTGGAAAAATCGGGCATGAAAAGTGAGATAGAATTACTATATCGAGAGTTGAAACCGTTTGGGATTATGCAATTTGTACGTTCGGGAAGGATTGCGGTTACCAAAGATGAAATGAAAATAACCAAAATGCTGGAAGCTTTTGCCAGTGCATAAAACAATAAAAAGATGAAAAATTACTTCAATACCCTTAGTTTGAGAGAAAAATTAGAACAATTAGGAAAATGTCGCTTTATGGACGCTTCCGAATTTTCAGAAGGAATTAAAGCCCTCGACGGAAAAAAAATAGTGATTTTAGGGTGTGGTGCTCAAGGATTGAATCAAGGAATGAATATGCGTGACTCCGGGTTGGACATCTCTTATGCATTGCGTAAAGAGGCCATTGACAATCAGCGTGCTTCTTTTAAAAATGCTTCCAAAAATGGCTTTGAAGTAGGAACTTTTGAAGCGCTTATCCCAACAGCAGACTTAGTTTGTAACCTAACTCCAGACAAACAACATACCTCAGTAATTAATAAAGTGGTGCCTTTAATGAAAAAAGGGGCTACGCTTTCCTATTCTCATGGTTTTAATATTGTGGAAGAGGGGATGCAAATTCGGGAAGATATTACTGTAATTATGGTGGCTCCTAAATGCCCCGGTTCGGAAGTTCGGGAAGAGTACAAACGGGGTTTTGGTGTGCCCACCCTTATAGCGGTGCACCCACAAAATGATCCACAAAGCAAAGGGCTGGAAGAAGCAAAAGCCTATGCTTTTGCAACAGGAGGTCATCGTGCCGGTGTGTTGGAATCTTCTTTTGTAGCTGAAGTAAAGAGTGACCTCATGGGCGAACAAACCATTTTGTGTGGAGTACTTCAAACAGGGTCTATTTTGTGTTTTGATAAAATGGTAGAACAAGGAGTGGATGCGGCCTATGCTTCCAAATTAATTCAATATGGCTGGGAGACCTTAACCGAAGCGTTAAAGCACGGCGGTATTACTAATATGATGGATCGTCTTTCTAACCCTGCAAAAATTCGTTCTTACGAGCTTTCAGAAACATTAAAAGAAATATTGAAGCCTTTGTTTGAAAAGCACATGGACGATATTATGAGTGGTGCTTTTTCATCGGGAATGATGGCAGATTGGGCAAATGATGATGCCGATTTATTACGATGGAGAGCCGAAACAGGCGAAACTGCTTTTGAAAAAACAGAACCTACTCCGGAACATATTAGCGAACAGCAATATTTTGATCATGGAACCCTTATGGTAGCTTTTGTGAAAGCCGGTGTTGAACTGGCCTATGAAACTATGGTTTCTTCAGGAATTATTGAAGACTCTGCCTACTACGAATCGCTGCATGAATTACCGTTAATAGCCAATACCATTGCCCGTAAAAAATTATTTGAAATGAACCGTATCATTTCAGACACGGCAGAGTATGGTTGCTATTTATTCGATCATTCTGCCAAGCCATTACTAAAAGATTTTATGAAAACTATTCAACCTATAGATATTGGAAAGGCATTTCCAAACAAAGGGGTAGACAATATAGAATTAATTAAAGTGAATGAAGCAATAGAAGCACATCCTATTGAAAAAATAGGAAAAATACTTCGTGGTGCCATGACCCAAATGAAAGTAATTAATACCGAAAAGAAAGAACTCGCTGAAGCCTAATCATGAGTACACAACTTACCTGCATGCCCAGTTTAGAAAAAGTTAAGGAAGCTGCTGAAAAACTGGAAGGAGTCGTTTTCAAAACACCTCTAATAAAAAATTTGCGTTTTTCTTCACTATTTCATGCGCAAGTATTTTTTAAGCGCGAAGATCTGCAAACAGTACGTTCCTACAAAATTAGAGGGGCGTATAACAAAATGGCTTCACTTTCTGCCTTAGAAAGTAGTAAAGATATTGTCTGTGCAAGTGCCGGAAATCATGCACAGGGTGTAGCCTGGTCGTGTAAGTTGTTAAAAATTCATGGGGTTATTTATATGCCAGCCACTACGCCGCTTCAAAAAGTAGAGCAGGTAACGATGTTTGGCGAAGAATATGTGGAGGTAAAATTGCAAGGGGACACTTTTGATGATTCATATAATTTGGCCCTATCAGAAAGTAGGGTACAAAACAAAGCATTTGTACATCCTTTTGATGACGAAAAAGTGATAGAAGGACAAGCTACAGTTGGTTTGGAAATTTTAAATCAGACTGAAGCACCTATCGACTATATTTTTATTCCTGTGGGCGGTGGCGGATTAGCGGCTGGATTAAGTAGTGTTTTTAAAACACTTTCGCCAAAAACTAAAATTATAGGAGTAGAGCCAGAGGGTGCGCCCGCCATGAAAACTTCCATAGAAGAAGGAAGAGTAGTTACACTTTCAAAAATTGAAAAATTTGTTGATGGTGCGGCAGTGAAAAGAGTAGGAGACCTCACTTTTGACATCTGTAAAGAAAATCTGGATAAAGTGATTACAGTCCCCGAAGGGAAAATTTGTCAAACAATGTTGGATCTTTATAATAAAGATGCCATTATTGTAGAACCGGCAGGCGCTTTAAGTATCTCGGCCTTAGATTATTTTACGGAAGAAATTAAAGGAAAAAATGTGGTGTGTGTGGTAAGTGGTAGTAATAATGACATTACCCGCACTGCTGAAATCAAGGAACGTGCATTGTTATATTCCAATTTAAAACATTATTTTATTGTCACATTTCCTCAGCGTGCGGGTGCGCTTCGTCAGTTTTTGGAAGAAGTGTTGGGTCCTAATGATGATATTACCCATTTTGAATATACCAAAAAGACCAATCGTGAAAACGGAAGTGCCGTAGTAGGTTTAGAATTAATATCTCCAGACGATTTGCACCCGCTTATTGAAAAAATGAAACGGTATCATTTTTATGGTGATTACCTAAATAATAAACCCGAACTATTTCAATTTTTAGTGTAATTTAAAAGAAAAAGGTCGAAAGCAATTTCGACCTATTCTCAATTAAAAAGCAAACTATTACTAAATTATGGTGCTTTGTCCCAAATGAATATTGGTAAAATTCCTGTTTGTATCATCCGGATTTAAAATAAAATCTTCAATAAAATCACCTACTTTATTGGTAGTTACAGCCTTATTATTGGGGCTTAAATCGGGAGTAGTTATGTTTAATTCCAACGATTTTTCTACCGCTTTTCTAATTAATTCGGCTTCTTCAAAAAGTGAAAAATGCTCCAATAACATAGCCGCAGAAAGTATGGAAGCAATTGGGTTTGCCATTCCTTTTCCTTTGGCTTGAGGATACGAACCGTGAATGGGTTCAAATAAGGCATATTTTTCTCCCACCGAAGCAGAAGCTAATAACCCAATGGAGCCGCCAATGACACTGGCTTCATCACTTAAAATATCCCCAAACATATTTTCGGTAAGGATCACATCCAGTTGATTAGGTTGTAAAATAAGCTGCATCGCAGCATTGTCCACAAAAAGATATTCAAGGGTTACATCGGGATAACTTTTCGAAATTTCAGTGACTACTTTGCGCCATAAGCGGGAACTTTCCAAAACATTGGCCTTGTCAACCAGCGTCACTTTCTTTTTTCGGGATTGTGCTGCTTTAAAAGCCAAATGAGTAATACGTTCAATCTCTTCTTTAGAATAAATACAAAGATCGGAAGCCTCTGTTCCTGCTTCATTTTGTTTCTTTTCGCCAAAATAAATTCCGCCGGTTAATTCGCGATAAATACTGATATCCGTTCCTTTAATTCGGTCTTCTTTTAAAGGGGATTTATCTAAAAGTGTTTCGTAGGCTTTTACGGGCCGTATATTGGCAAAAAGTCCCAATTCCTTTCGGAGTTTCAATAATCCTTGTTCGGGACGTACGGGTGCCGAAGGGTCGTTATCGTATTTTGGGTCGCCAATAGCACCAAATAAAATGGCATCACTTTGCTTACATAATTTCAGGGTATTTTCCGGTAGCGGATTTCCGGTTTCGTCAATAGCCACGGCTCCTACGGCTGCTTGTTTAAAAGTGAAGTTATGATTAAATTCCATAGCAATGGCATTCAGCACTTTTATGGATTGTTTGGTTACTTCGGGACCAATTCCGTCACCGGGAAGTACAGCAATATTTAGTTTCATTCGGTTATATTTTTTGTGCCTCAAAGGCTTCAATTTGTGTTTTTTTACTTAATAAATAATCAATATCGTCATACCCGTTCATCATACATGTTTTCTTATAAGGATCTATTTCAAAGGTTTCTGAAAGTGATATTTCATTTACTGAAATAGATTGATTTTCAAGATCTATGGTAATTTGTGTGTTCGGACTTTCTTTTAATTGCTGAAATAATTCTGAAAGAAATTCTTCTGAAACCTGTACGGGTAGCAACCCATTATTTAAGGAATTTCCTTTAAAAATATCGGCAAAAAAACTAGAAACAATTACTTTAAAACCATAGCCTGACAATGCCCATGCAGCGTGTTCGCGGCTAGAACCGCAACCAAAATTGTTTCCTGCTACTAAGATGCTTCCGTTGTAATTTGAGTTATTAAGAACAAAATTTTCATTCAAACCACCTTCCTTAGTATAGCGCCAATCTCTAAAAACATTATCGCCAAAACCTTCTTTATCCGTAGCTTTTAAAAAGCGGGCCGGGATAATTTGATCGGTATCCACATTCTCAATTTCCAATGGAACCGCTGTGCTGGTAAGTGTTACAAATTTTTCCATAGTTCTAGTGTCTCCTCGAGCGCAGTCGAGAGGTTTAGGTCTCGACTGCGCTCGACCGGAAAGTTTTATATATCTTGAAATTTTTTAGTTATGTCAATAATTTTCCCTTCAATGGCGGTAGCTGCAGCCACTAATGGACTTGCTAAAATAGTTCTAGCTCCTTGCCCTTGACGTCCTTCAAAATTTCTATTGGAAGTAGAAACGCAATATTCGCCCTGCGGAATTTTATCATCGTTCATGGCTAAGCAAGCCGAGCAACCGGGTTGCCGTAATTGAAAACCCGCGGCTTCAAAGACCGCTTTTATTCCTTCCGCTTCTATCTGTGCTTCTACTTGTTTGCTTCCTGGCACCAACCAAGCGGTTACGTTTTTTGCTTTTTGTTTTCCTTTCACGTAGTTAGCAGCTTCTCTAAAATCCTCTATGCGCGAATTGGTACAACTTCCTATAAACACATAATTAATAGGTTTGTTAAGCATACTTTCCCCTGCTTGAAAGCCCATATATTCTAGCGATTTCTGAAAAGATGCATCTTCTAACTTTGGTATTTTTCCTGAAATTTTAATGCCCATCCCGGGGTTGGTACCATAGGTAACCATCGGTTCAATATCGGAAGCATCAAAGCGATATTCCTTATCAAAAACAGCATCAGCATCGGAGGGAAGTGTTTTCCAATACGCTACTTTTTCTTCAAAATCTTGACCTTTTGGAGCAAATTCTCGTCCTTTTACATAATTAAAAGTAGTTTCGTCGGGAGCTATCATTCCGCCGCGCGCTCCCATTTCAATACTCATGTTACAAACGGTCATACGCCCTTCCATACTCATATTCTCAAATACTTCGCCCGCATATTCACAGAAATAACCGGTACCTGCATGGGTGCCAATTTTTGAGATGATATACAAAATAACATCTTTGGGAAGTACTCCTTTTTTCAACGTTCCATTTACAGTAACACGAAGCGATTTCGGCTTGGTTAATAATAGACATTGACTGGCAAAAACCTGTGCTACCTGACTGGTTCCAATACCGAAGGCAATAGCTCCAAAAGCGCCATGCGTTGAGGTATGGCTATCTCCACAAACTAGGGTCATTCCGGGTTGGGTAATACCCAATTCTGGAGCCATAACGTGTACAATCCCGTTGTATTTATGGCCTAATTCGTAAAGGGTTATACCATGTTTTTTACAATTTTCTGAAAGCTGTTTCAATTGGTTTCTAGATAGGGCATCTTTAACCGGAAGGTGTTGGTTTATAGTAGGGGTATTATGATCTGCAGTGGCTACAATTTGGTCAGGTCGAAAAATGGGTATTCCTCGTTCTTCCAATTCCTGAAAAGCCTGCGGACTGGTGACCTCGTGAATTAAATGTTGGTCGATATATAAAACTTGTGGCCCGTTTTTAATAACTTCTACCACATGAGCATCCCAGACTTTATCGAATAATGTCTTTCCCATTATGCTGAAATAATTTGTTGATACACCTTACTAGTTTCAATAATTTGATGGATGTCGTTATCCTGAATTTCCTTCTTTTTATCTGCAAATGAAAGGAAATTGGCATAGACTTCATCCAGTTGAAGCTTGGTTAATTCGTACCCTACTTTTTTGGCACGATAGGCCAATGCAGCACGGCCACTTCGAGCGGTAAGGACAATAGCAGATTCAGTTACTCCTACTTCTTTTGGGTCTATAATTTCGTAAGTTTCACGATTTTTAATGACCCCATCTTGGTGTATTCCAGAACTATGTGCAAAAGCATTGGAACCCACAATGGCTTTGTTGGGTTGTGTGTAAACTCCCATGTGGTGCGAAACTAATTGGCTTGTTCTGTAAATTTCTTTGGGTTGAATATTCGTTTGTAAATTTAAGTAAGTATGTTGCCGTAAAATCATCACTACCTCTTCCAAAGCGGTATTTCCGGCACGCTCACCAATTCCGTTAATGGTACATTCAATCTGGCGGGCACCATTAATTACTCCTTCAATAGAATTGGCTGTTGCCAATCCTAAATCGTTATGGCAATGACAGGAAAGAATCGCTTTTTCAATGCCTTTTACGTTTTCCATGAGGTATTTCATTTTAGCGCCATATTCACTTGGTAAACAATACCCTGTAGTATCTGGAATATTTAAAACGGTAGCACCCGCTTTAATAGCCGCTTCACAAACACGAGCTAAGTATTCATTATCCGTGCGGCCGGCATCTTCGGCATAAAATTCTACATCTTCCACGAAAGATTTTGCGTAACTCACTGCTTCAAAGGCTCTTTCAATAATTTCTTCTCTTGTACTGTTAAACTTATGTTTTATATGCGAATCTGAAGTGCCAATCCCTGTATGTATTCTGGGTCTTTTGGCTTTTTTCAATGCTTCGGCAGCTATTTCAATATCTTTTTTTACTGCTCGTGTAAGTCCGCAAACGGTAGCATTTTTCACTAATGCTGAAATAGCTTCCACGCTTTTAAAATCTCCTGGGCTGGAGATGGGAAAACCAGCCTCAATAACATCTACACCTAGATTCTCCAATTGCCGAGCGATGATAAGCTTTTGGTCGGTATTCAATTTGCAACCGGGAACTTGCTCCCCATCGCGAAGGGTCGTATCGAAAATTTGAATTTGTGATTGCGACATTTCTGCTGAATAAAAGATTGATAATTACCTGCGAATTTATATTTTGGGGTGCTGAAAAGCGCTAATTTTATGATGCTTATTACGGTGTTTAAAAGTGAAATAATAAATATAAAATATTGTTAGTCAATAATTTAAAATATTAAAAGTTATCATGCCCAAAGTTGTAAAAGACCATTTATTCGACCTTGTAAAATCACTTTCAAAGTCTGAAAAACGGCAATTTAAATTGTATGTGGGTCGCTTGGGCGTTAATGAGGATGCCAAATTCATGACGCTTTTTGATATTTTAGAGAGACTCCCTCAGTATGACGAAGAAGAAATATTGAAAAATAAAGACGTTCAAAAAAGACAACTTTCTAATCTTAAAGCCCATTTGTACAAGCAAATTTTGATTAGCCTTCGGTTAAATCCGCTGCATCAAAATGTACGACTTCAAATACGGGAACAACTTGATTTTGCTACTATTTTATACCATAAAGGCTTGTATAATCAAAGCTTGAAAATTCTGGAAAAAGCAAAGGCTCTTGCTTGGGGGAATGAAGAAAAAAATATGGCGTATGAAATTGTAGAATTAGAAAAAGTAATTGAATCTCAATACATTACCCGTAGTATTAGCAATCGTGCCGATGCGTTGACCATAGAAGCCAAAGAGTTAAGCCAATTGAATGTTTTAACGAGTAAACTCTCCAATTTATCGTTGCAGCTCTATGGTATTTTTCTGAAAAAAGGCTATGTAAAAAATGATGAAGAATATCAAGTAATTACTAAATATTTTAACGATAGGCTACCCAAATTCAATATTGAAAAAATTGGTTTTCGTGAAAAATTATGGTTATATAAAGCCCATTTGTGGTATAGTTTCCTGATACAGGATTTTTTATCGTGTTACCGCTATGCGTTAAAGTGGACCGATTTGTTTTTTGAAAACCCAACCATGATTGTTCTTAATCCCGTTTTCTTTATTCGAGGCGAACAATATTTGTTGGAAGCATTGTTTTTTATAGGCGATATTCCAAGGTTTAAAGAAGCATTACTGCGGTTTGAAAATACTCTTCAAAAAGAGGAGTTTCCTTCTCGTGAAAATGTACAAAGCTTGGTGTTTTTATATCGTTACTCCCACAAATTAAATCTCCATTTTATGGAAGGTACTTTTGAAGACGGAGTTGGCTTGGTTGATGAGGTTTTACAAGGAATTAAAACTTATGAGCATACAATAGACGAGCATCACGTGATGATTTTTTATTATAAAATTGCTTGCCTGTATTTTGGAATGGGAGATCACCGAAAGTGTATTTTTTATCTCGATAAAATCATCTCCAATAAATCGTTGGAAATGCGTGAAGACTTGCTCTGCTTTTCACGTATTTTGAACCTTGTTGCACACTACGAAGCAGGAGACGATTACCATTTGGAGCGATTGATTAAAAGCACTTACAAGTTTTTAATTAAAATGGAAGACCTGTATCAAGTGCAAAAAGAAATGATTAAATTTTTACGAAGATTGGGGGAAATTTATCCTCATCAAATTAAGAATGAATTCAAAAAACTGCATTCAAAACTGAAAGAACTCGAAGCAGATCCTTACGAACGAAGAAGCTTTTTATACCTCGATATTATTTCGTGGTTGGAAAGCAATATTGAAGGGCGTTCCATACCGGAAATCATTCAGGAAAAAGCGCATTTAAAAAAATAAAAATTTCAAAAAGATTTGGAGAAGTGAATTTTGTTTCTAAATATTTGCACTCACAAAGTTCAATAACTTACTGAAATGTTATCAAGAAAGGTGGAGGGAATAGACCCTATGAAGCCTTAGCAACCCTTTGTAAAACAAAGAAGGTGCTACATTCTATCTCGTTTTAAGAGAATAGATAACGAAAACCCATTTCCTTCCGGAAGTGGTTTGTCAATTTCTTTATAACATTTTTCTAGTTCATTCATCGTGAGATGGAGTTGAATTTTTTGTTTTAATCTATTTATTAACTCAAAAAAATTAGAAAAATGAGTGCAACAAAAATTATTCATTCAGTTCCCAGCGACCCTTTAACAGGCGCTATCTCGGTACCTGTGTACCAAACATCCACCTTTATCCAAGAAGCTCCGGGAGTTAACAAGGGCTTCGATTATGCCCGAAGTAACAATCCTACCCGTAAAGTATTGGAGGACCTCGTGGCAAAACTAGAAAACGGTCATTCAGGATTTGCTTTTTCAACCGGATTGGCTGCCATAGATTCGGTCTTGAAATTACTTTCCGTAGGCGATGAAATTGTAGCCGTAGATGATATCTACGGAGGAGCGTACCGCTTGTTTACCCACGTCTATGAAAAATTGGGGGTTAAAGTAACCTATGTGGATACTACCGAAGTTAACAATGTAGCCGAAGCTGTTACTTCAAAAACAAAATTGGTTTGGATAGAATCGCCTACCAATCCTACGTTAAAAATTTCAGATATTGAAGCCATTTCAATCATTGCAAAAAGTGTTAATGCGTTACTCGTAGTAGATAATACGTTTGCTTCGCCCATTGGTCAAAACCCCATTAATTTAGGAGCCGATATTGTTATTCATAGTGGCACCAAGTACATTGGCGGTCACTCCGATTTGGTGGCGGGATTGGTGGTGACCAAAACTCAAGAACTTTCAGAAAAAATAAAATTCATCCAAAATGCTTCCGGAGGAGTATTGGGACCCTGGGATTGCTTTTTAACTATTCGAGGAATAGAAACATTAGATCTGAGATTCAGAAAACAATGTGAAAATGCCTTGAAAGTAGCTCAGTTTCTGGAACAGCAAGAAACCGTGGATCAAGTCTTTTATCCGGGTTTAAAAAATCATAAAAACCATGAAATTGCTAAAAATCAGCAAAATAATTTGTTTGGAGGAGTTGTTTCTTTCAGTTTAAAAAATGATACCCAAGAAGCTGCTAATGCCTTTGTAACCCATACTCAATATTTCAAATTGGCAGAAAGCTTAGGCGGTGTAAAAAGTTTATTATGCCATCCTGCACAAATGACTCATGCTTCCATTCCAAGAGAAAAGAGACTGCAAGCAGGGATTAAAGATTCTTTAATTCGATTGTCTTGTGGCATTGAAGAAGCGGAAGATTTAATTGAAGATTTGCAGCAAGCTTTTAAAGAAATTCCAAAAGAAACCGAAGTATTATTTGTTTAAAAAAGAAGTATGAGCACAGTAGTATTAGAACAGCCCAAGGCACTTATTAATTTAAATGCCTTAAAGAAAAAAACGATCAACCTTGCCATTTTTGGGAAAGGAAATGTTGGGGGTACTTTAATCAATCAGATTTTAGAGCGGCAAGAAGAAATTACCAAAAGAAGAGACTTAGAGCTAACTATTTTTTGCATTGCCAATTCTGCCAAAGCAGTTTTAAGTGATTCCATTACAGGAAATTGGGAAAGTCATTTTCAAGAAATGGGAAAGAATTACTCTGTAGTTGAAGTAATTGATTTTGCTAAACAACGGGAGTTAAAAAATTGCATTGCCATAGACAATACCGCCGACCCTGCATTTGTGGAACATTATATACCACTTATTGCCAATGGATTTCACATTGTTTCTTCTAATAAAATAGCAAACACTTCGCATTTAAGTTTTTATAAGAATCTTAGAGAAGTATTAGAAAAAAATGAAAAGCAATATTTATACGAGACCAATGTGGGAGCAGGGTTGCCTTTAATAGATACCATTAAATTACTGCATCTTTCGGGAGAAAATATTACCAGAATTCGGGGTGTTTTTTCGGGTTCATTAAGTTATATTTTCAATGAATTTTCAGAAAAAAATCTACTCTTCAGCATTGTTTTGAAAAAGGCAATTGAAAAAGGCTTTACCGAACCAGATCCCAGAGAGGATTTATGTGGTAACGATGTAGCAAGAAAACTTCTTATATTAGCCAGAGAATTGGATTTACACAATGAGTTTGAGGATGTTTCGGTGCAAAATCTAATACCCAAAGAATGGCGAAATGTATCAAAAGAGCTATTTCTTAAACATCTTGAAGTATTGGATGTAGATTTTCAAATTCGAAAAAAAAATCTGGGCAAAAATGAAGTGTTGCGTTATGTGGCAGATTTGTATGGAGATTTATCCAGAGAAGATGGAGCACTTTTGAAGGTACAATTGCAGTCTGTACCTAAAAATAGTGCGTTAGGAAATTTGCATGGAAGCGACTCACTGTTTGAAATTTATACGGAAAGTTACGGGCAAAATCCAATTGTTATTCAAGGAGCCGGTGCGGGAGCTAAAGTTACAGCCAGAGGGGTTTTTGGAGATATATTAAGATTAAGTGATAAAATAAATTAGTGTATATGAAAGTTACCCTTACTAGAATTAACAGCGATTATTTATTAGAAGGTCAAGGAGACAATAAAGTTTCTGTTTTTATAGATAATAAAACCAATGACGTAGTAAAAGGAGCGAGCCCTATGGAATTACTCCTTATGGCTGTAGGGGGATGCAATGCCATAGATATTATCTATGTATTAAAAAAGCAACGCCAGGAAGTTACCTCTTACCGGGTGGAGGTAGAAGGCACCAGAGAAGAGGTTCGAAAAGCAAAACCTTTTAAAAGCATTCATGTGACTGTGTATTTAGAAGGAGATATCGCCCCGGCAAAAGCCCTAAGGGCTGCCGCTTTAAGTTTTGAAAATTACTGCTCTGTGTCAATTACTTTGGAAAAGGCGGTTACTATAACCTACGATGTGATTTTAAATGGCACCAAACTTTAATTGTATCCTATGATATCACGTAAAACCAAATATGGATTTAAAGCACTATGTTTTCTTGCCCGAAGAGAAAATAATGAACCTGTGCAAATTTCCGTTATCGCTGAAGAGGAAAATATTTCCTTAAAATTTTTGGAAAGTATATTGCTTACCTTAAAAAAAGCAGGATTTTTAGGAGCTAAAAAAGGAAAAGGAGGTGGCTATTATTTACTGGAGGAAACCCGAAACACACCGGTTGCCTCTTTTTACCGAGTATTGGAAGGACCTATTGCTATGGTGCCGTGCGTAAGCCTTAATTTTTATGAAAAATGCGACGATTGCCCGGATGAAACACTTTGCAGTGTCCATAATTTGATGATTCAAGTACGTGACAATACCCTCTCTATCCTTGAAAATAAGACACTTAACGATTTTGTAAAAAATCAATCCTAACTCCAAGGGTGTTTTAAAAAAATTGTTCGTATTTTTGCATACCCTACTAAATTAATAGGATAATAATAATGCATAGTATTACTCCTCAAAATATTCATTTATTCAATGAAAATGTACGTTTTGAAGACCCTTTGGAAATCATTTCCTTTGCTTTGGAACATGCAAAAAAACCTCTGGTTACTACTAGTTTTGGGGCTTTTTCGGCAGGATTATTATGGGCCTGTACCAAGGTTAAAAAAGATATTCAGGTGGTTTGGTGCGATACTGGTTATAATACGGATGCCACCTATAAACACGCAGATTATTTAATGGAAAAACTTCAATTGAATATTGAAATATTTATTCCAAAATACACCACGGCTTTCATCCATTCAAAAATAGGATTACCAGATATCAACAATCCTAATCATCCTATTTTTTCAGAAAAAGTAAAATTGGAACCCTTTGACAGGGCATTTAAAAAATACCAGCCCGATGTTTGGTTTACCAATGTTCGGAAAGGACAAACGGAGCATAGAGAGGAATTGGATGTATTCAGCTTTAGCAAAGACGGAATTTTAAAAGTGAGCCCTTTCTATCACTATGATGATGCTGCACTAGAATACTATCTAAAAGAAAGAAACCTTCCCATGGAGTTTGATTATTACGATCCTGTAAAAGCTTTAGAGAATCGTGAGTGTGGTATTCATTTAAAATAATATTTTTTTGTGCAAAGAATTGGTGAAAAACAATTTTAAACCGTTACTTTGTACTAGTTCATTTATTTTTTGAATCGTTATCAAGAAAGGTGGAGGGAATAGACCCTTTGAAACCTTAGCAACCCTTTGTCCATCAAAGAAGGTGCTACATTCTATCTGAAATTTTCAGAATAGATAACAAAACGAAGATACCTTCTCTTTTATGATAACTTTTTTAATGTCTAATATTTATAGACTCAATTTTGTTATGCATATAATTGAAAAATTATTACGAGAGCGAATTTTAGTACTAGATGGGGCCATGGGTACCATGTTGCAATGCTATCAATTTACCGAAGAAGATTTCCGTGGAGAACGATTTAAAGATTTTCATAAATCGGTAAAAGGGAATAACGATCTGCTTTCCCTTACCCAACCCCAAGCTATTGCAGAAGTACACAACAAATACTTTGAAGCAGGTGCCGATATTGTGGAAACCAATACCTTTTCCGGAACCACTATTGCCATGACCGATTACGATATGCAAGATTTGGTATACGAACTAAATTTTGAGAGCGCGAAAATTGCGAAACAAGTGGCTGCTGAATTTACCCAAAAAGAACCCCATAAACCTCGTTTTGTAGCGGGTGCCATGGGTCCAACCAACAAAACAGCAAGTCTGTCACCCGATGTGAATGACCCCGGATACCGAGCCATTTCTTTTGATGAACTTCGAATTGCCTATAAGCAACAAGCTGAGGCCCTTATCGATGGTGGTGTTGATTTCCTTTTGGTCGAAACGATTTTTGATACGCTTAATGCCAAAGCGGCCTTGTTTGCTATTGAAGAAATAAAGGAAGAAAGAAATATAGATGTTCCCGTGATGGTAAGTGGCACGATTACCGATGCTTCCGGAAGAACCCTTTCGGGGCAAACCGCAGAAGCTTTTCTCATTTCAATTTCTCATATTCCATTGCTAAGTATTGGTTTTAATTGCGCCTTGGGAGCAAAACAATTAACGCCTCATTTGGAAGCAGTGGCAAGTAAGACTAACTTGGCCATTTCTGCCTATCCTAATGCCGGACTTCCCAATGCTTTTGGTGCCTATGATGAAACTCCCGAGCAAATGACAAAGCAAGTGGAAGAATACCTTCAAAAACATTTAGTAAACATTATTGGAGGCTGTTGTGGCACTACCCCGCAACATATTAAAGCGATTGCCCAAGCAGCTTCAAAGTTTGCGCCCAGAACTTTACCTAAATTTCAAGTTATGCCATGATCCCTACTAAACAAGACATATTAGATGCTTATAAAAGGGTAAAACCCTTTGTGCACAGAACGCCAGTACTCACCTCTAGTTTTTTGAATGATCTTTCAGGGGCTTCCTTGTTTTTTAAATGCGAAAACTTTCAGAAAATGGGGGCATTTAAAATGCGGGGAGCCGTAAATGCTATTCAAAATCTTTCTGAAGCACAAAAACAAAAAGGGGTGGTCACACATTCATCGGGTAACTTTGGACAAGCAGTAGCATTAGCCGCTAAAAATTTAGGGATAAAAGCCTATGTAGTAATGCCTGAAAATGCGCCTTCGGTAAAAAGAGAAGCGGTGATGGGTTATGGTGCTGAAGTAATTTTATGTGAATCAACAATAAAAGCACGAGAAGCAACTTCGGCTAAAATTGTAGATGAGAAAGGGGCGACTTTTTTACATCCTTCTAACCATATGGATGTGATTTTAGGAAACGCAACGGCCACTTTAGAATTGTTGGTTGATTATCCTAACTTAGACAAGGTATTAAGCCCCGTGGGCGGTGGCGGATTACTTGCAGGGACTGCGCTTTCGACCTATTATTTCGGTAAAAATTGTAAAACTTTAGCCGGAGAACCAGCTCAGGCGAATGATGCCTATCGATCCTTCCAATCGGGTAAAATTGAAACCAACGACACTTCAGTAACTATTGCCGATGGCTTGCGAACGCATTTAGGAGATATCAATTTCCCTATCATTCAGAAATTAGTTTCAGAAATTATTTGTGTGGAAGAATCTGAAATTATCGATGCTATGAAACTTATTTGGGAGCGAATGAAAATTATAATAGAACCTTCATCTGCGGTAGCATTGGCAGCCATTTTAAAACAGAAAGAAACTTTTAGAAATCAAAAGATAGGAATTATCATTTCCGGAGGAAATGTGGATGTAAAAAATTTACCATTTTAATTTTTTATTCCCCCTTTGAAGGGGGTTAGGGGGATGTAATTCCCAAAAAATATGATACAAAAAGAAATGAAATATTTAAAGTTAAGCGGCTTAGAACCTTTAGTTATTACCCCTGAAAGTAATTTTATTAATATCGGGGAACGAACTAATGTGGCAGGGTCCCGCAAGTTTCTTCGATTGATAAAAGAAGAAAACTTTGAAGAAGCATTATCTATTGCCCGGCATCAAGTAGAGGGTGGGGCTCAAATTATTGATGTGAATATGGATGATGGGCTTATAGATGGAAAAGAAGCCATGGTTAAATTCCTGAATTTAGTAGTAGCCGAACCGGATATCGCCCGTGTACCCATTATGATTGATAGTTCCAAATGGGAAATTATTGAAGCAGGACTGCAGGTAGTACAGGGAAAATGTGTCGTAAATTCCATTAGCTTAAAAGAAGGTGAAACCGAATTTCTACGTCAGGCAAAACTCATTAAACGCTATGGAGCTGCAGTTATAGTGATGGCTTTTGATGAAGTAGGGCAAGCCGATAATTTTGAAAGACGTATTGAAATTGCCAAACGTTCCTACGATTTACTGGTGAATAAAGTTCATTTTCCTCCAGAGGATATCATTTTCGATTTGAATATTTTTCCGGTAGCTACCGGCATGGAGGAACACAAATTAAATGCCCTGGACTTTATTGAAGGAACCCGATGGGTACGCCAAAATTTGCCGCATTGCAGTGTGAGTGGTGGAGTGAGTAATGTTTCCTTTAGTTTTAGGGGTAATGATATTGTTAGAGAAGCGATGCATTCCGTGTTTTTGTATCATGCCATTCAGGCAGGTATGAATATGGGAATTGTTAATCCTGCCATGCTGGAAGTATATGATGATATACCGAAAGATTTATTGGAACGCGTGGAAGACGTGATGCTTAACAGAAGAGATGATGCCACCGAACGACTTCTTGATTTTGCCGAAACCGTGAAAGGTACTCGCGAAGAGAAAAAGGTAGATTTGGCGTGGCGTGAAGAGCCGCTACAGGATCGGATTACTCGAGCCTTGGTAAAAGGAATAGACGAATTTATTCACCAAGATATTGAAGAAGCTCGCCAACAGGTTTCCAGACCCATAGAAGTGATTGAAGGCCATTTAATGATTGGGATGAATGTAGTGGGAGATCTCTTCGGAAGTGGTAAAATGTTTCTTCCCCAAGTGGTAAAAAGTGCCCGGGTGATGAAGAAAGCCGTTGCCTATTTATTACCCTTTATTGAAGCTGAAAAAGACCAGATTTCTTCTTCCAACGGGAAAATTTTAATGGCTACCGTTAAAGGAGACGTTCATGACATAGGGAAAAATATTGTCTCGGTTGTACTTGCCTGTAATAATTATGAAATTATCGATTTGGGCGTGATGGTACCACCCGAAAAAATCATTGCTACTGCAAAAGCAGAAAATGTGGATGTCATTGGCTTGAGTGGATTGATTACTCCCTCGCTAGATGAGATGGTATTTTTGGCCAAAGAAATGCAACGACAAAATTTTACTGTACCACTACTTATTGGTGGGGCTACTACCAGTAAAGCCCATACTGCGGTAAAAATTGACTCGGAATATGCACAATCTGTTGTCCATGTAAATGATGCCTCTCGTGCTGTTACTGTGGTGGGTGAATTATTGCAAAAAGAACGTAATCAAGCTTATAAAAAAAATCTGAAAGAGGAATACAAAAGCTTTAGAGAAAGTTTTTTGAAACGTCAAAAAGTAAAAGAATTTTTGACCATTAATGAGGCTCGCACCAATAAATTGAAGATAAATTGGAAGCATTCAGAAATTGTAAAACCCAAACAATTAGGAATTCAAATTATGGAGGATTTGGAGTTACAATTATTGCTGCCTTATATTGATTGGACGCCTTTTTTCCGAAGCTGGGATCTGCACGGAAAGTTTCCGGAAATTTTAAAAGACGAAGTGGTAGGTGCACAAGCATCAGAACTATACGATGATGCTCAAAAATTGCTTCAAAAAATTATTTCAGGAAAACTATTACAAGCCAAAGCCGTTTTTGGACTTTTTGAGGCAAATGCTGTAAACGATGACGATATTGAAATTACCATTAGTAAAAACGATGAAGAGAATGATGTATTTAGAACCCTGCGTCAGCAAAGCAAAAAAGCAGAGGGACGTCCCAATATGGCATTGGCAGATTTTATAGCTCCCAAAGAAAGTGGAATTCAAGATTATGTAGGATGTTTTTGTGTTTCCGCCGGATTTGGAACACAGGAATTAGCTACTCAATTTGAAAAGGAAAATGACGATTATAATTCCATAATGGTAAAAGCACTGGCCGATCGTTTAGCAGAGGCCTTTGCTGAATACCTTCATAAAGAAGTACGCACAAATTATTGGGGTTATGCAGTACATGAAAACCTATCCAATGATGAACTTATTGCCGAACATTATAAAGGCATCCGCCCAGCACCTGGTTATCCTGCTTGCCCCGATCATTTGGAAAAACGAACCATTTGGGAAGTATTAAATGTGCAAGAAAACATTGGGGTTTCCCTTACCGAAAGTTTAGCCATGTGGCCAGCAGCCTCAGTTTCAGGCTACTATTTTGCCCATCCCGAAGCACGCTATTTTGGTCTTGGAAAAATTAAAGAAGATCAACTGGAAGATTTTGCAAAGCGAAAAAACATATCAATTTCTGAAGCTAAAAAATGGCTTCAACCTAATATTGCAGACTAAATGAAAGTAACTGAACATATTGAAAATTCAAACGGGAAAACCCAGTTTTCCTTCGAAATATTGCCTCCATTAAAAGGTCAAAACATACAATCTATATTTGATGGTATCGATCCACTTATGGAATTTAACCCTCCCTTTATAGATGTAACCTACCATCGAGAAGAGTATGTGTATAAAGAACTGGATAATGGTTTGTTGCAAAAACAAGTGGTTCGGAAACGTCCGGGTACCGTAGGTATTTGTGCGGCTATTCAAAATAAATATGATGTGGATGCCATACCCCACATTTTATGTGGCGGTTTCAGTAAAGAAGATACCGAAAACTTTTTAATTGATTTAGGCTTTCTGGGGATTGATAATGTAATGGCGCTTCGGGGAGATGCCGTGAAAAGTGAAACTTATTTTACCCCGCAAAAGGATGGGCATCAATATGCGAGTCAATTGGTGTCTCAAATTACCGATTTAAACAACGGAAAATATCTCGAGGAAGAGCTTCAAAATACAACACCTACCAATTTTTGTATTGGTGTCGCCGCATATCCGGAAAAACACCTGGAAGCCCCTAGTATGGATAGTGATATCTTTTTTCTTAAAAAGAAAATTGCTAAAGGCGCTACGTATATTGTTACTCAAATGTTTTTTGACAATGAAAAGTACTTCAGTTTTGTGGATAAATGCCGAAAAGAAGGAATTACAGTGCCTATTATTCCGGGATTAAAGCCTATTGCCACCAAAAAACAACTCAATTTAATTCCGCATCGATTCAATGTAGATCTTCCGGACGATTTAATTATGGAAGTGGTAAAGTGTAAGGATAATGATGCGGTAAGTCAAGTAGGAATAGAATGGTGTATTGCACAAAGTAAAGAGCTTATTGCAAATGGTGTTCCGGTGCTGCATTATTATTCTATGGGCAAGAGCAACAATATCAAAACAATCGCTTCAGAAATCTTTTAAAAAAGTTATTTTTGCGGCATGTCCCAAAAATGGTTATTGTTTATATTTCTTATCTCTTTCCCGCTTTTCTCTCAGGAAAAAAGTGCTTCTGCAAGCAGTATAGAAATCCAGCATTTTTATGGAAAGATGCTAGGACATAACAAAAATGTGACACATTTGGTGAAAGGTCACCCCAATGGATTTATTATAAGTTACAACAAAAAGACTTTTGGAGAAAAGTACTGGCAACAGTCGTATAATTTTCCCGATTGGGGCATTTCCGTGTTGTTTGAAGATTTTAATAACCCGGTTTTAGGTCAAAATATAGGTTTGTATGGGCATTATAATTTTTATTTTTTTAACCGTACACTTCAGTTTAGAGTTGCCGAAGGTATAGCCTACAATACCAACCCTTTTGATCTGGAGACCAATTTTAAAAACAATGCCTACGGAAGTCACTTGGTAGGTTCTACGTATCTATTATTCAATTATTACAAACCCCAGGTATATCGAGGTTTTGGGTTACAGGCAGGACTCTCTTTAGTGCATCATTCTAACGGAAGTTTTAAAGCGCCTAATTCCGGTACCAATGTAGCTTCCCTTAACTTGGGAGTATTCTACGACTTTAATAAAGAAACAACGCATGAATATCTTTCAGATGAAGTTACCTCAAAAAGTTTTTCAGAAAAAATTAAATTCAACTTTGTGGTGCGGGGAGGTGTTAATGAAGGAGATTATATTGGTTTGGGTCAACATCCGTTTTATGTATTTACAGCTTTTGTAGACAAACGACTCAATTACCAAAGTACGCTGCAATTGGGTGCAGAATATTTTGTTGCAACGTTTTTGAAAAAGGAAATTGAATATCGTGCAGCTTCCTTTCCAAATTCCGGATTAACAGGTGATGAAGATTATAAAAGGGCAAGTGTTTTTGTTGGGCATGAGTTTCGGTTGGGTAATTTTGCCATTCCTACACAATTGGGTTATTATGTGTATTGGCCCTATAAATATGAAACAAGAACGTACACTCGCATTGGGGTCAAGCATTATATTACCGAAAAAATCTTTGCAGTAGGAACCGTAAAAGCTCATGCGGTGAATGCAGAAGCAATCGAATTTGGTGTTGGAGTTAGAATTTAATATGAAAAAAATAGGATTTATCATCTGGACGGTACTTTTGGTTTCTTGTAATAGTGAAAACGCCAATGATTGTTTTCAAACCGATGGAAATTTGGTGACCACACCTTTTAATGTACCTGCTTTTCAGAAAATACGTATTGAAGACGATGTCTCTTTACTTATTAAACAAGGTCCCGCACAGGAGGTTTTAATAGAGACCGGTGCTAATTTATTAAATGATATTTCAGTAGCAGTAGAAGGGGAGACCCTGGTTGTTAAAAATCATAACGGTTGTAACCTTGTGAGGGATTTTGGTATCACAAAAGCCATTGTAACTGTACAAAATATTACCGAAATACGCAATAGTTCTATCTATCATGTCGTTGGAGAAGGGGAGTTAAATGTTCCTTTTTTGCGATTGATAAGCAATACCACTGGAGGACTAACCGATTCCAAAAAGAGTGGCGATTTTACTTTAACGGTGCGCTGTGAAGATTTCAGAATAGAAGCCAATGGGTATAGCGGCTTTTATATTGATGGTTTTTCAGAAAAGGCGACCATTGCTTTTGAAGATGAAGTACCCAGATTGGAAGGAGCTAATTTAATAGTAAACGACTTGTATGTTTTTCAGCGAAGTGCTAATAAAATGATGGTACACCCGGTAAATAGAATTCGAGGGGTTATACGGGGTACCGGTAATGTTATTTCTGTGCAAAGACCCCCTGTTGTTGAAGTAGAAGAATTCTACACTGGGCGACTAATTTTTGAAGATTAATGTATATTTACGGCTTCTAAAAAGCTATGAAAAATTTTTTTAGTCTGTTGTTTTTAATGTTTGTTGCTGAAATTTCTTTTGGGCAACAAAATGAAATCAAACCGTTTTCTATTGAAGCAGATTATTTTTATGGTAATATCATAGAACACAACCCGGACATTTCTCACTTAATTACCGATTTTCCCAATGGATTTTGGCTTTCCTATAACCGAAAAACCTATGGTTGGAATGAATGGGAAGGAAGGTATAACTTTCCGGATTGGGGGTTTACGTTTTCATATCAAGATTTAAAGAATCCCTTTTTAGGCGAAAATTATGGATTGTATGGCCATTTTAGTTGGTATTTTTTAGAACGATACCTTAGAGTTACTGTGGGTCAAGGAGTAGCTTATGCCTCAAACCCTTATGACCCCGACACCAATTATGAAAATAGCGCCTATGGGAGTCGATTTTTAAGTTCTACTTTTGTAAAAGCGGGGTTTGTTAAAGAAAATATTATTGATGGTTTGGGTGTGCAGTTAAGTTTAGGAGTATTGCATTATTCTAATGCAAACTTTAAAGCGCCTAATAACAGTACCAACACATTTTTTGCCAGCGCAGGATTAAGCTATCAATTTGACGAAATAAATTTCCCAACACGAATTCCCGTGGGTTCATGGAGAAGTTCTAATTATGCGGAAAGAATTCATGCCAATGTGGTGTTTAGAACCGGAGTAAATGAAGCCGACGTTAATGGTTTAGGCCAATATCCTTTCTATACCTTCTCCTTTTTTGCAGATAAACGCATTAATTATAAAAGTACCTTTCAAGCAGGGGTAGATGTTTATTTTTCTTATTTTTTAATAAATTTAATTCGCTATAGAGCCATTGCATATCCCAGTGAAGGACTAACAGGAAATGAGGATTATAGAAGGGTAGGAGTTTTTATAGGCCACGAACTTAGGTTTAATAGAGTTGCTTTTGTTTCTCAATTGGGGCGCTATATTTATCGACCTTATGAATTTGAAAATATTATTTATAATAGGTTGGGTTTAAAGCGTTATATGTTTAATGATAATGTTTTTGCTGCTATTACTGTAAAAGCTCATTGGGCAAAGGCAGAAGCAGTAGAGTTTGGAATAGGTATGAGACTTTAAGTAGTATGAGATATTTAATTATTCTATCATTAGTATTTCTTTTTGGATGTAATTCTGAAAACGCATCAGATTGCTTTCAAACTTCCGGTGCTATTGTTGATGAAGTTTATGAGGTGCAAGATTTCAATAGAATTATTGTTTGGGATCGAGTGAAACTGGTTTTGGTAGAAGGACCCGAAAAAAGAGTCATGGTAAGAACCGGTGAAAATTTATTAAACGAAATTAAAGTACGTGTAGAAGATAGCATCCTAAAAGTAAGCGATAGAAACAGTTGTAATTTTGTAAGGGATTATTCCCAACCAACCACGGTATATGTTACGGCACCGGTAGATACGCTTTATGTTAGAAACAGCTCCGGTTTAACGGTAGAAAATATTGGAAGAATAACAAACGATAGGATACATCTAATTTCGGAAGATAGAGAAGAAGAAGATGAGTTTCATACCGATGGCGATTTTAATCTTACCAATTTAGATGTTCAAATTTTAGTAATCAACGCTAATGGTAATTCTACATTCCGCTTACAAGGTAAAACATGGTTGGGAGTTTTTGGTCTCTCCGACGGTGACTGTAGAATAGAGGCTGAAGATTTAGAGGTTGTAAGGGTTGAATTATTTCACAGAAGTACCAACAAAATTATTTGCTCCCCCAGACAATCGATTAAAGGAAAAATTGTGAGTGTTGGAGATGTTATTTGTAAAATTAGACCCCCGGAAGTTGATGTTGAAGAACTCTATCAAGGCCGACTTATTTTTGAGTAGTAATCTCTGTAAACAATTTTTCCAAGGAGGTGTTTTTTTGATGTAACTGAAGTATTTTCAGTCCATTATCGTGAGCAAAATCAAATACAGAGGCACGCATGTCTGCATCCGTTTCAAAATGTAAATGATAGATAAAGCCTGTTTTGTTTTCTACCTTTTTAATAAATTTAATTTGCTGCAGTGCTACTTCCTCCACTCGATAATCAAATTCTACTTCAATAATTTGAGTTGTATTTTTCGATAAATCCTCCAATGGGGAATCCAACACAATCTTTCCCTTATTAATAATAATCACCCTATCGCAAATGGCTTCAACTTCCTGCATAATGTGAGTAGAAAGTAATACCGTCTTTTCTTTTCCCACACGTTTAATGAGGCTGCGAATTTCCATAAGTTGATTTGGGTCTAAGCCTGTGGTGGGTTCATCCAAAATTAAAACCTCCGGATTGTGTAACAACGCATTGGCGAGTCCCACTCGCTGGCGATATCCTTTCGATAATTGTTGTATTTTTTTATGTGCTTCAGAAGAAAGGCCGGTTTGTTCTATAACCACATCAATCTGTTTTTTAGAAACGCCGTAGACTTCAGCATTAAAAGAAAGATATTCTCTTACATACATGTCTAAGTATAACGGATTGTGCTCCGCTAAGTAACCTACCTTTTTTTGAACAGACGAAGCTTCTTTTTCCACCGAAAATCCCTGTACTTTTGCCGTTCCATTAGAGGCTGAAAGATAGGTGGTTAAAATCTTCATCATGGTAGATTTTCCGGCTCCATTAGGCCCTAAAAACCCTACAATCTCTCCTTTTTTTATAGAAAAGGAAACATCATCTAAAGCTTTTTGGCTTCCATAATTTTTGGTGATATGGGCAACTTCTATAGACATCGCATTTAAAAAGGTAAAACTACGCAAATAAAAAAACGCAAAAAAGATTTTGTTGTTATAAAGTAATGATTACTTTAGCAAAACAAACAACACAATGAACACATTTTTTACGTATTTCAACTTTTGGTTTTTTTACTTTACTGGTAAAACCCGGGTTGTATTGTAATTAATGATAACAATATGAAAAAAACCCGGAATCTACTTCCGGGTTTTTTTATGTAATAATGTAAAACAAAGATTATGAAAATTGCAATCCAAGGAATTGAAGGTTCTTTTCACGATGAGGCCGTTCAAAAATTATTCCCTAATCAGCAAGTAGATTTGGTAAAGTGCGACACCTTTGACGGCGTTACCCAAAGTGTAAAAAAGAACAAAGCCGATTTTGGCGTTATAGCTATAGAAAATACCCTTACGGGTTCTTTGCTTCCCAATTACAATTTGGTTGAAAAAGGAGATTTTGAAATTATTGATGAAGTTTTTCTGAATATCCAGATGTATCTCATGGCGTTAGAAACCGAATCGATCATCGATATTTTTGAGGTGCATTCTCACCCTGTGGCGTTGCTTCAGTGTAGAGAATATCTAAGAAAATTTCCGCCGCAATTCAAAATTATTGAAGGAAACGATACTGCAAGTGAGGCCAAACGCATTCGCGAAAATAACTTAAAAGGAGTCGCAGCTATTGCCGGAAAACAAGTGGCAGAACGATACGGATTAAAGATTTTGGATAGTAATATTCAGGATATGAAAGAAAATCAGACACGTTTTGTCCTCATCTCAAACAGAGGTGTTGCCAAGAATAAAAAGATAATTAACAAAGCTTCCATACGATTTCAGCTGGGTCATGAAGTAGGAACGTTGAGTAAAGCATTGCAAATTATGGCTTCTCATGATATTAACTTAACAAAAATTCAATCGCTTCCTGTGGTCGATACCCCTTGGCGTTATGCTTTTTTTGTAGATGTCACTTTTACCGATCCGCAGAATTTGAATGAGGCTATATCCGAATTGAACCCCTATGTAAATAATTTCAAAATATTAGGAACCTATGCACAAAATAAAGAGAATACACCCAGTGAATTATTAAAAATGCAATGATGGAAAATACAAAAGAATTAAGAAATTGGCTGGAAGCCATGAAGTTGTCGCATCCGTTGGTTATTGCTGGGCCATGCAGTGCAGAAACGGAAGCTCAGGTTCTTAAAATAGCTCATGAATTAAAAAACACCGATGCTACCGTTTTGCGGGCAGGAATCTGGAAACCTAGAACCCGCCCGGGAAACTTTGAAGGGGTTGGTGCTCTAGGGTTGAAATGGTTACAAAAAGCAAAGGAAGAAACGGGTATGTTAACCACTACCGAAGTTGCCAATGCCAACCATGTAGATTTGGCTTTACAGCATGATGTGGATATATTATGGGTGGGAGCCCGTTCTACTGTTTCTCCGTTCATTGTACAAGAAATAGCCGATGCTTTAAAGGGAACCGATAAAATAGTCCTTATCAAAAATCCGGTAAATCCCGATTTATCACTTTGGTTGGGTGCGGTGGAACGATTTTATAGTGCCAATGTGAAAAACCTTGGAGTGATCCATCGCGGATTTTCAACCTACGAAAAAACCAAATACCGCAATAATCCCGAATGGCAAATTGCTATCGACCTGCAAAATAGGTTTCCAGATTTGCCGCTTATTCTGGACCCTTCACACATTGCTGGGCGCAGGGATATTATTTTTGATCTCTGCCAAACGGCCCTGGATTTAAACTATGATGGCCTCATGGTGGAAACCCATTACGACCCAGATAACGCTTGGAGCGATGCTGCACAGCAAATTACGCCGGCAACACTGAAGCAAATGACCATTGATTTAAAAATACGGAAAGAGGAAGGAGACGCGGTTGAGTTTAAAAATAAGCTCGAAACATTACGTACCAAAATTGATGTTGTCGATAATCAATTATTAGAAATTTTAGGAAAACGCATGAAAATTGCCGATGCCATTGGAGAATTGAAACGTAAAAATAACGTCGCCATTCTGCAATCGAAACGATGGAATGAAATTTTAGGCAAAATGATTTTGGAAGGAGAAGAGCACAATTTGAGCGAAGAGTTTATCCTTCGTATCTATAAAGCCATTCACCAAGAATCTATCAATCATCAAAATAAAATTGTTTCACAAGAAAAAAGCCTGCTTTAGCAGGCTTTTTTGTTTTACTCATTGAAAGGGATTGTTCCCTCAATCGTGGTTTTCATATTGACAAATGGTTGTTAAGTTTACTTCAAACTAAAAACAACAACCATGAAAACAAAACTATCTTTCATTTTATTTTTTGTTATAATTATTTCAAATGGGCAACAAAAAATTACAGGTATTATTACCAATTTTTCTGAACCTATTCAAGATGTGAATATTACAAACCTCAATTCTTTAGAAGGAGCTATTTCAGATGCTAGTGGGGCTTTTCAAATTACAGCTAGAAAAGGGGATTCACTAGCCATATCTCACGTAAGTTATGGTGCAAAAAACATTGAAATAAACGATTCAAGAATATTAAATATTGAATTAGAAAGGAATTTGGTTAGCGAAGTAATTTTATATGCTAATTCAACAGCAAGTTCAAGTTTTACAAAAATGTGTAAATTTTCAATAGAATGTTATGATCAAGAAGAAGAAAAAGGCAATAGTATTGATTCGGCAACTACATTGAATCCAATTCTATTCCCTAATCCTTCCGAAGGATTTTATCAACTTCAACTATCTAATCCATATGATGAAGTTAAAGTTGTGGTAAGGAATATGGCAGGTCAACAAATTTTAAAGAAAAATTTTGAGAAATGGCAACCTCTTTCTTTTGATATTTCTAATGTTTCAGCAGGAATTTACTTAGTAAATATTGAAGCCGATGGAGAAAAATTAATGACCCAAAGGGCTGTAAAGAAATAAAAAAGGAGGCAATTAAGCCTCTTTTTTATTATTGTTTTACTCTTTTGAAAATATATCGTGTTACATAAATTCCGTTGTCGTCTCCTTTTCCGGCATAGCTTTCCACACCACTATTTACAAAGGCTAGTTCCCAACCTTCTTCTGCCATGGCATTAATTTTTGAAGTCACTACAGCATCGTTTGCAGCAATATTTTGGAAACGGATACCTCCCAAATTGAAAAAATTTAAAAGTTTTGTTTCGTCAAAGCCTTTTACACGAATATCGCTACGGTCACTTTTGTTTCGGTCATTATCTTCTTCCGAGCGGGTTGAAGTAAATTCTTTATAATCTCGTGTTTCATTTGCCGAAATCATTCGGGAACGCCCCAATCCGTTTGGGATAATAGATTCAATAACTGTTACGGTTTGGTACTCGTAAATTTGAGCATCGATTTCTGGAATAAATGTCAGTAGAATAAAAAGGAATGTAAATTTTTTCATATTGGAAAGTTTTGGTTTTTACTATTAGCAAATATAAAGTTTATGTGAGGTGGTTTGCCATAATTTTCAGAATTTTGCCTTGAATGAAAGGAACAGTCTATAAATCTACCGGAAGTTGGTACAGTGTAAAAGCACAGAATGGTATTTTTTACGAATGCCGCATTAAAGGAAAATTTCGCATAGAAGGAATTAAGAGTACTAACCCTGTGGCGGTGGGGGATTGCGTTTCTTTTGAAGTAGAAACCAAAGGGGATGAAACCAAAGGGGTAATTTATGAAATTGAAGAAAGAGACAATTATATTATTCGTAAATCGGTTAATCTTTCCAAACAAACCCACATTATTGCAGCAAATATTGATATTGCCTTTTTATTAGTTACTCTTAATAACCCCACTACCTTCACCACTTTTATCGATCGGTTTTTAGTAACTGCAGAAGCCTATCATGTAAAAGCGGTATTGTTATTCAATAAAATTGATAGTTATAATGAAGAGGAGTTGTTGGAAGTAAAATATTTAGCCGCTTTGTATCGAAAAATCGGGTATGAATGTATTGGGATTTCGGCAAAAACAGGGAAAAATATTGATAAGGTACAAGCTTTGATGAAACATAAAGTAACCATGTTTTCAGGGCATAGTGGCGTGGGAAAATCTACTTTGGTAAATGCCATCGAGCCCAATTTGAATTTAAAAACTTCTGAAATTTCGGAGCAACACCTCCAGGGGCAGCATACCACAACCTTTGCAGAAATGTTCGATCTTTCCTTTGAAGGGCAAATAATAGATACCCCTGGGATTAAGGGCTTTGGAGTGGTAGAAATGGAGAAAGAAGAACTGGGCGATTATTTTCCGGAGTTTTTTGCCCTTAAAAAGGACTGTAAATTTCATAATTGTTTGCATCTCGAAGAGCCCAAATGTGCCGTGAAAGAAGCCTTAGAAAGTGAAAAAATTGCTTGGTCTCGCTATAAAAGCTACCTTCAGATTTTAGAAGGAGAAGAAGAACATTACCGAAAAGATATTTATACTAAAGAATGAGAGCTGTCATACAACGAGTAAAAGAAGCTTCTGTAACTGTTGAAGGGAAAATAATTTCAGAAATTAAAGTGGGTTTTCTTATCTTGCTCGGCATTGAAAATGGGGACTCGCAGGACGATATTGAATGGTTAAGTAAAAAAATTGTTCAGCTTCGAGTTTTTTCAGACATAAATCATGCTATGAATCATTCATTGCTAGAAATACAAGGGGAGCTATTAGTGGTAAGTCAATTTACCCTACACGCAAGTACTAAAAAAGGAAACAGACCTTCATTTATAAGAGCAGCCCGTCCTGAGGTTGCCATTCCGCTTTACGAAAAATTTATTGCGCAACTTGAAATAGATAGTAATCAAAAAGTTGCCACGGGTCAATTTGGAGCTATGATGGAGGTTTCATTAATTAATGATGGTCCGGTGACCATTTTAATAGATTCAAAGAACAAGGAATGAAATTATTATTAACACTATTTGCTTTTGTGTTGCTAAGCATTTCGTATGCGCAGGATTATGCGGTTAAGAATATTAACCCATTGTTATCTATGGGAGTTAATGCTGTTATTAGAAATACTGATACCCAGATTTGGCTTCATGATTATAATTCTATGACAATAGAGGATAAAACAATAATGACTGTTTTTAATCAAAAAATCATGGAAGATTTACACTTCTATGTTCCCTATGATAGCTATGAAACTGTTAAAGACTACTACGCTATTTTATATAATGAACAAGGCCAAAAGGTAAAAACCTTTAAGAAAAAAGATTTTATGGATATTAGTGCTACAGGAAGTAGTTTGTATTCCGATGATAGGGCTATTTTATTAAAACTAACACCTACTTTTTATCCTTTTACTATAGAATTTTATTATCAGAAATATACTTCTTCAACCGCATTGATTCCACCCTTCTTTCCTTATCCGTATTCTAATATGAGTGTAGAGGAAGCTTCCTATACCTTGTATAATGAGAAAGAAATTCCTATTTATTCAAAAAAAGTAAACATAGAAGATTATGATATTGCGTTTGAAGAAAGCCCCCAGAAGTATCATTTTCTTGCTAAAACTATTCGCCCTATTTTGAGAGAAGAATTTTGTCCCACCTACCATGAGATTATGCCTTGGGCGAGATTTGTTCCTGAAAAATTTCAATTAAAAGGTGAAACCACACAAATCAATAATTGGGAGCAATTTGCCGGTTGGCAAAGAGATAAACTCCTAAAGGATAGAGACCAATTAGATGAAAGTACGGTGTTAACGATAAAAAATTTGGTAGCCGGAATGGAGGATTCTAAGCAGAAAACGAAGGCTATTTATGAGTATATGCAAAACAAAACAAGATACATTAGTGTGCAGATTGGTATTGGTGGATGGCAGCCTTTCCCTGCCAAAGATGTAGATAAATTGGGATATGGAGACTGTAAAGGATTAACAAATTATACCAAGGCGTTACTCAAAACACAAGGAATAGATTCTTATTATACCATTGTAGATTCGGGTCCCTCAGGATTGGACATTGATGAGAATTTTGTAGCACTACAAGGTAATCATGTTATTCTTTCAGTTCCATTTGAAGATGAGCTTGTTTTTTTGGAATGTACCAGTCAAGATTTGCCTTTCAATTTTCTAGGAACACATACCGATGATAGAAAAGTACTTATGATAACCCCTGACGGAGGAGTTTTCAAAAAAACACATACCTATAGTCCAGAAAGTAATAACCAAACTACGAAGGTTAATGCGGTGCTGGATTCAGATTTTATTATAAGAGGACAAGTTGAGAGCAATTCTTATGGTTTAAAGTATTATGAGATCTTTCAACTTGAACAACAGACACAAAAAGATAAAGAACTGTATTACAAAGATAAATTAGGTTTTCACAACGGCTTGGCTATTGATGGGATACAACTTCAAAACGATAAAGATCGTGTTTGTTTTACCGAAAAGCTAAATTTTATGAGTCCATCATATATCACTAAGGCAGGAGACAGAATGCTACTTAACCCTAATCTTTATTCAAGAATAATCGATATTCCTAAAAAAAATAATAACCGAACCCTCCCTCTAGATATTAGAAGAGGCTATTCGTATCATGATGAGGTCAACTTGCAATTGCCTGCTAATTATGGTATAGATTCTATTTTTGAACCCTTTCAATACCAAACAGATTTTGGTACTTATAACATTAATATTGCTGTTTCGGGAAATACATTAACATACAAAAGAGACTTGGTGTTACACTCAGGAAGGTGGCCAAAAGAGCGTTTTAATGAGTATGTAGACTTTATAAAAGAAATTGCCAAAAAAGATAAATCCAAGATTGTTTTAAAATCACTGTAACCCTTGAGAAATATCAAGATAAATTTTAATAACCCTTTAAAGAGAATTTCCGTGAAGGTATTCTGCTTTAACAAATAGTTTATTCCTATGAAATTTTTATGTACTTGTCTTATTGTTTTAACTTCTTTACAACCTTTATTTTCCCAAGATTTTAGATTTGGTAAAGTAAGCAAAGAAGAGCTTTCAGAAACACGACATCCAATCTACCCCGAAAGTAACGCTGCGGTACTTTATAGAGAAATTAAAACCAATTTTGATTACAATCAAGACGATGGGTTTTATGTTGTTACCGAAGTCTTTGAAAGAATAAAAATTTATAAAAAAGAAGGTTTTGATTGGGGAAATGTTGAATTGTATCTCTATGATGAATCCAACCGTTATAAAGAAGACATAAGTAGTCTAAAAGGCTATACGTATACCCTAGCAGATAATGGGAAAATTGAAGAAACCAAATTAGGTAGAAGTGGTATCTTTGAAGAAAAGCAAACCAAGTACAGGAAGACTTATAAGTTTGCAATGCCTGCTTTAAAAGAAGGTTGTGTCATTGAATATCAATACATGATGAAATCTCCTCTTATAGGGAGTATTGATACCTATCGTTTTCAAGAAACAATACCTGTTAATAAAGTCTATGTAGACTTCAGAACTCCCGAATATTTAAATTACAAAAACCATAGAAGGGGTTGGATATTTTATGACGTAAAGCAAGATAGTAGAGAGCGAAGCTTGGATTATACATACACAAAATCTGCATTAGATACAGATAGAGCAGTAGCAACGAATGAGCGCCAAACAGTAAAATTCAAAGAAAATATTTATCAGGTTGAACTGAAAGATGTAGAACCTATTATTGAAGAATCCTATTCAGGAAATTTAGATAATTATACCTCTTCCATTACTTTTGAATTGGAGTTTACTCGTTTTCCAAACTCACCATTTAAAATGTATGCCACAAACTGGGAAGCGGTTACGAAGGCTATTTATGAATCGGATGCATTTGGAGGTCAATTAAGTAAAGAAAAATATTTTGAAGAAGATATTGACCAGCTTTTAACTGGTATTTCAAACCAAAAGGAAAAGGCTATAAAAGTTTTTGAATTTGTAAAAGGGAAAATGAACTGGAACAAATATCTTGGAGTGTATTGTGATGACGGGGTAAAAGAAGCCTATAAAAGTGGTATTGGAAGTACACCCGAAATTAACTTAATGCTTACCGCCATGCTTCGTCATGCCGGATTAAAATCTAATCCAATCTTATTAAGTACCAAGACAAACGGAATTCCAATTTTTCCTACCCGAAGCGGATTTAATTATGTTATTTCTTCGGTAGAGCTTCCAGAGGGTCTAATGCTTATGGATGCTACTAATAAAAATGCCACTCCCAATGTTTTGGATGAAGAATTACTTAATTGGCAAGGGGTAATGATTTGGGAAAGTGGTGCCTCCAATTGGGTGCCGCTTCAAACCAACGAAAAAAGTCAATCGGCCTATATATGTTCAGCTAAAATTAATGAAAATCTGGAGGTCGAAGGTGAAATAAAAGCTCAATTTACAGGTAACAGAGCCTTGGAAAAGAGAAATACTTTTAAAGGACTTACAACTACCGAGGCGATAAATAAATTTGACTTTAAAAATGTACAAATTTCAAACCTTGAATTTTCGGAGATAGATAACCCTTATCAGCCCCTTAAGATGGTATGTAATTTTGTAGCTTCAGATTTCGTGGAAGAAATAAATGATGAATACTATATAAGCCCTATGGTATTTTTGGCACTAAACGAAAACCCATTTAAACTCAATGATAGAAAATACCCTGTTGAATTTGGGTATGCACAACTTGATAGAATCATTTTTACTATTGAGATTCCTCAAGGATATCAAGTTAAAAGTATTCCGGAAAACGCCAATTTTGTGGTAGGGGAAAATGAATATGAATTCAAATATTTACTATCTCAAAGGGGAAATTTAATTCAATTAATGATGAATTTAGGAGTTAATAACGCTTCCGAAGCAGCAGAGAACTACCAATCTCTAAAAGAATTTTACCAAACTATGGTCGATAAACAAAAAGAAAAAATAGTGTTTTCAAAATTGTAATTATGGATCTTAAAAATGCCCAAAAACAGGTTGATGAATGGATCAAAAAACACGGCGTTCGCTATTTTAATGAATTGACCAACATGGCGCAACTCACCGAGGAAGTTGGAGAAGTGGCTCGTATAATTGCACGAAGATATGGGGAGCAAAGTGAAAAGGAAAGCGATAAGGAGAAAGATTTAGGCGAGGAACTGGCCGATGTGGTCTTTGTGGTACTATGTCTTGCTAATCAAACCGGGGTCGATTTGCAGGAAGCTTTTCTTCAAAAAATGGAGAAAAAAACAAAGCGAGATCATAATCGTCATCACAATAACGAAAAGCTAAAATAACATGTTTAAAAAAATTATTGGTCACGAAGGGTTCTGGAAATCGGTGGTTTCTCTTGCTATTGCTTTTGCTTTTCTCTTTACTATTTTTAAATGGATGCTCTCAAAATTTAGTTTTTCATTTCTTTCAGAAAGTCCAATTACCTATCTATTAGCGATACTATTAGGAGGGTTTTTGTATGGTTTTTTTGTTACCTACGGAAAATTTTGGAAAAAATTGAAAGAGAAACAACGCTAATTTGAAAGCACTCTTACGTCATACTAAACTACCTAACAAAGCTTTTGAAATTCAGATTACGGGTTCCAAAAGTGAATCGAATAGACTACTTATTCTGCAGGTTTTGTATCCTCAGATTACAATTGAAAATCTTTCGGAAAGTGACGATACACAATATCTTCAAAAGGCGTTGCAATCTTCTGAAAGTATAGTAGATATTCACCATGCCGGTACTGCCATGCGGTTTTTAACCGCCTATTTTGCCACAAAAGAAAATGTAGAGGTTGCTTTAACCGGAAGCACCCGAATGCAAGAGCGGCCTATTGCCATTTTGGTAGATGCTTTAAGAGATTTAGGGGCTAACATTGAATATGAAAAAAAAGAAGGCTTTCCACCCCTTAAAATTAAAGGTAAAAAACTAATAAAAAATCAAGTTTCCGTAGCTGCAAATACCAGTAGTCAGTATCTTTCTGCACTGTTACTGGTAGCATCCTCTCTTCCTAACGGACTTATACTTTCTTTGGAAGGTGAAATCACTTCTCTACCTTATCTTACGATGACCTTAGCCTTACTGGAGCAAGTAGGAATTGAAAGTACTTTTTCGGAAAATACCATCACAATACTCCCCCAAAAAAGCATCAATAAGCAAACCGTTGTGGTAGAGTCAGACTGGAGTTCGGCCTCTTATTTTTATAGTATTGTGGCACTTTCTGAAGGACTAGAAATTTCTTTAAAAAGTTATCGTTACCCCAGTTTGCAAGGAGATGCAGCGTTGGCTGAAATCTATGAACAGTTGGGTGTTACAACAGAATTTTTTCCGAAGGAAAATAGCTTAAAACTTTCAAAAGACAAATCTAAACTTCCTAAAGCTGTGAGCCTTCATTTGGTCAACACTCCGGATATTGCTCAAACTATCGCCGTAACCTGTTTCGGATTGGGTGTTGCGTGTCATCTAACAGGACTTCATACGCTTAAAATAAAGGAAACCGATAGACTTTTGGCGCTACAAACCGAACTTGAAAAAATGGGCGCTACGGTTAATGTTACCGAAGATAGTCTTTCACTATTTCCTTCTGAAAAGCTTGTTGAGAACAGCATTATAGCCACCTACAACGACCACCGTATGGCCATGGCATTTGCCCCGTTAGCTTTAAAAACAGCCCTTCAAATTGAAGATCCCGAAGTAGTTTCAAAATCGTTTCCAACCTTCTGGCAGGACTTGGAAAAATTGGGGTTTTCTATTCAAATTAAATAATAAATCTTCTTTTACTTGACAACCCCTATGTGGAGGTTGTATATTTGCCGTTTCAAAAATAAAAGCCATCACTATGGGAATGAAATTATCCAATTTTAACTTTAATTTACCAACTGATTTATTAGCTGAATATCCTGCGCCCAATAGGGACGATGCTCGTTTAATGGTATTAGACCGCAAAAAGAACTCTATTGAGCATAAAATGTTTAAGGATCTTATTGATTACTTTGAAGAAGATGATGTTCTGGTACTAAACAATACCAAAGTGTTTCCGGCGAGACTTTTTGGAAATAAAGAAAAAACAGGCGCTCGTATTGAGGTTTTTTTACTACGTGAATTGAATTCTGAAACACGCCTTTGGGATGTTTTGGTAGATCCTGCGCGTAAAATAAGAATTGGAAATAAATTATATTTTGGAGATGATGAGTCTTTAGTAGCTGAAGTGATAGACAATACCACCTCACGCGGAAGAACACTTCGTTTTTTATACGATGGCTCGTATGAAGAATTCAGAAATAAATTAATTGAACTTGGTGAAACACCACTACCAAAGTACATAAAAAGAGAGGTTGAACCCGAAGATGCAGAACGGTACCAAACTATTTATGCAAAAAATGAAGGTGCTGTAGCAGCTCCAACTGCCGGACTTCATTTCTCAAAACATTTAATGAAGCGCCTGGAAATTAAAGGTGTTAACTTTGCTGAAGTGACCCTTCATGTGGGCTTGGGTACCTTTAGCCCGGTAGAGGTAGAAGACCTTTCGAAGCATAAAATGGACTCGGAAGAAATGATTATTAATGATGCTGCTGTGGCAACAATTAATAAAGGAATTAAAGAGAAAAAGCGCGTTTGTGCAGTGGGAACAACAGTGATGCGAGCTTTAGAGAGTTCGGTTTCTTCGGGTGCCACATTGAATCCTTATTCCGGCTGGACCAATAAGTTTATTTTCCCACCTTACGATTTTAGTATCGCCAATTGTATGGTGACTAATTTCCATACACCAAAATCTACCTTATTGATGATGATTTCTGCTTTTGCAGGACATGATTTAATAAAAGAGGCCTATGCCGAAGCAATTAAAGAAAAGTATCGTTTTTATAGCTACGGTGATGCCATGTTGATTATTTAGGTTACATTTTTTATATAATTATAAAGCCCTATTTCGCAGGGCTTTTTTTATGAATAAGATTTTGTTGCTATTCAAAATAAAAACGTATCTTAGTTAATTGATAACTAGCCTAGTTAAAGATGAAAAGAACGTTATTTTTACTTCTTTTATCGGTTTCTTTTTTTTCTGCGCTGTCGCAAGGGCTTAAAACTCCTTTGAGTTGGCAGTTGCAATTAGGCGATATTCCTCCCATTGAATTACCTCCTATAGACTTAGAGGCTCTTGCCATTGAAGATAGCATTAATGATTTGGATAAAACCCTTCCTTGGCGTTATGGTGTCACTCGCCCTATTGTATTAGATTTTCAGACAAGTGGTGTTTGGACTCTTTTAGAGGGAGGAAGTAAACTCTGGAGAGTCGCGATAAAGTCTCCGGAGGCACTTAATTTAGGAGTTAATTTTGACCATTTTAGACTTCCTGAGGGAGCTACTTTGCAAATGTACAATCAGGAAAAATCCGATTTTTCAAAAGTTTATACACAAGAAAATAATAGAAATTCTAATGTGCTAGGCTCTTGGTTTATTGAAGGGGAAGTTATTGTGGTTGAATATTTTCAACCCGCAAATACATCAAGTCCTGCAACTATAGAAATTGGAAGTGTAATACATGGCTATCGCATGGGTCGGGTGCGTGCTCTATTGGAAGGAGAAAGAGGTTTGGGAGATTCCGGCGACTGTAACTACGATGTAAATTGCTCTGTGGGAAGTGATTTTGAAAGTAAAAAAGACATCCTTAAAAAAACAGTTGCCCTGCTAAATTTAGGAAACGGACATCTTTGCTCGGCTGCTTTAATCAATAATACATCACTAGATAAAAAACCGTATTTACTTACGGCTAACCATTGTTTGGAAAATTCAGATCCCGCATTTTGGTCGGTACGTTTTAACTGGGTAAGCCCAAATCCTGTGTGTGGAGAAGAAAGCGACAGTGGCGATATTCAATCTAATTTTACTATGAGTGGTGCTGAACTTAAAGCCCACAATCCCACAACAGATTTTGCTTTGGTAGAGCTTTTTAACCCCATTCCCTCTACTTGGGATGTTGCATTTGCCGGATGGGATAAAAGTGATACACAGCCACAATTTCAAGTAGGAATTCACCACCCTAATGGAGATATCATGAAGATTTGCAGAGACAATGATAGAGCCATTAAAGATGAGGCCAATGGTGTTAAAGTATGGCTCATTAAAGGAGTCACTTCCGGGAATGGTAATGGATGGGAAATTGGCACTACAGAAAGTGGTTCTTCCGGTTCTCCATTGTTTAACGACCAAGGAAGAATTATTGGGCAATTATATGCAGGACAGTCGTTTTGTAATGGTGTTGAAAACAATAATGACTACGATATTTATGGTAGAATAGGGATTTCCTGGAATGCAGGAACAACTCCTGAAACACGCTTGAGAGATTGGCTGGACCCTCTACAAACAGGACAAAATCAGATTGACACTATAGAAAATTCATTAACCATTGGGGAATTTGAATTTACAGGAGAATTATTAATTTATCCTAATCCGGCTTCTAACGAAATTATGGTGATGAATATGCGCTACCCAAATTTAAGTTATCGCTTTTTCAATATGCTGGGTCAGGAATTAAAAAATGGTAGTATGTCTAATTCTGAAAACAGATTGCTTATTGAAGATTATCCGGAAGGTATTTATTTTCTGCAATTAATCGATGAAGACACCAAAGATAACATTACTAAAAAGATACTAATTTCCCGATAGTACTTTTCTTATAATAGGATATTTTTTAAACCTCTTACTTTAAGAGGTTTTTTTGGGTAATTTTGCCAAATGATTTCAGAAAAAAAAGACATTAGAGCCCTTTCAAAAGAACAGCTGCGAGATTTCTTTGTAGCTATTGGCGATAAGGCTTTTAGAGGAAATCAGGTGTATGAATGGCTTTGGAGTAAAGGAGCACATGATTTTTCGGCGATGACCAATCTTTCGAAGCAAACCCGCACTCAGCTGGAAGCGAATTTTGTTATTAATCATATTCAAGTAGACACACTTCAAAAAAGTAATGATGGAACCATTAAAAATGCCGTTCGTTTACACGATGGATTAATTGTTGAATCGGTACTCATCCCTACCTCAAAAAGAACAACTGCTTGCGTATCTTCACAGGTAGGTTGTAGTTTAGATTGTACATTTTGCGCCACCGCACGATTAAAACGTATGCGTAATTTAAATCCCGATGAAATTTTCGATCAGGTGCTGGCAATCCATAATGAAAGTATGCTGTATCACAATAGGCCGCTTACGAATATTGTCTTCATGGGTATGGGAGAGCCACTTATGAATTATAAAAATGTTTTGGAATCTATTGAAAAGATTACCAGTGATGAAGGCCTTCACATGTCTCCCAAACGTATTACCCTTTCTACATCGGGGGTTCCTAAAATGATAAAAAAACTGGCCGATGATGGTGTTAAATTCAACTTAGCAGTTTCTTTACATGCTGCCATACAGGAAACTCGTGAAAAAATTATGCCCTTTGCTAAAAATTTCACATTGCCCGATTTACGGGAATCCTTAGAATATTGGTATTCCAAAACAAAAAGGAAAATTACCTATGAATATGTGGTTTGGAAAGGAATTAACGATAAAGACAAAGATATAGAAGCCTTGGTAACATTCTGTAAGTATGTACCTTGTAAAGTAAATTTAATTGAATACAACCCTATTGATCATGGTGATTTTAAACAAGCCGATGCAACAGCCATAGAAAAATATATCACACAATTAGAAACTCATAAAATACCAGTCACCGTTAGAAGAAGCAGAGGCAAAGATATCGATGCTGCTTGCGGACAATTGGCTAATAAGCATTGAGGATGATAAATTAGCTATATTTATTACATTAAATGAAGATTGTCTCTCAAATAAAATTACCTATTGAAGCAGAAATGGAACTTTTTGAAAAAAAGTTCTCCCAATCCATGTCCACTAAAGTGGCATTACTTAATAGAATTACACATTATGTGGTAAACCGAAAAGGGAAACAAATGCGCCCCATGTTTGTGTTTCTCATAGCCAAGATGTGTAATGAGGGGCAAGTAAATGAGCGCACCTATCGGGGAGCCTCTGTAATAGAGCTAATACATACAGCCACACTGGTGCATGACGATGTCGTGGACGATAGCAATAGAAGACGTGGCTTTTTCTCTATCAATGCCCTTTGGAAAAACAAAATTGCTGTGCTGGTTGGAGACTATTTACTTTCCAAAGGGTTATTACTTTCCATAGATAATGACGATTTCGATTTGTTGAAAATAATTTCGGTAGCCGTTCGGGAAATGAGCGAGGGGGAGTTGCTTCAAATTGAAAAAGCACGCAGACTGGATATTACAGAAGAGGTCTATTTCGACATTATTCGGCAAAAAACGGCAACACTCATTGCCGCATGTTGTGCTATGGGAGCGCAATCGGTTAATGCTAAAAGGGAAGATGTAGAAAACCTTAGAAAATTTGGTGAGCTAATAGGGATTGCATTTCAAATTAAAGATGATCTTTTCGATTATGGAGATGAGGCTATAGGAAAACCTACGGGGATCGATATTAAAGAAAAGAAAATGACGCTTCCCTTAATTTATGCCATTAATCACGCTTCAAAAAAAGAACACGATTGGCTTATTAATTCAGTAAAAAATGAGAATACCAATAAGCAACGTGTAAAAGAAGTGATTGCTTTTGTAAAGGAAATAGGGGGGTTGGAATACGCTATTTCAAAAATGAAAGAATACCAAGAAAAAGCACTTCATATTTTGCAAAAGTACCCGGAATCCCCATATAGAGATGCTTTAGAATTAATGGTGAATTATGTAATCGACAGAAAAAAATAATTTTTTTCACCTTCAGACAACCTTTTTTTCTTTTCATTCGTCTTTATACATAGAAGCGTTTTTTAAAACCGTGTATGCGATTAGTATCCTTACATAAAAATTACAAAAGTGTGATTGCAAAAGCCAAAGAGGGTAATCGCAAAGCACAGCAAGAGTTGTACGAACTATTTGCGCCCAAAATGTTAAGTGTTTGTCGCCAATATATTAATAGGGAAGATATTGCTGAAGAAGTCATGCTTACGGGATTCTTAAAAGTGTTTACCTATTTAAGCTCTTATAAGTTTGAAGGAAGTTTTGAAGGATGGATTCGAAGAATTATGGTAAACGAGTCTATTACCCAACTTCGAAAAGATAAAAAATTACTTTTTGAAGATGAACATAGCATCGAGAATTCAAAAGAGCATGTGGCTTATATTGAAACCGAACTAGAGGTTGAAGAAATTCAGAAAATGATCGATGCGCTTCCCGAGGGTTACAAAACCGTTTTTGTATTGTATGCTGTGGAAGGCTACAAGCACAGTGAGATTGCAGAACTATTACAGATTTCAGAAAATACTTCAAAAACACAATTATTTAAAGCCCGAAAAATGCTTCAAAATAGCATGAATCAAGAAAACAAAATACGTTATGGCACCCATTAAATTTGAAGATAATATTAGAGAAAAGCTGCAAGAAAGGGAGCTTACCCCAAGTCAAGAAGCTTGGACAAAACTTTCAGAAAGATTGGACGCACAAATGCCCCAAAAAAGCAACAATACCTTTATTTGGCTTGCCATTGCGGCCAGTTTTGTAGGAATTCTTTTGGTTTCCACCCTTTTCTTTAAAAAGGAAGAAGCAACTACACAAATAGTAGAAGAATTTCCAGTGGAAAGTTCAGAAAATGTTTCTGAAATAAAAACGCAATCCGATTTGGCAACCGAAGAAACCCTAGATGAAACTATGGAAAAACATATAGAGTTGCCTAAGGTAAATAATAAAGTTGCTACCATTTCAGACAACAAAAAAGTAGAAAAAGTTGCTTCAGAAAAATGGATGGTTACCAAAAGTTCAGAAGAATCTGTGGCAATTCAGGAGATAAAAACAGAAAACGAAACCATTAAATCTGAAACAGAAGAGGAGCGTTTTATCAATACCAAAGCCGAAGAAGTTGTGGTGGCAGTACAACAAATTCAGAAAGAAAATAATACCGTAACCCCGGATGAAATCGATGCGCTTTTGGCCAAAGCACAGCGAGACATCGCAACCCATAGAATCTTAAATGCAAACACCCAAAAAGTAGATGCTGCAGCGCTATTGATGGATGTGGAAACCGAGCTGGAGCAAAGCTTCCGAGATCGTGTTTTCAATTTGCTTGGGGAAGGATTCAACAAAGTACGCTCGGCCGTGGCAGAACGTAATAATTAAACACAAACAATTCATCAATCCGTTCCCTTTAAACGGGAATCTAAACAAATCACGAATAGTATGAGACTTATTACATGGAGTACCGCCATTGCGGTATGGTTACTAACTATGTGCTCATTTTATGCACAAGAAACCACAATTAAAACGTTGGAAAGCTCAAAAGAAGCCATTATTAATGAGGAAAAAGACTTACTAAAGGCAGAAGTTGAAAAAATAAACCAACAAGTAGAAAACAACGAAATTACCGTTGCAGAAGCAGAACAGTTAAAGACTGCTGCTGCCGAAAAGCATGCCTTAAATATTGAAAACCGAATTGCTATTGTAGATAATAAAATTGCTCTTATTGAACGCAATAATACAGTTGAAGTAATCGACGACGACGACCGGGCTGTTTTAAGCATTGGTTTGGGAGGTAAAGATAAGGATGGCTTTATCTATATTGGAAAAAAGTACAAAGAGCGAAAGTATGATTTGCGTACTACTAGTGATTTTGTACTTGCCTTTGGACTTAATAATGCCATAGGTGATGGACAATCATTAAATAATAGCGATTTCAAAATAGGAGGGAGTCGCTTTGCGGAAATTGGCTGGGCTTGGAAAACCAGAGTATTTAAAAATAGCAATTGGCTTCGTGTAAAATATGGAATTTCGTTTCAGTTTAACGGTTTAAAACCTACCGATAACAGGTACTTTGTAGATACCGGTAAAATGACAGAACTACAAACGTTTGAAGGTAATTTGGACAAATCAAAATTTAGACAAGATAATCTGGTGGTGCCTATTCACTTTGAGTTTGGTCCTTCCAAGAAAATTGAAAAAGAAACCTATTTTCGTTACAACACACACAACCAAATTAAAATAGGATTGGGAGGGTATGCCGGATTAAATATTGGGGCAAGACAAAAAATGAAATTTGAAGCAGATGGTGAAAACATAAAACAAAAATTAAAAGCCAATTACAATACCAATCCTTTTGTGTATGGGCTAAGTGGCTACATAGGGTGGAGAGATACTGCCCTGTATGTAAAATATGATTTGAACCCAATATTTAAGAATAATACAACAGACCTGCATAACGTGTCATTAGGATTACGTTTTGATATGGATTAGCCAAATATTTGCATAATTCTCATGGAAAGGCACTTTAGATTAAGTGCCTTTTTTGTTTTAAAAAATGTATTTTTACAATTCTTATTCTGTTCAAAATTGATCTCAAAAACTACCATAGACCAAGTATTTGACACCGCCCGTGTAGAGGAGGTAATTGGCGATTTTGTACAATTGAAAAAAAGCGGCAGTAACTATAAGGGGTTAAGTCCTTTTTCCGAAGAACGCACTCCTAGTTTTATGGTGTCTCCCGTAAAACAGATTTGGAAAGATTTTTCCAGCGGAAAAGGAGGAAATGTTGTGGCTTTCCTTATGGAACATGAGCATTTTACCTATCCCGAAGCCATTAAATATTTGGCTAAAAAATACGGAATTGAAATTGAAGAAACCGAACAAAGTGCCGAAGCCAAAGAAGAAGCCAACGAGCGTGAAAGTTTGTATTTGGTCAATGAATTTGCCAGAGACTATTTTGCCAAAACACTTTTAGAAACTGAAACCGGAAAGGCCATAGGCCACAGCTATTTTAAGGAGCGAGGTTTTACGGAAGCGACCATTAAAAAGTTTCAGTTAGGATATTCCCCAGATGAGTGGGATGCGTTTACTTCCGAAGCGTTAAAAAATGGGTATCAGTTAAGTTATCTTGAAAAAACAGGATTGACGATTGTAAAAACCGACAAACAATTCGACCGCTTTAAAGGACGGGTTATTTTTCCAATCCATAGTTTAAGTGGCAGGGTGTTAGGTTTTGGGGGACGTATTTTAGTAAATGATAAAAAAGCAGCCAAATATCTTAACTCACCAGAGAGTGAAGTATATCATAAAAGTAAAGTCCTCTACGGAATCTATTTTGCCAAGCAAGCCATTGCCAAAGAAGATAATTGTTATTTGGTTGAAGGCTATACCGATGTTATTCAATTTCATCAAACAGGAATAGAAAATGTAGTTTCTTCCTCCGGCACAGCGTTAACCCAAGAGCAGATTCGATTAATCCATCGATTGACCAAAAACATCACACTACTTTTTGACGGCGATGCAGCGGGACTTCGGGCTTCGCTTCGTGGTGTGGATTTAATTTTGGAACAAGGGCTTAATGTAAAAATTTGCACGTTTCCCGAAGGGGAAGACCCCGATAGTTTTGCCAAAAACAGTTTTGAAGAAGAAGTCTTTTATTGAAGAAAACGCAAAAGATTTTGTTGAATTTTATGGAACTGTACTAAGAGAAAGACCCTTTAAAAAGAAATACTGAATCTGATGGATTAATGATTATTAAGACCAATTCTTCCACTGCAAAAGCACAGATGTATGCTAAGAATATTTCTAAAATCTTTAATGGATATAAGCGAGAAGTATTGGTTTACTACGCTGGCTCAAATGCTTCAAAAAGAGCGAAGAGATGCTTCCAAAAAGCCAAAACAGGAACACGTTGAGATGGAAATTGTTCCGGCAGAAAAAGAAGTCATTCAAAAAGTTGATATTCAGTATCAACTGGAACAAAAAATAATTGAATTATTACTTCTTTACGGCAATGAAGAGGAACAATTTGAAGAACTAATTATGGAAGCTTCCGAAGATGGAACGATTGTTTTTAAACCGGAATGGGTCACCGCAAAAGTTTTTGAAAAAGTATATTTGGATTTGCAGGAAGATGAGGTAGAGTTTACTAATAAAACGTTTAAAAAGTTGTATTATCAAGTGATTGATACATTTAACCAAGAAGGGGAGCTTAAGTTTGATCAGTTAGTGAATCAACTTCCAAAAGAAATTGCTGAAGTGGCTACCCATGTGATGATGGAAGAGGAAAAGCATCAGCTACATCATTGGGATAGAAAAGATATTTATGTAAAGGATAAAAAGCATGCTATTTCACAAATGGTTAGTGAAACCATTTTGAATCTAAGGCGTCATTTGGTTTCCAAAAAAATTATGGATTTAAGTGAATCTGTAAAAAATTCAGAAAATGATGAAAACAAAGAAAGTCTTCAAGATATCATGGATTACATCTCACTTAAAAAAGTGCTTTCAGAAAAACTCAATCGTGTGTTATAGTTTACCCAAACTGAAACATTCTTGATTGGTTAATCAAGTCTGCCAAGTTATCTACTTTCAGCTTTTTGAGCAATCTTGTTTTGTAGGTACTCACCGTTTTTTCGTTAATATCCAATGCGTTGGCAATGTCTTTATTTCTTTTCCCACTGGAAAGTAGATTTAATACTTCAATCTCTCGGGAAGACAATTTTTTATAACGGCTAATAGCACTAGACTCACCCACATTTCTACTGGTAAATGTTGAAGTAAGTTCTTCATTAAGAAAGATACCTCCTTTGGCGATTCGTTTCAGTGCTTTTAAAAATACTTTGGTAGAGGCCGATTTTGGAACATATCCTGCAGCACCGGATTTTATAGAACGAAGTGCGTAAATTTCTTCCGGATGTGTTGAAAATATAAGCACTCTGGTTTGCGGAAATTCAGTTTTTATATTTCGAAGGACATTGATACCATTTACTTGTGGCATATCAATTTCCATGATTAAAATATCGGGGCTAATTTCTTCTAGATTTTTGAATAGTTCATCGCCATTATTAACTTTTCCTACAATAGAAAAGTCTTTGGATTTTTTAAGCATGCAGGCGATCCCTTTTCTAGTAACCGGGTGGTGATCTGCAATAACAATTTTCTTCATGTATGGTTCATTTTTATTAAAGAAAACACTTAGCAACCGGGGATCATTAGTAAGTGTGAGGTTTTTGTAATACTTATACTACAAATCAAAACTATAAAAAAGAACGAGAGAGCAAATTATTTTTCGTCAAACTGTACGAAAATTCGTTGAAAAACTAAGAAAGTTTCAGTATTGTAGGTATTTTACAAATTGGGATGGGGTTCATTTTGTGTTGGTTTACTTTATTAAGGTGTAAATAAATTTCAAAAACCCTTTTTTGGCGACCTTCAAAGTGGTCTGGAGTCTTGTTTTCCTCCTTCATTTTCATGGCCCATTCCAGTTCATCGTAACTTGCTCCAATTTGGTCTTCATCGGTTCTATCATCTCCCCACAAACCATCGGTTGGTGCAGCGTCAATTATTTCTTGATTTACACCTATGTGTCGTGCAATGGCATATACTTCGCTTTTCATTAAGTCTGCAATAGGGCTTAAATCCACACCCCCGTCACCGTATTTTGTATAAAACCCAACGCCAAAATCCTCTACCTTATTTCCTGTTCCGGCGACGAGATATTTATGCAAACCGGCAAAATAATATAAGGTCGTCATTCGTAATCTAGCACGAGCGTTTGCTAACGATAAAAATCTGGATTCTTCGTTATCAACCGCTGGTAAAGTTGCAATAAAACTGTTGAAAACAGGGGTTAAGTTTACCTCTGTTTTCGATACATTACTGAATTTTGATTGGAGCCATTCTATATGATTTTTAGCTCTGCTTACCTGCGAAGCAGCCTGATGAATAGGCATTTCTAAGCATAAAGTGGAAAATCCGGTTAATGCACACAAAGAAGAAGTAACTGCAGAATCTATCCCACCGCTAATGCCAATAACAAAACCCTTCATTTTTGCATTTTCGGCGTATTCTTTTAACCAAGTTGTAATGTAGTGTGTCACTTTTTCTGCGTTCATTTTTACTGCATTTAAAGAAGATTAATAATACCTTTGCATGACAAAAATAGAGAAAACAAAATTTAAAAAAAGGAATCCCGTTATTTATGAAGAAGACATTTTTTATGAATTATTTTTTTTCTGTTTTTTCTTTATCTCTTCTTTTGGCAAGTTGCCAATCGAAATCTAAAACGGAAACAGAGATTTCAAAAATCCCGGTTAATGTTGAAATCATTCGATTTGATAAAATTTTTGCTGAAGCAGTTCCTTCCGATTTAGGACATCTAAAAAAAGAATATCGATTATTTTTCCCCGAACAATTTCACGATAGTATTTGGATCGAAAAAATGCAGGATACATTGCAACGGCAATTAAATGAAGAAGTGTTCAAGGTGTTTCCTTCCGAAGAGCCTTTAAAAGAAGAATTAAACTCCCTTTTTCAACATATAAAATATTATTTCCCAAAGTTCGATATTCCAAAAGTGTATACCACCACTTCTGAAGTAGATTACAGAACCAAAATAATTGCTCAAGACAGTTTGTTATTGTTGGAGTTGGATACTTATTTAGGAGAAGACCACTTTTTTTATGAAGGGATTTCAAAATACATTAGTAAAACCTTAAAACCTTCGCAACTGGGCCCCGACATTGCTTCGGTGTATGCAAAAAAGTATATTTCCTTGCCTTTGGAGCGATCTTTTTTAGGGCAACTCATTTACTTCGGAAAAGAACTTTACCTTAAAGAATTATGGTTGCCCAATACTTCGGAAGCAATACGAATGGGATATACTGAAGAAGAACTAAATTGGGCGATTGAAAATGAAGCTGAAGTTTGGCGCTATTTTATTGAAAACGAATTGCTTTACAGTACCGATCCAAAATTAATACAACGATTTGTGGCCCCGGCCCCTTTCTCAAAATTTAATCTTGAAATTGATAATGAATCACCCGGAATGATAGGCAGATTTATAGGCTGGAAAATTGTACAAGCCTATATGAAAAACAATCCTGTTTCGGTAGAGCAATTAATGAATAAGAGTGCTGAGGATATTTTTAACGACTCTAAATACAAACCAAAAAAATGAGTAAAATTACTTCCGAAATAAAATTAACCGTGGGGATGGATGAAAATCGAATCCCAGAAAAATTACATTGGACAGCCCCAGACGGGGGTGTAGAACACATGGAAACCAAAGCCATGCTATTGTCGGTTTGGGATTCTAAAAATCAGGAAGCATTGCGAATTGATTTATGGACCAAAGACATGCCGTTGGACGAAATGAAAGTGTTTTTTCATCAAACGCTTACCGCTATGGCAAATACCTTTCAACGGGCCACTAACGATGAAAAAATGAGTGCTACCATGCTTGATTTTTGTGATTATTTTGCTGAAAAGTTGGAGTTGAAGAAAAATTAAAACTTTTGCACTAATTCAAATTTACTTCTGAATTGAGCTGCTCAATGTAAGCAAGAAGCTCGTCTCTTCCATCGCCACCTGTAGACGAAGTCACAAAATAGGTTGGCATTTCTTCCCAGGTTTCTAACATTTTTTTGGTATAATCTTCAATACTTCGTTTTAGTGCGTTGGGCTTTAACTTATCTGCCTTTGTAAATATAATATTGAATGGAATTTGACTTTCTCCAAGCCATTCCATAAATTCTAAATCAATGGTTTGAGGTTCGTGGCGGCAGTCTATTAAAACAAAACCCAAAACCAGTTGTTGCCGTTTCTCAAAGTATTGGGTAATAAATTTTTGAAAGGTTTTTTTGCTCGATTTTGAAACCCGAGCGTATCCATATCCCGGAAGATCTACCAAATACCAATTTTTGTTGATTAAAAAATGATTAATGAGTTGCGTTTTTCCTGGTCTGCCACTAGTTTTTGCCAAACTTTTACGTTGCATTAACATATTAATTAGGGAAGACTTTCCTACGTTGGAACGACCAATAAAAGCATATTCCGGCAATTTGTTATTGGGACATTTGGTAACATCGCTGTTACTCATTACAAATTCTGCCGATGTTATTTTCATCAATAAAAATTAAAACCCCCTTTGCTGTAACCAGCTGTACAACAAATCATTAAAAATGTCCGGATGCTCCATCATAGCGGCGTGACCACATTTGTCAATCCAATACAAATCTGAATCTGGAAGTAATTCGTGGAATTCGTGGGCAACCTCCGGTGGCGTTACTGTATCGTTTTTGCCCCAAATAATACAGGTAGGATTTGGCATATGCGGAAGATCCTTCGCCATATTATGGCGAATGGCGCTTTTAGCAATGGAAAGGGTTCGTATCAATTTGTTTCTGTCATTCACACTGGCATACACCTCATCCACAATTTCCTTGGTAGCTACAGCTGGATCGTAGAAAACGTTTTCAGCTTTTTGCTTAATATAATCATAATCGCCACGTTTTGGATACGTTTCCCCCATAGCACTTTCATAAAGTCCGGAACTTCCAGTAATTACAAGTGCTTTTACTTTTTTAGGATAGAGTTTGGTTACCATTAAGCCTATATGACCTCCTAAGGAATTTCCAAGCAAAATAACTTCATTATATCCTTTAAAATCAATAAATGCAGAAACAAATTTGGCAATGTTTTTTACATTGGTTTTAAGAATGGGCATAGAATAGATAGGCAATTCAGGAATGACCACTTTGTAGCCTTTCTTTGGAAAAAAATCCACAACACCATCAAAATTACTAAGACCTCCCATGAGACCATGCATAATAATAATGGGGGTTCCTTCGCCAATTTCCAAGTACGAATATTTACCTTCTTTCTTTAGTTGATGGGTCATAAAGTGCTTTAAAACATACCACAAAAGTAAGCAAATTTTAACGAAATGAAACGCTTCCGGTTTTTGTTGAAAACTTCTTAACAGACAGCGATTTAAGTAATTGTAAATCAGATGAATTAGTAAAGGGTAGTGCAAATCTTGGTATATGGGTGGGAAAACTTATCAACAAAGTGGTAAAAAGTGGTAAAAAGTGGTAAAAATCAATTATATTTGATTCAATAAATAAAACAAGAATAGCTTTAATGCTCAATCTTATTGGAACATATCATTGTAAAGCAGATACCAAGGGAAGGGTCATGGTTCCGGCCGATTTGAAAAAACAATTAGCTACCGTGGCAACTTCGGGTTTTGTGATTAAACGAGCTGTTTTTCAGCCATGTCTGGAGTTATATCCCATGGAAGAATGGCAAAAGTTAATGCAGCGAGTAAGTGGACTTAATCGGTTTAGCAGAAAAAATAACGATTTCATTCGTCGTTTTACCGCAGGGGTTCGTACCGTAGAATTGGATGCTACAGGAAGATTGAACATTCCTAGAGATCTCATGGATTTTGCAGGAATTGATAAGGATATTGTGGTGTCTTCGGCAATTAGCATCGTAGAGATTTGGGATGCAACTAAATATGAAAAAGCTATAAATGATGCTACCACAAACTTTGCCGATTTAGCGGAAGAAGTTATGGGAGGTGTTAATGATATAGACGATGGAATATCATAACCCTGTATTGCTAAAAGAGACTGTCGAGGGTCTCAACATCCAACCTGACGGGGTATATGTGGATGTAACTTTTGGCGGCGGGGGACATTCCAAAGAAATATTGAAACAATTGGGAAATCAAGGAAAGCTACTTGCTTTCGATCAAGATAAAGACGCTCTTAAAAATGCTATCGATGATCCACGCTTTACGCTCATCAACGAAAACTTTAGGTTTTTAAAACGCTTTTTGCGGTTTTATGGACATACAAAAGTGGATGGAATTTTAGGGGATTTTGGTGTTTCCTCTCATCAGTTTGATGCGCAAGAGCGTGGATTTTCAACAAGGTTTGAAACTCATTTGGATATGCGGATGAATCAAGACAATGCCGTCTCTGCATTTCATGTGGTTAATGAGTATGACGAGAAACAACTTCGAAAGGTGTTTTGGGAATATGGAGAGTTAAAAACTGCTGCAGGAATGGCTCGTTTAATTGCAGAAGGGAGGGTTAAAGCACCAATTAAAACAAGCGAGCAACTTAAAACCGTTTTAAGTAGGTTTTTGCCGAGGCATAAAGAAAATAAAATTTTGGCTCAAGTGTTTCAGGCAATTCGTATAGAGGTAAACCAAGAATTGGAGGTGTTAAAGGAATTTCTTTTACAAACTTCGGAAGTAATTAAACCTGGTGGTAGACTAAGTGTTATATCGTATCACTCACTTGAAGATCGATTGGTAAAACGATATATCCGAAATGGAATGTTTGAGGGAGAGCCTGAAAAAGATGTTTTTGGAAGGGTGGAAGTGCCTTTTAAAGCAGTGGGTAAATTAATTGTTCCTTCCGAAGAAGAAATAAAAATAAATAACAGAGCCCGAAGTGCCAAATTGCGTATTGCCGAAAAACTAATATGAAAAAGAACTTCTACAATATTATAAAAGGTAGGTTTTTAGTAAGCGATGATGCTTTTAAAAACTGGAGGTTCATCATTTTTTTATCCCTTTTGGCTTTAATGATGATTGCCAGTTCGCATCAAGCCGATAAAAAAGTGCACGAGATTGCTAGATTAAATAACGAAGTAAAAGAACTGAAAAGCGAATATGTAGATGTAAGAATGCAATTGATGCAGTCTAAAATGGAAAGTAAAATTATAAGGGCCATGGAAGGAAGAGGGTTGTTTCCTTCTGAAACTCCACCGCAAAAAATAGTCGTCAAAAAAAGTGAGTAGCAAATGCCAGTAGAAGAAAAGAACATCATCAACCGTTTCTACTTTGTTGCCGGAGGTATGTTCATCTTCGCAGGGCTCATCGTTTTTAAATTGATAAGTATCCAATTTATTGACGGGGATGCTTACCGCGAACTGGCTTTAGAAAACACGACTAAAAACTTTACCATCGAAGCCAATAGAGGAAACGTCTATGCAGATGACGGAAGCTTATTGGCTACCTCGGTTCCCAAATACGATATTCGGTTTGATGCCGTGACAGTTTCAAAAGAAGATTTTGATGAAAATTTGGTTCCTCTTTCAAAAGAATTAAGCAAGCTTTTTAACAAACCTGCTTCCTATTACCAAAATCTTTTCAGAAAAGCCAGAGCCGATAAAAACAGATATTTATTGGTTGCCCGCGGATTGGGATATTCAAATTATGTACGTGTAAAAAAGATGCCTCTTTTCAATAAAGGGCCTTATAAAGGTGGAATTATTGTAGAGCAGCATACGGTACGAGAGCACCCCATGGGTAAAATAGGGGAACGCTTGGTGGGCAATCAAAAAAACCAAGAAAAGGATGTATATGAAGTTGGTTTTGAAGGGGCTTTTGATGAATTTTTAAGAGGAAAAAATGGTCGTCGTTTAAAACAGAAAATTGCACAAGGACAATGGAAACCTGTTTCAGATGAAAATGAAATTGAGCCTCAAGATGGGTACGATATTGTGACAACCATCAATGTGAATATCCAAGATATTGCACACCATGCACTATTAAAACAGATGGAATATTATGAAGCAGAGCACGGAAGTGTCATTGTCATGGAGGTAAAAACAGGTGAGATAAAAGCCATTGCAAATTTAGGGAAAGCTGAAGGTGGCGGTTATTATGAAAAATTAAATTATGCTGTTGGCGAAAGTCACGAACCAGGCTCCACCTTTAAAGTGATGGCTTTCATGGCAGCCCTGGAGGATAAGGTAATAGACACGGCTACCGTAGTAGATACCAAACAAGGCAGCAAACGATTTTATGGTAGAAATATTACTGATTCCAGACACGGAGGCTATGGAAAAATATCTGCTGCAAAAGCCTTAGAAGTTTCCTCCAACATTGGTTTGGCGTCCTTAATTGACGACAATTACGCCAAAAATCCAAAAAAATTTACCGACAAAATTAAATCTTGGCACCTCAATCAAAAAATTGGGATTCCAATTTCGGGAGAAGGAAAACCTATTATTCCCGAGCCGGGAGATAAACTTTGGAGTAAAAATGCGTTGCCTTCTATGGCCTATGGTTACAATTTGCGCATGACACCGCTTCAAACACTTACCTTTTATAATGCTATTGCCAACAATGGTGTCATGGTAAAACCTCGTTTCATTAAGGAAATTAGAACCATCGATAAAGGGGTTCAATCTTTTGAAACGGAAGTGATTAACCCCAAAATCTCTTCCGATGAGACTTTAACTCAAATAAAGGATATTCTTAAAAACATTGTGAAAAGAGGAACGGGAAAAAGTTTGTATTCTGAAAATTTTTCCATGGCAGGAAAAACCGGAACGGCCCGCACAGAATATTGGCAAGAGGGTTGGGAGAAAGACCGAAAGTATATTTCTTCTTTTTCGGGCTACTTTCCTGCGGACAACCCAAAATATTCCTGTATTGTAGTCATTCATAAGCCTAGTACCAAAAAAGGATATTACGGAGCCGATGTTACCGGCCCGGTGTTTAAACGTATTGCTCAAAAAATATTTACCGATAGTCCTTTGATTGACGAAGTGAACGATAAAAATCCTAATGCTCCTGCTGTGGCAAAAGATTTTGAAACCTATTATGCCAAAGCCCAAAAAGGAGGGTCCATCGTTCCCAATGTATTAGGAATGACCGGTATGGATGCAATATCTATTTTGGAAAATCTTGGGTTAAGTGTTATTACCGAAGGAAATGGAAGTGTAGCATCACAGTCTATTCCTTCCGGAGAAAAATTTAAAAAAGGTCAAAAAATAGTACTTCGATTGTCATGATAGTATTAAAAGACATATTGTATAAAGTAACCCTTGAAAAAGTAATAGGGAATACCTCGGTAGCTATCACTAACATTGAATTCGATTCACGAAAAGTGGAGTTGAATGATGTTTTTGTGGCTATTAAAGGAACTATGTCTGATGGTCATGAATTTATTAAAATGGCTTCCGAAAAAGGGGCAATCGCTATTATTTGTGAAACGCTTCCAGAACTTATTATCAATGGCATTACCTATGTGCAGGTGAAAGATTCGCAAGCAGCTTTAGCTCGCATGGCAGCCAATTTTTACGATAATCCTTCCGAAAGTTTACAACTGATAGGTGTTACCGGTACCAATGGAAAAACAACCATTTCCAGTTTATTGTTTGAGCTTTTTAAAAAAGCAGGCTATAAAACAGGCTTGCTTTCCACAGTACATATCAAAATTGCTGAAAAAGTATATCCGGCAACACATACTACGCCAGATTCATTAACAATCAATAAATATTTACGGGAGATGGTCGATGCTGGGGTAGCCTTTTGTTTTATGGAAGTAAGCTCTCACGGAATTCATCAAAAAAGAACGGAAGGTTTACAATTTGCAGGAGGAATTTTTACCAATCTTACCCATGACCATTTAGATTACCATAAAGATTTCAAAGAATACCGCGATGTAAAAAAATCTTTTTTTGATCAGTTGTCAAAATCGGCATTTGCACTTACCAATGCTGATGATAAAAATGGTCCGGTAATGCTTCAGAACACGCAGGCCAAAAAATATACCTATGCCCTAAAGAGCATGGCAGATTACAAAGCACAAATTCTGGAAAATCAATTTACAGGGCTTTTGTTGAAAATTAACAATCAGGAACTATGGGTAAAATTAATAGGATCTTTCAATGCCTATAATTTATTAGCTATCTATGGTGCAGCCGATTTATTGGGCTTAGAGACTATAGAAATTCTTCAGTTGATGAGTACGTTGGAAAGTGTGGACGGAAGATTTCAATATGCTGTTTCCTCAAAAAATATAACAGCCATTGTAGATTATGCTCATACACCCGATGCCTTGAAAAATGTGCTGGAAACTATAAATGCCATTCGCACCGGAAATGAAGAATTAATTACGGTTGTAGGGTGCGGTGGAAATAGGGATGCTGAAAAGAGACCTAAAATGGGCAACATTGCAGCCAACTTGAGTACTAAAGTAATTTTTACCAGTGATAACCCCCGAAACGAAGACCCTGAAACAATTATTGAAGCTATTGAAAAAGGAGTTTCTCCAGAACATTATAAAAAGACAGTTTCGATTACCGATAGAAAACAGGCCATAAAAACCGCTTGCCAAATGGCGCAGGAAGGCGATATCATTTTAGTCGCTGGAAAAGGACATGAAACCTACCAAGAAATTAAAGGAGAACGATACGATTTTGATGATTTTAAAATGGTAAACCAAATGCTAACCGAATTACAAAAATAAGATGCTGTATTACCTATTCGATTTTCTAGATAGAACCTATGACTTGCCTGGGGCAGGACTCTTTCGCTTCATCACCTTTAGGGCAGCCATGGCGGTAATTCTATCATTGTTTATTGCCATGATTTATGGAAAAAAAATCATTGCTTTTTTACGAAAAAAACAAGTAGGAGAAACCATTCGGAATTTAGGCTTGGAAGGACAAAATGAAAAGGCAGGAACACCCACTATGGGAGGAATTATCATCATTTTGGCAACCATTATCCCGGTATTACTTTTCGCAAAGCTGGAAAACATTTATGTTATCATGCTTTTAATCACCACGCTTTGGATGGGAACCATTGGGTTTATTGATGACTATATCAAAAAATTCAAAAAAGATAAAGCAGGTCTTCCTGGTAAATTTAAGGTTTTTGGACAAGTAGGATTAGGGATTATTGTGGGAGCTACAATGTATTTCCACAGTGATATCACAGTTAGAAGGCAAATTACAACCATAGACACTGATACAACAATCACCGAAGGAAATATACAATCCTTTTATGAGGAAGAGAAAACCTTGTTAACCACCCTTCCTTTTGTGAAGGATAATGAAATTAACTATGAAAAACTGGTAAGCTGGGCCGGAAATGATTACAAAAAGTTTGCTTGGTTGGTGTTCATCCCGATTGTAATTTTCATTATCACTGCAGTTTCAAACGGAGCCAATTTAACCGACGGTATTGATGGTCTTGCGGCAGGAACTTCGGCCATTATTGGGGTTACACTCGCCATTTTTGCATGGGTTTCGGGGAACGTCATTTTTTCAGATTACCTCAACATTATGTACATCCCAAACACGGGTGAGTTAACCATTTTTATTATGGCATTTGTAGGAGCACTCATTGGGTTTTTATGGTATAATGCCTATCCCGCACAGGTATTTATGGGAGATACGGGAAGTTTAACTATTGGGGGAATCATTGCGGTTATTGCTATAGCTATTCGTAAAGAATGGCTAATTCCCATTCTTTGCGGCATCTTTTTAATGGAAAATCTTTCTGTAGTCATGCAAGTGAGTTGGTTTAAGTACACCAAAAAGAAATATGGAGAAGGGAGAAGAATATTCCGAATGTCACCACTTCACCACCATTATCAAGTAAAAGGGTATCATGAAAGTAAAATTGTCACCCGGTTTTGGATTGTGGGTATTGTATTAGCGGTCATGACTATTGTAACCTTAAAAATTAGATAATCATGACAAAGTTGGTCATTCTGGGTGCAGGAGAGAGTGGCATAGGGACGGCCATTTTAGGAAAGAATAAAGGATATGAAGTCTTTGTTTCAGACTTCGGAAAAATAAAAGAAAAATACAAACAAGTTCTTTTACATCATGAGATTGAATGGGAAGAAAGCGGGCATACCGAAGCAACGATTCTTTCAGCAGATGTGGTCATGAAAAGCCCCGGAATTCCGGACAAAGTTGCTATTGTGAAGAAGCTGAAAGAAGCAGGAATAAAGGTAATTTCTGAAATAGAATTCGCTTCAAAATATACCCAAGCAACCATTGTGGGCATTACCGGAAGTAACGGAAAAACAACCACGGCGACGCTTACCTATGAGTTGTTGAAACCGGAATTGAATGTAGCACTGGGCGGAAATATTGGGAAAAGTTTTGCTGAACTCGTAGCTGAACAAAGCTATGAAAATTTTGTTCTGGAGTTGAGTAGTTTTCAGTTAGACGGCATCGAAACTTTTAGGCCACATATTGCCGTGCTTACCAACATTTCACCCGATCATTTGGATCGATATGAATATGATTATGAAAAGTATATCGCTGCTAAGTTCCGAATCGCAATGAATCAAACAACGGATGATTATTTCATCTACGATGCCGATGATGTGGTTATTGCAAAATGGCTTTCAAAAAATACCATTCAATCACAATTACTCCCTTTTTCATTGACAAAAAAATTTGAAGAAGGGGCTTATTTAGAAAATAAAAATATCATTATAAAAACAAAAATAAACTCACATACCATGCCAATTGCTAACCTACAAATTACTGGAAATCATAACCTTAAAAATGCCATGGCGGCGTCTACCGTTGCGACCCTACTTCGCATACGAAAAGATACCATCCGGCAGTCCTTAGAAAATTTTCAAGGGGTCGAACATCGATTGGAAAAGGTATTGAAAATTAATAACGTAATCTACATTAACGATTCCAAAGCTACGAACGTAAATGCCACCTTTTTTGCCCTAGAAAGTATGGAGACCCCTACCGTTTGGATTGTAGGAGGCGTTGATAAAGGAAATGAGTATGAAGAATTACTTCCGTTGGTAAACGAAAAAGTAAAAGCCATTATTTGTTTGGGAGTTGATAATGATAAAATTATCAAGGTTTTTGGGAATGTGGTAGATATGATGGTAGAAACTCAAAGTATGAATGATGCTGTACAAGTGGCATATCGACTTTCGGAAAAAGGAGATACCGTGTTACTTTCTCCAGCCTGTGCAAGTTTCGATTTGTTTGAGAATTATGAAGACCGTGGAAGACAATTTAAAGAGGCTGTAAGAAATTTATAAAAATGAAAAGTGTATTTCAATACTTGCAAGGAGATAAAGCTATTTGGGCCATTATAGGCTTGCTGGCACTTTTCTCTTTTTTACCGGTGTATAGTGCCAGTAGCAATTTGGCGTACTTATATGGTAACTCGGGAAATACACTTCAATTTTTATTAAAGCATTTTGCTCATTTATTACTAGGGTTTGCCATTTTGTACGGGGTACATAAAATTCCGTATCATTATTTTAAGGGACTTTCCATTATTGCACTTCCGGTAGTCATTATTTTATTGATTATTACCTTAAGTCAAGGCAGTACCATAGAGGGGGCCAATGCCAGCAGATGGATACGAGTGCCTTTTGTTGGGGTTACCTTTCAAACTTCAGCTTTGGCATCGGTAGTATTAATGACCTATGTGGCACGATATTTATCACGTATTAAAGACAAACAAGTCACTTTTAAAGAAACCTTAGTACCGCTTTGGCTGCCTGTTTTTTTAGTGCTAGCATGTATTCTTCCGGCTAACTTATCCACCACGGCTATTATTTTTACTATGGTCGTTATTTTAGTATTTATAGGAGGATATCCTATTAAGTACTTAGGAATTATACTCGGCGCCGGGCTTCTTTTTTTAACCCTTTTTATACTGACTGCTAAAGCATTCCCAGGGGTATTTCCCAATAGAGTAGATACCTGGATGAGTAGAATTGAAAATTTTACCGATAAAAAAGATACCGAAGCCGATTATCAAATTGAAAAAGCTAAAATAGCTATAGCCTCCGGAAAAGTAGTAGGCTTAGGCCCCGGGAAAAGTATTCAGAAAAACTTTTTGCCTCAATCTTCTTCAGACTTTATTTACGCTATAATTATTGAGGAATTTGGGTTAATAGGAGGTTTATTTTTATTGTTTTTGTATTTGTTTTTACTCTTTAGAATCTTAATTGTGATACATAAAAGCACTTCATTTTTCGGAAAATTATTGGTGGTTGGCGTAGGGTTGCCTATTATTTTCAGGGCTTTAGTAAATATGGGCGTTGCTGTGGAATTGTTTCCCGTTACAGGATTAACGCTGCCACTTATAAGTAGTGGGGGAACCTCTATATGGATGACTTGCTTAGCCTTAGGAATGATCTTGAGTGTGAGTGCCAAAAGAGAGGTAGCACTTAAGGAAGAAAAAGAAGAAAACCCATTAGATATTTTAAGTGAAGTCATATAAATTCATCATATCGGGAGGAGGAACAGGGGGGCATATCTACCCTGCCATTGCTATTGCTAATGAATTAAAACGTAACTATCCCGATGCCGAATTTTTATTTGTGGGAGCCAAAGATCGCATGGAAATGGAAAAGGTACCTCAAGCAGGGTATAAAATTGAAGGACTTTGGATTTCTGGGCTGCAACGTAATTTAAAACTCAGCAATCTCATTTTTCCTTTAAAACTCACTTCAAGTTTAATAAAAGCTCGAAAAATTATTAAAGATTTTAAACCAGATATTGCTATTGGTACCGGTGGTTATGCCAGTGCTCCCTTACTTCGAGTAGCTTCGCAAAGAAGGATTCCTTGCTTAATTCAAGAACAAAATAGTCATGCCGGTATGACCAACAAATGGTTGAGCAAAAAAGTGAAAACTATTTGTGTAGCTTATACCGGGATGGAAGCCTTTTTTCCTTCTGAAAAAATAGTATTTACAGGCAATCCTGTGCGGCAAGATTTACTGGAAATTGATTCTAAAAAAGTAGAAGCGCAGCAGTTTTTTAAACTCGATGCTAACAAAAAAACACTCTTGGTATTAGGAGGTAGCTTGGGCGCAAGAAGAATCAACGAGCTTATCGAGAAAGAGCTTTCGTTTTTTGAAGAAAACAACTTGCAAGTTATCTGGCAATGTGGAAAATACTATTATGAAGCTTACAACAAGTATTCTTCAAAAAATATTCAGGTTCATGCCTTTTTAAATCGTATGGATTTAGCCTATGCTGCTTCAGATTTTATTGTTTCAAGATCGGGGGCGCTATCGGTTTCCGAATTGTGTTTGGTAGGAAAGCCGGTTGTTTTTATTCCATCTCCCAACGTGGCAGAAGATCATCAAACCAAAAATGCAGAAGCCATTGTAAAAGAACACGCCGCAATCCTTTTAAAGGAAAGTGAATTGGAAGCAGATTTTGAAACTAAATTCTCGCAATTAATAAATGATAGAGGCCTGCAACAAACACTTTCAAAAAACATAAAACTCCTAGCTAGGCCTAATGCGGCAAAAGATATTGTTTCAGAAATAGAAAAATTAATTAATAAAAAGTGAAGGAATTAAAGAACATATCAAATCTTTACTTTGTAGGTATCGGTGGTATTGGGATGAGTGCCTTGGCTCGTTATGTTCAATTGTTAGGGAAAAAAGTATATGGGTACGATAAGACTTCCACGGTCCTTACCGATGAGTTAACTGCTGAAGGAATGACAATTACCTTTAAAGATAGTGTTTCTGAAATACCAAAGAAATTAACTTCAGCAAATACCTTGGTGGTATATACTCCTGCCATTCCTAAGGACAGCGCTATTTTAAGTCATTTTAATTCTGAAGGTTTCGAGGTAGTAAAAAGGGCAAAGTTATTAGGCGAAGTAACCAAAAACACCTTGTGTTTGGCAGTTGCCGGAACCCACGGAAAAACTACAACTTCGGCCATTTTAGGTCATCTCATGGCCGAATGTAATATGCCGGTAACCGCTTTTTTAGGCGGAATAGCAGAAAATTATCATTCTAATTTTATAAGTAAAGGAACGGAAATCACTGTAGTGGAAGCCGATGAATTTGATCGTTCCTTCCTTCAATTGCGCCCGGATATTGCTTGTGTTACTTCTATGGATGCAGATCATTTGGACATTTACGGCGATGCTTCCACTATTGAAGATTCCTTTAAGGAATTTTCAAAATTAGTACCTAAAAAAGAACATTTATTATTCAAAAAAGGACTACCCCTGGAAGGGAGAACGGTTGCTGTAGAAGAGCCGGCCGATTTTGAAGCACAACACGTTCGAATTGAAAACGGTGCCTATGTTTTCAATTTAAAAACACCTACCGAGATTATATACGATTTACACTTTTTACTGCCCGGACATCATAACCTACACAATGCGGTAACAGCTTTGGGAATGGCCATTTCTGCGGGAACCCCAACTCCCGGCCTTCCCAAAGCTTTATTAAGTTTTAAAGGGGTGGAGCGGCGTTTTTCGTATAAAATAAAGAAGCAAGATTTGGTGTTGATAGACGATTATGCACATCATCCCACCGAGATTGATGCCTTGTTTCAAGCGGTTTCTGAAATGTATCCCAATGAAAGAAAACTCATTGTTTTTCAACCTCATTTGTTCAGTAGGACCCGAGATTTCGGAGATGCATTTGCCAAAAGCCTTTCAAAATTTGATGAAATCGTTCTCTTAGAAATCTACCCGGCACGCGAATTACCCATAGAAGGGATTGATTCAGAATGGTTGCTGAATAAAATTTCAAACCCGACCAAAGCGTTGGTAACTAAAGAAGAATTGGCTCAAAAAATAAAAAACTCAAGCTGTAAAGTAAAATTATTAGTAGGCGCAGGCGATATAGGAGCCGAGGTATCTAAAATTGCAAAATATTTAGCGTATGAAAGTTAATTGGGGTGTCATAAAATTAGTGTTGTTAATTATTGGAATGGGAGTTTTGGTAAGCTTTACAAGAGCTCGAAACAACGCCAGGAAAATTTCAAAAATTGATGTGAAGTTTACCGATGAAAATAGCCCGTTTATCACACTTTCGGCGGTTAATAAATTGTTAATACAAAATAACGAGAGTGTTACGAGCATCCCTAAAGAAATTTTAGTTTTGAAAGAGATGGAAAGTAGGCTCACTGAGCATCCTATGGTGCGTGATGCTCAGGTGTTTATAACTATTGATGGGAGTTTAGGGGCCAAAATTGAACAACGAAATCCTATTGCCAGAGTTTTGGGGAACCCTTCTTTTTATATTGATGAAGACGGAAAAAAAATGCCTCTTTCAACGGTGTATTCGGCAAGAGTTCCAACGGTAACAGGAACCTCCAATACCCATTTTACAGAGCTAACTCCATTGCTCTTAATGCTGAAAGAAGACGCGTTTATGAATCAAATTGTAACGGGAATTCACAGAAAACCAAATGGAGAGGTGGAGTTACTTCTTCGGAAAGAAGATTTTAAAGTTCAGTTTGGGAAATTAGTGGATATGGAAAAAAAGGTTCAAAATTTTAAAGCTTTTTTTCAGAAAGCAAAAAAAGAACAGACGCTTACCATCTATAAAACCGTGGATTTACAATTTGGAAACCAAGTAGTAGCCACAAAAAAATAAGTCATGGAAAACAGTAACATAGCGGTTGGATTAGACATAGGAACCACAAAAATTGTGGCGATGATTGGACGTAAAAATGAGTACGGGAAAATGGAAATCCTGGGCATTGGGAAGTCTAAAAGTTTAGGTGTTCATAGAGGGGTCGTTAACAACATTACCCAAACAATTCAGTCCATTCAACAAGCAATACAGGATGCCGAAAGCTCTTCGGGGATGAAAATTTCTGAAGTAGTTGTAGGCATTGCGGGACAGCATATTCGGAGCCTTCAGCATAGCGATTACATTACCCGTTCTAACAGTGATGAAGTGATTAATGATGAGGATATCGATAGGCTTTGTAACCAGGTACATAAATTAGTGATGCTTCCGGGAGAAGAAATCATTCACGTGTTGCCACAGGATTTTAAAGTAGATGGGCAGGCAGAAATTAAAGAACCCATAGGGATGTACGGCGGCAGATTGGAAGCCAATTTCCATGTAGTGGTAGGGCAGGTTTCTTCTATTCGAAATATAGGAAGATGTGTTAAAAGTGCCGGTTTACAATTGGCCGGAATTACGTTAGAACCTTTAGCTTCAGCCAATGCGGTATTGAGCCAGGAAGAAAAAGAAGCCGGAGTAGCACTTATCGATATAGGAGGAGGAACTACGGATTTGGCCATTTTTAAGGATGGTATTATACGGCATACAGCGGTCATTCCTTTTGGCGGAAATGTAATTACCGATGATATTAAAGAAGGATGCTCCATTATTGAAAAACAAGCCGAATTGTTGAAAATAAAATTTGGTTCTGCTTGGCCGGGAGAAAATAAAGACAATGAAATTGTTTCTATTCCCGGATTACGAGGTAGAGAACCTAAGGAAATTACCTTGAAGAATCTTTCAAAAATTATTCATGCACGAGTTGTTGAAATTATTGAACAGGTATATCTGGAAATAAAAAACTACGGTCATGAAGAACAAAAAAAGAAGTTAATTGCGGGCATTGTTTTAACTGGAGGAGGAGCACAACTTCGGCATTTAAAGCAATTGGTAGAATACATTACGGGCATGGATACCCGTATTGGCTATCCAAACGAACATTTAGCAGGAGACAGCGATAGCGAAACAACAAGCCCTATGTATGCTACGGCAGTGGGGTTGGTTTTAAATAGCTTATCCGGAAAAATAAAAGTTCAAAATGCAAAAATGGTAGAGCACGATGAACTCCCTGTAGTTGAAAATGCAGAAGAAAAACTACCCATTGAAAAGACAGAAAAGATGGAAGCCAATAAAAGTGGAAAACGTTTTTTTGATAAATGGGCTGAAAAATTCAAAGAATTTTTAGACAATGCAGAATAACGGAAAACCCATATAATATTAATATAACAACCTCACAAAAAATAATAAACCTATGAGCAGCAACACAGAATTTGATAATATTTCATTCGACCTGCCCAAAAATCAATCAAACGTCATTAAGGTCATTGGCGTAGGTGGTGGTGGTAGCAATGCCATTAACCATATGTTTAGTCAAGGGATTAAAGGCGTGGACTTTGTTATTTGTAACACCGATGCGCAAGCCTTGGAAAACAGTCCCGTACCTGTAAAAATTCAACTTGGAGTTTCGCTTACAGAAGGTCTTGGTGCAGGAGCAAATCCTAAAATTGGGGAGCAATCTGCTGTAGAAAGTATGCAAGAAATTCAAGATATGCTTTCTACCAATACCAAAATGATTTTTATTACAGCCGGAATGGGTGGTGGAACAGGAACCGGAGCTGCCCCTATTATTGCTAAAATGGCAAAAGATTTGAATATTTTAACCGTGGGGATTGTAACGATACCCTTTCAGTTTGAAGGGAAAATACGAAACGATCAAGCACAGATAGGGGTTGAAAATTTGCGTCAAAATGTAGACTCGTTGGTGGTTATTAACAACAACAAATTACGTGAGGTATATGGTAATTTGGGGTTTAAAGCAGGGTTTTCAAAAGCCGATGAGGTATTAGCCACAGCTGCTCGTGGTATTGCCGAAGTAATCACACATCACTATACCCAAAATATTGACCTTCGTGATGCTAAAACCGTACTTGCCAATAGCGGCACTGCCATTATGGGTAGTGCAACTGCCGTAGGATCGCAAAGAGCACACGAAGCTATTACCAAAGCTTTGGATTCACCATTGTTGAATGACAATAAAATTCAAGGGGCCAAAAATGTGTTGTTGTTAATTGTTTCAGGTTCCGAAGAAATTACCATAGATGAAATTGGAGAAATAAGCGATCACATTCAAAATGAAGCAGGGCACAGTGCCAATATTATTATGGGAGTTGGGGAGGATGCTTCACTAGAAAAAGCCATTTCTATTACGGTAATTGCCACAGGTTTTAATCCGGAACAACAACATGAAATTGTCAATACCGAAAGTAAAAAAATTATCCACACGCTGGAAGAAGAACAAAGAGCAGAGCAGGAATTAAGTGCCAAACCTACAGCAACGCCAATTACTATTCCGTTAGATTTTGATGCTCCCAAAAAGACCACAGAGGTTAAGGAAGAACCCATTGTAAAGCATGTGCTTTTTGAAGAAGAACCCGAAGTTTTAGGAAAGGAAGTGAAAGAAATTCCTTTTGAGGGTTATATTGAAACGACCGAGCTAATAAAAAATATACATGTAGCCTATGAATACATAGATATTCATTATTTGGCAGAATTTCAGCAACTTCAGATAAACGAAATAGATGTTAACGAGTTTGTTATTGTAGAAAGTAAAATGAATACTTCGGAAGAAGTTATGGCCGAAATGGAAGAAGAAATAATGGCTGAAACTTCCGAAATTAATTTAATGGACGATCAAATTCTTATGTTCGACCTTCCTGTAAACGCTCCTAAAGAGGAAGTTAAAAAAGTAGCTGCCGTAGAGAAAAAAGTGGAAGAAGAAGAACCCGAATTATTGGTTAGAAATATTGAAGACATTGAAGTAAAAGCAGTAGAAGTAATCCCTGTCACCGAAATTTCCAACGAAGGTGTAAAGCGATACAGTCTGGATGATTATGAAGAAATTGAAGCTCAACTTAATAGTGCAAAACCATCTAAAAAGTTAGAAGCGGCTGAGGAAGAACTACAATTTGAAACAAAAACAATTTCAAAACCGGAGACGGAAAAAGAATTGGAGGAACCGGCAGACCCGCTTAATTCACCTATTTCTAAATTATTAAGTGATCGTACTGAAGAACGTAAACGTAAAATGAAAGAGTTCAATTATAAGTTCAGAAATAGCAATTCAAAAATTGATGAAATAGAAAAACAACCTGCGTATAAGCGCATGGGGATTGAGTTGGATGATACCGATACTAACGAAACACATCTTTCCAGAACCTCGGTAAATACAGATGATGACGAGCTGGATTTACGAACGAACAATTCTTTTTTACACGATAATGTAGATTAAGGCTCTTCCGAAATATTTTTAAAATCAAAGAAAAACTCTACCAAGGTTCCGGTAGGGTTTTTTTGTTCGTCGTATAAGTCGGTAAAGGTGTAGCGATATGAGGTTTTGTTTTGTGTATTAAAAAAATTCAATCGATCATTGGCAAGTTTGAGTCCGAGAGATTCTTTTTCCAGTTTTTTGTTTCTTTTGTTGCGTTGTGCATTTTCCCTTCCAATACCATTATCTTTTATTTGTAGTATAAAATAATTTGGGGATTCTTGTAGCAAGAGAGAGATAGATTTTTTATCTGATTTTTGCATCAGGCCATGCCAAATGGCATTTTCTACAAAAGGCTGCAATAGTAAGGCAGGAATCTTTATTCTCTTCAAATTAAGGTTTTCAGGGCAGGTAATAGTAAAGTCTATGGATTGACTAAACCTAAGGTTTTCAATACTCATATACAAGGTGAGAATGTCTAATTCTTCCTTTAAAGTAATACTGTCTTCCGAAGAAGATTCTAAAATAACACGGATGAGTTTTGAAAACTTATTAAGGTAAAATATGGCCTTTTCCTTGTCATTATCAATAAAATATACCTTAATGGAGTTAAGTGCATTGAAAATAAAGTGGGGATTCATTTGGTTGCGGAGTGATTGTAGCTTTGCCAGTGCCAATTGACTTTCAAAATGATGGGTAATGCTTTTCAACTTTTGTTCTTCTGCATCTAAAATGACTTTCCTTAGTTCTTTTTCTCTTTCACTCAATTGTGTTTCCAGCTGGGTTTGGTATTGTATTTTGAGATGTGTTTCGTATTCCTGTTTTTCAATAATTTTTTGTTGAGCTTCTAACCGTTCTTTATAGATTTCCTTTATTTTATAGCCAATACCTACCATAAATACAATGGATTCCAAAAACACTCCTAAAAAATAATAGGCAAGGGGTGCTGGGTGTAATATTTTTGCGATAGTTGTGTAATAAGCATAAAATGCAAGAATACTATAAATAGAAACTCCAGCCAATGCAAAATAGCCAAGTTTAGTTTCGGTTTTTAATGATTTGTAGAGGGAAATAATGGTATAAATAAGTATCCCCGGTAAAAATGCAAAGTTGAAATAGTAATAGTAAAAATATGACTTCGGAATAAAAAACCCAATAATAAAAAGAACTAATGAGAGGATATTTACTATAATCAATAACCAGTTGGAGCGCCTATTAAACGTAGGAATAAATTTTTCAAAATCCAGAAAGTCCTTGTAAAAAAGAATGAGGAACGAATTGTAAAGTACTTGGGCATACATTTCGTAATTGAAAAAACGGTGTTGCTCAAAAAAGTGGTCTAAATAATCGGCATAAAAAGGATTTCTCAACAATAAATAAGTTAGTTGAAAAAAATTATACAACGAATAAAACAAAAACAATCGTTGCTTACTTTGAATGTAAATGACCGTAGAAACAAAAAAAAATATAAAAATGCTTCCAAAGACAATACTGTATAAGAAAAAGTAATAATTTCCTATAGCTTCCATTAGATTCTATTCAAAACTAAATTTTTTCGTTGACGAGAAACCGGAATTCCTTTTTTGTTCGACATTACCATGTAATCTTCTGCCTTATGGTATTCTTTAATATGATTAAGATTAATAATATAAGAATTGTGCACCCTTAAGAAAATGGATTCTGGTAAAATCACTTCCAACTGTTTCAGAGTTTGTGAGATAACAAGGGGGTGATTAGTATCGAAAAACAACTCACAGCTATTCGCATCACTTTTAATGTAGATTATTTGTTCTGGTTCAAAAAACAAGTATTTCCCTTGGTGATATATCTTTATTTTTTGAATTGGCGATATGGAGAGGTTATTATCCATCTTCTGAGACCAGAAGGATTTTATTTTTGCCACACTTTGTGCTAGGTCGTCACTATCTATAGGTTTCAATAAGTAGTCTAAGGCATTTTCTTTAATGGCTTTAATAGCATAGCGGTCATAGGCCGTAGTAATAATAACAGGGAAATCTCTACTAGGAAATTGTTCCAAAAAGGTAAAACCATCCATTTGAGGCATTTCGATGTCTAGAAACAGTGCTTGTGTGCCTTTTTTACGTAGATAAGAAATAGCTTCCAAGGGTTCGGTAAAGGTAGCCTGTATAGAAAATTCAGAACTAAAATTCTGTATTTCCCACTCTAAACTTCTCAGTGCATTGGGTTCATCATCCACAATAACAATATCAATCATTCTATTTTTTTTCTGAAAGTAAGAAAAATTATAAAACAAAAGTTTCGAAAAAAAGTGAAGCGCTAATAATTCCCTATGAATGGTGTAAAATAGAAAATAGTTTGATAAAGAGATCTATGAATGAAAATATGCAAATTATGGTTCATTATTTACCAATTATTATTGTTTTGGCTCAAGTCATCATGGGAAGAAAAATTTTGGCTATACATCTCGTTAATTTTGTTTTAAAAAATTATAATTATGCTCAAGCGATTTTTTATGGTGGCCCTTTTTCTAAAGGGTTTTCTTTTGAGTTCACAGGTAGGAATCAATACGACTTCTCCCAACGCCATGCTGGATATTTCAGCAACAAATACAGTAAGTCCCAGCAATACCGATGGTATTCTTATTCCTAAAATTGATAATTTCCCGGCTGTGAATCCTGGAGCTGCCCAAAATGGAATGATGGTTTTCTTAACTGCTACTGTAGGAGTCAATACTCCCGGTTTTTATTATTGGGAGCAGGCAACAACAAGTTGGAAGTCTGTCGGAAATGGAGCAAAAAAAATTAATGATTTAGCCGATGGGAAATCTGATATTACGGGTTACTCCACATATTTGGGCACAGGATCGGGACAAAATGACGCCTCTCCTTCTACTACTTTTAATACAGGATTGGGCTTTAACACACTATTTTCAAACACAACAGGAGCTTCAAATATTGCTATTGGACATGAATCTATTTTAAGTAATACAACTGGAAATGAAAACATTGGGGTAGGGGTTGCTTCATTATATTCCAATACCACAGGAGAAAGAAATCTTTCCATGGGGTGGACTTCTATGTATAATAATGTCACGGGGAGCAATAATATTGCATTGGGGTATCGTACCCTAAGCTCCAATACCACTAGTAGTAATTTGGCTATTGGAAATGAGTCTTTATTAAGCAATACCACGGGGTCATTAAATCTTGCCATTGGTAATAACGCTTTGTATTCAAATGTGATTGGTTTTAATAATCTAGCCATTGGGCTGGATGCCTTAAGAAATAATCTTACCAGTGCTAATATGGCCATAGGACGGGCTGCGTTGTATGGAACAACAACAGGAGCATCAAATATAGGAATTGGGTATTTTTCTTTGTATACCAATACTTTAGGAAACGACAATGTTGCTATAGGAAGGCAATCCCTCTACAGTTCTACCACAGGTAGTTCCAATACGGCTATAGGGAGTTATGTTATGGGCAGTAACACGACAGGAGCCAATAATACGGCGATAGGTTTTCGAACATTGGAAAACAATACTACTGCTTCCAATAATCTAGCCTTTGGTGCCTACAGTGCTTCACAAAACACTACGGGTGAAAACAATTTGGCTATTGGGAATAATGCTTTGTTTTCAAATGTGGTTGGCTACAATAACCTGGCCATTGGGATGGATGCACTGCGAAATAATAGTACCAGTGCGAATATGGGCATAGGAAGAGCGGCACTATATACTACCACAACTGGAACTTCAAATATAGGGATTGGTTTTTTTTCACTTTATGCTAATACTACAGGAAATGATAATGTATCCATAGGAAGAGAAACCTTGCGAAATGCTACAACGGCTAGCGGAAATACTGTAGTTGGCACTTATGGGATGTATGACAATACTTCTGGAGCAGGAAACACGGTATTAGGGTTAAGAGGCTTAGGCGATAATACCGTTGGAAATGATAATGTAGCTATTGGAAAGGATGCACTTCGTTATTCAACCGAAGGAAATAACAATTCAGCTATTGGTACCTATAGTATGTATGATAATACAACTGGAGCTAATAATACCGCGATAGGTTTTCGAGCATTGGAAAACAATACCACAGCATCTAATAATGTAGCAGTGGGGTATTATAGTGCTGCACAAAATACTACCGGAGAAAATAATATTGCAGTGGGAAATAATGCGTTACTTTCAAACCAAACAGGCTATGATAATATTGCGTTAGGCTACAACGCATTACAAAACTATACTGGGAATACTACGGTTGCCATAGGAACTTCGGCATTAAATAATACAACCACAGGGGCATCTAATGTGGCTATTGGGTATTTAGCTTCTTATTTTAATACCATAGGTTCTTATAATGTTGCTATTGGGCAACAGGCTTTATACTTTAATACGGCAAATGATAACACAGCAATTGGCTACCAATCATTATATGCAAATACAACCGGAGCAGGGAACACCGGTATTGGTCATACAACCTTACAAGATAACACTACAGGAAATTCAAACACAGCGATTGGTAAATGGGCTCTGTCAAATAATGTAACTGGAGATAACAATACTTCATTGGGATTTCGTGCATTAGAAAGTAATAATGCTGCCTCCAATAACGTAGCAATAGGTGCTCGTGCCCTACGAAGTAATTCCATTGGCGACAGAAATGTAGCAGTAGGTTTTAATGCTTTAGATAGTAATACAACAGGGTATGAAAATACAGCCATAGGATACGCTGCTATGGCCGACAATGTAGATGGAATACGAAACACAGCTTTAGGAGAATCTGCATTGGGGTCAAATACTACAGGATCTTACAATACAGCAACGGGTAAAGCTTTAATTAATAATACCACTGGATCAAATAATACAGCTGTTGGCTATTTAGCAGTATCCGCGAATACCATTGGTACCGATATTACGGCTGTAGGAAATGGCGCTTTACAAAACAGTACAACCAGTAGTCATAACAGTGCCTTTGGTGTAGGTTCTCTATATGGTAATACCGTCGGGCAATATAACTCTGCATTGGGCTCTCATAGTCTATGGAGCAATACCACAGGGAACTCCAATACGGCAATGGGTTTTAGGGCAATGTATTATAATACTACAGGGGAATATAATGTTGCCTTTGGTCATAATGCACTTGCCACCAATACCACAGGAAACAGCAATACAGCCATGGGGTATTTAGCCTTGTATGAAAATGATACGGCACGCCAATTGACGGCCATTGGAGAGTCTGCGCTCTCGCAAAATACCACTGGTAACTGGAATACAGCTTTGGGCTGGAATGCAGGCTCCAATAATACAACGGGGACCGATAATTTATTCCTAGGGTGGAATGCCAACGCTACGGCGAATAACCTTACCGATGCTACTGCCATTGGAGAAAGTTCGGTTGTAAATACATCAAACAAAATACGCTTGGGAAATACAGGAATTACCCTTATTGAAGGGCAGGTAGCTTATAGCGTGCCTTCCGATGCACGTTTCAAATATAACGTAAGGGAAAATGTACCAGGCCTTTCCTTTATCACGCAATTAAGACCCGTAACCTATCATTTCGACACTGCAAAATTTGATGCCCATTTACGAAAAAATAGGGTGCATGATTTTTCTGAAAAAGAAATGTCCCTTGAAGCAACGCAAATGGTGCATACGGGATTTTTGGCCCAAGAAATTGAAAAAATTTGTAACGAATTGGGATACAATTTTGATGGGCTACATGTCCCAGATCCTTCCAATCCTAATGATAATTATAGTGTTGCTTACTCACAATTTATTATGCCTTTGGTAAAATCGGTTCAGGAATTGAATGAAAAAATTGAAAATCAAAAATCGGCTATAAAAGAGAGAGATAACGAAATTGAAGCTTTAAAAACGGTATTGGAAAATCATGCAAAACAAATTGAAATTCTTACTCTAAAGCTTTCCGAAATCGTTACTAAATAAAAAACTTCCCAAGTTTTTGTTCTTAACCTTAAAGCCCTACATAATGTGGGGCTTTTTTATACTCCCAAATACGTATTTCACATCACAAAGTTTTAACCTAATATTGTAGCAAAATAGGTATGTGAAACACCGAATTGTTATCGTAGAAGACCACCAAGACTTGTTAGAGGCAATGACCTTGATGTTGAATACTTCCTTGGCATTTAAAGTGATAGGTAGTTTTAAAAATGCGGAAGAAGCCCTAATTCAGACACCTGACTTAGAGCCGGATGCCGTTCTTATGGATATTAATTTACCCAAATTAAGCGGAATTGAATGTGTTTCGAAGTTAAAAAAGCAATGTCCACAGGTATTGTTTGTCATGTGTACCTCGTATGAAGATGATGAAAAAATATTCCAAAGCCTTGAGGCAGGTGCCAGTGGCTATATTTTAAAAACCGATGGGCCTGCAAAAATACTTTCGGCACTGGAAGATCTTTTTGAAGGCGGAAGCCCCATGAGTGCAAGTATTGCCAGAAAAGTAGTAAGTAGTTTTTCCAAATTTTCTAAAAAACCCAATAAGGAAATGTCCTTATTAACCGAAAGAGAAATGGAAATACTAGATTTAATAGCCAAAGGGAACTTAAATAAAGAAGTGAGTGATACACTTTGTATTAGCTTGGGTACTGTAAAAAAACATGTGCAAAATATATATGAAAAACTACACGTAAATACTCGTGTTGAAGCAGTAAACAAATACTTAAATAGGCATGCGTAATAGTAAATGGCACATATTGAAAAGTATTATTATGCTGCTTTTTTTATATACTTCCATAAGCTTTCCTCAAGTTTCTGAAGAACAATATATGGCAGAAATTGCTAATTGTAAAACCATTGATTGCAGGGTTATTAATAGTTTTAAAATTTCAGAATTTTATCTTGAAACCGATGAAATTTCAAAAGCGCAAAAATGGATAGATTCCTGTAAAATATGGAATGCTGAAAAGGCAACAATTTTACCTTCAACAGATGTATCGAGTTTACAATCGGAGCTTTTTTATTATTTCGGGCTTTTTCAGTTTGGAATTACTGAAGCCGATAAAGGTATTGAAATAGCTAACAAGGAAAACGATAGTATAGCATTAGCAGACCTCTATTTTTTTAAAGGAATCAACAATTTTGAAATTCAGAAGTACGAAGCGGCACAAAAAGCTTTAAAAAACGCTGAGAAATTATATCCAAAAGTAACTAGCCGCCATCACCATAGAACATTCATATTACCCGAACACATTTATAATAATTTAGGGCAACTTAAATTACAGCTAAAACAATGGGATAGTGCTTATTATTACAATTCGAAGGCATATAAAATTGCCCAATTTCAAAATAGTGGTCGTGCAATAGCCAATTGCGAGCAAACCTTCGGGCTTATTCATTTAGGAAAAAAAAATAATGATAGTGCATTGTTTTACTTGAAAAAAAGTAAAGAAACTGCACTACTGTTTACGTATTATGATGTCGCAACCCTGGCAGAGGGTTTTATGATGCATGCGTCCTTTCACAAAAAGGATTCTGTCATAAAACATTTTAAAGAAGGGGAACAGTTGCTTCTAAAATATCCAATAAATACCCTTTTTAAAAAGCTTTTTTATAAAGAAGCAGTTACTGTTTTCGATTCTCTGCAAATGCCTCTGGAAACCATTTTGCTTCAGCATAAAATATTACAAATTGAAGATTCCATTCGGTTACAAGGCAATTCTTTAATTCAGGATATTTCACAACAATATATTGAAACCGAAAAGGAGTTATTCAATCTGCAACGAAATGAATTTGAAAGACAAGAAAAGCTAAACTTATTTCAGTTTATTGCTTTGCTACTGGTTATTTTTTTATTGATTGTGATGGTGCTTTTATTCCGAAGAAAAAATAAGGAACAACATAAATTACTACAACAAAAGATTGAAATTAGCAATGACCTGCACGACGATATTGGCAGTGGGTTAACCAGTATCTTGATACATTCGCAGCTACTTGAAAATAACCCTTCATTGTCTACTGAACAAAAACAAAGTGCATCGAAAATATATAGAACAGGAGCCGAAATAAGTCAGCGACTTAATACTTTTATATGGACCTTAAATGAAGCCAACGATACCCTGCAAGGATTTCTGGAATATGTAAAGCACTATGCTTCCAAAACTTTTGAAGGAACCGGTGTTGATTTTCACTATTATCAAGATCTGGTTGATGGTTTAGATAATCCTCTTTCGGGACAACTTCGGAAAAATTTGTTTTATTGCGTAAAGGAATTAATTACCAATACATTAAAACATGCTAATGCTACACAAGCTGTATTAAAAGTAAACTTTTCTGAAAAAAAGCAACTTCAATTGACTTTTGAAGACAATGGAGTTGGGTTTTCAAAAGAGAATAATTTAGGAAACGGCTTGCTTAATATTGAAAAGCGAATGAAGCTTCACAAGGGGCAATTTCTTTATACTTCAGAAAATGGATTTAAGGCAATCCTAAAAGTATCGCTGTAAAATACGCCTAAAGTAGTATTGTGGAAAAAGGGTAATCATGGCAATTTAGTATTTCAAAAAATACCTGCTATGAAATGTGTTTTGTTATCTTTTTTTGCCCTATTATATTTCCAAATACAAGCCCAAGTAGGGATTAATACCACCGCCCCAAAGTCGTTGTTAGACATCCCTGCCTCCAATGCGGGCACGCCTACGGCCACCGATGGTATTTTAATCCCCAGAATTAATGCTTTTCCTGCTACCAACCCCGGAGTAGATCAAAACGGGATGTTAGTTTTTTTATCGACGACTGTGGGAGCCAATACTCCCGGATTTTACTATTGGGAACAGGCAAGTACCAGTTGGATACCCGTAGGGAATAATGCAAATACCGGTTGGAAGTTAAGCGGGAATGTGGCAACTTCCGGAAATTTTTTAGGAACCACCAATAATCAAGACCTTAAATTTATTAGGGGGAACAATCCGGCAGGTATTTTAGGAGGAACAAAGACCTCTTTTGGGTTATTGTCGGGTTTAGCAAATACAGTCAACACCGCTGCCTTTGGATCCTTTGCCCTACAGTTGAATACTGGTTTTGCGAATAGTGCTTTTGGTTTTCAAGCCTTAAGAGCTTCGGGTAATGGAGATTCTAATAGTGCTTTTGGGGCAAATTCCCTATTAAGTAATACTCTTGGGAGCCATAATACAGCCGTTGGGGTTCAATCCATGGCAAGTAATACCTCGGGAGATAATAATACAGCCGTAGGTACTAATTCATTAAGCGCTAACAGTAATGGTCAAGAAAATACTGCAATAGGCGGTTTTGCTCTCGCTTCAAATACCGCAAGTCAAAATACTGCAATAGGTTATAATGCGCTGGAAAATAATACCGCTGGTTCTTTTAATACGGCAGTAGGGACATTTTCTTTGAATAGTAATGTAACGGCAAGTAATAATAGTGCGTTTGGGTTTTCAAGTATGAATGCCAATACTACTGGGGCACGAAATGCGGCTTTTGGAACAAATTCCATGGTAGCGAACACGACCGGTTTTGATAATACGGCTGTTGGGCATCATGCACTATTTACCAATACCATTGGGTTTAGAAATGTGGCTATAGGGTCATTAGCATTAAGAGATAATTTAGGAGGTTTTAGTAACGTTGCTGTAGGAGAGGAAACACTGTCAAAAAACATCAATAGTTCTGGTAACACTGCCGTAGGAAGTTTGGCTTTACGTGAAAACGTAAGTGGCATTTCCAATACCGCATTTGGCGGAGGCGCATTGCAATTAAACACCACCGCTAACTCGAATACCGGCATAGGAGTGGGGGCTTTGCAAGTAAATACTACAGGTGCCAGTAATACCGCTATTGGTAGAGATGCATTAATTAGTAATGAAACAGGAAGTTTTAATACTGGAATAGGTTTTAATAGTAGGGTAGGTTCGGTTAATTTAGAAAATGCGACTGCAATTGGAGCTAGATCACAAGTAAATACTAGCAATAGTTTGGTTTTGGGAAGTATTAATGGGGTAAATGGTGCTACGGCAAGTGTTAATGTGGGTATTGGAACTTCTTCTCCTGCAAGTAAACTACATATTGTTAATGGTACAACAAGTGTACCACCCTTTTCTGGAGCACAATTGGTTACAGAAAGTAGTGGTGATGCGTATCACCAGTTTTTAACACCCAATGCTTCGGCAGCTACCGGGTCGGGTCTTTTATTTGGAACAACAGCCGGGACTATTCGCGGAGGAGTTGTTTTTAGTGCTCAAGCAGAGAAATTAGATTTTAGAACGGGAGGCAATACTGCAAGAATGACCATTTTAAACTCAGGCTTTGTAGGAGTAGGTACCACCACTCCCGAAAGAAGATTACATATTTCAAATGGTGTTAGTGGTGGAACCTCCAATGGAAATACAGGCTTATTGGTAGAGAATAATACAAATGTTTATCAGCATTTTTTAACCCCCAGTACCACTGAAAAAGGAATCCTTTTTGGTTCTGAAGTTGCTTCCATTGAAGGGGGTATTATTTTTAATAATTCAGCATTAAATAATGGACTTATTTTTAGAACAGGAGGAAATACCAATAGAATGGCCATTACCAGTGCGGGTGATGTAGGCTTAGGTACTCTTACTCCATCGCGAGAATTAGAAATTACCGGAGGAGGAGATGTCTATGTTAGAATTACTGGTGGGCCTTCATTTCAAGCAGGTTTGGAATTGTTAAGAACAGGAAATTTTGGAAATGATTGGCGAATCATAGACAGCAATGGCGAGTTGACTATTTTTAGAGGGGTATCAGATTTTGCATCCATAATTTCAGAATTTAGTTTTACGGCCACAGAATTTGTTCCTTCTTTGAATAATGGAAAAACATTGGGTTCCAGTACAAGAAGATGGTCCGCTGTTTTTGCTACTCTAGGGACTATACAAACCAGTGATGCTCGTGAAAAACAGGAAATAAAAGAATTAACCTATGGTCTTGATAAAATCATGCAATTACAACCCAAAACGTATCAATGGATAGACCCAAACATCGACAAACATGCGACCCATTTAGGATTTATGGCACAAGATTTAAAAGAAATATTACCCGAAGTAGTGGTGGATAAAGAATGGAAGAACCTAGATGAAAATGGCAACAAAGAATGGGTTCCTGCAGAAAGATTAGGGGTTAACTATGCCGAAATAATACCTGTTTTAGTGAAAGCCATTCAAGAACAGCAAGAACAAATTGAGGAATTGAAAGACCAAATTAAAACACTAAAAAATAATAAATAGTTACTATTATGAAACAGGTTTTTTATAAAATTGGTTTTGTACTATTCTATGTAACCACGGTACTATGTTTATTTTTGGCTTGTACTAATTTTAATGAAAAGTCTCAAATTGAACCGATACAAAAAGATAGTATCGCAAGCGAAAAAAACCTATCCCTTCATTCAAATACTATGAATACAAAAGAAAGAGATGCCAGATTAATAGGTACTTGGCGTTATACAGAAGTATTAAGTTCTGGTTATGGTGGTGATTACACCTCATTAACAACCGATTATTTTTTTCAGTTTTCTGCGGATGGAATTTTTGCTTCTTGGACTGGAAACAGCGCCTTAGGTAATAGCGGTGGAAACAGCATAGACGATTTAAGTGAAAATGTGGTTAAGGCACAATGGTATACCAAAGATGGCTATCTCTATTTTGTTGATGCAACATCACAAGAGGAAGCAGGAGTTAAGTATTTTATTGACAATAATAGGTTAATGCTTAGCGGAAATGGTGAAAATAAAGTCATGGAGAAATTGAACTAAACTATATTATTTTTTTGAAAACCGATGGCATTTCCATCGGTTTTTTTGTTCAAAATAGGGTATATGCCTTACTTATTTTTTACTATTTTTTAGTTATTTTCGTTGCCCCCAAAAATCTAATCATGAATATTAAATTTAATTTATATAATGAAAAAGATTTGTATTTCATTGTTTTTTGCTTTTATAGCAAGTTTTTCATCTTCTCAAGTAGGTATTGGGACCACCAGCCCCAATGCACAACTAGAGATAGTTTCAAGTAATGTAGCATCACCATCAATAACCGACGGGATACTTATACCTAAAGTTGCTACTTTTTCAGCACTAAATCCTGGAGCCGCACAGCAAGGGATGATGGTATATCTTACAACTACTGTAGGTGTAAATCAACCTGGGTTTTATTATTGGGATAATGGTTCTTTAACTTGGATACCCGTTGGGAATAATGCTACCGATGGATGGAAATTGAATGGTAATGCAGCTGCTTCCACTAATTTTATAGGAACTACAAACAACCAAGATTTAGTTTTTAGAAGAAATAATGTAGAAGCCGGACGTATCACTTTTCAGAATACCTCATTTGGGCTTTATACTATGGAGAACCTTTCTACGGGTCAACATAATGTTGCATTTGGTCATGAAGCAGTTCAAAATCTTACCACAGGTTCTTTAAATACTGCGTTGGGCTACGCAGCTTTAAACAATACCACTACCGGTAACTATAATACGGCAAGTGGAGGATTATCTTTAACAGGAAATACTACAGGTAGTTATAATACCGCCTTTGGATATAGAGCCGGATATTCAAATACTATGGGATCTTCCAATAGCGCTTTTGGTGCTAGTGCCTTGAATAATAATATTTCAGGTAATGAGAATACGGCAGTCGGCGCTTCGGCCTTATTTACTAATACAACGGGTAGTTATAATACTGCATTAGGATATGATGCCTTGCTTAATAATTCTTCTGGGACTAGAAATACAGCTATTGGTAATTCTGCATTAAATGCAAATACTGTGGGTCATAATAATACTGCATTGGGAAGTTTGGCATTATATACAAATACTACTGGGGGATCAAATACCGGGTTAGGTTTAGGATCTTTGTATTTTAATACTTCTGGAAGCTGGAATACTGCTGTTGGATCTTCTTCTTTATATAGAAATACCACAGGTGTCTATAATACTGCAGTGGGCTATGCTTCATTAAACAATGCTACTACGGGTAATAGCAATACTGCTATTGGGTATAATGCATTACTTTCAAATACAATTGCCAGTTTTAATACCGCAGTAGGAACTTCTACTCTTAATGCTACAACTACTGGAGCGAGTAATACCGGAGTAGGGTATCGATCATTATTCAGTAATACTACAGGGAATACAAATGCTGGTTTTGGGAGTACTTCCTTATACTCTAATACTACGGGATATGGTAATGCCGCATTTGGCTCTAGTGCCATGTATGCTAATACAGTAGGTGTCCAAAATACAGCTGTTGGAGCAGGTTCCCTTAGTGCAAATATTGTAGGAATTAATAATACCGCAGTGGGATTTAGCGCTTTATTTAATACAACTGCAAATGATAATGTGGCGGTAGGTTCTTTTGCACTGGGAACAAATACCTTAGGAACTGGGAATACAAGTATAGGTGCAGCTAGTTTACGAAATAATACTACTGGCGATTTAAACGTAGCCGTTGGATATTTATCTTTGTATAATAATACAACAGGAAATTATAATGTTGCCATTGGTAGAGAGTCATTACGCAGTAATACTAATGGGAACTATAATACGGCCGTAGGTGATTTTACTTTATATGGAAATACTACTGGAACGTATAATACAGCTATTGGAAGTCAGGCGTTAGGATCCAATACTACGGGTACACAAAATACCGCAATGGGAACTAATGCACTTTTACAAAATACTACTGGAAATTATAATGCAGCATATGGTAGCGGTTCTTTACAATTAAACACCACAGGATATAATAATTCTGGTATGGGTCCTGGAGCATTATACAACAATACTTTAGGGTTTGAAAATGCTGCTTTTGGTTATCAAAGTTTGTTTTTTAATACCTCTGGGAATAACAATACAGCTTTAGGAACCCAAGGACTGTATAGTAATACTACTGGAACCAATAATTCAGCTTTTGGGTACGCAGCTTTAGGAAGCAATACAACGGGTACTTATAATACGGGTGTTGGTCATAATGCAGACACAGGAAGCAGTGGCTTAACAAACGCTACAGCTGTAGGAGCTAATGCTTATGTACAAACTAGCAATAGTATGGTGTTGGGTTCAATAGCGGGTATCAATGGCGCATTTAGTAATACTAATGTAGGTATAGGTACAATAGCACCCAGTTCTAGACTTCAAGTTGAGGGTGGGGCGGTTTTTAACGAAACAAGTGCCAATGTTGACTTTAGGGTAGAATCTGATAGCGAAGCAAATATGCTCTTTCTAGATGCAAGTGATGACGCAGTAAAGATTGGTACTACAGCAGGAACAACAGAGCTTTTAAAGGTAGGAGATCTTCAAGGTGACGGCATCCAGATTGGAACATTTGAGTATATCGAGGATGGTGGGGCTGCTACTTTTCAATTAAATGCAAATCTTGTCCCAGATACTAACAATTTATATGATATTGGGAGTGGGGTTCTTAGATGGCAGGATATCTATGCTACTAATGGAACCATTCAAACTTCTGATAGGAATACTAAAACCAATATTGAAAATATTGATTACGGATTAAAAGAAATTTTGAAACTTCGCCCCGTTTCTTTTAATTGGAAAGAGAAGCCCAAAGGTGTCAAGAAACTTGGATTTATTGCGCAAGAATTATTGCCTATACTTTCTGAAGTTGTTAAAACCGAAGATGATTTCCCACAAGAGGATGGTACTGTTAAAACGGAAAAATTAAAAAATATGGGAGTGTATTATTCCGATATTATTCCTGTACTGGTAAAAGGCATGCAAGAGCAGCAAGAGCAAATTGAAAAGCAAAATCAAACAATAGAAATGCTTTTAAAACGAATTGAAGCCCTGGAAAAATAAAGATTTGTTTGGTTTATAGTTCTGAAAGTTTCATTTTTTGAAAAGAATTACCTCAATTATTTCAAAGATCTTCCAAAGCTCCGCTTTGAAAATACTTCAAATAAAAAAACGCTCAAGCGAACTTGGCGTTTTTTTTTATCGAAGTATGTATTCGTGACCGCAGAGGGATTTAATTTCCCATTGCGCTCAATGTTGCAAATAAGAAACTACCTATCGCTTTTTGCGATAGGTGTTTTTATATTTTCATTCGTTTATAAAAGCCAATGTCTTTTAATACTTCTGAAAACACAAAAACCACACGTTTACAGTGTGGTTTCTTGCTTGTAGTGACCGCGGAGGGATTCAAACCCCCAACCCTCAGAGCCGAAATCTGATATTCTATTCAGTTGAACTACGCGGCCAAATTCCTGCGAAGGCAGGAATCTATTTATCCTAATTTATTTTTTACAATGCTTGAAATGGTTTTGCCATCAGCTTTACCTGCCAATTGAGTGCTTGCCAATCCCATCACTTTTCCCATATCGGCCATAGAGTTCGCTCCTGTTTGGGTGATAATTTCAGCGATAACCTCTGCTATTTCAGATTCACTTAATTGTTTCGGTAAAAACTGTTCTATTACGGCTACTTGTGCTAATTCCGGCTCGGCTAAATCATTTCTTCCTTGTTGGCTAAAAATAACAGCACTATCTTTTCGTTGCTTTACCAGTTTTTGTAATAACTTCAGTTCTTCCGCTTCAGATAATTCCTCTTTGGCACCACTTTCGGTTTGCGCTAATAAAATAGCAGATTTTACCGCACGCAATGCTTCCAAAGTTACTGTGTTTTTCTCCTTCATCGCCGTTTTAAGGGCATCCATAATTTCGGTTTGTAAACTCATCTATCCTAATTTTCAGAGGGCAAAGATAGGGAAATTCAGTGGTAAAAAAATAACAGATTGAATGAATCAAAATTTTTGAGGAATAAATAAACTTTCTATTTTTACCATTCCATTTTTGCACCATTTATTATGAATAAAATACTGGCTGTTGGCTCTAGAATAAATCATCCGGAACACGGAAAAGGAGTAGTAACCAATGTAGATTCCCGAATGTATTGGGTAACTTTTATTGATTCCGGTTTAGAAACCATTTCGCTGGATGAAGAGTTTGAAATTATTGAAGCTTCCGAAGATGATATCGATACGGTAAGTTTTTATGAAGTAGAAAAAACACTTCGAGATATTTTGAAAAAATGGAGCGATGTAAGTGAAATTGTCCCTATTGCCGATAAATTTAAAGGTGGAACCATGGTGCTTCAGCCAAACGATAGTAATTTGGCAAGCAAGGAAATCCCTATCGATACTTTTTTTCATAAAATTGTGATGTTGCGGGACCGACTTCGAGTGATGGAACAAAAGATAAACTCCAGCACTCATCTTGATGATCAAGAAAAAATAGATTTACAACAATACATTACCCGTTGTTATGGTAGTCTTACCACTTTTAATGTGCTCTTCAAAAACAACTCGCAACAATTTAAGGGGGAAAGCAGCAAGTAATAAACCCAAAAAGCAAACGTTTTATACAGATTAGCAGGGTTTTGCAAATAATTGTTACCTTTCGCTTCCCAAATCTGTATGATGCTATCTTTACAAGCCCAAGAAAATGTTAGCTGGTTGGCCCCTTATGCCTATACCATTGTATTGCTGGGGTTTTGTTTTTTTCTTTTTAGGGTTTTTGAAAATTGGTTTGCTGCAAAATACGATCGTCCTTTTTATCGTCATTATTTTGTGTTCCGAAAACTTTCTTCCACGCAAATAGCGCTTCTTAAAACGGAATTACATTTTTATAACCTTCTAACCAAAAGAGAAAAACGGCAGTTTCAACACCGTGTAGCCACTTTTATAAATGACAAAAAATTTGTGGGTAGGGAAGGGCTTGAAATTACAGAACGTGTAAAAACGCTTATTGCTGCGGTAGGTTGTATGGTTTCCTTCGGAAGAAAAAATTATGAATATACACTCATAGAGTATATTATTATATACCCTCATGAGTTTTTCAGTAAGCTGAATAATAACTATCACAAAGGCGAATTTAATCCTAGGGAAAGGGCATTGGTATTATCGTGGGAGCATTTTGAAGAGGGGTATCAAATAAGTAATGATAATCTTAATTTAGGAATTCATGAATTTATGCATGCGATGCAGTTAGAATCTAAAAATAGTGCAGATATTGACTCCACTCGTTTTTCGAAACAATTTCAGAATATTTTACACCGTTTAACCGAAGAAGATGTAAAAGAAAAGTTGGAAGAAACACGTTTTTTTAGAGAATATGCCTTTACGAACCAGTATGAATTTATGGCGGTTTTAGCTGAATATTTTTTTGAATCTCCCAAAGATTTTGAAAGCCATTTCCCCGAAATTTACGATGCTACCAAAAAATTGCTTAATTTCAGGTTTGCAGGATACTAAGCTTTTTTCAGAAGATGCGAAACAATAAGTTTTGCGTGAATTCTCGAGTTTTCAATAAACCATTTATGGGTTTCCATTCCGCCGCAAATAACCCCAGCAAGATAGATTCCCTCTACATTTGTTTCCATGGTTTCAGGGGTGTAGTTGGGTAGGTAATTTCCGTCGGTAGAGAGGGTAATTCCAAGACTGCTTAAAAATTCTAAATTAGGTTGGTAGCCCGTTAATGCTACTACAAAATCATTTTCAAGGATTTTTTCTCCTTCGGGCGTAGAAATAACCACTTCTTTTTCACGAATTTCCTTTATTTCAGCATTGAAAAAGGCTTTGATACTACCTTCTTCAATTCGGTTTTCAATATTAGGTTTTACCCAATATTTTACACGTTCTCCTATATAGGGTCCACGAACCACCATGGTAACATCGCCTCCCTTTTGCCAGATTTCCAAAGCGGCATCTACAGCCGAGTTGCTAGCGCCCACTACGATTGTTTTTTGCATGACATAGGGATGCGCTTCTTTAAAATAATGACTTACTTTAGCTAAGTGTTCTCCCGGAACGTTTAGTAGATTGGGCATGTCATAAAATCCGGTAGCAATAATGATGTTTTTGGAACGATAAACAGCTTTATCCGTTTTAATGTTGAAAGTATCTTTTTCTTTTTTTATTGAAAGTACCTCCTCATACAATTGAATATTTAATTGGTACGATTTGGCGACGCGGCGATAATATTCCAAAGCTTCGTCCCGATGGGGTTTGGGATTATTGCTAATGAAAGGAATACCCCCAATTTCAAGTTTTTCGGAAGTAGAAAAAAAACTCATATTCAATGGGTAATGGAAGAGGGAATTTACCAATGCCCCTTTTTCTATTACTACATAGCTTACATTGTTTTTTTGACATTCCAGGGCGCAAGCTATGCCTATGGGACCACCTCCTACAATAAGTACCTCTTTTTCTGAATTCAAAATAGAACTTTTGCGTAAAGATAGAAAAAGCCTGCTTTACAATAAACAGGCTTTTGTGTATGTAAGAAATCGATTTACTTTTTCACAATAATTTTCTGTGTAAACAAAATGTCATATTGTTTGGCCACTAAAAAATACATTCCTTCACTTAATGAAGAAGCATCCCATGTGTCGCTTGTTATATCAATGTCGGCTACTTTTAGACCTAATAGTGAAAATACTTCCATGCTTTTTAAAGATTGTATTTCTGTAGTATTTAGCTTGAATATTGAACCCATGGTTGGTGTCACAAAGATTTTATTTTTTTTAAAATCTTTAGTTGCCAATGTAGCATCTCTAAAAACCACTGCATTGGGTTGCATAAGCCCACCCGAACCGCTAGGGACAATGGTTCCCACAAAAGTACCATCGGGGGCAAACTCATCTATTCTAGCCGGGCCTCCATTACCTATCACATAATTAAAGTTTGTGGGATGGATGGCAATTCCTTCGGGTTGGGTAACTGCAGTGGTAAAAGTTTCAATAAATCCTCCTAAGTTGTTAAAGCGTTTTATGTTTCCTCCATTCCAGTTTAATACCAAAATAGTTCCACCCTGTTCAATCATAACATTGGTTGGGCCGGATAGGTCTGTGTTAATTAAAACTCCTTGAGAATTTCCGGCACTATCAAATTTAGTAACCGTGTTGCCGCCGTAAGATCCTACATACATATTTCCTGCTCCGTCAAAATCCAGCCCTACACTTCGAGCAACCCCGGTATCGGTATATTCTCCAAGAGGTGTTCCATCTAGTTCAAAACGTAATACTTTATTATCTGCAAGACTCCATTGCACAACATATATTTTTCCATCGGGACCTATTTTCATTCGGGTAGGACCTCCCGGTACATTTGCAAAGTCTCCTATATAATCTCCGGTAGTGTCATCGTGAATCGTAATTTTATTTCCTATTAAGCAAGAAATTAAAACAATATCTTGATCTTCTAAAAAAAGAACGTCTTGTGGCCAACCTACATTATTTTCAATAAAAGTAGTACTTGAAATAAAAGTTTGCGGATTACTTCCATCTAAATCATAACGTAAAACTTGGGATGTGGGAATATTAAAATTACCAGCATCACTTACGTATATATAATGTGATGGTTGGGCTAGACTAGTTAAGCCAAGGGTAAACATGATTACCGAAAAGATAAGTTGAAGTGTTTTCATAGTTTTTTGTTTAAAATTTCTGAATGCTAATATCTTTAGTCCAAAACTATCATGAGTATGTAATTATAATAATGGACTCTTTTTTTATAAATCAAGAGGAGACAGAAGTATCTCTAAATTGCGATGGTGTACAATGAAATTCTTTTTTGAAAGCTTGATAGAAGGTGGCTTTGTTATTAAAACCCACATCAAAATAAATAGACTTGATACTATAGTTCGGATTCTCAAGTAACAATCTTTTTGCTTCTTGAAGACGATAGTCATTTACAAATTGATTAAAATTTTTCTCTGATTTTTTATTGATCACTTTCGATAATAAATGGGTAGAAAAACCTAAAGAGTCTGCCAAATTTACAAGGCGTAGTTCGTTGTCTATATAAGGTTTTTCGGTTTCCATGTAACGGGTAAGTTTCGTATACAATTCGTTCATAAGCGATTCTTCAAAGGAAGCATCTGCATTTTCCGATGGCAAAAAAAGTTCTGTAAAGAACTCACCATCAAATACTCTAGGTTGTTTAATAACAAAAAAACCAATGGTATATATAGAGATACTCATGGTGATGGAAATCATATAATCCCATTGATTATTGAAAAAAGAAAATTGTGCCAGTATATAATAAGAAAGGTATGCTAAGGTAAAAGTACTAAGTAATATCAACAGTATGGCACTCCATCGTTTTCTTAGTTTTTCGAAGGCGCTATGGGTTTTTTTTCTTAGAAATAGGAACCAACATAAAAGAATATAGCAACTTAAATGTATAGCAATAAACCACGGATTAGCTGAAAACCACATCCATGGTACTTTAATCTCAGTATTGGGCAGATAGTTAATAAGCAATGCAAAATAGGTAACAAAGACTAAGAAGGCAGGTAAAAAATGTACAGCATAGTTAAAAGAGACTTCTCTTTTGAATAGATACAAAAAATAGAGGTATAATAGCGGCCCAATGGTATAATAACATACGTGCGGCAGCATTCCCAGATAAGGAAAAACCAACATATACTTTGTCCAATACAATACATATTGAAACAAGATGAGTGAAAAAGCTAAAATTAAAAATGCAATGGGAAGACTCTTTCTGTTTTTAGATAACAGCAACGAAAAAAATAAAAATAATCCCATGGCTACGGCTAAAAGAAATAGCGAAGTCCAAGAGTCGAAAGAGGGAGTAGCTTGTATTTCCATAAGTGAAAAGTACAATAAAGCTACGAAAAGAAGTATAAAATTATAATTATTGACCTTTATTGGGTCATTTCCTTCAGCCCGGCAATGGTTTCAATAGGATTTTGAGCGCCAAAAACATAACTACCTGCCACCAGTACATCGGCACCGGCTTCTTTCAGTTGTTTCGCATTTTTATGAGTAACCCCCCCGTCAATTTCAATGAGTGTTGTTGCTCCTTTTTCAGAAATTAATTTTTTAAGAGATACTACTTTGGTGTAGGTATTTTCAATAAAACTTTGTCCACCAAACCCAGGGTTCACACTCATTAAACACACCAAATCGATATCTTGAATAATATCCTCTAATAAATGAACAGGGGTATGTGGATTTAGCGCAACTCCTGCTTTCATTCCTTCTGCTTTAATAGCTTGTAGTGTTCTGTGTAAATGCGTGCATGCTTCGTAATGTACTGTAAGGATATTGGCTCCTAATTTGGCAAAAGTAGCGATGTAGCGATCCGGATCTACTATCATTAAATGTACATCTACAATCTTTTTTGCATGGTTAGAAATGGCTTGAAGTACCGGCATTCCAAAGGAAATATTGGGTACAAAAACACCGTCCATAATGTCTATATGAAACCAATCTGCAGCACTATTGTTTACCATTTCAATATCCCGTTGAAGATTGGCAAAATCGGCCGCTAAAATAGAAGGAGCAATAAGAGTTGCACTCATAAATTATAATAAAAAAGGGTTTAACATTCGTTGTATATTTTTAGACAAATGATGTAGCGAATTTTGATTTAAGTAATTTTTTATGGTATCTAGTTGGGTGTTTGTTTTCACGATGTTAAATTCGGTACTATAGGCCTCAAAAATAGGATTTTTAATGGGATAATTAATGATAGTAACAATGTCACTATGTCTTTTATCTTCACTAATTTTATTTAGGTAAAGGTCTTCAATTACTTTTCTTTCTCCTTCTAAAACCTGAAAAAAATTTCCGAAGCCATAAAGCAATATGCCTTTAATGGATTTTGCGTTATTTCGTTCTTTTGTATTGGTAAAAATGATTTCAATTTCATCTTCATTTAATCCCTCCCTAGCTTTACTGATATAGCAAATAGTATAATTCATAGGTTTTGGTTTGGTGGTTGTTGTCATAAAGATAAAAAAACCTCCGGTAATCAGCCGGAGGTCATTCATCAATCAAAAAACGAACAGTCTTTATTTCCTTACGGAAAAGTACTGTTGTTGCTTTCATGGGATTATCCCAAATAGGTTTTCAAGATTTTACTTCTTGAAGTATGTTTTAAGCGTCTGATGGCTTTTTCCTTAATTTGTCGTACACGCTCACGGGTAAGATCGAAGGTCTCGCCAATTTCTTCAAGCGTCATAGGGTGTTGATTTCCTAATCCAAAATACAAACGAATGACATCTGCCTCACGCGGTGTAAGGGTTTCCAAAGCACGCTCAATTTCGGTACGAAGTGACTCGTGCAGTAATGTACGGTCCGGATTGGGAGACTCACCACTACGCAATACATCGTAAAGGTTAGAATCTTCTCCTTCCACCAAAGGCGCATCCATGGAAACGTGACGCCCGGAGTTTTTCATAGACTCTTTTACATCGTTAATGGTCATATCCAATTCTTTTGCTATTTCTTCAGCAGAAGGTGGACGCTCGTGTGCTTGTTCTAGGAACGCATACGTTTTGTTTATTTTGTTGATACTTCCAATTTTGTTAAGAGGAAGACGTACAATACGGGATTGTTCGGCTAATGCCTGTAAGATAGACTGACGTATCCACCATACGGCATAGGAGATAAACTTAAATCCACGAGTTTCGTCAAAACGTTGTGCAGCTTTAATAAGCCCTAGGTTTCCTTCGTTGATGAGATCGGGAAGGGTTAAACCTTGATTTTGGTATTGTTTTGCTACTGAAACTACGAAACGAAGGTTGGCTTTGGTTAATTTTTCCAAGGCGCGTTGGTCACCCGCTTTTATGCGTTGTGCCAATTCTACTTCTTCGTCTGCGGTAATTAAGTCAACTTTTCCAATTTCTTGTAGATACTTGTCAAGGGAAGCAGTTTCTCTGTTGGTAACCTGCTTGGTAATTTTAAGTTGTCTCATTAAGGGGTTCTCCTACTTTTTTAAGTTAAAAATTTTCCTTTCGTAATGGGTTATACGTAAAGTTGGAGCAAAATGTTACAAAAGATTTTGTTTTTTGTTTTTATTCCTGCATAAATGCTCAAAGGATAATCTATATTATCAAAAAAAAGTGTAAATAATAATACTTACACTTTTAACATTATTCTAGTACAAATATATTTTCAACTGAATGAAAATGAATTCATAATAAATTTTGAAAAAATATTAATTGGAAATTCCAAAAAGAACATTGGTTAAATCAATATTTTCTGGTATTTCTTGAGTTTCTTGAATTTGTTGTTCAACTTCAATTCTCGAAAAAGAAATATTTTCAATTATAGAACTTTCAATTGAAAAGGTACCTTTTTTTGTTTCATTAATAAAATCTAAAAGTTTTTTAGCTTTTTTGCCTTGAACTTTAGTACTGGCTAGTGTATTTTTCCCCATATAAAATTATTTAAATGATATTTTTTGACGTGTTTGCTGTTCAATTTGATTCTTAACAGGCTTTAAATCCATAGCAAATTTACAATTATCACACACTAAAACGTCATTTTTATCAATATTATTATTTGTCTCTAATTTTTTTGCTTTAATATCTGAACTTGTTAAACCTGGGTATGCTTTAACTTTATGAACTTTATTGCACTTAGGACATTTAGCGTCCATTTCCATTACAGCAATAACTTCCCTATTTTTATTTGGGGTTATTATCTTATTTGGAATTGGTATTTGATTTTGCATTGTATTGGTTACCGATTTATGTAACTTAGAATCGTCTGTATAGTATATTTTATAGTTACTTGATGAAGAAAAAATTAACCTAATTATAGTCATTATTCTGTAAACAATATCAGCTAGTATTTTATCATCATCAATCCTTTCTATTAGTAATTTTTCTGATAAATCATCTATTTTCAGAGACCTACCATGTGTTCTCCATTCAGTATGATTTGCAAAGTCATTTGCAACTTCTATTGCACGCTTTTTACGCATTTCTTCCGTTACATCAATTTTTCTTGTATTGGTTTTAGTCCAATTTTTAAACTTATATTTTGCAAGCCAATCCGAAACTAAATCTTTTGCAAATTCTAAAGAATTTACAACACCTTTTAATTCTCCGGGTGAGATTTGTGAAATCATAATTGCATCAAAGGGATTAAGTCTTCCATTTTTTTGGGCTTCAATTCTTTTTTCTTCTACCCACTCTTGGTAATCATGCGCAGAAACTACTGTTCTTCCAATTTTAATTTGAGCATCAATTGGTCCTAAACTACCAGTATCTGTCATAAAAATATTATCGCCAGATAATGCAAGTATAGTTCCTGCGCTTTTTGCCTCACCAGAAATGACAAAATTTACTTCTTCAAATTTTTTTCTTAAAAATCTCGCAATTTCTTCAGATGCTTCACCGCTTCCACCCGGTGTTTCGATGTAGAAATCAATTTTTTTCTGTTTAATATCTCTTAAAGTGTCTTGGATATTATAGAAATCTTCTTGATCTAGACTAACATTTGCGCCACTTCTTGATTTACTTGTATCAGTTGCAAAAACAAATAAATATCTGTTAGTGTGCTTGTTATATAATTTTATTAATCTTTGGAGTTCATCCTGAAAGTAAAGTATACTTGTGCTTTTTTTAAGATATTCATTTAATATTTTCCCCATAATATTTTTTGATATAAATTATAAATGCTATTTAAATTTATGTTATATAGATTGTTTTTTCACATAATTTATTAGTAAAAGAAGATTGTTTTAATGATACTCAAGCAAATATAATGATTTATACCTAAGCATTTTGTTTTTAAGTTTTTTATTAATTTTTAAGTATTAATATTAAAACAAAAAGCCCCTTATCACTAAGGGGCTTTTTTAATTGATTAGTTAGAATTAATCTCTCTTTTTATCTTTATCACGGTTTCGGTTGTCGCGACCTCGGTTATCACGATTTCCACCTTTATCGTCTCGAGGAGGACGCTCTTTATACCCTTCCGGTTTTGGTAATAAGGCTTTACGGGATACTTTGTCCTTTTTAGTTTTAGGATCAATTCCAAAGTATTTCACATCCAGAACATCTCCCAAATTCACCACATCGGTCACTTTATCGGTACGTTCCCAAGCCAATTCAGATACGTGTAACAGCACCTCATTTCCAGGAGCTTCGGTATATTCTACCACAGCACCAAAATCGAGCAACTTAATCACTTTTACTTCGTAAACGCTACCCACTTCGGGCTTAAAGGTTAAAGAATCTATTTTCTTCAATACGGCATCAATACCTTCTTGATTGGTTCCTAGAATCTCAACAATTCCCTCTTCGGTTACAGGATCTTCGTTAATCACAATAGTAGTCTTAGTCGCTTTTGTAACTCCTGAATTACTTTTCCGCCAGGACCTATCAACGCTCCAATATATTCATTAGGAATTGTAACAGTAATCATTTTTGGTGCGTGTGGTTTCACATCGGCATTCGGTTTTGCAATGGTCGCTACCAATTTTTCCAAAATGTGTAAACGTCCGTCACGAGCTTGCTTCAAAGCTTTTACTAAAATTTCATACGAAAGCCCTTTTACTTTAATATCCATTTGGCAAGCGGTAATCCCATCGGCAGTTCCGGTCACTTTAAAATCCATATCACCTAAATGGTCTTCGTCTCCAAGAATATCGCTTAATACAGCATATTTTCCATTGTCGCCAGAAATTAATCCCATAGCAATACCGGAAACAGGTTTTTTCATTTGAATACCGGCATCCATAATAGCCATGGTTCCACTACAAACGGTTGCCATAGAAGAAGAACCGTTACTTTCCAATACTTCTGAAACCACACGAACTGTATATGGGCAATCGTCCGGAATCATTCCTTTTAAAGCACGTTGTGCCAGGTTACCGTGACCCACTTCTCTACGCGAAGTCCCACGAATTGGTCTTGCCTCTCCGGTAGAAAATGGCGGGAAGTTATAATGGAGGTAAAATTTCTCTTCGCCTTCAAAAGAAGGCATGTCAATGACGTTGGCTTCACGGGAAGTTCCCAAAGTTACTGTTGCCAAGGCTTGGGTTTCCCCACGGGTAAAAATAGCCGAGCCATGGGTAGAAGGAAGGTAATCCACTTCACACCAAATAGGACGAATGTCTGTTGTTTTTCTTCCATCTAAACGTAAGCCTTCATTTAATGTTAAGTCGCGAACAGCTTCTTTTTCGGCTTTTGCTACATATTTATGAATCAATTTGCCAAGTGCTTCTTGATCTTCTTCAGAAAAAGATTGGAACACTTCTTCTTTAATATCGCTAAACGCTTGTCCTCTTTCATTTTTGGAAGAAGCTTTTTTAGCAACGGCATACGCTTTATCATATACCATATCGTGAATTTTTTTCTGAAGTTCTTCATCTTCGGCTTCAGGTTCGTACTCACGGGTTTCCTTTTTTCCAGCTTTTTCGGCAAAGCGAACTTGCGCGGCACATTGCGCTTTAATGGCGTCGTGTGCAAATTTGATAGCCTCGGTCATTTCTACTTCTGAAATTTCCTTCATTTCACCTTCTACCATCATTACCGAATCTTCGGAAGCACCAATCACCATATCAATATCACTTTCTTCCAATTGCGCCAAAGAAGGGTTGATGATAAATTTACCATCTACTCTTCCTACACGAACTTCGGAAATAGGACATTCAAAAGGAATGTCAGATAATTGAATCGCCGCTGAAGCTGCCAAACCTGCCAGAGCATCTGGCATCACCTCTTCATCGTGAGACATTAATTGAATCATGATTTGTGTTTCGGCGTGGTAATCTTTTGGGAACAGTGGACGTAGAACACGATCCACTAAACGCATAGTGAGCACTTCGCCATCACTGGGTCGAGCTTCTCTTTTAAAGAATCCGCCGGGATAACGCCCTGCCGCTGCAAATTTTTCACGGTAATCTACCGTAAGGGGTAAAAAGTCCACATCGCTTTGGTGATAATTGGAAACTACGGTACACAAAAGCATACATTTTCCAGATTGTACCACGACAGAGCCATGGGCTTGTTTAGCTAATTTTCCGGTTTCGAGCGTAATTTGTCGCCCGTCGCCAAGGTCTATGACCTCTTTAATTACATTAGGTATCATTTGTTTTTCATTCTAGTCTGCAAAAAGCAGACGGTTACTAAATGGTCTTTTGACTGTTTTTCAGTCGTGTTGTTGTTGTGTTGTTGTGGTTCGACCAATGAAAAACTAAAGGTAGCTTTTTCTAATTTCAATAAATTTTCAGAATTACTTCTGATAAAAGGAAAAGGGGCATAAAGCCCCTTTTTTGTATTACTTACGTAATCCTAATTCTTTAACAATAGCACGGTATCTTAAAATGTCTTTCTTCATTAGGTAATCTAACAAAGCACGACGCTTACCAACCAATTTTACCAACGAACGCTCTGTGTTATAATCTTTGTGATTCTTTTTTAGGTGTTCAGTTAAGTGATCGATACGATGTGTGAAAAGCGCAATTTGACCTTCGGCAGAACCAGTGTCATTAGCACCTTTACCGTGTTTTTTGAAAATTTCTTGTTTTTTTTCTGATGTTAAATACATGCCAATATTATTTAAATGATTTTTATGTATGTTGATAACCCGTTGATTATCGAGCGGCAAAAGTACAAAAAGCAATCTAAAAAAGAAGTAATATTGTGTAAATAATTCGTTTAAATATAATGAATGAAACCTTTTAGCGTTAAAATAGTCATAAAACCATAACTTAAAACCCAAATTATGAAAACATCCATAAAGAAACTTGCCCTGCTTTCTTTAACAGCATCTTTTGTTTTATTTACATCTTGTAAAAAAGATGATTCTAATGAACCCGATCCGGTTAATTTTTCAGCTGAAAATAGTACTCGTGCTGCACAAATGGATAATATTACTGAAGGTTCTCAAAATATTACCGAAAGTGCTTATGTACAATATCAGGAACCTGGCCGTATGCCTAATTCTTACTTCTCCAATTGTGCACAGTTTACACTAACCAATGGAGGTGATGGCAGTGGGACCATTATTGTTGATTTTGGAAATAGCTGCCAATTACTTAATGGAGCCATAGTTTCAGGAAAAATAAACATGTCTTTTGGGCCTATTCTGGCGGGAGTGAGAACTATTATCTATGATTACGAAGATTTTACTTATAATGGAAATGGTGTCGCCGGAGGAGGAACCATAACACGTGATATAGAAAACAATAATGGAAATCCTCAATCTACCATTAATGAAAATATTACGGTTACCTTTACAGGAACAAGTATTACAGGAACACGTTCAGCACAAAGAATTGCAGAATGGGTTGAAGGAGTAGGTAGTGGTACTTGGACTGATAATGTCTATCATATAGACGGCAATTGGCAAACTAATTTGAGTAATGGTTTTAGTAGAACGGGTGTAGTAACCCAGACCTTAGTTCGTGAGGCTAGCTGTTTGTTTTTAGTAAGTGGAGAAATCACCGTTTCTCAAGAAGGATTGACAGGTGTTTTAGATTTTGGAAATGGAAATTGTGATAATATCGCTACTATTACGTTTAATGGACAAGAATTTCAAATATTATTAGGGAACTAATAAGAGATTTTCAATTATTAAAAAGCCCACCAAACAGTGGGCTTTTTAGTTTATGCTAACTTCTTCTCCCGTAGAGGTTGGTTTTGAATTAAATCTATGTAAAGATTGATTTTGCGTTTTAAATCTTTACGGTGACTTATAAAATCCAAAAAGCCGTGTTCCAATAAAAACTCGGCAGTTTGAAAGCCTTCAGGAAGTTCTTTACCAGTTGTATCTCGAACTACACGAGGGCCCGCAAAACCAATTAAGGCTCCTGGCTCACTAATATTAATATCACCCAACATGGCAAACGATGCCGTGGTTCCCCCTGTAGTAGGATCGGTACACAAAGAAATATAAGGTATTTTGGCTTTTGAAAGTTGGGCTAACTTGGCGCTCGTTTTTGCCAATTGCATTAAGGAAAGGGCGGCTTCCATCATACGTGCGCCACCACTTTTTGAAATAATAATAAAAGGGAGTTTCTTTTTAAGAGCATAGTCTGCCGCACGGGCAATTTTTTCCCCAACTACGCTTCCCATAGAACCTCCAATAAAACTGAAATCCATACAAGCAATCACCAAATCATTCCCCATAGATTTCCCGACGGCAGTTCTTACCGCATCTTTCAATCCTGTTTTATCCTGTGCTTCTTTTAAGCGATCGGGGTATTTTTTAGTGTCCACAAATTTCAAAGAATCTTTGGAGTCTAAATTTTTATCCAATTCCTTAAATTTATTATCATCAAAAAGAATTTCAAAATACTCTTTGCTGCCTATGCGAACATGATAGCCATCTTCCGGACTTACATAGTAATTTCTTTCCAGTTCTTCTGCATCTACAATTTTACCCGTAGGCGATTTGTACCAAAGTCCTTTTGGGACATCTTTTTTAAGTTCGGTGGGAGTTTGTATTCCTTTTTTTGTTCTTTTAAACCAAGCCATAGAGAGGAGTTTGTCTTGTTTTTATAATGTATTTACGTTGTTCAAGTCTTCAAAGGCTTGAATTAATCGTTTTTTGAAGGTCACTTCACCTTCCCGAAGCCATTTTCTGGGGTCGTAATGTTTTTTGTTTGGGGAATCGGGACCATCCGGGCTTCCAATTTGGGAGCGAAGATAATCGATATTGTGTATCATATAATCACGAATTCCTTCGGTAAAGGCAAATTGTAAATCGGTATCGATATTCATTTTTATGACACCGTACCCTATGGCTTCCCGTATTTCTTCCAACGTAGAGCCGCTTCCGCCGTGAAACACAAAATCTACAGGGTTATGTCCTGTAGTAAACTTTTTCTGAACATAGTCTTGAGAATTTTTCAGAATGATAGGTGTTAATTTTACGTTTCCGGGCTTATATACCCCGTGTACATTTCCAAAGGCTGCAGCAACTGTAAATTGATCACTCACTTTCATTAATTCTTCATAGGCATAGGCTACTTCATCGGGTTGTGTATAAAGTTTAGAGCTATCTACATCGCTATTGTCCACCCCATCTTCTTCGCCACCGGTAATTCCTAATTCTATCTCAAGGGTCATATCCATTTTACTCATGCGCTCCAAATACTTTTTACATATTTCTATGTTTTCGTGAATGGGTTCTTCAGAAAGATCCAGCATATGTGAGCTATAGAGCGGTTTTCCGGTTCTTTGAAAATGTGCTTCGCTGGCCGATAACAATCCATCTACCCACGGAAGTAAATTTTTAGCACAGTGGTCGGTATGTAAAATTACCGTGGCTCCATAGGCTTTTGCCAATTCGTGAATATGAAGTGCTCCTGCAATACCACCGGCAATGGCTGCTTTTTGATTTTCGTTGGAAAGTCCTTTTCCTGCATTAAAATGCGCTCCTCCATTGGAGAATTGAATCATCACGGGAGCGTTCAACTCTTTTGCCGTTTCTAACACAGAATTGATGGTATTAGAGCCAACTACATTAACCGCAGGTAGGGCAAATTTTTTCGCTTTAGCTAATTTGAAAACCTTTTGAACGTCTTTTCCGGTAATTACCCCGGTAGGAATTTGATGACTCATAATATGGCGGGTTTAGCGAACAAAAATAAAAAATTAAAATGGTTTAGAAGGGATAGTTAATACCTATGTTATAAACAGCATTGGCAAAATTATATTCTTTAAACCATCTATCTCCAATAGCTCTAGCAGGATTATGTGTTTTAAAACCTACATCAAAACGAATGACAAAAAACCCAAAATCGTAGCGAAGCCCAAAGCCTGTAGCAAGGGCAATTTCTTTTAAATCTTTAATTCCATCAAAACGGAAGGATTCAATGTCTATTTCATCAAAAACATTCCAAATGTTTCCGGCATCAGCAAAAAAAGCACCTTTAAAACTTCCCAATAGAGTATATCGATATTCAGCATTAAAGGCTAGTTTAAAATTAGCTTCGTTAAAATCTAATAAACTTCCACTACTTCCCGGTCCTAAATCGTAAGCACGCCAACCTCTATTGTCATTGGCACCTCCCGCAAAATAGCTTCGCGTAAAAGGAATAGAACTACTATTACCGTAAGGAATAGCAATTCCGCCAAAGGCTCTTACTGCTAATAAGGAACTCCCTGCCAATTGCCAGTGTTGAATATAGGTTGCTTCTGCTTTGGCATATTGCGAAAAAGCAACTCCAAAGAGTTCTTTGTTTCCGTTTGCATTTGTAGTAAGATTTGCTAAAGAGGCAATTCCCGAAAGAAGATTGCCTGCCAATTCGGCTTTCCATTGTAAACGCGTAAAACTATTGTCGTTAATGTTTTCCCGGCTATCTCGAGTCCAAGTAAAATTGGAGGCAAAAATAAGATTGTTTTCCGTAAGTCTATTTTTTCTTTGAACTATCGAAATCATTTCGTCAAGTAGTTCTTGGGTTATATTTAAGCCGCTATCGGGAGTAAAGAAGGTATCTATAAAATTATCAGTTTCGTCAGGAATGGTTAATTGATTGTCTTCATTTTCGAAGGGATAGTTTACTTCTGAAGCAATTTCATTGAGACGGTTGTACGAAGATTTATATACATTAAAGTAGTTGTTGGCATTCAAATTTCGTACATACTGCAAGTTTACCAAGTCAAACCTGTTGGTTCTTATGGTAGAAGGTTTCCAACTATAACTGAAAATACCATTAATACTTTGTCTATCCAGCCCAATATTATTTTGAACATTAATACCCGAACTTATGGTAGTAAAAGGAGAATTATATTTTGGGATGAATTTTTCGGTATTGATAGGAAAAAGAATGGTAGGGAATGTAAGTTTCACATCAAATCCTACATCCGATGTATTAAAAAATCGACTATTGGGGTCGGCATTATCTTTTGAAGAACCTACACTTCCATTGGCACTTAATTCCAGATTTTCGGCACCTCTAAAAACGTTTCTAATTAAAAAACTACTGCTAAAACCAATTCCAAATTGCTGAATTGTTGAAGTATAGGCATCAAAATCTAACCCAAGCGTGTATTTTTTTCGGGGAGTTAATAAAATGGTGGTTATTAGTCCTGTACCGGTGGTATCTTGCGGGTCTTCTTGGTAGGTAATATTGGGGTATCGAAAGTTTCGTAATTCACTTATTTGATTGTAGGTAAGCGTTCTGTCAATGTCTTTAAAAATAGCACCGGGAGTTATGGAAATAGCATCGGTAATAGCTTTTGGACGGTATTTTAGTTTTTCATACCCATACAATGTATATCCTTCATATTGAATAGAATCTGTTAAGCGTGCATTTCTATTAGCAGTTTTATAATCGGTAATAATACGAACCTCGTTTATGGTATGTACCTTAAAAGGTTCGTAGGCAGTAGTATCTCCTTTTCGAATTCGTCTGTTAGGGATAATGTATTCTATATGTACCCGATGTCCCACATTGTTGGTATCTGCTTCAAAATTTACATAATCCTGGTCAAAATAATACAAACCCGAGTTACGAAGTTGTAAGGTAATTCTGGAGCGTTCATTTTCAAAATTGGCTACATTATATTGATCCCCAGACTTAATAAAGGTATTTTTTTTGGATAACTGAAAAAGGGAATCTACCACCGGAGAGTCGATTTTCTCCGAAATGGAATCTATGTTATAAGGGGTCCTTTTCTGAATGGAATACGATACACTTCCTCTTTTTAGTTTCGTAGAATCTTTTATAATTTTATAAGAACCGTCAACATTAAACCATCCTTTGTTGTAAAAGTATTTTTTTATTTGGTTTAAGGACTTTTCGGCTTTTTTCTCTTCAATAATAACGGGGGCAGTGCCGTTTCGTTTAAGCCATTCGTTAAATTTAATTTTACTGCTATCTAAGGCAAGTACTTGCTTTTGTGATAAAAAGTTGTTCAATCTTTTCTCTCTATTGGGTTTTCGCTTAAGCCAAGCCTGAAAGGTAGAATCCGGTTTAGGTTCGGCCAGATTGTAAACATGTAAGCTGAAAGGAATACCCAAAACGGGAACACGAGGATTGGGTTTCTGTGAAATTAAACTGTAAACTTCAGCATCTTTACTTTTTTCACCATCAATTTCTACTAGATTCTCTTCCAGTAAAAGTTCATCTTCTTTTAAGTGCTTAACCGCATTGCAGGAAGCCAAAAGAAAGATTATTCCTAAAAAGAATACTATTTTTGTGAGTGGTTGCGCCAAAGAGTGTGTGTTTCTCAAATTCAAAAATAGGATAATTTTGATAAGCAAAAGCGAAATTAAATTAATAACGAGTCTGCAACAAAAAAAGTACCGAAATAAACACGGACTTTTTATAGCTGAGGGTAAAAAACTCATTGCCGATTTGCTCACAGCGGGAGTAAAAATTCAAGCGCTATTTACCACCGAAGCAACGCCTGAGTTTACTTTGGAATACCGCATGATTTCTGCCAATGAAATGCAAAAAATAAGTGCTTTAAAAAATAGCAACGGGGTTTTGGCTGTTTTTGAAATTCCACCCACAAATCCGATAGACCTGCAAGGACTAACAGTCATGTTAGATGCTGTTCGTGATCCGGGAAATTTGGGAACTATTATTCGTCTTTGCGATTGGTTCGGAGTATCTCAACTTATATGTTCTCCGGACACCGTAGATTGTTACAATCCTAAAGTAATACAAGCAACTATGGGATCTATTGCGAGAGTTTCGGTGCAATACACCTCGTTAACTTCAATTTTGAAAGAGACAAAACTTCCAACGTATGCCGCAGTCATGGATGGAGGCAATGTATATGAAAAAGGGCTTCCTAAAGATGCTATTTTGGTGATGGGCAATGAAGCCAATGGGATTTCAGAAGAAATATTGGAAGCTATTCAGCATACCATTAGTATTCCTAATTTCAGTAAAAATAATGATGCCGAAAGCTTGAATGTAGCTACTGCAACCGGAATTCTATTAAGTGAATTCCGAAGAACTATTGAAACGTAAAGTTTAAGAAAATACCACGAGTGGACATCTGGTCTATATTAGAAGTCCATGGGCTGTTGGGGTCGTCGTCCCGAACCAATTCATCACTGGTTGCAAAAACGCCTCGTATGGAAGGTGTAAATTTGAAATAATACAGATACAAATCGATGCCGAAGCCCAGTTCAAAATAACTGGTATTTCGGGTCATTCTGAATTGGCCTTCGTTATTATCCTCAGGATTTTTTTCGTTACTTCCTAAATTAATTGAACGAGAAACACCCACCACAACAAAGGGTTTAATGTTATTTAATCTTTTGGTAGAAAATTTCAGCAATAAAGGAACGTGAATATAGGTAGATTTTACCTCTCTGAAATAGTCCAACTCTTCCTCAAATCCGGGAAAAATGAGATTTCGCTGTGTAAAATAAATTCCGGGCTCTAAACGAAGGTTTACATACCGGTTTACACGCATATCCCCAATAAGACCTACGTTAAAACCCAGCTGTTGTTCTACTTCAACATCGGTATCTAAATCGCCATTATCATTTGCGTAATCAAATTTGAAATCATATTGATTAAAACCCAAAAAATAGCCCCAAGTAAGAAATCGATTGTCAAAAGTTTCCAAATTTGCCAAACGTTCTTTGCTAAAAAGCTGTGCATTCATTCCTTGCACAAAAAAGCATACTCCTATTAGTATAAAAAGTTTCTTCATAATCACTTAGTTGCCAAATAAATGGTCGCTACGCCCAAGGTTTGTGGCTTATTTTCCACCTCTATAAACCCAATTTTACTTAAAATATTGTTTAGTTTTTTTCCATAAGGAAAGGAAGCTGCGCTTTCTTTTAAATACTTATAGGCAACTCTGTCTTTGGAGAAGACTTTACCAATAATAGGTAAAATACCGTTGCAGTATACATGATATCCTTGTTTCCAAGGAAATTTAGTGGGAACAGAGGTTTCTAAAACAATAAACAGCCCACCGGGAGCAAGTATTCTGTATATTTCCGAAAGACCTTTCTCCAAATTATCGAAATTCCGAATACCAAAGGAAACACTTATGGCGTCAAAACTATCATCTTCAAAAGGGAGGGCTTCACTGTCTCCTTTAATGAATTCCACTTTTGAATCTAATAACTTTTTAGCTGCTTTTTTTTTCGCAACACTCAACATTCCGTCCGATAAATCTAACCCCACAATCTTTGTTGCATTCGTTTTTTCGGCAAATTGAAGGGCTAAATCCCCGGTGCCTGTGGCAATATCTAAAATAGATTTTGGATTTCTTTCTTGCACAAACTTCACTACCTTTTTACGCCATTTTATATCACTTCCCAAAGAGATCACCTTGTTAATACCATCATATTCTTCAGAAATGGTATCGAACATTTGCTCTACCTGCTCCTTTTTAGCTAAGGATGACTTTTTATAAGGTGTAATTTTTGTTTCCATAGAATGCGGATGCAAAACTACTATTTTTTAGTGGAATGCAAACCTAAGCTTATTTTTAATAAGCATTTGTTATAAATCATTAGCATACTTCTTTTTTGTACCTTTGTCCCTTTATTATTGTATATGAAAATTATTATTGCCGGTGCCGGTGAGGTAGGATTTCATCTAGCAAAGCTACTTTCTTTCGAATCTCAAGATATTACTTTAATTGACACCAATCGAGATTCGTTGGCATACGCAGATACCCATCTGGATATACGGGTAATACGCGGGGATGCCACGTCCATTACTATTTTAAAAGAAGCGCAAGTACAGCGAACCGATTTGGTTATTGGGGTTACCTCCAGCGAAACTACCAATATTACTGCTTGTGTTTTGGCAAAACAACTGGGCGCGAAGAAAACCATTGCACGAATTTCAAATACCGAATTTCTGGAAAATAAAGATGAGGTAGGATTTACAAAGTTTGGCATTGATGAATTAATTTCTCCGGAAGCGTTGGCTTCTAATGAAATTGAACTATTGCTCAATCAAAGTGCGTTTAACGACACCTATAAGTTTGAGGATGGAGCACTTACCATGATTGGTTTATATCTTAGCAGAACCGCTGCTTTTGTAGGTAAAACTGTAAAAGAAGTGGGGCAAAAATACCCTGAGTTGGAATATGTTCCTATTGCCATTCAGCGTTATGGTACGCAATATACGCTGATTCCCAGAGGGGATACCCAATTCAAGGAAGGCGATCAAGTCTATTTTACGACCACCGAAGAAGGAGTGGAGGATATATATAAATTATCCGGAAAAATAAAAGAAGATATTCGTAATGTGATGATTTTGGGCGGAAGTAATATAGGCTGTAAGACGGCCAAAGATCTTTGTAAAAGCAAATTCAATGTAAAGCTCATTGAAAACAACAAAGAAAAAGCCTTTGAGATTGCCGATGATATCCCCAATTGTTTAGTGATTAATGGAGATGGCAGAAATGTAGAATTACTTCAGGAAGAAGCTATTGCCGAAATGGATGCCTTTATTTCGGTCACTGGAAATAGTGAAATCAATATCATGTCTTGCTTGGTGGCAAAATCGAAAGGGGTGAAAAAAACCATGGCTTTGGTAGAGAATATGGATTATTTTCAATTATCCCATTCCATTGGGATTGATACTTTAATCAATAAAAAACTGTTGGCGGCCAATCATATTTTCCGCTATGTGCGTAAAGGTGAAATAGTTGCCATGACACGTCTTAATAATATGAATGCCGAACTTTTGGAGTTTGTGGTTTCCCACACTTCGGAAGTGTGTAATAAAAAAATAAAAGACATTGATTTTCCCCGATCTGCCATTATAGGAGGGGTTATTCGAAACGGAGAAGGAATGATTGCTTTGGGGGATTTTCAAATTCTAAGTGGCGATCGAATTGTAGTTTGCTGTCTTCCGCAGTCCATTAAAAAAGTGGAAAACTTATTCACCTAATGAGTGTGTTTGCCAAAATAAACTTCCGCATTATCTTTCACCTTATGGGACTTCTTCTTGTGGTGAATGGAGGATTTATGCTGCTGGCTTCCTTGGTGAGTTTACTTTATCAAGACGGTGTCGTCAAGGAAATGTCTTTGGCTGCTCTTGCGGCTATTGTAGCCGGAGGTAGTATTATGTTTTTTACCAGAAAACACCGCAAAGAAATTCAGAAGAAAGAAGGATATATTGTAGTGAGTTTTGGGTGGATTTTTATGGCATTGGTGGGCACATTACCCTATGTTTTTACAGGAGCTATTCCAAGTTTTACCAACGCTTTTTTTGAAACCATGAGCGGGTATACTACTACTGGTGCCTCAATTTTAAGCGATATTGAAGTAATCCCAAAAGGCGTTCTTTTCTGGCGAAGCATTACCCATTGGATAGGAGGTATGGGAATTATTGTATTGGCTATTGCTATTTTACCCTTGTTAGGAATAGGGGGAATGCAGCTTTTTGCTGCCGAAGCTCCGGGACCGGGAGGCGATAAATTACACCCCAGAATTACCGATACAGCGAAGCGACTTTGGTTAATTTATGTAGGATATACCTTAGCTGAAACCTTATTGTTGTGGGCCGCAGGGATGACTTTTTTCGACGCCATCAATCATTCCCTCAGTACCTTGAGTACGGGGGGATTCTCTACTAAAAATGCCAGTGTGGCCTACTGGAATTCGCAGCCCATTATCCAATACATCATCATCGTTTTTATGTTTTTGGCAGGGTCTAACTTTGTGTTAAGTTACTTTGCTTTTAAGGGGAAATTTCAAAAAATAGTTAAAGACGAAGAATTTAAATTATACAGTGTTTTCGTTATAGGCTTAACATTAGTTGCAGCCGGGTTTATTTATGTTTTTGCCAATCATGAAACAGCTTCCATTCAAGACCCCATGGTGTGGGGAAATTTGGAATATGCCATACGCCACGGCCTCTTTCAAGTGCTTACGGTAGTTACCACCACCGGTTTTGTGTCTGCCGATTTTACCACTTGGATTCCCTTTTTAACTATTTTCTTTTTCGGATTGATGTTTCTGGGAGGGTCTGCAGGTTCCACAGCAGGCGGTATTAAGGTAGTGAGGCATTTAATTATGATTAAAAATGGCATCATGGAATTTAAAAGAACCCTACATCCCAGTGCCATTTTGCCGGTTCGTTATAATAACAAAGCCATTCAACAACCTATTGTGTTTAATGTGTTGGCCTTTTTTATTTTGTATATGCTTTCCTTTATTGTGGGTGTTTTGGTGTTCTCGCTGTTGGGGTTGGATTTTGAAACTTCGTTAGGGGGTGCTGCTTCCACCCTCGGAAATGTAGGGCCCGCATTAGGGGGCTTAGGTCCGGTAGAAAATTATGGCTGGTTACCTTCCGGAGCTAAATGGTGGGCTAGCTTTTTGATGCTTATAGGAAGGCTGGAGTTGTTTACGGTACTTATTTTATTCACGCCCTTCTTTTGGCGAAATAGATAGTTTTACTCTACACTGGTAATCTCTATTTCCACGCGACGGTCAAATTCATCTCCCTTTCCGGTGGGATATCGGTAGGCCATTCCCAAATAGCGCATGCGTCTTTTATCAATGCCATTTTTGGCTAAATAATTATACAGGGATTGTGCTCGTGCTTCAGAAAGGTTGTCTTTGCCGGTTCGCACATTTTTCAAATCGAGGTAGCGCCGTTCAGTATCGCCACAGCAAATATGACCAATGAGTTTAAATTTTATGTACGGATGTTTGTTCAAAAAAACAATTAATTCCTGCAATGCCGGAATACTTTCATCCATAATAACATCTCGGTCGGGGTAAAACATAATCCCTTGCAGGGTCACTTTATCTCCTCTTTTTGGGGTGACCAAATTGGCAATAGAAGGTTCTTCCACTTGATTGTCGGGCTGCTCCACAATTTCTCCCTCCTCTTCAATGTGATCGCTTTTTAAGTGAATAAGAATATCCACTCTTCGGTTATTGGCGGCTTCGCCTTCCAATTGGCCCAATCCACGGCTGGAAATAATGGTGAAACCACGCAGTTCTTTTTTTACATTTTCGGCACGTTTGCGGGACAGTTCCAAATTATACCCTTCTTCTCCCACACTGTTGGTATACCCTTTAATATGAATATCGTATAACGATTTGTTTTCGAGCCCTTTTAAGCTATCAATTAAAATGAAATGCTCCGGAGTAAGTTCAAACTTGTCGTTTTCATAAAACAGCGAAAACTTTTTTTCGGTCTCCTGAGCCGTTGAAAAAACACTTAAAAAGAAGAAAAGAAAGGATAACCGTTTCATTATAAGTGAATTTTGAATTCTTAAAATTAAGGAGAAATAAATAATTATGTCAGATATTTTTAGTATATTTAGAATTAGATTTACTCCCCACATAATTTTGGCGATTGATTTTCACCTTTAAATAGGTGCGTTTATTAGTTAATTAGTTTTTATAACTTTAAATCAATCATATTATGAAAATTGTTAAGATTCTTTTAGCGTTTTTAATTGCTCTACCATCTTTTTCTCAAGAAAGTAGTCTTGATATGGCCTGTATAACAAATATAGATTATGGGCCCGATCCCCAAGGAATGTATAGCTATTCAACTACTTTTAACCCCTCATTTAGCACTACACCTCCTATCGTTATCAATACTAAGTTTTGGATATTACGGCATGATGACGGGTCAACAATCAACAATTTAGATCAAGATGATTTGTTGCAAACAATTGCAAATTTGAATATTAATTTTAATCAATTCAATATCTTTTTAAAATATAGAGGATTTGAGAATATAGATAATGATGAGATTTATGATATGACAGGATTTGAAGAAATAAAAGATGCGTTTGAATTATTGGAACTTGAAACTGAAAATACCTTGAATATAATTATCCATGACTTGTTTGAATCGGGTGCAGCAGATAGACCTTATGGGACTTTTGCAGTTGTAGGAGCACCACTCCTAACAGGCTGGGTTACTATGCATGAAGTAGGTCATTGTTTTGGACTTGAACATACGTATAATAAATGGGGAATACCTGTCCCAACAGTTTGTGAGCATGTTACAAGAGATGATACAAATCCTTGTATAGAAAACCCTGCAGACCCTTATGAACCGTGTTTTAATGCAACTACAAAAGGAGATTATTTAGTTGATACGGCAGCTATTAGTTCAACAATTCCAGAGAATAGTTATAATTATTTAACCTGTGAATACGATATAGTTGGTCAAGATTGCCAAGGGTCTCCTTATAGCTTATTTGAAGTTGATTTATTGAATTTCATGAATTATAATAGACCAAACAGCATTTCAGTCTGTAAAACGATGTTTTCAGATGGTCAGGGTGTTCGAATGCGGGAAACTATTTTTGGATATCCATCAGTTTTTAATCCAATAAAAGGGGATGTGCCAGATTTATATGAGCCCTATGCTGGGGAATATTATGTTGCGGGTCCTATCCCTGACCCTAGTACTAATCCTCTATTTCAACCCGGTTTTGACTATGTCTTTAGATCTTGTAGTTGTAACAATCAACCTACTTACGATTGTGTAAATGGTCCTTGTGATTTTGAAGATGATGATTTCCAAAGCAACTTTGTAATTGTAGATGCTGTTAGCAAATATGAAAGTGATTTTAGTTCCATTACACACCCGAATCATTCGTCTATTTACATATCTCAATTGGCCGGTTTTCAAGAACGTAGATGTTATGATAATTGGAACAGGGCAGCCGAAAGTGGAAGTTTAATGCAGTTTAACGATGGGGTAATTAATGCTAATGTGACCATAAGCCCACAGGATTCCTTGCAAATTAACAATCCAAACCTTATCAATAATTTACAGCAAGGATTGTATCTAATTGATAAAAATTTTAATGATGGTTCTACACAACAAACCATCATTTTTAAAGAAAATAATGAGTAATCCATGCGGTTAGCTATTTATATATTTTTATTTATTACACCCCATTGCTTTTCGCAGTTTGGAGAGCAGCTTATTATCTCTCAAGAAGCCATGCGTGCTCGTAGTGTCTTTGCTGCCGATATGGATGGAGACTCAGATTTGGATGTACTTTCAGCCTCTGAAAATGACGATAAGATAGCTTGGTATGAAAATTTGGATGGGCTGGGTACTTTTGGCCCTCAAAACATTATTACCAATACCTTAAATTCCTCTATAGATGTTGTTGGGGCAGATTTAGATGGGGATAGCGATATTGATGTCTTGGTGGCCTCCAAAGGGGTGAGCCAATTTGACAGTAAGGTGGTTTGGTTTGAAAATCTGGATGGTCAAGGTACCTTTAGCAATGAAATCTTGATTTCAGATGAGATTCAAGGGGCCATCTCGGTCTTTGCTGCCGATTTGGATGGGGATTTGGATATGGATGTGTTATCTTCTTCCTTTTCAGATAATACGGTCTCCTTGTTTGTAAATATGGATGGGATGGGTACTTTTGGCTCACGTCAAATTATAACCAATACCGCCTTAAGCACCCGCGATGTGATAGCCGCAGACTTGGATGGAGATATAGATTTAGATATAGTTACCGTTTCAACGGCAAATGACCAGTTGCTTTGGTTTGAAAACTTGAACGGGATGGGCGCTTTTGGCGCTGCACGCTTAATAAATGCAGATACCAATGGGCCTCTTTCAGTTTTTGCCGCCGATATCGATGGAGACAACGATTTAGATATTATTTCCAATGCTCCAGCCGATGACTCGGTGTATTGGTATGAAAATTTGGATGGGTTGGGGAATTTTGGAGAGAAAATTCTCATAACTCAGGTATTGATTTTTGCATTTGATGTATTTGCTGCAGATTTAGATAATGATTTGGATATGGATGTATTAGCGGTTTCAGCCAACGATGATAAAGTAGTTTGGTTTCCAAACTTGGACGGCTTAGGTAATTTTGGAGCCATGCAAATTATCTCGACCGAGACGGATTTAGCACACTCAGTCATAGCAGCAGATATTGATGATGATACTTTTTTAGACGTGATTTCTGCGTCTAGTGTGGATAATAAAATTGCTTGGTATAAAAATAGCGGGGTTTTTGGGGTAGAAGATTTTTTGGCTCGTGCCATTACCATATTCCCTAATCCTACGCAAGATACCTTGGCTATTAAAGCAAAGGATATAACCCTTACCAAAGTAGAAATACATGATATGTTGGGGAGATGGTTACTTTCTGTTAAAGACAATCCTACCTCTGTAGATGTTTCTGCTTTACAAAGTGGGGTATTGTTTGTAAAGGTGTACACAACACAGGGCACCATTGTAAAAAAGGTGGTAAAAATGTGAGTCTTATAAAATAACGTTTACCTTTTTTGTCAATGCTTTTGCGCGCTCTTTTACGTTAGCAACATCAGCATCCAACGAATCATACGTAACCACCACACCCATTCTGCGATAGGGACGGGAAGTGGGTTTCCCAAAGATCCGAAAATCACTTTTAGGAGCAGCAGCTATGGCTTCAATGCCTTCAAAACTTGGGTTTTCAGAATGTCCTTCCGCCAAAATCACTGCCGAGGCACCCACTCGTTCCAAGGTAATTTCAGAAATAGGTAAACTTAATATCGCTCGAAGATGCAATTCAAATTCATTAAAGTTTTGGGTATTGGCTAAAGTCACCATCCCGGTATCGTGCGGTCTGGGCGATAATTCAGAAAAATACACCCCGTCATCGGTCACAAAAAACTCCACACCCCAAATCCCGGCACCGCCCAAAGCAGCGGTTACTTTGTCTGCCATGTGTTGTGCTTCTTTTAGGTGTGAGTCTTCCATCGTAGCGGGTTGCCAACTTTCTTGATAATCGCCACGCTCTTGCCGATGCCCAATAGGAGGGCAAAATAGGGTAGGGTTATTGTTTTGGGTAACGGTCAATAAAGTAATTTCGTAGTTGAAGTTCACAAAAGCTTCCACAATCACTTCGGCTACATCGCCCCGGGAGCCTTCTTGCGAATAATTCCAGGCTTTTTCGATATCGGCTTCGGTTTTAATGGTACTTTGCCCTTTTCCGCTGGAAGACATTAAGGGTTTAACGACACAAGGAATGCCAATTTCTGAAACGGCAATTTTAAGTGCTTGAGCAGAATTAGCATACCGATAAGCTGCGGTTTTTAGCCCTAATTCTTTGGCGGCTAAATCCCGGATGGCTTTTCGGTTCATAGTAAAATTAGCAGCCTTTGCCGAAGGAACCACCGTGTAGCCTTGCTTTTCATATTCGTACAAACGCTCGGTACGGATGGCTTCAATTTCGGGAACGATAAAATCGGGGGTGTGTTTGGCAACAATACTGTCCAACGCATTTCCATCCAGCATATTAATCACTTCAAAATCGTGAGCTACTTGCATGGCCGGGGCATTGGGATAGCTATCCACCGCAATCACGGTTTGCCCGATGCGTTGTGCGGAGATGACAAATTCTTTGCCTAATTCTCCGGAACCTAATAATAAAATTTTAGCCATTTTTAAATCGATTTTCTCTAAAAGTAGGTGTAAAGGTAACCAATCTCAAAAAAAAATTATTTCCTATAAAAAAACTGGGGTACTTTTGGTAACCGAGGGTTTCAAGGATTTCATTGTAATATATTGATTTTATAGTAGTTCGCTCCAGAATTTTCTTTTTATTTTAATAAAAAAATAGTAGGTTTACGCTGCTTAATAACAAACCAATTATGAAAAAAACACTACTTTTTTTAGGAGTAATTTCCTTAAGTTTTTCAGGAATTTCTCAAGTTCAAAATTACAACATTAACGATGTAGTTGATGATTTCACTGTAACCGATACCGAAGGTGTGGTGCATAATCTTTATGAAATCACTGCTTCGGGGAAATATGTCTTCTTAGACTTTTTCTTTGATACCTGTCCTCCGTGTCAACAAACACAACCTATTTATAATGAATTGCATGATAAATATGGTTGTAATGAAGGGGAAGTTTTTGTCATTTCCATTAACAATGGAACCGACACGAATGCCGAGGTTATTGCTTTTGAGAATCAGTTTGGAGGACCCTTCAATCATGCACCAGCGGTAGGTATTGAAGGAGGATGTGATGCTGTTGATAGTAATTTTGGAATTGCGGCCTATCCAACCTATTGTTTGATTAACCCAAATAATGAAATCATAAATTTGGATATTTGGCCCATTACTAATGGAGTTGCTACTTTTGAGGCAGCTTTTCCAGCCGGTTTTGAACCTGTGCCTATGTCTTGTTCGCCCTTATCAGTTGGAGACAACACTCAAGAAAATACATTCGTATTGTTTCCAAACCCAGTAAATACATCAGAAAATTTAACTATTACATTAGCTGAAACGACGCCTTCTGAAGTAATTATTTATAATGTATTAGGAAAACAGGTGTATGCTCAAACTTTTGAGTCTAAAAATATCAATATTCAGCATAATCTATCTTCAGGAACTTATTTTGTAAGTGTAAAAACTCAAAATGGTGTTTCTAATAAAGGATTGATTGTGAGATAGTTTTTTGTGTAAATAATAGTATAAAAAAAGCCCTGCAATTTGCAGGGCTTTTTTTATTGAAGAGATTCTTTAATTCTTCGCATGGCTTCTTTTATATCACTTTCGGAAGCGGCATAGGAGATCCTGATACAGTTAGCATCCCCAAAGGCTTCACCGGTAACCGTAGCCACCCCGGCTTCTTCTAAGAGAAACAGAGCAAAATCTTCAGCAGTGTTAATGGTTTTCCCTTTTAAAGTCTTTCCGAAGTAATAGGAAATATCCGGGAACACATAAAAGGCACCTTCGGGTTCGTTGGTTTTAAAACCCGGAATGTCTGCCAATAATTCTAAAATCAATTTTCTACGTTCTTTGAAGGCATCCACCATATACTGAATTTTGCTGGGCGGATTTTCCAACGCTACAATGGTCGCTCTTTGCGCAATACAATTAGCGCCACTGGTTACTTGCCCTTGCATTTTATTACAGGCTTTAGCGATATACTCCGGCGCACCAATATAACCAATACGCCACCCGGTCATGGAATAGGCTTTAGAAACGCCATTTACCGTTACCGTACGGTCGTACATATCGGGGAAGGAGGCCATAGAAACGTGTTCTCCTACAAAATTAATGTGTTCGTAAATTTCGTCACTCACCACAATAATATCCGGATATTTTACCAATACATCGGCTAAAGCTCTTAATTCTTCTTTGCTATACACAGATCCACTGGGGTTACAGGGAGAACTGTAAATCATCATTTTGGATTTGGGTGTAATAGCAGCTTCGAGTGCTTCCGGGGTGATTTTGAAGTCGGTATCAATTTTGGCAGGAATTTCCACAGGGATGCCTCCCGATAGCTGACTAATATCTGCATAACTAACCCAATAAGGAGCAGGAAGTAACACTTCGTCGCCTTCGTTCAATAACACTTGCGCCAAGTTAGCTAACGACTGTTTAGCGCCGGTGGAAACTACAATTTGTGAGGGTTTGTAGTCCAGATTATTATCCCGTTTAAATTTGGTAATGATGGCTTTTTTTAGCTCGCCATATCCATCTACCGGGCTATACGAATGAAAATCTTGTTTAATAGCTTCAATCGCAGCGTCTTTTACAAATTCTGGAATGGTAAAGTCGGGTTCGCCCAAACTAAGCCCTATAATATTTTTTCCTTGCTCTTTAAGTTCTCTCGCCTTTGCTGCCATGGCAAGGGTGGCAGAGGTTGTCATCTCGTTTACACGACGTGAAAGTTTTGGATTCATAGGGATTAAGCAGAAAAAGCGGGTTTTGCTCCCATTTGTTTTAAATGTTTAAAATGTGCTATAATAGCTTTTCGGGTGGTTTTGTATTCGTTGTAAGGCAAGTTGAATTCTTTAGCCGTGTTCTTTACAATTTTTGAAATCTTTTGGTAATGAATATGGCTAATATTTGGAAAAATATGATGCTCTACTTGGTGGTTTAAGCCTCCGGTAAACCAGTTTACGATTCGGTTTTTGGTTGAAAAATTAACTGTAGTAAACAATTGATGTATGGCCCAGGTATTTTTCATATTTCCGGTTTCATCGGGCAAAGGCATATGGGTATCTTCAACCACATGCGCCAATTGAAACACCACGCTTAAAATGAGGCCGGCAACATAGTGCATGACAAAAAAGCCGATTAAAATTTTCCACCAGGCAATGTTAAAGAAGAGCATAGGGATAACAATCCAAATAACAGCGTAAACTATTTTAGTAATTATTAAAGTGCTCCATTGGGCGAAAGGGTTGGGAAAATTACCATAGGAGAGTTTCCTTTTTAAATAACGATGGGTTTGTTTAAAGTCGGCAGTTAATACCCAATTAATGGTTAGTAACCCGTATAGAAATACCCCATAAATATGCTGAAATTTGTGAAACCGTCTCCATGGGGCATGCTCGGTAAAGCGCATAATTCTTCCTGCATCTAAATCTTCGTCATGACCATGAATATTGGTATACGTATGGTGAAGCACATTGTGTTGTACCTGCCAATTATAGACATTTCCGGCCAGGATATACATACTGCTCCCCATCATTTTATTGACCCATTTTTTGGAAGAATAGGAGCCATGATTGGCATCGTGCATTACATTCATACCTACTCCGGCCATGCCAATACCCATAATAACGGCCAACAGTAATTGAAGCCACCAAGGCATAGCTACAAAAAATAATAAAAAGTAAGGAGCAACATAAAGGGCAAACATTACAAACGTTTTAAGATGTAATTTCCAATTACCATTGCGCGAAAGGTTATTTTCTTTAAAATAGGAGTTTACTCTTTTGTTCAGAGTGCGAAAAAAATCGGCTGATTCTGCTCTTGAAAATTTTATAGAAGAATGATTCACAATAAATTAAGTTTCAAAAAAAAGATTATTTATTAGGCTACTAAAGTACATATCTTAAACGGAAATTTTAAATGATTATGCTAAAATTATGAAGTAAACACTACTTTTGTTGTTCATAAGTTTTTATGGAATTGCTTCAGAAATATTTTCCCGAATTAACGACCCTTCAAATTGAAAGATTTTCTAAACTCTATTATTTATATTCTGATTGGAATCAAAAAATAAATGTAGTATCTAGAAAAGATATTGATGAATTATATCTGCGGCATGTTTTGCATTCTTTGGGAATTGCCAAAGTGCAAGCTTTTCAGCCGGGGAGTACTATTTTAGATGTGGGTACCGGAGGTGGGTTTCCCGGAATTCCACTCGCTATTCTTTTTCCTGAAACGCAATTTTTTTTGGTAGACAGCATCGGAAAGAAGATTAAAGTAGTAGAAGCTGTTGCCAATACACTACAACTGGAAAATGTAAAGGCTGCACATCAAAGAGCAGAAACTATACCAGGAAATTTTGATTTCATTGTAAGTAGAGCGGTAACCCAAATGGATGAGTTTGTGGGTTGGATAAAGAATAAGGTTGCCAAGAAAAATAGACACGAACTAAAAAATGGAATTTTATATTTAAAAGGAGGCGATTTGACTCAAGAATTAATGCCTTTTCCTAAAGCCACTATTTTTGAATTGCATCACTATTTTCAAGAAGCCTTTTTTGAAACCAAAAGTGTGGTTCATATTCCTTTAAAGTATAAAGGATGATAAACAAAAAAGCCTGAGATTACTCAGGCTTTTTTTAATTGTTATTCAAAATTATTTAGAGACAATTAGTTTTTCAACAGTACTTTGTCCTTCTTTTTCAATTTTTACAAAATAGGTTCCTATTTGTAAGTGTGAAATACTAATTTCTTGATTATTTGCAATGTTGTTTTGGCTTGATACTACTTTTCCGATAAGATCATAGATAACCACATTTGCGTTTTCAGCGTTTGCAATAGTAACAACGCTTTTTGCAGGGTTTGGATAAATAGAAACGCTGTTCAAATTATTGTCAACGATACCAAAAAACCCGTCAGTTTCAAATGAAATACCTATTCCGCTTCCATAATCTCCTGAAGATTGCAGCAATACAGTATTGTCGGAATCGTAAAGAACTAAAGAGCTACTTCCATTTCCGCCGGAATCATACACTCTAAATTCGTGACATCCTTGTTCAACTAAGTTGAAAGTTTGGTTAATATTTTGATTGTCACCGTATGAATTTCCTTCGGCAATAATTCCTGAAGGACCTCTTAATACCCAAGAGGTTTCATCCCCATTATTATCGGTATTCATTAAAAGGGTAACATATTGTGTACTATTAACGGAAGATTCCACAAAGGTATTACTGGCATCATTGTTTGTGTTGTCTTCGTCATTTGGAATAGACACGTTAATGGTATTATTTGCCTGAATAGGATATGAAATTGGGTCTAGAGGTACAAAAGCACTTTCGTATGCGCCAAGATTTCCCGTCCAAGTATAGGTTTGCGAAGCTCCACCGTTAATGGAATAGGTAATATCTAACGAAGTTAAAGGATTGTTTCCTCTATTTTGAATGGTAACTTCGGGAAGAAAATCCAGTCCACATTGTCCGTTGATGTCTTGCTCATAGGCCAAACCGGCATCATTATTAAGGGGTAAATTAACGAAGGTAGGAAGAGCACCATTTCCGCTGATAATTTCTTGAGTGGTTTCGGTCATGAATACAACTATTTCTAAATCTTCAAGATTTACAGGTACGTTATTATAACTGGCAGGAACGGAGTAGGTGTAGGTTCTGTCAATAAAAGTTCCGGTAGTGGTTGGTGAAATAGATTCTCCCCATTGCCCGGTAATTAATTCTACCAATCTGTGTTGGTGAACATAGTTATTTCCTGCATTCCCTCCGGTTTGTGGCCCTAAGGTATTATTTTGCAATAAAGCAACATTAAGCATATTGGTTGCTTCGGGGCTATTCCCGGTATAATAAGCTTCTACATGCACGGTAATTTCGCTGTTTTGTATATCCACTTCAGCTTCTACAGCCATATTAAGATAGGAAGCCAAGCCAAGAGTTTCTACTGTAGTAGCACCCCATTGTCCACGACTCATCGCTGTGTCATTACCTCCGCTTTGGGATTGCCCAGGAAAATAGTGACGGTTAATAGTTCCTGCAGGGTATCCTACTAAACCTGATTGACCGGCAATAGCATTTCCGTAGGGAGTTCTAAAATCGGGTTCTCCTGCTCCGGGTACCGAAAAACTTCCTTGATGCACATTAATGATAAAAAAATCGTCAGGATAGTTGCTTTTTATACCTTGTGCAATAGCGTGTCCGTCAGGACAAAAGACACAATGAATTCCGGTAAATTCTTCCAGAATTACTTTTTTATTTTCTGGTGAAGTGTTAACGATAGTTTGTCCAAAAGCAAACGCGCTTGCGAAAGCTATGAAAAGGACTGAAAGTGATTTTTGTTTCATAATTTTTACATTTTTCGGTTTGTATTTAAAAGCGAAAAAGCCCACGCGGGGCTTTTTCAGCTAGCTTTTTTTATTATCTGTTTATGATAAGTTTTTCTACGTTGCTAAAACCATCTTTTTCAAGTTTTACAAAATAGGTTCCGGCAGCAAGGTGGGAAACTTTTATTTCTTGGTTTGAAGAAATGGTTTGTTGGCTTAGTACTGCTTTTCCTAGGATATCGAAAATAACAACAGAGGCATTTTCAGCATTTTTAATAGTAAATACAGACTGAGCAGGGTTTGGGAATAAAGCAATTTTCTCTAAAGGATTAGAATTTACTCCTAAGAATCCTTCCGTTGCAAAAGATACTGAAAAACCACTTCCATAATTTCCACTGCTGGAGTAGATAACATCGTTATTTTCATCCAATAATGCTACGGCACCACCTCCATTATTTCCGGAGTCGTAGTAATTGAATTGGTAACAATCTCCTCCGGGCATGACAAACTGTTCATTAACATTAGTACCATTGGCATACGGCCCTCCGCTCTCAATCACATTTCCAGCAACATCTAAAATTTCCCAAGTGTTTTGAGATCCTTGGTTGTTAACATTTAACACCAAACGGATGGTGTTTGAAAAAATAGCCGTTTGATTAAAGGTCTGTGTTGCAGTGTTGTTTGTATTATCATCGTCATTTTGAATGGTAACTTCTACGGTATTTACAGCCTGAATGTCATACGAAATAGCAGGTAGCTCAACAGCTTCTGTTTGAAGTGACGTTAAATTTCCGGTCCAAGTATAAGTTTCAACCGCTCCTCCATTAATAGAGTAATCAATATTTAAAGAGGTAATAGCATTTTCACCCGTATTCTGAATTTCAACCACGGGAGCTACATCAAAACCACACTGATCAGGAATTTGTTGCACCAGTTTTGCAGTAGCGTCATTTTGGAATTCAAAATTGGAATACGTAGGAAATGATCCATTTCCGCTAATTATTTCTTGAGTTGTTTCGCTCATAAACACTACTAATTCAAGATCTTCAATTTTGATAGGAACATTGTTATGCATTTCAGGAATAACATAAGTATAGGTTCTATCTATAAAAGAACCGGTAGTTGTGGGGGTTATATCTTCTCCCCATTGTCCTGTAACAAGGTGAATTAAACGATGTTGATGAACATATTCAACACCTGCATTTCCACCTGTTTGCGGGCCTAAAGTATTGTTTTGTAATAGGGCAACATTTAGTTTGTTGGAACTTTGCGGACTATTATCAGTATAATAGGCTTCTACATGTACCGTAAGTTCATTGGTTTGAACATCGATATCTGCTTCAACAGCCATGTTTAAATAGGATGGTAAAGCAAGGGTTTGGTTCGAAGCATTTGTCCAATTGTTTCGGCTCATGGCTGTACCGCTTCCACCATTTTGAGCCATACCCGGAAAGAAATGTCTATTTACGGTTGCGGCAGGGTACCCTACTAATTGTGATTGATTTGCAATTTGAGTTCCAAATTGAGTTCTAAAATCTGGCTCTCCGGCTCCTGGAACAGCGAAGCTACCTACGTGAACATTAATTAAAAAAACCTCTCCAGGGTTATTGTCTTGTATTGCCTTAGCGATAGCATGACCCTCCGGGCAAAATACACAGTGAATTCCTGTAAATTCTTCTAATATTACTTTTTTATTTTCCGGAGTTGTCGAGACAATGGTCTGCGCTGTAGCTGTAAAAGCAAGAAAAAAACATGCTACAATTCCAAGTAATTGTTTAAACATAACAATGATTTTAATAGGTTTATCTCCCAAATATATGACATTAATTTATTGTTAAATTATTTTTTTTAAATTTTTTGAAGACAATTTTTCCTATCAAATTAGTAGGATAGCAGATGTTTATTGCTATGATTTTCAATTTTTTAGATAGATTAATAATGTTTGTGAAGCTTTGTCTTGTTTTTTTGTTTTTTTCAATTTCTAATTTATATCTTGCAACAAATTTTAACCCTAATTTTTATTAAAATGAAAAAAATAATTACTCTTTTTTGCACATTAGCATCATTTGCTGCCTTTGCACAATTTAATGTTGAGACTCACGATGGAGATCCAATTCTAGACGGGCAACAAGTGATTGCCGGAGCGCTTAATTCAGAACTTAAGTTTTATGTTAATAATGAATCGACCACCGATGAAATTTATATGAAGTGTGAATTTGTTAGTGCTGTAAATTATGATGGTACTAATATGCAACTTTGTTTTGGTCTTTGTTATGATCCTTTAATTGTAGGGGTATCTTATCCTCCAGGGAGTGAAGTTGTTACTATACAACCGGGTCAAAATCAAAACCAAGAAGGGGATAAATTTTTGAATTATAATGACGGTGGTGGAAACATTATAGACTATGTTTTTCGTTTTTACCAAGTAGATGCAGGAGGAAATGAAATAGGAGACGATCTTACCTTTACGTATCGCTACGATCCGGCTTTAGGAGTAAATGATAACAATAAATTACAAGCTAGTGTAGTTTCTACTGTGGTAAATGATGTACTTAGAATAGCTGCTACGGAAGAAGCTACTGCTATTATTTATGACATTCGTGGTCGTGTAGTTGCAAATCAAAAAGTGGTTGTTGGAAACAACGATATAAATATTTCTCAATTACCCTCTCAAGTGTATTTGGTGAAAATCTCTAATAATAACGGAGCTACTCAAACTACAAAAATTGTTAAAAAATAACTTTGTAATAAATTATACAACAAAAAGCCCGACTTAGAGTCGGGCTTTTTGTTGTTATATTCTCTTCCATTTAAAAGTTTACTGAAAGATTCACATTTAGTCCGGTACTTGCAGGAACTATTCTACAAACACCTCCCACACATAATAATCCACCACGCTGGCGACCATAGTTCATTCCTAAACGGGTTCTTCCTTTGGTATAGCTTCCCCCAAAATTATAGTAATGTAATTCACCTTCACCACCATAATTCCAAGCATCTACTACAAACAAAGAAAAATTGGAATTAAAATTATACTCAACATCTGCACCTGCCCAGTTTTTACGATCCTTCTCTGTCCAAAGGTGTTGTCCTGCAATACGAAGTGCTTTTCCATTTTCAAATTTAAATGTACCTTCTATAATCCCTACATTGGCTTCAATATCTTCAGGCCCTCCCAATGGACCACTTAAAACCACTCCTTTATCTGCCATGACATTTTGATAAGTTACGACAGAGCTAAACTTAGAAGACCAACGGTTTTTAATTTCGAAGTTAATATCTCTAAAATAGTTATTGCCTTTTCCGATGAATTCTACATCATAGGATCTGTCATCATAAAAAGTAGCTTCGAGACCACCCCAGTAGGAAAAATTAGCGGCTACTTTGGTTCCATATTTACCAAGAGCGCTTTCTTTAGGGAATGTAAAATACAAATCGGTTTGCATTCCTACTTCACCCACTCTTTCTTCTAATCCATCGTCTACAATTCCGGGTTGGGCACCATATACATAAATATTAGTCAATAAGTAATCTTGCTGCTTTGTTAAAGCAGGAACGTAATTGATAATTTGCTGGCTAAATTGATTTCCTTCTGCTAGGCGATCTGAATAAAAACTAAAGTTTTCAAGACGTCTAAATGTGGTATTAATACCAAATCCTTTTTGCGAATAACCTAAATTTACTTGTAGAGCAGTTCCATCGTACAATCTATTTGATATTAATGCCCCTTCTCTTGCAATAACATCTTTATCTTTTAAAATGCCTTCAAAACCACCATAGAAATTACCGGCGCCCCAATCGAGTCTTGCTCCGTAGGCACCTACGTTACTGGGGATTTCAAGGTTGGTGCCTCGGTCTTGATAACGAGATACATAGCTTATTCCTAAACGAAGATCAATACTTTCCAATTGAGCCACAGAGCCAATGTCAAAATTAGCATCAAGTCCGCTTACAGTACCTTCAGACAGTTCAAAACCATTTCGTTGCTGCCCAAAAACTCCTGTAATACTAAGGTATGGAAAGGGAGCAAAGTTAATGCGGACTCCTCTTAGTGCATTATTGATTCCTAATTGTCTGTCTTCCCACGATCTCAAAATTAATCCACTTCCAAACTGCTCATAAAAGTATCCTCCGGTAATATCTAAGGTTTCATTTTTAAAGTTTAGATAGTATGTGGCAATACCATTTTTACCATCAAAATCAGGACTAAACCCTAAAAGTGCCGATGGTAAATAGGTTTCATATTGAACTCCGGCAGTAATTTTTCCGTAGTTATAATTTAACTGAAAATAATTGTTGGATCTGAATCGATCTTCCGGTAAAAAGGTTGCTTCAGGGTCATATTTGAATAATTCATCATCTATTTGTAACCATTGTGAATTAGATTCAAAACCTCCAAAAAAACTTCCTTTTTCTTCAGTTTCCTGTGCCAAAAATAAACTGCTTGCCAGTAATGTGGCAATGAATAAAATATTTTTCATGAATTTGGTTGTTTGTTAGGTCTTTTTATTTTGAAAACTCTTTGATTTTCTTGTACAATTCATTTTCAGCTCCAGGACTATAGCCAGAGTGTCTGTAAACTACTTTGCCATCTTTTACCAATAGTGTTAACGGAACAGTAGCAGCACCTAAAGCACGTTTAACATCGTTATTGGTGTCAAGAAGAATAGTGTAATCCCATCCTTTACCATTAATTAGTGGTTTTACTCTTTTTACGGTTCTACTGTCGTCCACAGAGACAGCAAAGAGAGAAACGTTAGTTTCGGCTTGCCAATCTTCATATACTTCACTAATGGCATCCAATTCTTTTAAACAAGGAACACACCAAGTGGCCCATAAAGAAATTACTACCGGGCCATCACTTTTGGTTGCTTCTTGAAGCGAGAGTGTATTTCCTTCTAGCGAAGTAATATTTACATTAGGAAGTAGATCTTGGGAAAATGTTTGAACAGAAAATGCAAGGAATGTTACGATAAGTAATTTTTTCATGTTGTTAGGATGTTAATTAAATTGCGACAATATTAATGAATTTTTATTAGAAACATGTAATTTTTTACTACTCTACTAACTCGGTATGGTATTGATTTTATTGGGTTTATAGAGTATTTCAAAAAAAATAATTATTTTAGCACCACCAATAAATGTGCCTTTTTTAAAAAAATATATATGAAAAAAATATTTATCAAATCCTCCTTGTTGCTGTTATTCGTAAACGTAATTTTTATAGGGTGTAGCAAAAAGGAAAGTTTTGACACTATTGCAGATTTTTCACTTGTACTTACAAGCTCTTCAGCAGATGGTGTCCTTTTACTTAATGAAGAACTTACTTTTACCGTTTTAACCGAAGAAGGAGTTGATTATACCAATGAGGCAACATTTTTTGTGAACGGTTCAGAAATAAATGTTTCTTCCTACAACTTTTCGGCCGAGGGGACTTATGAAGTTTATGCGAGCTACTTGGGAGTAGTAAGTAATACACTAGCTTTTGAAGTTATTGACGGTACCTCTAGAATCTTACTTTTAAGTAATGCAAAGGTTTTGAGAAATCAAGAAGTTTCTTTTGATGTGGTGGATGCCTCAGGGAATAACTATAATGATACCGGAACTTTTTATGTAAATGGTAATCCAATTACTGGAAATATTTTCAGTTCTACGCAAACCGGTTCGTATGAGGTTTATGCAGAGTATACTATTGAAGGGGAAAATTTTACATCAGAAACCAAAACTTTTCAAATATTTATACCTAAACGAAAAGTAGTTGTGGAGGATTATACAGGTGCATGGTGTGGTTACTGCCCAGCGGTTAGTGCCGCTATTGAAAATGTATATGATTTAACTTCAAATATTACTTCTATCGCAATACATAATAACGATGAATTAGCACTTTCAATAGAACCTGCATTAAGAACCGAATTTGGGGTGTTTGGTTTTCCTTCCGGAAGAATAAATCGAACTACTACTTGGGGAAGTGGCTTAAATTTTCCAACCACAGCAGTAACTAGTTTGGCAGGGCTAGATGTTGCTACCGCTATTTCTATAAGCTCATCTGTCACCAATGGAAATTTAGCGGTAAAGGTTTCACTTATTTCTGAAAATGACCTTCAAAATACAAAATTAGTAGTCTATTTGACAGAAGATGGAATTCCTTTGGATCAAACAAATTATTTTAACGGAGATTCTTCAAGTCCTTATTTTGGATTAGGAGATCCTATTATTGACTTTGAACAAAATCATGTATTAAGAGCTTCCCTAACAAATGCTTTTGGTAATGAAATTCCATCTACAAATGCCTTAACTACCTATGAAACCAGTTTTAACTATGAAATTCCATCTAATTTTGTGAATGAAAAATTAAGTATTGTAGTTATGTTGGTTGATACAGATAACAATGCTTTAAACTCTCAATATGCCAAAGTGGGAGAAGACAAGGGTTTTGAATAGTATTTTTTGAATTTTATTTATAAAAAAGCCTGAACAAGTGTTCAGGCTTTTTTTTATTTAAAAGTTTATCCTAAAAACGGATAACGATAATCGGTAGGAGAAACAAAAGTCTCCTTAACCATTCTGGGAGATAACCAACGGTATAAATTCAATTTACTTCCTGCTTTATCATTGGTGCCACTGGCTCTGGCACCGCCAAAGGGTTGTTGTCCTACAACAGCTCCAGTGGGTTTGTCGTTAATATAAAAATTACCTGCAGCGTTTTCTAAGATTCTTACTGCTGTTTCCAAAGCATATCGATCTTCACTAAAAACAGCCCCGGTTAAAGCATATTCACTGGTTTCATCTACCAAGTGGAGTGTCTCTTCCCATGTATCATCCTCATACACATAAATAGTTACTACGGGTCCAAAAAGCTCAGTACACATAGTACTATATTTTGGATTATTGGTTTTTATTACTGTAGGCTCAATAAAATATCCTTTTGATTTATTGTATCCACCTCCGGCAATAATTTCTGCATCCGCATCTTTTTTGGCTTGATCTATATAACTTGCCAATTTGTTAAATGATCCTTCATGGATGACCGCAGTAATAAAATTACTCATATCTTCCGGAGAACCCATTTTAAAAGTAGCCATATCGGCTTTTAAGTTTTTTTCCACATCTGGCCAGATACTTTTTGCGATATAGCATCTACTTGCCGCACTACATTTTTGACCCTGAAACTCAAAAGCTCCGCGTGCAATTGCAGTTGCCACTTGCTTGGGGTTCGATGTTTTATGCGCCACGATAAAATCTTTTCCACCGGTTTCCCCTACAATTCTTGGGTAGGTTTTATAGCGATGAATGTTGGTTCCTATTTTTTGCCAGATATCTTTAAAAACGTGAGTAGATCCTGTAAAATGAATACCACTAAAATCGGGGCTTGCTAAAAGTGTATCGGTAATCATTACCGGGTCTCCCATCACTACATTAATCACTCCGGCTGGAACTCCCGCTTCTTTAAATACATCCATAATCACTTTGGCAGAATACACCTGGCTGTCACTGGGTTTCCAAACCACTACATTTCCTAACATGGCAGCGCTGGCAGGAAGGTTTCCTGAAATGGCAGTAAAGTTGAAAGGGGTAATAGCATAAATAAATCCTTCCAAAGGACGATATTCCAATCGGTTCCAGGCATCACTTGTGGATTCGGGTTGCTCGGCATAGATTTCAGTCATGAACTGAACATTAAATCTTAAGAAATCTATTAATTCACAAGCCGCATCAATTTCAGCTTGATGAATGGTTTTTGATTGAGCCAGCATGGTAGCAGCATTTATCTTTGCACGATACGGACCGGCAATTAATTCAGCAGCACGTAAAAAAATCGCAGCACGTTGTTCCCAGGGCATGACCGACCATTCTTTTCTAGCTTCCAAGGCAGTCGCAATAGCTTCTTCCACATGTTTCTTTTCGGCCTTGTGGAATGTACCTAAAATATGTTGATGATCGTGCGGAGGCGACATCGTTGCGGTATCTCCTGTTTTAACTTCTTTGCCATTAATGTACAAAGGCACTTCTACAATACTATTGTACATTTTTTTATATGTTTCTGAAACTTCTTTACGTTCCGGGCTGCCGGGAGCATACCCTTTTACAGGCTCATTTACGGCTACCGGAACTTCAAAAAATCCTTTTCCCATGGGGTTTATTTTTTATGATTTGCGTTGTGCAAAGGTAGCAAATTTATGAAGGATTAGGAAGTAACCTTTGTTACGTTTGTCGGAATTTTTAATTTCAAAAATCGTTTTTGAAATACTTTTTGTATGTTTCCGAATTAATACTTTTTTCTATTGAATACAACCGGAAAAATAGTGGTATTGGCCTACCCGGACACCTTTGTAAAAATGAGCGATGAGTGGATTTGCAGATTTTTGCCTTTAGTGGGGTTAGGAACCAAAGAATACATAAAAGCAGGTCATGCAGCGCAAGTCATAATTAATACTAAAACTGGCGAGGCCCATTACTACGATTTTGGACGTTACATTACCCCCAATGGTTATGGGAGAGCACGCAGTGCTAAAACCGATGCAGAATTGGAAATTCCTTTTCTCATGCAATTTGATACTCAAAATAGCCTTACCAATTTAGATCAACTTTTACTATGGTTAGATGCGAATCCCGAAAAAACTCACGGGGAGGGACGGTTGATTGCTTCAGTATGTGAACCTGTAGATTTTGATAAAGCAAAAATATATGCACTCTCTATTCAAAACAGAGGGAGTATTCCCTATGGTGCTTTCAAAAAAAAGGGAAGTAATTGTGCCCGATTTGTTACCGATACCATTTTAGCCGGAACTTCTGATAAGAAAATTCAAAAAGCATTGCATTTCAATAAAAAATTTACACCCAGCGGGATTGGCAATGTGGAAAAAGCGGGGTTAGGGAAGGCCTATGAAGTGTATCAAGGAAGGATAAAACCCTTTGAAGGTTCGGCTTTTAAAGAGAATTTAAAAAATTATTTTCATAAAAAGAAGGCAACTGAAGAAGACAAGATTTCCTTTTTTGAAACCCACAAACACTTACAAAAATTGGAAGGTATTGGCAGTAGTTCGTATTTTGAATTGGTTAAAAATGAGGAACTTCCCACAAACCATTTTAGAATAAAACGCTACAACGATTTCCTCGTTGAAGATTTTGACGGGGTCTATTTTTCAAATGAATTTGAGGCATCAAAACCGTATCAGTTTACCTACGATTCGCATTGTGCGTTTTGTCATGTCAATCAGGAAGGGAAGAAAATAAAATTAGAAATGGTTGCATCATTTCAGAATTTCATTAAATAATATACTATACTTCGCTAGGTAATTTTCCAAAGGCTTCTTTGTAACTTTTTGAAAAATAAGAAAGATTTGAATATCCTACTTGGTACGCAATTTCAGAAATAGAACCTGTTTTTTGCTCCAGTAGTTCTTTTGCTCGAGCCAGCCTAAACTCACGAATAAGATGATTAGGGGATTTTCCGACGAGGCTTTTTAATTTTCGGTTTAACTGAGAGCGGCTAAAGCCAATATTTGAGGCTAAATCTTCAACTGTATAAAACTCATTGCCCATATTTTCTTCCACGGTTGTAAGCACTTGTTTCATAAAACGTTCGTCCATAGAAGATAGAATGACTTCGGAAGGACCAATTTTCAATTCACCGCTAAATTTTTGACGTAACAATTCCCTTTGTTTTATTAGGTTCTGGGCTCTTATTAGTAATTCTCTTCCGTCAAAAGGTTTGGTTACATAATCATCGGCTCCGGTTTGAAGGCCTTCAATTTTATCACGTTGCTCAGCTTTGGCAGTTAAAAGAATTACCGGAATGTGAGAGGTTTTTATATTGTTTTTTAGTTTTTCACACAACTCAATTCCATTCATTTTAGGCATCATGACATCGCTAATCACCAAATCCGGAATTTCTATTTGCGCTATTGAAAAACCTTCCTTTCCGTCTTTTGTTTTGTATATTTTAAAATGATCTTGCAATTGTTCCGAAATATATTCCCTTAGGTCTGGATTATCCTCCACAATAAGTAATACCGGTAGATCTGAATCTCCTTTGTATGATTCCTCTGTATTTTCATTTTCTGCAAATAACAAAGAAAGATTGGTTTTTTGGGGACTCATTTCTATTTCTTGGGCAACAATTTCTTTAGGATTAAAATCTATTTTTCGGTAGGGCAGTAATACTTTAAAGGTGGTTCCGCTTCCTTCCATGCTATCTACACTTATCTGCCCGTGATAAAGTTCTACCAGTTCTTTTACCAATGCCAAGCCAATGCCGGTACCTTGATCTTGTGCGGTTTCGGTTTGATAGAAGCGATTAAAGATGTTATCTATTTCTTCTTTGGAAAGTCCTTTTCCTGTGTCGGAAACACTTATTTTAATAGCTTTATTGGTATCTTCAATTTCTACCGAAACTTCTCCATATTCCGGTGTAAATTTCAATGCATTAGATAAGAGGTTTGTTAAAATCTTTTCCAATTTATCTTTGTCGAAATAGCTATTGGGTATTGCCTTTGGAAAATGAGTTTGAAAGCGGATGTGTTTTATTTCTGATAGACTTTCAAAAGAGAATACAATGGCGCGAATGAACGATATTAAATCACCTTCTGCGACTTGTAAGTTCATTTTCCCTTGGTCTAGTTTTGACAGATCCAGTATTTGGTTTACCAAGTTTTGAAGCCGTAATGCATTTCGTTTCATTACCTTTAAGTACTTTCCTTTTACCGGAATTTCGGTGGTATCTTCAATGGCTTCGGTGGCGGGAATATTTTCTAAGGACTGATTAATGGGCCCCAAAATAAGAGATAGGGGGGTGCGGAATTCGTGAGAGATATTGGCAAAGAATTTAGATTTTATGGAGTCTATTTCTTTTACCTTTTCTACTTCGCTTTTGGCACGTTCGCTTAATTGAACCTTACGTGCAATGGCCAAAGAGAGAATTAGCATAAAGCCCAAGTGACCCACAATCCAAGGATTGAGCGTACTGGAAAAAGGAATTACTCCAAGATTCCATAAAATGCCCAAAAGGCTGAATATAAACAACCATCCCACCGATAGAACGATATAACGAATTAATACATTTTTGTAAAATGCTAGGCGCACAATAATAGCCAAAAAAGCAATAAAACTAAAGGCTGCACTTAGAGTTTCGGTATGGTAATAAAGAGAAGGTTGTATTTTATAAGCGATAAGAGATAAAACAGTCGTTATACCAATAACATAGATAATGATATTGGTAATTTTATAGAGTTTTAAATTAAGTTGTTTCAAGTTTAAAAACGACCTTACAAATACTAAAATTATAAAAATAGAAGGAAGTGTCGTTAAAATCCAAAGGACTTCAGTTATTGTAGGTTTTTCTGGAAATAAAGCTTCAACAATGTACAAATCTGTGGTTAATAATTGGTAATGAATTATACGGATAAAAAAAGCAATAGATAGATAAAAGTATGAAATGTCTTTTGTAAAAAAGAAAAAGAATAACACATAAAACCCCAATATGAAAGCAGTGCTGGAGAGAATTATTAAAAAGATGTTTAAGGCATTGGATTCATTTTTTATCGGTATGGATATGTCCTTTAATTCCAACATTGGGAAAATGGAATTCTTATCAAATGCTTGAATATAAATATCTGTAGAAATACCTTTAACTAAGGGAACTCTAAAAGTATTTACCGGAACCGGAAAGGGGATATCTTTTTTTGAAGCGGGGATATATACTCCTGTTTGAGTGCTTTTAATAATTTGGTTGTTTTGAACCAAATAAATAAAGACACTGTCCATAGCGGCAATTTCGCGAAACTCTTCCGTATTGCGTTTAAATAGGATAGAAGCTTGCTTTAAATCTATTTGTGGATTTAGTGTAACCTTAAGCCAAGCGCTTTTTTGGTCTTCAATAATACTGTCTTTTAGAAGCTGAAAAGTAAATTTTTCTGGGTGTGACAATAGGTCTTTAATGGTAATTGTTTCTTGACTCTTAAGAATTTTAGTTTTACTGAATAAACTTTGTTTGTAATAATTTTTTTTAACCGTAAAAATGTTCGTGCTGTCAATACTGCTTATTTGTGCAATGCTGAATAACGGATTCAGGAGAATGAAAAAAATAAAAAAAACAAAAGTCTTTACGTATTGAAAATTCACGGTTGATCGTTGTTTTGGATAGTTAAGATACTAAAAATGGGAATACTAAAAACAGTGCTTGAAAGACCAAGCACTGTTTACTCAGTAAATTTTAATTTGTTTCTGCATACCAAGAGGAATACATTACTTGTACCGGTAGAGGAGCATTTTTCTTAGTTTCTTCGTTTTGAAATACCTCTAAATCCAAGTTGTGGAAAGAAACAATTCTCCAGTTGCCGTTGTCCTTTTGTATTACCATAGAAATGAGCACCTGTGGGTCTGTAGGTTTTTGTTCAGTATTACTTACAACAGCACCTAACATATGAACCAAAGCAATGTCATTGCTCAAATATTTTATTTTATCAATGGTATAAAACAACTGAGTGTCTTTATAAAATTTTTGATAAATGAAATTATGACTCTTTTCATTGTTTTCTACAGTATTGTTTTTCATATAATACCCATTCCAAACAATAAAGTCATGGGGTTCGCTAAAGGCACTGGCAAAAATTTTTCCGCTTCCGGCGTTCCATCCTTTTTGAAGTAGTTGAATCGTATTTTTAATGTCTTGCTCATCTTTTTTTGATTGAGCTGAAATAGTGTTTGCAATGATTGCGAAAGTGAAAATGAATACTAATTTTTTCATAAGAATTGATTTTAATAAAATTTGAATTAATACATAGTTGAAATGGGTTGAGAAACCCATCGGTTAATTTCGAGACTCGCTTGTTGTAAAAGATGGTCCCAAGTAATTTGTAAAGAATAGTAGCAAACGTATACCAGTAATCCGCTTATAGAAATTATAAAAAGAGAACTGAGAGACGCTTTCAATTTGGATTGGTTGAGTTGTTGAATTTTCATGACTTCAATTTTATATCCGTTTACGGATTGTTTGATGGGTCAAAAGTAAAATCGTAACTCAATAATGGTTAGAACAAAAAGCGCATTGAATACCACATTTGTCGCAGGACCTTAGTTTGCGTCAAAAGTGCTATGCCGTAAGCCAAAAGTAATAGTATGCGAGTTGTTGTAGGATGAACTTGTATTAGTTCATGGCAAATGGAGCGCTCAATTTAAAAAGTGGGATACCCACTTCAATTTCAGCAAAAGGAGTTTTCATTTTATAATAGCCTTGCATGCTTCCGAAGGGAGAAACCAAAATACAACCGCTATTATATTGGTGTTTTGTTCCTGGTTCAATAATGGGTTGTTCGCCAATCACTCCTTCTCCTTCTACCGTTTCGGTTTCGTTTAAAGCATCTTTAATGAGCCAAAAACGCGATTTTAATTGCACCGCATGCTGGCTTTGATTTTCAATGAGTACTGTATAAGAAAATGCATATTGTTTTTTATGGTCACTGTAGAAAGAGCCTTCAAAATTAGTCTCTACCGAAACTTTAATATTATGCGTTACTTGTTGTACCATTAGTATGTTGCGGCCGTTATGGCAAAAAATAAAATTGCAATAACAATGACACTAATATTAAAAACAATATTTAAAATTAAGAATTTTAAAATGCTTATAAACCTATTTTGTCTATAAAAATTTCGTAATGCTTTATAAAAATAAAAAGGGCCAATAAGCGTCAGAAATATACCCGTTAAGATATCCTCACCAATGAGTAAATCGGGAAGCAGAAGCAATAGCATTCCTAAAAACACAAAACCGAAAATATGGAAGATAAATATTAAATGTTCCATATAGCTGTATTTCTTTTTTGAGTATAAAAGCCAGAAAAACAAGGCAAAGAAGGGTGCGAAAAAGAAAAGAAAAAAGGGAACTTTACCAAGCAAGTAATTAACAAACTCAAAAGGGTTTTCTTTGATGCGTTTTATAGAGGAATTTTTGCTATATAGCCATTGGTTGAACCTTGTTTTGTTGTGTTTTAAACTATCTAAAGCAATACCAGGGTTTGAAATATCGTATTCTTCATAAAAATCTTGATATAGCCCCCATCGTTTTCCTAGCCTGTCAGTCAATGACATGGAGTCTAATTCTTTTTCAGAATAATAGGTAATTTCTTTCGGTTTCTTTGTTTGAAAAGGGAGATCTTTTTCTCCTGCTTGTAGTGTATCTTTTTGGGTTGTTAGGCTATCTTGAATAGTATTCTTTTTGTTGTTGTTGGAGTCTGAACTATTAAAAGTGACTATTTTTTCATTTTTATTACCGGAAGAATCATTATTGTTTAAATTAATGAAGGCATTGTTTCCTGAAAATGTTGAAATGAGACTTTGAATTAAAAAGTAAATAATTGAAACACTCAAAAAAAACCGAAAAGGATTGGCATATTTTAAACGCTGTCCTTCTACATAATTTTTGGTAATGGTGCCCGGCTTAAAGAGTATATCCTTTATAGTATAGCGCAACCGAGAGTCGTAATTCACAATGCTACTGAAAAACTCCTTGAAAAAATCGGTAAATGCTAATTTTTTGGTAGAATTGAGTTGCCCGCAATAGGAACAATAGACATCGCTTAAATCCAGAGGGTGCCCGCAATTAAGGCAATGTACACCACGATATTTGGCTGCTCTTCGGCTATTACTTTTTTCTGGTAAGGTGCTACTCATAGGATAAATGTAAGGAAAGTTCCTAAATGTATTTATCCAATAATTTGAAAAAAAAGGTTAGTTGTTGGTAATGATGCTTGAATTTCCTTTGCCCATCCCAATAATCTTATCATACCGTTGCCCGGGCCCCCGATAATACACCAAAACTGTATAATCGTTTTCAGTTTGCCAAAAATTTCCATCGATTGCCCCTTGATCAATACTGCCGTCACGATCTACCAAAACATATCGATAGTTATAAAACCCTTGTTTAAAAAGACGGGTGTTTTTGTAAGTGTCTGTTTCTTCATCGTAACGCATATAGGTACTTTCGTCAATGGTCCAGTCATTAAAATTACCGTATATATGAACCTCTTTATCTCCAATATCTTCATAATACTGAAGTGCAAAATGCATTCGTATATATTCTGCTTCTATATCACTATTTACAGCATTAAAATTGCGTACTACAAAATTTCCGTTAATATCAGGATAGTAAGTATAAGGCCTGTCGGCTCTTGAAAGGTTAGTATAAAGATAATGCTCAAAAAGATCGGTAAGTTCTATAAAACGAATGCCGTTATTAGCACCACGCGCTTCTTTATTGTCAAAATTATAAAACTCGTTTCCTGCCCAAAAAGCCGATTCTTGATCGTAGCGATAAATTAATTCTGAACCAATGGTGTATTGGGGTTTTAAATCGGTAATAGCAGTTTTGAGATTACTGTTTTGAAGTACCAAGGTTTTTACACTCTGGTTAGGGTTAATAAGTAATTGATCTTTGGAGTTTATGGAAAACTGAACTGTTTGTTTGGTATCGATATATTTTAAATTTCGAGAACGTTTAATTTCTACCCCAACAGCAACCTCTTCTTCTACGACCATAAATTTTCGGGTAAAAACGAGCATATTATTATCGTCGTAAATACTAATTAAATAATTGCCGCTTTTGGTAATGCCTCGTGTTTCACGGTTAGGGAACGAAACACTATAATGTGAATATAGTTGAAGGGAGTTTAAGGAGTTTTCGTATGTTTCAATACGCACTTCATCAAAACCATTTAAATATTCTCCTTTGGAGAGGTCACTTTCGTTCCAATCGAAATCGTGGTGGGTAATTTTGTAATAGTAGTCTTCTTCATTTCCGTTAATATCATCAAAGGTAAGTGTTAAGCGTTCACCTAAACGTATAATAGGTAACTGACTTTGTTGGGTGCTTCCTTTAAATTGGATGGTACGAATGTAATAAGGTTCTACTTTTTCAACAATTTGCGAATGTACTGCTGTCCCTATAAAAAAAACAAGATAAAGGAATAGTGCTTTCCGAAGCATATAAATATCATTTTAGGGCTAAAGATAAGCAATTTTTATGCCTTAGTTAATTTCGAAAACGTTACTCCTGTTTTAAAAATAAAATTATGGATATTTATTATGCAAAGCGTGTTTTAATTTATAAATTTGCAGTCCCAAAATCTGAATAATTTTCAGAAGGGAATTAAAAGAGAACTTTAACATAAGTATCCTATGTCCAAAGACATTAAGATTAAAAAAGGTCTTACCATACATCTTAAAGGCGAAGCCGAAAAAACGCTTTCCAAAGCACCTCGCTCAAGAACCTTCGCTATAAGACCCAAAGATTTCCACCTTATTACCCCAAAAATGGTTGTGAAAGAAGGAGCCAAAGTACAAGCTGGGGAGGTTTTATTTTATTATAAAAGTGACGAATCAATCAAGTTTGTAAGCCCTGTTTCGGGGACGCTTACTAAGGTTGACCGCGGTGCAAAACGTGTGATTACCGAACTTTTAATTGAGGCAGATCCCCAAGATAGTTTTAAAGATTTTGGAGCCATAAAACCTGATACGGCTAATGCTAACACCATTAAAGAATTATTATTAGCTTCGGGTTGTTGGCCTTTTATAAAACAACGTCCTTACGATGTTATTGCCAATCCAAAACATACCCCTAAGGCTATTTTTATTTCAGGATATACCACCGCTCCTTTGGCAGCCGATTTGGATTTTACCTTAACCGGTAAAGAAAAAGAATTACAAGCAGCAGTAACGGCTCTCAGTAAATTAACCGAAGGCAATGTGCATATTAGTATCGGCAAAAACAGTAATTCTCCCTTAAAAGGAATAGAGAACTGTAACATTCACCAAGTAAGCGGACCCCATCCTGCAGGTAATGTAGGAACCCAAATTGGTAAAATTCAACCGGTTAATAAGGGCGAAGTTGTTTGGACAGTTGCTGCTCAAGATTTAGTGATTATCGGGGAACTTTTACTTACCGGAAAGTTTAATGCCGAAAGAGTGATTGCTCTGGCAGGATCTTGTGTTAAGACACCTAAATATTATACCACAAAAATAGGCGCCGAAGTCTCAACCTTTGTATACGACTCCGGTATTACAGATGACAATTCAAGAATTATTAGTGGCACTGTTTTAACCGGAACTCAAATTTCACCAAAAGGACATTTAGGGTATTATGCTAATACTGTAAGTATTATTCCTGAAGGAAATGATTATGAATTTTTTGGATGGAATAAACCCGTTTTCAATAAAATATCGCCCTCAAGAGCCTTGACATTCTCTTGGATGATGCCTAATAAAAAGTATGATTTAGACACCAATACCAATGGCGAGCATCGTGCTTTTGTAGTGACGGGGAATTACGAAGAAGTATTTCCGCTGGATATGTATCCGCTGCAATTACTGAAGGCTTGTATGGTAAAAGATTTAGATCAGATGGAAGCTTTGGGAATGTATGAAGTAGCTCCTGAAGATTTCGCCCTTACAGAATTTGTGTGTGTTTCAAAGCAACCACACCAAAAAATTATTCGCGAAGGATTAGATTTAATGTATAAAGAAATTGGATAATTATTCATTGAGGGACGAAATGAAAAATAACACACAATTATTCATTGAGGGACGAAATGAAAAATAACACACAATTATTCATTGAGGGACGAAATGAAAAATAACAAAAAAGTATTCATTTTGAAAAAATGAAAAATAGTTAGTATATGGGATTGAAACAAAAATTACATTCACTGAAAGAAAAATATAAAGGAAAAAAGATGGCTCCTGCCTTCAATGCGTTGCATACCTTTTTATATTCTCCCAACGAAACTACCCATGGTGGAACCCACATAAAAGGTGCAGACGACCTTAAAAGAACCATGAATACGGTGATTATGGCGTTGGTTCCGTGTTTAATCTTCGGAATTTTTAATGCCGGATATCAACATCATTTGGCTACGGGTGAAATAAATGCAGTATCTGCTGGTTTTTTCAGCCCTGAATTTTGGAGTTGGGCAAACTTTGCTTTAGGAGCCTGGAAAGTGCTTCCGTTAGTAATTGTTTCTTACGGAGTAGGACTTGCTGTAGAATTCCTTTTTGCTGTAATTAAAGGTCACGAGGTAGAAGAAGGATATTTGGTAACCGGGATGTTGGTGCCTTTAATTGTACCTGTGGATATTCCGCTTTGGATGCTAACTATTGCCGTTATTTTTGGGGTCGTTATTGGGAAAGAAGTGTTTGGTGGTACGGGTATGAACATCCTGAACCCAGCCTTAACCATTCGTGCCTTTTTGTTCTTTGCCTATCCTACGTGGATGAGTGGTGATAAAGTTTGGGTTGCTGGTGCGAAAGCTTTGGAAGGAACTCCCGATGCAATTTCAGGCGAAACTATTTTAGGAAGTTTAGCACAAAATAAGGTATTTAGTTATGATACCATGGATATGTTCTTTGGTTTTATTCCGGGTTCGGTTGGAGAAACTTCTACCATACTTATTCTTTTGGGAGGATTGTTTTTAATTTTTACCAAAATAGGAAGTTGGAGAATTATGCTTTCAGCAGTATTGGGAGCAATTACTATGGGCTTTATTTTTAATACTGTGGTAGATGCAGGATGGATACAGGAAGGGAGTAAGTTTTATAGCTTAATGCATACTCCATATTGGCAACATCTCATTATTGGTGGTTTGGCTTTCGGTATTGTATATATGGCGACAGACCCTGTTACAGCTTCTCAAACCAATAAAGGAAAATGGATTTATGGATTTTTTATTGGATTTGTCTCAGTACTTATTCGGGTATTTAACCCAGCCTATCCGGAAGGAGTGATGCTCGCCATTCTTTTAATGAACGTATTTGCTCCCACCATAGACCATTACGTAGTTCAAGGAAATGTAAAAAGAAGAATGAAACGTTTAAAAGTTAAAAAAGCATAAGTATGGCTTTAAACACCGATAAAAATAGTTATACCATAATATTTTCAATTATTATGGTAGTTGTAGTAGGAGCTTTATTAGCCTTTGTAGCGCAAGGATTGAAGCCCACTATTAAAGAAAATCAACGGATTGAAATTCAGCAAAACATACTCTATGCCATGGGAGTTAATGAAAATAAAGGAGATGGCGATGTAGTTTTTGTGGGTGCAGACAAAATTAAGGATGAATTTGCCAAGTATGTTAAAAAGCAATTGGTTATTCAAGGAGATCAAGTTACTGAAGACCCCAATGCGTACCTTATTGATCTGAAAAAGGAAGAAAATTTGGCAAAGGATGCCAATTACAAAAGAAGATTGCCACTTTTTATTGGTGAAAAAGATGGGAAAACTTTTTACATTATTCCTATGCGAGGCAAAGGGCTCTGGGATGCTATTTGGGGGTATGTTTCTTTAAATGATGCCATGGTAGTTCAGGGAGTCTATTTAGATCATAAAGGGGAAACGCCTGGTTTAGGTGCCGAAATCAAACAACGTTATTTTATGGATGATTTCCAAGGGGAAGAAATTATGAATGGAGAGGCATTTCAAGGAATTACAGTGGCTAAAGGAAATAATGATCCGCTTAACAAAACGAAAGACGATCATGAAATTGATGCTTTGGCAGGAGCAACAATCACCGGAAACGGGGTTACCGCTATGATAAAAAAAGATGTACGGATGTATATTCCATATTTACAATCAATCAAAAAATAGACTATGGGACTATTATCAAAAAAAGACAGTAAATTAATTTTAGACCCGTTAGCCGATAATAACCCTATCACTATTCAGGTATTAGGAATTTGTTCGGCGTTAGCAATTACAGCACAGCTGAAGGCATCTATTGTGATGGCCATTTCAGTAATGGCAGTACTAGCATTAGGGAACGTCGTTATTTCATTAATGCGAAATATTATCCCTTCCAAAATCAGAATTATTGTGCAATTGGTGGTCGTGGCTGCCTTGGTAATTATTGTAGATCAAATACTGAAAGCCTATTCCTATCAGTTAAGTAAAACCCTTTCAGTTTTTGTGGGATTAATTATCACTAACTGTATCATTATGGGACGTTTTGAAGCCTTTGCTCTTGGTAACAGCCCATGGCGTTCATTTTTAGACGGTATTGGAAATGCAGCAGGATATGGGGTTATTTTAATTATTGTTGGTTTTTTTAGAGAATTGTTAGGTTCGGGAACTTTATTAGGCTTTAAGGTGTTAGGCGATCCTATCAATAAAACCGGTTTATATGCCATTGGATATGAAAATAATGGCTTTATGTTATTATCCCCTATGGCTTTAATTGTGGTTGGAATCATTATTTGGGTACAACGTAGCCGTAATAAAGCATTAATAGAAGATCATTAAAAAGAAACAGTTTCAATAAACTGAATAAAATATATGGAACACGTAGAGTTATTTTTTAAATCAATTTTTGTGGACAACATGGTATTTGCCACCTTCCTCGGAATGTGCTCTTACCTTGCGGTGTCCAAAAAAGTGAGCACTGCTGTAGGGCTAGGTGCTGCCGTAATATTTGTATTGGCGGTCACAGTCCCTTTAAACTGGTTATTAGATCAATACATTCTTCGGGAAGGAGCCTTAAGTTGGTTAGGACCTGAATATGCCGATTACGATTTAGGATTCCTCTCTTTTATTCTTTTTATAGCTACCATAGCAACCATGGTACAATTAGTAGAGATTGTAGTGGAGAAATTTTCTCCTTCTTTGTACAATTCCTTAGGAATATTTTTACCACTTATTGCAGTAAACTGTGCTATTTTAGGAGGTTCTTTATTTATGCAATCCAGAGACATTGCTACTTTAGGACTCGCTTTCAATTACGGATTAAGTTCCGGAATAGGATGGTTTTTAGCCATTTTAGCCATTGCTGCCATTCGTGAAAAAATACGTTATAGTAATGTACCGGCCCCTTTACGCGGGTTGGGGATTACTTTTATTATTACCGGTCTTATGGCCATTGGCTTTATGAGTTTTGGAGGAATGCTAACAGGAGGTGATGAAGGTGGTAAAAAAGAAGAAGTTAAAACTGCCATTCAAGAAGAAGAACTAAATAATAAAACCATTGAAACTGCCGAGGATGTGGCAGAAATTTCAGAAAATAAATAACAGACTATGTTTTTAGCCATTGATCCTTTGTGGGGAAGCGTATTATTAACTGTGGGAGCCTTTTTAATTCTCACCCTGTTATTAGTTGCGCTATTACTTTTTACAAAACAGAAATTATCTCCTTCAGGTCCTGTAAAAATTACGATTAATGAAGAAAAAGTAATTGAAGTTCCTTCAGGAGGGACCCTTCTTTCCACTCTGGGGAATCAAAAGATATTTCTTCCCTCAGCTTGTGGTGGTGGTGGAACTTGTATTCAGTGTGAATGCCATGTTTTAGACGGTGGAGGAGAAGCACTTCCTACCGAAACTCCTCACTTTACCCGGAAGGAATTACAACACGGAGCTCGTTTGGCTTGCCAGGTAAAGGTAAAGCAGGATATGAATATCCAAATTCCGGAAGAAGTCTTCGGAATAAAAAAATGGGAAGCAACAGTGGTTCGTAATTATAACGTTGCCTCTTTTATTAAAGAATTTGTAGTAGAGATTCCTGAAGATATGAATTACAAAGCAGGAGGATACATTCAAATCGAAATTCCACCTTGCGAAATTAAGTATAGCGATATCGACATTACTGCCCACCCCGAGGAACACGAAACCCCGGATAAATTCCAAGCAGAGTGGGATAAATTTGCACTTTGGCCTTTGGTCATGAAAAATAACGAAACCGTTGAAAGAGCGTATTCTATGGCCTCATACCCTGCAGAAGGCCGTGAAATTATGTTAAACGTTCGTATTGCTACCCCTCCATGGGATCGAGCCAAAAATGGATGGATGCAAGTTAATCCCGGGATTGCTTCTTCTTATATTTTTGCTCAAAAACCAGGTGATAAAGTAATTATTTCCGGTCCGTACGGCGAATTCTTCATCAATGAGTCTGAAGCCGAAATGTTGTACGTTGGGGGAGGTGCCGGAATGGCTCCCATGCGGTCTCACTTATATCATTTATTCAGAACACTTAAAACGGGACGTAAAGTTACCTATTGGTATGGTGGGCGTTCTAAAAGAGAGTTGTTCTATATAGAACATTTCAGAAAACTAGAGAGAGACTTCCCTAATTTCAAATTTTATATGGCACTTTCTGAACCACTACCAGAGGATAATTGGAAAGTAAAAACATCTATTGATGCTCCCGGTGATGGATTTGTAGGATTTATTCACAACTGTGTGATTGAAAATTACTTAAATCATCATGATGCCCCTGAAGATATCGAATTATATTTCTGTGGACCGCCCTTAATGAACAAAGCGGTACAAAAAATGGGCGAAGACTTTGGAATCCCCGATGAAAATATTCGCTTCGATGATTTTGGTGGGTAATCCAATAAAATTTTTTTAAAGGCCTCTTTTACAGAGGCTTTTTTATTGAAATAAAAAGGTATTTTTTGAGTTGTATTCTTAATGAAAAAAATTGGACTACTTTTTTTAATAGGCTTAACTTGTTTTTTTCTTTTTTTCAAGAAAGGGAAAGAAGTTAAAAATATAGCATTAAGTTATGTTACTTCTCCTAACTACATAAATGAAGATGGTATTACTATTTCTGAAAGAATTTTATTGCCTGAAAACTTCAAAAGAATTACGTATCCAGAAAATTCATTTTCAGAGTATATTCAAAATTATGCGTTACTTCCCTTTGATTCGGAAGTTATCAATTACGATGGTAACCCATATATCTATCAACAGGGACACGTAGGCGTTTTGGATGTTTCGGTGCCCTCACACGGGCTTATGCAATGCGCCGATGTACTCATACGTTTGCGTGCTGAATACCTTTGGAAGCAAAACCGAAAAGATGAAATAGGATTCAATTTTACATCGGGTCACTATTGCTCTTGGAAAAAATATGCCGAAGGCTATCGCCCTAAAATTAACGGAAATAACGTTACTTTTCAGAAAACAGCCGGAGCAAATGCTTCGCAAGAAAACTTCTATAACTACTTAGATCTTATTTATACCTACGCCGGAACGATGTCTTTGTATGCTGAAATGAAAAAAATTAGCACGCTTTCAGATATTGAAGTAGGTGATATGCTTATTTACCCAGGAAGCCCTGGTCATGTTATTATGGTTGCAGATAAAGCAATACATTCTGAAGGCAAAATTTTGTTTATTTTTGCCCAGGGTAACACTCCTTCGCAAAGTATGCATGTCCTGAAAAATTTGAATGATTTGTCTAAAAGTCCTTGGTATGAAATTGAATTAGGTGCATCCCTTCAAATTCCAACGTATACTTTTGACGAGGTGAAATTTATTCGTTTTAAATAATGTCTCAATTACTTACCGAACAAGAACTGCATAATCTCGCTATGAACATTGTGGGAGAGGATTTACAATCGCAAGGGTTCGAGTTTTTGGGAGTGAACTCAAAATTGAAGAAAAATCCGCAATTTGTTGCCTTAAAAAACAAAGAACTACACTTTGTTATTGTAAGGGCAATCTCCTATCCGCAAGATGCCCATAGCTACGACCCGGTTTTTATGCAAACCATCAAAGAACATGCGTTAAAATTTGAAGCCAAAGCGTACTATGCGGGAGTGGGTTTGGGATATGGAGAGGACTATGGAAAACCGGTGGTTAAAGGGGAACCGTATACTGTCATGTATAAAGGAATTCAAGAGATTTTATGAGAAAATTATTTTTTATTTTATGCAGTATCCTTTTAATAGGGTGCCAGAACACCTCAGAAAAAAGGAGCGTTTTACAAGGCAATGCTTTTGGAACAACGTATAGTATTCAATTTTATTCACAAAAAGATTTTGATGCTCAAAAGGGAATCGATTCTGTATTTTATCTAGTTAATAAATCGGTGAGTACGTATCAACCCGATAGTGATATTACAAAAATAAACAGGGGAGATTCAACCGTAGTCATCGATGCCATTTTTAAAGAAGTATTTTTACTTTCTGAAAAAATTCATCAGCAATCGCAAGGCTATTTCGACCCAACCATTGGTGTTTTAAGAAATGCTTACGGATTTGGAGATACCAAGCCACTCCAAAAATTGGATAGTATTACGTTGGATTCACTGATGCAGTATGTAGGATTTTCTAAAGTGAAATTAACTGCGGAAGGAACTATTAAGAAACAGTTTCCAGAAATTTATTTCGACTTTAACGCTGTGGCAAAAGGCTATGGAATTGATTGTTTGGGGCGTTATTTGGAATCTCAAGGCGTTGCTAATTACTTGATTGAATTGGGAGGCGAATTACGCTCCAAAGGGCAAAACTTGGAAAAGCAAAAACCGTGGGTAGTAGGCATTGAAACCATTGATTCTGAACTGGAAAATAGAAGTTATTCGCATACAGTGATGATTCAAAATGAAGGCATGGCCTCTTCGGGAAATTACCGAAAGTTTCGGATAGATTCAATCACCGGAAAAAAATATGTGCATACCTTGAATCCGTTAACCGGCGAAGCAGAAGAAAGCAATGTTACCAGTGCCACCGTACTTGCTAAAACCTGTGCCGAAGCCGATGCCTATGCCACTACTTTTATGGCAATGGGTTTGGAGAAATCTCAAAAATTACTTTCAGCATTGGATGGCGTGGAAGCGTACCTCACCTATATTGATGGTAATCATCAATCGCAAGTTTTTGTTACAGAAGGCTTTCAGAAAAAATTATTAGACTAATTTTTTACAAACCGGAAGCAATTCGCCTTTGGGTAAGCGATATTTTTCAATAAGTTCTTTGGAAAGTGTTGCTGTGTAATCAATAGTTTCAACCGAAAATCCAACGGAAGCGAGTTTTTCAAAATAATCCATTCCATACACCCGTACATGGTCGTATTGCCCAAAGATTTTAGCACGTTCTTTAGGGTCTGTAATGGAATTATCTTCAAAAGTGGTAGTACGTTCTTTTTCGTATGGAACTTGTATAATGGCAGTTCCGTTGGGGGCAAGCACACGGAACAATTCCTGCATTGCTTTGGTATCCTCCGGAATGTGTTCTAACACATGATTGCAAATAATAAAGTCGAATTTATTATCAGAAAATGGTAGATGACAGATATCTGCTTTTATGTCGGCAATGGGTGAGTTGAGGTCGGTAGTAGTATAGTTTATATTTTTTAATTTTCTGAAGCGTTTCAGAAAAGCTTGTTCCGGGGCAAAGTGAAGGACTTTTAAATTTGCTGAAAAGAAATTTGTTTCCTTTTTAAGGTACAACCAAAACAAACGATGCCTTTCCAAAGAGAGTGTACCGGGAGCCAACACATTTTCACGTACCTTTTCATACCCATACGGAAGAAATTTTCGATAGGATTTGCCGTCAATAGGGTCGGTATAAGTGTTTCCTCTCAACATCAAAGCAATTACGGGGCGTACCCAATAGCTAACCCGAATGAGAACGGTTCTTGGAAATAAATTCAGAAAAAATTGAAAGAGTTTTTGCACGGATAAGTTCTTACACAAAGTTTCACAGAGAAAAAGAGATTCACGGATAATTTTTTGAATTTATGAATCTTTTTAGCCCATTTTAAGTAATTTGGTATGAAAGTTAATAAGTAAACCAATAGGATAATTTCCTAGTTTTAGATAGGTAAGTATCTGAGCTTCGTGAACATCATTTAAAAAATCAACTGTTTTTACTTCAATTACAATTTTGTTTTCAACTAAAATGTCAATTCTATACCCATGGTCTATTTTTATTTCTTTATAAATGATAGGTAGCGCTTTTTCATTTTCAACAAGGAGTTCTAATTTTTTTAATTCGAAAAGTAAACATTGTTGATAAGCTGATTCCAAGAGCCCTGGACCTAATTCTCGATGAACTTCAATAGCCGCTCCAATTATTTTCTCGGTTAATTCATTTAACTCTGTGTAGCTCCGTGAATTTCTGTTCATCTCTGTGGTATAGTTCTTTACAACACCAGCTCTTTTTGGCGAAATTCTTTCTCTTCATCACTTACAATGCCTAAAGCCTCGTACACATAGGCAAAAGTAGAAAGTAATTCGGGTTTACCATTCACTAAGGCTACATCGTGTTCAAAATGAGCGCTGGGCTTACCATCTTGGGTAACAATGGTCCATCCGTCCTTCAACTGCTTTACTTTGTGGGTGCCCATATTAATCATAGGCTCAATGGCAATGGTCATTCCTTCCACAAATTTTTTTCCTCTTCCGCGTTTTCCATAGTTGGGTACCTCGGGATCTTCGTGGAGTTTTTTGCCCAATCCGTGACCTACCAATTCGCGTACCACCCCATATCCAAAAGATTCACAATAATTTTGAATAGCATAGCCAATATCTCCAACTCGATTTCCCAATTTAAATTCTTTAATTCCTAAATAGAGCGACTCTTTGGTTACTTGCAATAATTTTTTGGTTTCGGGAGCAACTTCACCCACTTCAAACGTATAGGCGTGGTCACCATAGAATTCATTTTTAATGGCACCGCAATCTATGGCAACAACATCTCCTTCTTGTAATGGGATATCTGTTGGTAGCCCGTGGACTACTGCTTCATTGACACTACAAAGCAGGGTAGAAGGACAGTCGTACAAACCTTTAAAACCCGGAATGGCTTTGTGCTCGTCCCGGATGTAAGCCTCTGCAAGCGTATCAAGATAGTTGGTAGTGACTCCCGGTTTTACCTCTTTGGCAAGCATCCCAAGTGTTTTTGAAACGACCAAAGCACTTTCGCGCATCAATGCTATCTCTTCGAGTGTTTTTGTAATAATCATGCTTTAAAATCGAAACCAGCTCTTCTTTTTTTGGGTTAAAAGCTGTGTGGTTTCCTCACCTATTAATTTTTGATAAATTTCACCCCAACCTACCAATCCGCCAAAGTTTCTATCATCAATGAAAACATCGGCATTAATCTTTCTACTGTATTTTGGATCGAATTGTTCTTCCGGAAAACTTTTATTAACAGCATAAAATGTAATTCCATTCTCTTTACAAAATGCCACGGCATCCTCTAATTCCTTTCCATAGCGATAAGTCCATAGGATAAGTCGGTGCCCTTTATTTTGAAGCTTTTTTAGTGTTTCAAAGGCAAAAATAATAGGCTTCCCTATTTTTGGGTATTCATCCTCTACAATGGTTCCATCAAAATCTATCGCAATGGTTAAAGTTTCAGATAACATGGGGCTGTTATTTTAAGTCGCAAAAATACAAAGAATAAAAAGGAAACTAAACTTTTATTCTGCGTAAGCGTGTTTATAAGGTTTTCCACTTAAAATGGTGAGGATATCTTGTTCTAAAGTTTCTTGGGGATATTCCACAATTCGATTGATTTCTGCACCGTCTTTATAAAAAATAATGGTGGGGACATATTCTAATTCGTACCCGTCTTCAAGGCCGTTAGGTGTATCTTTATTGTGAGTTACTGCCACCATATCTAATGATTCCAAAGGATAATCACATTCGTACAAAATCTTTTCAAGGGCTGGAACCTGTTTTTGACTATCCTCACACCAAGTACCCATAAAAATTTTGATAGATATGTTTTTTAGTAAAGGTTTTATACTGTCAATTTTTACCGAATCCAATATGTGGGCATTATAGTTTTCTACATACCACTCATTAAAAGGCGCTTCCTGCAAGCCTTTGCAGGTGATTTTTCCAAGCAGCATTTCACCGCCATCCTCTTCATCTGGAACTCGATTGTTGAAACCTTCCAAAGCCATTTCAGAAATTTCATCGGAAACTTCTTCAGTAACGGCTTCTTTTTCCGAAGTATTTTTACACGCTATGAGGCTTACCAGCGCAAATACAAAAACTATTTTTTTCATGTTCAATAATTTAAATAAGTGATTCTTGGGTCATTGCTTTAGGCTGTTCTACTCCCATTAATTGTAAAATAGTAGGAGCGATATTTCCTAAAACGCCAGGTTTTATAAATTTAATATTCTTGTCCACCAAAATTAAAGGAACGGGATTGGTGGTATGTGCCGTATTGGGTGAACCGTCGGGGTTTTTCATGGTTTCACTATTCCCGTGATCAGCAATAATAATGGCAGTGTAACAGTGTGTTAAGGCTGCTTCTACAATAGATTTTGTGCAACTATCTACCGTTTCACAGGCTTTTATAGCGGCTTGCATATTGCCCGTGTGGCCAACCATATCGGGGTTTGCAAAATTTAGGCAAATAAAGTCTGCCGATTCTGCTTCAATTTCGGGAATGATTTTATCTCTAATTTCGTAGGCACTCATCTCGGGCTGTAAATCGTAAGTGGCTACTTTGGGTGAAGGACAGAGGATGCGTTTTTCTCCTTCAAAAGGTGCTTCGCGACCGCCATTAAAGAAAAAAGTAACGTGTGGATATTTTTCGGTTTCAGCAATTCGAATTTGTTTTTTTCCGGCTTTAGAAAGGATTTCACCCAAGGTATCTTTAATATTTTCTTTGTCGTAGACTACCTTTACATTTTTATAAGTATCGTCGTAATTGGTGAGTGTCACATAGTATAGTGGTAGTTTTTTCATTCCAAATTCGGGGAAATCTTTTTGTGAGAGGACTTCAGTAAGTTCGCGACCTCGATCGGTTCTAAAATTAAAAAAGATAATTACATCGTCTTCCGAAATGGTAGCAATAGGTTTTCCATTTTCCGTCATTACGATAGGTTCAATAAACTCGTCGGTAACACCATTGGTGTAGCTTTTCAACATACTTTCGGAAGCATTGGTACTTGCCTCTCCTTTTCCATGCACCAACAAATCATAAGCTTTTTTAACTCTTTCCCAGCGTTTGTCGCGGTCCATAGCAAAGTAACGCCCAATAATAGAGGCTAACTTTCCACCTGTTTTTTGAAGGTGATTCTCCAGTTCTTTTACAAACCCTTCGCCGCTTTTGGGGTCCACATCGCGACCGTCGGTAAAAGCATGGATGTACATTTCCTTCAACCCAAATTCACTGCCGGCGCTCAATAAACCTTTAAGATGATCAATATGTGAATGCACCCCACCATTGGAGAGTAATCCTAAAAAATGTACTTTTTTATGATGGTCTTTGGCATACTGAAATGCCGCTTGTAATACCGGCTCGTTATGCAGCGTATTGTTTTGCACGGTCAGATTAATTTTCGCCAAATCTTGATAGACAATACGTCCTGCACCCAGATTCATGTGGCCTACTTCACTGTTTCCCATTTGGCCGTCCGGCAAACCCACATTCATTCCATGAGTGAGTAATTGCGCATTGGGATATTTGTGATATAAGGAATCCACAAAAGGGGTATTAGCCTGTGCAATAGCAGAAACAGCAGGGTCTTGGGTAATACCCCAGCCGTCCAAAATGAGTAATATCACTTTTTTGTTCATGAAAGTAGGATGAACTACAAAGATACGAGGTTGGGTTTAGAAATGGGGTTGTTAAAAATAACTTTCACTTAAATTTATTGTCCTCCATACCTCTTAATACTTTCTCTAATCTTCTCAATCCTGTTATCGGGATCGGGGTGGGTGCTTTGAAACTCGGGTACACGGCTAGGACCGGCAGCTGCTTTTAAAATTTCCATCACATCGATCATTTCATAAGGATCGTAGCCTGCTTGCATCATAAATTTCACCCCCAAATCGTCACTTTCCAACTCGTCTCCGCGACCGTTGGTGAGGAGGGTGTTTTGCCCAATGCCTGCCACGAGATTTCCCATGTCGGCACCCACATTAGCACCTTGCGATATGGTTTGCCATAGTTCTGTTTCGGCAATGCGTTCACTGGAATGACGCCCCAAAACATGACCAATTTCGTGTCCCAACACACCCGCCAATTGGTCTTCGTTTTCCAAACGAGAATATAGGGCATAGGTGATAAATACTTGCCCGCCTGGCAAAGCAAATGCGTTAATGGTATTAGGATCTGCCAATAAATGAAAGTCATATTTGTAGGGACTTTCTTTAGCAACAGATGCGCTAACCAATTTTTGGCCCACCAAATCTACTTGATCCTGCATTTGCTGATTGGGATATAATCCACCATATTCTTGAGCCATTTGTGGGGCACTTTGTAAGCCTAATGCAATTTCCTGTTCGGGATCTAGTGCAATGGCTTGCTCTCTTCCTGTATAGGGGTTAGTTTCTTTGCTGGAGCAATACTTAACGTAGCCAAAAGCTACAATTAGCAGTCCAATGACGATTCTTATTTTCCAACTTCCTCTCATGACGGTTTGGTTTTGTGATTTTTAAAGTTACAAAAGTTTTGGGTTGATATCCAGAATATTTTCAGTGCGGTATTTTTCAATAAAGGCTTCTGTAAAGTGTTCACTTCCTTTTACTTTTTCTTCGGAAAGAATTTCCTTTAACTTCAATTTTTTATAAGCTTGAAGCATCGGGATGGAGACGGGAGCATAGCTGAAATGCCACGGTTCGTATTTGAAGCCTTTTCTATTGGGATTGTCTGTATATACTTCATAAAAGCCAAAAGATTCGGCATGTTGGTTCATCCATTCTTTCATTTTACAGAAAGGTCCGTTGCCATGAAAATGACTGGCAACTAGTACATTTTCGGGTCTTTTGGCATTGCCATCGATGAGGTCGAGGTCGGTACCCCAGTGGTGGCGGGAGGTACCCGGAATGGTAGAATATTCTATAATTTTTTCAATGGATTGTATTGGGGAAAGTCCTTCTGAAGTAAATGTAATATACTTTCCTTCAAAAATTTCCATCTGCCGTTGAAAGCTTCGGTAGGCAGACACTACTTCAATGTTAATATTTTCTTTGGCAGCTTCGGCTTTCATTTTCTGAAGTGCTACTGCTGCATCTTTGTGCATGGTGGTTAGATAACTTTCTCCACGAAGATCCGGATTGCCCTTTCCAATAAGTTGGTCTCTGGTGAATTCTTGTTGTTCCGAAGCATTAGAGAAGGAGGGAAGAAGACTCAATCCGCCAAGAAGTAACGAAGTTTTCAAAAAATCTTTTCGGTTCATAGCTTAAAAATAATCAATTTTAGCACCGTTTGGGATTTCGTACGGAGTTTTATCTTTTTCAAAAATCCGTGCAGAAAGTGTTCCTTGTAATTCAATGTCATCGCCCTTTACCCTGAGCCAACTTCCTTCCCGTAGTCCTATTACCGGAAGGGAGTTTTGCGTGTGGAATTCCTTAACTCTAGTTTCACGAGTTTCGCCCATATGTTTACTTGTAGGATCCGGATCCAGATAATGTGGATTAATATTAAACGGCAAAACACCCAATGTTTTAAAGGAGGGTGGGTACACTATGGGCATATCGTTGGTGGTTTGCATGCTTTGCCCACAAATGTTGCTTCCGGCACTGGTACCCAAATAAGGAGTCCCGTAGAATAAAACTTCTCGCAAGGGGGCCATCACTTTGTTTTCATACAATTGTTTTACCAATACAAAGGTATTTCCGCCACCGGTAAAAATTCCTTGCGAATCTTCAATGGCATTTATAGGATTACTGAAAGTATGTAACCCCACTACTTTTTTATTCACTTTTGAGAAAGCTTTTTGTACAACTTCGGTATATGCATCGTGAGATATTCCTCCTGGGCGTGCATAAGGAATAAAAAGAATTTCTTCAGCAGTAGAAAAAAGAGTTGAAAGCTCCGGAAGGATATATTCTAAATAACCACTTCCATGCAAGGTTGAAGTACTGGCAACAATAAGGTTTTTCATGCGTAGTTTATATAAGAAGAGTATAAGTTTTCAAATTTAACAAAACCTTAGCGAGCGTGGTAATAATAGAATACAAAAGTTGGTTTTATATTTAGGCAATGTTTCCAAACTGCCAGCCTTTTTTTAGAAATGTGATTGTTAGCTTTTTCTTTCTCATGGGAGGACTTTTGTTTGTATTTGGGCAAGAAAAAAGAATTTCGGGAACGATTACAAATGAAGTAGATGTTGAGGGAATTCATATTTTAAATACTACCTCAAGATTCAATACTGTTACCAATGAAGAAGGAGTTTTTACCATTGCGGTAAGACCGTTAGATACGTTACTTATTTCTTCGGTTAGTTATGTGCCTGAAAAAATTATCATAACTCCAACAATTTTTGAAGAAGGTGTACTGTCTCTAACATTAGAACCTCTAGTAAATCAACTGGATGAGGTATTTTTAGGTCCCAAATTAACGGGTAATTTAGAGCAGGACATCAAAACCATAAAAACCGAAAAACAACTCAATTTTGACGATGTGGGTATCCCTGGATTTAAAGGTGTTCCGGAGGAGAAAATTCCGCATTTAATTGGCCAAGTAATAACACCAACAGCTGTAAATATAGAAGGGCTTTATAAGTATTTGAGTGGGTATTATAAAAAGTTGCGAATAAAGCGAAAATGGCAAGGCGAAAATGTAACCGTCTCTAAAGTTTTGAATATGTACAGCTCTTCTTTTTTTGAGGAGTCGTATCAAATTCCTGAAGAAAGGGTCTATGATTTTTTATTGTTTTGTATAGAAACAAGTTCGCTTCAAACCGATTTTAAGAATGAAAATTTTGCAAAAATATTAGAGGTCTTTTCAGAAAAGGCACCCATTTACAATGATAGAATTTCAGAAAAAAAAGAATAATATGTGTAACAAAATCGGCTTTTAGGAGTCCTATAACTTTCAGGAAAGTTAAAATGAAGTTTTCAAAAATTATTCTACTGCTTATAATTCCTTTTCTAACAGCAGCTGCAGCGCATAAATTCTACGTTAGTACTACTAGTGTGGAATATGTAAAAGAAAAGCAATCGGTGCAAATTATTACCAAACTATTTATAGATGATATTGAAGATGTGTTGCAGGAGCGATACAATCCTTCGCTTAGCTTGGCAACTCAAAAAGAAACAAAAGAAGCAGAGATTTTCTTAAAAAAATATGTGTTTCAAAAATTTAAAATTTGGGTAGATAATAAAGAAACCTCAATATCGTATGTGGGACGTGAGTATGATGTGGATGTGGTAAAAATCTACCTAGAAATTAATGGTGTTTCAGAATTTAATACGATTGAAATTGAGAATAAAATGTTGTTTGAAATTAGCCCCGAACAGCAAAACATCATTCACGTAAAAAATAAGGATCGTAAAAAGAGTTTAATACTCGATCCAGATAATCCTAAGGGTTTGTTAAACTTCAATTAGAATCGAAACAAACTGAATAATAAAAACTATTTTTAGAAACTTTTTTAATAATTAACAACCAAAATCATGATGAAGTTACTCAAACTCCTATCGCTTTCGATTGTTTTCTTGATAGCCGGAGCTTCTATGGCTCAAGAGAATGCAGAGAAGAAAGAAGAACGTAAGCCGGGACATTACAACAACAATCGTTTTAAACAATTGTACGAAGAATTTTCTACCCCCAATATGTATCGTTCTCCCAACGGTGCTCCCGGGCCTAATTATTACCAGCAGCAGGCAGATTATGTGATGAATATTGAGTTGGATGATAAAAATTCCAAAATCTATGGAGAAGAAACTATTACCTATACTAACAATTCACCCGATGCCTTAGAATATTTATGGGTACAACTGGATCAGAATGTGCGAGCTCGTGATTCAAAAACTCCTTTAATCGAACCAAGTGGGGCTTTCCCTGCTGAAACTACAGCCGATTTTGTAGGTAAATATATGGGTGAAGGTTTTGACGGTGGTTTTAAAATAGATTGGGTAAAAGATGTAAACGGAAAACCGCTTCCTCATACGGTTAATAGAACGATGATGCGTGTAGAAATGCCTAAGCATTTAAAAACAGGGGAAAAATTCAGTTTCTCAATTAAGTGGTGGTATAACATACCCGACCACACCATTGATCGTGCTCGTAGTGGTTACGAAGTTTTTGAAGATGGTAACAAAGGCTATGTTATTGCACAATTTTATCCACGTATGTGTGTGTACAGTGATGTGGAAGGATGGCAAAACAGTCAGTTTTGGGGAAGGGATGAGTTTGCCCTTCCTTTTGGAAATTTCGATGTAAGTATTACCGTGCCTTCAGACCATACTTTAGACGGTACCGGAGTGTTGCTGAACAGAAAAGAAGTTTTTTCAAAAGACATGATGGAGCGTTACGAGCGTGCTAAGAAGAGCTACGATAAGCCTGTCATTATTGTTACTCAGGCCGAAGCAGAAGCCGCATCTAAAGGATTTGCAACAACCAAGAAAACTTGGAAATTCCGTGCCGAAAATGTACGCGATTACGGTTTTGCAACTTCCAGACGATTTATTTGGGATATGATGGCGGTAAAAATAGGAAACCGTGACGTTATGGCGGTATCTGTATATCCTCCGGAAGGAAACCCACTTTGGGAGGACTGGTCCACCAGAGTAGTGGCAAGTACTTTAAAGTCGTATTCAAGGATGACTTTTGATTATCCATATCATAAAGCCATTTCGGTACATGCCAAAAATCAAGGTATGGAATATCCTATGATTTGTTGGAACTACGGTCGTCCGGAAAAAGACGGAACGTATAGTGAAAGAACCAAATATGGAATGTTTGGAGTGATTATTCATGAGGTGGGGCATAATTTTTTCCCTATGATTGTGAATAGTGATGAACGTCAATGGACTTGGATGGATGAAGGAATTAATACCTTTGTTCAGTATGTTGCCGAACAAGATTTTGGTGCGTCCTATCCCGATGCTATAGCGCCCAATAAGACCTATCCTTCTCGTCGTGGTCCTGCCAAGAACATTGTAGATTATATGGCCGGAGATCAAGATAAATTGGCTCCCATCATGACCAAAGGACTGAATACCTATAATTTTGGAGCCAATGCATATTCTAAACCCGCTACAGGTTTAAATATTCTAAGAGAAACGATTATGGGGCGTGAACTTTTCGATTATTCTTTCAAAACGTATGCACAACGCTGGATGTTTAAACACCCGACTCCTGAAGATTTCTTTAGAACCATGGAAGATGCTTCGGCTGTAGATTTAGATTGGTTTTGGAGAGAGTGGTTTTATACTACCGATTACACCGATATAGGGGTAGAAGGTGTTAAGAAATACTATGTTACTTCAAAAATGAATAAACAAGTTCGTGAAATGATGGAAGCCCGTGGGATGAAGGAAAGTGATTTGCCACCCTTAGTGTATTTAGTAGAAGAAGGAAGTGAGGATTTTACGGAAGATATGAAAACAAGCACTTTAAATGATGTTACCACACTTCAGGAATATATCATGGATGCCATGGAGCCGGCGGAAAGAGCAAAACTTAAGAACCCTAAGTATTTTTATGAAATTACTTTTGAAAAACCCGGAGGAATCCCTATGCCTATTATTGCCGAATATACCTATGCTGATGGTTCCGTAGAGCGAGTGACGTATCCGGCTCAAATATGGAGAAAAAATGACAAATCGGTTGGTAAAGTAATTGGTTCTGAAAAGGAAATTGTTAAAATAGTGGTCGATCCGGATGAAGAAACGGCCGATATCGACACGTCAAACAATACTTGGCCTAAAGAAGAAAAGGCAGGAGAGTTTGAGACGTTCAAGAACAAAGTAAAAGGACAGTAATTATTTTTCAAAATAGTGTAAAAGCCTCGATAGTTTATCGGGGCTTTTTTAATGTATCAATCCCAACTTCATTATATTTGTACTATGCAAGTACTTCCTTTATTTATTTTATTCATTAGTGGTGCTGAAATAGCTTTTATCTTGTTTATTGTACTCATGGTTTTTGGCGCCGATAAAGTACCGGAAATAGCCCGAGGTTTGGGTAAAGGAATGCGTCAAATTCGCAATGCGACCGATGACATAAAAAATGAAATTACCAAAAGTGCTGAAAAGCAAGGGCTTGATTTTAAAGATATTTCCAAGGACATTACCAAAGAAATAGACAAAGTAAAGGAAGATGTAGAGGATGCTACCGGGCCTATAAAAAGAAATTTTTAAATGATTGAAGCCCTTGAAAAGTGGGATAGAGAACTTTTTATTTACCTCAATAACTTAGGTTCAGATTCATTTGATACTTTTTGGCTATTTGTCACAAAAATTGAAAGTTGGACCTTTCTTTATGTATTTTTTTTACTACTTATTTGGAAGTTTTATAAGAAAAAAGAAGCTTTCTGGGTTACACTACTCACTATTTTTACATTCGTAATTAGTTTTGGTATAAAATATATCACTAAAACTTCGGTACAACGATTGCGACCCAATAATGTTCCTGAATTTTCAGAAACCATAAGAGTTCTTCAATTTCCGGTAGATTTTAGTTTTTTTTCTGGGCATGCCGCAGTTAGTTTTGCAGTTACCTCTTTTTTGGTGTTTAGCTTAAGAAATTTCACAAAGAAGGTCTATTTCTTCTACGTATGGCCCATTCTTTTTTCTTTCAGTAGAATTTATGTAGGAGTGCATTTTCCTTCTGATATATTCGCTGGAGCTTTTATTGGATTTTTGATTGGGTATGGAATGTATTTTTTTCAAAATAGAATCCTGAAAAGGGTTTAAATAGAAGTAGGGAAAATTCCTTGGATGGTTAAGGGAAATCCCCTTTTTTTTGTGGTTTTTTACCCCAATTTACACCGAAAACAAATATTAAATAACTGAAAATCAATTATTTAAATACAATATGTAATTTTGTTATTTCAGGAGGCTCTCATTTTTAACTAAATAATATCTAACTTTACGAAAACCTTAAAAAACTGTTTTAAAAATGAAGCTTTTTTCAAATCCCCGATTCATGGTTGCCATGATTTTTTTTTCATTAACTCTTTTTTCGTCTTGTGAAGATGTAGTAGTAAAACCCCCGGTTCAAACTATTTCAGCAGAAGATGCCAATAGACTAGAAGAAACCTATAAACAAACTCGAGCAACTATTTTAAATGACACATTAGGATATGAGGATACCAGAGAGTTTTGGTTTCCTTTAGATTCTGTAAAAAAATACATCGCTTATGTAGAGCAAGAAGCAGCCAGAATGGGTAAAACCGATTTAGGTCTTCGTATTTATTTGGGAGCTTACCCCGCACAAGGTAATTATCCCGATCCCGGTTACAGTACCGTTTTTATTGCTCCAACAGCCAAGAGTACCAATACACTAAAACGAGGATTTTTTCCGATGGAAGATACACAGGAAAATATAGATAGTATCAATGCCTTAAATTATTCACAGGGAGGAAAACCACCAAAAGATTATTAAAATGAAATGAGCCTTACGTTTCTTTCATATATTCCGCTGGGCTTAGAATTATTGACAGCCATAATTGCTATTGTAGCCTTCAGGAAATATAAAAACTCCAACGAGAAGTATTTTTTATATTTTTTATGGTACACATTTTTTATTGAAATTTTAGGGGCGGTATTAGGTGAAATTATATTGGTAAATAATTATGGGGTTTATAATACCTTCACTATTACCAGTATGCTTTTTTATTTCTACTGGTATTATACGATCTTAAAAAAACAAGGTTTTAAAAAAACCGTTATTGTATTTAGTATTTTATTTTGCATCGTTGCTTTTTTAAGTCTTTGTTTTCAAAGTTGGGATGTTTACCATAGCTATACTTTTGTCACGGGAGCTCTATTTTTATTGGTACTAACACTGTTTCATTTTCATCAATTATTGAATAGCGATGAAGTATTAATCGTAAAGTATAAGCTCAGTTTCTGGATATCTACGGCCTTACTGTTATTTTATGTAGGCATGATACCGCTTTTTTTTCTTTCCCAGTACACCAATATTATGGGACTTAGTTATCAGATTATTTTATTAAGCTTAAATGTAATACTTTACGGTTGTTATATGATAGGATTTTTATGGACCAAGAAGGAGTACAATCGTTTTTAATTGTTTTTTCAATTATTGCTTTCGGATTAGCATTAACAGTTATTTTATTGTTTGCTATTTTTCAGAAAAGAAAAAATAAACTATTAAGCCTACAGCAAGAAACAGAGAGTAAATTTAAAGAAGAGCTTATTGAAACACAAATCGAAATAAGAGAAGAGACCCTTCGTAATATTAGCTGGGAATTACACGACAATATTGGTCAATTACTTACACTGGCTAAAATTCAATTAAATGAAGCGAATGAAACCTGCGGAAATGTTTCTGAAGCTTCTGAAACGGTTGCCAAGTGTTTAAAAGAATTACGAAGTCTTTCAAAATTGATTAACCCCGATACTTTTACCAATCTTACCCTTACCGAAGCTTTACAAATGGAGATGGCGCGTTTTAATAGAATGAAATATCTTGAAACAACGCTTACTCATAACGAGGAAACATTCCCTTTAAACACCAAAGTAGAAATTATTATCTTTAGAATGTTACAAGAGTTTTTTACCAATACTATAAAGCACTCAAAGGCCACACAGTTAAATGTTACTTTGAATTATTCTGAAAATAACTTGGAAATTCAAGCCGAGGATAACGGAATAGGTTTTGACACCTCTAATGATTTTGGTGGAATTGGGCTTTCCAATATAAAAAACCGGGCTAAGATAATTGGGGCACAAGTAGCGATAACATCTCAAGAAAATGTTGGTACTCAATTTTTTTTAACGTTTAAAAATAAGGAATCATGAAGTACTCTGTGGTAGTGGTCGATGATCACAATTTATTGTCTCAAGCCATTGGCGGACTGGTAGAAGGATTTGAACAATTCTCTGTGCTGTATACCTGTAAAAATGGACAAGAGTTATTAGATAAATTCAAAGACCCAAATAACATCCCTAATATTGTTTTAATGGATGTTAATATGCCTATTCTCAACGGAATAGAAACAGCACAACACCTGTATAATGAGTTTCCCGATGTTAAAGTATTGGCCCTCTCTATTGAAGAAGATGAAAAAACCATACTTAAAATGCTTCGTGCAGGAGCAAAGGGATACTTGATGAAAGATGTAAAAAAAGCAGAATTGGAAAAAGCATTGATGGAGGTAATGGAAAAAGGCTTTTACCATACCAATACCGTTACCAAGGTTTTAGTAGATTCCCTATCTCATAAAGAAGATAAATCCATCGCACTCAAAGAACGAGAGATAGAATTTATTAAACTTGCCTGTACCGAAATGACGTATCGAGAAATTGCAGAAGAAATGTTTTTAAGCCCCAAAACAGTGGAAGGCTATCGTGACAATATCTTTGAAAAATTAAACCTTCGAAACCGAACCGGGCTAGTCATTTATGCTATTAAAAATAAGATATTTACCCCTTAATTAAATAACTCTAGAAATTGTGAGTCCATCCCGTATAGGTAATAAAACAGTTTCAAGTTTTGGGTTTTCATGGAGCATTTTATTGTATTTCAATAAGGCTTGCGTGTCGATATCGTCTTTTTCAACTTTTTCGACCACTTTTCCACTCCAAAGTACATTATCGCTTATTATGACCCCTCCGGAATTCATTTTTGGGAGAATCAATTCAAGATAATTCGGGTAATTACTTTTATCTGCATCTATAAATACTAAATCAAAATTTTCAGTAAGTTTTGGGATAATTTCCAAAGCATTTCCTAAATGCTGAACTATTTGACTTCCGTAGTTAGACTTGTCAAAATACTTCCGCTGAAAATCGAATAATTCTTCATTAATATCAATGGTGTGAAGTGTTCCGGTTTGCTGCATTCCTTCTGCTAAACACAAAGCCGAATATCCGGTATAAGTGCCAATTTCTAATATATTTTTGGGCTGAATAAGTTTAGACAGTATACTCAAAATCCTTCCTTGAAAATGCCCGCTTAACATACGGGGTGCAATCATTTTCTGCCAGGTCTCACGACTTAATTCTTGAAGCAACTTTGGTTCAGCTTGCGAATGTGAGGTAACGTACTCGTCTATTTTCTTCGGAAGGAAATCCATTAGCCCGTAATTCTATCCAATAGCTTTTTCTTAGCTACTTCATCTTCACCACAGAGCCATTGTACTACATTATCTTGCCACATGGCATCACATTCTTCTTGGGTTACAATTCCTCTCTCAAGGGCTAAATCCAGTATCTTTCCGGGGTATGAAGATTGTGGAACGCTTTCCATTTCACCCAACGGATACGGATCGTCAAGTCCCATAAGCACTTGTTTACTTCCTTGATTTTTCACTAATAATTGAAGCGAACCTGTATCGTGCACTAAGGTATCGAAGAAAATATTTTTATGACCCACACTTTTTCTTGGGTGTACTTTTCCTTTAAACAAATCGGGGCGACCATCAAATCCTTGAATACGTCTTCCCAAGTTTATCTGTGCCAATTGCCCGCCGTGCGCAAAACAAGTTCGCATGTTGGGGTATTTATCAGCATACCCATTCAATGTTAAAAAGTGATAGGCATCGGCACATTGCGCTAACATCCAAATGAGGTGGAAACGCCAAGCTGTATTTTCAAGTTTTATAAATTTTTCACCATCGTAGGGGTGAATTTCTACTGCCAAATTATATTTGGAAGCCAGCTCAAAAATGGGCTCGTTTTCTTCATCAAAAATGCAACGCCACGTACCAATAGTATCCATATAATGCGTAGGCAAACAAAGCAATTGCAATCCTAATTCCTCTACACAACGTTCAATTTCCCAAAGTGCACCTCGAACAAAACCGGGGTGAACTACAAAACCACAGGTAAATTTAGTAGGATGGTTATGCTGAATTTTTGCATTAAAATCGTTTTGAAAACGCAATGCCTGTTTCATTTCTTCAACACGCAAACCATTCCCATATAATTGCGAAAGATTTAAAACCACGGCATGGTCTATTTTAAAACGCTCCATCCATTCCAATTTCTCATTCAGAAAAAAACTGGAATCGGTTACCGGACGGCTCCAGTCTTTTTGAAGCATAAACTTCCGGTCTTTATCTACCCAAAAAATACCTTTGTCTTTCATAAACTGCGGAATTTCCTCTGGATAAGGAAGCAGATGCGAATGGCCGTTAATACGAAGTTTACGTTTCATAAATAATTTAAATCTGACATAAAACTAATAAAAAAAAAAGAGGTGATTATTAATCACCTCTTAATTAATCTTACGCATAAGCAGTAAGTTTCCAAGTAACTGCATTCCCTGCGTAGGGTGGCATTCTGTTTCCTTTGGCGATTGGTGCAGTAGTAGTTGGTGTTCCAACAACTCTCCAAACTCCGCTTTCAGGACAACTTTGACCAGTTCTCGCTGTAGTACCAATAGGTGCTCTCATGAGTTAAAAATTAAGTCTCTTTCCAATTTTAGAACCCGAATCAGGAAAGATTTTCCGGTTAAGAAAATTGCATAACTCAGACTTAATTTTTATCTTTGATTAACAACAATAAAGATTTTTTAAAATCTAAGGGTCAAGACAATTTTCTTATGAAATCTTGACCTTTTTTATTTTCTATCTCTTCTTAAAAGTTTATAATATACATTATCATCATTTTCATTTTCTATTTCTTCTATGTCATATATAATGCTTTCATGTTTATAGTTTATTTTCAATTGCCTTAAAACTGACTTTATATTTATATAATAATAATCACCAGCTTTAGATAATTTGAAAGAATTATCTGAATCATCTTCAGTTGGTACTAAGTAAAGTGAATCATCCTGAGAATCATTTTTATTATTTCCTACTAAAAAAAATGTTCTACTATTAAGTTCCATTAACTTATCAGCTCCTGAACTAAAGCCCAACTTGCCCGTTTTATGAACAGTAGCCTTTATAACTCCGTATTTATCAGATGGCTGAAAAAAATCTAATTCAATCATATAGCAATATTATAACAAATAAATTTAAAAAACAAATAATTTTTAAAAGAAAATAGATTGTTGTTAGATTGCTGTGTAAAAGAAATCGTTAAGAGAGCATACAAATAAATTACAAAGATTTTGTTCTTCCACCATCCACCGGAACATTAATTCCGTTAATGTAGCTTGCAGCTGGGCTGGCTAAAAAAGCAACAGCGTATGCAATTTCTTCAGGTTGCGCAAAACGCCTTGCTGGAGTGAGCGATTTCATAAATTCGGCAGCTTCTTCTTCAGTCTTGTTCATTCTTTTTGAAGCACTTGCTACAATATCATCCAATCTGTCAGTGGCTGTAAATCCTGGAAGTACATTATTTACAGTAATTCCGAAAGGGCCCATTTCATTGGCTAAGGTTTTACTCCAGTTTGCTACAGCCCCACGAATGGTATTACTTACCCCAAGCCCGTCAATAGGTTGTTTCACAGAAGTGGAAATAATATTAATAACACGTCCATATCCTGCTTCTTTCATTCCCGGAACTACATTTTGAACTAATATCTGATTACACACTAAGTGTTGGCTGAAAGCTTTTGTAAATTCTTCCACTTCAGCTGAAAAAATGGGTCCGCCTTTAGGACCTCCGGTATTATTAATTAAAATATGAAAGATAGTATCGAAAGTTGCTTCAATAATTGCCGATTTCAGTTTGGCAGGTTTTGAAAAGTCAACCACCAAATACGAATGTTTTTGATTTTCAGAAGTTGGTAATTCGTTTAAAACGACTTTTAATTTTTCTTCATTGCGTGCTAGTAATGTTACACTAGCCCCTAAAGAAGCCAACTCTATGGCTGAAGCTTTTCCAATACCTGCAGAGCTTCCGCACACTAAGGCGTTTTTATTTTTTAGGTTTAGATTCATTTTCTTTGTCAGGTCGAGCGCAGTCGAGACCTATTTTAAAAAATTGATTTATGAATGACCCCTCGACTGCACTCGGGGAGACATTTCACTCATATTTTATACATACATTTTTTGCTTCCGTAAAAAACCGGAGCGCTTCAAAACCTCCTTCACGACCCACACCACTGGCTTTTACTCCGCCAAAGGGAGTTCGTAAATCTCGGTTAAGCCACGTATTTACCCACACAATGCCGGCTTCAATCTGTTTGCTCATGCGCATCGTTCTATCCAAATTACTGGTCCAAAGCGTTGCTGAAAGCCCATATTTTACACTATTGGCATAATCTAAAACTTCTTCTTCGGTTTCAAAAGGCATTAACGTCACTACAGGGCCAAAAATCTCTTCCTGGTTTACACGGCATTGTGCATGTGGCACTTCAATGACGGTAGGTTCTAAATAATAACCGTTTTCAAATCCTTTTACGGAAACTCGATTTCCTCCGGTTAGGATTTTTCCTCCTTCCTCTTTGGCAATTTGGATATAATTTTCAATTTTATCCCTATGGGCTTCCGAAACAACGGCTCCCAAATCAACCTCGTCAAAAGGATTACCAACCTTCAATTGGGCTATTTTGTCGACAAAGTCTTTTTTGAATCTTTCATACATTGATTGTTCCACAAAAATTCTACTTCCGCAAAGGCAAATCTGCCCCTGATTGGAGAAAGAGGACTTTACAGTTACTGCCAACATTTTTTTGTAATCGCAATCGGCAAAAATGATGTTTGGGTTTTTTCCGCCTAATTCCAACGATAGTTTTTTAAACATAGGCGCAGCAGTTCTTGCCAAATGTTCTCCGGTTTTTGTACCTCCCGTAAACGAAATTGCTTTAATGTCGGGATGCGCTACAATGGCTTGACCTGCTTCGGGGCCTAAGCCGTGAACAATGTTTAAAACGCCTTTTGGTAATCCGGCCTCTGTTAAGATATCGCCTAATAAAAAGGCAGTCATAGGGGTAATTTCACTTGGCTTAGCTACCACAGTATTCCCTGCAGCAATGGCAGGAGCCACTTTCCAGGTAAATAAATACAGAGGGAGATTCCACGGCGAGATACAACCCACCACCCCTATAGGTTGCCTTAGTGTAAAGTTAATAGTATTTAGCCCAACACTTTCGTGGGCGTCACTAGAAAATTGGGTAATGGCATTTCCAAAAAATCTAAAATTAGCAGAAGCTCTTGGAATATCCACACTTTTAGCAAGGCTTAATGGTTTTCCATTATCTTTTGCTTCGGCTTCGGCGAGGAAATCTAGTTTTTTTTCAATGAGGTTGGCAATTTTTATAAGGATACGACTTCTTTCTTCAATTGGGGTATTACTCCAAGCTGGAAAAGCTCGCTTTGCCGCTTTATAGGCTTCTTCAACGTCTTTTGCATCACTGTTGGCAATTAGAGAATATACCTCGCCATTGGATGGGTTATAATTATCCAACCACTTATTGGATAGTGGTGAAACATATTCTCCGTTTATGTAGTTACGTATCTTTTCCATTACTTTTTTTCTGAAAACATTTTTTCAAAGGCATCATACACTGCTAAATGAAGTGCATCTCCATGATCTTGCTTATCTAAAAATTTGAAATATAATTTTGTATAAGGGTTGTTTATTTTTTTAAGTTTTAAGTAGAGTTCATCAGCAACTCTTTTCATAATGATACCTTCTTCACCAACGGCGATCAAGATTTTCTTTTCTGAAGAATACTCTTTTGGTTGTATTTTTAATAGGGATTCATAATCGTACCACAAGCTAGGGCTAACAATTATGTAATTGGCAAAAAGATTGGGTTTTTTAAAAAGAATTTCAGTGGCTAATAATCCTCCCAAGGATTGGCCAATTAGGGTTTTTTCTTCAGTGACCTTATACGATTTTTCTATGTAGGGTTGAATTTCAGTTTCAATAAATTGAATAAAATTTTCAGAATGTCCTGTCATAGGGTATTTTTTCACATATTCTTTGTCGGTAGAAGGGTAGGTAAAATCCTTTTTTCTATCTACATTGGCAATGCCCACCACGATGGTTTCAGGAATCATATTAATCCACGAAAACGATCCAAATTGTACCAATCCAGCTATATGAATAAAGTCTTCATCTGCAGAACCATCTAACAAATAAATAACAGGATATTTTTTATCAGAATTTTTATATCCATTGGGTAAGTAGATATTTAAAACTCTGTCTTCTTGTAGTAGTTCAGAATAGAAATGTACAGTTTCACCAATTGAAAAAGGTTTTTTTTCTTGCGAAAGACCTGTTTGAATTGCTGCAAATAATAGTATAAAAAGTACCCTTTTCATTTTATTTTTTGGGTTTATACGCCATCGCTTTTATCTCTACCACCAAATTAGGATGTGGTAATTGATGCACCGCTACGGTAGTTCTGGCAGGACCTGTTGCTGCATTAAAATACTCTGCATACACTTGATTATAGCCTGCAAAATCATTCATATTGACTAAAAATGTGGTAACATCTACCACATCGGACAAAGTAGCGCCTTCCGTAGCAAGGTAATCTTTTATGTTTTCAAGTACTGCACGGGTTTGCTCTTTAATGTCAAGGTGCATGGTACCCATCTCATCTACTTTGTGTACCCCCGCAAAAGTGTTGTCCGGCAAACGAGAACTGGTGCCGCTTACGAATAGAAAATCGCCAGCTCGTTTTATATGTGGATAAGCGCCTCTGGGGGTGGCTTTGCCTTCTACTAATCTGCTTTTGTTTGTCATGTTATAAATTTTTTACCACTGCATCATCATGAAGGATGTTGTTGGTTTCTTCTTTTACGAGGGCTAATTTTTCTTCCAAACTTAAACCATCATTCAATTTTCCGTCATCTAATAAATTAAGGATGGCCTTGTCCTGCGCTCTTCCACGTTTCATGGCTTCGGAATAGGGAATGGCTTCATTAAAAGTTACTAAAGAATATTTACTAAAGTATTGTTGAGGTAATTGCGTTTCAAAAGCAATTTCCAGTTTTCGCTTCTGCTGAAATAATACACTAGCCGTATGTTCTTTCATTTCGTGAAAATTGTCCAAAGCCAAATCTGCAATAGCATCGGTGTCAATTTTTCGGGCTTTTTCGTATTCTGAAAACACCTTATGCCAATTGCCTTCAAAATTTTCTAAAATTTCATCAAACACCACCACATCTTCAAATGAAGCGTTCATTCCTTGACCGTAAAAGGGAACAATAGCGTGTGCAGCATCACCCATCACCATTGTTTTTCCGTAGCAATGCCAAGGCGAACATTTTATAGTTCCTAAAGGTCCTGTGGGATTGTTGAAATATTCTTCTGCTAAATTTGGGATAAGCTCCAAAGCGTCCGGGAATTCTTTTTTGAAATATTCTTCCACTTTTTCAGCAGTGGTTAAATTATCAAAACAATAATCGCTGTTGGAATAGGGAAGGAACAGCGTTACTGTAAAACTTCCGTCCAAATTGGGTAACGCGATTAACATATCTTCGCCGCGGGGCCAAATATGCAGCGCATTTTTATAGGTTTTGAAAGCGCCGTTTTCATCTGCAGGAATTTCCAGTTCTTTATACCCATGTGTAAGCCATTGTTGCGAAAAACTGAATAAGAATTTTTTATGGTCAAACATACTTTTTCGAACCGCCGAACCCGCCCCATCGGTACCTATTAAAATATCTCCTGAAAAGGTTTCGGTTTTCCCTGTTTCATAATTTTTAAAAATTGCGGAGGCATTTTCCAAATAAACTTCTTGGCACCCTAAATTAAAATGGGTAGTTACATTGGGCATTTTGTCTAAAGCATCTAAAAGCAATATGTTGAGTCCCGGGCGAGAGATAGAGTTAATATACTCGTCTTTACGACCACTATAGGGACTTAAAAACGGCGCGCCATTTTCGGGATGAATCATTCGCCCGTTCATGGGAATGCAAAGTGCTAAGGCTTCTTTCTCTACACCGGCCAAACGCAACCCTTTCAAACCACGATCACTTAATGCTAAATTAATAGATCGTCCTGCATCTTGAGTGACTTTTCGTAAATCGGGTCGTTTTTCAACTAAAGTAACAAGGTAACCTCGTTGCGCCATACGTAGGGCTAAAAGACTTCCGCAAAGACCTGCGCCAACAATGAGTATGTGTTCTTTTTCTTTCAAATTCTTTGTCTGGTCGAGCGCAGCGAGACCTAAAATTTTATGATACTATTTCTAATGACCTCTCGACTGCGCTCGAGGTGACATTTATTCTAAGTTAATATTTTTTTTAGTCGTTCAACAAATTCAAACACATCTTCAAAACTATTGTATAAAGGTGCCGGGGCAACCCGAATAACATCGGGTTCACGCCAATCGCTTATAACACCTGCTTGAGTTAGTTGGGTATGCAATTGTTTGTCAGCATTTTTAACTTGTATGGATAATTGGCAGCCACGTTCTTCCGGATTTCTCGGGGTAATTACTTGAATACGTTTGTCCATCATTTCGTCTAATAAAAACTCCAAAAATCCGGTAAGTTGTAATGATTTTTTTCGAAGGTTTTCCATTCCGGCTGCATCAAAAATATCGAGCGATGCCCTTATAGCAGCCATCGACAAAATGGGAGGATTACTTAATTGCCAACCTTCGGCACCCGATAATACGTCAAATTCGTGACGCATGTTAAAACGGGTTTGTTTGTTGTGTCCCCACCATCCTGCAAATCGTTTCAAATTGGGATTATGCGCATGACGTTCATGCACAAAAACACCTCCCAAACTTCCTGGTCCGCTGTTTAGATATTTATAGCTACACCAAACGGCAAAATCGGGTCCATTATCGTGTAAATTAGGTAAAATATTTCCAGCCCCGTGTGCCAAATCAAAACCAACTAGCGCTCCGTATTGATGTCCTAAATGGGTTATTTTTTTTATGGGAAAGGCTTGCCCGGAATAATAATTGGTAGTTCCAATCATGATAAGTGCAACTTCATCACCTTGGGTTTTCATGATTGTTTCTAAATCTTCAAAATGGCATAGTTCTTCTCCTTTTCTGGGTTTCCAAAGGATTAACGAGTCTTTTGGGTTATAGCCGTGAAATTTTATCTGGCTTTCTACAGCGTATTTATCACTTGGAAAAGCATCACTTTCAATGATGATTTTATAGCGCTTGGGAGTGGGTTGGTAAAACGAAACCATCATTAAATGAAGGTTTGCTGTAAGGCCATTCATAATAACTACTTCACTAGATTTCGCTCCTACAATAGTTGCCATACGTTGGGTTAAAAACTCGTGATAGGGGAGCCACGGGTGTTTTGCTTCGGTGTGGCCCTCCACACCTAAATTTGCCCAATCGTTGAGTTCTTCGGTAATAAAATGGGCTGTTTTTTTGGGCTGTAGTCCCAAGGAATTTCCACAGAGATAAATTTGCGGATGACCTTTTTCATCTTTGGGAAAGTAAAATTGCTCCCGAAAATGTTTCAGCGGGTCTTGTGCATCGCACTGTTGGGCATATTCCAGTGAGTTTTGGTACATGCTTTTTAATTAACAGAAAGATTGGTAAAATATATTTTTTTGGTTCCGGTGCTGTCTTTGTGCGTGGTGCAAAATTTGATACCCGCTATTTCTTGTGTGTCTTCCCAACTGTATACCAAAGAAGGAGTTAGACTATTTTTTTCACGGAACACCCATTCTTTAATCATAAAATCACTTCCGTAGTAAAAATCGTAAGCATCTCCGGGTGTATATCCCCCTTCAGCAGGATAGGTAATGGTTAGAACATTCAAAAGTTCTTTTGAAATAGGAGCTTTTACATTTTCTTTTTCGGTAAAAGTTACATTTTTATCCCAAATCAATTGAAACGGAGCCAATAACCAATATTTATCATTTATAAAAGCTTTGTCAGCTAATAACGAAGCTCTTTTAATGCTATCTTGATGAAACGAAACGGTATCTGTAATGTTCATGAATGTTACCTTTTTGGCTTTCGGTTCCCAGATAAAAGAACGCTCAAAATGAGAGGTGTCTTTAGCTACATTGAAGGTAAACATAAGTTGGTTTACTTTATCCCAATGGGAGAAACCATAGGCATTGGCAATGGCTTCTTGGGTAGGTATTTTTTTTGCAGGCTCTTGGCAACTTGCTATAGAAATGAGCACAATAAAAATGAGTATTTTATTCACTGGAGTTAGTTTTTCAGTAAAAATACGCAAAGTATTTTCGCTTTCATAATTTTCGTATTTTTATAGTATGGACATTACAAAAAAATATACGCACAAAGAGGTGACGGTAGTATGGAAACCGGGACTTTGTATTCACTCAGGAAATTGTGTGCGGTCGTTGCCGCATGTTTTTAAACCCAAAGAAAAACCTTGGATACAGCCGGAAGGAAGTACTAGCGAACACCTTATTGAGGCTGTAAAAAAATGCCCAAGCGGGGCATTAACTTATACCATTGAAAATTCTCCTGAAACTATGAGCGAACAAGCTGAAAATATTAAAATAAATCTTATTGAAAACGGCCCTGCTATTGTAGTAGGCACTTGCGAGATTACCCATCCGGATGGAAGTGTAGAAACCCGGGAACGCCGCTCTTCGTTTTGTCGTTGTACTAAGTCTGCCAACTTCCCTTTTTGTGATGGTTCCCATAAAAATGTTTAAATGGAGTTAACCATTATAGATAATAGCCAAAAAAAGCGCTTTGAAGCGTTGGTGGAGGGACATACGGCGATTATAGAATACATTCGAGCAAAAGATGGCATTATCTACCTTACCCATACCGAAGTCCCCAAAGAGTTAGGAGGTAAGGGGGTAGGGAGTGCTTTGGTAAAAGGTGTGTTAGAGCGTATTGAAAGTGAGGGATTAACCTTAGCCCCGCTCTGTCCTTTTGTAGCAGCGTATCTAAAACGACACCCAGAGTGGCAGCGTTTGTTGGCAAAAGGCTATCATGTTTAGTTTTATTAAATGAAAGGAATTAAGTATGAGTTTACAGGGATCTCTTGGCAATACAATCCCCCAAAAGGCTGGTATTTTGTGAATTTACCCCAAGATTTTTCAGAAGAGATTCGTAAAAATTTTAAAAAAGAAGAGGAAGGTTGGGGTCGACTAAAAGCTATAGCAAAGGTTGGGAAGACTGAATGGAAAACAGCAATTTGGTATGATACAAAGTGGCGAACCTATTTACTGCCCTTAAAAGCTGAAATAAGAAAAAAGGAGTCAATTTCAGTTAAAAATGAAATAGTGGTTGAGATTTGGATATAGATTTTAATATAATATAGGTAATAGGAATGAATATTTTTGGGTTTGCATTTCATAATAATGATGTTTCTAATATTTCTGAATTAGAAAACTTCTTAAGTATTAAGTTATTAAATAAGGTTGAAGTTGATTGGATAGATTATGAAACAAAAAATCTCGATGATAAATTAATCATCCTAGAAAGTTATGGCAAGTTTGTTATTTATACTCCGTTAGAATTTTTAGACAAAATCCGAGGAAAGAAAAATTTACTGTTGATGTCTTCAGAGGAGGCTGTTGAGTTTATGCTGAGTGATACCTCAATGCATTTTGGATTTAGTTGGCATGGTAAAAGAAATAAAAAACTGGAAGAAAATGATTTTTATGATTTAGAATCTGATTTTTTGGTTCATGGAGAAAACAGATTAAATTTATCACCAAATGATGATATAATTTTTGATGGATTTTTTCCCTATTTACAGAAATTTTTAAATTCAAGATTAGAAAATGAAAAGGCTATCATTTGTGATTTTAAATATATTAAAGAAGTTCATAAAACTTCTGAAAAGGAAAAGTTTAAATATTCAGATCAAGTCCTTAATATTCTTTCATTACCCAAAGTTAAAAATGGAATAAATGAAATTTATGGATTAAGAAAAATTTTTATAAAAGCATTCGAAGAAGGTGGAAGTCCACCAAAAGATTTTAATATGGATTATTTAAAAAAAATACCAGAAAAAAAATTAAGATCTGAAATAAAACAAATTTCAAAAGAATGGGAATGGCTAAGTAATAAAATATCTTTATCAATAAAATATAAAATTATAAAAGTTTCACTTGCTTGGACATTTCACGATTTTAAACCTGAAGATCTAAAAAATAAATGGTGGAAATTTTAATTTAAACTACTGCTCTTTCTCCTCTTTCAACAATTCCGGAAACTTGGCTTTAAATCGGTTAAGTCTAGGAATGGATACATTTTGAATATAGGGATGATTGGGGTGCAATCGCTCGTAATTTTGGTGATATTCCTCTGCTACCCAAAACTTTTGAAAGGGTAATACCTGTGCAGCTACTTTGCCTTTTCCTAGTTCTTTTTCAATCTCAACAATTTTTGCATCAATAATTTTTTTCTGTACGGCATTTTGATAAAAAATAATACTACGATACTGACTCCCGTGATCGGGGCCTTGACCGTTTATTTGCGAAATATTTTGAGAGCCAAAATACACATCTACCAAAGAGGCAAAAGACACTACTTTAGGGTCGTACATAATTTCTACCGCTTCGGCGTGGCCTGTTAACCCAGTGTTACTTGCTTCGTATGATGGGTTTTCAGTATGACCACCACTATATCCCGAAGTAGATTCTTTTACTCCTTTTACACTTTCATATATTGCCTCCACACACCAAAAACAGCCGCTGGCAAAATAGGCAAATTCATATCCGTCCTTAGAAGGAACGGTTACTGGTTTGACTTCCTTTTGAAGTTTGGCTTCTTCCTTTTTGTTCTTTTCATTGGATTGGCAAGAAGCCTGTAAGCTTAGGAATACTATGGAAAGTGAAAGGGCTATATACTTTTTCATGGATACAAGATTTTAAGGTAAGTCGGGAAGCTTAAAATTCCTTTCAGAAAAATACAAAAAAAAAGCCTCCACGTTTTGTGAAGGCTTTGTTATAATTTAAAGGAGATTATTTTAGTTTTTTGAATAATTGCTCCATTTTTTCGCGTTCCTCATCGGCAAGCGCTGGATCTACTAAAATACGACCACTGTGCTCATCGGTAATAATTTTTTTACGAGCCGCAATTTCCATTTGTACCTGTGGAGGAATGGTAAAGAAAGATCCCCCTGAAGCGCCGCGTTCAATAGCTACTACTGCTAAACCGTTTTTCACATTTCCACGAATACGCTTATAGGCATTTATAAGACGCTCTTCGATGTGTTCTTCGAATTTCTCAGATTCTTTAAGGAGGGCTTGTTCTTCTTTTTCAGTTTCTGCCAAAATTTCGTTCAATTCTCCTTTTTTATGCTTTAAGTGATTTTCTCTTTCAGACAATCGCGCTTTGGTCTCTTCAATTACAACCGATTTTTGCTCAATTTGTGCTTTAAATTCTTTGATGTGTTTTTCAGCTAATTGAATTTCCAACTCCTGAAACTCTACCTCTTTGCTTAAGCTATTGTATTCTCTATTGTTACGAACCTTATCTTGCTGCGAACTATATTTTTTGATAAGACCTTTGGCTTCTTCAATTAAATTTTTCTTGTCTTTAATACTCTCTTCAATGGTTTCAAGATCGTTGGTCAATTTTTCAAGACGGGTATTCATTCCGGCCACTTCATCTTCCAAATCTTGCACTTCTAAAGGAAGCTCTCCACGAACATTCCGAATTTCATCTACACGAGAGTCAATTAATTGAAGATCGAATAAGGCTCTTAGTTTTTCTTCTACTGTGGTTTCAGTTTTCTTTGCCATAATTTAATAATAGCTTACGGGATTGGTGTTCACTTTTGATAAAACGACTGCAAAATTAGTAATTTTTTTGGTAAGATAAGCAACTAAAAGTTCTTTTGTGTATTGTTCACTTTCATAATGCCCAATATCTGCTAAAAGTAGCTTGTTTTCTGCAGAAAAAAAGTCGTGGTATTTTAAATCGGAAGTTACAAAAGCATCCACTCCATTTGCTTTGGCTGCTTCAATAGCAAAGCTTCCGCTTCCGCCCAAAACAGCTACTTTTTTAATGGGTTTGCCTAATATTTTTGAATGCTTGATCACACCGGTATGAAAAGTTTTCTTTACTAATTTTAAAAATTCGGATTCTGAAATTGCTTCTGAAAATTCTCCAATCATTCCCATTCCTATATGTTGGTGTGTGTTTTCCAAGGTAGTCACTTCATAAGCCACTTCTTCATAAGGATGGTTTTGAAATAAGGATTGTAACACCTTTTTCTCTAAATGTTTCGGGAATACCACCCCAATTTGAGTTTCTTCTTCATAGTGAGTTTCGCCTTTTTTTCCGAGGGTAGGATTGGATGCTGCATTGCCCTCAAAGCTGCCTAACCCTTGAATATTGAAACTGCAATTTTGGTAATTCCCTATAGCACCGGCACCTGCTTTAAACAAACTATTACGGAGTTTTTCTGCATCTTTAGTTGGAACAAAACTGATTAACTTTTTAATCGTTCTTTCCTGTGGAATTAATATTTTTCTGTGGTTTAGGTTCAGTTTTTCGCAGATAGCAGCATTAACTCCATTCCAAGCATTGTCTAAAGCGGTATGAATGGAAAAAATAGCAATATCATTTTGAATAGCTTTTAACACGGTTCGCTCTACGTAGCTTTTACCGGTTATTTTTTTTAAGCCTTTAAAGATAATAGGATGAAAGCTTACAATGAGATTGCAATTTTGTTCTATCGCTTCTTCTACAATAGTTTCCAGCGTATCCAATGTCACCAATATTCCTTTTACTTGGGTTTGGGGATTGCCCACTAATAGACCGGTATTGTCAAAATCTTCGGCATAGGAAAGGGGTGCTAATTCTTCTAAAATGGAAATTACCTCTGTAACTGTCATCTCTTATTTTTACGGTAAAGATAAAAAAGTATATTTTCGTGGTATGAACTTTCGGAAAATCTTATATCCTTTTTCCATTCTCTACGATGGGGTTACATCCCTTAGGAATTATGCCTATGATAAAGGTTGGAAAGAGAGTACCGAATATGAAACGCCGGTAATTAGCGTAGGAAACTTATCGGTAGGGGGCACCGGAAAGTCGCCTATGGTAGAGTTGCTTATTTCGTTTTTGAAAGAAGACTATAAAGTGGCAGTACTAAGCAGAGGATATAAACGGAAAACTTCCGGATTTTTAGAGGTTTTACAAAATAATACTGCAGAAGAAGTAGGAGATGAACCCCTTCAATTTAAACATAAATTTCCTGAGGTTACCGTAGCCGTTTGTGTCAATAGAAGAGAAGGAATCGAAAAACTGCAAAAAAAAGCGGAAGTTATTATTTTGGATGATGCGTTTCAGCATCGAAAAGTAAAGCCCGCTTTGAGTATTTTATTGACTTCTTTTTCAAATTTATTTCTGAATGATTTGCTGTTGCCGGCGGGTAATTTACGTGAATCCCAAAAAGGAAAAGAACGAGCCGATATTATTGTAGTGACCAAAATTCCTGACGGTACCGCCTATGCAACATTGCAGGAAATTCAGTTTAAGATGAACCTATCTTCCAAGCAAAGTATCTATTTTTCTAAAATAGGATACGATGTTCAAATTCATGGAGTTTCGGAGAGTCTTTCTTTAGAATTTCTGAAGGATAAACCGTTTACTTTAGTTACGGGAATTGCAAATCCAAAGCCGTTAGTTGACTTTTTAAAGAAGCAGAATTTCAATTTTACCCATAAAAAATTTCCGGACCATCATCATTTTACAACTTCAGAAATTGAAATGCTGAAAAAAGAAGAACTTATTATTACTACCGAAAAAGATTATAAAAGGGTAGAGGATAAACTTCAAAAAAAGGCTTTGTATTATCTTCCAATCACTACCGAATTTCTACACATAGAAACCACAGCATTTAAAAATGACATTCTGGAAAAATTAGAATCCTACCGAAAGTATTAATTTTCAACAGGCATTTTTCTATTTTCGAGGGTGCGGTAAATTTTTTCGAAAAACTCCTCTGTTTTGAAAGGTTTTGGGATGATTTCATTAAAACCTGCACGATAAAAATCATCCAGATTTTCATCAATTGTTACTGCGGTAAGGGCAATAACAGGAAGTGTTTTATCGAACTTACGAATTTCTTGTGTAGCTTCTATACCACTAATTCCGGGCATGTGAATATCCATAAGCACTATATGGTACTCTTTTTCCTGAACTAATTTTATGGCATCCATTCCGTTGTCTGCAACATCGCACACCATTTTATTTTTCTCCAAGATTTTCTTGGTAATCATTTGGTTAATTTTGTTATCCTCAACCACCAATACTTTTTTATTCTCTAACGCTCCAAGATCGAAATCTCCCATTTGAGTTTTCGGGTCTTTGGTGTCTGAATATTCTTCTGAAATAGTAAAATTAATATCGAACCAGAACTTGGACCCCTTCCCTAATTGACTTTCGAGTTGAATTTTACTACCCATAAGTTCCAAGAGGTTTTTAACAATGGCTAAACCTAATCCCGTGCCTCCAAATTTCCTGTTAATTTGAAGCGAGGCTTGTGAAAAAGATTCAAAAATACTTTTCTGTTTTTTCTTCGAAATTCCTACCCCATTATCTTCAATTTCAAAGTGAAGTAGCACTCTGTTATTGATTTCTTTCATTTTTTTAATTCGAATGAAAACATCGCCATTTTGGGTAAATTTCAACGAATTACCAATCAAATTAATCAGGATTTGCGATAACTTTAAAGGATCGCCCAACAACTTAGTAGGAATGCTTTCATCGTATTCAAGATGTAGTTGGTTCTTTTTGTCATCGGCTGTTTTCTTTAACGCAATGAGCACATCATTAATACGCTTCTTAAGGTCGAAATCGGTCTTTTCAATTTCTACTTTATTGGCTTCTAATTTATTAAGATCTAAAATGTTATTTATAAGTGAAAGCAAATATTCACCGGAAAATTTTAGGGAATTAAGGTGTTCTTTTTGGTCGGGTTTCGGATTTTCCTCCAACAATAAATGAGTTAATCCTGTTACAGCATACAAAGGGGTTCGTAACTCATGCGTAATGGTAGATAAGAATTGTGCTTTGGCTAAGGAAGCCTTTTCGGCTTTTTCTTTGGCCAATTGCAATTCATTATTTTTATCTTGAAGCAAGTCATTTGCCTTTGCTCGTAAATTATTGTTTTTATAGAGAGAAAGCGTAAGTAGTGATAAAATGACTATGAGCGCAATACTGAGTCCTGTGGTCATTTTTCCGAAGTTAATAGAGCGCCTTTGCTTGTCGAGATCGGTTTGTTGTTTGTCTATAATTTCGTTGTAGTATCCGGCATCTCCTTCAGAATTGATTCCTTTGGAAATGGCATTCAAAAATATTTGATACAGTGAATCATTTTTTTTCTCATAAATACTCATTTTTTCCTCGGCTAAAGAATAATTGTTTTCTTTAAGAGCGATATACGAGGCTATTTTGTAACTGTCGGCATCTAACTTTATAAAGTTATTAGGTATGATAATTTCTTGTGCTTTTTCAAGGCTTATTTTTGCTTGTTGCAAACCATCTGGAATATCTTCTTGAGGACTACTTAAAAAGGCCTCAGCTTTACTTAAATAAGCATAGGCTTCTTGATAATTAGCTTGATTACTTTCAAAGATTGGAATAGCCGCATCCAAATAATTAATAGCCGCCTTATAGTTGCGTTTTTTTAACTCCAAAATTCCATACCCCAATACTACATTCGCTCTATCTTTTTCGTCATTATTTTTGGTAAACCAAATATCGGCTTGCTTCAACACATCTTCTGCTTGAGAGAATGCATTAATTTCTGAGCTTATAAGTCCTAATAAGGTATAAGCTTCTGCAAGTTCACGTTCTTTGCTTACTTTTTGGAGTTCAGCAATGAGTTTTTTTGTGGCCTGTTCAGCTTTTTTGTAATTGTGAAGATAATAATGTAATTGTGCAATGCTAAACTCTACGTGAAGCTGTTCCTCTATGTTTTTATATACATGGGCAAGTTTATCGGCATTAGATAAACTCACAAAGGCTTTATCAAATTCTTGCTTTTGAACATAGGTCCTTCCCTCAGCATGGTATTGCTTAATAAGCATCAAAGTGTCTTTCGCTTGTTGTGAAAACACTTGAAAACTTAAAAAAAATATCAGCCAAACAGGGGCTATCTTGCTATATTTTTTTATGAGGTAACTCATTTACTTCTACGTACTTCGCCGATAAATATAGTTATTTCCTCGAAATTTGTAAGATTAAATCTACAATTCTTGTTGAATAACCCATTTCGTTATCATACCAACCAATAATTTTCACCATTTTTCCAATCACCGAAGTCATTTCACTATCAAAAATACAGGAGTGGGTGTTTCCTACGATGTCTACCGATACAATAGGGTCTTGCGTATATTGTAAAATAGATTTTAAGGAAGTTTCTGAAGCTTTTTTGAAAGCCCCATTTATTTCTTCAATAGAGGTTTCTTTTTTCACATTAAAAGTGATATCAGTAAGAGATCCATTAGCCACCGGAACCCGAATACCACATCCCCCAATAACTTCTGATAAATCGGGAAAAATTTTGGTTAATGCTTTGGCTGCACCGGTAGTAGTGGGGACAATGGATTGTCCTGCGGCACGAGCTCTACGTAAATCGCGATGGGGTTGATCGTGTAAACTTTGATCGGTAGTGTAGGAGTGCACGGTGGTAATATAGGCTTGTTCAATGCCACAAAGCTCGTGAATTACCTTTAGCATAGGAGCGGCGTTATTAGTTGTACACGAGGCATTAGAAATAATAGTGTCTGAAGACTCCAAGATAGCTTCATTTACCCCTAAAACAATCGTTTTAATTTCGTCGTCGATTGGCGGAACAGAAAGGATGACTTTTTTAGCTCCTTTTTCAATATGTTTTTGAAGTTGAGATTTGGTTTTAAATTTTCCGGTGGCTTCAACAACAATATCCACCCCGTTCCAGTCAAGATTATCTAATTCTTTTTCAGAGCTATATCGAAAGGAGGTATCATCCACATGAAGCTTTCCTTCAGAAAACATAATTTTATTAGCTAATACTCCATGAATACTGTCATATTTTAGCAAATGTGCCATCGTTGTACCAAGGGCTATGTCATTAACCGCAACTACTTTAATTTTTGGGTGATGGAGTAAGATACGGAAAAGCGTCCTGCCAATACGGCCAAACCCGTTAATACCAATGCTAATGGGTGCTTCCATTTATGCGATGTGTTTGTGAGCTTTATAGGAAGAACGCACCAAGGCGCCACTTTCTACGTGGCGGAAGCCCATTTCAAGCCCAATGGTTTCGTATTTTTTGAATTGCTCCGGAGCAATAAACTCTTTTACCGAAAGATGTTTTTTAGAGGGCTGTAAGTATTGTCCAAGGGTAACCACATCCAATCCAACTTTACGCAGGTCTTCTAAGGTTTGAATCACTTCCTCTTCGGTTTCACCAAGCCCTAACATAATACCACTTTTGGTTCGATTAATTCCTTGTTCTTTCAAATATCGGAGTACTTCCAAACTGCGCTCATATTTGGCCTGAATGCGTACCTCGCGGGTGAGTCGTTTTACGGTTTCCATATTGTGGGAAACTACTTCGGGAGCTACTTCAATAATACGGTCAATGTTTCGGGTGACCCCTTGAAAATCTGGAATTAGGGTTTCTAGGGTCGTTTCAGGATTCATTCTTCGGATGGCCTTTACGGTTTCCGCCCAAATAATAGACCCCATATCTTTTAAATCATCCCGATCTACCGAGGTAATAACTGCATGTTTAATATTCATGAGTTTTATGGAACGCGCGACCTTTTCCGGTTCGGCCCAATCTACCGTTTCGGGGCGGCCTGTTTTTACACCACAAAAGCCACAAGAGCGGGTACAAATATTTCCCAAAATCATAAAAGTAGCGGTACCCTCGGTCCAGCATTCGCCCATATTGGGGCAACTTCCGGAGGTACAAATGGTATGCAGATTGTACTTATCAACCAAACCACGAAGCTCGGTATATTTTTGTCCTGTTGGCAATTTTACCCGGAGCCATTTAGGCTTTGGAGTAGGTTTTGGAGGAGTAACAATAGGTGTTTCCATAGCTAAGGCAAAGATACGATTTTATAAATTCCAAATTGTAAGATGAAGAATTTATAACGATGTTATATACCAAATACTAAAACCAACTAGAATGATTATTCCCAAAAGACTGTAAATTTTCAAGGCTTTTGAGGGTTGTACCATTTTGGGTGTATGTTTTCCGGTGAGTAACACATAACTAATAATGGCATAGAAAGGAGCGGTTATGAAGGAGAGTACGGTAGCTATTTGTATCAGTAGGCCCATTTCAGAAACAAAAAAGAAAAAAATCGAGAGTGTTCCAACAATCAAAATCAATAACCAAATTAAATACCCATGTTTATAGGTTTTTTTAAAAAGTAATTCGCTGGTAATATGCATGACTCGGGGAGAAGCATCTAAGGTAGTTAACGTCGTGCTAAACATAGTAGCCAAGGCTGCTATACCAATAATTAATTTTGCCCAATCGCCCAAACTTGTGGTGTACATCCCAATTAACTGATTAGCAAATTGGGTACCGTTACCAGAAAAGCTTTCACCACTGCCGTACATTACTAAAGCTCCTAAAACCACAAAGCAAATCCCTAAAAAAATAGTAGCTACATACCCAACATTAAAATCGAATAAAGAATCTTTTAGGTGAATTTCAGGACTTAGCTTTTGTTTTTCAACAGTCCAAATCGATTGCCAGATGGTGATGTCCAAAGGCGCCGGCATCCAACCCATAAAAGCAATGAGAAAAGCAATTCCCATGGTATTTTCAGGGAGTATTTGTTGAAATGAAAGGGAGACTTCAAAATTGTTTAAGGCCAAAATTACCGCCGATATAGTGCTTATGGTTAATACTATAACAATGTATTTCATTAACGAATCCAGTACTTTGTATTTTCCTAACAATAAAATTAAAAAACAGCCCGAAGTCACTAATGTAGTCCACAACACTAAAGAACCACTTTCAAATAAGGAAGAAGCAATCCCAGCGGTAACAATAGTTACCGCAGTTTGAATGGTAAACATAGTGGCAAAAGTGATGACAAAATAGGCGACTAATACCCATTTGCTCATTTTGGCATAGCCTTGCAATAAATTTTCACCGGTGGCCGAAGCATATCGTGGCCCAAACTGAAAAAAAGGATATTTCACTGCATTTATAAGAAGTAACGCCCATAGTAACCCCAGCCCAAAATCAGCCCCTGCTCGGGTAGATTGTACCAAATGCGAAACTCCTATTGCTGCGCCTGCAAACAGAAAACCGGGGCCAAATTTTTTAAGGAGTTGTGTCAACTTTTACGATTTTCGGTGATGATTTCGGCCAGTAATTTTTTTGCTCTAAGCAAACGTACTTTTACATTACTCAGAGGTTCTTCCAGTTGGTCTGAAATTTCAGTATAACTCATTTCCTGAAAATACCTTAGGTTAATAATCTCCTGATAATGAGGTTTTAACTGTTTAATAAAACGTAACAGTTCAGCTAAGTTTTGCTCTGTAATGAGTTGGTCTTCCTGGGATGGACTTTGATCGGGTATTTTTTTTACAATCTCTACGCTGGCATCGGTAGTTTGCTCGTAGATGGAAGCATTTTTCTTTCGGGTTTTGTCTATTTGAATATTTTTTGAAATAGCCACTAACCAGGTTCCAAAATTGTAGTTTTCGTCAAATGTTTCAATCTTGTCAAAGGCTTTGGCAAAAGTTTCGATGGTAATGTCTTCGGCATCGTGTTCATTATTCACACGTTTTAGCTGAAAGCCATAGACCAAGTTCCAAAAGTGATTCAATAAAAAATGAAAGGCATTTTGTTTGCCTTCCTTTGCTTTTTTAATGTGTTTCAGAATATCTGCTTCGGTTACTTCCACCTTTTTGGCTTTGAAAAGGAATTGGAAATAAAGATAGTTAATTGAATGAAAACTAAAAATAATTCCCACAACGGAATCCATGGAAGTACATCATTTTCTTTTAGTAATTTGATTCCTTTTCCAATAAAAATATATTGTAGTGTAAACCGGAAGATTGTTAATGCCAAAGGGATTTTCCAATCTATAAAAATAAAAGAAGCGATGGCTAACACCCAAAATAGTAAATTACTTATGAAATATAATCCTAAAAGTGTTTGATGATTGTTTTTATAATACTTAGCTGTGGTGATATGCCTTCTTTTTTGACGAATCCAATCTGAAAAAATCTTTTTGGGAGTGGAATAGGTAAAGCTGTCCTCAGTAAAACACAAAGCGGTATTGGTTTTAGTAGCAACTTCATTCACAAATAAGTCGTCATCACCCGAAGCTATCTGCATATGACTCATAAAACCTCGATTGTCGTAAAACAATTTATTCGTATAGGCCAAATTTCGGCCCACACCCATATACGGTATACCCACTTTTGCATACGAAAAATACTGAAGCGCTGTCATGGCAGTTTCAAACCGAATGAGTTTATTTAAAACTCCTTTTTCTTTATGATAGGCACCATAACCCAAAACCAATTGTTTTTCTTCAGAAAAATGTGCGGTCATTTCACGTATCCATTGGTTGCTTGCCGGTTGGCAATCGGCATCGGTAAAGAGCATACGTTGGTGTACCGCTCTTTTAATACCCAGAGTAAGCGAATATTTTTTATTACTCCAAAAGGCTTCGTTATTTTCAATGGTAACGGTATGTACTCTTGGGTCTTCTTTGGCAAAAGCTTCAATAACATCCTGCGTATCATCTACAGAAGCGTCGTTAATTAAAATAACTTCAAAATTTGAGTAATCCTGTGCTAAAATGAGTGGAACATTTTTTTTCAAATTTTCAGCTTCATTTTTGGCACAGATAATCACCGAAACCGGGTACTGTTCCCGACTGTGCACTTCAGAAGGAACAGACATGGAAAATTTTGAAAATAAAATAAAATAAGCAGTATTAATTAAAACTACCGCAAGAAAGAGGTAAAGTAGCAGCATAGGCTACAGGATAAATTATTTTTTTGAATTCTCGTTACACGTACTAAATTGATCGGGGGTCTTCCCACAAAACCCACAAGCCTCACCCTCTTTGTTTAAAAAGGGGCTTTGACTGGCACAGGTTCCGGCAAATTTTCCATCTTTTTTTGCCCAAAGTTTAATACCAATACCCCCAACGGCAAGTAACAATAATATAAGTGTGATAACTAAAATTCCCATAGTGTAGTTTTGTGGTGCAAAAATACAATCTTTCTTGCTCTTTTGGTAAGAATTTGAGTATTTTTAGACCCCTTTAAAATGAAATTTTATGCATTCTCCCAAAGTAATTTTTTACGTATGTGTTATCGCACTTACTTTCTTTTCTTGTAAAAACGACAAAAAAGATGATACGACTGTTTCTGAAACTTCAGTAACCCCCAAAGCAAGTAAAAAAACATTAACCGATACTGATAAAAAAGTATTGGGTAGTGTGTTGCTTAAAATTATGACCACTCCCGAGCTAAAATCCTTTTCCAGTGCTTGTGTTACCGTTCAAGTAACCGATTTACTTTCAAAAGAAGATGGTCCTTTTACCGTTTTGGGACCTACCAATGTAGCTTTTGAAGCGATTCCGAAAGCCACCATGACCCCGTTTTTAAAACCCCAGAACATTGCAAATTTTGAAAAGCTAATAAAAAACCATATTGTGAAAGGAAATTTCTCTTCTGAAGTTTTACTGCAACAAATTGAAAATAATGGAAGTTTGGAATTGGAAACCTTAGGCGGAGCTAAGCTAATAGCTACGCAAACTGGAAATGCTATTATTATTACCGATGCCGATGGTAAAAAAGCTACGTTAAATGCTAAAAATATGGAAGGAGTAAACGGTATTGTGCATACGCTGGATGCGGTTTTGAATATTAAATAGGTTTAAATGATAGTCACTTCCGGCTCTATGTAAATCCCAAAAAGGACCTTTACCTTTTCTTGAATAGCCATCGCTAACTCCCAGATTTCTGAGCCTGTGGCGCTACCATAATTTACGAGAACCAGCGCCTGATTTTTATGCACTCCTGCATCTCCAAAGCGTTGCCCTTTAAATCCTGCTTTTTCAATAAGCCATCCTGCCGGAATTTTAAATTGGGTAGCAGATACCTCATAGAAAGGAGCCTCCGGAAAATGCAAACGAAATTGGTTAAAATCCGATGCAGAAATAACAGGATTTTTGAAAAAACTACCACTGTTTCCTAATTCTTTCGGGTTGGGGAGTTTTGATTTTCGTATGGCTATTACTGCTTCCGAAATGTCTTTAATGGTAGGATTTTGAATGTGTTTTTGCTCCAATTCCTTTTGGATATCACCATAGGAAGTTTTCAAAAGGTGGTCTTTTTTGGTCAAACGAAATTGCACCGATGTAATTACGTAATTTCCTTTTTCAGAATTTTTAAAAACGGAATCCCGATATCCAAACTGGCACTCTTTTAAACTGAAGGTTCTTTCTTCCAAGGTTTCTTTATTCAGCGCAGTACAGCTTTCAAAAATATCTTTTAATTCTACACCATAGGCACCAATATTCTGAATGGGAGCTGTTCCCACATTTCCTGGTATTAGTGATAAATTTTCAACACCACCCCAATTGTTTGCTATGCAATATTGAACAAATTCATGCCAATTCTCGCCTCCGTTAGCTTCCAGTATAACATGGGTGTCATTTTCGGAAATAATCGCAATTCCTTTCAAATTAATATGGAGTACCAAAGCATCAATATCTTTGGTTAACAAAATATTGCTACCCCCTCCCAGAATAAAAGGACTATTGTTTTTTTCAGAAGAAAGTACTTGTTTTAATTCAACTATCGATGTAACTGAAGCAAAATATCTTGCCTTACAATCGATGCCAAAGGTGTTGAAATTTTTAAGCGATTTGTTTTCTTCAATCTGCATTAATTGGGGTATTGCTCCAAAGCAACTTTCAGAATTTCTACGGCTTTAATCAAGCTTTCCTTGTTGAGAACATAGGCAATACGAACTTGGTTTAGACCTACTCCCGGAGAGGAATAAAACCCCGCCGCCGGTGCTACCATCACGGTTTCTCCATTTAAATCGAAGGATTCTAAGAGCCATTGGGCGAAGTCGTCACTATTTTTAACAGGAAGCTCTACAATACAATAAAAAGCTCCTTTTGGAATACCTATTTTTAATCCCGGAATAGCTTGTAGATGTTTTACCAGTGTATCTCTACGTTCGCTATATTCTTTAATAACATCATCAAAATAACTCTGTGGGGTTTCTAATGCCGCTTCACTAGCAATTTGTGCAAAAGTAGGCGGACTTAAACGGGCTTGGGCAAACTTTAAAGCTGTAGCAATAACCTTTGGATTTTTGGAAACCAAACATCCAATTCTGGCACCACACATGCTATATCTTTTGGAAACAGAATCGATAATAATTCCATAGTCTTCCATACCAACTTCCTCTAAAATTGAGTAATGTTGCAATCCGTCGTAGGTAAATTCTCTATACACCTCATCGGCCACCAAAAATAAATCGTGCTTTTTAACGATATTACAAAGTGTTTGAATCTCTTCCTTTGAATATAGATATCCTGTAGGGTTTCCGGGGTTACAAATAAGGATAGCTTTGGTTTTGGGAGTGATTAATTTTTCAAACTCAGCAATAGGTGGTAGTGAAAAATTATCTTCAATTTTTGAAATAACAGGAACAATGCTTACTCCCGAAGCCGTTGCAAAACCATTGTAATTGGCATAAAAGGGTTCCGGAATAATAATTTCATCCCCCGCATCACAAAGGGTACCCATGGCGAATAGTAATGCCTCGCTTCCCCCGGTAGTTACAATAATATCTTTTGCTTCAACCTGAATGTTTTTGCTTTTGTAGTAGCCTGCAATTTTTTTTCTGTAATCTTCACTTCCTTCAGAACGTGTATATGCTAATATTTCGAGAGAGTGAGTGGCCACAGCGTCCATCGCTACTTGGGGAGATTTTATATCGGGTTGCCCAATATTTAAATGATACACCGTTTTATTTTGCTTATAAGCTTTTTCAGCATAAGGCACCAATTTCCGGATAGGAGATTCCGGCATATGTTGACCTTTAGTGGATATAGAAGGCATGATTTATGAAATTAGACCGCAAAGTTGCGAAATATTATTAAAATTTCAGAAAATGAAATCTCTTTTGTCATAAATTTTATATCTTTTCGTGGAATGTTTCATATCAACTACCTATACTTTTTGCTGTTATATATTGGACTCCCTTTTGTGGGTCAAACCATGCTATTTTCGCAAGGAAAATTTCTACTACCAAAAGGACAAGAAAAAGATAAAATAAAGTTTGAATTACTTAATAATCTGGTTGTGGTTCCTGTGCAGGTAAATGGCAAGGAACTTACTTTTATTTTGGACACTGGAGCAAGAAACTCGATGCTTTTTAGTCTTTCGGAAATAGATTCTATTGAAGTTAAAAATGTATCCCCAATAAAAATACGTGGTTTCGGGACGGGCGGTACGGTAGATGCGCTCAAAAGCTCTGGTAATAAAATACAAATGGGCGATGCCTTAGATTATAACCACACTCTATATATTATTTTTGACGAGACAATTAATTTTTCTCCTAGAATGGGTATTCCTATTCATGGTATTTTGGGATACGATTTTTTTAAAGATTTTATTGTTAAAACCAATTACAGTTCAGGGGAGCTAACCATTTTTAATCCAAATCTCTACAAAGAGAGAAATTGTAAAAAATGTGTGACTTTACCCATTTTTCTGAAGGAAAATAAACCCTATCTAAAGACCCCTATTGTTCACGATAACGACACTACATCAGTAACCCTATTGATAGATTCAGGGGCAAGTGATGCTCTGTGGCTTTTTAATGAATCGTGGAGTATTAAAGAAAATCCTAAAAACTATTTTGATGATTTTTTGGGGTTAGGTCTTAGTGGTGGCATTTTTGGTAAAAGGGCAAAACTTGACGGAATTCTCTTCGGAAATTATGGTTTTGAAAGTGTAAATGTTTCTTTTCCGGAGCGTGAAGCATTACAAGAAATTGTCTTGTTTGATGAAAGAGATGGGAGTATTGGTGGCGAATTGTTAAAACGGTTTACAACAACTATAGATTATAGCAGTGGCAAAATGGTTTTGCAAAAAAATCGTTTTTATAAAACCCCTTTTCATTATAACATGGCAGGTTTGGTAGTAGAACATGATGGATTAGTTTCTGTTGGTAGTTTTTCGAAATCTGAAGAAATTAGTTTGGAACCTGGTACAGGTTCAGCTACTAATTCTATTGAAATACGTGTTAATCCAATACTCAATTTTTTCTTGGCCCCAAGGTATGTCATTGCCGAGGTTCGAGAAGATTCTCCGGCTGCTATTGCCGGAATTCAAAAAGGAGATGAAGTAATTGCAATAAATAACAAACCTGCTTATAAATTTAAACTCTTTGAAATCACCGAACTGTTTACTTCCAAAAGCAACCGGAAAATTTTTATGGAAGTAAAACGCAATGGGAAAATTTTAAAAATGAAATTTTTATTAAAAGAAGTGATATAAAAAAACCGCTCACAGAGCGGTTTTAGAATAAATAATGTTTTTAAATATTTAATTTTCTAGAACACTTTTATTGTCCAAAACTTCTCCTTTAATTTTTAAGGCTTTAATGGGTTCTGTAGCATTTGAATATACAGTAACGGTTTTTCTAATTGGCCCTACGCGATTGGTATCGTATTTTACTTTTATTTGTCCGGTTTTTCCGGGAGCAATAGGATCTTTCGGTTTTTCAGGAACGGTACAACCACAACTGGATTTTACATCACTTATAATTAGGGGTTCTGTTCCGGTATTGGTAAATTCAAAAACACGCACACCATCACTTCCTTTTGCAATTTCGCCATAATCTACAGTATCCGATTTAAACTCAATTTTAGCCTGTGCCTGCACAGCAAAACTTACTAATGCTACTAAGGCAACTAAGATGATTTTTTTCATGGTTTATTATTTTAGGGTTACTAAAGTAGGTAACTTTTGAACAAACTGCAAAATAAGTTATTCACTTTTATAATCTTTAACTTATGCCTACTTTTGCAAACTACTTTTCAAAAATTAGACCAAAAATGGCTTTGGACTCAAAATACAGTGCAAAAAATGTTGAAGACCAGTGGTATAACTACTGGATGGAAAATAACTATTTCCACAGCGAGGTAAATGAAAAAATTCCATATACCATAGTAATCCCACCTCCCAATGTTACCGGAGTACTTCACATGGGGCATATGCTTAATAATACTATTCAGGATGTATTAATACGTCGTGCTCGTTTAAAGGGCTTTAACGCTTGCTGGGTGCCCGGAACCGATCATGCCTCTATTGCCACCGAAGCCAAAGTTGTTGCCAAACTGAAGGAAGCAGGAATTGAAAAAAGTAGTCTCACTCGAGACGAATTTTTGGAGCATGCTTGGGAATGGACTCACAAACATGGAGGAATTATCCTTGAACAACTAAAAAAATTAGGTGCTTCTTGCGATTGGGAACGTACCAAATTTACGATGGATGAAGATCTTTCTGCTTCTGTCATCAAGGTATTTGTAGATTTATACAAAAAGGGTCAGGTTTATCGCGGTTACCGAATGGTAAACTGGGATCCTCAAGCAAAGACCACCCTTTCCGATGAAGAGGTTATTTATGAAGAAAAACAAGGAAACCTCTATTATTTAAACTATCAAATTGAAGGAAGTAGCGATTTTGTAACGATTGCTACTACTCGTCCCGAAACGATATTGGGAGATACCGCAGTGTGTATAAACCCCAATGACGAGCGTTACTTTCATTTAAAAGGAAAGAAAGCAATTGTTCCTATTTGTAACCGTGTTATTCCTATTATTGAGGATGAATATGTTACGGTAGAGTTTGGAACCGGCTGTTTAAAAGTAACCCCGGCTCACGATGAAAATGATAAAATGCTTGGCGATAAGCACAAGCTGGAAATTATCGATATTTTTAACGACGATGCTACCTTAAATACCTTCGGAATGCATTACGAGGGTAAAGATCGGTTTGTGGTTAGAAAAGAAATTGTAAAAGAACTGGAAAACTTGGGTGTTATTGCTAAAATTGAGCAGCATACCAACAAGGTAGGAACCAGCGAACGCACAGGTGCTGTCATTGAGCCAAAGTTAAGCGACCAGTGGTTTCTTAAAATGAAGGAATTGGCCCAACCGGCTTTAGATGCGGTCTTAGAAAAGGATATAAACTTAGTTCCTGAAAAATTTATTAATACCTACCGTCATTGGATGGAACATGTTCGCGACTGGAATATTAGTCGTCAATTATGGTGGGGACACCAAATCCCGGCTTATTATTATGGCGATGGAAAAGAAGATTTTGTAGTGGCCGAAACACCCCAAGAAGCTTTAAAACTTGCTCAAGAAAAAACGGGAATTACTAACTTAACGGCAGGGGACTTAACCCAAGACCCCGATGCGTTGGATACTTGGTTTTCTTCATGGCTATGGCCCATAAGCGTCTTTAATGGAATTTTAGAACCCGATAATAAAGAAATTAATTATTACTATCCTACCAATGATTTAGTTACGGCACCAGAGATTTTATTTTTTTGGGTAGCTCGAATGATTATAGCTGGGTATGAATATCGAGGAGAGAAGCCTTTCAGCAATGTATATCTTACAGGGATAGTTCGCGACAAACAACGCCGTAAAATGAGTAAGTCTTTGGGGAACTCACCAGATCCCATTGAATTAATTGAGCAATACGGAGCCGATGGGGTACGAGTAGGAATGTTGTTAAGTTCGCCTGCCGGAAATGACCTCATGTTTGATGAAGATTTATGCAAACAGGGGAGTGCCTTTGTCAATAAAATCTGGAACGCCTACCGTTTAATCGATGGTTGGGAAGTTGCCAATATTGATGAACTTGAAAGCTCAAAAATAGCTATTGATTGGTATCAAAATAAATTTCAAAAGGTGTTAGTTGAGATTGAAGATCACTACAGTAAATATAGAATGAGCGATGCCTTAATGGCAACCTATAAGCTTATTTGGGACGATTTCTGTTCCTGGTTTTTGGAAATGGTAAAACCCGAATATGGGCAGCCTATCGCAGCTGCAACCAAAGCTTCGGTAATTGCAATTTTGGAAGATAATCTAAAGATTTTGCATCCTTTTGTTCCTTTTATTTCTGAACATCTTTGGCAAGATATTACGAAACGAAACCCTGAAGAAGCATTAATTATTGCTTCGTGGCCCGAGCAAAGTAATTTTGATGAATCGGTAATTAAAAATTTCGATTTAGCGGCTGAGGTAATTTCCGGGATTCGAACTATTCGAAAAGAAAAGAACATTTCTTTTAAAGATAGGATTACACTTTCAATAATGAATTCTGAAAAAGTTTCTTCGTATTTTGATTCGGTAATTTCAAAATTAGGAAACCTTTCAGAAATAAATTACATAGAAGAAAAGCTGGATGGAGCTTTAACATTTCGAGTTAAGAGTAACGAATATTTTATTCCGATAGGAGGAGAGATTGATATAGAAGCGGAAATTGTGAAGCTTACAGAGGAATTAAAATATACCGAAGGTTTTCTGAAAAGTGTTCAAGGAAAATTGAAAAACGAACGCTTTGTTAGTGGCGCTCCCGAACAAGTAGTGGCAATGGAAAAACAAAAGGAAGCAGACGCTCTTGCTAAGATTGAAACTCTTAAAGCAAGTTTGCAAAGCTTGCGGTAACCCTCACTCCTCAAAAGCTAGAATATCGCCGGGTTGGCAATCTAATGCTTTACAAATAGCTTCAAGTGTACTAAATCGGACAGCTTTTGCCTTTCCAGTTTTTAAAACGGAAAGGTTTGAAAGGGTAATATCTACTTTTTCAGAAAGTTCGTTTAACGACATTTTTCGCGTTGCCATCATCACGTCTAAATTTACAATTATAGGCATAGGTTAAATGGTTAATTCGTTTTCATTTTGAAGCTCAATACCTCTTTTAAAGATGGTTGCAATAATATAAATAATAGCAGCCATTAGTATAAAAGCTTGACTATCTATCCAAAATTCTTGAAGTTTTTCTGTTTCAAGTCCATGATGAGACATATTTTTGGTCACTTCTCGAGCAATATGACTTATAATTCCGATAGAAAATGTGTAATAAGCAATACTGCTTATTTTTTTAGCGGCAAAGGTGCTAAAAGGTTTAGATAAATCTAATTTATGCAAAAGGGTAATAACTATATAAAATAAGTGAGCCTTTAAAATGGAAATGACCAAAACAAAACTATATAAACCAAAAAATACCCATTTATTTTCTTGATACATGGAAGTTAAATTCAGTTTTTGATATAATTTGTCGACATATTCCGGTTTAAAAACACTAAAAATAAAGTTAATAATCAATCCTCCCGCTTCTATACATAAACCAATAAAAATAATCCAAGCAATAATATGCAAGGCTTTAAAAATGAAGTTGCTGTTTGTTGACATGATTTTTAAAAAAAATTAATTCGTTACAAATATCAATAAAAAATTATTGATAAACAATAAAAAATTAATTTTTTTCAACAAAATATTGTAAGAAGCTATTTTAATGTAAGGGTCGTTTCTTAATCATACCTCCTTTAGTATCACGAATAGGATATTGAATGACAAAAGCGGTAGGGTCTATTTTTTCAATTTCGAGGATGAGTTTGGTGACTTCCAATCGGGTAACTACACAAAACAGGATTTTTCGATCGGGGTGTGCCAATCCTTTTTTTCCGAAGCCGCCATCACTTCTAAAAACAGTGATGCCTCTTCCTAATTTATTAGTGATGGTTTCTTTAATTTCCTCTGCTTGATCAGAAACCGTCATAATACCAATATATTCTTCAATACCGTTTAGAATAAAATCGATGGTTTTGGAAGCCGCCAGATAAGTAAGCATAGAATACATAGCCGTTTCTATGCTAATAATTAAGGCCGCAACTCCAAAAAGAATAATATTAAATACAGCAATGAAGTCGCCCACGGTCATGCTGGATTTCCTACTTATGGTAATGGCCAAAACTTCGGTACCGTCTATTACTGAACCACCTCTAATAGAGAGCCCGATTCCCGCACCCAGAAAAAATCCCCCAAAAACAGCAATGAGTAATTTGTCTTGTGTAATGGTTGGTAATTCTATAAAATGAACCAAAGCAGCGAGAGCTATAATCGCCAGTGTGCTTTTTATGGCAAAACTTAAAGAAACTTGTCTTTTCCCTAATATAATAAAGGGTAGATTCACCAAAACAATTAAAATGGAAAGATCCCACTCCGTTTGTACTTGAAGTAAAAGCGACACCCCCATAGCACCCCCATCCAAAAAATGATTGGGGAGTAAAAACCCCTTTAATCCAACACTGGCACAAAATACACCAAGAGTAATGAAGACAATATCCTTGATGTGCCTTTTAAGAATTATGTTTTTTACAAATTGGGTACTGTTTACCCTAAATTTTTTATTCATATTAGAAAAGTTCTCCTTTTTTGAGTTCCGTTCTAAAATACTAAAATTCTGTGGGCAGATTTATTTACGGTACAAAAAATATTGATGTACAGTTTCTATATATTTTAATTTGGCTTCTTCTTGTGTAAGCCCCTGCGCTTGAAATAACGCATTGGTTTTAAAAGCATTAATCAAAGGATTGCTACTACCGGGTAAGCTTTGGTCGTTGGTAGCGTGTTTGTAATAGGCATACAATTTAAGAAGGACATCGGCTGGAAAAGGATCCAGATGGTTGTTAATGCTGTTTACGGCATTACGAAATGAAGTTTCAATTTCTTCAGGTGTCATGGGTGGAAGCTAAAACTGAAATTCCTCCGGTTACTTTTTGATTTAATGAAACCTCTACTTTTGCGGAAAGAGGCAAAAAAACATCGACTCTAGAGCCAAATTTTATAAAGCCACTTTCACTGGCTTGTGGAGCTGCTTGTCCTTCTTCAGCATAATTTACAATACGTTTGGCTAGCGCTCCTGCAATTTGCCTATGCAATACCTCTCCGAAGATGCTATTTTTTACAACTACAGTAGTACGTTCATTTTCTTCGCTGGCTTTTGGATGCCAAGCCACCAAATATTTTCCGGGGTGGTATTTACTGAAAACCACATTCCCTCCTACAGGATAGCGTGTAACATGAACATTTAAAGGGGACATAAATACCGAAATTTGAAGTCTTTTTTCATTGAAATATTCCTTTTCAAAAACTTCTTCAATCACGACTACTTTGCCATCAACGGGCGATAGCACCTGATTTTCATTTAACTGAATAGGTCTTTTTGGATTTCTGAAAAATTGAAGAATAAGAACTAAAAAAACAATCGTTACACCAAATATGAGGTATTGAATCCAGTCTGTACTCACAAACCTTTTCGCTAAAACACAAACGGCTGCCACTAAAATAAAAGTGAACAGGATTATTTTATGACCTTCTTTATGAAACATAGTCAACAATTTCTAAAAATGAATAAATAAATGGACTAACATATACTACACTATCCAATCTATCATACATCCCACCGTGTCCGGGCATTAATGTACCACTGTCTTTTACGCCCGCTTGCCTTTTAAATTTAGATTGAATTAAATCTCCAAAAGTTCCTAAAATAGAAACCATAATTCCTAGAGAAATCCAGATGGGCATCCCTAAATTTTTCTCATACTTAAAAATAAAAAAACCAGCGATGAGAGTAGCAATAAACCCTCCCAAAAAACCTTCCTTTGTTTTTTTTGGAGAAATACGCTCTAAAAGTTTATGCTTTCCAAAGTTTTTACCAATAAGGTATGCAAAACTATCATTAACCCAAATCAGAATAAATATACCTACAATAATTTCGGGTGAAAATAGGCCATTTCGAAAGGGTATTAATGCTAAAAAAACAAAACCTGCGATGAGATAAAAAATAAGGGTAATGTATTTTTTCTTTTCAAACATCGGTATTTTACTGGTAACCAATAAGTCTTTCAGTAAAAAAAGATTTACAAAAATTGCTAAAATAGCATATAAATAAATGGGGTTTAAATCAATTGCTTGATACCCAAAAAAGTAGAATAAACCGGCAAAAATTAAATACGAAAGATAACTTTTTAAATGAATTAGCTTTTGAAACTCATGTAGGGTTAATATCCCTAGCAAGAAAAATAAGACTAAAAACCATTCTCTTGAGGCAAACATAGCAAATACAATAATCGTAATGTATAAAGCTCCCGAGATGCCCCGAACGATAAGTTCTTTCATGGATTGGTTTATAGGTCTTCTAGTAGTAGCAAATATAAGTTTTTCGTACTACTTCCATAGCTCATAAAATCTTTTTCCTTGTCACATTCAAAATCTTGAATGGTTGTTATGTTGGTTGGAATTTGGCTTTTGCTTTTATTTTTAATGATTCGAAGACCTTCACTTATGTTTTCGACTAGCTGGCTTGTAGTAGCAAAAATAACACCATTAAAAGGAAGCTCCTGGAGTTTTTTCTCCTTGATTTGGTTAGAGCATAATAAAATAGCGCCATTATTAGCTACTAAGGATTCGCATCGCGAAAGAAAAAAGGTGGCTTTTGTTTTAGTACCAAAATTTAAATTATAGCCATTAAATTTAGAAATAAGCTGTTCATCGAAACAAAAAACGTCTTTTTCGTACCAATCGTTTTCCAAAAGAATATTATCGAAAGCATCATTTACCTCTTCCCAATTTTCACAATATAGAAATTTACCACCATTTTTATTGAAGTTATAGGTGAACTTCTCGTCTATAGGGAGTTTTGCTTCCGGATAATATTTACTATGGTCAGAATCATTTTTAGTAGCTTCTGACTTGGTTTTGTTTTTTAAAAGTCTTTTAAATAGACTCATTCAGATTAGCTTTGAGGAGTTAATAGGCTAAACCTCAAATATACTAAATCTTCAATGAACTTGAAGAAATAATTTGAGGAGCAATTTTTTAAATTAAATGAACTAACTATTAGAATTTGTTTCTTCAGCTATTTCATCTTTAGAGCTTTCTTCTTCTATTTCTATATTTTTAGGAAGTTCTTTGATAGGTTCTTCTTTTATAAAAGGCCTTTCACCAAAAATACGTTCTAAACTTTCTTTAAAAATAACTTCTTTTTCTAAAAGTTCATTGGCAAGCTCGGTAAGTTTATCTTTGTTTTCTTCAAGAATTTTTATAGCTCTTTGGTACTGATTTTCAATCATTTCAGAGATTTCCTTGTCAATCAATTCGGCAGTTTTTTCGCTATAAGGTTTACTGAAATTATAATCGGTTTGTCCACTAGAATCGTAATACGTTAGGTTTCCTATTTTATCGTTCAAACCATATATTGTCACCATAGCACGTGCTTGTTTGGTTACTTTTTCAAGATCACTTAACGCTCCGGTAGATATTTTATTAAATATTACTTTTTCTGCTGCACGGCCTCCCATAGTTGCACACATTTCGTCTAACATTTGCTCGGGCCTAACAATAAGTCGTTCTTCGGGTAAATACCAAGCGGCACCTAAGGATTGACCTCTGGGAACAATGGTAACTTTTACCAAAGGGGCTGCATGTTCCAGCATCCAGCTTACCGTAGCATGGCCTGCTTCATGAAACGCTATGGCCTTCTTTTCACTTGGTGTTATAATTTTATTTTTCTTTTCCAATCCCCCTACAATTCTGTCAACCGCATCCAGAAAATCTTGTCTTCCTACTGCTTTTTTGCCCTTTCTTGCTGCAATTAATGCCGCTTCATTACATACATTAGCAATATCTGCACCCGAAAATCCCGGTGTTTGCTTTGCCAAGAAATCCATATCCACCGTATTGTCTTTTTTAATAGGACGAAGGTGTACTTCAAATATTTCGTTTCGTTCACGAACGTCCGGAAGATCCACGTAAATTTGACGATCAAAACGTCCGGCACGCATTAATGCTTTATCCAAGACATCGGCTCGGTTGGTCGCAGCCAATACAATTACATTGGTATTGGTGCCAAATCCGTCCATTTCGGTTAAAAGCTGGTTTAAGGTATTTTCCCGTTCATCGTTGGAGCCTGAAAAATTGTTTTTCCCTCTGGCACGCCCAATAGCATCAATCTCATCAATAAAAATAATAGCCGGTGATTTTTCTTTTGCTTGCTTAAATAAATCTCTTACTCTTGAAGCTCCAACCCCAACAAACATTTCCACAAAATCTGAACCCGAAAGTGAAAAGAAAGGGACTTTTGCTTCTCCAGCTACTGCTTTGGCCAAAAGCGTTTTTCCTGTTCCGGGAGGCCCCACTAATAAGGCTCCTTTGGGAATTTTACCCCCTAATGAGGTATATTTTTCTGGGTTTTTTAAAAAATCTACAATTTCTTGCACTTCTTCTTTAGCACCTTCCAGTCCGGCAACATCCTTAAAGGTTGTTTTTACATCGGTTTTTTCATCAAAAAGTTTGGCTCGGGATTTTCCTATATTGAAAATTTGTCCACCGGCACCACCGCCGGCACCTGATGACATTCTTCGCATAATATAAATCCAAACACCAATAATTACCGCAAAAAACAAAATAGAAGGCAGAAACTCTGCCCAAATGTTAGACTCGGTAGTCCAGCCTATTTTGGTAGATAGCCCATTGTCTTTTATAATTTGATTGGTGCTATTTTCGAAATTTTGAAGATCTCCAAATTCAAATTGATAAGCGGGGTCCTTAGGCGTTGGTTTTAAAAGCTTACCTTTAAATTTACTGGTATGTTCTTCATTTTGAAAAGCGGCTTCGGTAAGATATACTTTTGCCACTTTCTTATTAATAATTTCAATTTTCTCTACATCTCCAGCACGAAGCATTTTCTGAAAATCTACTTGTGTCGTTTTTTCAGGAGCTGAAAGAGTGCTACCTCCAAAAATTTGAAGCCCTATAAAAATTAAAATAATAGGAATATAAATCCAAAAATTATTAAACTTCGGTTTCCGTATTTCAGGTTTGTTATTGTCTTTTGCCATGGGCTTTAATTAGTAAGTAGTTTTAATGAGTACTGTTTTAGCATCTCCCCAAAGACCCTCTATGTCATAAAATTCACGAATGTGTTTTTGGAACACATGAACTACCACGTGGACATAGTCCATAAGCACCCATTCTGCGTTTTCACTACCTTCTACGTGCCAGGGCTTTTCTTTTAGGGCTTTGCTAACAAGTTTTTGTACGGAATTAACAATAGCGTTAACTTGTGTATTTGAAGTACCATTACAAATAATGAAGTAGTCGCAAACGGTATTTTCTATCTCTCTAAGATCCAAGATTTGAATATCTTGACCTTTTACCTCTTCAATTCCTCTAATTATTTCTGTGACTAGTAAATCTGATCCTACTTCTTTTTTTTGCATTAATTACTTTTTATTTGGGCAAAGTTATTACTTTTTTGTTTCTTGAAACGTTTTAATTGTTCAGATTAACACAATATTAATTCCATTGAAAATTATCAAAATCAGTGCCATTGGCTCTACCAACGATTATTTAAAGAAGCAAGCCAAAACCATCCCGTTGGAGGATGAAACCGTAGTGCAGACATTGCATCAAACTCAGGGCAAAGGACAAATGGGTGCTTCTTGGCATTTTGATATTGGTAAAAGCCTGGCTTTCAGCATATTTAAGCAAACAGATGGGTTGCCTATTTCAAATCAATTTTGGGTCAATTTTGCGGTAAGTTTAGGGGTGAAAAAAGGGTTGGATTTGCTTGGAATTCCAAAAGTGTCTATAAAATGGCCTAACGACATATTGGCAGATGGAAAAAAGGTATGTGGTATTTTGGTAGAAAATCAATTTCAGAAAGGGTATATCGAGCATAGTATTATTGGTATTGGCATTAATGTAAATAATACAAGTTTTCCGGAATTTCCACAAGCAAGCTCCCTATTGCTTACTACAGGAGTACATTTCTCATTGGATGAAGTTTTTGAAAAAGTACTTCAGGCGGTACTTTCTGAATTGCATCAAGTAAAAGTTTCAAACCCTGAAGCTTACAAGAAGCAATACGAATCTTATTTGTATAAAATTGGCGTTGTTTGCGCGTTTGAAGATATTGAACGAAAGATGTTCCAGGGTATTATAGTAGGGGTATCGAACAATGGATTGTTATTGGTGAAACTGCAAGATAATACTGTAAAGGAATATCGATTAAAAGAAATTAAAATGTTGTATTAAAGGGTCTCCATTTTTGAAGTTAATGTTTCCAAAAACTTGGTAATAGGGCTTTTAATCATCATAGCCATCATGGGGTTAAAATCACCACTAAAAAGTAGGTCGATGGATGAGTTGCTTTCAGAAACTTCCTCAATATTTCCCTCCAGAGTAAACGGAATTTTATCACTTATAGCACCCAAAGTAAGTTTGGTTGAAGGTTGTGCGTCTTTAATTTCCAAAGCTATCTCAGGCATTCCTTTTAAAGCAAAAACAAAGGCATCATCCCTAATAACTTCAAACTTACTAATGTTGTCGGGCATAAGTTTTTCAAAGTTTTTTACATCTTTCAAAAAATTGAATAATTCTTCTGCAGTTTTATGTACGGTTACCTTTTTACTTTTTATTTCCATAGTAATTATATGATATTTTAGGAGAGGTATTACAAATCTTGTGCCTATTTCCAGTCAGCAGGATTTTTTCTCCAGAGCTTTAATACTTCTGCTTCTTGGGGTGTTATATAATTTGATTTTTCAGCTTTTTCAAGTAAGTTTTCGTAGTTACTAAGTGTATGTAAAGCGATATTTGCATTTGCAAAATTTTCTTCAGCAGCAGTAAATCCGTAGGAAAAAATAGCAACCATTCCCTTTACTTGGGCATTGGCCTCTTGTAAAGCTTCCACAGCCATGAGACTGCTTTTACCAGTACTAATGAGATCTTCTACTACTACTACGGACTGATTTTCCTGAAGATATCCTTCTATTTTATTTTGCCGTCCATGAGCTTTGGCTTCTGGGCGAATATAACAAAAAGGGAGGTTAAGATAATCGGCTACCAATGCTCCAATGCCAATGGCACCTGTAGCCACTCCGGCAATCATATCGGGTTTTCCATAGAGTTCTTCAATTTGATTGGCAAGATTTTCTCGCAAATAATTTCTGATGGCTGGATATGAGAGGGTTAAACGATTATCGCAATAAATTGGCGATTTCCATCCCGAAGCCCATGTAAAAGGGTTTTGCGGTTGCAATTTTATTGCATTAATTTGCAAAAGTAATTCGGCTGTTTTTTGAGCTGTTTCTTTTTTTAAGATCATACTGCAAATGTATAAAGTTTTTGTCAATGATATTCCTATAATTCTCTCTACGGAAAAGAACATAGGCAAGCAATATACCTCTATACCTTTAAAGGAGGTAAAATTTAAAAAGCTTATTAATAAGATAAATAATGGCGAGCTGTTATATGTGAATATTTATCATAAAAATGCAGAAACCTTAGAGAAATTTCTCCGCGAAAAGCTTCCTGTTGTTGAAGCGGGTGGAGGGATGGTCTATAATAGCAAAAAAGAGATTCTCTTTATACGTCGAAACAATAAATGGGATTTGCCCAAAGGTCGTGTGGAAAAAGGAGAAAGTTATGAAGAAGCAGCTGTAAGAGAAACTATTGAAGAGACCGGAGTTAAAAATCTGGAAGTACGGAAGTTTTTAACAAAAACCTATCATATCTTCAAACGGAACACCAAATTTAAACTGAAGATTACCTATTGGTTTGAGATGTTCAGCGATTATAATGGTCCTCTAATTCCCGAACCTTCTGAAGGAATTAAAAAGGTAAAGTGGAAAAATTTTGAAAAATCTCAAAAAGCCCTTCAGGATTCGTATGAAAATATCAAATTACTCTTCCCCAGAGAATATTTAATCCCGCACCCTAACGATAGGGTATCGCAAGAATGATTTTTCGTAATGAGGCGATTGCTGATGAATCCAATCTAATTGTGCATACCAGTTGGAAGCAAAATTAGGTTCGGCAGTTTTTTTAGCATCAAATTGGTTTTTAATTTCCGGATGATCTTCCAAAAATTGAACTGCCATATCTTCCCAAACATAGGGTGAGAAACCCTCTTTTTGCTGAAGAACGGTATCAAAATAGTTCCAATTAAAAAACGAATCCATCGCCATAGGCTCCAGTGTTTCAATTAAATATCGAATGCCGGATTGCTGTGTAAAAACTATAAAATCACCTTCTTTTACTAAAATAGTTTCTTGAAAAGACTCCACTTGGGTATTGTAATGCGGGTAGTGACCCTCGTAAGGGTTTTTAAAGGTTTCGTAGCTTTTTATTGTATAGACTTCGGCTGTTATTGTAGTGTCATTTTTTACTTCTGTTAGCTCAATGGCATTATTTTTTAATCGCTCAATTACATTCCAGTATCCTTTGGGAATAATATATGCCTGTGGAATAACCACTTCCTCGACCAACTTAAATTCATTATAATAAGTTACAGGCTTGGTGAAAGGTTGGTCTCTGTGGTATTGTAACCTATTAGCGCCTGTAATTTTACTGGGTTCCATGGTTCCTTCAAAACCTTTAAACGGAAGGGTAGCTGCTTGAGTGCTATCGATGGTCCAAGAGATAGGATAGGAGTTGCCGGGATTGTATAATGCTTCGTTATTTTTTCGATGTTTTTGAATTAGGGCTGCATCTTTTTCGGCTATGCTAATAAAGGTTTTCATTAATTCATAAGTGCCTTCTACTCGCTGTTTGTAGGGTTTCAACATATGTGTCTCGACCATCATCCCCAAGGTGTTGAACAGTGTGGTATACCCTGTTGAATATCTAGGGTAGTCCATAAACTGGGAAAATCCGGTTTCAGGAGTGCGATTAAAAAGATTCACATAGGGGGTAATATCCCATTTTTTTTGAGCGAGTGAATCTTCCAGTTGCGGCATAAATGAAGTATGCAAATAAGTTCCTAAATCGCCTCCTAATTTGTTGTGCTGTGTAAAAAGGTGTGTGAGCGTATACTGATAATCGGCTCCATTGCTAACGTGATTGTCAATAAACAAATCGGGTTGAACTAGGTGAAAAATTTCAGCAAAGGATTGTGCATTTTTAGTATCGGCTTTAATAAAATCTCTATTCAAATCGTAATTGCGTGCATTGCCTCTAAAGCCATATTCTTTTGGACCATTCTGATTGGTTCTTGTGCCTGAGTTTCTATTTAAAGCTCCTCCAATATTGTAGATGGGAATAACAGCAATAATGGTGTTTTGAGGAACTTTTATTTTTTCTTGCGCCAAGTCTCGAAGTAGTAGCATTGAAGCATCAATACCATCACTTTCTCCGGGATGTATTCCATTGTTTATAAGAAGGACGTTTTTATTTTCGGTATCCGAAAATTCGCTTTCCAGCGTATTGTTCGTTTTTCTGTTAGGATTAAAAACCATCAAGTGAAGTGGTTCTCCACTATCTGTAGCTCCCATTTCATACATTGCAATACTTGGGTAAGCTTCTGCTAAACTTTTGTAAAAGGCAATTACCTGATTGTAGGTAGGAGTTTCCGTTCCTTTAGATGTTTCAAAAGTAGTTTCAAAATCGTAAGCAATTTTGTCTTTTTTGGAATTGCAGGAAAAAATAATTACAAGGATACAGCTTGAAAGTAGAAAAGATTTCATTTTAAACTTTTATGAATTTAAATGTAAAGATGAAAACTTTATTCCAAAGAAAAAAGAGGAGCACTAGGCTCCTCTAAATTTTGTTTTAAATTGAAAGAAATAAATTAACTATTCATCGAAATAAGAAACTCTTCATTATTTCGGGTTTGTTTTATTCTATCGTTTATAAATTCCATGGCTTCCACAGGGTTCATATCGGCAAGGTATTTACGCATTACCCACATACGCTGAATGGTATTTTCATCGAGTAATAAATCGTCTCTGCGAGTACTGGAGGACGTAAGATCTATGGCAGGGAAAATTCTTCGGTTAGAAATCTTTCTATCCAATTGTAATTCCATATTTCCGGTTCCTTTAAACTCTTCAAAAATTACCTCGTCCATTTTTGAACCTGTTTCCGTAAGTGCCGTAGCAATAATACTTAAAGAACCTCCATTTTCAATATTGCGCGCAGCACCAAAGAAGCGTTTGGGTTTGTGTAGTGCATTGGCATCTACCCCTCCACTCAAAATTTTACCACTAGCTGGCTGTACGGTATTATATGCTCTGGCCAGACGCGTAATGGAGTCTAAAAGGATCACCACATCGTGTCCACACTCTACCAATCGCTTTGCTTTATCAATTACAATATTGGCTACTCGCACGTGTTCGCTAGCTTCTTTATCGAAGGTAGAAGCTACTACTTCGCCTTTTACATTGCGTTGCATATCGGTTACCTCTTCGGGACGTTCGTCAATTAACAAAATAATTTGGTACACTTCCGGGTGATTGGCTGCAATTGCATTGGCAATATCCTTCAACAACATGGTTTTTCCCGTTTTAGGTTGCGAAACAATCATCCCTCGTTGCCCTTTTCCGATAGGGGCGAAAAGATCGATGATTCTGGTAGAAACGGTACTTTGCTTTTCGGCAATGTTGAATTTTTCTGTAGGGAATAGCGGAGTTAAATGCTCAAACGATACACGGTCTCTCACCACATTAGGGCTTAACCCGTTTATCTTACTCACTTTAATGAGCGGAAAATATTTTTCGCCTTCTTTTGGGGGACGAACTTCTCCTAATACCGTATCTCCTGTTTTTAAGCCGAAAAGTCGGATTTGAGATTGTGACACATAAATGTCATCCGGAGACGATAAATAGTTATAATCACTGGAACGTAAAAAACCATATCCATCTTGCATAATGTCTAAAACACCTTCGCTTTCTATGATGCCGTCAAATTCAAAATCGGGCTCGCGATATCTATTTCGGGTATCTTTGTTTCCGTTAGAATCTTCGTGTTTATTGGGTTGTTTCTGGTTTCCATTCGCATTCCCATTTCCATTCACTTTTGCAGACTCTTGCTTGTTTTTATCATGTTCGCCTTTAGCGTTTTGATTTTGATGAGAATTTTGAGAATGATGTTGTTTTTGCCCTCCTTTTTGATTTCGATGATCATTGCGGTTATTTTTTTGGTGCCGCTCTCTTGGGTTGTTTTGAGGGGTATTGCTTTTTTGCTGTTGAGGAGCGTTTCCTTGATTCTCAGGCTCTGGAGCCTTGGAAGTATTTTGCTGATTTGAAGGCGATGCTTCGGGAGCAGTCTTAGTTTCTTGCGTTACTGCTTTTACTGCTTTGGGGTTAGCAGCTTGATAATCCAGGATTTGATACACCAAATCCAGTTTTTTTAGGGTTTTAAATTTAGGCACACCTAAGTTGCCAGCCAGTTCCTGTAATTCGGGAAGCTTTTTTTCTTTTAATTCAGAAATTTCAAACATTATAAAATAGGAGATAAATTTTAATAGCTAATTAATTTTTCAATAAGGGTAATTTAGTTGAAAATGTGTCTGGAGACTAAGTAACCTCTGTTGAACAGGTTACGAATTGTTACTGCAATATTACAACAATATTTTAAATGTTGTATTTATTTTTTTTGAAAGAAAGTGTATTTTTGACCAAAATTTTAAAAAACGATGCTACAGCGTATTCAAACAGTATATATGGTTCTTTCCATTTTGGCGATGGGAGCATTATATCTATGGTTTCCTGTTATTGAAGATGCTGCTCACGCGCTGGTAATAAAAAAGTCTGAACCTTTGGTGCTTGCCCTTATTATTTCACCGGTGCTTTTTACGTTACTAGCTATTTTTAACTATAAAAAACGAAAGCAACAATTTGTGTTGAATCGTTTATCGATCCTATTAAACTTTGTATTACTAGGCGTTTTTGTAGTACGATCGCTAAAAGTATCCGGAGAGACTTTGGTTTCAATGAAGGGTATTGGGGTGCTACTTCCCATCATTTCTATCGTTTTTCTAGTGCTGGCCAACAAAGCCATCAAAAGGGACGAGGATCTCGTAAAATCAGTCGATCGCCTGCGTTAAACGACCTCTTAGTATCTATTAGTGCGAAAACCCCCTTAACATGCCATTTTGGGGGTTTTTTTAATTCTCTTATATTAAAATCTTTTTATAAATTTATTAGTAACTTTCTTTTTATTAGTAGCATTCTATTTTTAGGGAAAACTTATGAAATATAATTTTCTTTTTTTTCTATTAGTAATCACACCCCATTGCTTCTCGCAGTTTGGAGAACAGCTTATTATCTCTCAAGAAGCCATGCGTGCCCGAGGTGTTTTTGCTGCCGATCTAGATGGAGATCTGGATTTGGATGTTCTTTCGGCCTCTGAAAATGATAACAAGATTGCATGGTATGAAAATCTGGATGGTATAGGGACTTTTGGCCCGCAACATATAATCACAAGTACTTTAGTTGCCTCGGTCGATGTTTTTGGTGCAGATTTGGACGGGGATAGCGATATTGATGTCTTGGTGGCCTCTAAAGGGGTGAGCCAATTTGACAGTAAAGTGGTTTGGTTTGAAAATCTGGATGGGCAAGGCTCCTTTAGCAATGAAATTTTGATTTCAGATGAGATTCAAGGGGCCATCTCGGTCTTTGCTGCCGATTTGGATGGGGATATGGATATGGATGTATTATCTGCTTCCTTTTCAGACAATACAGTCTCCTGGTTTGAAAATCAGGATGGGATGGGTAATTTTGGAACACGTCAAATTATAACCAATACCGCCTTAAGCACCCGCGATGTAATAGCTGCAGACATGGATGGAGATTTGGATTTAGATATAGTTACTGTATCCACAGCCAGTGACGAATTGTTTTGGTTTGAAAACTTAGATGGGATGGGCTCTTTTGGTGCCGCACGTTTAATAAATGCGGATACCAATGGGCCTCTTTCAGTTTTTGCCGCCGATGTGGATGGAGACAACGATTTGGATATCATTTCCAATGCTCCAGCCGATGACTCGGTGTATTGGTATGAAAACTTGGATGGCTTAGGGAATTTTGGAACAAAAAAAATAATTACACAAACATTTATTCATTCTTATGATGTGTATGCTGCAGATTTGGATAACGATTTGGATATGGATGTATTGGCAGTTTCTGCTAATGATGATAAAGTGGTATGGTTCAAAAACCTAGATGGATTAGGAAATTTTGGCACCATGCAAATTATATCTACAGAGACCGATTTGGCAAGATCGGTCATTGCTGCAGATATTGATGATGATACCTTTTTGGACGTGCTTTCTGCGTCTAGTGTGGATAATAAAATTGCTTGGTATAAAAATAGCGGTGTTTTTGGGGTAGAAGATTTTTTGGCTCGTGCCATTACCGTGTATCCTAATCCTACGCAAGATACCTTGGCTATTAAAACAAAGGATATTACCCTTACCAAAGTAGCAGTTTGTGACATGTTGGGAAGAACCTTGCTTTCTGTTAACGGTAATGTAAACTCACTGGATGTTTCGGCTTTGCAAAGTGGGGTATTGTTTGTAAAGGTGTACACAACACAGGGCGCCATTGTTAAAAAAGTGGTTAAAGAGTAAACTCGATCACTTCCAAATTTTTAATATCCACTCCCTCAATTTCAAATCGAAGCATCGTACGTACTTTTTGAAAGCCGTGTTTCCCGGCAGCGCCCGGATTCATATGCAGTAGTCTTAATTTTTTATCGGGCATCACTTTTAAAATATGCGAGTGTCCCGAAATAAAAAGTTTAGGGGGATTTTTAGTAATTTCAGCAAAAATACGCCTGTCGTAACGTCCCGGATACCCACCAATGTGGGTCATCCATACCTCCACTCCTTCACAAAAAAACCGGTTGTCCAAAGGAAATTCCTTTCGGGCCTTGGCATCGTCTATATTACCATATACCGCTTTTAAGGGTTTCACTTTTTGAATAGCATCCGTTACCGCTAAATCCCCAATATCTCCCGCATGCCAAACTTCATCGGCTTGTGCTGCATATCTCAGAATTTTTTCATCAATATAGCTATGGGTATCGCTTAGCAGAAGAATTTTTTTCAAAGTTGGTAAATTTCAGAATTCCAAAGCTACAAAGTTATTCTAAGGAATCGCTACTGTTTTGTTTTCAGAAATTGTAATTTTGTGTCTTTAAAAAAATCACTCTTGCGCTATTTTATCGAACTGGCCTATAACGGAAAAAACTATTGTGGTTGGCAAAACCAGCCCAATGGCATCGCTGTGCAGGAGGTGGTGGAAAAGGCCCTTTCCACTTTGTTGGGAGAACCTATAAGCATTACCGGAGCCGGAAGAACCGATACGGGAGTTCATGCAAAACAACTCTTTGCACATTTTGATTATAGCGAGATAGATGCTACTGAAAAACTTACGTACCGATTGAATTCTTTTTTACCCAACGATATTTCGGTACACTCAATTTTTGAAGTAACGCCGGATGCTCATGCAAGATTTGATGCTGAAACCCGTGAATACGAATACCATATTGCCTTGAAAAAAGACCCTTTTATGGAAGGCTTTGCGTATTATATTCACCTTCGCCCGGATGTTTCAAAAATGAATGAAGCAGCAAAATTGCTTTTCGAATACGAAGATTTTCAGTGTTTTTCACGCTCAAAAACCGATGTAAAAACGTATTATTGTACCATCACAAAAGCGCATTGGGAGCAACGAGAAAATCTGTTAATTTTTACCATTGCTGCCAACCGTTTTTTACGAAATATGGTCCGTGCTATTGTAGGAACTTTGTTGGAAATTGGCTACGGAAAATTGAGTTTGGAAGATTTTAAAACCATTATTGAAAGTAAAAACAGAAGTAATGCCGGAGCTTCGGCACCCGCTCACGGATTGTATTTAACCAAAATAACATATCCTGAGAATATTAAAAATTAAGGAGACTCTTTATGTCTGAAACTGCAGGAAAAGCATTCGATTTTAAATTATTTAAACGTTTATTGGGTTATACCAAACCTTATAAATGGACCTTTGCTTTTGTAGCATTTGCGGCCATTGCCATTGCGGCTTTGGGAGTATTAAGCCCCATTTTATTGGAAAAGGCTATCGATGAGAGTATTCTCCCTAAAGATTGGGACGGCCTTGTGTATTACGTCATTTTAATGATTGTAGTATTGATGGGGGAAGTATTATTTCAATTTTCATTTATCTATTATGCTAACTGGCTCGGGCAAACGGTGATTCGGGATATTCGAGTGAAACTTTTCAAGTTAATGATGAGTTTCCGAATGAAATATTTCGATAAAAGTGCTGTAGGAAGGCTCACTACCCGTGCCGTGAACGATATTGAAACGATAGCGAGCATTTTTAGCGAAGGATTGTTTACTATTGCGAGTGACCTGCTAAAAATGATTGTTATTCTTGGGGTTATGTTCTATAAAAGCTGGGAACTTACCTTAATTTCCATTTCCATCATGCCTATTCTTATTTATGCCACCAGAGTGTTTCAGCGTGCTATGAAAACCGCTTTTGAAGAAGTGCGAAATCAGGTAGCCAACTTAAACACCTTTGTGCAGGAGCGTATTACGGGAATGAAGATTGTTCAAATTTTTGCGCGTGAAGAAACCGAATACAAACGCTTTGTTGAGATTAACGAAGAACATAAAAAAGCATGGATTAAAACGGTATGGTACAACTCGATTTTCTTCCCTATTGCGGAAATGTCCGGATCTATTGCCTTAGGATTAATTGTTTGGTATGGTGGTCTTAATGCTGTTACAGATGAAGTTGCACTTAGTGGTGATATAACTTTAGGAGTCATTACAGCATTTATTCAGTTGTCACAAATGTTGTTTAGACCTTTGCGAATGATTGCCGATAAATTTAATACCCTGCAAATGGGGATGGTGGCCGCCAATCGTGTTTTCGGAATTTTAGACACTAAATCCCATATTGCCGATGAAGGCGAAATAGAATTAAAAGAAACTCGTGGCGATATTGAATTTAAGGAAGTCCATTTTGGGTATAATGAAGACGAAGAAGTTATTAAAGGCATTTCATTTACTGTGGATCCTGGGCAAACCATAGCACTGGTAGGGGCTACGGGAGCCGGTAAATCGACGATAATCAATTTACTGTCTCGCTTTTATGAAATAAACGGAGGAGATATTTTGATAGACGGTACTTCTATAAAAGACTATACCCTTGCTTCATTGCGAAGTCATATTGCAGTTGTGCTTCAGGATGTGTTTTTGTTTGCCGATACCATTTTGAATAACATCACGCTTGGGGATGAGACTATTTCCGAAGAAATGGTGGTTGAAGCTGCCAAGGAAATAGGGGTTCATACCTTTATTACTTCGTTACCGGATGGCTACCATTACAATGTAAAAGAACGTGGTACCATGCTTTCTTCTGGTCAGCGTCAGTTAATTGCCTTTCTTCGTGCCTATGTTAGTAAACCTAGTATTTTGGTTTTAGATGAGGCAACTTCTTCAGTAGATAGTTATTCCGAAGAAATGATTCAAAACGCCACCGATAAACTCACCAAAGGTCGCACCTCTATTGTTATTGCGCATCGATTAGCCACCATAAAGAAGGCGAGCCAAATCATTGTTATGGACAACGGAAAAATTGTGGAAAAAGGAACCCATAAAGAGCTCTTAAAAAAAGAAAGTGGTTTTTACAAAAACCTTTACGAGGTCCAGTTTATGAAAGAAGAAGCGATATAAGAAATCCCTTTTTTAGCTTTTGCAGCTTCTATGATTTCCTGTAAATCCCCATTAAAATACATAATGATGAACTGGATAATTCCGGAAAGTAGTAAGATTATAACCAAAATTCCCAAAAACAAGAGTGTGCGAGTTACAATACCGGTGGTAGAAAGCGGATACATTTTTCTGTAAACAGAAGCGGTATAAAAAATTAAAAACAGTGTCAGAATATTTCCTATGATGTAAAAATTAATTCCAAGGGCAACACCGGCTATGATAATTAAGAAATTAGATATGGTATATTGTGCCACCAAATACGTGTTAATGACCAAATGTTCGGTGTAATTATATTTTTCAAGACCTATAAATGTAACCTTGGCAATTAATGCATAAATAGGAAGGTTAATGAGGGACAGGAAACTATAATAATCGTAAATCCAGTTTAAATCCATGCTGGCATTCGGGTTTTCTTTTGGTAAAATAGCCTGTAGATCCATAGATTCCGGAAAAAACTTCCGGATGATAAAAAGTTGAAATCCCGCAAAAGTAATGGCGATTGCATAGTAGCTAATAACGTTCACATATTTTTTACGGGTACCGTGAATATAGCCTCCTATAACCTCCTCAGGTTTTTTAAAAAGATTGAGATAGGTTTGCAGAAACCGATTGTCGTAGTTTAAAAACTGTTCAACAAAATCGGCCCAAAGATTTTTAACAGTAAGTCTGTTCCGAATGACTTTGGCACCGCAAGTACTGCAAAAATCATCATTTGAAGAAAGTATTTTTTTACAGTTTTTACATTCCATGCTTAGTCTTTTAAATCGCTTTCAATCAGTTTTTGCAATTCATCAAGATCTTCATAAAGCACAAAATCGCCTTCTTTTAAATACGAAATTTGCCCGTTTTCTTCAGAAACAACAATACAAACCGCATCGGTTTTTTCAGTAATTCCTAAAGCTGCTCTGTGTCGTAAACCAAAGCGTTGTGGGATGTTTTTATCGTTAGAAACCGGTAAAATGACACGGGTGGCTGTAATTACATTATCTTCAATAATAAGGGCGCCATCGTGTAATGGGCTATTTTTGTAAAAAATACTTTCCAAAATAGGTTGGTTTACTTCCACGTTCATAGGGTCTCCGGTAATTTTCACAAACTCCAGACTATTGTTTCGTTTTAACACAATAATAGCTCCGGTATTACTTTTACTCATTTTGGTACATGCCGAAAGAATGATAGGGATATTGGTGATAGTTTCGTTTTCGTTAAACAAATTCAGTTTTTTGAAAACTTTTTTTCGGGCGGAGAAGTTAGTGGTACCCACCATGAGCAAAAACTTACGTATTTCCTGCTGAAAAACCACTACCAGTGCAATCATTCCGGCACCCAAAAATCCTCCCAAAATCCGACTCATTAAGAGCATGTCGAGAAATTCGGTGAGTTTCCAGATAGCAAAAAGGATGACAATACCAATAAAAATATTAATGGCTACGGTGCCTTTTACTAGTTTGTAGAGGTAATACATTAAGAAGGCAACCAATACAACGTCAATAATATCGATGATGCGAATGTCTAATAATTCCAAGGGCTATGGGTTTTTGTAAAGGTACTTAATTTTTGAAATTTTCAAGCAAAGTAATACACTCCATGGCTTCTTTTACATCGTGTACGCGTACAATAGAAGCACCTTTTAATAACGCAATAGCATGAAGTGTTGTCGTACCATTGAGAGCTTTTTCAGGAATGGTGTTGAGGGTTTTATAAATCATCGATTTTCGAGAAAGCCCAACAAGTAAAGGCACTTCCAAAGACTTAAAAAGTTCAAGATTTTCCAGTAATTCAAAATTTTGTGTCCGGGTTTTTGCGAAGCCAAAACCCGGATCAATTACCATATCATTCATTCCTAAAGCACGGGCTTCGGCCAATTTTTCTGAAAAGTAAAAAATCACTTCTTTGGTCATGTTTTCATAGTCTGTTAAGCTGTTCATCGTTTGCGGAGTACCCTTCATGTGCATCATAACATAAGGAACTTGAAGTTTTGCAACGATTGTCATCATATTATTGTCTAAATTGCCCGCAGAAATATCATTAACCAAGGCTGCTCCTGTTTCTATACTTTTTTTGGCAACTTCATTTCGGAAGGTATCTACCGAAATAAGTGCTTCAGGAAATTGTTTCAAAATAGCTTCAATAGCAGGGATTACGCGATTCAATTCTTCTGCCTTCAAAATATCCTCGGCACCCGGTCTTGAACTATAGCCACCAATGTCTAAAAAGGTCGCTCCTTCTTTCAGCATTTTTTCTGCCTGTGTCAATAGTTGTTTTTCAGAAGTAAACTTTCCGCCGTCATAAAACGAATCGGGGGTTATATTTAAAATCCCCATGACTTTTGGTGTACTGAGATCTACAAGGGTTCCTTTGCAATTGAGGGTCATCTATTGGATTTTTGGATAGTTAGATAGCTGGTATTTTTGGTTTTTATTGAATGAAACACAGTCTCTTTGAAACTTTGCTAGTTTGAAACTTTGAACTCTTAACAATTTAAGCGAAATTTACGCAAAATCTTAAAAAGCGAATGCCGGATACCTCAAAACAATACGATGCAGTGATAGAAACTTGCCGAACACTGTTTATCAATAAAATGAAAGATTACGGAAGTGCTTGGCGTATTTTGCGTTTACCTTCATTAACCGATCAAATTTTTATAAAAGCACAGCGAATTCGTAGTCTTCAGCAACATGCGGAACGTAAAGTGGATGAAGGGGAGGTTAGTGAATTTATTGGAATTATTAATTATTCAATCATGGCACTCATTCAGTTAGATAATGGCGTGGTGGAACAACCCGATTTATCTTTGGAAGAAGCTACAAAGTTGTACGATGAAAAAGTGACTATTACCAAACAATTAATGATGAATAAGAATCACGATTATGGGGAGGCTTGGCGAGATATGCGAGTAAGTTCATTAACCGATTTAATTCTTCAAAAATTGTTGCGCGTTAAACAAATTGAAGATAACCACGGAAAAACCTTAGTAAGCGAAGGCATTGACGCCAATTATCAAGATATGATTAATTATAGTGTTTTTGCTATGATTCATCTCAATCACAAATCCCAATTATAAAATTCCAAATTTCCAAATGGAGAAAGCGTTCGATTTAGAAGAAAGAACATTTCAATTTGCGTCAAATTGTAGAAAGTTTGTTAAAGATTTAAAACCACTATTTCAAATTTAGAAGATGGAAAACAACTAGTAAGATCCTCTGGTTCAATAGGTGCAAATTATATTGAAGCTAATGAAAAATTAGGAGAAAAGGATTTTATTTTTAGGTTAAAAATTGCTAGAAAGGAAGCTAAAGAATCTAAGTATTGGATTAGATTGTTGAAAGTTTCTAACAACGATAATAAAAGTTTAGATGATTTAATGCAAGAATCTGAGGAGTTGAGAAAGATTTTATCTTCTATAATTAATAAATTTTAATATCTTTTTTGGAATTTAGTGCTTTTAATTTGATTTTTTTTAATTATGAAATACCTCGTAGGCTTTAGCAGAATAGTTGTTGGATTGTTATTTATCATTAGCGGACTCATAAAACTGAACGATCCCGTTGGGTTTTCCTTCAAGTTACAGGATTATTTTGCGCCAGATGTTCTTAACCTAGAATTTTTAGTTCCCTACGCTTTAATGCTGGCCCTTTTTGTGGTCGTTTTTGAAGTCATGCTTGGGGTGATGCTCATTCTTGGCTATGCCAAAAAATTTACGCTTTGGAGCTTATTGGCCATGATTGTATTTTTTACCTTTCTCACTTTTTATTCGGCGTATTTTAATAAAGTAACCGACTGTGGTTGTTTCGGCGATGCGCTAAAATTAACTCCCTGGGAATCCTTTTGGAAAGATATAGTTTTATTGGCCCTCATCCTTATTATTTTCTTCGGAAGAAAGCACTTAAAACCTTTTTTTACAGCCAATTTCCGAAGCATAGCCGTACTCATTTCCTTAGTATTTTGTTTATGGCTGGGGTATCACGTGTTAATGCATTTACCGGTGGTAGATTTTAGAGCCTATAAAATTGGAAATAACATCACCGAGGGAATGACGGTTCCTGCAGATGCATTGCCTCCTATTATTGAATACCAATGGAAGTATGAAATAAATGGAAAAGAAGAAGTGATTATTAATACCACAGGTTTAGATCCGCAACCTGCCGGGGGAACCCGAATAGGAGTGGAGACCGATTTCATTCGTAAGCCTTACGAACCACCCATCCACGATTTTACCATTGAAAGAGACGGCGAAGATTTTACCGAACAATTTCTGAATGAAGACAAACTCATCGTAGTCATTGCCTATAATCTTGACAATACTGAAATTGAAGGTTTTTCAAACATTAAAAAGGTAACCGATGAAGCCTTAAAGAAAGGCTATAAAGTAATTGGGCTGTCGGCTTCAAGTACTGCTGAAACAGAACAATTGGCCGCAAAACAAAAGTTAGACTTTCAGTTTTATTTCTGCGATATGACCACGCTTAAAACCATTGTTAGGAGCAACCCGGGCATTTTAGAATTACACAGAGGAACCATTCTTCAAAAAGAACACTGGAACGATACCGAGGATTTTAAAATAAACTAACTTGCTTCGATACGTGCTTCAAAAAATAGGGTATGCCATACTCACATTATTTGGAGTAGTTACTGTTATTTTTCTGCTTTTTAATATTCTTCCCGGCGACCCTGCCCGGATGATGTTAGGACAAAACGAAACTGCAGAGCAAGTTGCAATTGTTAAGAAAAAGTACGGATTCGATAAATCTTTGGGCGAACAGTATGTGCTCTATCTAAACGATTTGTCACCACTTTCGTTTCATAGTAAAACAGCAGCGGATTACACCTTTTTGAAAGCAGGAAAATATGTCGCTACAGTGCTTTTTTCAACTGCTACCACCCATGTCGTTTTAAAACTTCCGTACTTGCGCGAATCTTTTCAGAAAAACGGAAAATCCGTAAGTAGTGTCATTGCTGAAACGCTCCCAAATACCGCTATTTTAGCCATTTCGGCCATTACCATAGCCATGATTTTAGGGGTGTTTTTGGGGATTGTTTCGGTACTTTTTAAGGATCGTTTTTTAGACAAGTTCATTCAATTGGTGAGTACGCTTGGGATGAGTGTTCCCTCATTTTTTAGTGCCATTATTTTTGCGTGGCTTTTCGGGTTTGTCCTTCATCAATACACAAATTTAAATATGACAGGAAGCCTTTATGAAGTAGATGATTTTGGAGAAGGAACCTACATTCAATGGAAAAATTTGATACTTCCATCCATCGTTTTAGGGATTCGCCCCTTGGGGGTTGTAACGCAACTTATGCGAAATTCGTTGCTTGAAGTATTAAGTCAGGATTACATTCGTACCGCAAAAGCCAAAGGGCTTTCCTTTGCTAAGATTATTCGTAAACATGCCTTAAAAAATTCCTTAAACCCGGTGGTGACTGCCATCTCGGGCTGGTTTGCTTCTATGTTGGCCGGTGCTGTTTTTGTGGAATATATTTTTGGGTGGAATGGCCTGGGAAAAGAAATTGTAGATGCTTTGAATACGCTAGATTTACCCATTATTATGGGAGCTGTGCTAGTTATTGCTACGTTGTTTATTTTAATCAATATTTTTGTCGATATTATGTACGGTTGGTTGGATCCGAAAATTAGCAGACAATGAACAATGAATTAATGATATAATGAGTGCATAATTTCGCAACACCAACCATCCAAAAATCTAACAAACCCAATTATGAGAACTAAAATAGTAGCAGGAAACTGGAAAATGAATTTAAACAGAGATCAATCGCTTCAATTAGTAACCGATATCAGTGCCGAAATTCAAAATCATGATTTAAATGGAAACCGAGTCATGGTATTTCCTCCCTTTATAAATGTGGGATATGTGATGGATTCAGGAAATAGAAATTACCAGATTGAAGTGGGTGCACAAAATCTGCATCAGGCAGAAAGCGGGGCTTATACCGGGGAAATTTCAGCATCAATGCTTACCAATATTGGCATAAATGCTGTGATTTTAGGCCATAGTGAGCGTCGTGAATATTTTCATGAAACCGATGAATTACTGAAAGAAAAAGTAGACACAGCCCTAAAAAATGAGTTGGAAGTAGTGTTTTGTTTTGGTGAAAAACTGGAGGAACGTAACTCCGGAAATCATTTTAAGGTTGTCGAAAATCAGCTTGAAAAAGCCCTTTTTCATCTCTCAGAGGCACAATGGAAACACATTATTTTAGCCTACGAACCTGTTTGGGCGATTGGTACCGGGATGACGGCAACTCCGGAGCAGGCCCAGGAAATGCACGCCTTTATTCGAAAGACACTTTCCAATCACTATTCAGAAAGTTTAGCAAATTCAATATCCATTTTATACGGAGGAAGTGTAAAACCCGATAATGCTGCCGAGATTTTTGGCAAACCCGATGTGGATGGCGGATTGATTGGCGGAGCCTCCTTAAAGGCATCCGATTTTGCTGCTATTATTAAAGCTATGTAATGAGTTCAGTATATATCGAATATAATTTTAGTGTAAAACCCCTTCAACCCGCTTCTGAAATTTTAATAGCAGAATTAGGCTATGCAGGTTTTGAAAGTTTTATTGAAACCGAAGAAGGTGTTTTGGCGTACATTCAAAAAGAAGAGTGGAACAACGGTATCTTGGATGAAATTGAAATTCTGAAAAATACCGAATTTGTTATTCATTTTTCATTCAAAGAAATTGAACAAGTAAATTGGAATGAGGAATGGGAAAAGAATTTTCAACCCATTGAGGTAGATGATACCTGTGCAGTTCGCGCGCCCTTTCATGAGCCTTTCCAAGTTCCCTATGAAATAGTCATAGAACCTAAAATGTCTTTTGGGACGGGGCATCACGAAACAACCTTTATGATACTTCAATTTATTTTGGAGAATCATTTTGAAGAAAAAACAGTACTCGATATGGGTTGCGGAACTGCAGTTCTGGCTATTTTAGCCGAAATGCGAGGTGCTTCAAAATTGGATGCTATTGATATTGACAATTGGTGTGTGGAAAATTCCGAAGAAAATGTAGAGCGCAATAATTGCAAACAAATTACCGTGTCCTTGGGAGATGCTTCGCTATTGCCCAAAAAACCAATTTACAATACGATTATTGCTAATATTAATAGAAATATATTACTGAATGATATGCAAACCTATGTGGCTTGTCTCCAAAAAGGAGGAGAGTTGTATGTAAGTGGTTTTTATTTAGAAGACCTACCTATTATTACAGAATGTTGCAATAATCTAGGGCTTAGCTTCGTTGAAAACAAAGAAAAAAATAATTGGGTTGCCGCAAAATTTGTATTTTAGTGCAATGAGTATCAAGGAGAAATACCAAGAAGACATTCTTGTTGCTGAACAAGAAGATTTCGAAAACCAGATTGTGTTATACAATGATGATGTAAACACCTTCGATCACGTCATTGAAATGTTGGTGGCAACTTGCGAACATACTCCCATTCAAGCCGAACAATGCGCTATGATTGTACATTATAAAGGGAAATGCACCGTAAAATCGGGTTCTTTTGAAGACTTAAAACCGCGCTGTAGTAAACTATTGGAAGCAGGATTAAGTGCTGAAATTATATAACAACACTCATTTTTTCTTTTTTTATCTTTTCAACATGGAATAATTGAGTTATCTCCATTACATTTTTCACATTATCCAAACTACAAAGCAAAGAAATAGCTTCTTGTAAACCATTGAAAAGCGTCATTTCTCCTTTTGGAAATTTGGGTTTTTTTCCTTGGTAGGAAAATGGTAAACTATAGCCACATCCTTTTAAGAAAGCAGCTTCAATAGCCAATAATTCGGATGGGGAATACCCTTGAAATTTTTTTCCAAATGCTTGGTGAACCTTTCCTATATAATTTAATTCTAAAGATCCATGAGAATCACTTAAATGTTTCCAAGAATCATTATTGTTTAAGATATTTCCCACCGCACAACGGCAAGCATCTTCCGGATGAAGCTGATTTGTAAGATATGCTTTGTATAATTTGTTTAAGGCGTTTTCGAGGCGTTGCGGAAGTTTCATAAAAGACTTTTTATAAAAATAAAAAATCTTAAGAAGCTTAAAAAATGTTTAATTGGTTCTACTTGTAGCGCCCTTGACAGGATTTTCTTCACTTTGCTTGAAAATCACTTAATTTCCTTACAGAAAATGGAATATTCGTCAATTTTACGATACAATTTTGTCTTTACTTTTCGTTTCCAAATGCCGTTCGTTTTAGACACTCTATAAAATACTAAAACCCTGTTTGAAAATACAGGGTTTTACTTTAAGTGACCTCGGCAGGATTCAAACCTGCAACCTTCTGAGCCGTAATCAGATGCGCTATTCAGTTGCGCCACGAGGCCTTATGTAAAATCGATTACAAAAATAACCGATTTTCTTTCGGGCTGCAAATATATTTCTTTTTACCTTTAAAGCAATGAACATTATTTAAAAATATGCTTGATATCGAAGACTTTATTCGTATTATCCCCGATTTTCCTAAACAAGGGATTGTATTTAAAGACATTACCCCGCTACTGGCCTCTGCAGAAGCGACTGCTTATTGCCTAAAAAGTCTTTTAGATTTGGTAAAGGACTATAAAATTGACAAAGTAGTAGGAGTGGAGTCGCGCGGATTTTTCTTCGGAACGTTACTTGCACAACAACTGGGTGTGGGTTTTGTACCCGTGCGTAAACCGGGAAAGTTGCCCTTCACTACTTTAAAGCAACCTTATGAGTTGGAATATGGCTGGGATGCACTGGAAATACACGAAGATGCCATTACGAAAGGCGAAAAGGTTTTGGTTCATGACGATGTCCTTGCTACAGGAGGTACCGCAAGAGCCGTTTGTCAACTTATTGAAAAACTGGGAGGAGAAGTAGTGCAGTGTAATTTTATTATGCAATTGGATTTTTTACAAGGGAAAGAAAAATTAAAACGATATCCGGTAGCTTCGGTTTTACACTATTAATCCAAGGCATTTTTAGTGACCCATAAACGATACCCAAACACTAAAAGCTGAAATTTTGACGCCTTGGCCAAATCAATTCCTTTTTTGGTGAAACTGGGCAATAGTGCTTTGTTGAGTTTTGCCAACATTTTGAAAAATGATTTTTTCATCTGTATAAAATATTTGATAAAGGGGAAGATGTAATGCCCTTTTATTCATTTTCGGTGGGTTTGTAGAATTTGTTAATGGTCATTTCATATTCAAAAATATAAAAAGCCCCTTTAAAAGAGGCTTTTCATTTTTATAAAATGCAAACTATTAATGTTGAAGAAAGATGGCAGTTATAGGTTCATTTTCATCTCCTTTCACAACGGTAGTAGATTTGGATCCTTTATGGTCATCCATAGTAAATTTAATTCCGGTAATTTCACCTTGGGCATTTCGCTTTACATTTTTATAAGAAAAAGTTATATTTTTTAAAGCTAAGTCTTCTTTCATTTTTGCTAACTGGGCATCTGTAGTATTTTTAGTGATGCTCATTCCGCCTTTTCCTCTACTTACTACAGCAACTGTATTATCTCCTCTTCCGGAACGGGCTATTACATATTCTTTAGTTTCATCTACAAGCTCTTCAAGTTCTTCAAGCTCCGCTAAATTTTCATTTATAATCATTATTTCTCGGGCCTTTTTTTCTTTTAATTCGTTGCGACGCTTATCCATCTCTATTCTTTTAACATTCATCTCCTCCCGACGTTCGTTCATTTCTTCCATTCGCTTTTCTGTACGTTTCTCCATTTCTTCACGTCGATCTTCCATTTCCTCTACTCTTTTTTCCATTCGTTTTATGCGGCGTTCTTCAGTAGCTTCAGACCAAAAGCCACTCTTTCCTTCATCGTTGATAAAGAAGAAAAACTCTTCAATACCCTTATCGTCGGTTACTTGATAATTCCCATTGCTACCATTCCCGCTGTAGTTCATGGAAAGGGAGATAATTTCTTTGGCATCATTTCGAACGGTGGAATAGCTTAAATCGATACCGAATTTATTTTCCAACTCCTTCTTTATTTTTTGAAGTTCATTGTCGGTAGTATTTTTGGTAATTTTAACGCGATATTCTTCCATTAACGAAATAGTTTCGTCAGCCAAGTTCTCCTTTTCTGGCATGCGTTGTTGCGTTATTTCGGAAGGAATTTCTTCAGAAATATTTGTAGTCTTGGTCGGGGTAATTTCCGGCGAATTATTTTCCTTTGAGGTAGATAATGCCTCTTTTTCTGAAGGAATGGTAACCCATTCCGTAACTTCTTTTACATTGAAGCTCCATAAGAAAAGGGCTAAAAGGGGTAAGATAAAGGTGGCTTTTAAGGCATTTCGTTTTTTTGAGTGATGTTTGTTTAACATAATGATTCGTTTTTTGATAAATGATTGATAAAAATAATTGGTTAACGCAGGCATGTTTGTGGCTGATGAGGCCTTAACCAACGCTAATTGATACTCTTTTTTGGACGGGACTTTATGAACTGTGTAATAGTCTGCCATATACTCCAAATTTTCTTCGATGCTTTTTTTATAAAGCCAAGCCAAGGGGTTGAACCATTGTACTATAATTAATAGGTGCGAAATGAGAATATCGATAGAATGGGTTTGTCTCGCATGTACTTTTTCGTGCTGAAGAATCATGGCTAACTCCGGACCGGTGTGGAGAGAAGGATTGTACACAATGTAATTGAAGAAAGAAAATGGAGCCAAATTTTCAGTAACTTCTATAATGTTGAAGCCATTTTTGCTTTCCGATGGGTATTGCATAAGCCATTTCAATAATCGTATTAATTGAAAGGCAAACCTTCCGAAGAAAAATATAAAACCTATTAAATAGGCAATAATCAATACATTTTCAAATGTAAACCACGAAAAAGAAGGTTGGCTAATCGCTGTGGTAACTTCAGTAGAAGTAGGATTATTAAATGTTTCTTCCCAAAGTGTGTTTTCTATAGCAGGAATTTCCTTTACCACAGTTCTCGTAAATTGTAATAACGGAAATAAAAAGGCACCTAAAATCCCCGACAATAAAAAATGTCTGTTGGTTGAAAATAATGTTTCCTTTTTTAATAGGGTAGTGTACACCAAATAAAAAAGGGCGATGACTCCGGCAGATTTTACGATATAGATAAGGGTCTCCATATTACTTCTTTTTTTCAATAAGTTCTAAAATCTCTCGTAGCTCGTCGGCGCTTATTTTTTCTTCTTTGGCAAAAAAGGACACCATGTTTTTGTAACTGTTATTAAAAAACTTTTGCGAAGCCAATTTCATAACCCCTTTGGTATAATCCTCTTTGGTAATGAGTGGATAATACTGATGTGTCTTTCCGAAGGCTATATGGGCTACATACCCTTTTTCTTCTAGATTGCGCACAATGGTAGATATGGTGTTATAATGATTTTCTTTGGGTAAAATAGCCATCAGTTCTTTTACAAAAGCCTTTTCAAGCTTCCAAAGACTGTGCATGACCTCCTCTTCTTTATTAGTTAATGGTTCCATAGTTCAAACTTAAAACTATTTTTTTAGTTTTACAACTATATTTATAGTTAAATAACTTAATTTTTAGTTAAATATTGTATTCATATTTTTTTTTCTAAGTCCTCCATTCCATTTTTGGAATTATTATCTTCGCCCTTTACCCAAACTATGAGCATCGTTTACATTTTTTTAGGACTTACTTTACTGGTGGTTGGAGGCGAATTTTTAGTTCGGTCTTCGGTGGCACTTTCTTTTAAATTGAAATTGTCTAAAATGGTCATTGGCTTAACAGTTGTTTCTTTTGCTACCTCCGCTCCCGAACTTTTGGTTAGTTTAAATGCAGCTTTGTCAGGGTTTAGCGATATTGCATTAGGAAATGTTATAGGGAGTAATATTGCAAATATAGGATTGGTCTTAGGGATTACTGCCGTTATTGGACCACTGGCCATCGATAAGGATTTCTACAAACTGAACTGGCCTATTATGGTAGTAGCCTCTGTTGCTTTATTTGTGCTTCTGAAAAGCGGTCACCTACTTACAAGAACAGAAGGAATAGGCTTATTAAGTCTTTTAGTAATATACTTGTGGCTGCTAATTTCGCGCGCAAGAAAAAATCATAATGCAGATGTTTCTGCAGAAGAAGTAACAAACGATGCTCTTGCGGTAGTGTCCAACTTTAAAATTATAGTATGGCTGCTAATTGGCGGTGTTGCTTTATGGGGGGGTAGTGAATTACTAGTAAAAGGTGCTGTAGATTTGGCGGTAGCCATGGGGGTAAGTGAGCGGGTAATAGCTGTAACGATGATCGCTGTAGGCACCAGTGTACCGGAGTTGGCGGCTTCAGTAATTGCAGCGATGAAAAAAGAGAAAGCAATTTCTTTAGGCAATCTTATAGGTTCTAATATTTTTAACATCTGTTGTGTGTTGGGTATTACATCTATTATTCAGCCGGTTAGTGTGAAAAGTGAAGCGGTATTAAGCAATGATATTTTTTGGATGCTAGGCTTTGCTGCCATTTTACTTCCTTTTATCTTCCTTCCTAAAAAGTATGAAATTGGCCGTGTAAAAGGGTTGCTTTTAGTCATTGCCTATGCCATATTTACTAGTATGGCTTTTTCCGGATAAAATAGGGCTATCTTTCATTTAAAGACACTTTTATAAAGGTTTATTAACTTTTTTAGGGGGTATGTTGATAATTATTTGCTTTTTAAATAAAATTTAGATTAAAAAATAGGGGGTATTTATAAAATTGACATATTTTTGCACCGTCTTAGTTAATAGTATTCAATAAAACCCAAAAAATATGTCTACCTTACGTTTTAAAGCAATCTACGAAACCTTCAATCGCAAGCCGGTTACAGTCAATGAACCACCACGTCGTTCCGAAATTTTTGGAACTAATGTGTTTAATGAAACGGCCATGCGTCAATACCTTACCAAAGATTCTTTCAAAAGTGTCATGGATGCTATGGTGAACGGTTCTAAAATTGACCGTACCGTTGCCGATCACGTTTCCACAGGGATGAAAGAATGGGCCATTAGTAAAGGTGCTACGCATTATACGCACTGGTTTCAGCCTTTAACAGGAGCTACTGCCGAAAAGCATGATGCCTTTTTTGAAACGATTGATGGTGGGATGGCCATTGAAAAATTTGGTGGTGGGCAATTAGTACAGCAAGAACCGGACGCCTCCAGTTTTCCTAATGGTGGAATTCGAAATACTTTTGAAGCACGGGGATATACCGCCTGGGACCCAACGTCTCCGGCATTTATTTATGGAACTACGCTTTGTATTCCTACCGTTTTTGTGGCATATACAGGAGAAGCATTAGACAATAAAACACCTTTGCTACGTTCATTACAAGCGGTAGATCAAGCAGCAACAGCTGTGGCAAAATACTTCGATAAAAATGTAACAAAGGTTGTAGCGACCTTGGGTTGGGAGCAAGAGTATTTCTTGATAGACAGATCCCTGGCAGCTTCCAGACCCGATATTTCATTAGCAGGAAGAACCCTATTAGGTCACGCTTCGGCCAAGGGACAACAATTAGACGATCACTATTTTGGTTCTATTCCTACCAGAGTACTTAATTATATGCGAGACTTGGAAACCGAATGTATGTTACTCGGTATCCCTGTGAAAACACGTCATAACGAAGTAGCTCCTAACCAATTTGAGTTGGCTCCTATTTTTGAAGAAGCCAACCTGGCCGTGGACCACAACTCCTTATTAATGGATGTGATGACCAAGGTGGCAGATAGACATAATTTTAAAGTGCTTTTTCACGAAAAACCGTTTGCCGGAATCAACGGAAGTGGAAAACACAACAACTGGTCATTGGCCACTAGTACCGGAACGAATTTATTGAGCCCGGGAAGCACTCCCATGAAAAACCTTCAGTTTTTAACCTTCTTTATCAATACTATCAAGGCGGTAAATGAATATGAAGAACTATTGCGTGCCTCTATTGCCAGCGCCAGTAACGACCATCGTTTAGGAGCCAACGAAGCGCCACCGGCCATTATTTCGGTATTTATTGGTTCGCAATTAACCGAAGTTTTGGACGAATTGGAAAAAGTAACCGACGGGAAACTTTCCCCTCAGGAAAAAACTGACCTGAAGCTAAATGTGGTGGGTAAAATTCCCGAAATCTTATTAGATAATACCGATCGTAACCGTACCTCTCCCTTTGCCTTTACGGGCAATAAATTTGAATTACGCGCCGTAGGCTCTTCAGCCAATTGTGCTAACCCGATGACGGTTTTAAATGCTATCGTAGCCAAACAATTAATTGATTTTAAAGCTGAAGTGGATGTGTTGATTGACGAAAAGAAAATGAAGAAAGACGATGCCATTTTCAATGTATTAAGAGAGTATATTAAACAATCAAAACGTATCCGTTTTGAAGGCGATGGCTATGGCGAAGCTTGGGAAAAAGAAGCTAAAAAGCGTGGTTTGAGCAATCATAAAACCACTCCGGAAGCGTTAAAAGCAAAACATTCCAAAAAATCGATTGCTTTGTATGAGGAATTGGGGATTTTAAATAAAGTAGAGATTGAAGCCCGTCACGAAATTGAAGTGGAAGAATATGCTAAGCGAATTCAAATTGAAGGACGTATCCTTGGGGACATTGCCCGCAATCATGTAATTCCTACGGCCATCCGATACCAAAATATTTTAATTGAAAACGTACGCGGATTAAAAGAAATCTACGGTACCGGGTTCAAAAAAGTGGCGGCCGAACAAATGCAACTCATTGAAGAAATAAGTGAGCATATTTTAAAAATAAACGCCAGTATTACGGCCATGATTGAAGAACGTAAAAAGGCTAACAAAATTGACAATATGGAGAAGAGAGCGTTTGCATATTGCGAAAAGGTAAAACCTTTCTTCGATGAAATTCGGTATCATTGTGATAAACTGGAATTGTTAGTAGATGATGAGCTATGGCCGTTGACCAAGTATAGAGAATTGTTATTTACACGATAACGTAAAAGACCGCTTTAAAGCGGTCTTTTTTTATTCCTTAATTATTTTTTTAATAACCGTTCCTTTTTCTGTTTCAATTACTATTAGAAGCAACCCTTTTGGTAAATGGCTCATAGAAATTTCATTTAATCTATTTTTAAATGACATGATTTTTCTGCCAAATAGGTCATAAAAAGTAGTACTAAAAATAAGTGCTTGGCTCTCTATTGTTAACTTGTCTTTTACAGGATTGGGGAACATAGTAACATGAGGCAAATAAAAGCTTGAGTTTGCCAATAGTACATTTCCATAAATAGCCTTATCTCCATTAATGTTATCTAAGGTTAGCTGTAGATTGTCTCCTTGTTCCAATATGGAATATAAATAGGTTCTATTGGGCAGTTGAAATTCAAAAAAGCCATTGTAATATAAGTTGGAATAAGAAATGTTTTCCTCCATTTGGCAACTTTCTCCTGTAAAAACGCCAAATTCTGGAACATTTATTAACTCATTAGTAACTTGAATATCGTTACCTACAATAGCAGATAATTCACAAAGATACGTTAGAAGATAACTTTGATCAATATTAAGAGGAACATAAGGAACTTCTGTATTATATGGAGCAGGATATATTACCCCATCAATTACTAATTGGCTTAAATACCAATCATTATCAAACAGCCTTGGGTCTTGCGCTATCCCATCAAGGGAAAAAAATAAAAGAGCTAAAACAAGTATTTTTTTCATAACTATTCTTTTATTAGGGTTTTGGAATTCTGTATTTCCCCGTCACAAATAAGGATGATGGAGTATAAGCCTGTATTATAAGCACTAATGTCTATGCTTGTATTTGAGGTAGTAACATCCAGTATATAATTGTCGCTAGAGCCTGTTTGTGTATTAACCAGCATTAAATAGGCAGAAGAACAACCATCTATCAAATAATTTACTGTTACTTGTGAAGAGGCTGGATTTGGAATAAGTGTATCTATAAAATATGGGTTTACGCTTACTGTAACCTCATCATAGTCCTTGAAGCCACTTATACTAGAAACTACCTCCAATTTATATGTTTTAGTCATTTGTGGTGTAATGGTAAGGTCTGTTCCTGTATAAAGGAGGTTCCCTTCTGGATCATACCAGTTATAAATAGCACTTTGGTTAATATCACCAGCATTAATGGTGATAGTTTCATTTTTATTAATAGTTTCATCATTTCCCGCATTAGCATCAAATGAAGCAAAAGAAGTATTTGCCATAGACAAGTTAAGAGTCTGGTCTGCATTTATGGTTTTATTTACAGTACCTAGCTCATATCCTTCTTTAATCTCAATAAAATATGACTATAAATCTTGAGCAAACATACTGTTTATGTTTCCCATAAAAATAAATGAAAGAAGAAGAAATACTCTAATTCCTCTCCTCATAGGAATTGTTGTTTTCATGATGAATTGATTTTAAGGTATTTATTAGTTGTTAAGATACAAAATTTTACTTTCAAAATAGATATTGGTGTAATAATTAAATACCCTTTTCTTTTTTTACCTTTGCCCTATGAGCAACGAAGTTTCCAAACGATATGCCCAACGCGGGGTTTCTGCCGCGAAAGAAGACGTTCATAACGCCATCAAAAATGTAGATAAAGGCTTGTTTCCTAAGGCATTTTGTAAAATTGTTCCCGATTTTTTAACAGGAAGCAAGGACCATTGTTTGGTGATGCATGCCGATGGGGCCGGAACCAAATCATCGCTGGCCTATATGTATTGGAAAGAAACAGGTGATCTTTCTGTTTGGAAGGGTATCGCCCAGGACGCACTCATCATGAATATAGACGATTTGCTGTGTGTAGGGGCTGTAGATGATATTCTGTTATCTTCCACCATAGGTAGAAATAAAAACCTGATTCCCGGAGAAGTAATTTCGGCCATTATTAATGGTACCGAAGAACTTATTTCCGAATTGAAGAAATTTGGTGTAACCATCCATAGTACGGGTGGCGAAACTGCCGATGTGGGCGATTTGGTGCGAACCCTTATTGTAGATTCTACGGTAACCGCTCGTATGAAACGAAGCGAGGTTATTGATAATGCCAACATTCAACCGGGAGACGTGATTGTTGGATTGGCTTCTTTCGGTCAAGCTACCTATGAAACGGAATACAACGGTGGTATGGGAAGCAATGGCTTAACTTCAGCACGGCATGACGTTTTTGCAAAGGAATTAGCCAAAAAATACCCGGAGAGTTTTGATGCTTCTGTTCCTTCCGATTTAGTGTATTCAGGCTCCAAAAAACTAACCGATTCGGTAGAGGGAAGCCCTATCAATGCCGGAAAATTGGTGCTTTCGCCTACAAGAACCTATGCGCCTATTATCAAGAAAATCCTTTCCGAAGTAGATAAAACCAAACTTCACGGCATGGTGCATTGCAGTGGTGGGGCACAAACCAAGATTCTTCATTTTGTAGAAAACCTTCATATTGTAAAAGATAATTTATTTCCAGTGCCTCCTTTGTTCCAATTAATTCAAAAGGAAAGCAAAACCGATTGGAAGGAAATGTATCAGGTGTTTAATATGGGGCATCGCATGGAGTTGTATGTGGCTCCTGAAATTGCCGATCAAATTATAGATATTTCAACATCTTTCAGCGTAAAAGCCCAAATAATAGGAAGGGTAGAAGCTACTTCAGAAAAAAAATTGACAATTAAAAGTAGTCTTGGAGAGTTTCACTACCGCTAATACAAGCAACCGTATTTTATTGTAAATTTGCGCAGCCAAAAATGAACGGCTATAAGTTGAAATATGCTAGAAAAACTTCAAATTATAAAACAACGCTTTGACGAGATAGGCGATTTAATTATTCAGCCCGATGTCATTAGCGACCAGAAACGGTACATTCAATTAAACAAAGAATACAAAGACCTGCGCGAGTTAATGGAGAAACGGGAGGAATATGTCTCTATTACTAATTCCATAAAAGAAGCCAACGAAATTATTAACGACGGCAGCGATGCCGAAATGGTAGAAATGGCCAAAATGGAGTTGGAAACTGCAGAAGAACGCTTGCCCATATTGGAAGAAGAAATTAAATTTCTTTTAATTCCCAAGGATCCGGAAGATGCAAAAAATGCAGTGATGGAAATACGTGCCGGAACAGGAGGGGATGAAGCCAGTATCTTTGCAGGTGATTTGTACCGAATGTACACCAAGTATTGCGAAAGCAAGGGTTGGAGTGTGAGTTTGGTAGATTATAACGAAGGAACCAGTGGTGGTTACAAAGAAATTATTTTCGAAATCAATGGGGAAGATGTTTACGGAACATTAAAATACGAAGCCGGAGTACACCGAGTGCAGCGAGTACCGCAAACCGAAACCCAAGGGCGAGTGCATACCAGTGCAGCTACCGTAATTGTGCTTCCCGAAGCGGAAGAATTTGATGTGGAACTGGATATGAGCGAAGTGCGTATTGAACGTACTACCTCTACCGGACCCGGGGGGCAATCGGTGAACACTACCTATTCGGCCATTAAATTGCACCACGAACCTACAGGGATGATCGTGAGTTGTCAAGACCAGAAATCGTCCCACAAAAACCTGGAGAAAGCACTTAAAGTATTGCGTTCGCGCCTATACGAACTGGAACTCGCTAAAAAGATGGAAGCCGATTCTGAAAAACGAAAAAGCATGGTTTCCTCGGGCGACCGAAGTGCCAAAATCAGAACCTATAATTACCCGCAAGGACGGGTAACCGACCACAGAATTAACCTCACCTTATACGATTTGGGCAATATCATGGATGGAGACATTCAACGAATTATTGACGAAATCCACTTGGTGCGAAACACTGAGAAGTTGCAGGAATCTGGAGAAGCGTTTTAATAGGTATAAGGTGAAAGGTCCTAGGTTAAAGGCAACATTATGAGGAACTTTAGGGAATTGGATATTTGGAAGGAAGCAATAAAGCTTGTTGGTAAAGTATATAACTTAACTGAAACGCTTCCAGATACTGAAAAATTTGGCTTGGTTTCGCAAATGAATCGGTGCGCTGTTTCAATTCCATCAAATATAGCAGAAGGATGCTCCAAAGATTCCCAAAAAGATTTTGTTCGTTTTTTACAAATAGCATTGGGTTCAGCATTTGAATTAGAAACACAATTCGAAATTTGTCTTGAATTAAATATTTTGAATAGGACACAGGTAACTGAAATTACTTCTGAAATAGTTACCTTGCAAAAAAGAATAAAGGCATTGGTAAATTATGCTCAAAAACAATAACAACCTTTTACCCAGCACCTATGACCCAGCACCTTTTAATTGAACAAATTCATAAAAAGAAATCCTTCCTCTGCATCGGTCTCGATGTCGATTTGGATAAAATTCCGTCTCATCTGCTGAAGGAGGAAGACCCCATTTTTGCCTTCAACAAGGCTATTATCGATGCTACGCATCAATTGGCCGTGGCCTATAAACCCAATACGGCTTTTTATGAAGCCTATGGGCTGAAAGGCTGGCAGTCGCTTCAAAAAACCATTGAGTATCTGAACGAAAACCACCCTGAGATCTTTACCATTGCCGATGCCAAACGAGGCGATATTGGTAACACGTCAAAAATGTATGCAAAGGCATTTTTTGAAGATATGGGGTTCGATTCGGTAACTGTAGCTCCCTATATGGGGAAAGATTCGGTAGAGCCGTTTTTATCTTTTGAAGACAAACATACTATCTTACTTGCACTGACTTCCAACGAAGGTGCTTTCGATTTTCAAACCAAAACTACAGAAGGAAAAGAATTGTACAAAAGGGTGATTGAAACTTCAAAGAATTGGCACAATAGCCAAAATTTAATGTACGTGGTAGGAGCTACCAAAGCAGAATATTTGGCTGAAATCCGTCAAATTATCCCCCATAGTTTTCTATTAGTCCCCGGAGTGGGTGCCCAAGGAGGAAGCCTTCAGGAAGTTTGTAACTATGGAATGACCAAAGAGGTAGGGTTACTCATTAATTCTTCCCGCGGAATTATTTATGCTTCCAACCAAAAAGATTTTGCCGAAGCAGCTGCAAAGTCGGCTAAAATACTACAACAAGAGATGCAAACTATTTTGGAAGCTCGTTAATCCTGCAACGCAAATACTTTTCGTAGTAAATCGGTCGTTCGGGAAGAAACCTTATCCCGAATGTTTTTTTCTTCCACCGAAATCATTTTATAAACCCCTTTCAGCGCCTCGTTGGTAACATAATCGGTTAAATCGGGATTTACTTTATTAACCAATGGAATGGAATTGTATTTGGTAATAATATTGGTCCATATCTGGTCGGCGCCTACTTTGGAAAACGAGTTTTGAATCACCGGATTAAATTTTCCATACAAGGGAGATTGTGTTTTTCCTTGCAGATAGTTGGTAGCAGCATTGTCGGGACCCAATAAAATGTTTTTAGCATCATTGAAAGTGATGCCCTTTACGGCATCCACAAAAATAGGGGTCGCTTCTTTTACCGCATCTTCAGCAGCTCGATTCAGTAATAATAAGCCTTGATCGGCAAGGTTGGAAAGCCCAATATCGCGTAGCGTTTGATCTACTTTTTGCAATTCTTGAGGGAGTAAAATCTTAACCAATTGGTTTTTGTAAAACCCGTCTTTTTGGGTAAGCTTGGTCACTTGTTTGTCAATCCCAAAATCTAATGCTTCCCGAAGTCCGCTGGCAATCATGGTATCGCTAATGCCGCCATCCCCTGTGGGAAGCGTATTTACTACGTTTTGCAATTCATCACAGGAAGTAAGGAAGAAGACCATTCCTATTAAAAATATCTTTTTCATCATTATATAGAAATTTTTATTTTCAAAGATACCAATTAAAACAAAAACCCTTCCGAAATTTCTGTATTGTAAAAAAACAAACATATCCTTCCTTTCCATGCGAATTTCGTAAATTTGCAGTTCCAAAACCAGTTTCTTTTATCAATGCAACAAGTTTCTCCCTATCAGCCCAAACATAAAGTTCGAATCGTCACCGCAGCTTCCCTTTTTGATGGTCATGATGCCGCTATCAACATTATGCGCCGCATCATTCAGGCCACGGGGGTAGAGGTGATTCATTTAGGACACGATAGAAGCGTGGAAGAAGTGGTCAATACTGCAATTCAGGAAGATGCCAATGCCATAGCCATGACTTCGTATCAAGGAGGGCATAACGAGTATTTTAAATATATGTACGACTTGCTGCAGGAAAAAGGAGCGGGGCATATCAAGATTTTTGGTGGTGGTGGCGGTGTCATCTTACCTTCGGAAATTAAAGACTTGATGGACTATGGCATTACCCGTATTTACTCACCCGATGACGGTCGTGAAATGGGCTTGCAGGGAATGATTAACGACTTGGTACAGCAAGCTGACTTTCCCGTGGGGGATTCTTTAAATGGGGAACTGAAAGACCTTCCGAAGAAAAACCCGAAAGCCATAGCTCGTATTATTTCTTCGGCAGAAAACTTCCCCGAAGTAGCCAAAGACACCCTGAATCAAATTCATAAGAAGAACGAAAAAGCGACCATTCCCGTGTTAGGAATTACAGGAACAGGCGGGGCCGGAAAATCCTCCTTGGTGGACGAACTGGTGCGTCGTTTTTTGATTGACTTCCCCAAAAAAACCATTGCCTTAGTATCTGTAGATCCTTCCAAACGGAAGACCGGCGGTGCCTTGTTAGGCGATCGTATCCGGATGAACGCCATCAACAATCCCAGAGTGTATATGCGTAGTCTGGCGACACGCCAAAGCAATCTGGCCTTGTCCAAATATGTGCACGAAGCCATTGAAGTGCTTAAGGCTGCCGAATACGATTTAATTGTCTTGGAAACCTCGGGTATTGGACAAAGCGATACCGAAATCCTCGACCACAGCGATGTTTCCCTCTATGTGATGACACCCGAGTTTGGCGCCGCTACGCAATTGGAAAAAATAGATATGTTGGACTTTGCCGATCTGGTAGCCATCAACAAATTCGATAAGCGGGGCTCGCTGGATGCCCTTCGGGATGTGAAAAAGCAATACATGCGTAACCACAATCTGTGGGACACCCCCCAGGACCAATTACCGGTCTATGGCACTATTGCCTCCCAGTTTAACGATCCCGGGATGAACCAGCTTTATAAGGCTGTTATGGATAAGATTGTAGCGAAAACCAATGCAGATTTAAAAAGTAGCTACGAGATAAGTGACGAAATGAGCGAGAAGATTTTTGTGATTCCTCCTGCACGTACGCGCTACCTTTCAGAAATTGCCGAAAACAACAGAAACTACGATAAAGTGGCTTCACAGCAGGTAGAAGTAGCCCAAAGACTCTATGGTATTTTTAAAACCATAGAAACTATTTCGGGAGGAAAGCCAACATTAGACAAAGCGGGTATTGTTTCAGAAAGTATCCTTTCTTCGGAAAAAAATAAAGACCTACTAAAACTCCTATTGGCAGAATTCGACCGCGTGAAAATGGACCTCGATCCGCATCATTGGGAAACATTGATGACCTGGAACACGACCGTGCAACGCTACAAAGACCCTGTTTATTCGTTTAAAGTGCGAGGGAAAGAAATCAACATCGAAACGCATACCGAAAGCCTTTCGCATACCCAAATTCCCAAAGTGGCCCTTCCTAAATACCAGGCCTGGGGGGATATTTTGCGGTGGTGTCTGCAGGAAAACGTACCCGGTCAATTTCCCTATGCCTCCGGGCTATACCCATTTAAACGCACCGGCGAAGATCCTACACGTATGTTTGCCGGAGAAGGCGGCCCTGAGCGTACCAATCGGCGTTTTCATTATGTAAGTTTGGGGATGCCCGCCAAGCGGCTTTCCACCGCCTTTGACAGTGTTACCCTCTATGGGAACGACCCGGGTCATCGTCCTGATATCTACGGAAAGATTGGTAATGCCGGGGTGTCCATTTGCTGTTTGGACGATGCCAAAAAACTCTATTCCGGTTTTGACCTTAGTGACCCGATGACCTCGGTGAGTATGACCATCAATGGGCCGGCACCGATGTTATTAGGCTTTTTTATGAATGCCGCCATCGACCAAAATTGTGAGAAATACATTAAAGAGAACGGTTTGGAAAAGGAGGTCCAAAAGAAGATGGAAGCCATTTACAAAGAAAAAGGAACGGAGCGTCCCAAATACTACGGCGATCTACCCGAAGGAAACGACGGCTTGGGCTTAATGTTGCTGGGGGTTACGGGCGATCAAGTATTGCCTGCCAATGTGTATTCAAAAATTAAAGCCCAAACCCTACAGCAGGTTCGGGGTACCGTACAAGCCGATATTTTAAAAGAAGACCAGGCACAGAACACCTGTATTTTTTCTACCGAATTTGCCTTACGATTAATGGGCGATGTGCAAGAGTACTTCATTCAGCAGAAGGTACGTAACTTTTATTCAGTGTCTATTTCGGGCTACCACATTGCCGAAGCGGGTGCCAATCCTATTTCGCAGTTGGCGTTTACCTTGGCCAACGGCTTTACCTACGTAGAATATTACCTGTCTCGTGGGATGGACATTAACGAGTTTGGACCTAATTTATCGTTCTTTTTCAGTAATGGTATTGATCCGGAATATTCGGTCATCGGTCGAGTGGCACGTAAGATCTGGGCCAAGGCCATGCGCGACAAATACGGTGCCAACCCCAGAGCACAAATGCTGAAATACCACATTCAAACTTCCGGAAGGAGTTTGCACGCCCAGGAAATAGACTTTAACGACATCCGTACCACATTACAGGCACTCTACGCCATTTACGACAACTGTAATTCGCTACACACTAATGCCTACGATGAAGCCATAACAACCCCCACCGAAGAAAGCGTTCGTCGTGCCATGGCCATCCAGTTGATTATCAATAAAGAGCTGGGCTTGGCGAAAAACGAAAACCCTATTCAGGGTTCCTTTATTATTGAAGAACTCACCGATCTGGTGGAAGAAGCGGTACTACAGGAATTCGATAGCATCACCGAACGCGGCGGCGTGTTGGGCGCTATGGAAACCATGTACCAACGCAGTAAGATCCAGGAGGAAAGTTTGTACTACGAAACCTTAAAACATACAGGGGAGTTCCCTATAATAGGTGTAAACACCTTTTTAAGCAGCAAGGGGTCGCCCACTATTTTACCGATGGAGGTCATTCGCGCTACCGAAGAGGAAAAACAGGCGCAGATTCATACGTTGGAGCAACTGCACAAAAGCTACCCCAACAAAGCCAAAGAGGCATTACAAAAAGTGCAAAAAGCGGCCATACAAAACGAGAATATCTTTGAAGCCTTAATGGAAGCCACCAAAGTATGTTCTCTGGGACAAATTACCGATGCCTTGTTTGAAGTAGGAGGGCAATATCGTAGAAATATGTAATAATGAGTTTCCTTACTGCAGAATGGCGAAAACTGGCCATGGCAAATTATGTGGTTGAGCCATCGCTATTGGCTCCGTATGTACCTTTCGGAACTGAATTGGATTTGTGGGAAGGAAAATGCTATGTAAGCCTAGTAGGGTTTATGTTTTTGAATACAAAACTATTGGGTGTTTCCATTCCTTTTCACCGTACTTTTCAAGAAGTAAATCTTCGCTTTTATGTAAAACGCTTTGATGGTAACCAATACAAGCGTGGGGTAGTATTTATTAAAGAAATTGTCCCAAAACCTGCACTTACCTTAGTAGCAAATGTGGTCTACAAAGAAAACTATGAAACCTTACCGATGAAGCATCGTTGGGTAGTTACTTCGCAACTAAATGAGGTAACCTACCAATGGAAGAAAAACAACTTTTGGAATACCTTTACAGTAGTTGCAAACCCAGTCTCACAGCCTATACCAACTGGCAGTGAAACCGAATTTATTGCTGAACATTATTGGGGCTATGCCTATAAAAATTCCACTACCGCTATCGAATATGAAGTCACCCATCCTAAGTGGGAGCATTACCCTATGAAAGAGTACACCATAGCGGTAGATTTTAAAAAAGTGTATGGACCACAATTTGCGTTTTTAAGCACATTAAAACCCACTTCAGTGTTTTTGGCAGAAGGGTCACCCATTACGGTAGAGAACAAACAAGTAATTAAGGCATCAAATTGACTGAAGGGTAGTGGTTATCACGATTCACGATTCACAACTCACAACTCACAACTCACCCTTCACCCTTCACCCTTCACCTCACAAGTATAGTTTAAGTTAGGTAACAGTATGGTTTAAGTATGGATACACCGTGTGTACTCCGTAGTTACTTCATAGATACTCCGTGTGTACCCCGTATGAACAGTATGGATATACCAAGGTTATGCCGTGGTTATACCATAGTTATAGCGTACTTATAGTATAAAATAGAAATAGAAATGAGTTGCCGGCGGTATTGATAGCGGAAGACGATGCACCGTTTTATATAACGAAAATTCTTGGGTTTTGGTATTATGGGGTACTTTCAATAGCATTTTTCGTTATCTTTGAAAGACTCCCCACTAAAGACTAAGTTATCAAATATTTAAAATAAGCAATATTCCCCATAGATGAATGGGATAAACTTTATGAAACTCTGGATATAAAAAGTTGGCACCAATATTAAAATAACAGAAACTATGACAATAATATCATTCATAAATATGAAAGGTGGGGTTGGCAAGACTACAACGGTAGTTGAAATTGCTACTATTCTTGCAAAAGAGCACAATAAGAATGTTTTGATTATTGACCTCGACCCACAAACCAATGCAACCTTCTCATTGATGGGAATTGAAACTTGGGAAAAATTAAAAGATAACGCCACAATAGCAGATGTTTTGGGAATGAATAAAGGTTTTTCTTCTCGAGAAGAAGAATACGACATCAATAATGCAATTGTAGAAAATGTATGCGATATTAATGGTCTCGACTTAATTCCCTCTCATATCGAATTAACTTTCCTTGATTTGGATTTGAGCGGTCAAGCTGGTAGAGAAATTATTCTACAAAATCAGCTTAAAAACTGCAAGAAAGAATACGATTACATATTAATCGACTGCCCACCAAATTTAACGTTAGCTCCACAAAATGCATTGGTCGTAAGTGATTATATTATTGTTCCTGTAATACCAGAGTTTTATCCTTCAATTGGCTTACCTCTTTTGACTAATAGAATTAATCAACTAAAAAAGAGATTGCCCAACTGCAATGTTGAACTTCTTGGAGTCGTATTTACGAAAGTTAAAAGGGGTACAATAAATCATACTCAGCAAATGGATAGTATAAGAAAAACGTGTGAAGATGAAGGAATTGAAACGTTTCAGACTATTATACCTGATACAGTGAGAATAAGTGAAGCCGCGACTTCTAACAAACCGGCATACATTGTCAACCCGCATTCAGATGGTGTTGCAGCTTACAAGAATTTGGTTTCAGAAATTTTATTAACATTAGAACCGGAAGAAAATGTTTGAGAATTATATAGAGTATTTGGAGTCAATGATGAAAGATTTGGCTTCGTTTGAAAAAAAGGGGTTAGACACATCCTCATTACGGTTGTTTATCAAGAACCTTAAAACATTCCAAAAATTACATAAACTTGAACAGTCTAGGTTTGGTCAAAATCTGAGCTTTGAAGAAAAATTAGCAATTATTAAATCCTTCTTGGAAGATAAGAAGGCATTTCCACGAATAAAGGATATTGTGGATTTTGCAAATGAGCAATTGTCATTAGGTTTTAAAGACCAAAAGGAATCGAGAGATGTAACCATAAGGAGAGTGATTGGAAGAATCGCAGAAACCCCGGACCTAAAGGAAAAGGTAAAGAATGCTGTGATTAACATCAGAAATCAAAAAGTTCACACAAGCTCGAAAAAGTCCAAAAAAGAGATTGAAAGTGTTGAGTCATTTGCCAAGTGGGCGGAAATTTTAAGAAACATATGAAAGACAAAGTCATTCAAAGTGCTAAAAAGGACTTACCTCTTTATTTGATAGATTTTCAAGATTTTTGGAATTCTTCGGTAGGTGAAATATCAGATGATGATTTGTACAAGACTTACAGAGCAACACTAGTCTTTAAAAACTGGAAACTTTCTTTAAATACTATTGGCATAAAAGACTATGACTTAATATTGAATGAATTATTTGAAGATATTAACTCATCTTTTTTTCTTGCGTTGTTTGGTCAGTATAGGTCGGCTCATATGCATATGAGAAGTAGTATTGAGCTTTCACTTCAACTATTATACTTTTTACATCACCCTATAGAATATCAACAATGGAAAGATGGTGATTTTGTAATCAAATTTGATAAATTAAGTGAATATCTAAATAAACACCCATTCTTTAAAGTTGATGTTTCGAGTTTGCTTCAGTCAATTTTTCAGAATTGGAAGCACTTTTCAAAACATATCCACGGAGAATCACCAATTTTCTTTCAATGCGAAAAAGATGTTCGAAAAACAAATAGCTTTTCACGGAAGGACTTTGGTATATGGAAAAGTAACTTTGAGAAAAACGTCTATTATTTAAACAAATTATTCTTGTTGTTCTTCAAAACAGACTTTAACAGAATCCCAGAAGCAAGTAGGAATATTTTGACTGATTTGTTGAAAACAGATGAAAAGAATTTAATGAATGGATGAAATACTGGTGCCAACATTGTATAAGAGCAATAGCGGGTGTAGTGGAAAAATCAAGGTCTGTGCACTTAATAAACTTTGGTGGTGGCGGACAGGTAATCGCCTTGAAATCCGCTACTGCTCTTATACTTGACCGTTGGTAACAGTTAAACCATGCGTGTAAAATTCAAATCTATTGTTTATGGAATACTCGGCTTGCTGTTTTCTATTGGTGGAAGTATTGGCCTAATAAACCCAAAACAAAATGCTACAGCCACTAATGAACAGATAGCGCAAGATTTAATTCATACCACCATGGAACTGGGAGCGGCAATCCTTCCTATTGGCTTTCTGTTGATTTGGTCAGCTTTAAATCCGAAAAAGGTGCAGAAACTGAACTACTTTTTCATTCTTTTCTTTTTGTTATTTGCCTCTATTCATTGGTATGAATATCTCCTTGGTAATAGACAGATTGAAAGTCCGTTATTAAACTCCATACCCCTAATTTTGATAATTATAGTTTTCGCATTCAATACAAAATCAACGTAAAATCCTTTCCCAACCCCCACCAATACTACCAACTCCCGTTTTGGCACATTTTATGTAATTAAGGATGTAGTAACCCTTAAAACAATTTGTTATGGGAGCCACTTTACACTATCAATTTGAACGACGTTCCAAAAGCTACTTGGACTGGTTGTTATACACCGTAAAGAGTGAGCAATATTATCTCAGTGAGGCGGTAATTGTTACCCCAGCGAAACCTTCCCTAAAAAAATAAGAAGCGTATTACAACGTTAACATCCAGGTGCGTTGCAGTTTTCGGAAGAGTTTTAACTCTCTACGTAAAATAGGCATATAGTCTTTACCATTGCTGTGGGTGTTTTCCAGACGCTCACAGTTTTTGTAAAGAAGATTGGTTAAACGGTTTACCGAGGCCGCGTATTTGTGTTTTTCTTCTGAAAAGGTCTGGCTTTCGGCTTTTAAAATTTCCGGCGCTAAGGAGATAGATTGTTGCACGATATCCCCGGAAAAGTATACATTTGGGTCTTCTTTCCCGTTGGCTTGTAAATGACAAAGGTCATCCACAAAGTAATGGGAGATGCTTCGCGAAATACGAAAGATGTCTAATGCCTTTTGATACAAAGGCGAGTAGGAATAAGGATGGGGCCCTGGATAGTACATAAATTAGCAATGCTTTTTTTCAAAGTCACCCAAATTTACCAACAAATCATTCATTCTATCTTTCGATTTTAAAGTTTAAACTATATTTTACTTTAAAATTATTATATTTAGCGTTAAATTTTCTATGAAATGAAACATGACCCCCTTAACCGCAAAATACTCAAGTGTTTACAAACGAACGCTCGTCAGTCCAATGCAGAAATAGGTCGCCAGGTAGGCATCACCTCACCGGCAGTGAATGAGCGAATTAAAAAGATGGAAGATGCCGGGATCATTAAGGGGTATTACGCCAATATTTCTCCCTTTGAGTGTGGGTATCAGTTACAAGCTATCATCACCTTACGTGCCTTTATGGGGAAATTAAAACCCTTCCTATCGCACGTAAAAACCTACGACGAGGTCATTAACTGTTACCGTATTACAGGCAATGAAAACATTGTTATGGAAGTGGTCTTAAAAAACCAAAAGCACTTGGAGAGCTTTATCGACCAACTCATTACCTACGGCGAAACCAAAACCCAAATTGTGCTTTCCCACGTGGTGGAAAACAACGAGGTAAAACCGGTTTAATAGGTAGTGATAGTTTCAGACTTTTTTAATAGTTTCAACAACCAAAGGGTCAACAGCGCCACTCCGCTGAGGATTACAAAAAATAAGTACCAAGTGGTCTCAAAACCCAGAGTATCTACTAAGTTCATTCCCATATTATGGCCTATAATGTGGGCAAAAGACCAACTCATACTATAGAGTCCCATATAACTCCCTTTTCGTCCTTTGGGCGCCATAGAAATAGCCAGTGCGTTTGAAAAAGGAGAACCTATCATTTCACCCAGGGTCATAAAAATCATCCCAATGACCAAAATACCCGACCAAGTTGTGATATTTAACACAATAAAACTAAGTGCCAGAAACACCACCCCAATAAAGGTAGCCATAGTTTTGGAAATGTTAATCCGTTCCAGCCAGCCTACTAAGGGCATTTCAAAAATAACAATCATGGCACCATTAATAAACAACAACAAACCAATAAGGTCTGGAGTGAGAAAATGGGCCTTTTCATAATACAAAGGCATTACTGAAAAATACAGTACAAATAACATTCCGTTAAAAACCATGATGGTAATTAATAATAAATACAAACTGTTTTTAAAAGGCGAAACACCTTCTTTGGAAACAACTTCCTTGGTTTCATCAATTTTTCGCTTTTTGGGCTTTAAAACATTAAAGAGTAAAACGGAAGCCGTAATACATGTAAGCCCGTCTATCCAAAAAAGGGAATCGTAACTAATACGGGCAATAATAAGTCCTCCTATAAGTGGTCCTATGGAAAATCCAAGGTTGATTGCCAAGCGAATCAGGGCAATACCCCGTGTAAGATTTCCCGGTTTGCAATAAGCATCGCAGGCTACAAAAATGGCCGGACGGTACGAATCGGCGATTAAAATTAACCCGAAAACGCCCATGCAAATTCCGTAGAAAGAATCTAACCACTGCAGGCTAATAAAGCCTAAGCCGCCAAAAAAAAGACTTAGGACAATAACTTTATAAAAACCAATAGCATCGGTTAATTTTCCACCTAGCCATGCACCTATAAAAGAACCTACCCCAAAGCAAGTCATGATAATCCCTACTTGCGGTAGTGTAAACTCTTTTTCGTTAACCAAATACAACGAAAGGAAAGGAATCACCATGGCTCCCGCACGGTTAATAAACGTAACCAACGATAGCAGCCAGATTTCCCTGGAAAGGCCCTTGAAGTTTTCAATATAATGGTGGTACAGTTTTTTCATGTTGGGTTTCTATAAAAATAAAAACGTCCCGCAATACTGCGGGACGTTTGGGTTATTGATTTGTGTTATGCTGTTATCAATACATACCTTCCCGCTTCAAGTTTCTACAAACTTGAGTGACAATAAGGATGATGTATGTATTTTTCATTATTTTCATTTTGAAATTCAAATGTAGTAAAAAAAATCGTTGGTTGTTACTCTTTTATACATCTGCAAGGAACCCCAATCGTTTTTAGTGTTGTCTCGGTATAGACACGTTCTTGATCGGCAAATAGGGCTTTAGAGTACATTTTACCTGTATCTTGGGTAGGATGAGAACTTGAGCCGAAATTAGTTCTTCGTTCTCCTTCTTGAAACCAACCTTCCGGATTTCGTACCCCACTAGGCAATGCCGAAAAGCCACTAGAATTGGTAGCCGGTATTCCGGGAGGATTCCATAAATCCGGGCTTCTTAATGATGGAGAGACGTAATCTCCGCCGGCATAATTCACTAAATCCTGTAATTCTTGAATAGTAGGAACTCGCCACCCTTTAGGACAGATATTGGCTGAATTAGATAATACATATCCGTTGTATAACTTTCCGTAAATAGCATCGTTAGAGGGGTTATTGTCATAATTAGACCATGCTCCTGTAGTTGTATTTTGCCATTCAATATCATTGGTTATATTTGGAATAGGAGTTCCATCATTGTATCGGGAAGCCCGTAAGTTCTCTTTTAACCAACACATGGGGCCTACGTTTACTACTTCATAAACATTGCCATCAATATCGGTAACGGTATCGGGGCAGTTTGCCGTGGTTCCTGAAATGACCGGCTTTCTACAGCCGGGAATATCGGTAAGGGAATTGAAATTGCTATTAATTAAATTGAAAATTCCAGAATCATAATTTTGTAATTGCGTCCGGGTACCAATATTATTTCTATCGCCATCACCTCCTTCAGGGCCAATGTAATTAACTCCATACCAAATGGTTACTGCTTCGGCGAGGTATTCATTTTCATTGGTTCTTGCGTAAGTGTTATTCCATTTTCCGGCAGCAGTGGCTGTATTGAAAGTACTCACCAATTGTGATTGGAACCCGGAATTAATTAATCTAAGAGCACCAATATGAATCATATGTGCCATTTCGTGAACTAATGTATGTCCATATCCTACTTCTGGATAACATAATAAACTTGCGGTGTCTGAAGCTACTGCTTTTAAACCATTTTGATTCCAAGTATAATTTCCCGTATTATTTGTTCCGGTTAAGAAATTTTCAGGGAGTTGGCTAATACTTCCACCTTCAGGATATAATGCCACATAATTACCATCACTAATTAATTTACTTCGGACACTTCCCAGACCTTCAAGCATAAAGGCTATCGTTTCACTGGCTATCTGAATGGCTTCATCGGGAACATCGGCAGCGCCTATAACGGGAATTCCGGAGCAGTTAATGTATTTTGAATAGTAACTACTTAAACCTACGTCAGACGGAATACCGGTAATAGTACAGGTTAAATGCCCTGAAAACCTACCGGAAGTATTCGCCGGATCTTCATCGGCAGGATCATTAATAATTGGATCGTCAGATTGCGAATCTTTTTCACAACTTGAAAATAGGAATAAAGAGAACCCTAGAAGAATCAGGAAACTTTTACGTAAAGCGAATTGAAATTTCATGTGAAGTTACTAATTTTGGTTAGTTTAGTTGAATCTAAATATAGTAAATAAGTTATAAATCATTCTTTCTGTTAAAAATATTAAAATGAAAATACTCCTAAATGCCGTATTATGGACGTTAGCATTTTCGGTGATTGCTCAAAATGATACAGCCATTATTTCAGAAATTGAAGCCTACCAAGCACAACAAAATGAAGAATTTGCCAATCCGGAAACTTCTCCCTTAACCGAAAAAGATTTGGCGCATTTTACGGCTTTGGAGTTTTACCCTATTGATGTAAAGTATCGGGTGGAAGCCAATTTTGTTAGAACACCCAACGAAAAACCTTTCTTGATGAAAACCACCACCAATCGGTTGCCGGAATATGTAAAATATGGAGAAGCACAGTTTGAAATAGACGGCAAAGCTTTGGAGTTAATACTCTATAAAAGCACCAACTCTTACGGCAATCCGGAAAAATACGGAAATCAATTGTTTTTGCCCTTTACCGATCTTACCAGTGGTGACGGGTCGTACGGCGGAGGTCGTTTTATGGATGTCACCATTCCTGAAGGAAGGACTATTATATTAGATTTCAACAAATCGTATAACCCCTATTGTGCCTACAATCATAAGTACTCGTGTCCTATTCCGCCAAAGGAAAACGATTTACAAGTACGAATAGAAGCCGGAGTGAAGGACTTTGGGGAACATTAAAATAGTTTCACCAGCCAAATTCCCAAAAAGACAGCCAGAAAACCAACTACAAAACTGGCTAAGGTATACATGGCAAAAATGCCAAAGTCGCCGTTTTTAAGAAATACATGATTTTCGTAAGCAAAGGTGGAAAAAGTAGTAAATCCGCCACAAAAACCGGTCGCTAAAAGAAGCAGTGTGTGCTGCGAAATACTTTCGTTTTTGGCCGCCCAGCCCAAAATAAGACCAATAAGCAAACTTCCTAAAATATTTGCTGCAAAGGTGCCTAACGGAATTCCCGTTTGTGGATTATTTAAAAATTTTCCGAAGATAAAACGCAATACACTTCCTGCGCCACCCCCTAAAAATACCAAAAGAAGTTGCTTCATAGACTATTGCGCTTCAATAAGGGTATTATCTACCCGTAAATCTTTAAATACCGGAATATAAATGTGGGTCTCCCACTGTGCCGGATTGGGAACCTCGCCCGGATCGTTGGTATATACTTCAAACATTTTATGAGCCGGATCTTTTACTAATTTATGAATGGTAATATAATCCTCGCCGGCTTTGTAAGCCTCTGCAAGGTTGGCGTAATTTCCTTTCAGAACTACTTTAAGTGCAGAAAGTGGCTCCATAAAACCACAAAGCACATCTCCTTCGGTAACTACTATTTTTTCAGCTACGGGAAGGGCAGTCGAAAATATGGTTGTTCCGTTTATGGTATCCCATTCATTATAGATGGTGAAAGGCATCCCTGTAGGCTGAATGTTATTTTGTGTCATAAACCCGCTTACCTTCCCCAGCATGGCTCCCATTTTTTCTCCTATTTCTGAAATTTTACTAGCTGCTGTAGTAAACATATAATAACCGCCACCGTAATCTTTAATTCCTTCTACGGTAATGGTATATTTTTTCATTTCCTCCTGAACGACCCTATCCATATTATCCAAGCCCTTGTTGAACATCCCTTTTAACATTGTTTCAAAAGATTCTTTTTGAAAAGCCATAAATACTTTTTCCATAAAAGATTGTTCGCCTTTCATCCCCCAAGTAACTTCAGTTTCTGCTTTATTTATAGGGGTAAACTTCCAATACACATCACTTTCGCTGTCGCCCATAGGTGTATTGAAGGTAATTTTTTGTTGAATGGAATCTTTTTCAAAAACCTGAAGTGTTTTCATAGCGCCGTTTCCTTCCACTTCGCTTTCCCAGGAGTAGGAAGCACCTTCGCCTTGCGTTTTTTCAGAAAAATTCATGGTAATATTCGGATCGTTTTCCATCCATGGCCCCCAAACTCCCCAATTTTTATAATCATTAGCTTGATCGAATAATAAATCTGCCGGAGCTTTTATCGTTTTTGTAACAGCCACATCAAACGTTCCGTCTTTGGTTCCAAAATAGACCGAAGCCCCCACAATTACGATAAGCAATAAAAAAAACAGGTATTTGAGGATTTTCATTTTTTTTGGTTTTAGGTTTGTCTTGCTAAGATAATTAAAATGTTTGTTTACTTCACTTTAGCAGGTATAAACACCACTTATTATTTGTACATTTGCGGAAACTTAATAAAACCAAAATTCATTATGATGAAACATACGTATGTATTTATGTTAGCCTTATCTACTGTGTTGTTTTTTTCCTGTAAGAATGAAAAGGAAGAACCACAGGTTGCTGAGGTAGAAACGGCTGTTCCGTTTGATTACAATGTAACCCAATTTGCCGATTTACGGGTATTGCGTTACCAAATACCCAGCTGGGATAATCTAACGCTTAAAGAACAAAAACTAGTCTATTACCTTACCCAAGCGGGTCTTGCCGGACGAGATATAATTTGGGATCAAAATTATCGTCATAACTTAACCATCCGTAAGGCATTGGAACAAGTCTATACTTCTTTTGAAGGAGATAAAACAACAGACAACTGGAAAAATTTCGAAATCTATTTAAAACGTGTTTGGTTTAGTAACGGAATTCACCACCATTATTCTAACGATAAAATTAAACCCGATTTTTCTGCAGAATATTTAACCGAATTATTGGCAGCGACCAATACGACTCTGGAAGGTGAAGCTTTTGAAGTGATTTTTAATGATAAAGATGCTAAAAAAGTAAATCAGGCAAAAGGAGTGGACAATGTATTGGAAAGCGCGGTTAACCTTTACGGTCCCGATGTTACAACCAAAGATGTAGAGTCTTTCTATGCAAATATGAAGTCTCCAAATGCCGATAAACCCCTTTCTTTTGGATTGAATTCAAAATTGGTAAAAGAAAATGGTCAATTAAAAGAACTAACGTATAAGTCAGGTGGATTGTACGGCTCAGCTATCGATAAAATTGTAGAATGGTTGGAAAAAGCACAAGGCGTTGCTGAAAACCAAGCGCAAGGCGATGCTCTTGGATTGTTAATTCAATATTACAAAACGGGCGATTTACAAATCTGGGACGATTACAATGTGGCTTGGACTGCTGCTACCGAAGGAAATATTGATTACATCAACAGTTTTATTGAAGTGTACAACGACCCCATTGGATACCGTGGTTCGTATGAAACTATTGTGCAAATCAAAGATTTTGATATGTCTCAAAAAATGGCCGTTTTGTCTGAAAACGCTCAGTGGTTTGAAGATAATTCCCCTTTAATGGAAGAACACAAAAAGAAAAATGTAGTGGGTGTTTCCTATAAAGTGGTTCAAGTGGCTGGAGAAGCCGGTGATGCTTCACCAAGTACGCCTATTGGGGTAAACTTACCTAATGCCAATTGGATTCGTGCAGCGGTAGGAAGTAAATCAGTTTCTTTAGGGAACATTATCGATTCTTACAATAATGCCGGAAGCTCCGGAAGATTAAAAGAATTTGTGAACGACTCTACCGAACTTGCTTTAGAAGAAGAATATGGACAAATAGGCGATAAATTACACACAGCCCTTCACGAAGTAATTGGCCATGCCTCCGGACAATTGAACCCGGGTGTGGGTGAAACCAAAGAAACCCTTAAAAATTATGCTTCCACACTGGAAGAAGGTCGTGCCGATTTGGTAGGATTATACTATTTATACAACCCTAAATTACAAGAGCTTGGGTTAGTAGATGATTGGAAAAAAGTGGGAATGGCTGCCTATGATGGGTATATCCGTAACGGTTTGATGACACAGTTAATCCGTTTGAATTTGGGTGATGATGTAGAGGAAGCGCATATGCGTAACCGTCAATGGGTAAGCGCTTGGGCTTTTGAAAAAGGAAAAGCAGACAATGTGATTGAAAAAATTACTCGCGACGGAAAAACGTATTTCAATATTAACGACTACGATAAACTTCACGAACTGTTTGGACAATTACTTCGTGAAACCCAACGTATTAAAAGTGAAGGCGATTATGCTGCAGTACAAGCCTTGGTAGAAGGATATGGCGTAAAAGTAGACCAAGCCATTCATGCCGAAGTATTGGAACGTAATAAACAATTTACCTCGGCTCCATATAGTGGTTTTGTAAACCCAATGATTGTCCCAACGATGGATGAAAACGGCGAGATCACCGGATTTACCATTCAGCAACCCGCTACTTTTGAAGAGCAAATGTTGTATTATAGCAAGACCTATTCAAATCTTTAAGGGTTTAGATATTTTAAAAAAATAAAAAAGCCTCCCATTGGGAGGCTTTTTTATTAGCTATAGAAAGCGATTATTTTACACGTGCTTGGAATTCAGAAATCACATCGGAATAAGAACGCAATACACGATCCCACTCTTTGTATAACTCATCAGCTTTTACACTGGTTAATGCAGCACCGGAATATTCACTAATTAATTTAGCTTTAAATACTAAAGGATTTGAAGAAGATTCTTTTACGATAATGCGGGTTCTAATAGTATTTTGCTTAAATGCTTTTAATGACCAAGCAGTACGCAGATATCCGGTATCTTTATCGGTCATTTCAATAACATCAATGTAATTCAAAACAATTTGATTGATTAATTTCCAAGCGGTATCCTTATCCATAGTATTTACAATCAATTCAATATCCACATTGGCAATATCGGTTTGAATGGATGCATCGTAAGAATCATCGGGTTTCAATTCAAAATATTTTGATTTTTCCCAGATGGTAGTTTTATTATTACAAATTTCCAGTTGCTCTTCGAGAAATCCTACTTTTCTGATGGAGATGTTTGCACATGCGTCTTTTTCTACTTTTATTTCGGTAGAACCTTTTGCTACCAATTTTCCGTTCACCCAGATTTCAGCATCCGATTGAGAAACCCCAATGGTTACTTTTTTGCTTCCTGCCAAAGCTTGTGGACCAGTAAAGGATAAAAGAAAGAAGGTTACTAAAATGGCGAGGGGGGTAATTTTTAGTTTCATGTTGAAATAGTTTATTTAGTTAGTATGTTTGTAAATATAGGGATTGCTCTTTTAAAAATGAAATAGCTGCGAAAGATAGAACTTCAACGTAGTCTATAATTATTTAACTATGAGAATGTTAGGGTTTGAAATATTTATTTTTTTAAATACACCTTTGCGGCTACCAATAACCCCACAAAAACAATAAACCCAACCAATATCCAGAAGCTACCCTTAAATTGTTTTTTGTGTAATTTTTTATCCTTGCGGTAGCTGATGACCATCACGGTTACAAAAACAATCACAAAGCAAATGGCAAAAATAAGTTGGCCGTTAGAAAACATAAATATTGTAGTTTTACAAGCACAAAAATATTAAAATTAAAAGGTTTCGACTGCGCTCAACCTGACAAATGATATTACTATGAAAAATAAAATAGCTGCCGTTCACGAATTTCACACTGCCTTTGGGCTGGGCATTAAAAATACACCCACTGCCGATTTAGGCGAAGATAAAAATTTACTACGCTACAAACTGATGCGTGAAGAAAATGAAGAGTATTTGGAGGCAGCCAATAACAATGATTTGGTGGAAGTGGCAGATGCTTTGGGAGATATGCTGTACATTCTTTGCGGAACCATCATTGAGCATGGCCTACAACACAAAATTGAAGCTGTGTTTGAAGAAATTCAGCGCAGTAATATGAGCAAATTGGGAGCCGATGGAAAACCTATTTACCGGGAAGACGGAAAAGTATTAAAAGGCCCTAATTACTTTAAACCCAATATTGAAGCTATTTTAGATAACTAATTTAGACCACCTTGTATCGCCATCCAAAAGGATCCTCGGCCAAGTTGTACTGAATATCGGTGAGTTGCTTTTTAAAACGGGAAGCATAGCTGTCTGTCATTTTAGGTAATGGGTATGCAACGTCTTTAAAACTAAAGGCATTTACAGGGCTTATCACTGCAGCCGTGCCGGAACCAAAGATTTCTTTTAGGGAGCCGTCGTTTGCCGCGATGACCAATTCGGTAACCGTAAGTTTTCGTTCCTCAACCACAACGCCTGCTTTTTGAGCCAGTGCAATCACACTTTTGCGGGTGACTCCATCCAGAATCCGATCGCTGGTGGGTGCCGTAATTAAGGTGTTATTAATTCGGAAAAAGACATTCATCGTTCCGGCTTCCTCTAAATATTGGTGGGTATCTGCATCGGTCCAAATTACCTGCTGAAACCCTTTTTCCTTAGCAAGGTTGGTAGGAAAAAATTGCGCAGCATAATTACCGGCAGCTTTGGCATAACCCACACCACCATTCGCAGACCGACTGTATTTTTCAGCTACGACTACTTTTAATTCTCCGGAGTAATAGGCACTTACGGGAGAAACAATAATCATAAATTTATATTCATTGGAAGGCGAAGCCGAAACACAATTTTCATTGGCTATAACAAACGGACGTATGTATAAAGAATTACCAACTCCCGTTTGGGCCCATGCTTTATCAAGTTTCAGCAGGGTTTCCAGGGCTTCAAAGAAAAGTGCTTCCGGAAATTCAGGAATGGCTAATCGTTTAGAAGAGATATTTATTCGCTTTAAATTTTCGATGGGTCTGAAAAGAAAAATAGATCCTTCACCATCTTTATAGGCTTTCATTCCTTCAAATACAGCTTGCCCATAGTGAAAAACTTTAGAGGCAGGATAAATACTCAAGGGACCATACGGTTTTATGGTAGGGTTTTGCCAAGCACCATTTTTAAAGTCACACTCGAACATGTGATCGGTAAAAGTAGTTCCAAAAGTTAGGTTTGAAAAATCGACACTATGTATTCTGGAAGTTGCCGTTTTTTCAATGGTCAAGGTATATTCTTTGGTAAGGCTCATGAATTGTGTTTGAGCTTCAAAATTAGTTAAAAAAATGGGCAATTAAAACCCAAAAAAGTAATAAAATTGCAGTATCTTTTAAAATCGATTAAAATTTAAAATACTCATGAAGAAAATTGTTTTATTATTAGTAACAGCAATGACTGTTATAGCTTGTAAAAATGCTTCCGAAGCTAATAACAATATAGATGAAACAGCTACCGCTGAAGTAGAAGAAGTTGCGGTAACCTACCAAACTTTTGGGGAAGGATTTGATGCCGATGGAATTCTTACTAAAGAAGAAATGATGAAGGAATACCAAAACCTTAAAGAAGGAGACACCGTAGAGGTGCGATTTACCTCAAAAGTAAATAGTGTTTGTCAAGCTAAAGGTTGCTGGATGCGATTGGATATGGGAGAAAATGAGTCTTTGGTTAAATTTAAAGATTATGCCTTTTTTATGCCCAAAGATATTGCCGGCCAAGAGGTTATAGTAGAAGGTAAAGCTTTTGTTGAAGAAACTTCGGTAGAAGATTTAAAGCATTTTGCTGAAGATGCAGGGAAAACGAAGGATGAAATTGATGCGATTACCGAACCCAAACTCACCTTATCATTTTTATCTTCCGGAGTTCTTATTCCGGAAAAACAGTAATAGTGAAGCGCGAATTCCTTACGACAGGAGATGGGTCTTTAACACTTTATCTGCCTGAATGGAATGAGCATTACCACTCTAAACATGGAGCCATTAACGAAGCTCGGCATGTATTTATACAAGCCGGGCTTCGGTATTTTTTAGAAACTTCTAAAAAGACAGAAGTGTCTGTTTTGGAAATAGGTTTCGGTACCGGTTTAAATGCAATTTTAACACAGCTTTTTTCAGAAGAACAAGGTGTTAAAATAGGTTATACAGGGGTAGAAGCCTATCCTTTGGAAGCTTCTGAAATTGAAATACTCAATTACCCTGAGTTGCTTCAAATTGCTCCCAATGACTTTTTAAAACTTCACGAAACTCTTTGGGAGACTTCTTTTGAAATTTCTAAACACTTTATGCTGAAAAAGAGAAAGCAATTTTTTTCCGAAATAGAAGATAAGGCAGCTTTCGAAATTATTTATTTTGATGCTTTTGGAGCACGAGTACAGCCCGAACTTTGGACTGAACCAATATTTGAAAAGATGTTTGCAGCTCTTAAAACAGGAGGAATATTGGTTACCTATGCCGCTAATAGTAATGCTAGGCGTGCGATGCAGCACGTAGGATTTACGGTTGAAAAATTAGCCGGACCTCCCGGAAAGCGTGAAATGCTTCGAGCTGTTAAGGGAGAAGTATTAAATGAAAATTAAATGTTTCAGGTTTTTTAGATTCGTTAAAAGGCTATTAAGGTTACGTTAATAGGTGTGTTGTTGTTTACGGAAAGTGCTAACTTTATAAAAAAAGAGAATGAAACTACTCATTGCGGGGGCTACAGGATTAATAGGAACAGCATTAGTAAAAGAATGTCTTAGTCTGGGGATAGAAATACACTACCTAACTACAAACAAAAATAAAATTGAGACTAAGAAATCTTTTCGTGGTTTTTTCTGGAATCCTTCAAAAGGAATTATAGATAAGGAGGCTTTTATAGGGGTAACTTCCATTATTAATTTAGCCGGGTCTTCCGTTTCAAAACGCTGGACTTCTTCCTATAAAAAAGAGATTTTAAACAGCCGAGTAGAACCTGCATTACTTATTTTTAATACTTTAAAGAAAATTGAGCACTCGGTTACACAGTATGTTTCAGCCAGTGGAATTAGTGTTTATCCAAGTTCTCCGGATCAGCTGTATGAAGAAAATTCTGAAGAAAAAGCCCCAACTTTTTTAGGAAAAGTGGTAGAAGAATGGGAAAAAGCGGCAGATCAATTTTCAGAATTGAAAATTAAAGTTACTAAAGTAAGAACCGGGATTGTACTATCTAATAATGGCGGAGCGTTATTGCAAATGGCAAAGCCTATAAAAATGGGATTTGGAGCCTATTTGGGAGACGGCGAGCAATGGCAGTCTTGGATTCATATAGACGATATGGTGGGTATCTATCTATACCTTCTTAAAAATGAACTTTCGGGAGTTTATAATGCAGTTTCACCCAGTCCGGCATCGAATAAAAAAATAACCCAACTTTTAGCACAGCACTTTAGTAAAAGTATTTGGCTACCCAACGTGCCTAAATTTGCTTTGCGAATATTGTTAGGAGAAATGGCTGCAATTGCCTTTGAAAGTCAATTAGTAAGTTCCCAAAAAATATTGAAAGAAGGATATCTATTTCAATATGTTAATTTGGAAAATGCCTTGGAGGATTTATTATAAAAAAAAGGCGACCATTTGGTCGCCTTTTCTATCCTATAAAAGAAATTAAGCTTTTTTGGCAACTAACGAAACAGTAAGTTCAATTTCGTCATTGATAAATTTATCACCTAAATTATCGAAAACAGTTTTAGAGCCATAGTTTACACCCCATTGAGTTCTGTCGATAGTAAATGTTTCAGATGTAATGGTTACATTATTTCCTTCAAAACCAATACTGGCGGGAAAGCTTATATTTTGAGTTTTGTCTTTAATGGTAAGATTTCCGGAAACCATGGTTTTTCCTTCAACAGTGCTTACACCGGTGAGTTCAAACCTAGAAGTTGGATATTGATTTACATTAAAAAAGTCTCCTTCTTTTCCTTCAACGGTACCTTTTAGGTGGTTTTCAAGGCTTGTTTTCATATCTCCTTCCATATCTAAATCAGTAATCGTATTCATGTCAATAACAAACTCTCCTGCTTGAACAGTTTCACCTGATACAGAAACCACGCCTTTAGTAATTTGTATAGTTCCGTTATGGCTTCCAAGAGGTTTTGCACCTTTCCAGGTAATTTGAGAGGCAGCAGTATCGACCATGTATTCTACAGCTACAGGAGCAGCTTCTGCTACTTCTTGAGCTTCGCTGGTTTCAGCTTCATTGTTGTTTTTACATGAGGTTATCGTAAAAGCAACTACAGCAATTAATGAAATATTTAAAAAGATTTTTTTCATGATTTTTTATTTTTTTATGAAGTGCAAAAGTAGGTAATACCCATTTTTTCTATCTTAATATTTTACTAAAATTTTAGCAATGACATTTTGACATTTTTTCATAAATGGCAGTACTTTTGTAATCCCAAAGTGACGAATAATTTTTGATACTTATGAGTAAGAAAAATAAGGAAAAAGTTGCTGTAGCAGATGAAAATATTAATCAAGAAGAAAAAACATCTAATGAGCAAGAACTAGAAAATAACCCAATGGATGTTTTAAAAGAAGAGGTTGAAAAAGAAAAGGACCGTTATCTTCGTCTTTTTGCCGAATTTGAAAATTATAAGAAACGCACCGGAAAAGAGCGTTTAGAATTATTTAAAACAGCCGGACAGGATGTGATGGTTTCTTTGCTTCCGGTATTAGACGATTTTGATAGAGCTTTAAAAGAAATTGAAAAAAGTGAAAATGATACCCTGTTCAAAGGCGTTGAACTTATTAGTAACAAATTGAATGAGACCCTCCGTCAAAAAGGATTGGAAGCTATAAAAACAGAAGCTGGAGAAAATTTTAACGCAGATATTCACGAGGCTATTACTCAAATTCCGGCTCCTTCGGAAGATATGAAAGGAAAAATAATAGACGTTATTGAAAAGGGCTATTCGTTAGGTGAAAAAATAATTCGTTATCCAAAAGTAGTTATAGGAAATTAATATGAAGGAAGACTATTACGATATATTGGGTATTTCAAAAAGTGCTTCGGCGGCTGAAATTAAAAAGGCCTACCGAAAAAAGGCCATTGAATACCATCCGGATAAAAATCCGGGAGACCCTAAGGCAGAAGAAATGTTCAAAAAAGCGGCAGAGGCTTATGAGGTTTTAAGTGATCCCGACAAAAAAGCCCGTTACGACCAATATGGACATCAAGCCTTTGAGGGCGGTGGCTTTGGCGGTGGCGGTATGAATATGGAAGACATATTTAGTCAATTTGGAGATATTTTTGGTGGTGCTTTTGGTGGTGGCTTCGGTGGTTTTGGAGGTTTTGGCGGGGGACAACGGAGAATGAAGGGAAGTAATCTGCGTATTCGGGTAAAGCTTACTTTGGAAGAAATTGCCAATGGCGTAGATAAAAAAATCAAGGTAAAACGGAAAAAGCAAGCCCCTGGCGTTACCTATAAAACCTGCAGCACTTGTAATGGTCATGGACAAGTAACCAAAATTCAAAACACCATTTTAGGGAGAATGCAAACGGCTGCTACCTGTAGTACATGCGGAGGCTCTGGCCAAATCATAGACCAAAAACCCGCAGGAGCTGATATTCAAGGAATGATTCTTTCAGAAGAAACCGTTTCTATAAAAATACCTGCTGGAGTCGTGGACGGAATGCAATTGAAAGTTTCAGGCAAAGGAAACGATGCCCCGGGAAATGGAATTGCAGGAGATTTATTAGTTGCTATAGAAGAAGAAGCTCATCCGTTCCTTCAGCGAGAAGGGGATAACCTTCATTACGATCTTTATATCAGTATTTCGGAAGCCGTTTTGGGAACTTCAAAAGAAATTGAAACCGTTACCGGAAAAGTGCGAATTAAAATTGAGCCGGGAGCTCAAAGTGGAAAAATATTGCGTTTGCGAAATAAAGGTATCCCCAGCATCAATGGCTATGGAACAGGCGATTTGTTAGTCCATGTAAATGTCTGGACCCCGAAATCATTAACAAAAGAACAGCGTGAATTTTTTGAAAAAATGAAAAATGATGAGCATTTTATTCCCAAACCTGAAAAAGACGATAAATCATTCTTTGAAAAGGTGAAAGACATGTTTTCCTGAAAATTTTCTGATTAAATTTTTTTTTACCTATATTTGAAAGTCGTTATTTTCTTTTTAACGATAATTTTTCTTTTTCATAGCAATTTTTTTCCCACCCCGCCATTGGCGGGGTGGGTTTTGTTTTTTTTAAACATACTTAACAAATTCTTGTAACAAATGCTTTTGTATTACTACAAACGTTTAAAATTCTCTTAATTACTTTACGGCTTTATTAGGAAATTCTAACTTTACAAACCAAAACTTTTGTATGCAAAATCTTCTTGTTGCCCAAAATGTTTCAAAATCCTTTGGAACCTTTAAAGCATTAAACCAAGTTTCTATTGAAGTGCCTCAAGGGTCTATTTTTGGCCTTTTGGGGCCTAATGGCGCTGGGAAAACTACTTTTATTAGAATTATCAATCAAATTACTATGCCCGATACGGGACATGTATTGTTGGACGGAGAGCCCTTGCAACCCCACCACATACAGCATATTGGATACTTACCGGAAGAACGTGGATTGTACAAATCTATGAAAGTAGGAGAGCAAGCGGTGTATTTGGCACAATTGAAAGGACTTTCGCAAGCTGAAGCAAAAAGAAGACTAAAAGTTTGGTTTGAACGACTGGAAATAGGCGATTGGTGGAACAAAAAAATTCAAGAGCTTTCTAAGGGAATGGCACAGAAAATTCAATTTGTGGTAACCGTTTTGCACGAGCCTAAATTGCTCATTTTTGATGAACCCTTCAGTGGTTTCGATCCTATAAACGCCAATCTTATTAAAGATGAAATTTTAAAATTAAGAGAAAGCGGTGCTACTGTTATTTTTTCTACCCACCGTATGGAAAGTGTAGAAGAACTCTGCGACCATATTGCACTAATTCATCAATCGAATAAAATTTTAGACGGAAGACTTATTGATATTAAACGACAATACAAATCAAACACCTTTGAAGTAGCGCTCATGACCGATAAAAAAGAAGCGGTTTCAAAACTTTTAAAAGAGAAGTTTGAAACTTTTCCTGCTACTTATAAAACTATAAATGATGAGCTTCAGTATAAAATAAAAATCCCCGAAGCCCATCAGCCAAACGATTTATTTTCGTATTTAGCTACTTTAGGGCAGGTTACTCATTTTGTAGAAGTAGTGCCTTCAGCCAACGATATTTTTATACAAGCCGTAAAGAACCATTAATTTTCAGAAACGATGAATCACCTCTCCTTAATTATAAAACGAGAATATCTTAATAAAATACGGAATAAGTCCTTTATTATCATGACGTTTTTAAGTCCGCTGTTAATGGTGGGTATTTTTAGTTTGGTGACCTACTTGTCGCAGCTTAACAACGACAAAGTGCGCACCATTTCGGTACTGGATGAAAGTGGGTTGTTTGCCCATCAATTTACCGACGGCGATAATCTAAAGTTTCAGATGCTACCAAAAATTTCTTTGGAAGATGCTAAAACAAAAGCCGAAACTGATAAAGTGTATGGGTTGCTTTTTATTCCGAAGAGTGAAAAAATTGAGGAGCTTTCTAAAAAAATTGTATTCTATTCTGAAGATTCACCTTCTTTATTAGTGATGAAGAATATTGAAGATGTCATTCAAACTCAAGCAAATTCAATAAAACTAAAAGAAGCAGGCATCGATGCCGAACTCATAAAAAAATTAAAAATTAATATTGAACCCCAACTGGAAACATTTAAAGGGGAGGAAACTTCAAAATTGGGCTCCGGACTAAAGTTAATTTTTGGAGGAGCGGCAGGGTATTTACTTTTTATGTTTATCATTATTTACGGTAATATGATTATGCGCAGCGTGATTGAGGAAAAAACGAGTCGCATTATTGAAGTTATAATTTCTTCCGTAAAACCTGGAAAATTGCTTCTTGGTAAAATATTTGGAACCTCATTGGCTGGAGTTACCCAGTTTATAGCTTGGGTAATTTTAGTTGGGGTATTGAGTTTTGTAGTTACTTCAATTTTTGGGATAGACCTTTCTGCGGTGCAATCTCAACAGCAGGAAGTTTTAAATCAAGTGCAAAGTACTGGTGGTGGTATGGATGGAATTATTACGGATGTTGCAAGAGAAATTAATAATCTTCCAATGGCCAATTTAATCATCATGTTTATACTCTTTTTTGTTGGAGGGTATTTATTATATGCTTCGCTGTATGCAGCCATTGGCGCAGCAGTGGATAGTGAAACAGACACCCAACAATTTTTGTTACCCATGTTACTACCTTTAATTTTGGCAGTTTATGTAGGGTTCTTTACCGTAATTGAAGACCCCCATGGTACCGTATCTCAAGTGTTTTCATATATTCCGTTTACCTCTCCTGTGGTAATGTTAATGCGAATCCCTTTTGGGGTGCCTCTATGGCAACAAATTCTTTCTTTACTTATTTTATTTGCTACCTTTATAGGGACGGTTTGGTTTGCGGCTAAAATTTACCGCGTGGGAATCTTGATGTATGGCAAGAAACCCAGCTATAAAGAATTGATTAAGTGGATTAAATATTAATAATGCAAGGCGAAGTAAAAGAAAAAATTACCGAAGTAGTAAAAGAAGATATTTGGGGAAGTATTAAAGATGTTCTCAACTGGGGATTTCATTTTGGAGAAGGAGAGGATACTGTACATATCACTATTGGCCTTTTATTACTTGTAATTGCCTCTTTTATAATAACTAGTTATGTTTTATTGGGTATCAGAAAACTCTATACCCGACGGATGACCCCCATAGACACACAAAAGTTTATTAGTGTCTTCAAGTTCATTAAATACATTGTATATGTTATTGTTGTATTTAGCACTTTAAGTGTTGCCGGATTTAATGTAACACCGGTGTTGGCAGCTTCTGCTGCGTTATTAGTAGGAGTAGGGCTGGCATTGCAGGAATTATTTCAAGATATCATTGGAGGAATTTTCATTATTGTAGATAAATCATTATTGGTAGGAGATGTTATTGAAATAAACGGCAAGGTTGGCCGTGTAATTGAAATAAAACTCCGCACTACGAGAGCCATTACAAGGGATGATAAAATTTTTATTATTCCGAATCATAAATTTATAAGTGATACTATTTTTAATTACACCCAAAATTACAAGCAAACCCGCGAATCTGTCTCAGTGGGGGTGGCATATGGTAGTAATACACAATTGGTGAAAGAATTATTGTTGAAAAGCGTCGCAAATGATAAACGAATTTTAAAAAGACCTGCTCCCTTTGTACTTTTTGAAGATTTTGGAGATTCTGCGTTGCTATTCAGTATTTACTTTTTCATTAACGATAGTTTTATAGATCCCGGAATTAAGAGTGACATTCGGTTTAGGATTGATGCATTATTTAGGGAAAACAATATTACCATTCCATTCCCTCAGCGCGATGTACATATTTTTCAAACCGAAAAGTAATTTCCAATCTTAAGAAAATCTTAGGGAAAAATAGCAGGTGCTTATAAAGAATACTTCCTATTTTAGACCTTTCAAAATATATTTCATGTCAAAAATTCTTATCATAGAAGACGAAGCAGCCATTAGAAGGGTACTCGTTAAAATTTTAACCGAAGAAAATACTGCGTATGAGGTCTTGGAAGCCGAAGATGGGCTTGTGGGTATTGAACTTATAAAAAAGGAAGATTTCGATTTAATTTTGTGCGATATCAAAATGCCCAAAATGGATGGTGTTGAAGTTCTTGAAGCGGTAAAAAAATTAAAACCAGAAATTCCAATTGTGATGATTTCGGGACATGGCGATCTCGATACAGCAGTAAATACTATGCGTTTAGGAGCCTTTGATTACATCTCCAAACCACCCGATTTAAATCGCTTGCTGAATACGGTTCGTATCGCTTTAGACAGAAAAGAGTTGGTAGTAGAGAACACAAGACTGAAAAAGAAGGTGAGTGAAAAATACGAAATGGTGGGTAATTCTAACGCCATTTCGCAAATTAAGGAAATGATTGAAAAAGTAGCTCCCACCGAAGCTCGTGTACTTATTACAGGCCCCAATGGAACTGGTAAAGAATTGGTTGCACACTGGTTGCATCAAAAGAGTGAAAGAGCCAATGGCCCATTGGTTGAGGTAAATTGCGCAGCCATCCCAAGTGAGTTGATAGAAAGTGAACTTTTTGGTCACCTAAAAGGAGCGTTTACCTCGGCTGTAAAAGATAGAGCGGGTAAATTTGAAGCGGCAAATGGGGGCACTATTTTTTTAGACGAAGTTGGGGATATGAGTCTTTCGGCACAAGCAAAAGTGCTTAGAGCGCTTCAAGAAAGTAAGGTACAAAGAGTGGGAAGTGATAAAGACATAAAAGTCGATGTACGTGTGGTAGCCGCTACCAATAAAGATTTAAGCAAGGAAATTACCGAAGGCAGATTCCGGGAAGATTTGTACCATCGTTTGGCTGTTATTTTAATTAAAGTTCCGGCCTTAAATGATAGACGAGATGATATCCCATTACTTATTGATTATTTTACCAAGAAAATTGCCGATGAACACGGAACTACGCAAAAGAAATTTTCAGAAAAAGCTATCAAACTTCTTCAAGAATATGATTGGACAGGAAATATAAGGGAATTGCGCAATGTGGTTGAAAGATTAATTATTTTAGGAGATAAAGAAGTGACCGAAAATGACGTAAAACTGTTTGCAAGTAAATAAGTATTTATGAAGAAAATTAAAAGTTCAGACTTTAAAATTGAAGCCAAAATTAAGATAGCACAGTTAGCTACTTATGAGGACTTTAACTTAAACGATGAAGATTTGGAAAAAGAGTTGGAAAAAGTTCGGAAGGAATTAGGGGAGCTTCAAGATACCATGTATGCCCACGGGAAATATGCAGTGCTAGTTTGTTTGCAAGGGATGGATACCGCCGGAAAGGATAGTTTGGTTCGTGAGGTTTTTAAAGATTTTAACGCTCGGGGAGTTATGGTGTATAGTTTTAAAGTTCCAACAGAATTGGAACGCAAGCATGACTACCTCTGGCGCCATTATATTGCCTTACCGGCAAGAGGAAAATTTGGAGTTTTTAATCGTACACATTATGAAAATGTTTTGGTAACCCGAGTGCATCCCGAATATATTTTAGGAGAGTATTTACCCAATGTGGAAAGTGTGGATGACATTAATGACGCTTTCTGGGACAAACGTTTTGAGCAAATTAATGCCTTTGAAAAAACAATAGCTGAAAATGGAACCATCATTTTCAAATTTTTCTTGCATCTTTCTAAAGAAGAACAAAAGGATAGATTGCTTAGAAGGCTTGAAAAGCAAGAAAAAAACTGGAAATTTTCTCCTGGCGATTTAAAAGAACGAATGCTATGGGATACTTATCAAGATTGTTATGAAGATGCCATTAATAGAACTTCAAAACCTCATGCACCTTGGTATCATATTCCGGCCGATAGTAAACCGGCGGCACGCTTGTTGGTAGCTTCTATATTATTGGAAGAAATGCAAAAATTTACAGATATTAAAGAACCCGAATTAGAGCCGGAAATTAAAGCGAAAATAAATGAGTATAAACAACAATTGGAAAATGAATCCTAATAGTAATAGTAAATTACTTGTAATAATACTTTTATTTTTTTGTGGAATAAGCTTTTCACAAAAAGTAACTAAAGAGGATTCCACCATGCTCCGAAACATTTACAATACAGCACTTTTGGAAGGTAAAAGTTATGCATGGCTGGATGATTTGTCTAATACCATAGGTGGAAGATTATCCGGTTCTTTAGAAGCTGAAAAAGCCGTTCAATATACTAAGGAAGAATTGGAAAAATTAGGATTGGATAAAGTATGGCTACAGCCCGTTATGGTTCCTAAATGGACTCGCGGTATACCGGAATATGCCTATATAGAAACAGCTCCGGGGATTACTTCTTTGGCTAATATCTGTGCTTTAGGTGGTTCTGTTGCAACGCCTGATGGAGGGTTAAAAGCGGAAGTAATTGAAGTACAAGGACTTCAAGAATTAGCCTCTATGGGAAAGGAAAAAATTGAAGGTAAAATTGTTTTTTACAATCGCCCTATGGATGCTACACAAATAGCAACTTTTAGTGCCTATGGTGGCTGTGTAGACCAAAGGTATGCAGGAGCTATGGAAGCAGCTAAATATGGTGCTGTAGGTGTTATTGTGCGATCTATGAATCTACGTAAAGACGATTATCCCCATACAGGCTCTATGACCTATGGAGATACTCCTGAAAGTAAGCGTATTCCTGCCTGTGCTATTAGTACCAATGGCGCCGATTATTTGAGCAGGGCATTAAAAATCCAACCGGATTTAAAATTCTTTTTTAAGCAAAATTGTAAAGTATATCCAGATGTGCAATCCTATAATGTTATTGGTGAAATTACAGGGTCTCAATTTCCAGATAAATACATGATAGTTGGTGGGCATCTCGATTCTTGGGATTTGGGAGATGGCTCGCACGATGATGGTGCAGGTTGTGTGCAATCGATGGAGGTGCTACAATTGTTTAAAAAAATTGGATATAAACCCAAACATAGCATCCGGGTCGTACTTTTTATGAATGAAGAAAACGGGCTTAGAGGTGGAAATAAATATGCCGAAGAGGCTAAATTGAAGCAAGAAGAGCATGTTTTTGCTTTGGAAAGTGATGCCGGTGGATTTACCCCACGCGGATTTTCATTTGATACTGATGACGCCAATTTTGAGCAAATAAAAAGTTGGGAGCCTTTATTTAAACCCTACTTAATTCACTATTTTGAAAAAGGAGGAAGTGGTGCCGATATTGGGCCACTTAAAAATGAAAAAACGGTACTCGCCGGATTACGCCCCGACTCTCAACGTTACTTCGACTATCATCATGCGTCCAACGATACTTTCGATGCTGTTAACAAACGTGAACTGGAATTGGGAGCTGCGACCATGGCAAGTTTGGTGTATCTTATGGATAAATACGGTACAAAGACGGAATATAACTCTTTGAAAAAATAATTACTTTTTAAAATTCTTAATAGCATTGAAAAGGCTCAATTTTATTGAGTCTTTTTTTGTTTTAAGAGGTAACAATTCTTCGGACGGAAGCGTAAACTATTATCGGGAATTACTAATAATCATTGTTTTAATAAAACAAAATAGTATCTTTAAGATAGCATATTAATACTAACCCATGAAATTGTTTGCCTACATAATTAAAGCTGTGAGAATATTTTTCCTGTTGGCTCTATTATTTCCCGATAACTATTTACTCGCTCGGGGTACTTCTTATGAGGCAATATATGCAGTTACAATTCAAGAAGATGCTAAGTTTAGTGAAGATTCTCTTCAATTGTATAAAGAACGGGCTATTAATGCCGCCAAGGAAAATGATTTGGCTACTACTGTTCTCTATGTTGAAGAGTATATAAAGTATTCCGCAGAGACAGGTTTTGTGGAATCTCGGTATTTTTTAAAATTTAAAGACACTAAGGAATTTCAAACATTACTTGAAAAGTATGACCTAAACGTTACCTGGCTGCATTTTTTCTATCTCTTTTCAGCATTGATAGGTTTTTTTATAGGTTCTATGCTTCTTACTCAAAGGACTAAAGATAAGAATGCTACACTCCTAATTTCTCTATTTGTTCTAATTCATTCACTTTTCATATTCCATATATTTCTTCATAGTACTAATTTAAAATTTAGAATGCCACATATTTTATACATGTCTTCTATATTTTCATATTTGTATGGGCCTTTATTGTATTTCTATTTTAAGCGAATTACTCAAAAATATACTTTTAGAAAAATTGATTTGCTTCATTTTTTTCCAACGGTAATTATAATAGTGATTATGTTTCCATTGCTTTTGCTTTCAAAAGAAGAAAAACTACACATTATGTTTGAGGTAGGTTCTTTTAATAGAATGCCATATCTGGTGGGGATTGTAAGTACTAAAATCCTTTCTTTAATTATTTACGGAGGGCTACTTCTAAGTTTATATTTTAAAAACAATCGATATAAAGAGTATAGCCCTGAGGCTAAAAAATGGCTTACAACGCTAGTCTTTTTGAGTTCAACATATGTTATTTCTTATGCTATTTATGGACTTGTCTTGGCTGAATTTATATCAAGTTTTTCCTTTTTGTTGGAACTTCAAATTGTAATCATGGCTATTATGGTAGTGTATATAGGGTATGCTTCCTTTAGAAGCCCAAATCTTTTTTTAGGAACCTTTAACAGCAAAAATGAAAAATATCTTAAATCAGGACTTACCCCAAGTTACTCTATTGAATTAAAAGAAGCGCTTTTGCAACTTTTTGAAAATGATAAGGTGTACCTTCAAAATGATGTAAGTTTAGATCAAGTCTCAATGCTGTTAGGAACCACCCGTCATAATACTTCACAAGTAATTAATGAACACTTTGGGCTTAATTTCTTTGAGTTTATCAATAAATATCGAATAGCCGATGCCGCTGAAATGCTAAAAAAATCGCAAAAACGTAACATTATAGATGTAGCTTACGAAGTAGGTTTTAACAATAAGGTAACCTTCAACAAATCTTTCAAGAAGTTTTTAAAACAAACTCCTTCTCAATTTTTAGCTTCGTTATAGTTTTATCTTGGAGATATTATTTTCATTATGCAAAACCACTTGGGTTTTTTAACTTTGTTCATTAACCCAAGCTGTGCTTCAACAATACACTAAAGAATTTCGATATAATATTAAACTGGCCACTCCTGTTATATTAGGAATGTTAGGTCACACAATGGTGGCTTTTGTAGACAATATCATGGTGGGACAGCTAGGCACTGCCGAACTTGCTGCCGTTTCGCTGGGGAATAGCTTTATGTTTATTGCCATGTCCTTGGGTATCGGTTTTTCTACCGCTATTACCCCCTTAGTGGCAGAAGCCGATGGTGAAGGAAACCTTTCTTACGGGAAATCCTCTTTTAAACATGGACTTTTTTTATGTGCCGTGCTTGGTATTGCCCTCTTTTTGATGGTTTTCTTCGCAAAACCCCTAATGCATATTATGAAACAACCAGAGGAAGTAGTAACACTTGCTATGCCCTATCTTACTTTAGTAGCTATTTCACTAATTCCTCTTATTGTTTTTCAGGCGTTCAAACAATGTAGCGACGGGCTTTCTATGACAAAATACCCGATGTATGCTACCATTCTTGCTAACGTTGTGAATGTGGCATTAAACTATATTTTCATTTTCGGAAAATTGGGGATGCCTGCTTTGGGCGTGGTGGGTGCAGCTATTGGTACACTTGCTTCAAGGGTAGTGATGTTAGTTTATTTGTGGTATTTAATGTCTCAAAATCTAAAATCGAAGGATTACGTTACTCACATTAAATTTTTCACTTTAACTCGTTCAATGCTCAAAAAATTAGTGAGTTTAGGTTTTCCGTCGGCGCTGCAAATGTTTTTTGAAGTAGCCATTTTTACAGCGGCTATTTGGCTATCAGGGATTTTAGGGAAAAACCCCCAAGCTGCCAACCAAATTGCGCTGAACCTATCCTCCATGACTTTTATGGTAGCCATGGGCTTTAGTGTAGCGGCCATGATACGGGTGGGTAATCAAAAAGGAATGAAACGTTTTAGAGAATTACGCCGTATAGCGTTTTCTATCTTTTTATTATCCTCCATCTTAGCAATTGTGTTTTGTATTTCCTTTTTATTATTGCGATATCAACTTCCAAAGCTCTATCTCGATTTTGATAATGCCAACAACATTGCCGATACATTAGAGGTATTAACGATAGCTGCTAAGCTCATGCTGATTGCAGCCATCTTTCAGATAAGTGATACGTTGCAAGTAGTAGTCTTAGGCGCACTACGAGGGATGCAAGATGTGGCAATTCCAACTTTAATTACCTTTATTGCGTATTGGTTAATAGGGTTTCCAATTTCTTTTTATTTAGGGATGTATACTGAATATACTAGTGCCGGAATTTGGATTGGATTATTAGCAGGATTAACAGCCTCTGCGGTGTTACTCTTTTTACGTTTTCAAGTATTAAGTAAGCGGTTGATTGCTAGCAAAATTTATTAATTTTTGGTCTTAAATTAATCAATCAGTTTCCTTGACAATAAAGAGAGGTGTGTTGAAAGATAGTATATCAGTATTGCTAATCAATAAAAAATTAGTTTTAATTGTTAAGCCATTTGCAATTAGAAATGTAAAATCACCATCAACATGAATGTACGAATCTAACTCTAATGTGAATGTTAATAAAAGATGTGATGCTATAATTTTGTTAGTTTCTAATTTATCAGTTGTTGAAATTTCATATTCAAAATTTTTAGCAAAACTTAATTCACTAATATTTAGAGGACTTGCAATTCCTCTAACTACTCCTCTAACTGTGTAACCAGCTTTATCTTTATTTTTATTTACTGCATTAAAATCTAACTGCAATCTAAAGGTACAATTCCATGGATACTTTTTTTTTGGTAATGGGAGAGGTCTTTCGGTTATTACTTCCAAATTTGAAGTTTGTAAATATGCTAAAGACATAGAATTAAATTTTTAATACTCAAATTTAGCATTTATTTCTTAGATTAAAAATCAAATCTTTTTTAGTTTCTTCATAGTCAAGTTTATAAGTTTTGTTACGAATGTAATTTTTTTTGAATGTAGATTAATGCTGTATTCCTTCTTGGGCAGGGGACATAGGTTTTAAACAGGAAATAGCAGTATATACTTAATCCTCATCAACTCTATTTTCATTAAAAGCCGAAGGGAGTAATTTCGGAATTAATTTTACTACCAAAGGCAGTAGTAAAGCCCCTCCGGGGAGCATAAAAATGGTAAGGGATGGGATACTCTTAAAAATATCTAACAGTTGCTCTTTTACCTTGGTTTTTTCCTCGGCAGTGAGCTCGCGAGAGGTGGATTGCCCCAATAATACCAATAGTTCACCACTCTCGTTGAGTTCTTTTAACAACCGTTTTTTGTTTCTAAGCACCAATAATTTTACCGTATCGGTACTTTGTTTGTATAATTGCTTTACGGGGTGGGTGTATTGAAACAGCTTTATTTTATGTTCATTAGCAGCAGAAAAACCCTTAATAGTCGCTATACTACTTTCCAGATACTCATGGCTAATCCCTAAATGGAAGGCAACTTCTTTTAAAAAAGTATTTTCAGTAGCGTCTATTTTTTTGTCGTCCCAAACTGCCAGACAACAAATATCTAAAACAAATTGTTTTTCGAGAACCGTACGTTCTTTTAGTTGGTCTACAATTCCATGAGAAAACGGATAATCACTATGGGTAACATATTGAGAAGATTCCGATACCATTTCAATAATAAGGGTATCGTATTTATTTTTTTTCTGCTTGCTTTGTAATGCCCAAATGCTGAATTGTATCAAGGTTTCCTCCAATGCTTCCATGTAGTTTTTAAGTCCTTTGGGCTGTTTTAGGAAATAGCGAAATGCTAAAACATCGCCAAATAATAAAGCATATGTAAATAAGGAAGCAGCTTCAGTTTTAATCAGGGTGTTGGATTCTTGAATACGTGCCGCCAATATACGTTCCAAATTTTCGGAAGGGCTTTTGGTAAAATTCAATTTCTGAAAAAATCCGGGCTTCCCTTTTTCAATGGTCTTATAAAAAACCACCATATGTTCAATGGCTTCACTAGTACTTGCGCCGGGCCTTTCAAAAGAATACAAATAGAGTAGGGCATGAAAAAGATTAATCTTGGTATTTTCTTCCTGGGTGAGTGTAAACTCACTTACGGGAGTATTCAGCAATGTTTTTATAGAGACCCCGTATATAAATCCACTTTTTTTTAGCGTTTCATAAAAAGACAAAACACCAGAGTGTACCCCAATGAGTTCCTCTTGGGAAAACTCGTTCATAAATTTGTTAATCCAGCCGCCAGAAGATGGGTTCATTTTTTAATTTTGTAGGAAGTTGCGGTTTTTCGCTCTATTTTTACAATCTTTAAAAACCATAGGTTTACTTTCTCCGTACATAAGGGAAAGTAAATTTAATCAAATAACATTCATTACTATGAAAAAGACAAAATTTTATGGATTAGTGGTTTTAGTAGCCCTGGGATTCTTGTCGGTAGTGTTTCTTGCAGCAGATCATATCGATTCTCCTGTAGTGGCGGGTACAACGGTAGATATTGCCGATTTCTATGCCTTTGAAGGAACCAATCCGGACAACACGGTATTTGTGGCCACCATGCAAGGGCCCTTGACGCCCGGAAACGTAACGCAATTGGCAGCCTTCTCTGAAGACGTGCTGGTAGAGTTCAATATTGATAATACGGGCGACTTTGTGGAAGATTTGGTTATACAGGCCATTCGCAGAGACAGTATTATGTATTTCTTTGGTCCTTATGCTCCCAACGAGCAAGGATTAAACAGTACCATTAATAAAGACCAACTTTCGGGTCAGGTAGAAATATCTGAAATTGGCGAAACGCTTACAGCAACCAACAACGGGATGACCTTCTTTGCAGGACCCAGAAGAGATGCTTTCTACTTCGATTTTAACCAATTTAATCAGGTAGTTTCCGGAGCAGCTGCCCCGGACGGTTTTTTACCTCCTACTGAAGCTTCCGACTTTTTTGAAGGTCTTAATGTATTGGCGGTAGTGGTAGAAGTGCCTAATAGTTTGTTAGGACCTGCACCGGCACATGTGGCAGGAGCAGGATTCCCCAATGCCTATAACGTTTGGGTAACCACAAAAAGAAAACAATAATTTTAAAAAAAGAAAAAGATGAAAATTCAACATATAAAATATTTTGCTTTGTCGCTTTGTTTGGGATTATTGTTTACCCAATGTAAAGATGACGACGATAACGGAAATGTAATAGAACAAGCCACCTGCGACGATGGTATTATGAATGGCGATGAAGAAGGAGTAGATTGTGGTGGTAGCTGTGTATCTTGTTTTGATTTATTAGACTTTACGGGTACATTTAAACAGGAAGACATTATGGGGCGCCCGGGCGTGAATACGGTTTTTAGCGGAAGTGGTACGGTAAAGGATATGTTCAACACATCGCGTGTTAGCAACCGTGCTTCTTTTCAACCTATATTTCAGAACACCTTGGAAGCCTATCACGATGTGTATGGAGATGCCTTGGGTGTAAGTATTGACTATGAGACTAATATTTTAGGCCTGGATGCTGCTGTTTTCACTACGGTCTTGGCACAGTTTGATGCTTTACAAGTAGCACCCAATGGGCAAACTACTTATTTCGACCCTAACACCGGAGTTGCCTTAACAGGTAGAACACTCGCAGACGATGTGATTGATATTTCCCTTACCCTTATGTTTGGTGGTACATCAGGTACCCGTTTTGATGGAAACAACGGTACCCCACAGTTAACCAGCGATGGTGTAGGTCCCGGAGACAGAAACTTTGGGCTTCCCTTTCCATATTTAGAAAATGCTTTAGAAGAGTAACATTCAGAAAACCAAAAAAAGAGCAACTTAGGTTGCTCTTTTTTTTAACACCTTATACCGATGAAATATATTGCTATGGTTTTTGTAGGACTCCTTTTATGGGGTTGCAACTCAAAACCGGAGGTTAAAAAGATTACCCAAATTGAAGATTACAATACCTACCTCCAGACTCAAAATAGGCCCACGCTAGAAGAAATTAATCGACAAAAAGAGTATTGGTCTAAACGTTTAGATAAAGATACCACCGGAATTGGAGACATTGGTCCTTTGGCGAATGCATATGAACAATTATTTTCCGAAACAGGGAACGTTCACTATTTACAGGCTTCCGAAGTTTTATTTAAAAAGGCTATATCTATAGCGGCGCCCCAATTTAAAGATGGGTTTGAACGAGGATTGGCCAAAAACTACATCACTCAACATCGCTTTAAAGAAGCCCATGATGTCCTTCTGAAGAGTTTAGCGGAAGGGGCTCAAAAACGCGCCACGCAGTTTATGCTTTTTGATACTTCTATGGAATTGGGATATTACAACGATGCTTATTCCTACCTTTCCGAAGTAAAGGATATGACCGATTACAATTATTTAATCCGTCTGTCTAAATGGAATGATCATAAAGGAGATTTAGACAATGCTATTCGATACTTAGAGTTAGCGATGGAAAAGGCAGAAACCCATGATAGTAAATACCTAAAAATATGGACCTACAGTAACTTGGCCGATTTTTATGGTCATGCGGGTCGTATTCAAGATTCATACAACTATTATCTGAAAACACTAGAGCTTCAGCCCGACAATGCGTATGTAAAACGAAAAATAGCTTGGATTGTCTATGCTGCTGAAGGAAATGCTAAAGAATCGCATCGAATATTAGATTCTGTGATGAAAACTAATATCATGCCGGATGATTATTTACGAAAAGCCGAGCTATTTACTTTTGAAAGAAATACGGATGCCGCTGCAATCGCTGAAAAAGATTTTATGGACGCAGTTACTTCAGGAGGGTTTGGAGCGATGTACAACGCTTATCTTATTGAGATGTATGCTGAAAGGAATCCGGAAAAGGCACAAGAATTGGCAGAAACGGAAGTAAGAAATAGAGATACTCCATTAATGAATGCTTTTTTGGCATTTGCACAATTGAAACATCAGCAGAAGGAAGTTGCTTTGCAAACCATCGAAACTAAGGTCGATGGAAAGACCTTTGAACCCATGGCTTTATACTACGCAGCTTTGGTCTATAAAGCAAACGGACAAAAGGAGAAAGTGAAAGCAATAAAAGCCGAACTGGAAACAGCAAGTTTTGAGTTGGGGCCGGTACTTTCTGAAAAAGTGAACGATTTATAATCTACGCAGAAGTACTAAAAAAGGCACCTGTTACAGGTGCCTTTTTTTATTTGTATATATTTAAAACTAAGGAGCAACCATTCCTAAGGTATATAATTGAGAGAGTGTTGGGCTTTCACTTCCTCCTTCCGGCTCCAATGTAATTCCAAAAGCTTCCGGATCGGGTATATTCTCTAATTTAAACACTTTATTTTCAGTAGTTTCATAGTTATCTAATAGCCCTACGCTTCTGGGGGTAAGTGGGTCCATAATTAGCGACCATACTTGATACACCTTTCCGGAGGGAGGTGCAGGTAATCCGCGAGCATCAATGTAAGCAATCTTTTCAGTATCATTATAATACACTTTTGCATACGATTGCGGAGAAACTGCTGCATTTCCCGGAAGATTTATTTCTCTATAATCCTTGGAGCGCATGATTTCAAGTAACCCTTCAGAAGAGGCCAAAGCGTCCTCGGTTAGCTGTACTTTTTCTTTCAGTATAGTATTTTCAGTAGATGTTACTTGCACTTGATTTTGAAGTGTATTTTTTTCGTTCATCATCCAGAAAATACCCAGTAAAAATACAATAGCCGCAGCCCAACCTGTCATCATACTCCAGTTGGAAGATTTGGGAGGAGGGGTTAGTTTTCGAACACCACTAATAGATTGTAGAATGTTATTCCAAACCTGCTGTGGAATTTCAAAGGAGTCATCATGAGAGAGGCTCATAAGGGCCGCTTCAATTTTTTCAACTTCTTTTTTTACTTCCGGATGATCCGCCAGAATATCTTCTACTTCCATTGCTTCTCGTTGTGATAAAGCCCCGGTAACATAGAGTTCCAGTGTCCCCGATTCGATGATTTCTTTTAATTCTCTCATACTTCTTCCAATGTCAATTTACGTAAATCATTAATACAGTTTCTGGCACGGGTTTTAACCGTTCCAAGCGGGGTTTCAAGCGCTTCGGCTGTTTCATTTTGCGTATATCCTTTAAAATAAAGAAGGTCCAACAATTTAATACAAAGAGGTTTTAGTTTATCTATAAATTTTTGGATTCCAATGGCATCGGTACTTGCGTTCAACTCATTGTGGCCTCCAATGACATGTACGAAATTATCGGTAGATAGGTTTTGTGCAGCATTCTTAAAAGATTTTGAACGAGTTTTATCAATGGCAGTGTTTCGAGCAATGTTAAGTAACCATGTATAAAAACGCCCTTTTTCAATGGAATAAGAATTGGCATTCTTCCATACTTTAACAAAAACATCTTGTAAGACCTCATGGGTGAGTTCTTCGTCTTTGAGAATTACGTGAATCACCGAATAAATAGCCTTTGAATACATCTCATAAATTTTTGAAAAGGCTTTTTCATTTCCTTTTTGCATCTCAAGGATAAGAGAGTCTGGTTGGGACATAACAATATTTTTTACTAAAATAGATAAAATAATAAGTTTAGTTGAAAAAGGATTGCTTTGTTTTCTGCTAAGAATTAGATTGTTAAAAAATGATTGCTATTAGAAAATTGTTGTTTGATAAAACCTTTTTTAATAGATTTACACATCCTCACCTTAAACTAACTTAATTTTTACTATGATGAAAAAATCTACCTTTCTAATGCTAGTTTTTTGCATAAGCTCTTTTTTTGTGGGAGTATCGCAAAATATTACGCAAAGTATTACTCAACAATTAACGCAACTGCTGGAAGGCAATACTATTTCTGAGCAGGACATGCATTGGGTAATTACCAGCCAACACACCAGTAGTGCAAGTGGAATAGTACATGTGTATTATTCGCAAGCCATTAATGGCATTGAAATTAATGGAACACAATCCAGTATTCATATCTTTCCTAATGGCGAGGTCCTTAAGTCAAACAACCATTTTATTAAAGATGCTGCTCAAAAAGCTTCCGGAAGAACTGCTGTTTCCTTAAATGCGGTACAAGCAGTGCAAGCTGCTGCATCTTATTTTGGGTATTCGGTTGCCGAAAATCTCAATATTCTTGAACAAAAAAGTTCAGCAAACAAAGAGACCTTAATTAGCAATGGGGGGATTTCTAAAAGTGAAATTCCGGCTCGTTTGGTGTATCAAATTTTGGAAGACGGACGTTTAGCTATTGCCTGGGATCTATCTATTGAAGAATTGGCGCAAGTAAATTGGTGGAGCGCACGCATAGATGCTGCCTCGGGAGCTATGTTGGATAAAGTAAACTGGATGTCCAGCTGTAATTTTGAACATGACCATAGCAGCCATGAAAGCCTAGATTACAATAAAAATCTTTTCGATATACCCAATTACTGCGAAATCTTAGAGAGAATTATAAATAACGTAGCAATTCCGGATAGTTATGAAGTTTTTGCACCACCCATTGAAAGCCCTTATTACGGCGCTCGAACTATAGAGACACTACCGGCCAATTCTACGGCATCACCTTTTGGTTGGCATGATACCGATGGGGCTGCCGGTGCAGAATTTACCGTAACTCGAGGAAACAATACCAATTCTTACGAAGATGGTAACAATCCCGGATTTCAGCCCGATGGAGGAGCAACGCTTGATTTTACCGGATTCCCTTTCGATCAAAACTATTCAGTAGCGACACCTTATGAAGAAGCAGCCATCACTAACCTTTTCTATTGGAATAACATCATCCATGATGTGATGTATATGTATGGATTTGATGAAGCTGCTGGTAATTTTCAAGAGAACAACTACGGAAATGGAGGTTTAGGAAGCGACTCTGTAAACTCTGAAGCACAAGATGGTTCCGGGACTTGTAATGCTAACTTTGGGACACCTACAGACGGGGGTAACCCAACCATGCAAATGTATATCTGCGGAAATAAAGATGGAGATTTTGACAATTTGGTGATTATTCACGAGTATGGCCACGGAATTTCCAACAGACTTACAGGAGGTCCTAATCAAGGAGGTTGCTTGAGCAACCAAGAACAGATGGGTGAAGGATGGAGCGACTGGTACGGAGTCATGATGACTATTGAACCGGGAGATACCGGCACCGATGCCAGAGGAGTAGGTACTTATTTGTTTGGACAAGGCCCAGGAGGTCCTGGAATTCGCCCGTTCCCATATAGTACTGATATAGCAGTAAACCCTCAAACTTATGACGATATAAAAACGGCCGCAGTGCCTCACGGGGTAGGCTCTGTTTGGGCAACTACCTTATGGGAAGTTGCTTGGGCTTTAATTGATGAACATGGATGGGATCCCGACATCTATAACTTTACAGGAGACGCAAATTTAGACGCTGGAAATGTTATGGCCATGGCTTTAGTAACTGAAGGGATGAAATTACAGCCTTGTAGCCCTGGATTTGTAGATGGAAGAGATGCTATTTTTGCAGCAGATATTGCAATTTATGGCGGTATCAACGAATGTATTTTATGGGATGCCTTTGCCAAAAGAGGATTGGGTGTGAGTGCAGATCAAGGTTCGTCAGCCAGCAGAAGTGATGGTACCGAAGCTTTTGATACCCCAAGTCAGTTAGCTGCTTTTACTGCTCCTGATGATGTATGTGAGGGTAGCGCTGTTGTAACTGGTTTAGGAGGTGGTACACCACTAGGCGGAGTATATAGTGGCCCCGGTGTAACCGATGATGGGAATGGTATTACATTCTCTTTCGATCCTGTAGCCGCGGGAGTTGGAGTTCATACCATTATTTATGATGTTCCAGCCGGAAACTGTTCGGTGGCCTCTAGTGCTTCCGATGATATAGAAGTAATCGCCCTAACAGCAGGCCCTCCAACTACAGGAGCAAATGATTTCTGTCTTGGTAACGATGTCACCGTTTCGGCAACACCTAATGATCCTCTTAATGTGATCCGTTGGTATGATGCTCCTACCGGAGGGACATTCTTATTCCAAGGAAACGATTATACCTTTACACCTACTGGAAATACTAGCGTTTATGCACAGGAGACACCAGATGTTCCACTATCTCAATTAGTGATTTCTGAAATTAGCTTACAAACCCCCGATCAATTAGAAATTCAGAATGTAGGTTTGGCAGCAGACTACACGGGCTATGCAATAGCGGTAAGTGAAACCCCATACACAGATATTAATACAGTAAATCCTAATGTTCAAATCTTAGGCCCAATGGCAGCAAATTCCGTTATGAATTGGAATGATAACGGGGGAGCAGGTTATTGGGGAAGTAATATCTTTTGGAACGATGGAAGTTCAGGTTGGATTATCATTATTGATGATCTTGGAAATGTAGTAGATTCTGTATTCTGGCATTTTTCAGCAGCTGAAATAGCAACGTTAAATGTTACCATAAACGGTTTCAATATTACTGCTGCAGACTTAGATTGGACAGGTAATGGAGCTACTTTTACTCAAACTTGTGGCGGTTCTTACCGAAGAGTGGGTGATAATAACGATGCCACCAACTGGCCAAATATTTGTTTAGCTTCAGATTATGGTGTGGCAAATGGAGATATTGACTTAGGCGTAGACGGTTGTTTAGGTGCTAGAAGTGAAGCTGCTGTTACATTGGATGCGTTGGCACCGGATATTACTTGTCCCGCCGATGAAACTGTAGAGGTAAACACCGGTGAGCAATATACACTACCTGATTACACAGCCAGTACTACCGTAACAGACAATTGTACTACAAGTCCAACTGTTACGCAATCTCCGGCAGCCGGAACCGATGTGGGTGTAGGTGTTCATACCATCACAATGACTGCAGAAGATGAGTATGGCAATATTTCCAGTTGTTCTTTTGATGTCACGGTACAAGAAATATTAGGAATACATTCTAATGTGTTTGATAGTCAAATACAATTACTCCCCAATCCTTCTTCAGGAAATATTATGTTATTTAATAATAGTAATCAAAAACTGAAGAAAGCTGTAATTAGTGATATAAATGGTAGAATAATGACCACCCTTAATCTTGAGCAAATGAATAATTCTATTACTTTCTCGTTAGAAAGTTATGCCCAAGGAATATATTTCATTAGCATTGAGGGTGAAAATGCTTCAACCGTAAAAAGAATCATTAAGAAATAATACGGCAATTTTAGACTTTTATTGCCCCGCAATTTGCGGGGCAATTTTTTTTAAAGGTAGGGTAAAAGAATACTTGCTGGTTTTATTAGTGTAGTTCAAATTGCGCAGTATACAATAGATTAGTTATTTGGCAAACTTTTTGTTCTCATAAGTTTAGCCCGAGTAAATGAAACATAAAGTAAGGGTTTGTTTGCCCCTCTAAAAAGAAACATTTACTGTAAAAAAATACCCCTTTCTTAAGGGGTTTTTTTATGCTGCTCTTTTACTGCTTACGTGATTGGTAATTAATAAGACTGTAAGTAACATACCTAGATTGTATATGGTATCTTCAATAGGTATGGTTCCCAAACGAAGGTTACTATTTTCACTATTGTTATACCAAACAACAGGTTCTTCTATAAAGCTACCTGTAAGGATACCATTTACTATAAAAAAGGGGATAAGAATAATTAGGTAAGTAGCAAAAAAAGATAGCAATAATTCCCTTTTATAATTGTAGGTGATTCCTAAAATAAGAAGTGCATAACCAAAACAAAAAGCTGTATACCATTGATGATAATGATACCACAATGTTATAATAAGGATTGCAACTAAAGAAAGGTAAATACCGTTAGTTGCCTTTTTTGAAAATTGAAATTTTGGAAATAATGTAATTAAAGCCTCGTGTGTAAAAATACATGCATACGGTATACAAATAAAGAACAGCCATTCTTCCAATGGAAGCTTAAAAAGCTTAATTCCCGAAATAAATAATTCATTAAATCCCCAAATACCTTGTGCCGTAAAATAAATATCCCATGGGATAAAAACCATCATCATTGCTACAATCCCTATAAATAAGGAGCTCCATTTTTTGTAGAATCTAATTTTGGGATGAAAACTGAAAATAAAAGGAATGACAAACGAACCTAAGTTTAGCCAAAGGTATAGAAGCTTCATGCGTGATTTTTAAAATATTTAAGAGGAGGAAATAACATTCCAAAACATTCCCCATCTTTTTTTCCGAGATGCTTGTGGTGCATTTTATGTGCACGCCGTATTCCTCGGGCATACCAGTTGTTAGCATTTCGGAACATTTTGAAACGTTGGTGTATAAAAATATCATGAACCATAAAATAGGTAACACCATACGAAAATATGCCTAAACCAATGGGTAATCCTGCCCAAAAATCATAATATTGCCATCTTACAAAACAAAAAATACTTACGGAAGCATAGAATAGAAAAAAGGCATCGTTGCGCTCCCACCAACTTTTGTGATCTTTTTTGTGATGGTCTTTATGCAAACTCCATAAAAAGCCATGCATCACGTATTTATGGGTAAACCAAGCCATAAATTCCATTCCACAGAAAGTTCCCAAAAAAACCAATATCCAATACACAATCGTCATAATTACTTCACCAAATTTAAATGATATTTTACATAGCTTCTAGTAAGGAGTCCAAACTTTTCGTAATTGGGAACACGAATTCGAGTGTTTTTTATTTCTAAGGCGGGTGTTTTCTGAAGTTTTTTCAGCAATCTTTTATAGTAGCGATATGCCATGAATACACCAAATTTCGCTTCGGTGGGTAGTTTCAAAATTCCTTCATATCCTTTAGAAAAATCGTCCTCTATTTCGTCAATAATTTGCCTTTTAGAGGTTTCGTCCAATTCATTAAGATTTGTGTTTGGAAAATAAGTTCTATTCAATCCATCAAAATCGGCTTTCAAATCTCTTAAAAAATTTACTTTTTGAAATGCCGAACCCAAACTCATTGCGGCTTCTTTTAATTCGGAAAATTTTTCAGTATCACCTTTTACAAAAACTTTCAAACACATAAGCCCGACCACATCGGCAGATCCGTAAATATATTGTTTGTATTCTTCTTCCGTTTGATACGTACTTTTAGTAAGATCCAATCGCATGCTTAGCATAAAGGCATCTATCAATTCATTTTCAATTCCATATTTAAAGACCGTATGCTGAAAAGAATTAAGAATGGGATTTAAACTTATCTTGTCTTTTAATGCATTGTCAAGGTCACTTTCAAAGCGGGTAAAAAGTGTTTTTTTGTCATATTCGTGAAAGGAATCTACAATTTCATCAGCCAAACGAACAAATCCATAAATATTATATATATCCTGCCGTATGGTAGGTGCTAGCATTTTTGTAGCCAAAGAAAAGGAGGTACTGTAGGTGTGGGTTACCTTTTTGCTGCAAATTTCTGAAACGGTATCGAATAGTGCTTTCATGCAGTTTTAATTTCTTTTTGAATTAAATTTGAAACAATTTTTCCTGAAATTAGCGATGGAGGCACTCCGGGGCCCGGTACGGTAAGCTGCCCGGTGAAGTATAATCCTCTCACTTTTTTACTTTTTAGCTTAGGTCTTAAAAATGCTGTTTGTAATAGCGTGTTTGCAAGCCCGTACGCATTCCCTTTATACGAATTATAGTCTTCAATAAAATCATTAATACAAAAAGCTTCTTTAAATATAACGTATTTTTTTGCTTCCTGGTTGGTGATTTTTTCAAAACGATCCATAATTACATTAAAATATTCTTCTCGGACTTCTTCAATATCGTCCAGTCCGGGAGCCAATGGGATTAAAAAAATCCCGGCTTCTTTTCCTTCTGGAGCGGCTTCTGCATCAGTAATAGAAGGGAAGCTGGCATAAAAGAGGGGTTCTTCCGGCCATTGAGGAACATCATAAATGGCTTTGGCGTGGGTCTCAAACGGGACATCAAAAAAGAGCGTATGGTGGGATACATTTTTTAATTTCTTATTGAAACCTACATAAAAAAGCAAACAAGAAGGGGCAAAGACTTTTTTCTCCCAATAACTTTCAGAATATTGACGGTATTTTTTTTCCAAGAGAGTTTCGGTATGATGATAATCGGCACCACTTACAATGATATCTGCTTTCACTTCATCTGAATTCACTATTAATGAAGTTACTTTTCCATTGGAAACATTAATCTTTTCTACATTTTGGTTCACTTTTATTTGGACGCCTAAGGATTCTGCCAATTGTTTCATTCCTTCCACGACACTATACATTCCATTTTTTGGGTGAAAAGTGCCTAATCCAAAATCGGCATAGTTCATAAAGCTGTAAAATGCTGGGGTTTTGGATGGTTTTGCCCCTAGAAAAAGGACCGGAAATTCTAGGATTGAAATCAATTTAGGATTTTTAAATTCTTTTCGAACCTCTTTACTGATGGTACTAAAAAATTGACCAATCTTTTTCATAGTAACTGGTGTTACCAGTTCAAAAGGGGATATCCCTGGTTTGTAAACCAAATCTTTAATGGCAATGTTGTAGTTATCTAAAGCTTCATCTATAAACTTCTGAAGTTTTAAAGCACTTCCCGGTTCTTCTTTTTCAAACGCTTTCAAAATCTTTTCAAGGGAATCTGCTATCGTTATCGACTGGTTTTTTCCAAAATATACTTCGTACGCAGGATTCAGTTTGATGAGTTGGTAATAATCGGAAGGCGTTTTTCCAAAATCCTGGAAAAATCGTTCAAAAACATCCGGCATCCAGTACCACGTGGGCCCCATATCGAAAGTGAACCCTTCTTTTTTAAGCTGTCTTGCACGCCCACCAATACTATTATTTTTTTCATAAATAGTAACCTTGTTCCCTTCTTTAGCAAGATACGCTGCTGCTGCAAGAGAAGAAAACCCGGAACCAATTAGTGCAATATTTTTATACATATTTTGTTTAACAATATTACAATAATTTTAAACAAAAAAACAATAACACTCTAAATTTGTGATTTTTTTAATACTGAAATCTTCTGTTCAAAATCTTTCAAACTATTAATTATTGAAACATATTCAGGAAGTTTGTCTTTATCAATCCCTTTTACTTTTAATCCCATAAGCCAAAGCTCCATTTTATGGTTGGGGTTAATTTCTTTGTCAAAGCGTGTAACATATTCATAGACACTTTCTGTATCTGGCTTTACGGTAAAGTAGGTTAAAAAAGTAAGCGATTCGTAATGCTTGAGGAGGTGCTTAAGACTTTCCAAAGGGATATTATTTCCTAGATAAACCGTGGGAAATCCTTCTGAAAGCAATTTGTAATTGGTAAATAAGAGTCCAATTTCATGAATTTCTTCATAGGGAAGATACAATACAAACTGCGGAGTTTTTTTTTCAGGAAGACTTTCAAGAAGCCTATGATTTTCAGTAATAATTTTTTGCTTTATGATTTCCGAAATAAATCGCTCGTGAATTGGGTCTATACTTCCCGTAGACCAAAGATTGCCAATATCGTTAAGAAGCGGAATAAAGACATCAAAAAAGATATCGTTAAACGATTTCGTTTTTATTAAATGCTGATAAACCTCGGCAAAGGCATAATAATCAAAATCAAACATAGCCGTTTTAAAGGCTTGTAAGGCATAGGTTTCTTTGCTGTCATTTCCTTTTTCTTGAATAATTTTTAATATCTCTTTTTCTTTTAGGTGTGCTATTTTGGAAATTTTATAGCCCTCATTGTACAAAAAAGTGACATTCAGTAATCTTTTTAGATTTTCAAGATTGTAGAAGCGAATATTGGTTTGTGTTCGGTCGGGTTCAAGAAGATGGTATCTTTTTTCCCAGATACGAATGGTATGCGCTTTTATACCGCTTAGGTTTTCTAAGTCTTTAATGCTAAATTGAGTTTTAACAAACATCTTTTGGTTTTAACCGAAGGTACAAAAAAATGTTTCTAAAAAAGCGAGTTTGTTTAGTAAGATTTTACAATAATTAAACAGATTTATCTGTAAGAGTCAACTTTAAAAAAGAAAAACGCCGAAAGATCGACGTTTTAAGTACCCGAGATGGGACTTGAACCCACACGCCCTTAGGACACATGGCCCTCAACCATGCCTGTCTACCAATTCCAGCACCCGGGTGGCTGTGTAAACTAAAAAGTCGAAAACAAAGTTCCGACTTTTATGAATTTTGTGACCTGGCTGGGACTCGAACCCAGGACCACCTCATTAAAAGTGAGGTGCTCTACCAACTGAGCTACCAGGTCATTAAAAAGTTAGCGGGCTTTTCACCCGCCGTTGCAAATTTCTTTGTTTGCGGGTGCAAATATAATATCATTATAGTTATTACGCAAAGTAAAATGTATAGAAATTTATTATTCTTTAAAATCAAAAATTTTACTTACATATATTGCGATATTTGCAGGGATGAAATTAGTTTTATTAGGTTATATGGGATCGGGAAAGTCTTCCATTGGCAAAGCACTTTCTCAAGTAATAGGTGTTCCTTTTCAAGATTTGGATGCGTTTATTGAAAAGGAGGAAGGGGTATCCATTCCTGCACTTTTTGAAACTAAAGGGGAAATTTATTTTCGTAAAAAAGAGGCTTTTTTATTGCAACAAATACTTTCTGAAAACACCTCATTAATTCTTGCAACAGGAGGGGGAACCCCATGTTATGGAAATATTATGAATGAATTATTGGCTTCAGAAAATGTGTTAACCCTTTTTTTAAAATGTTCTGTTGATACCTTAACTGAAAGACTTTGGAAAGAAAAAGATAAACGTCCTCTTATTGTTCATTTAAATTCAAAAGAACTATTGAATGACTTTATCCGAAAACATCTTTTTGAAAGAAACTATTACTACAATCAGGCACACGTTATCATTAATTGTGATGAACTTTCAGAAAAAGAACTTGTTGAGAAAATAGTACTTCAACTATTTTAAAGAAATACTGTAGTTATTTTTTGAAAAATCTACCACCACATTTTCGTGAATAGAAGTAGAAAGGGAAATACCTTTAAAATCTGCTTTTACGGGATACTTTTTATGGTTTCTATCCACCAAAACAGCAGTTTTAAATTGTTTTAAAGGGATATCCAAAAAATGCTTTACTCCATAAATTAAGGTAGTGCCTGAGTTAAGAACATCATCTACCAAAACAACCGATTTTTCTTCCATTTCGGACAGCGGTAAAGAAGTGGTAACTGTATTTATCGGGTTTTGTTTATTCATGCTAACTTCACATAAAACAACCTTGAATGGAGCTATTTTTTCGATTTGCTCTTTTAGTTTTTTTGCAAGAACAAAACCATTTTCCTGAATTCCGGCAATAACTACTTCCGTCTCATTAACATTGGTTTCATAAACCTGATAGGCCATCCTTCGTATTTTATGGACTATTTCTTTATGGTGTAATATTACAGTTGAGACTTGCATTTGGCAAATATAATAAATTAGTCTTCGGAAGATTGGGTAAAACCATCAATATCTCGCCGGTCTTTTTTGGTGGGTCTTCCTACACCTTTATTTCGATAGTAGGTTTTAGAATATTTCAAAAGCTCTTGATTTTCGAAAGCTTCTTTTGGAGTGGTATCTATTCGGTACAGGTTAACAAGTTTGGAACCAACTCTATTTTCAGGGATTTCTAAAACCTCTAAAGTATACTGAATTTGATCCTTCCGGAGCGAAATGGAATCTCCCGGATATACTTCTCTGGAAGGTTTTACCACTTCTTCATTCACTTTAACAGCACCTTTTTTACACACCTGTGTGGCAATATTTCTTGTTTTGAAATAACGGGTACACCATAAATATTTATCAATACGCATATAAAACCCTTTAAAACTACGTTAAAGCAGTAACAAAAATAACTGAAAATTGTATCTTGCGCCATCAAAAAATTGAAGATGAAGAAATCGATTCTATTATATATTTTAGTTACTATATCAATATTCACTATCTTTTCTTGTAAAAAGCAAGATGATGGCGTTACTTTTATTCCGGCGAGGGATAGAGGAGAGGAAGCTCCAGTATCTGTAGCAATTGTGGAAGAATTTTTAAGAACACATTTTTACAATTATGAAGAGTTTGCAAGTCCTCCACCGGATTTTGATTATAAAATTAAATTTGACACTCTCGCAGGAGATAATGCCAGTAAAATACCGTTGATAGATCAGGTGCAGTCTAAAACAGTTCAAGATAGAATTGCTGATGGAGTTACCTACACTCTTTATTATTTAAATGCGCTGGAAGGAGGAGGTCAAAAACCTAAATTTTCAGATGTTGTAACCTTACGCTATGAAGGAATTTTCTTAAATACCGAATTTTCACTTTCTCCTTACACAAAACTTTTTGATAGTGCCGCAACTCCAGTAAATTTTGACTTAACCGCTGTAGTTAATGGATTTCAAGATGGAATGATTGAGTTTAGAACTTCACCTTCAGATCCTACCGTTGGTGACGATGGTGTTGTAACCTTTGATAATTATGGAGTAGGAGCTGTTTTTATTCCCTCAGGTTTGGGATATTATGTAAGTCCCCCAAACGGTTCTTCTATTCCTTTTTATGCTCAGTTAATTTTTACATTTCAATTGTATGCTAGTCGGGTAGGAGATCAAGACGGTGATGGTATTCCAACTATTTTAGAAGACTTAAACGGAAATCAAATAGAAGAGGATGATGATACCGATGGCGATAATTTTGCCAATTACTTTGACCCTGACGATGATAATGACGGAAGACCTACCCTTCAGGAACTCATTGCCCAAGAATATAAAATCAATCCTCAAGACCCTGAGCCGGTGTTAAGTGAAAATGAATTTGAAGTGGATAGAGTTTATGATGAAGATACTGGTATAACAACAATTTATACTCATAAATTTAAAGATGCAGATGGAGATGGAATCTTTGACCATCTTGACGATGATATTTAATACACAAAAAAGCCCTGCAATTGCAGGGCTTTTTATTTTTTTAAAATTTCGTTTATTTCCGATTCATCACCTTTAAAGCAGCTTTCATAATAGCAGCCGCATTTAGCCCATATTTGTTCATCAATTGTGCTGGCGTACCCGATTCTCCAAAGGTGTCTTTTGTAGCGACAAACTCTTGTGGTGAAGGAAGGTTTTCAGCAAGCACTCTGGCAACACTTTCTCCAAGACCTCCCAAATAATTGTGCTCTTCGGCAGTAACAACACAACCGGTTTTTTCAACACTGGCAAGAATAGCTTTAGTGTCTAATGGTTTTATGGTATGAATATTTATAACGTCTGCTGAAATCCCTTGTTCATGTAATCCTTCTGCAGCTTGTAGCGCTTCCCAAACCAAATGTCCTGTAGCAATAATGGTAACGTCATTTCCTTCTTGTAGCTGAAGTGCTTTTCCAATTTCAAAAGTTTGATTTTCGGGAGTAAAATTAGGAACACTTGGCCTTCCGAAACGTAAGTAGACGGGCCCATGATAATTTGCAATAGCAATAGTAGCTGCTTTAGTTTGATTATAATCGCAAGTGTTAATCACGGTCATTCCAGGAAGCATTTTCATCAAGCCAATATCTTCCAAGATTTGGTGTGTAGCGCCATCTTCTCCTAAGGTTAACCCCGCATGGGAAGCACATATTTTTACATTTTTATGGCTATAGGCTATACTTTGCCGAATTTGATCGTACACTCTTCCGGTAGAAAAATTGGCAAAAGTTCCCGTAAATGGAATTTTTCCACCTATGGTTAAACCGGCAGCAATGCCCATCATATTCGCTTCTGCTATCCCTACTTGAAAAAAACGCTCAGGATGATTAGCTTTAAAATCATCCATTTTTAGTGATCCTGTTAAATCAGCACACAAAGCCACAACATTGGGATGTGTTTTTCCAAGTTCGGTAAGCCCGGCTCCAAAACCGGAACGAGTATCTTTTTTTCCTGAATCTGTATATTTTATCATGGTTATTTTTTCCGAATTAATAATCGCCAAGAGTAACTGGGTTTTGTGAAAGTGCCACCTCTAATTGTGCATCATTTGGAGCCTTGCCATGCCAATCGTGAGTATGCATCATAAAGTCAACCCCATTTCCCATAATGGTGTGTAATAGTACGCAAATTGGTTTTCCATTTCCGGTTTTAGATTTGGCGGTTTTCATTCCCGAAAGGATGGCCTCTAAATTATTTCCTTCCCTAATTTCCAAAACTTCCCAGCCAAAAGCTTCAAATTTTGTTTTAAGATTTCCCAAGGGAAGTACATTATTGGTAGAGCCATCAATTTGCTGGCCATTATAATCCACAGTTACAATCAAATTGTCGACATTATTTGCGGCGGCATACATAATAGCTTCCCAATTTTGCCCTTCTTGTAACTCACCATCACCACACAGGGTATATACAATATGTGAATCTTTATTTAATTTTTTTGAAAGGGCTGCACCTATAGCTACTGAAATACCTTGTCCTAAAGACCCAGAAGCCACTCGAATTCCGGGTAAACCTTCGTGTGTAGTAGGGTGCCCTTGTAATCTTGAATTCAATAAACGAAACGTGTTCAATTCCTCTACCGGAAAATATCCGGAACGCGCTAAAACACTATAAAAAACCGGAGAGATGTGGCCGTTGGATAGGAAAAAAATGTCTTCATTTTTTCCATCCATATCAAAGCCGTCATTTCGTTCCATGAGCACTTGAAATAATGCAACAAAAAATTCGGTACACCCTAAGGAACCTCCGGGGTGGCCCGAGTTCACTTTGTGCACCTGTCTTAAAATATCTCTTCGTACTTGGATGACCAAGTCGTTAAGATGTTGGATGTCTGGCATAAGTATATTTTTACGTTTCAAAAATACCATTTTCAAAAAGTGAGGCAAAGTGAAAAAAAGAGCAGTTATTAACGATTTGGTAGTTTTAGTTAACAGTTAGAAAAATTCTGAAAGTCGATTGGGCACTTCAGAATAGTTAAAAAAGGTATCTTTGCTACTTCAATTTTAAAAGTCTTTATGCAATTTAAAGTCGAAGGGAAAGATCCTCAATCTCGTGCTAGAGCCGGTACTATTACCTTAGCTCATGGTACTGTGCAAACTCCTATTTTTATGCCGGTGGGTACTGTAGGTACGGTAAAAGGGGTGCATCAAAAAGAATTGACCGATGAAATAAATCCCGATATTATTTTAGGAAATACCTATCACTTATACCTACGTCCGCAAACCGATATTCTGGAAAAAGCGGGAGGCTTGCATAAGTTTATGAATTGGGAACGGAATATTTTAACCGATAGTGGTGGGTACCAAGTGTATTCGCTTTCGGCTAACAGAAAAATAAAAGAAGAAGGGGTGAAATTTAAATCGCATATAGACGGAAGTTATCACGTATTTACTCCTGAAAATGTGATGGAAATTCAACGAAGTATCGGTGCCGATATTATTATGGCATTCGATGAGTGTACTCCGTATCCTTGTGATTACCAATATGCCAAGCGCTCCATGCACATGACCCACAGATGGCTGGATAGATGTGTTTCACATTTGGAAACATTGCCTTTAAAGTATGGATATGAACAAACCCTTTTTCCTATAGTACAAGGAAGTACCTACAAAGACTTGAGACAACAATCTGCGGAATATATTGCCTCAGTTGGAGCCGAAGGAAATGCTATTGGAGGACTTTCGGTTGGGGAGCCTGCCGAGGAAATGTACGAAATGACCGAAATTGTGACAGCCATCCTTCCGGAAGAAAAACCCCGCTACTTAATGGGTGTTGGAACACCCATTAATATTCTTGAAAATATTGCGTTAGGTATAGATATGTTCGACTGTGTCATGCCTACCCGAAATGCCCGTAATGGAATGCTTTTTACAGCCCAAGGGACTATCAATATCAAAAATAAAAAGTGGGAAGCCGACTTTTCAGTTATTGATGAAACTGCGATTACTTGGGTAGATACCGCTTATAGTAAAGCCTATTTGAGGCACCTTTTTTCAGTAAATGAAATGCTGGGAAAACAAATTGCCACCATCCATAATTTAGGGTTTTACTTGTGGTTGGTTCGCGAGGCCAGAAAGCATATATTAGCAGGAGATTTTTTACCTTGGAAAAATACTATGGTTCGCAATATGGACAAACGATTGTAATGTTAAGCATCCTCGATAGATATATTTTACGAAAGTATTTAGGAACCTTTTTCCTTTTGCTTTTGCTATTTATTCCCATTGGAATTACTATTAATCTTGCCGAAAAAATTGATAAAATACTGGCCAATGAGGTTCCTTTTTTACAAGTGGCTTTATATTATGTAGACTTTACCATTTATTTTGCCAACTTGTTGTTTCCACTGTTTTTGTTTCTTTCCATCATTTGGTTTACTTCCAAATTAGCCAATAATACTGAAGTTATTGCTTTTTTAAGTAGTGGGGTATCCTATTATCGGTTTTTGCGTCCTTACTTTATTGGTGCTACACTGGTTTGTATCGGGGCTTTTTTTCTGGGGAATTATTTAGCGCCTTCTGCAAGTAAAGGCTTTAATGAATTTAGTTATCAATACCTCAATAAAAGTAGAGGAAAAGATAGAGAACAAGCCAATGTGTACCGACAAATTAATGAGAAGGAATACATTTATGTAAACTATTTTAATGTGAAAGAAAAGTCGGGGAATAACTTTTCATTAGAACATTTTGAAGGCAATAAAATGACCTACAAATTGGCCGCAAATAGAATTGTGTATAATGAGGCAGATTCTACATATACGCTTCATAATTATTCCAAACGTATTATTGGAGCAAGAGAAGATTCCATTCTTTCTCTTCCCAAAAAAGACACTATTTTTCCTTTCGAAATAGAAGATTTAACCCCGGTGGCTTATATTGCTGAGACTCTCAATTTTACTGAACTTAACACCTTTATTGCACGAGAAAAAGCGAAAGGGTCTTCCTATATTAATCGTTATGAAGTAGTTCGATACAAACGTTGGAGTTTACCGGTTTCGGCCTATATTTTAACCATTATAGCCGTGGCAGTTTCATCTCAAAAAAGAAGAGGAGGGATGGGTATTAATTTAGCCATTGGGATAGGGATAGGGATGATTTTCGTTTTCTTCGATAAAATTTTTGGGACCATTGCAGAGCAAAGCACCTTTTCACCTTTTTTGGCTACTTGGTTTCCAAATTTCGTTTTCGGAATTTTAGCCATTTATCTTCTACGTAATGCGAAACGATAAATTACTTAATTACCTCCATTTACACCTTATTGTTTTTGTATGGGGGTTTACGGCGGTTTTGGGTGCGTTGATTTCTTTGGAAGCAGTTCCACTAGTTTGGTATCGAATGGGAATGGCTAGTATTTTAGTGTTTTTATACGTTTTGATAACTAAAAAAAAACTTCGCTTTCCCCGAAAAGTGATTATTGGATTTTTTATCGCCGGTTTAGTGATTGCGGTGCATTGGCTCACTTTTTTTGGAGCCATTAAGGTGTCTAATGTTTCGGTTACTTTAGCGGTTATGTCCACAGGGGCTTTTTTTACATCGCTACTGGAACCCTTGTTTTTTAAACGCAAAATCATTTTTTACGAAGTCCTTTTCGGCTTTATCGCTATAATTGGATTGTTTATCATCTTCAAAGCGAGTACAGACTATTTTTTAGGTATTGTATTAGCCTTGGTTTCTGCATTTTTAAGTGGCTTATTTGCAGTGCTTAATGGCAATTATGCTAAACGTTATGAAGCTTCTGTAATTTCACTTTATGAGCTTATTTTTGGAGTGCTCTGCATCACAATTTTTCTACTATTTTCGGGGAGTTTTACTTCAGAATTTTTCAAAGTTTCAGCTTCAGATTGGGGGTATCTTTTTTTATTGGCTTCGGTATGTACGGCGTATGCATTTATTGCTTCGGTACACGTAATGCGATGGCTATCACCATTTACCGTAATGCTTACCATTAACTTAGAACCTGTCTATGGCATTGTTTTAGCCTTATGGATATTAGGGGATTCTGAAAATATGAGTTCACAATTTTATTACGGTGCATTAATTATTTTGTTTACCGTCCTTTTAAATGGGATTCTTAAAATGAAAGCTTACAGAAAAAGTAAAGAAATACCCCATACCTAATAACAAAACTTTATATTTGTAACGCACAAGAATCAAACTTCAGCAAGAGAAATTATGGAATATCTTGATTTTGAATTGCCTATTAAAGAGTTGCAGGAACAATACGAAAAAGCTTGCCTGATAGGAGAAGAAAGCGATGTAGATGTCTCCAACACCTGCAAACAAATAGAAAAAAAACTAGTAGAAACTAAAAAGGAAATTTACAAGAATTTAACTCCGTGGCAACGCGTTCAGTTATCTCGGCACCCAGATCGTCCCTATACTATGGATTACATTAAAGCCATTTGTGGGGATTCTTTTTTAGAACTTCATGGAGATCGAAATTTTAAAGACGATAAAGCCATGATAGGTGGACTGGGGAAAATTGGTGACCAAAGCTATATGTTTATTGGTCAACAAAAAGGGTATAATACTAAAACCCGCCAATACCGAAACTTTGGAATGGCTAATCCCGAAGGCTACCGAAAAGCACTTCGCTTAATGAAATCTGCTGAAAAATTTGGAATTCCCGTTGTTACCTTAATAGATACCCCTGGTGCTTATCCTGGCCTAGAAGCTGAAGAGCGAGGACAGGGGGAAGCCATAGCGCGAAATATTTTGGAAATGACCCGCCTGGAAGTACCTATTATTGTAGTTATTATTGGCGAAGGAGCCAGTGGTGGAGCGTTGGGTATTGGTGTGGGAGATCAGGTGTTGATGATGGAAAATACGTGGTATTCGGTGATTTCTCCTGAAAGCTGTTCTTCTATTTTGTGGCGTAGCTGGGAATTTAAAGAACAAGCTGCGGAAGCCTTAAAATTAACGGCTGCCGATATGAAAAAATTGAAACTCATCGATCAAATTATCAAAGAGCCATTAGGTGGAGCACATAGTGATAGGGAAGGGGCATTTATAGCTGTGGCAAAAGCCATTGAAAGTTCGTACGAAGAATTGAAGAACTTATCCCCAACAAATCTGGTTGAAAAACGCATGGATAAATATTCTAAAATGGGAGAGTTTAAAAGCTAATTCCAACAATAACAACCTCTTTCAAAAATCCGTTGCTTTTACAATGGATTTTTTTTTGGTTATCAACAATAATTGTAACTTATAAACAGTTCAATTGTTAAAGGACGGTGAACAGCAAGTCCAAAAAAATAACCGCTGGACTTAACAATTTTTTTACATTCGCCTTATGGAAAAAGTACAACCTCAAACCTCATATGCTAGCCGTTCAGCACAAGTAATTTCTCTGGAAAAAGGAAAACTTCCACCGCAAGCTGTTGATTTAGAAGAAGTTGTACTTGGAGCTATGATGATAGACAAAAAAGGAGTCGATGAGGTTATCGATATCCTCCATCCCGAAGTCTTTTACAAAGAATCCCATCAACATATTTTTGAAGCCATCTACAAACTCTTTCAAAATAGCGAGCCAGTAGACTTATTAACGGTTTCAGCACAACTTAAAAAAGAGAAAAAGCTGGATATTGTAGGGGGTGAGTTTTACCTTATTCAATTGACGCAAAAAGTATCCTCTTCCGCACATATTGAATTCCACGCACGTATCATTCTTCAAAAATATATTCAGCGAAGCTTAATTAAAATTTCCAACGAAATTATTGAAGAATCCTACGACGAAGGAACCGATGTTTTTGATTTGCTCGATACCGCCGAATCGAAATTGTACGAGGTTACCCAAGGGAATTTGAAACGTTCTTCCGAGACTGCTCAGAGTTTGGTGATTCAGGCAAAAAAACGCATAGAAGAAATTGCCAACAAAGAGGGGCTTTCCGGAATTCCTTCCGGATTTACCCAAGTAGATAAATTAACTTCGGGTTGGCAACCCAGCGATTTAATTATTATTGCTGCCCGCCCAGGGATGGGTAAAACGGCATTAACACTGTCTATGGCGCGTAATATGGCAGTGAACTATAATATACCTGTAGCCTTTTTCTCTTTGGAAATGTCTTCGGTACAGTTAATTACCCGTTTAATTTCTTCGGAAACAGGTCTTTCTTCCGAGAAGCTGCGTACCGGAAACCTCGAAAAACACGAATGGGAGCAACTCAATGTGAAAGTAAAAGGGCTTGAAACTGCCCCATTGTATATTGATGATACTCCGTCTCTTTCTATTTTTGACCTTCGGGCAAAAGCGCGCCGATTAGCTTCGCAATACGGAATTAAATTGATTATGATTGATTACCTTCAGTTAATGACCGCCGGAACGAGTCAAAAAGGAGGAGGAAACCGGGAGCAGGAAATATCTACTATTTCCAGAAATTTAAAAGCGCTGGCCAAAGAATTGAATGTCCCCGTAATTGCGTTGTCACAATTATCTAGGGCCGTAGAAACCCGTGGAGGGAGCAAGCGACCTCTGCTAAGCGACCTTCGTGAATCGGGAGCCATAGAGCAGGATGCCGATATTGTGAGTTTTATCTACCGTCCGGAGTATTACAAAATTGATGAGTGGGACGATGAAGAGCGCACCCCAACGGCCGGCCAAGCCGAATTTATTGTCGCCAAGCACCGTAACGGAGGATTGGACGAAATACGATTAAAGTTTGTGGGGCATCTGGGTCGCTTTGAAAATTTGGAAACCTTCGATTTCCCTACAGAGATTTATTCCCGTATGAATGATGCTGCCAATGATGATACGTTTAAACCTTCCAACTTGCCCTCTCCCGATGAAGCCTTTGGCAGCTCTATGAACGATGATGTTACCCCAAGCGATGGGGACGATGGGATTCCTTTCAGTAATTTTATTTAATGGAAAAAATCCTTTAGAATATAAAATTGGAGAAACCACTTCAGCAGGAAAAATTACTAAAATTCTATGCTGCCACAAGTACTTTTTTACTTTATGAACTGATGGAAGAGGTAATGTAGCATATATAACATTACAAATTGATCATCATAAGCTAATGGCGCCAATGAGAACTTTATTAGTGGAAGTTTTTGCTTATTAAGCACAAAAAAGAAAGAAAAAATTTTCATCTAGAATCGCATTAGCATTTGCTGATTGTTTCAACGGTAGCCCTGATATTGGTGTTGAGGTTTTAAAGAAAGTTAAACAATCAATAATTAAGTCTAAGAAAATAAATTCAAAACTTTATTACATAAGTACATGCATTTGTATTGTTTTATTCAATCTTATATTAACTTATTTATTAAACTCATATGATTTCGGAATATTTAATTTTGATTTTATTTTTTTATTTACAATTGCAACATTTGGAAGTTTAGGTGGATTTTTTAATAATTTCAATTAACATTAACAAACTTGATTTGGATATTGATGAGGGAATGAATATTCAGATTTTAACAGGCTTTAGTAGAATATTTATATCTATGATTTCTAGTTTAATAATTTTCTACATTTATTAAATCTAATTTTTTACTAGGACATATAAATACTATTGATAATACAATCATATTTTATGCTATTTGATAAAAATGAAGATAATAAACCGGAACCAAAATCAAATAAACCTTCTTAAGGATAAAAATGTACTTATAATTTTTTTTGAATATTTAATAACCCGGATTCTAAATTATTTTGGCTCAAAATTTGTCGTTATCTTAGCACTATGAGTCGTATTACACTATTCCTTTTTATTCTACTTTTCAGCTTAAAAAGCTTCGCATCTTACATTCTTATTCCTATGGATGCTGAAAGCCAGGCGGAACATTTAAAAGCCTACGGCATTACGTATTGGGTATTGGAAAAACAGATGAAGGCCAAGTGGTTATTGAACTATCGTGGCGGTTCTTTTCTATTGCCCGATGCTGAAATGATTCGGAAAGAATGCCAGATTCGAGGCGTAAGTTTTGAAGTGCTGAGTGATTCTCAAACCAATCAGATTTTAGAAGAAATAAGTAGCCCTTCTCAAAACATGGAAGCGGTAGTACTTGAAAAAGCTCCTAAAATTGCCGTGTATTCTCCCCCAGGGAATCAGCCGTGGGATGACGCAGTAACGATGGTGTTAACGTATGCAGAAATTCCTTATACTACCATTTATGATGAAGAGGTTTTAAGTGACCAGTTATTGTTGTATGATTGGCTTCATTTGCACCACGAAGATTTTACAGGTCAGTACGGAAAGTTCTACCGTGCCTATCGTTCGGCCCCATGGTATATTGAACAAAAACGAGATGCCGAAGCTTTGGCTACCAAATTGGGTTATGGAAAAGTTTCCGAAGAAAAGAGAGATGTAACGCTTAAAATACGGGATTATGTTATTGGGGGCGGATTTATGTTTGCCATGTGTAGTGCTACCGATAGCTTTGATATCGCCCTTGCTGCGGAAGGAGTCGATATTTGTGAAGCCATGTTTGATGGTGACCCTAGCGAACCTAATTATCAGAGTAAAATTGATTATAATAGAACATTTGCTTTTAAAGATTTTACCTTAGAGAGAAACCCTAATGTGTATGAATTTTCATCGATAGATGTTACCGATAGCAGGAACATCAATAGAAATACCGATTACTTTACCTTAATGGATTATTCTGCAAAGTGGGATCCTATTCCGTGTATGTTGGTGCAAAACCATACAGCATTGGTAAAGGGTTTTATGGGACAAACTACGGCGTTCAATCCCAATGAAGTAAAATCTACTGTATTAGTGATGGGAGAAAATAAAAGTAACGGTGAAGCACGTTACATTCACGGTATTCGCGGGAAGGGTTTTTTTACCTTTTATGGGGGCCACGATCCGGAAGACTACCAGCATAGAGTAGGAGATGCCAAAACGGAACTAGCATTGCATCCTAATTCTCCAGGTTACAGATTGATTTTAAATAATGTGCTGTTTCCAGCTGCAAAGAAGAAAAAGCAGAAGACATAATACAAAAAACCCGCTCATTGAGCGGGTTTTTTTAGCGAAATAGGTTGTTAATACTCTAGGCGTTCAGCCTTATTTTACTTTCTTTACAATGGCTTCAAAAGCTTCGGGGTGGTTCATGGCTAAATCGGCAAGAACTTTACGGTTCAATTCGATATGATTAGCTTTTAATCCTCCCATAAACTTTGAATAAGACATTCCGTGTAAACGAGCACCCGCATTAATACGGGTAATCCATAAGGCACGGAAATTTCTTTTCTTGGCACGACGGTCTCTGTACGAATATTGCATCGCTTTTTCAACAGCGTTTTTAGCAACAGTCCATACATTTTTACGTCTTCCAAAGAAACCTTTGGCTTGCTTAAGTACCTTTTTTCTTCGGGCTCTTTTTGCAACTGAATTTACTGATCTTGGCATAATTTTAATTGTTTTTTGTAGTAGGCGACACGTAAAACGTGTACTTAGTTTACTTACTCAGACGCAAGTTCTTTGTTAAGTAGCCATACTCCAGGGTTATTAAATTGTTTTAACCGGTTAGGCAAAAATTACTTCATTCGAAGCATTTGCTTAACATTACTCTCGTCACTTGGGTGTACCAAGGTATCGTGAGTTAAAGCAAGCTTACGTTTGGTCGACTTCTTGGTTAAGATGTGACTTTTAAACGCGTGCTTTCTTTTAATCTTACCGGTACCTGTAAGCTTGAAACGCTTCTTGGCACTGGATTTTGTTTTTTGTTTAGGCATCTTTCCTACGTTTTAATTTATTTCGCTTTATTGTAATTTTCAGTTTTTAGACTGAAGTTTTATTTCTTTTTCGGGGTAATGAACATGGTCATTCGCTTTCCTTCCAATTTGGGCATTTGCTCAACTTTACCAAACTCTTCCAAATCGGTAGCCAATCTTAATAACAAAATTTCACCTTGGTCTTTGTAAATGATAGAACGACCTTTAAAGAAAACATATGCTTTAAGCTTGGCGCCTTCTTTTAGAAACTTTTCACCGTGTTTCTTTTTAAAATCGTAATCGTGATCATCGGTATTAGGACCAAATCGAATCTCTTTTACAACTACTTTGGTAGCTTTGGCTTTAAGTACTTTTTCTCTTTTCTTTTGTTCGTAAACAAATTTTTTGTAGTCCATCACCTTGCATACCGGAGGTACTGCGTTGGGCGATATTTCTACAAGGTCTGATTCTAACTCTTCGGCAATGGCTAAGGCTTTACTTATGGGGTAAACACCTACTTCAACATTATCTCCAACAAGTCGTACTTCTTTGGCACGAATTTTTTCGTTGATATTGTGTTGGTCTTCCTTAATGACTCTTGCCTGACCTTTGGTTTTTTTTCTACGTATTGCTATGGCTAAATAAGGTTTTAATTAAACTTTTTATTTAAATTCTTTTACTTCTTTTTTTACTTCGTTTTGAACCATTTCTGAAAATTCTGAAAGTGTCATAGTTCCTAAATCACCTTCACTATGCTTACGAACAGAAACCGTACCATCTCTTTCTTCTTGCTCGCCTACAATCAACATATACGGGATTTTATTCATTTCGGCCTCCCTAATTTTCTTTCCAATGGTTTCGTTGCGATTATCAACGAGGGCGCGAATTTCGTTATTTTCAAGCAAATTTAAAACTTTTTGACCGTATTTTTCATATTTCTCACTAAGGGTGAGGATACTAACTTGCTCGGGCATGAGCCATAAAGGAAAATTTCCTCCTGTATGTTCCAATAAAATAGCAATGAAACGCTCCATGCTTCCGAAGGGTGCCCTATGAATCATAACAGGTCTGTGAAGCTCGTTGTCACTGCCTTTGTAAGTAAGTTCAAATCGTTCCGGAAGGTTATAGTCTACCTGAATGGTTCCCAGTTGCCAACTTCTGCCCAACGCATCCTTTACCATAAAATCCAGCTTTGGACCATAAAAAGCAGCTTCGCCTTCTTCTATAACATAGTCAAGTCCTTTATCTTCTACCGCATTGATAATAGCTTTTTCGGCTTTTTCCCAGTTTTCGAGACTACCAATATATTTTTCTGGTTTTTTGGGATCTCTTATAGATACTTGGGTAGTAAAATTTTCAAAACCTAATGAGCCAAAAACATAGAGCACTAAATCAATCACATTTTTAAACTCTGCATCAAGTTGATCTGGTGTACAAAAAAGGTGAGCGTCATCTTGTGTAAACCCACGTACTCTGGTTAATCCGTGTAATTCTCCACTTTGCTCATAACGATACACTGTTCCAAACTCGGCGTATCTTTTGGGTAAATCTTTGTAAGACCATGGCTTGCTGTTATACATTTCGCAATGGTGAGGGCAGTTCATGGGTTTCAACATAAACTCTTCTCCTTCATTAGGTGTCTTAATGGGTTTAAAACTGTCTTCTCCATATTTAGCAAAATGTCCTGAAGTAACATACAACTCCTTTTGAGCAATGTGAGGAGAGACAACCATTTCATAACCTGCCTTCTTTTGTGCTGCTTTCAGAAAATTTTCTAACCTTTCCCGCAAAGCGGCTCCTTTGGGTAACCATAAGGGAAGTCCTTGGCCTACGCGAGGTGAGAATGTAAAAAGCTCTAACTCCTTGCCTAATTTTCTGTGATCTCTTTTTTTTGCCTCTTCCAGCAATTCCAGATATTCGGTTAAATCTTTTTGCTTTGGAAAGCTAATACCATAAACTCGTGTAAGCTGTTTGTTTTTTTCATCACCTTTAAAATAAGCTCCGGCAACACTTAAAATTTTTACAGCTTTAACAATTTCAGTATTTGGAATATGTCCCCCTCGGCATAAATCGGTAAAGGTATCGTGGTCGCAAAAAGTAATTTCCCCATCTTCAAGCCCGTTGATGAGGTCAACTTTGTATTCGTTTTTTCCTTCATAATAGAATAAAGCATCAGCTTTGCTAACGGAACGAATTCTAAAGTTGTGCTTTCCACGAGCAATCTCCATCATTTTGTCTTCAATGGTTTTGAAATCTTTTTCAGAAATGGTTTCGTCTCCTAAATCAACATCATAATAAAACCCTTTCTCAATAGCAGGACCCACCCAAAGCTTTACATTGGGATATAATTGCTCTAGGGCTTGCGCCAGAATGTGTGCAGTTGAATGCCAAAAAGCTTTTTTTCCGGCATCGTCGTTCCAAGTATAAAGAATTAAAGCACCGTCTTCAGTAAGAGGTGTGTTTGATTCAATCACTTTAGTATTGAAAGAGGCAGAAATTACATTTCTTGCCAGCCCTTCACTAATACTTTTAGCAATATCTATAGGAGTACTCCCGGCTTCATACTTTTTTACACTTCCATCTGGTAGGGTAATTGCAATCATTTTCTGAAAAAATTAGGGGGCAAAGATACTACTACTAAATTCGTTTTACAATACTCCATAAATAGTTTTAAAAACTACCCCGGTGATTTTTTTAAAAATTAGGTAATATATATAGGTAAAATAAATTATTTGAAAGCTGAAATTTTTTCTCCTTTGCTTTTCAGGTACTTATATTTTTTATAAAAAAAAGCGCTAAAATGTTTGCAAATTTATTTGCGAATCTGCTAAACCAAATTATCTTTGCAGCCGCTTTTGAAGCAAAATACGCTCTTGTAATTAATCTAAAAACTTTTTTTAAAAAATACTTTAAAAAGAATTGCAGGATAAAAAAATAGTATTACATTTGCACCCGCAAAAAGGATGAGTGAATAAGAATCACGAGTTTCCCAGTAGCGTTAGGAATAAATAAAGAGTTCATTGATATATTGAAATTGACAGCGTAGGAATATGATCTTTCGGGATTGTATTTCAGACGAAATTAAAACTAGACTAAGTAGAGAACCTGAGATAAATTTGAGGGCTTTTTGTTGTGATTTGAGAATATTTAAGAATCAACGATGAAGAGTTTGATCCTGGCTCAGGATGAACGCTAGCGGCAGGCCTAACACATGCAAGTCGAGGGGCAGCACGTCTTCGGATGGTGGCGACCGGCGCACGGGTGCGTAACGCGTATACAATCTACCTCTTACTATGGAATAGCCCAGGGAAACTTGGATTAACGCCATATAGTACATATTTACGGCATCGTTTATATGTTAAAGGTTACGGTAAGAGATGAGTATGCGTCCTATTAGCTTGTTGGTGTGGTAACGGCGCACCAAGGCTACGATAGGTAGGGGCCCTGAGAGGGGGATCCCCCACACTGGTACTGAGACACGGACCAGACTCCTACGGGAGGCAGCAGTGAGGAATATTGGACAATGGGCGAGAGCCTGATCCAGCCATGCCGCGTGCAGGAAGACTGCCCTATGGGTTGTAAACTGCTTTTGTACGGGAAGAAACACTCCCTCGTGAGGGAGCTTGACGGTACCGTAAGAATAAGCATCGGCTAACTCCGTGCCAGCAGCCGCGGTAATACGGAGGATGCAAGCGTTATCCGGAATCATTGGGTTTAAAGGGTCCGTAGGCGGATGATTAAGTCAGGGGTGAAAGTCTGCAGCTCAACTGTAGGACTGCCCTTGATACTGGTTGTCTTGAATCGCTCTGAAGTGGCCAGAATATGTAGTGTAGCGGTGAAATGCATAGATATTACATAGAATACCGATTGCGAAGGCAGGTCACTAACAACGTATTGACGCTGAGGGACGAAAGCGTGGGGAGCGAACAGGATTAGATACCCTGGTAGTCCACGCCGTAAACGATGGATACTAGCTGTCCGGCCTTCGGGCTGGGTGGCCAAGCGAAAGTGATAAGTATCCCACCTGGGGAGTACGTTCGCAAGAATGAAACTCAAAGGAATTGACGGGGGCCCGCACAAGCGGTGGAGCATGTGGTTTAATTCGATGATACGCGAGGAACCTTACCAGGGCTTAAATGTAGTCTGACGTACTTGGAAACAGGTATTTCTTCGGACAGATTAGCAAGGTGCTGCATGGTTGTCGTCAGCTCGTGCCGTGAGGTGTCAGGTTAAGTCCTATAACGAGCGCAACCCCGCCGTTAGTTGCCAGCATAAAGATGGGAACTCTAACGGGACTGCCGGTAAACCGTGAGGAAGGCGGGGGATGACGTCAAATCATCACGGCCCTTACGTCCTGGGCCACACACGTGCTACAATGGCCGGTACAGAGGGCAGCCACACCGTAAGGTGGAGCGAATCCTTAAAACCGGTCTCAGTTCGGATTGGGGTCTGCAACTCGACCCCATGAAGCTGGAATCGCTAGTAATCGGATATCAGCCATGATCCGGTGAATACGTTCCCGGGCCTTGTACACACCGCCCGTCAAGCCATGGAAGTCGGGGGTACCTGAAGTCGGTGACCGCAAGGAGCTGCCTAGGGTAAAACCGATAACTGGGGCTAAGTCGTAACAAGGTAGCCGTACCGGAAGGTGCGGCTGGAACACCTCCTTTCTAGAGAAGTTACGCAAGAGGTCTGAAGAGATCTATAATTTTTCTGCTTGGTCTAGCTGTCAATTTTAAATTTTAGTCTAAAGCATTGGAGTCAGTATATCAAAACTGATGACTGATTACTGAATACTGAAGACTGCTCAAGTCTCATAGCTCAGCTGGTTAGAGCGCTACACTGATAATGTAGAGGTCGGCAGTTCGAGTCTGCCTGAGACTACAAATTTAGGATTAAGGATTTATGAATATAGATTTTTGATTTTAAAACGTTCATTAAAAAAATAGAAAAGAGATTTTTTAGAAGTTGAGAGAGTTCAACAATCGTTAATCGTACTTCAACAATCTGAAATCGATTACGGGGAATTAGCTCAGCTGGCTAGAGCGCCTGCCTTGCACGCAGGAGGTCAAGGGTTCGACTCCCTTATTCTCCACCAGGCGATGCCTTGCGATAATAAATATTATCACAGAGGTATTGCAGAATGGTCGCTGATAGTATTTATCGGTGGCGATTCGCCACAGTTCATTGACATATTGGAAAAAGAAATACGAGAAAAGCAATTTTTTCAGTTAAAGACTTTTTTAAAAGTTTTTAGCTATAATGTAAACTCATTAAAAGAGCAAAAAAGTACAATAAGCAAATTAAGAGCGCATGGGGAATGCCTAGGCTCTCAGAGGCGAAGAAGGACGTGATAAGCTGCGATAAGCTGCGGGGATTGGCACATACGAATTGATCCGCAGATTTCCGAATGGGGCAACCCAGCTATTTGAAGAATAGTTATCCGCAAGGAGGCGAACCCGGGGAACTGAAACATCTAAGTACCCGGAGGAAGAGAAAACAAAAGTGATTTCGTTAGTAGTGGCGAGCGAACGCGAAATAGCCCAAACCAATGTTGTTACGGCAATGTTGGGGTTGTAGGACTGCGTCATTGAATGCACGATGAACTAGAACACGTTGGAAAGCGTGGCCAAAGACGGTGATAGCCCGGTATAGGTAAAGAATGATATTCATAGCAGTATCCTGAGTAGTGCGGGGCACGTGAAACCCTGTATGAATCCGGCGGGACCATCCGCCAAGGCTAAATACTCCTGAGAGACCGATAGTGAACCAGTACCGTGAGGGAAAGGTGAAAAGAACCCCGAACAGGGGAGTGAAATAGAACCTGAAACCATGCGCTTACAAGCGGTCGGAGCCCCATTAAGGTGACGGCGTGCCTTTTGCATAATGAGCCTACGAGTTACTGTTGCCAGCAAGGTTAAGGTCTTTAGACCGGAGCCGTAGCGAAAGCGAGTCTGAATAGGGCGCCATAGTTGGTAGTAGTAGACGCTAAACCGTGTGATCTACCTGGCAGGGTGAAGCTGTGGTAACACACAGTGGAGGCCTGGAACCCGTTGACGCTGAAAAGTCTTGGGATGACCTGAGGGTAGGGGTGAAAGGCCAATCAAACTCGGGAAGGGCTCGTACTCCCGAAATGCATTTAGGTGCAGCGTTGTGTTAGTTTTATAGAGGTAGAGCTACTGATTGGATGCGGGGCTTCACCGCCTACCAACACCTTTGACAAACTCCGAATGCTATAAAAATGATGCACAGCAGTGAGGGCAGAGCAAGGGTGCTAAGGTCCATGTCCGGTAGGGAAAGAACCCAGACCATCAGCTAAGGTCCCAAAATATATGCTGTTGGAAACAACGCGGTTGGACTGCACAGACAGCTAGGATGTTGGCTTGGAAGCAGCCATTCATTTAAAGAGTGCGTACCAGCTCACTAGTCGAGCGGTCCGGCATATGGATAATAATCGGCATAAGCATATTACCGAAGCTATGGGATATATAATATCGGTAGGGGAGCATTCCAGCGGTGTTGAAGGTTAGGCGTGAGCCTGGCTGGAACTTCTGGAAAAAGAAAATGTAGGCATAAGTAACGATAATGCGGGCGAGAAACCCACACCGAAAGACCAAGGTTTCCTCAGCTATGCTAATCAGCTGAGGGTTAGTCGGGGCCTAACGCGAACCCGAAAGGGGTAGTGGATGGACAACCAGTTAATATTCTGGTACCTGCCCGCGCAGTAAAAAGTGACGGAGGCGAGAATTAGGTGCGTACCGACGGAATAGTACGTTGAAGGATGTGGCAACACCTGATAGTACACTAAGGCTACGGCCAAGTGTGATAATCCTAAATATCGACTTCCAAGAAAGCGAGCGAGGCAGCCCGTACCGTAAACCGACACAGGTAGTCGAGGAGAGAATCCTAAGGTGCTCGAGTGATTCATGGCTAAGGAACTAGGCAAAATAGACCCGTAACTTCGGGAGAAAGGGTCGCCCCCAGCAATGGGGGCCGCAGTGAAGAGGTCCAGGCGACTGTTTATCAAAAACACAGGGCTCTGCTAAATCGAAAGATGATGTATAGGGCCTGACACCTGCCCGGTGCTGGAAGGTTAAGAGGAGATGTCAGCTTCGGCGAAGCATTGAATTGAAGCCCCAGTAAACGGCGGCCGTAACTATAACGGTCCTAAGGTAGCGAAATTCCTTGTCGGGTAAGTTCCGACCTGCACGAATGGTGTAACGATCTGGACACTGTCTCAGCCATGAGCTCGGTGAAATTGTAGTAACGGTGAAGATGCCGTTTACCCGCTGTGGGACGAAAAGACCCCGTGCACCTTTACTATAGCTTAGTATTGGTTCTGGATAAGTAATGTGTAGGATAGGTGGGAGACTTTGAAGCTGCGTCGCCAGGCGTGGTGAGTCATCGTTGAAATACCACCCTTTGCTTGTTTAGGGCCTAACCCCTAGCGGGGGACAGTGCTTTGGTGGGTAGTTTGACTGGGGTGGTCGCCTCCAAAAGAGTAACGGAGGCTTCTAAAGGTTCCCTCAGCACGGTTGGCAATCGTGTGTAGAGTGCAATGGCATAAGGGAGCTTGACTGAGAGGCCTACAAGTCGATCAGGTACGAAAGTAGAGCATAGTGATCCGGTGGTTCCGCATGGAAGGGCCATCGCTCAAAGGATAAAAGGTACGCCGGGGATAACAGGCTGATCTCCCCCAAGAGCTCACATCGACGGGGGGGTTTGGCACCTCGATGTCGGCTCGTCACATCCTGGGGCTGGAGAAGGTCCCAAGGGTTGGGCTGTTCGCCCATTAAAGTGGCACGCGAGCTGGGTTCAGAACGTCGTGAGACAGTTCGGTCTCTATCTACAGTGGGCGCAAGAAATTTGAGTGGATCTGACTCTAGTACGAGAGGACCGAGTTGGACCGACCTCTGGTGTACCAGTTGTCCCGCCCGGGGCACTGCTGGGTAGCTACGTCGGGAAGGGATAAGCGCTGAAAGCATATAAGCGCGAAACCCACCACAAGATGAGATTTCTTTAAAGGGTCGTGGGAGACTACCACGTTGATAGGCCATAGGTGGAAGTGCGGTAACGTGCGTAGCCGAGTGGTACTAATTACCCGTACGCTTATGTACGCGCATCTCCCCTCTTAGGAGGGGAGGGCAACTCTTTTGCTCATTACAAATACATTGTTTTTTTATCGTATCCCTTTTTCCTCTATGTTAAGATATTGGTCACGCCAATGCGTGACAGTGAATAGTAAATAGTCTTACTGCTCACTCAAAACTAAGGTGGTTACAGCGTCGGGGCTCACCCCTTACCATTCCGAACAGGGAAGTTAAGCCCGACTGCGCCGATGATACTGCAGCAATGTGGAAAAGTAGGTCGCCGCCTTCTTTTAAACCCCGCTACTAAGCGGGGTTTTTTTATGCATTATTTTTTGTATATTTCATTTCATCTAAACTATACTTATTATGAAACAGAAATATTTTACCTCCGTTATTTTCTTATTGATAATATTTTTTTTTAATACATTTTCTTTAAAAGCACAAGAGCGAATAGCTGTACTTCAAGAGCCTTTTGTAGTATTACTTGACCCTAACGATGGGAGTATTATCGACCCTACTTTTATTGATTTAACACCTTTGAGTCCTGGAACTCCAAAAGGTATTATTCAAGTAAATGAAGAAATTTGGGTTAGTGATCAAATTGGTGACCGCATAGACCGATTTGATTTGGATGGAAACTATGTTAGCACTATTAGTGGTGGCATGGATAACATTAAAGGGATGGCTGTGATAAATAATACTGAAGTTTGGCTTACAAATGCAGGAACTGCTAATGGAGCTCCAGGAGATGCTATCATTCGATTCGATTTGGATGGCAATAATCTGGGTTTTTTGAATACTTCAAGTATTGGTTCTTCCTTTGATATTATTGATACCGGAACTGAAGTATATGTTTCATACATTGGTGCAACAGAAACTAAAATTGAGCGAAGGGATTATAGTGGAAATATTTTAGGCGATATTGTAGGGACCGGAGTCGTTAATTTTATTCAGCAAATAGAACAGAATACGACAAATAATTCGGTTTATGCTGCAGTTTTTAGTGTAGCAACACCTAATGATTCAGGTTTGTATGAGTTTGCAGAAAGTGATGGTTCTATTCTTAATTATTGGGGTACACAAGGGAGTTTACGTGGGGTTGCACAACTAGGAGATGGAAATATTTTAATTTCGAATGCCGCCGGTGTTCATATTTTAAATCCTGGAACCGGAACAACTACCAATATTTCTGCAGGCCAAACCCATTATTTTGGGAGACTCAATTTATCACCATGTACACCTCCTCCAACGCCTACCGGAGATGCTACTCAGACCTTTAATGAAGGAGCTACCTTAGCAGATATTGTCATTACTCCTCCTACGGTTACCTGGTTTGCCACAGAAGCCGATGCTTTGGCAAACACCAATCCCTTACCAAACAATACGCTTTTAGTAGATGGTACTACTTATTGGGCAGTGAATATTGTAGGTGATTGTTTAAGTGACCCATTTGCTGTTACGGTAACGGTTTTATGTACCCCTCCTCCAACACCCACAGGTGATGCCAATCAAACCTTTAATGAAGGAGCTACTATAGAAGATATTGTGGTTGACCCTCCTACGGTCACCTGGTTTGCTACAGAGGCCGATGCCTTGGCAAATACCAATGCACTTCCGGCAGGAACCCTATTGGTAGATGGTGCCACCTATTGGGCAGTAAATATTGTAAATGATTGTTTGAGTGATCCTTTTCCGGTTACGATTACACTAATTATTTTAGGTATAGAAGATTTTGCCGAATACGGTATAAATATATATCCAAATCCTGTTAAAGATGTTCTTACTATAGCATCTAATACAATAACAATAAGTGAAGTTGAAATTTATGATATGTTAGGTAATAGAGTGATAGTGATGAGTAATCCAGATACTACTTTTAACATAGATGTTTCTCCATTATCTGAAGGAATATACCTTGTTAGATTGTCTATAGAGGGTAAAGTTTTACATAAAAAAATACTTAAAAAATAAAGTTTTTAAAATAGCAAAGGGGACTTTAAGTCCCCTTTTTGTTTGTAATAAATTGGGTTAGTTATTACAAGGCAATTCCTTTAAACGTCTATTAATCTCTACGGCTTTTTGGGCTTGCCAAAGGGGATTCATTTGATCAATAAGATTTTTTATATCTCCAACTACTAAATCTCTCTGATATAAATCAAGGGTACCTGTATATTCCCCACAAGAGCACCCCGTTTTTTTATTTTCACCTGGCCCCGGATCTATTATACCTAAATCATTTGTACAATAAGGGTCTGCCTTTAAGTAAGTATCTTGATAATTAGCAATCGATGGCAAGGCACCTCCAGAGTCCATATAGGCTTGCCCCATGGCAAGCATGGCATCAATAATCTCTTCATCAGTCAATGTTGTATGGGTCCAATCTTCTCCATCTTCTCCTTCATTTCCCCTAAGGTGTTCTATGCAATAAAGGTCAAGGTTCATAGATAACAGAAACATAGCATAATCTTCCAATACAGATTTTTCTTGAACACATGTAAGTCCTTCAGGTCCACCATCTCCAAATTTTAGGATGTGTTCATAACCATAAATAGAGATCATTTTTTTTACAGTATTATACATACATACATAGGTACTTGAACAATCCCGACCTAGAATCATTTCACCTGAAGATATTGCATTGGAAAAAATACCTCCCAGGGCTCCTGCGTTTTCCATTACCGTCATAATATTTTTTAATTCCTGATCATTGGGTAATTTGATGCCCTTGTTTTCAGGGTTAGTGTTTTTCTCTAAACCTTCTTCTTCCACTTCATCCCCATCATACATATCAAATAAATCTTCAGGTACCGGGGTTTGACCAACAATTTGCAAGCTTACTCCTAAAAACAAACAAAAAATAAAAATAAATTTAACTTTCATAATATATGTATTGTATTTTAAAATCCAGATTGATAGTCTTTTTTATGAATTTTCACTTCTTTTTCAGTAAGTTGGGTACACACCATTTCCATATTATCCTTGGTGCCTTTGTTGGCTACATAATTCATTTCAAGGATTAAGGATTTTTCGGTGATAGGATAATTACGGGCACTTTTTGGAAGGGATTTAAAATTGGCATACACTTCCATTATGGTCACCGGTGCATCGTTGGTGACCCAAAATTTTCCTACACCATCTTTTGATGTTACCTGGTATCCATCACATGGATACCCTAGAATAGTTTTTCCTTTTATGGGAACTATTTCAACATCTTCCTCCTCCGGTATAATTTTTTTTCCAAATTTCTTTTCAGACTTTTGCAGGTTGGGCATTTTCATTTTCATGGCCATTTTTTGCTGCCCATTGTCCATAAAAGTGACCATGGCATTCTTTTTAAAATCGTACACCATGAGTTGTTCCGTTTGTTTCTCTACCATTTTATTTCCAAAGTAGTCCGCATCCGGCTCCAGTAAATACACCAGTGACATCGATTCTTTTTTGGTTGTAAGCTGATAGACTAAACTATACGAAAAGGAATAGGTATCTCTAATTTCCTCCAAGCCACCGCCAAAGAAGTTCCCCATTTTAGTTTCTTGGGCTTCTTTTTCTTCTTTGGTGGGTTTAGTGTTGGAAGACTCATTTTCAGTCTCATTATCTTGGGTTTCCCCTTTTTCCTTTTTCTTTCCATCTGTGGTATCATCAATTACGTCTCCCGTCTTTTTGGAAACTTTTTCATCGGTCTTGTTTAATATGGTTCTTTCCACTGCATTTTCTGCTTTTTTCTTAATTTTTTTTAATAGCTGTGCGTGTGAAGAGGGTACTGTTAGTAAACCAAGGAGTAAAAGGGTAAAAAGAACACGTTTTGTTTTCATTTTTCGATACTTTTTGAATTATTTATCATAAATGTATATACTTCAGCATTTTAATAAATTTGTTTTGTCTAATTGTATACTATGAATGTATCTATGGTAAAAAATTGAGCATGGATGAATTGAAATATATTTTTAATAACATTAAGTCAGAGATACAATTTATTGTACCATGGATACTTAACATGGCACCGTTTACCAATAGGTATCGATATTTTAAAAATCTTGTTAGTATCTTTATAACTTAATTGATATAGAATCACTTATGCTGAAAGCCATTTTAGTAGATGATGAAGCAAATGCTATCAAAAACCTTAAGTGGGAAATAGAACGGTTTTGTCCCGAAATTTCTATTATAGACTCTTTTACCAGTCCTGAAGAGGCTATTTCGGGCATTAATTATTTAAAGCCCGATTGTGTTTTTTTGGATATTGAAATGCCGGAGATGGATGGTTTTCAACTTTTGAAAGAACTTCGTTATCGCGATTTTAACCTTATAATTACCACAGCATATGATAACTATGCTATTACGGCATTTAAAGAAAATGCCATTGATTATTTGTTAAAGCCCATAGATTCTGACGATTTAAAACGGGCAGTGGCTAAAATAGTAAAGCAAAAGGAAAAACAGGGTTTAGGTTTTGAAATCACTAAAATCATTGAGAGTTTTCAGGTACCCACTTCCAAAAAAATCCCTATCCCGTTATCGGGGAAAACTATTTTTGTAGAAAGTGATGATATTATATTTTGTAAGTCGGATGGTAATTATACCGAACTTCATCTAAAAAATGGGGGTTATGAAGTCATTACCAAAAACTTAAAAGAAGTCGTCAAAGATTTACTAAATGAATGTTTTTATAGGGTGCATAATTCTTATGTTGTCAATATCCATCATATTAAAGAATATATTAGGGTTGAAGGTCACTATTTAATCATGTCAAACAATCAAAGAATTCCTATTTCTAGGGTAAAAAGAGATGACCTTGTACAGCGCCTTGCTATTTAGTGGTGTTATTCAGAATACAGAAAATCTATTTGAATTCCCGTATCAAAGTGGTTTTTTGGATTTTGTCATTGGAGGGTTAACATTACTGTCTGCCTACCATGTATTTCTCTATTTTCAGAATAAAAACAAGTCTTATTTATTTTATTCTTTGTATTTGTTCTTTATTATTCTTTCACAAGTACAATATGTACATTCTGGTTTTTTAAAATCAATTATTAGACCTTTTGGGGTTTGGCCAGAATATGGTGAGCTTTATACTGAAACCTATTATTTTATTTATTTTTTATTTGCCTTCCATTTTTTAGATATTAAAGAAGATTTTCCCCGTTGGAATAAGTATATCATTAAAGCCCTATATATTATAGGTGTTTTTTGTGTTTTAAAGTTTATATATTATTTATTTTCAGGAGATTATAGTCCCGTAAGGAATGGATATTATGTTTTTGTTATTTATATTTTAATCTTAAGTATTTTCCTCTATATTCTATTTTTTAAATCGCCCAATTCTTTAAAGTTTTATATGATAATCGGATCACTCATACTCTTGGTGTTTTCTGTTTTATCGTTGCTTCTTTACTTAGATTACTTAGGTAAAGGACTATCGCCAGAGCCAGCATACAGTTATTTATACATTGGATACGTTTTGGAAAATTTTATTTTCTCATTAGGATTAGGAAAAAAACAAAAATTTATTTTAAATGAACGAAACGAAGTTCATAGTCAACTTATTGATCAATTAGAAGAAAATGAAAAACTACAACTAGAAGTTCGAAAAAAACTAGAACAAGATGTAGAATTACTAAACGCAAAACTGGAAAAGGATCAACTTGAAAGATTGAATATTCAATATGAAAGAGATCTGGTTGAATTAAAACTAGCTTCCTTACGAAGTCAGATGAATCCTCATTTTATTTTTAATTCCCTAAATTCTATTAAGGGATTCATCATTGATAATGAACAAGAAAATGCTGTTTTTTATC
>JAWKMR010000003.1:0-592177 GCA_041392125.1 Flavobacteriaceae bacterium | reverse complement strand
TGGCTTTTACAGAGTTATTTGAAGAAAAAGTTTCGAAACTAATTTTACTAAACTCCACCAGCGAAGCAGATAGTAAGGAACGAAAAGTAAATAGGAATCGAGCCATTGGGTTTATACAAAAAGAAAAGAAATCATTTTTAGGGATGGCCATTTCGAATTTATTTTCAGAAAATTCCAAAATATGCTATTCAAAAGAGATTGAATGGTTAAAAAAAGAGGCTCTTCTTTTTCCAACTGAGGGTATAATAGCAAATATAAAAGGGATGCGGGATCGAAAAAGTAGAACTTTTATTTTGAAAGAATTTTCTAAAGAAAAATGGTTGATTTGTGGTGAGAATGATCCCATTATACCTGTAACTTCTTCAAAATCAATTTCAAAGAAAACAAATACGAATCTTAAAATACTCCTCGGAAGCCATATGAGCTGGTTGGAAAACGAAGCTGAAATTGTTAAATTTTTACTTTTTATCGATTAATTTTGCTTTTAATCGATTTTATATTAAAAAATTTATATATTTAGCACAACCAATAAAAATCAGAAAACTATGGCTCGAAATTCCTCATCATCGTTTTCCTTTTCTGGTATCGTTTGCAGTACGTTTGGACATGATTATTTAATAACCCGTAAAGTAACAGAGCACATCAAAGAATACCGATGTTCTCATTGCGGAAAAGAAGTTACCACAACCTTTTCGGGAAATTTAGAAATACTAACGTCTAAAAACAAGCAAGTAAACACCTCATTGGCTTTGTTTTTTGAAAAGAAAATGAAGCGCTACTGCGCTGCTTCATGAAAAAAAACCTACGTTGTAAATTATTTGGACATCAATTTGTTTCTTTAAAGAAAGAGGACATCTTTATAAAGGAGTACCAGTGCAAGTGTTGTCATAAAAAGTTTACTGTAGATGGCTATGGAAGAATTGTAACGCTTTCAAAATACTGGGAAGAGAATAATTTATTGTTTGAGAAAAACTTCAAAAACAGAACGGCAATTTAACTTATTCTTCTTTCAAGGCATTCCAGCCTCGTGCCACCATAGGTATTTTTGTGTTTGCCCTTGAAATTAAATGGACTCCTTCCTTTTCAGCCGTAATATGCCCAATAACCGTTAAATTAGGGTTTGCTTTAATTTTAGGAAAATCTTCCATTTTAATAGTGAAAAGCAATTCATAATCTTCCCCGCCACTTAACGCAATAGTGGTACTATCGATATTAAACTCTTCACAAGTTGAAATAACTTGGGGATCCAAAGGAATTTTATCTTCAAATACATTACAACCAACATTTGAAGATTTACAGATATGAAGTATTTCTGAAGAAAGACCATCACTTATATCAATCATTGCTGTGGGAACTACACCTAAATCTTTTAGCAAGTTGATAATATCTTTTCTGGCTTCGGGTTTTAATTGTCGCTCCACCAAATAGGTATACGGTTCTAAATCGGGCTGCGAATTTGGATTGGCCTTAAAAACCTGCTTTTCGCGCTCTAAGACCTGAAGCCCCAAATAAGCTGCTCCAATATCGCCTGTAAGCACCAGTAAATCATTTTCTCTAGCACCATCTCTGAAAACTATGTTGTTTTCAAGTCCCTCTCCTATGGCCATAATACTTATAATAAGCCCGGAGATTGAAGACGTAGTATCGCCTCCCACTAAATCAACTTGGTAAAGGTTACAAGCTGTTTTAATGCCTTCATAAAGCTCCTCCAGCGCTTCTACAGGAAATCTGTTAGAAATAGCAATAGAAACGGTAATCTGTTGTGGGGTGGCATTCATCGCATAAATATCACTTAAATTTACAATTACCGCTTTGTATCCCAGATGTTTTAAGGGCATGTAACCCAGATCGAAATGTACCCCTTCTACTAACATATCGGTAGTAATTACTTTCTGAAAATTTCCGGTAGTGGAAATAACCGCTGCATCATCACCAATCCCTTTAATAGTAGATTTTTGGGTTAATTTTATGCCTTTGGTTAAATGCTCAATGAGCCCAAACTCGCCTAATTCCGAAACTTTTGTAAAGGGTCTGTTTTTATCTTCTAACATACCTGATAAAATATGCTTCAAAAATACAACTTCATTACGGAATTTGTGGAAATAGCGCTTAAAGAATGTGAAACTTTTAAAAAAACAGAAAAAGCTCCCATAAAACTTAAATCATTTTCAATAAAATAGGGACTTTAACAATAATTTCATGATTATTTTATTAGCTTTGAGAGCTAAAAAATTGTTTAACATTGGTATTCTATACTTTTATAATACCCAAAACCTACCCAATATGATAAAAAAGCTATTCTCCCTAGTGCTTTTATTTCCATTTTTTACCATTGCACAAACCCCCTGTACTGGTGGTATGGCTGGTCCCTATCCTTGTGATGGGTATTTCTTGCAATCGCAACTTGATTTAAATGATCTTAATGCCGGATCCGGTAATGACTCTTGGGGTTGGACAGACCCTTTAGATGGCAAGGAATATGCGCTTATGGGATTACGAAACGGAACTGCTTTTATTGATATATCAGACCCTGTTAACCCAATTTATTTAGGAAAACTGCCCACCCATACCAGTAACAGCACCTGGAGGGACATTAAAGTATATAATAATTATGCGTTTGTGGTAAGTGAAGCAAGTGGTCATGGAATGCAAGTTTTTGATTTAACTCGCCTTAGAAGTGTTGCAAGTCCTCCGGAAACATTTACAGAAGATGCCCATTTTAATGGGTTTGGTAATGCCCATAATATTGTTATTAATGAAGATACAGGCTATGCATACCCTGTAGGAACAAGTTTTTTCAATGGTGGTCCTTGGTTCATCAACATACAAGATCCATTAAATCCTGTAAGTGAAGGTGGATATTCTATGGATGATTACAGTCATGATGCACAAGTAGTAACCTATAATGGCCCTGACACAGACTATACCGGTAGAGAAATTTTAATAGGCAGTAATGAAATTGAAGTTGTTATTGTGGATGTAACCGACAAGGCAAATCCTCAACACATTTCTAGCATTAGTTATACCAACGTAGGCTACACACACCAAGGTTGGTTTACCGAAGATCAACGATACTTTATTCTCGGAGATGAAGTAGATGAATTGAATAACGGATTTAATACCCGTACCATTATTTTTGATTTTGATGACTTAGATAATCCCCAATTTCATTTTGAATACACAGGAACATCTTCGGCGATTGATCACAATGGATATGTAGTTGGAGATAAATATTATATGGCAAGTTATAGAGCGGGTCTTCGTGTAATCGATATAAGCGATATTGCCAACGGAAATATGTCCGAAATTGGCTATTTTGATAGTTATCCTAATAACAACAATGCAAATTTCGATGGTGCTTGGAGTGTATATCCTTATTTTGGAAGCGGGAATATTGTTATAAGTGATATTGACAGAGGGTTTTTCTTAGTAAAATCTAATGGTGTAGATACCACCAACCCGGTAGCAGTCTGCCAAGATTTTACAGCAGAGCTAAACCAAAATGGTGAGATTATTGTCTCTGGAAGTGATGTAGATGGAGGTTCTACAGACGACAGTGGCTTTGTTTCTTTTTCTGTAACACCAAACACTTTTGATTGTTCAGACATTGGAAGTACAATCACCGTAACATTAACCGTTACCGATCCTTCAGGAAATACAGACACCTGTACTGCACTCGTATCTGTAATTGATGCACTAGGTCCTGCATTTACCTGCTATACTGATGAGACTGTTCCTTACGACGCAGGCGAAACCTTTTATACCTTGCCAGATTATGTGGGGAATGGTGATGTTACAGCAGTTGATAATTGTTCCGCTAATTTAACCCTATCTCAGGACCCTGTAGCAGGCACGCAACTTAGTCAAGGCACCTATACAATTTCTTTTGAATCTACTGATGATGAAGGCAACACTAATAGTTGCTCTTTTGAACTTATCGTTGTTCCCGAGCTTGCAATAAATGATGCACTTTTCTCAAAAGGAATTTTAATCTATCCAATCCCTGCTAAAGAAGAAGTATCTATTATCTCAAAAATGGGTACCATTAACTCGATTTCTATTGTAGATATTACAGGGAAAAAGTTGATGGAAAACATTAACCTTGATCTTAAAGAAACAACCTTGGATATTTCAGCTTTTTCTCAAGGCATTTACTTTGTAAATATTAATGGAAAAGCCACTAAAAAAATTGTAAAACAATAACTTACGTCAATAAATTCAATTGAGTAAACTTTTAAAAAAGAATCCATGAAAAAATTAGCAATTCTTAGCGCTATCCTTTTAAGTGGAAACCTCTTTTCCCAAACTCCCTGTGTAGGAGGCATGGCAGGTGGTTATCCATGTAGCGGATATGACTTAATTTCGCATATCCCTTTATCAACCTTTAATACCTCGGGAGCCAATGATTCTTGGGGGTGGGTAGACCCTATTAATGGAGATGAATATTACCTTATGGGGCTTGAAAATGGTGTTGCTTTTATAGATATTTCAGACCCTGTAAACCCTATATATTTAGGGAAACTTCCTACTCATTCCACTAGTACCGTTTGGAGGGATATTAAAGTTTACAATAACTATGCTTTTGTTGTAAGTGAAGCAGACAATCACGGAATGCAAGTTTTTGATTTAACAAGATTGCGAAATGTAACTAATCCTCCGGTGACTTTTACCGAAGACGCACACTATAATGCTGTGGGAAGAGCTCATAATCTAGTCCTCAACGAGGATACTGGATACGCTTACATGGTTGGGGGCAGTTCAAACGGTGCTACCTTTATAGATGTTTCCAATCCCTTAAGCCCGCAAACAGCAGGTCAATACTCAACCAGTTATATTCACGATGCACAAGTAGTTATATATAACGGTCCCGATACCGATTATACAGGACACGAAATCATGATTAGTTGTAACGGATGGGAGCAAACGGTAAAAATTATAGATGTAACCAACAAGGCAAATCCTCAAGAAATTTCTACTATTTTTTATGCAAACCCTTCTTACTCACATCAGGTTTGGCTTACTGAAAATCAACAGCATATTTTAATAGGAGACGAAATAGACGAACAAGACTTTGGGTTTAATACCAAAACTTTAGTTTATGATTTAACAGATTTAGACAACCCTGTTCACGATTTTGATTACTTCGGAACCACTCCAGCTACCGACCATAATGGGTATGTATTAGGAAATAATTATTATTTAGCAAATTATGCGGCAGGGATGAGAGTTCTTGATATTTCTAATATTGGAAGCAACAGCATTACAGAAGCAGGTTATTTCGACACCTTCCCTTCTGGAAATAATGCTGGCTATGACGGCGTTTGGAATGTATATCCCTTTTTCGGAAGTGGGCATATTGTAATTAATGACCGAAGTGGTGGCTTTTTCTTGGTTAAATCGTCAGGAGTTGACACAACAAACCCTGTAGCCGTTTGTCAGGATTTTACTGCTGAGCTCGATGAGAATGGAGAAATTATTATTGCAGGAAGTGATGTGGATGGAGGTTCAACAGACGACAGTGGTTTTGTATCTTTTTCAGTAACCCCGAATACTTTTAATTGCTCAGACATTGGAAGTGCAATAACTGTAACACTAACAGTTTCAGACCCTTCCGGAAATACAGATACTTGCACAGCCATTGTTACCGTTGTCGACACATTAGCACCCCAATTTACTTGTTATAATAACGAAACCGTAGCCTTTGATGCGGGAGAAACTTTTTACACCTTACCGGATTATGTGAGCAATGGCGACGTAACAGCTACTGATAATTGTACTTCTTCTTTGGCAATCTCACAAGATCCTTTACCAGGAACTCAACTAGGTATTGGTACCTATACCATCTCTTTTGAAACTACTGATGACGAGGGTAATACTAGTAGTTGTTCTTTTGACCTTACGGTAGTTGAAATACTAAATATTGTAGATTCAGAATTTTCAAAAGGAATCACCATTTACCCTAACCCTTCTAAAGACGACTTATCTATTGTATCCAAAAATGAACCCATTACATCGGTTTCAATCTTCGATATTACCGGCAAAAATTTACTTCAGGTAGAAAATCTGAATAGTAAACAAACAACTTTTGATATTTCCTATTTTTCTGAAGGGATTTACTTCGTTCAACTCAACAAAGAGGTAACCAAAAAAATAATCAAACAATAATTTTTTATTAAAGGGCGGTACACTAACCGCCCTTACTATTCGTTCTTAATTCTAAAAACATCATGAAAAAAATTACGTTTATTTTAAGTGTATTAATAACTACATCCTTTTTTGCACAAACCCCTTGCACCGGTGGAACGGCAGGAAGTTATCCTTGTAATAACTACAACTTAATGTCTCATATTTCTTTGGGGGAAATGGGTGCTTTTGGAGGTAATGATTCTTGGGGATGGACAGACCCAGACGATGGAAGTGAGTATGCCATCATGGGGTTAGATAATGGCACGGCCTTTATCGATATTTCAGATCCCGTAAATCCTATCTACTTAGGCAAACTTCCCACACACACTTCCTCAAGTATTTGGAGAGACATAAAAGTATATAGCAATTATGCTTTTATTGTAAGTGAGGCAAGCGGTCATGGATTACAGGTGTTTGATTTAACACGTTTACGAAATGTAACTTCACCTCCTGAAACATTCACAGAAGATGCTCATTTAGGAGTGTTTGGAAGTGCTCATAACATTGCCATGAATGAGGATTCAGGCTATGCCTATGTAATTGGCGCCAACCAGGCAAATGGTGGCCCTTTATTTATTGATTTAACTAACCCATCAAATCCCTTTATGATTGGGAGTTACGCCGGAAGTGGGTATACCCACGACGCCCAAATTATTACGTATAATGGTCCTGATACTGACTACACTGGTAAAGAAATTTTCTTTGGATCTAATGAAAATGAAGTGGTTATTGTTGATGTAACCGATAAATTCAACCCGCAATTTATTTCAAATATTACTTATGCTAATACGGCATATACCCATCAAGGCTGGTTAACCGAAGACCGAAATTATTTTATTGTTGGGGATGAGATTGATGAAAATAATTTTGGATTTAATACCAGAACTATCATTTTCGATGTTTCAGATTTAGACAATCCTTCTTTCTATTTTAACTATTTCGGAAATATCCCTTCCACAGATCATAATGGTTATGTTGTAGGTAATACCTTTTATCTGGCAAATTACAGCGGAGGCATGCGTGCTATAGACATCAGTGATATTGCCAATCAAAATATGAATGAAATAGGATATTTTGACACTTTTCCTGCAAACAACAATGCGGGTTATGATGCCACTTGGAGTGTGTATCCATATTTTGCAAGCAAAAATATTGTTATTAGTGGTGAAGAAGGATTTACGGTGGTAAGAGATGCCAACTTAGGATATGATGACAAAGAAGCTTCCAGTTTTTCAATTTTCCCAAATCCCGCAAAAGAAAATATCACAATTACTTCAAAGACCCCTATCCAAAAAATAGAGATCTTTAACGTTGTGGGACAAAAACTCTTGAGTTTAGACCTTACTCAAGACATTACTCAAACCATTAATACAACATCTTTACAATCAGGTGTATATTTATTAACTATTAACGAAAGTTTATCCCAAAGGTTTGTCATTAACTAATCCCTTAAAAATGCTATTGCAAAAGAAAAAATATATCTATTTTATCCTCTTCTTAATAGGAGTGTTTATCTATGTAGGTTGCGCTAAAAAAGACGAAGCCCCTCCTCAAGATGATGGAATTATAACAGACGACGGCACCGACGATATCCCAGTAGATGATGGCACTGGGCTTTTTACAGGAGAAATAGAATGGATAAAAACCTATGGAGGAAGTGACATTGACCAAGCTGTTGCCGTTGTAGAAGCTAATGACGGAAATTACATCGTTGCAGGAAGTACCCGAAGTACCGATGGGGAACTTTCCGGAAAACCAGGAAATGATAGTGATTATTGGGTACTGAAAATCTCTTCTTCAGATGGTGCCATCATTTGGCAAAAATACTATGGAGGAAGTGACGATGAAATTGCCACAAATATTACAAAAACAAGCGACGGTGGTTATATCCTTTCCGGTTATAGCCAAAGCCCTAATGATCAATGTGGCAATCAAAGCAATGCCGGTTTTTTTGATTACTGGCTTTTGAAAATTGATGCTAGTGGAAATGAACTATGGTGCCAAGACTTTGGATATGCAGGAAATGATCAAGCATTTGATGTTTTTGAAACTCAAGATGGTGGATTTTTTGCAACTGGTTACTTCGATGTAACTGCCAGTGGGGGAGAAGGAAATAATGACCGCTCGGGCAGTGGAACCAATCACGGAGTAGGTGAATATTGGGCCATTAAAATGGACGCACAAGGGGATTTTATTTGGACCCGTTATTTTGGAGGAAATCACTTTGACAAATGTCACGATGCCATTGAAACCGATGATCACGGTTTTTTATTAATTGGAACTTCTGAAAGTATTCAAGAAACAAATTCAGATATTACCAATCCGCATGGAACTTTTGATTATTGGGTGGTAAAAGTAGATGCCAACGGAAATAAAGTTTGGGTTAAAAATTATGGCGGCGCCGAAATAGACCAAGCATATGCTGCCTGTGAAACAGGTGACGGAAACTATTTTATCGTAGGAGATTCAAGAAGTAGTGAACAAGATGTTCCCTCAAACTATGGTAATGCCGATGTTTGGTTCATAAAAATTTCTCCCTCCGGACAATTATTAATGCAGAAAAATTATGGAGGAGACCAATTTGAATCTGCCAAAAGTATTTTCCCCACGTCCGATGGTAATTACCTTATATCGGGATCATCAAGAAGCCAAAGTAATGACGTCTCTGCCAATCATGGCGAAAATGATGCATGGGTATTTCTTGTTGACGCTCAAGGAACACTTCTCTTCGAAAAGGCCATAGGCGGAAGTTCGTTAGATTTTGCAGAAGATGCCATACAATCTAATGGGAAATTGGTCGTTGTAGGAAATACAGAAAGCAATAATGGAGATATTCCCCTTAATAAAGGGATAAAAGATATCTTAATTGTAAAAATAAAATAAGCTAAAAATATGAAAAAAATTGCCCTATTACTTATGATGGCTCTTGCTATTGTAAGTTGTAAAAAGAATGATGATGATGGTACTACAACACCACAAAACGTAACTGTAGATTTTAACTTTACCCAGAATTGGGATGGTGCTCCTATCGCAAATGCCGATTTTGATGTTTCCCAATACACGACTGCTAATAATGAAGTGCTTAGCCTTTCTAAATTAGTATACCTTATTTCAGACATTACCTTTAAAGACACTAATGGAATGGAGTATGATGCCGGAGATTACAAACTTGTTAAAGTAAGAGAAGGGGACTTAACTTTTACCCCAGACATTGAACTTCCTCAGGGAACCTATACTGTCTCCTTTACATTTGGTTTTGATGATGAAGATAACAACCTTAATCATCCCGATTTAAATTCTCCTTCTGCAGACGGGAGCTGGAATGTCCCCTTAATGTTAGGCGGGGGATACCACTATATGCGTATGGAAGGGAAATACATCAACCCAAATGTGGACCCTATGATTGTCAACTTTCAATATCACACCATAAGAGCTAACAAACATAGTTATTTGCCTCCTGATGCTAACTCATTAGAATTTATTGAAGACACCTCTTTCAAAGTAAATCTTGGACAGATAATTATTGGTGAAAACACTACTATTGAAGTAAAAATGAATGTTGCTGAATGGTTTAAAAACCCTAATACCTGGGATTTAACGATGTTTTATCAATCACTTATGCCGAATTATACCGCTCAAATAATGATGCATGAAAATGGACAAAATGGGGTGTTTAGCCTCGGCGAAGTGACACAATAGAAACATAATGAAATACAGAATAGCGCTTTTTATACTCTTTTTCACCTTTCTAGCCTGTAATAAAGATGAAGGGGGCTATACTGCTACTCCATATAATTTAAAAATCCCACCATTTTTTGAAGAAAATATAGAAGAACCCGAGATTCCTGCGGATAATCCACTTACAGTCGAGGGAATTGCCCTTGGAAAAAAACTTTTTTTTGACCCCATCCTATCGGCCAATAACACACAAGCATGCGCCGATTGTCACCGTCCTCAAACAGGTTTTAGTGATTCAAGAAGGTTTAGTATTGGTATTGATGGATCTATTGGCTCTCGCAACTCTATGCCCCTTCACAATCTAGCATGGAATTACGATGGAAAGTTTTTTTGGGACGGGCGAGCCGAGACTCTTGAAGATCAAATCTTTGAACCTGTTACCAACCCCATAGAAATGGCCAATACTTGGACTAATGCAGTTGCCTCTCTCCAAAATTCTACAACTTATCCCGCTATGTTTGAAGCTGCTTTTGGATCTTCTACCATAGACTCTGTAAAAGTTTCAAAAGCCATTGCACAATTTATTAGAACTTTAATAAGTTCAAACTCAAGGTTTGACCAATACCAACGTGGTGAAATTGAGCTTACCTCATCAGAAGCAAACGGGCTAATAATTTTTTTAGACGAAACGCGGGGCGATTGTTTCCATTGTCATGGAAATCCACTCAATCCTCTATGGACCGATAATCTATTTCATAATAATGGCTTAGATCAATTCCCGGCAGATAGAGGTCTTGGCAAAGTTACCGGGGACCCGCGGGATGATGGAAAATTTAAATCCCCCTCCCTCCGTAATTTAGCATTCACGGCACCCTATATGCACGACGGCCGTTTTGAAACCTTAGACGAAGTTATTAATCATTACAGCGAAGGTCTAGTATATTCAGAAACTATAGACCCTTTAATGAAGAAAGTAGCACAAGGGGGTGTTCAACTTTCAGAGCAAGACAAAGCAGACCTTAAAGCGTTTCTGTTATCCCTTTCAGATCCCAGTTTTATCAATAACCCCGATTTTCAGAATTAACCTAATTCTAACTGTTAATAATACCCTAAATCTATAGTGCCATTCTATTTAAAATGTAGTATGCCTATGGTAAAATAATCCAATTACAGTATATTTGCATACTTAATTTAGAACAAATCTATATAAATGATTAAGGTAAGCGATTCCGCAAAAACCAAAATCGCTCAATTAATGAGCGAAGAAGGGTTTAGTCCCGATAAGGATTATGTGCGAGTAGGTGTAAAAAGTGGTGGTTGTTCCGGACTTTCTTATGAATTAACTTTTGATAAAGAACAGTTTTCTGAAGACAAACTTTTTGAGGACAGCCCAATAAAAATCGTGGTTAATAAAAAAAGTTTTTTATACCTAGTAGGAACTACGCTTGAGTATAGTGGAGGTCTTAACGGAAAAGGATTTGTTTTTAATAACCCTAATGCAAACAGAACCTGTGGATGCGGTGAAAGTTTTTCGCTTTAAAATCTACTGAAAAAGAAGATGGGAAAATTTACGGAAGACGATTTAAAAAAAGAACTCGAAACCAAAGAATACGAGTATGGCTTTTATACCGATATCGAATCGGATACATTGCCTGTTGGTTTAAATGAAGATATCATTCGTGCTATCTCTCTTAAAAAAGAAGAGCCCGAATGGATGACCCAATGGCGTCTAGAAGCTTTTAAAGCTTGGCAGGAAATGGAAGAGCCCGATTGGGCCAATGTTACTTATGAAAAGCCGAACTTTCAGAATATATCCTACTACTCGGCACCGGGAAAAAAGAAAAAATACGAAAGTCTAGACGAAGTAGATCCCGAATTACTGGAAACTTTTAACAAATTGGGTATTTCTATTGAAGAGCAAAAAAAGTTGACAGGAGTGGCTGTAGATATTGTGATGGATTCTGTTTCAGTAGCAACCACTTTTAAGGAAACCTTATCCAAAAAAGGAATTATCTTTTGCTCTATTTCCGAAGCCATTCAAAAACATCCGGAGCTTGTTAAAAAATATATAGGAACCGTTGTTCCACAAAAAGATAACTTTTACGCAGCTCTCAATAGTGCCGTTTTTAGCGATGGTTCCTTCTGCTATATTCCGAAGGGAGTAAAATGCCCTATGGAACTTTCTACTTATTTCAGAATTAATCAAGCCGGTACAGGTCAGTTTGAACGCACCTTGGTGATTGCTGATGAAGGTAGTTATGTAAGTTATCTGGAAGGTTGTACAGCTCCCAGCCGTGATGAAAATCAGTTACACGCTGCTGTGGTAGAATTAATTGCGCTGGACAACGCCGAAATAAAATACTCCACGGTACAAAATTGGTTTCCGGGAGATAAAAATGGGAAAGGTGGTGTTTTCAACTTTGTGACCAAAAGAGGATTGTGTGAAACTAATGCAAAAATCTCTTGGACCCAAGTAGAGACCGGAAGTGCCGTTACCTGGAAATACCCCAGCTGTGTATTAAAAGGCGATCATTCTATCGGAGAATTTTACTCTATTGCGGTAACCAATAATTTCCAGCAAGCGGATACAGGTACTAAAATGATTCATTTGGGAAAAAACACCAAAAGTACTATCATTTCTAAAGGAATTTCAGCCGGAAAATCTCAAAACAGCTATCGCGGATTGGTAAAAATAAGCCCTCGTGCCGATAACGCCCGTAACTTTTCGCAATGCGATTCGCTACTAATGGGCAACCATTGTGGGGCACACACTTTTCCGTACATAGAAGCCAACAATAAAACAGCTCAAATTGAGCATGAGGCCACTACCAGTAAAATTGGTGAGGACCAGATTTTTTATTGTAATCAAAGAGGAATTGATACCGAAAAAGCCATCGCTTTAATAGTAAATGGCTTTAGTAAAGAAGTGTTAAATAAGCTTCCCATGGAATTTGCTGTGGAAGCTCAAAAATTATTAGAAATTAGTTTAGAAGGTTCCGTAGGATAAAAAATTTAAAAAATGAAAAAAGTACTATTTGTTGTGTCCCTATTGCTTGTTGTAAGCTTACAATCATGTAAAAATTCTGAATCAGAATCTGAAGCCACCGAAAACCAAGAGACTTCTCCCAAATTAATGGAAAGCAGTTCTTATACAACGTATTCGGGAGAATATTTTTATTCAGATGAAGCCATTGTTTTAAAAGGATCTCATTTTATCTATGCCGTTACCAGAGATGCGCTGGCAAAAGAACTGGGAGATAGAATAGCCCCTATTAAAAAGGACGATTACGATTTGGTTCCTGTCATGGTAAAAGGCGTGGTTGAAAAAAATCCTGCTTATGAAAGAGGCGAAAAAGTATGGGAAGAGATTATTACTATTAAAGAAATTATTTCGGTAAGTAGTGCTCCCGCCGATGTTGATGTAACTATTGAAGAAAAGAAAAGCTAATAAATAATGCTAAAGATTAAAAATTTACACGCCAGTGTAGAAGATAAAGATATATTAAAGGGAATTAACCTTACCATAAATCCCGGAGAGGTTCACGCTATTATGGGGCCCAACGGTTCCGGAAAAAGCACCTTTGCCTCTGTTATTGCAGGAAAAGACGAATTTGAAGTTACCTCGGGAGACATTCTTTTAAATGGGGAAGATATTAAAGAACTGGATCCGGAGGAAAGAGCGCATAAAGGAGTCTTCCTTTCCTTTCAATACCCCGTGGAGATTCCGGGGGTTTCGGTGACTAATTTCATTAAAACAGCCATTAATGAAACCCGAAAGTCTAAAGGGCTCGAGGATATGCCGGCTGCCGAAATGCTAAAAAAAATAAAGGAAAAAGCAGAGTTGCTGGAAATAGATCGTAAATTTTTATCCCGCTCCTTAAACGAAGGTTTTTCGGGAGGTGAAAAAAAGCGAAACGAAATTTTTCAAATGGCCATGATGGAACCCAAATTGGCTATTTTGGATGAAACCGATTCGGGATTGGATATTGATGCACTTAAAATCGTAGCCAACGGGGTTAATAAACTCCGAAATGCTGAAAACGCCATTATTGTCATTACCCACTACCAACGTTTGTTGGATTATATCGTGCCAGACTATGTACACGTGTTGCTGGATGGAAAGATAGTGAAATCGGGAACCAAAGAACTCGCTTACGAGTTGGAAGAAAGAGGATACGATTGGATTAAAGAAGAGGTGAAAGCATAACTTATGAGTTTAAAAGAAAAACTAATTTCCTCCTACCTGGCTTTCGAAGATTATTTGGAAGATGACTCTCCTATTCACGATCTTCGGAATAAAGCCATAAAAACGTTTGAGGATTCTGGTTTCCCTACCAAAAAAGAAGAAAACTGGAAATACACTTCGCTTAATTCACTATTAAAAGAAGATTTTAGTGTATTCCCAAAAAAAGAAGCTGCTGTTGAGTTTAAAGATGTAAAAAAGTATTTTTTACATGATATCGACACCTATAAAATTGTCTTTGTGGATGGCCTGTACAGTTCCTTCCTTTCAACAACTACCCACGATGGGATGGACATTTGTTTGCTTTCTGCAGCACTAAGCAAGGAAAAGTACAAATCTGTAATAGAAGCCTATTTTAATAAAGCCGCAAAAGAAGATAGTCTTACTTCATTAAATACTGCTTTTGCTAAGGAGGGTGCTTATATTTATATTCCTAAGCATAAAGAAGTGGAAAAACCTGTAGAAATTATAAATTTTTATACAGGTTCTGAAGCTGCCCTAATGCTACAACCCCGCAATTTGATTATTGTTGCCGAAAATGCACACATTCAAATTATCGAACGCCACCAAAGTCTTTCAGAAAATGCCGTATTGACCAATGCCGTAACCGAGATTTTTGCTGAAAAAAGAGCTTTTGTAGATTACTATAAAATTCAGAATGACCTTCCTTCGGCATCCCTTATCGATTCTACATACATTAAACAAGAACGGGAGAGTGTTTGTAGTGTACACACCTTTTCTTTTGGAGGGAAACTAACACGAAACAACCTCAACTTTTATCAACACAGTGAGCATTGTAATTCTATTCTAAAAGGTGTTACTATTATTGAAGAAAAACAACACGTAGACCACAATACCTTGGTGCATCATATAGCTCCTAATTGTGAAAGTCATCAGGATTATAAAGGAATTTATGACGATAGTGCTACCGGTGTGTTCAATGGAAAAATTTTGGTAGAAAGAGAAGCACAAAAGCTGGATGCTTTTCAGCAGAACAACAATATTCTTATTAGCGATAAAGCCACGATCAACTCCAAACCTCAATTAGAAATTTTCGCAGACGATGTAAAATGTTCGCACGGATGTACCATTGGGCAACTGGATGATGAAGCCATGTTTTACCTCCGTTCCCGGGGTATTGGGGAAAAAGAGGCACGTGCATTATTAATGTATGCCTTCGCCAATAATGTATTGGAAAGCGTGAAAATTCCCGAATTAAAACAACGAATCAATAAACTCATTGCCCGAAAAATAGGAGTAAGTTTAGGGTTCGACGTTTAACATCTTTTCTTTAAAAAAAAGCAAGTGAGTTTCGATGTTCAAAAAATACGCGAAGATTTTCCTATCCTTAAAAGAAAGGTAAACGGATATCCTTTGGTGTATTTGGATAATGCAGCAACTTCACAAAAACCTCAAGCAGTAATTGATTGTATTGTAGAATATTATTCAAATTACAATGCAAATATTCATCGCGGTGTACACACCTTGTCTCAGGAAGCAACCGATGCCTATGAGCAAGCCCGAAAAAAAATTCAGCAACACTTTCATATTCAATATCCCGAAGAGGTCATTTTCACTTCCGGAACCACCCACGGAATTAACTTAGTAGCCAACGGATTTTCCTATTTTCTGAAGGAAGGCGATGAAATACTCGTTTCAGCGATGGAGCACCACTCAAATATTGTTCCTTGGCAAATGTTATGCGAAAGAACCGGAGCTCTACTGAAGGTAATTCCTATGAATGAAAAAGGAGAGTTGGTTATGGAAGCATTTGAAAATTTACTTTACGAAAAAACCAAACTGGTTTTTGTAAATCACGTGTCTAATGCTTTAGGGACTATTAATCCCATTGAAGAAATCATCCAAAAATCCCATCAAGTTGGCGCCGCTGTATTAATAGATGGCGCACAATCCTGTGCCCATATACAGCCCAATTTAAAAGAAATGGATGTTGATTTTTTTGTGACTTCTGCACACAAAATGTGCGGTCCAACCGGGGTGGGTATGCTCTACGGTAAAAAAGAATGGCTGGAAAAATTACCTCCGTATCAAGGTGGTGGAGAGATGATAAAAGAAGTTACTTTTGAAAAAACCACTTATGCCGAGTTACCTCATAAATTTGAAGCAGGAACCCCAAACATTGCAGGAGGCATTGCATTTGGAGTAGCCATTGACTATTTACACAAAATTGGTTTTGACGCTATTACAAAGTATGAAAATGAATTGTTGGAGTATGCCACTTCAGAATTGTTAAAGATTGAAGGACTAAAAATATATGGAACTTCAAAAAAGAAAACTTCGGTCATTTCTTTTAATTTGGAAGGTATTCATCCTTACGACATTGGCACTATAGTTGACAAATTAGGCATTGCTGTACGAACGGGTCATCATTGTGCACAACCTGTCATGGATTTTTACAACATCCCCGGAACGGTTCGCGCCTCATTCTCTTTTTACAATACCAAAGAAGAAATTGACAGATTGGTGAATGCAGTTCAAAAAGCACAAATGATGCTTCGTTAACAGATTTTTAAACCTTCCTAAAAAGGAATTATAGTATATTAGAATAATCTTAAATCATCAACACATGAAAAATATCATTCTATTATTAGTAACCGTTTTTTTTATCACAAGTTGTGATGAAACCAAAAAAGTAATCGACGTGGCCGGTAATGTACAACTCTCCGGAAAATATAATGTAACCGAACTAGGAACAACTACTTCTTTTGAAAAAGTACCCTACATCAGTTTTTTTGCTCTTGATAAAACCATTAAGGGAAATACTAGCTGTAATTCTTTCTTCGGAAACTATGCTTTAGATCTTTATGCACTTACATTCAGCAACATTGCCGCTACCGAAATGGCTTGCGATCAACCCATTATGGATGTAGAAAATGCTTTTATAACAGCTTTGAATAATACAGGATCCTACCAAATTCAAAATGGAGAATTAACGCTTTTCTCTAAAACCGACCGAAGTATCTTGTTAAAAGCCATGAAAGAAACCACAGGAAATTAAATGACTATAGCAACCCTACAGGAAGAATTAATTGAGGAATTTTCCCTTTTTGATGATTGGATGGACAAATACGAACACCTCATCGAACTCGGAAAATCACTTCCGCTTATAGAAAATTCTCAGAAAACGGAGGATAAACTCATTAAAGGATGTCAAAGTAAGGTTTGGCTCCATGCCGAAATGAAAGAGGGTACTATTATTTTTACGGCAGATAGTGACGCCATTATTACCAAAGGAATTATTGCCGTTTTAATTCGGGTGTTTTCTCATCAAACCCCAGAAGAAATCATTCATGCAGATACTTCCTTTATCGATGAAATTGGTTTAAAGGAACATCTGTCGCCTACCCGAGCTAACGGATTGGTCTCTATGATAAAACAAATGAAATTATATGCTGTGGCTTTTCAAGCCCAAAAAACAACTTAAACCATGAGTACCACCGAAATAGATACTACCGAATTAGGAGAAAAAATAGTAAAAGTGCTTAAAACTATTTACGATCCCGAAATCCCTGTGGATATTTATGAGCTTGGATTAATTTACGACGTTTTTGTAAATGAAGACCACGAAGTGAAAATCTTAATGACCCTTACTACTCCCAACTGTCCCGTAGCGGAGACTTTACCGCTTGAAGTGGAAGAAAAAGTAAAAAGCATTAAAATGGTGAAAGATGCCGAAGTAGAAATTACTTTCGACCCCCCTTGGAGTCAAGATTTGATGAGTGAAGAAGCCAAATTAGAATTAGGAATGCTTTAATGGAAGGAGAAATTGTTAATAGGGTTGCAAATAGTGCACTGGTTACTTTAGATTTAGAAGATTTTTATCCCGAAGGTAAACGCATCCTGTTGGATATTGCCCCATGGCTTTATGAAGGAGTTATTTTACGTGAAAAAGAATTCCGAAACTTTGTAAAAACTATTCCTCTTTCAGAATACCAAGATGCTTACGTTGCTCTTTATTGTTCTACCGATGCCATTATTCCCGGTTGGGCGTATATGTTGGTTTCGCTTCAATTATCCGGAACTGCCAAAAAAGTAGTGGTCGGGAGCTTAGGTGAATTGGAAAGTCTTCTTTTTTCAGAAGTTATTTCATCCATGGACCTTTCAGAATATACAGACAAACCTGTCATTATTAAAGGGTGCGCACATAAGCCGATTCCAGAAAATGCCTTTGTTTTGTTAGCTCAAAAGCTTCGGCCCATAGCCAAAAGCATTATGTATGGTGAAGCCTGCTCTTCAGTACCTCTTTTTAAAAAATAACGCTTTTGTTTTTTAACATGCTTTTTACGAAAAGTTTGAAGGAAATAGTACTTTTGCCGAAAATTTTAAAACACATTAAAAATGAAAAAACACTTAGTTTTTATTCTATTACTTACCATCAGTAATTTTGTTTTTGCTCAGGATGATACCACCACAGAGGAAGGACCAAAAGACGGATGGACTAAAGCAGGAAACGCTTCTTTACTTTTTAGCCAAGCAGCTTTCAATGCCGAATGGACCGGAGGAGGAACCAATAACTATGCTGCCAATTTAAATTTGTCGTATACTGCCAACTACAAAAGTGGTGACTGGAGCTGGGATAACCGTTTGCTCGTTGATTACGGTATTAGTAAAACAAAAGACCAAGAGTTTACACGTAAAACAAGCGATCGTTTTGAACTAAATTCCATTCTTGGAAAACAAATTCCGGAAAGCAACTGGTACTACTCTTATTTTTTAAACTTTAAAACCCAAATGACTCCCGGCTATGTTTACGATGTAGATACCAATGGAGATGAGGTAAGAACAGAAACCACCAAAGCATTTTCACCGGCCTATGTACAAACCGGTCCCGGTATGCTTTGGAAAAAAAGTGATAACCTTTTTGTAAACATTTCTCCAGCCACCGCCAAGTTTATTTTTGTAAATGGAGATTTTACAGATACTTCAGATCCTCTTAATGCTTACTTATTAGAAGAAGAAGCCTCTTACTTTGGAGTAGAAGCAAATAAAACCATGCGTTTTGAGTTTGGTGCTTCGTTAAATGCTTACGCAAAAGTGATGCTAATGGAAAATATTTCTTTTGAAAATATTTTAAACCTTTACAGTAATTATCTTGAAGATCCTCAAAACGTAGATGTTGACTATACCGCAAATGTTGTCATGACCGTGAATAAGTGGATTACGGCCAATGTCGCATTCCAAGCTATTTATGATGACAATGCTGTAAAAGCCTTCCAAATTCGTGAAGCTTTAGGTATTGGAGTAACGTACGGTTTTTAAAAAAATAGATTTTGAAATAAAAAAGCCTGCTATGTAGCAGGCTTTTTTTATAACCCTTCTTCATAAATTTCGGGGTATAGAAAATTATTGTACGGGAAACGAGTGACGTGTATTTCCCGTACTTTTTCATAGACTGTTCTTCGGAATTCTTCCAGATTGTCTTTATTTAATGCTGAAATAAATAAGGCATCTCCATTAGTCTTTGCCATCCAAGTTTCTTTCCACTCATCCAAGGTATAGTGCGCTTTGGTTTTTTGAGTGACCAAATCGTCCCCATCAATTTCTTCGGGAGCATAGGTATCAATTTTATTAAAGACCATGAGGGTGGGCTTATTGGCGCTGTGAATTTCGTCCAAAATTTTATTCACCGAAGCAATGTGATCTTCAAAAGAAGGATGCGAAATATCAACCACATGCAATAATAAATCGGCCTCTCGTACTTCATCCAACGTACCTTTGAAGGATTCCACCAACTGCGTGGGTAACTTTCGGATAAATCCTACGGTATCACTTAATAAAAAAGGGAGATTCCCAATAACCACCTTACGCACCGTAGTATCTAGTGTAGCAAACAATTTGTTTTCGGCAAAGACTTCACTTTTGCTAATAACATTCATTAGTGTAGATTTCCCAACGTTAGTATAACCCACCAATGCAACACGCACTAACGCTCCCCGATTACCACGTTGCACCGCCATTTGCTTGTCTATGGTTTGCATTTTCTTTTTAAGTAAAGCAATGCGGTCTCTTACAATACGTCGGTCGGTTTCAATTTCAGTCTCTCCGGGTCCCCGCATCCCAATTCCTCCTTTTTGGCGCTCTAAGTGCGTCCACATTCCTGTAAGTCGCGGTAACAAATATTCGTATTGAGCCAATTCTACTTGTGTTCTTGCATAACTGGTTTGCGCCCGTTGTGCAAAAATGTCCAGAATAAGATTGGTTCTGTCAATAATCTTGCATTGCAAAATCTTTTCAATATTCTTCTGTTGTGCGGGAGAAAGCTCGTCATCAAAAATAGCTGTACCAATGCCGTTTTCATCAACAAAAGCCTTTATTTCGTCTATTTTTCCAGTGCCTAAAAATGTTTTAGAATTTGGCATTTCCATCTTTTGGGTAAACCGTTTTATCACCTCCCCGCCGGCAGTGTATGCCAAAAATTCTAATTCATCAAGATATTCATGGGCTTTTTCTTCGTCTTGCAATTTGGTAATAAGCCCAACTAAAATGACCTTTTCATATTCAATTTCCTTGTGTTCCAGCATAAATTTTCAATATTAAGGCAAAAGTACAAACTGTTTGGAAGGGTTTTTTGTATTTTCCCTTCAAATTGAAAGGAATGTCTCAAAATTTTTCTGAAAAACCCAATTATTACACCATTGCCTTCTACAATTTAGAAAACTTATTCGACACCTTAAACGATGCGCATACTTTGGATGATGATTTTACGGAAGATGCTCCTAAAAATTGGAATGAAACCCGCTTTAAGAAAAAGATCTCCAATCTTGGAAAAGTGATTTCAAACATTGGAAAGGACAAATACGGCTTCCCTCCTGTTTTACTGGGCGTTGCCGAAGTTGAAAACCGTACAGTCTTAGACGCTTTGGTACAGTCTAAACCGCTTCGGGATAAAGATTATTCTTTTGTGCATTTTGACTCTCCGGACGAACGAGGTATAGATACCGCCTTGCTCTACCGAAAAAATTACATTGAAATTCTTTCCAAAAAAGCACATACACTCTACGTAACCAATGAGTTGGGTGAAAGAGATTTTACGAGAGATATCCTGCATGTACATCTTAAGTTGGAAGAACAGCCCTTGCATGTTTTAGTAAATCATTGGCCTTCGCGAAGACAAGGCACCGAAGAAACAACTCAAAAACGTTTAGTTGCAGCTTCAAAAAACCTGGAAATTATTGACACTATTCTTTCTGAAGATGCTGACGCAAAAATTATTATTATGGGCGATTTTAATGACGACCCTAAAAGCGAGAGCATTCAAAAGTTAACTTCCGAAAATTTTTATAACCCCATGGATGTACTGCTGTCTAATGATCAAGGAAGTCTAAATCATCAGGAAAGCTGGCACTTGTTCGACCAAATTATTATCTCTCACAATTTTTTGCAAGGAACTCCAAATCCTTTTCAATTTGAAAGTGCTCATATTTACAATCCGCAGCGTCTTAGAGAAAAAAAAGAAAAATACAAACACCTTCCTTTAAGGACGTATATAGGTACAAAATACCTAGGAGGATTTAGTGATCATTTCCCTGTTTTTTCTATTTTTTCGATTTCACCCATCAATTTCAAAAACCATTAAACGTGCATTTGGAAACTTTCGTCTAAAAGTTAACAATTTGTTAATGTTTATATGTTTTTTCTGTATTTTTAAAGCCAAATAACAATCAATCTAAATTTCTGATGAATACAATACTACCTTTGTGTTTTAAAACAGTTTCCAAGACCCAAAAAAGAGGTTTTTTTATTGGCTGTTTTATATTCCTTTTTAATCTTACTATTTCAGCACAAGGTCCTGGTTCTTTATTTGTGGATGCAGGTCCCGATATTACTACCGATTGCTCTACTGGTAGCGGGTGTGCGAATATCACGGCTACTTTTTTAGAGACTTTTGAATCTATAAGTCTTAACTATACCGTTAGCCCGATAACGTATAACCCTCCTTTCCCGTTTAACGGCTTGGCAAATTCCTTAAATCCAAATATTGACGACGCATGGTCTCCGGTAGACAACCTTCCGTTTGATTTTTGCTTTTTTGAAAATATTGAAACCGAATTTCAGGTAGGCTCTAATGGTGTTATCCGTTTTGACGTTGATCCAGGAGATGTTGGACCTGGCTCGAATGGTTGGTCATTTTCCGAGAACCTCCCAAATAATTCTAACTCTACACTTGGAGAAGCTAACGTGTTTACTCCGGGACACGATATAGATCCTTCCGTTTCCAACTCTGAAGAAATTGGCTATGAAGTTTTAGGAACTTTCCCAAATCGTGTACTTGTAGTTTCGTATTATGAAGTTCCGATGTTCTCATCAGCCTGTAATAGTTTACTTGCTACACAAATGGTTGTTTTTTATGAATTTTCCAATGTTATTGAAATCTATATACAAGACAAACCTTCCTGCCCAAGTTGGAATAGCGGAAACGCAACACTGGGAATTCAAAATAATGATGGAAATATCGCTTTTGTCCCTCCCGGAAGAAATACCTCCGATTCGCCTTGGGCGACCAATAATGAAGCTTGGCGCTTTTCTCCGGCAGGAGTAGAAACCTATGTTTTTGAATGGGTAGACTCCAGTGGTATCGTAATAGGTACAGACCCTACCATAGAAGTTTGCCCTAATGGAACCGAAACTTATACCGCTCGGGTTACCTATAGCAATTGCAATGGAGAAGTAGTTGTATTAACAGACGATGTAGATGTTACCGTTTCTGGAGTTACATTTACAGCAGATCTTGGAGGCGATCAAATCCTTTGTGATACCCCCTCTTATGATATTACTGCAGAACTAAATGGAGTAGATCCTACCAATGCTACTTTTTTATGGAGTACCGGAGAAACTACACAAACTATTACTGTTACGACAACAGATGTTTACAGCTGTGATATAACTGCCGATGGATGTACAATTACTGAAAGTGTAGCAGTTACTTTTTTAACAAGTCCTTGTGTTATTGAACCTGTTTGTTCCTTTATTGATTTTGAAGAAAACTTTGGCACCGGAACCGGACGGGTTTGTGACCTTAATGGTGCAACCACGACCTTTACTTGTAATACCACAACACAGGTAGATGGAGGGCAATATGTAATTACAAATACTTCTACCGGATTAAATACAGGCTGGCACGTAGGTATGGAAGATCACACTGAAGGAGATGTAAATGGTAGAATGTTGTTTGTAAATGCTAATACCACGGGAGGAGAGTTCTACCGAAGAACCATTACTTTAGATGCCAACGAAGATTATGTATTTAATGCTTGGATAACTACAGTGTATGATACCGATACGAACATTTGTACCGGAACCGGAATTCCATCCAATGTGCTTTTCAGAATTGAAGACCCGTCGGGAACTTTAATACAAGAAGTAAGTACCGGTGATATTCCTAATGGTCCTGAACCCAATTGGCAACAATTTTCAATCGCCTTTAATACAGGAGCCAATACAGATATTCAATTAGTACTTATTGATAACATAGGAGGAGTTTGTGGAAACGATCTCGCAATTGATGACATTACTCTTACTTTACAAAATGCAGAACCTCAAATTGTAGCTCCTAATGATTTACAGGCCTGTGATGAAACGGGAACCGGAGTGGGAACGTTTGATTTAGACAGCCAAATTTCAACGATACTCAATGGTCAAGATCCACTAGATTTCAACACCACTTTTCATTTAAGTCAATTAGAGGCTGAAGGTAATATTAACGCCATTACAAACACCAACGCATATAATAATACTGTGAATCCTGAAACCATCTATGTTCGGGTGGAGAAAGCTACCGAGCCTACTTGTTTCAGTACTGTTAATTTTGATTTGATAGTTCAATTACTCATCGATCTTGAGGTTTCGCTTCCCATAAGTATTGATTTATGTAATACGGACGAGTTCCCCGAGCTTGATGCGACCCCTCAAAATCCATCTGTTGATTTAACATTAGTCACTTACGAATGGGTTGATGGGAGTGGAACGGTAGTCGGCACTCAAGCTACCTTTACCCCAACACAAGGAGATACCTATACCGTAACAATTACATATCCTCCCTGCGATCAAGAAATTCATTCGGTAGAAATTATTATTACAGAGTCGCCCGTATTGGACTTAGGAGAAGACCAATCGGTTTGTGATGGAAGCAGTATTGAAATTATTCCTACAATTACCGGAAATACCACAGGCATTACCTATTTATGGAGTACCGGTGAGACCACACCTTCTATTACTGTTAGCAATTCTGGCGATTATACCTTGGAAATTACAGTAGGCCCTTGTGTTGTTTCAGATGTCATCACAATTAGCATTGCTGAAAATCCTATTTTTGATTTAGGAGAAGATCTTCAATCTTGTTTTGAAGAAAATGTTGTTTTAGACGCTTCTCCATCCAATTACGATCCAACCTTAGCAACTTATGAATGGAGTCTTGATGGAACTGTAATTGCCGGGGAAACCGGTGCCACTCTAGAAGCCACAACACCGGGGAATTATTCCGTTGTTGTTACCGTAGAGGGTTGTACCACGGAAGATTCAATAACCATTACTCCTGCTAATGACATAGCTATAGATTTAGGGCAAGATTTTGGAACCTGTTTTGACGGAGAAGTAATTTTAGATGCTACACCATCAAATTATGATCCTACATTGGCTAGTTATGAATGGAGCCTTAACGGAACCGTAATAAGCGGCGAATCGACTGCAACTCTTCTAGTTTTAACTCCGGGGAATTATTCAGTAGTGGTAACCGTTGGAGCTTGTACAGCACAAGATTCAATAAGCATCACTCCCGGCAATGACATAGCCTTAGATTTAGGGGAAGATTTTGAAACCTGTTTTGACGGTGATGTAATCTTAGATGCCTCTCCATCAAATTATGATCCTACATTGGCTAGTTATGAATGGAGCCTTAATGGCACCATTATTCCGGAAGAGACACTTCCAACGTTAATAGCTTTAGAAGCTGGAACGTATAGTGTGGTGGTTAGTGTGGGTCCTTGTACTGCAACCGATAGTATTACCATTTCTGGAAGAGATGATTTAGTGGTTACTGTTAATGAAGATTTTAAAACCTGTCCCGATGAGGTTCAAGTATTAACAGCAGTAACTTCAGAAACCGATGTTACTTATCAATGGTATAAAAATGGGGATATTATTACGGGAGCTACAGCCAGTACTTTGGAAATAGTTGTTGCTTCTACCGATGTTGGCGAACAAGTGTATTCGGTAACCATATCGGTGGGTGACTGCTCTGGTTCTGATGAGGTAAGCGTGGTGTTGTATGATGTTGGAAAATGTACCATCTCACAAGGGCTCTCTCCTAATGGTGATGGATTTAACGATTGCCTGGACCTAGAATTTATTAGAGACCGAACAGGAGCTTTTACAGTAGAGATATTTAATCGGTACGGCATGAGTGTATTCTCTCAAAATAACTATGTAAATGAATTTTGTGGGGTTGATCAGGACGGAAACGATTTACCTACAGGAACCTACTTCTACGTGATGAAATTTTCTACCCCGGACCCTGTCTATGGAAGTTTAAAAACAGGTTGGATTTACATCAACAAAGAAGTTAATTAATCATGAAGCTAACAAAAAATAAACAACTCACGATAATGAAAAAATTCGCGCTATTCGTACTCTTAGTTTGTATCATGGGGATTGATATGGCACATGCACAACAGGACCCTCAATACACCCAATATATGTACAATATGAATGTGGTTAACCCTGCGTATGCAGGATCTAAGGAAACCCTTTCGCTCACAGCCCTTTATAGAAAACAATGGTCCGGCCTTGATGGAGCTCCAGAGACCATTACCTTTTCGGGTCATAGCCCTATTAATGATAAAATGGGTTTAGGACTCTCTGCCATAAAAGATGAGCTGGGACCTGTTAAGGAAACCAATGTTTATGTAGATTATTCCTATACACTTCAGGTAAGTGAGAAATTAAAATTAGCGCTTGGTTTAAAAGCCGGGGCTACGTTTCACGATGTGGGGCTAGCCGATTTGGAATTACAAGATCCCAATGATCCTTTTTTCTCTCAGGATATCAACAATACCTACCCCAATATAGGGGCAGGAGCCTTCTTTTATGGAGATAACTTTTATATAGGATTATCCGTTCCCAACTTTTTAACCTCGGTTCATTTAGATGAAAATGGCTTAAAATACGGAAGTGAAACCAACCATTATTTTGCTACAGCAGGATATGTTTATCAAGTTTCAGAAAATATAAAATTGAAGCCTTCGGTGATGGTAAAATCAGCTTTCGATGCACCACTATCTTTTGATGGAAACCTCAACGCTCTTTTCTATGAAAAGTTTGAAGTAGGAGTTTCATACCGCTTAGAAGATTCTTTTAGTGGCTTGGTAGGTTTTCAAGCCACCGATTATTTAAGAATTGGTTATGCATACGACCACGTCATTAGCGAGCTTGATGCCGTTGCTAGTGCTTCACACGAAGTTATTTTAACGTTTGATGTGTTTTTCAAGAAAAAATCACTTCGTTCACCCAGATACTTCTAATTCATAATATAATTTCACAACGATGAAAAAAATATATACTCTTCTTTTAATTTGTACCGCAACCTTTACTGTTGCACAAAATAAAGACACCAAAAAAGCAGACGATTTATACCAAAGAATGGCTTACGTAGATGCTGCCGATGCTTATCAAAAATTGCTGAAAAAAGGAAAAGGAGATCGCTATGTGTTCGAGCAATTAGCCAATAGCTACTATTTTATTAACGACACCAAAAAGGCTGAAACCTATTATAAAAGGGTAGTAAAAGGCAAAAATGTCTCTCCGGAAGCTGTTTATAATTATGCGCAGTCTCTTAAAGCCAATGGGAAATATAGCGATTACAATGATGCCATGAAGCAATTTGCCGAGTTGGCTCCTAGCGATTCTAGAGCAATGGAGTTTATGAAAAACCCAAATTATGTACCCCAAATTATGGAGGACTTTGCTCGTTATGAAGCAAAAAACCTGGAAGATATTAATACCGAATATTCCGAATTTGGAGGAATTACTGTAGGTAAAGATTTCTATTTTTCATCGGCAAGAAACGAAACCCGAAAAAAATACAAATGGAACGAACAGCCCTTCCTAGACGTTTATAAAGCAGAGCACGTAGGAAATACCGTTAAAAATGCCACCCTTTTAGCAGGTGATGTAAACACCAAATATCACGAAGGAAATGTTGCTATAACGCCCGATGGGAAACGGATGTATTTTGACCGTAACGATTATTTTAATGGCAAATACGACAAAAGTGAAGAGGGAGTTAATCAAATAAACCTATACTATTCCGAATGGGTAGATGGAGGCTGGAAAGGTGTTTTCTCGGTCCCTTTCAATTCCAGTGAATATTCCACCGGTCATCCTGCACTAAATCCGGAAGGAAACTGGTTGTACTTTGTAAGTGATAAACCGGGTGGGAAAGGAGATTCAGATATTTATCGAGTAAATATTGATGCTAGTGGTAATTTTGGAACTCCGGAGCGCCTTCCTGATAATATCAATACCGAAGGAAAAGAAGTTTTCCCGTATTTAGACAGTATCGGTAACCTCTATTTTTCCAGTAATGGGCATCAGGGACTTGGAGGCCTTGATGGGTTTTTTGCCGAAGCAAACGGAGCTCGGTTCGAAAATCCTGTTAACCTCGGAAAAGGAGCAAATAGTGAAGATGATGATTTTGCATTTATCTATGATACTAACTCACGTACGGGTTACTTCTCTTCAAACAGAAAAGGAGGCAAAGGTAGCGACGATATTTATATATTAAAGGGAATTGATCCTCCTTGTGATGTAAATATGGATATTTTGGTTATTAATGAGTATACCAAAGAGCCTATTTTTGGTGCACGACTCGATTTGTATGATGGTCAAGAAAACAAATTAAGCACCAAAACCACAGCTGAAAATGGTCACGGAGCTATTGTAGCTGCCTGTAATCAAGACCATGTGGTGCAAGCTTTTATGACCGGGTTTGAACCCAACTCTGTTAGCGTAGGTAGCAGTCCAAAAGCATCCGTTAGTAAAACAATCATGCTACGCCCTATAGAAATGATTATTGTAGATGATAAAGTGGTGCTAAACCCTATTTTATTCGATTATAATAAGTGGAATATTAAACCACAAGCTGCCTTTGAATTGGATAAGCTGGTAGAGATTATGAAGAAGTATCCCAATATGAAAATTAATGTGGAAAGCCATACAGACAACCGGGGTAAAGACGATTACAACCGTGAATTGTCTGAAAAACGTGCGCAAAGCACGGTTCAATATGTCATTTCGCAAGGTATAGATGCATCGCGAATAAGCGGAAAAGGTTTTGGAGAAGACAAGCCTGTTGTGGCATGTGGAAATAATTGTGGTGATGCAGACCACCAAAAGAACAGAAGATCCGAATTTATTATTATTGAACGTTAATACGTATTGCTAACTAACCAATAAGAGCCCTCACAAATTTGTGAGGGTTTTTTATTTAACAATATTCGATTACACACGAAGGACTCCTCTAAATCCCCTTGCTGCATAATAGGAATCAGCCCCGTTGTGATAAATAAAAACGGTATTAAATCTAAAGTCTCCAAAAATAGCACCTCCCAGTTCTCTTATGTTTGAAGGTGTTTTCAGCCAGCTTGACGTTTTGGTGTCAAAATTCCCTAGTTCTTGTAAAAATCGATATTGATCTTCATTCAATAGTTCAATTCCAATTTCTTTGGCAACCGAAATAGCATTGTTTTCGGGTTTAAACTTTTTTCTAGATTCCCAGGCATCTAAATCATAGCAGAGGCTTCTTCTACCTGTAGGGGTTTCTTCCGAACAATCAAAAAAGAGATATTCCTTAGTGTCTGTATCATAATCAACCACATCGGGTTCGCCACCAGTGATTTCCATTTTATAAAGCACTTCAATTTTTGTGGGTGCCATATTCAGTTTTGCCAAGACCTGCTCCCAAACTATATTTTTATGTCGCTCTTTATGTTTTTCAAAACGAGACTGTAAGTTCGTTAAAAATATTTTTTTTTCAATTTGTGTTAAAGACATAAGTTCTAGTTTTTGTGAACAAATTTGCTATATATTTTCATCTGTTTAAAATATTTGATAAAGTAGAAGATGGAATGCCCTTTTTATTCATCTTCGGCGGGTTTGTAAAATTTGTTGATGGGCATTTCATGATAACAAATTAATTATCCATTCAAATTAAATAAGCCCTGAACCTAGGCCAAGGGAAATTATAATAAGCATTACAGCAACCGTAACTTGCAATAATCGAAGTGTCACCTTTTTTAGGAGTTTATTCCCAATATATGCTCCAATGATAGCCGAAAGTGTCGCACAAACTATTAATTCTATATTATCTGTTAGTCTAGAAGAGGTTACTTTGGTAGCATACATACTTAATCTTGTAAAATCGACAAAAGCAGAGACTACAACCGCAGTGCCTATAAAAGCTTCCTTTGTAAGTCCTGCCTTAATCAAAAAAGCAGTTCGTAAAGCTCCTTGGTTTCCCGAAAGTCCTCCAAAAAATCCGCTTAAAAGTCCACCAATAGGTAGTTTATCTTTATTGAATGATATTTTACTGAAATATGGGAAAAGATCTATACAGGCAAAAATTAGTAACAATATGGAAATAATAAATTTAACCGGATACACCGCTATATCTTTTCCGAATGCATGATACGTGAACAACGGTTGAAGTTCTGTGATGTGAATTAAAAGCCAAGAGCCAAAAACGGCTGCGATGACTGCCGGGATCCCAAAATATAATAGTACTTGTCTATTTGCCTTATTTCCCACCAAAAACAATTTAAAAATATTGTTGAAAAAGTGAACCACGCCGGTTAAGGCTATTGCTATTTCAACTGGAAAGAAAATCATAAAAACAGGAGTTAGAATGGTTCCTAGCCCAAAACCAGAAAAAAAAGTCAAAATCGAAACAAAAAAGGCAATGACTGAGATAATAAATATTTCCATTTTCTAATAAAAGATATTGCTTTCAAAAAGATACTATCATGTAAAAATAGGATTCTCAAATAATAAAGGGCGCCAATGGCGCCCTTTATTTTCAGAAACAAACAGAAATTTAGTTCCCTGTTATTTCAATATTGTCAATATGGTAACGGGTGGTAGCACTTGGATCACTTCCCTCGTAGACAAAAGCAAGGTAAATAGTACCTTCTAAGCAAGATATGTTAACAGGACCTACGGTTTCAAAGGTTCCAAAACCACCTGCCGGGCCACTAGGAATTTCAACATCTAAAGTTTGCCAGGTAGCTGTGGTAACATCTCCTGAAAAATTTGTTGAAAACACAACGCTTAGGATATTTCCATTATCGAAGTTAGTTTGAATATCCATAAATAATTCTTCTTCGGTTGTAGTATCCATATTAATACCGGGAGTCACCAACCAAGTTTCAATGGTAGCTTCTCCACTATTAAAGCCTGAAATCTGAGCATAATTGGTATTATTGAAATTTCCAATTACCCAAAGTGTGCTTCCGCCGTTTACGTTTAGATTAGTCCATCCTGCATTTACATAATCTTCAATGGCATTGAATTGTTCAAAGTTTTGGTTCCAGAAAATAGTCCCACCACCACTAGGTCCATCGCAACTGAAGGTATCCGGATCACAACGGTTAGTATCATCCAACATAATATCATCCAGACTATTTACGGTTACAATGAAATAATCATCAAAAAAGTCGCGAGTTAATATCGCATTGATAGTTCCTCTTCCAGTGGCCAACTCTTGCGATTTAAAATCTGCAAAAGTGCTAGTACTAAAAATAGTAGCAGTTCCTGTTGCGCAACTTTCTAATATACGTTCTCCGTCAAAATCATCGGTAGCTTCTCCTGCATAAGTAAGTGGATTATTCCCTAAAGCTTGGCTACGAAGAAATTGAACGTCGTTTAATTGTACATAAAGATTGGTTTTTTCTATCTCAAAATCTTCAAAGCTAATTGGCATTGGTATCATTTCTGCAACAAGAACATCTCTTAAAATAAAAGCGTCCATTTGCGACTCAGCAATAGGCTCTATGCTTCCTCCTTCTTCATGCCCTAAAGTAAGTACTCCACTATCCAGACCAACGGTTAGCCCTTCTAACACCATATATACTCTTCTCCCAAAATCGTAACGTCCAAAAAGGGGATTGCTATCAATTAACACTTTCACTCCTGTTGTAGGGTTAGAAACTTTATCTTGTAGTATAATCTCTTCAAAAAAGTTACCTGTTTCATCACTTGAGATGACATAGCCTTCCACATACTTTCCTGCATAATCTTCATTAAATGTAAGCCTTACATTTTCTCTAAGTGCATTGATTGCTTCAGAGTCATTAGGGTCAATTCCCAAATCATCTGCCTGCATTAAAACCTCTTGCATAAATAAGGAACTTAAAGAGTTAATGGTAACAATTTGATCTAAAGGAATGTTTAGTTCTGTGGCGTCGCCATTTGGGACTTTATATTCGTCATCCTGAACACAGGCAACGAAGGTTACTACGATAAAAAGTAGTACGAATAATTTTGTATAATTTGAATTTTTCATCTGAATATATTTTATTGTAATCAATTAATTAGAATCTTACGTAAAGGTTAACATAGTAGGTAGTTCCATTTCCGAAGAAATAACGATTTCCGAAAAGAGGTCCACCCGAATTTTGTTGTTCTGCCAACTGAAGGTCGTACTTTGATCTTCTTGAATCTTCAAAACCACCTGTTTTATATTCTTGGTTTAATACATTATTGATTGTGGCAAAAAAGCCTACGTAGTAGTCTTTAATTTTCCAAGACTTTCCTCCAACAATGTTTACCAAAAAATAGTCCTCTAGTTGTTCTTGTTGTAGCATTTGTTTTGCTACTTCAGGATCATAGTTCGCAAAAGGTTGCCCATCGCTATCTAGTGTAAAATCTTCACTTCTTCTAAGCGTACTTACATCTACATAGGCATTTGAGAAGTAATTAGTTGTGGCACCTACCCACCAAAAATCTGGGTCGCGATATTCAAAACCAATTTGGTAGACTCTTTCAGGTCCTCCGGCAACGTGATAATTCTCGAGAAAAACTTCCCTTTTCCCTCGTAGGGCAAGATCATTTCCCTCTACAAAAAAATCTTCAACACTTCCTTGGCTATAATCGAAATCGTCTCCGGCAAGATATACAGTAGGATTATTAGTATATAAATTTTGTCCAACAGATGCGGCTGCTTTTACTAAAAAGGTGGGTGTTACTTGGGCTTCAATTCCCATTTCAACGCCTACATTACGTTTTTCAATACCTTGAATAATTTCTTGTACAAAGGCATCAGTATTTGCTCCGCTTCTTGTGTCTTCTGTAAAGAAGAACCCTATTTCAGTGGCATCTTGAAATCCTGCATAATAACCGGTAAGTCGTGCTTTTACTAAAGGTGAACGGTAAATATAACTAAGATCTGCACTTTGTACTTTTTCTTCCGTTAGATTATCTATCACATCATTGTTTTGACGTGCGTTAGCAAAGCTATTACGCAAAGTAGGGGCTTTGGTTAAATATCCTGCATTAAAGTCGATAAGGTGACGCCCGGTTACTTTATATGTAGCACCTCCTTTTGCACCAAAGTTGGTAAAAGTAAGTTTTTCACTATCTCCCAAAGATCTATTTCCTTCTTGAAAATACCCATTTTGGAAAATACCCGTTCTCTGATAAGCAGTATTTGAAACGTTTACACCCATATAAAAATCTACATCGCTATACTTAAACTGTGCTTGTGCAAAACCTGAAAGTACTGAAGCTCCCAGTTCATAGTTGTATTTATATGTATCGCCTTCTTGTACAATACGGTTTGGATTTTGTATATCACTTTGTTCAAAGTTGGTATCATCAACTCCTCCGTCATAAAATCTATCAAAATCTTGATATCCTGTACCTCCAAGCAAATCTGTAATAACAGCATAGTTGTCACTTTTAAGATTTCTATAATTTAAGGTACCGTTTAAGGTAATATTCTCATTTATTTCTGTAGAAAGAATGGAGTTTAGCGTTAGTTGTTTGTCATCTACTCTATCTTCTTGTAATACATAGCTTGAATAGCCTGTACTTGAATTAAGATTAGTAAGGTAAATATTGGTCCAATCTATTTGTCCATCATTTATAAACTCTTGTTCTGCTTGGTATGCCAATTGGTAATCATATGAAGTAGGTGACGGGAATCGCAAAAAGTAACTAGGCATGCGTTGGTAATAGTTCCCAAAAGGATTTCTATTGCCTCCGTTATCAAGGCGGCTATCCCCTATTTTCCCGAATTGATACCCGATATTGGTATTTAATCTTGTTTTCTCATTAATCGTCCAAAAGTGGTTTAGCATAATTACAGGCTCTTCAATGTTACGCTCCCTACTATTGCGCTTTTCTCCATCTTGGTACCCCCAATTTGGATTATACTTTATGCCTTTAAGATCTCTAGCTTCTTGTGTAATAGCCGTAGCCCTTCCTCTTCGGTTAGGGGTGTAAAAAGCTGTTAAATTTAAGCTATGTGCATCGTTCAACTTCTTTTCAACAGAAGCAAAGAAAGAATTGGCATCGTATAGTGTACCGTCTTGATATCCTTCTTCAGCAAAACGTCTGGAAGCCAATACCGAATAAGCCCAACCATTTTGAGTAAGACCGCTATTATAAGACCCCATTATTCTGCCTGTATAACTACGGTTTGCTACAGCGTACGATACACGTCCTCCTTTTCGGTATAGAGAGGCTCTCATGTTAATATTTGTTGTTCCTCCAATATCTCCAAAATTGTAGTCGTTTGCCTTTAGGCCCATAGAGAATTCTCTGTTTCTCTGCACATCATTTAAGCCACCCCAATTTCCCCACTGAGGTCTCCCGTTAAATTGCTTATTCATTTCAATACCATTGATGAGCACTTTCCCGTTTTCACTGTCAAGGCCTCTTGGTCTAAAAAAAGTAGCACTAAAATCGAAAGCAGCGGCATCTAAGAAGGTATCGTTTGAAGCCTGCAACAAACCGGAAACATTATACGAAGTACCTTCGTCATCATTTAATTCGTTGTCTGAAAGACTAATGATCCCTATTTGCGCTTCCACTTCTGAAAGGTCAAGTTGTAATAAAATAAGATCTAAATCTACGGTCTTTCCATTTTGAATTGTAATTGGAATACGTTGCAAGACATAATCAGCTTTATTCACAATTAATACTTGTTCTCCTTGTGGGAGATTGTTACTTGTCATAGAAAATAACCCTTCGCTGTTTGTTTCAGTACTAAATACGCTATTCAAAATACGTATTTCAACTCCCGAAATTACTTCACTAGAATTAGCATCTACCACCTTCCCTTTTACGGTTGCTTCCTGGGCAAAAATTGAAAAAACTCCCAAGAAGCTAAGACAAAAGGTTGCAATGAATTGTTTCATTCTTATTAAGTTTAAATAATCGTTATAATTAGCGTGCAAAACTACATTTTTTAAACGAAATAATTACTTTTGGTGCATCCTTTGCAAAGGATTTTACGCAAACTTAATATTGACAATTAATGAATTTACACATAACTCAATTTGCCACTTTTGTATTCTTAAGTTTTTCACTGTTTGCCCAAGAGAAAAAAACATATAAAATCAATACAATAGCGTTTTATAATGTTGAAAATTTATTCGATTTTGAAGATGATCCAATCACTTTTGATGATGATAGAACTCCTACCGGAAAAGACCATTGGACCGAAGAAATATACAACGCCAAACTGAAGAACATGGCACAAGTAATTTCTGAAATTGGGGCAGATGTCACCGGCAATTCTCCAGTTCTTGTTGGTGTTTGCGAAATTGAAAACCGAAGGGTGCTTGAAGATTTGTTAAACCAAGAACCCCTTGTTGATAAAGGCTACGGCATTGTACATTTTGATTCTCCGGATAGACGTGGAATTGATGTTGCCTTGTTGTATCAAAAAAAGATATTTACCCCAACAAACTATGAGGCGCATGAACTGAAAATTTATGAAGATAATGACCCAACCCAGCGTATTTATACCCGCGACCAGCTTTTAGTGAGCGGTATCTTAGATGGAGAGAAAATTCATGTGATTGTAAATCACTGGCCCTCAAGAAGCGGTGGCGAAGCCAGAAGTAGGTTTAAAAGAGTAAAAGCTGCCAAACTCAACAAACAAATTATCGATTCGCTTTTTAGTGAAGACCCCTATGCAAAAATCATCACCATGGGAGATTTAAACGACGATCCCAATAGCCCCAGTGTGCGGGAAGTGCTAAAACCAAAAAAAGACAAAGAAAAAGTAGGCCTTCGTGAACTTTACAACCCCATGGAAGATATGTTTAAAAAAGGATTAGGAACCTTGGCTTATCGCGATGGTTGGAATTTATTCGACCAAATGATTATTTCTTCAGAATTAACTAAATCAGATTATAGTAGCTATCGATTTTATAAAGCGGGAATTTATAATAAGTCTTATTTAGCCAACCCCAGAGGTCAATACAAGGGCTATCCTTACCGAAGTTATGCAGACGGTGGATTTACCGGAGGGTATAGCGACCACTTTCCAGTGTATCTGTATCTTATTAAAGAAAAATAAAAAAAGCCCCGATAATTGCGGGGCTTTTTTTATGCAAACCATTGCTGCCAAGGAATACGACTTAGCATCAAGATGAGGGCTATTGTATACAAAATAGCAACTGTTTTAAATTTAGTTTTAGCCTCCTGCTTCTTTTTATGTTTTGAATATCCTACCGTAATTAAAACTACAGCAAGAATCATAATAGTAATGTGCTCCACAGCAAACAATCGTAAAAGCGAATCTTTCATCACCGCTCCCATGCCGTTATTTGAAATTGATTTAAATCCCAACGGAGAAATAAAATATAAAAGGAAGCCCAATACTAATTGAATATGGGTCACAATCAATGCAAATAAAGAGATTCTAAGATCTTTGGATTGGTATTCTTTGTTTCCGAAGAATCCGGACAAGGCATTTAAAGTAGCAATAAGCACCATAAAAAGAACAAGATATGCCCAATATGAATGGATAAACTGAAGTGTAGTATACATGTGTGTCTTTGGTTAAAAGTTTAGTTGATATAAAGGTAAAAAAAAAGCGGTTGGCAAATGCCAACCGCTTTTACATATCTAATAAATTTTTTAGAATGAATAACGTAAAGAGCCGTTATACGTTCTTCCATTTTCGGTATAATAACCAAATGCATCAGAATTTGATAATCCTATGTAGTCAAATACATTAAATACATTAGCTCTGAAAGTTAAATTATTACTTCCGCCAATATTAAATTTATAGGTTAGTCCTAAATCTGTAATTGAATAGGGTTGTAACTTCGCAGGCTCGTAATCTACTTGTGAAGTTCCAGCATCGGTAAACTCGTAGTGATTTGCACGATAGTTAATACCACCATCAATGCTTAAACCAGAAACAATTTTCGCTTTAGCTCCAAAACCAGTTGTAAATTGTGGCGCAGTTGAAACTCGCACTCCTTGTCTTCTAACTCCTTCATCTTCAGAAATTAATTCTTGAGTATCTAAGTTATATATAGAACTGCTTGATGTACCTTTAAAAATCCAGCTACCACCAGAAATATATCCTTTTAAAGATAACCAAGAATTTGCTCTCCAATCAAAGTCAAACTCGGCACCAGTGTGGTACTGACGGATACCTCTTTGTAGTACAGAAACTTCAATTTCTTCTTTAGTATCTGCGTCAATGATATCATCTATATAAGAAATAGTTCTGTTATCCCAATCGGTTACATAAGCGTTAAAATTCAATCTTAGGTCTGAATTTGCAAAATGATAACCTCCCTCAACAGATCGAATAATTTCATTTTCAACTTCAGGAGATAAAATGTCTGCATTTGAAGTTCTAAAAGAAAAGATGTTATCTAAATAAGGTTGTCTAGAATAGTATCCCCCATTAAGGTAGATGGTGCTTTCATCAGCAACCGTATAAGAAAGTCCTCCTTTAACATTGTATCCTGTTTTATTTACCTTGTCTGATGTTGTTGTTGTTTGATTACCGTTATCGTCGGTTGTAAAACGATCTTCTCTTTGGTAAGATTGAGTAGAATATGATCCCTGAACAAACATTGAGAATTTATTGGTGGCATATTCTAACTGTCCAAAACCACCTATATAACTAATATCTTCAGAATAGTCATAATTAATACGGTCTTCTTCTCCAGCGAAATTAGAAAGTGCTTTCCATGGGTCTGCTTCATATGCGGTAGTTACTACAGCATCGTCTGGGCGGTCATTAGACCAACCCGTTAGTCCATAAAAATTAGCTACTTGTCTAAAGTGATCTCCAGTGTACATACGAGCATCTACACCAATATTCATATTAAATTCATCACTAAAGTCATGGTTAAAGTTAGATACTGCACCAAACCATTGGTGGTTATTTACTGAAGATCTTCTAATATAACCTCTCCCATCTGGATTATCAAAATCATTTCCAACCCCAATAGCTGTATTAGCCTCATAAATTGCTGCATAATCTATTTGACCTGATAAAGGACCATCGCCGTCTGGGTCTTCAGTTCTTATTCTACCATTTCCTCTATCGCCAGTTCCTCCGCCGCGACCCACAGAAGCATATAAAACGGTAGAAAGTTCAGAACTTTCACTCATAGTCCAATCCCAGTTAAGGTTAGCAACAGGTTTATGGTAATAGTTTTGTCTTTCAGAAGAAATGTTATCGCTGTCTCCATCTACACTGTTATAACCCCAATGTTGATTGAATTTTGGATCTGCATTAATTACATCTTTTGATTGTGACCACTTTTGACCGTGCATTTGTGGTGCTCCTGTAATCAAGAAGTTTAAAGAGTGTGCATCGTTTGGTTTATAACCTACTGCAAGAAAATAGTTTTGTCCTTGTCCATAAGTACCATTAGACCATTTTCTGTGTGCTTGCCAATGATCTACTAAAATTGAAAAAGCCCATCCGCTTTCACCAATACCTGTATTGTAAGCTGCAGTTCCTTTAAAGTAACTATCATTAGCTCCTAAGAAACGTGCAAAACCACCTGCTTTTCTATCGGCAGCTTTCATTACAATGTTTACGGTACCTCCTACAGATGAGATTGCTAACTTGGAAGCTCCAAGACCTCTTTGTACCTGAATGGCACTTGCAATATCTGCAATACCAGCCCAGTTAGACCAATACACATTACCGTCTTCCATACCATTAACCGGCTGACCGTTTAAAAGTACCGCAGTATTGTTTTGTTCAAAACCTCTTAAATACATTTGAGAATCTCCAAAACCGCTATCACCAGAAATATTAATAGAAGGAGTCGCTTTAAGAGCTTGTGTTAACTCGACATTACCGGCTACTTTTTCTTGAATTTCTTGTTGTGTAATGGTTGAAACAGCTACAGGAGTTTTACGATCTTCAGCTAAATCGATTACTCCGGTACCAATAATTACTACCTCTGCCAACGTATTAGCATCAGCCTCTAGTGCAACTGTACCTACATTTACAGTTCCACCACTTAAAGTGAACTTTACTGTTTTTTTAATAAATCCTAAATAGGAAATTTCAATGGTTCCAGAATTTGAGTTAACATTCAGCGTGAAATTTCCCTCAAAATCTGTGATGGCACCATTGGTGGTACCAGTTTCTAATACACTTGCACCAGGTAGTGGTCCTCCTAAATCTGAGTCGGTTACATTACCCGTTACTGTTCCTTGAGAATAGGCAGTTAAACTACCTATAAAGAATAAAATAAGTAATAGTTTTTTCATAAAAATATGTATTTGTTTGTTGTCTGCAAAGGTACATTACTTTGTTAAAAAAATCCCATTTTAATGTTAAGAAAATGCAATCTTATAAACCAGTTATAAACATCTGATTATGAAGTTATTATTTAAACACGGGGTTTTTGAGAAATGAAAAACTGACAAATGTCAATTTTTTATACAGTCTAAACGGTCTTTTAATGGGTGTATTGCAGTAAAAAATTCTTCATGATATTTACTCTCAAGGGGTTTGGAGTTAGGCAGGTCTTCTTTAAAAGGATCTACTTCTTTACCATTTTTCCAAAAACGATAACACACATGAGGGCCTCCGGTATTCCCTGTCATACCGACCCAACCAATAACATCTCCTTGACTTACATATTGACCCACCTTGACATTGTATTTTTTCATGTGTAAGTACTGGGTCTCGTAGGTTTTACTGTGTTTAATTTTTACATAAATACCATTTCCACCACGCCGTTCTGCTTTGGTAACGGTACCATCTGCTGTTGCTAAAATGGGGGTGCCTACATTTGCTGCAAAATCAGTACCTCTATGGGGGCGAACTTTGTAGCCATAGTATGCAATTCTCCTGTTTAGATTGTATTTGGAAGAAATACGGTAATTGAATTTTATAGGGGATTTCAAAAAGGCTCTTTTTAAGTTATTCCCTTCAATATCGTAGAAATCGAAGGGCATATCCATTTCCCCTTCAGGTTTAAACCTGAAGGCGTAAATAGGTTTCCCTTTATGCTCAAAATAGGCTGCTTTAATTTCTCCCAGCCCTCCTGAAATAGTATCAGAAATAAACTTTTCGGTGTAAATTACTTTAAAATTATCTCCTGGTTGTATTTGAAAAAAGTTAATGGTCCAAGCGTAAATATTTGCCAAACGATCGGCCATAAAGGGACTCAAATTATTTTCAGCCATGGTTTCATAAAGTGAGCTGGTAATAACGCCCGAAGCTTCTTTTTCAATATAACTAACCGGTTTTTTTTCGTGAATTACACTAATACTATCTCGAAAATCGATAATGGCATAATCCACTTTGTTTTTTTCGTAAATAAATACTTGGGTTTGATTAAGAGAGTCTTTAGAATTTAGCAACACATAAGGATTCCCAATCTTTATTTTTCGTACATCAAAACTATCTTTAAAGGTTGTGGCAACCTCAAATATCTTATTTTGTGAGACGCCATTTTCGCCTAAAATTCCTCCAAAAGTATCCCCCGGGCGAATGGTATCACGCACTACATTAAAATTGTTAAGGATATACCCGTATTCTTCAATAAGCTTTTCCTCGGGTTCGGGTTCGGGGGTATCATCTTTTATTTCGTTGGAACAGGAAAATTGTAGTAAAAAAACGGGGAAAATAAAAATTAGGTACTTCAATGGTATTGCTTTTTCTAACTAAACATTTTTACCCCAATCGCGTATTTCTTCTTTGCTCCAAACATCCGGAAAAAAAATACGCTTTTGATATTTAGGATGCATATATTTTGTCCAGTCACTACCACCAGTTGCTTCTTCGGGCTCATTACCGTGATTTAAATATTTTTTTGCGGTATTGTAATGAGCCATAACCCAAGTGATATTAACTGTGGAGTCGTAATGTCGCATGGCCTTTAGCAAAGCTTCATCTTCTCTAACTTCTTGAGGCAGGCTTTTAAATTTTGAATACAAATTTATGGTATTATATTCTTTTGTGAAGGCTATAAATTCATTTTTATACTTTTCTTCAAAAGCTTTTAAAAGATAGCTTTTTTTACCTGTTTTATAATCTTTCCCCGCAGCTTGCCAATAGAGATGCTCTAAGGCATGTTCATAGGGAGTATTTCTATCAATGGTTTCTCGAAAACGTGCATCAATTAAATTAATAAGCTCTGTGGAAGCAAACTCTATTTTTCGATATTGAGCACTTTGAAATCCTGAGGCAGGTGCCAGCGTATTTCTGAATTTTAAATACTGTTCTATTTCCATTCCTAATGTCATGATATTGAAGGAGGAAGTCAGCATATCAAAATACCGGCTAATACGAAGCAATCTTTCTGAAAAAAAGGCAGCGGTTAGTTCTTTAGCGTGAGACACTTGTTGAATTTCCCATAAAATCATTTTAAATAGTAACTCATTAATTTGATGATACATAATAAATACCATCTCATCGGGAAGTTTGGTGCGCTGAATCTGAAGATTTAAAAGGGCATCGGTTTGAATGTAATCCCAATATGTAATAGGTTTTCCATACAAAAGCCCCTCAAGATGCGTATCGAGGTCTTGCCCAATGTCTTTAAATTTTTTGTCAAGCTGTTCAATAAGTTTCTGGGTTTCTGGTTGAATTTTCATTGGGAAGGTTAGTCTACTATTATTTTAAATGAGTTTTGTAATCCTTTAAATTCTATAAGAGAGGCTTTTAAGGAGCCAACCGCTAAATCTGCTTTTATGAGCAACGGTATTTTATTGTCATCATCGGTAACCCAAACCGTTAAGCTTTCTTTTTCTTTAAAAACCCTACCGGCTTCAACATATGGACGAAATTTAAGTGTTGCGATTTTTCCAAATTTGGTTCTTATCGTTTCCCTGCCTAAAAACTTTAAGCGGAAACGATAACTCTCTTTGTCAAAAAACATATCCATATCTACTGTGTGTCCTACTTCAATTTTGGAAGCATCTATTTTGTTGCGCAGGTAATAAAATGCCGAAACCATATCTTGGGCATCCTTATTAAACGTTACCCAATCTTGGGTATTTTTTTCTTTATTGATAACAAGCGCTTTGCCGGTATTTCGATTAAAATCTATCTGTATGTCCTTTGTATAGCCTCCTTCATCAATTTTTCGGATAAAACGATAGGGAACATCCTTTTGTTTATCGATATAAGATTGGTAGTAATCTTCCACATTAAAAAACCATTTTGAAACCCCAATGGTTCTCCCTTCTCCCTTAATATGATATACCTCTTTCCCATTGAGATTAGCATTATTTACCTCTAGGGTAGCGTAGCCTGCTGTAACAAAGCCATAATGGACACGGAATTTAAACCACTCTCCGTCACCGAAGGCCTGTTTTTGAGAAAAGGAAAAAGTTGCTACAGATAAGGCGACTACTAAAAATATTTTTTTCATTCTGAAAATTTATACGTCTTTACCATCGTTTGCAACTTCTGTTCCAAAATTAAACCCTTTGCCGAATAAGACGGCAAAGGGGTATTTATGTTACTTTTTTTACAGTGTACCACGTGCGGCTTGTTCCCGTTCTATAGATTCAAACAAAGCTTTAAAGTTGCCTGCACCAAACCCTTTGGCGCCCATTCTTTGAATAATCTCAAAGAAAAGAGTGGGTCTATCCTCTAATGGTTTGGTAAAAATTTGAAGCAGATATCCTTCTTCATCTGCATCTACTAAAATGGAGAGCTTTTGAAGCTCCTTGATATCTTCTTTCATCATATCCATATGCGCTCCCAGCCTTCGTGGAATATCATCGTAATAGGCCTGTGGTGGTGGTGGCAAAAACTCTACTCCACGGGCTTTTAATTGCGATACGGTATAAATAATATCATCTGTAGCAACTGCTAAGTGTTGTACGCCAGATCCTTCATAAAAATCTAAATATTCTTCAATTTGAGATTTTTTAATTCCTTCAGCCGGTTCATTAATTGGGAATTTGATTCGTCCATTTCCATTACTCATTACTTTACTCATTAACGCTGAATATTCGGTATGGATTTGTTTATCGTCAAAGGAAAGGAAATTCACAAATCCCATCACCTCTTCATACCATTTTACCCATGTATTCATTTGTCCCCAGCCAACATTCCCTACCATATGGTCTATGTATTTTAACCCTGTAGGCTCCGGGTTATAATCAGACTCCCATTTTCTAAAGCCCGGTAAAAAATCGCCTTTGTAATTTTTGCGCTCCACAAACATATGCACCGTTTCGCCATAGGTATAAATTCCTGCGCGTACGACCTCTCCAAATGCATCCTTTTCAACCAAAGGTTCCATATAAGATATAGCACCACGTTTGGTGGTTTCCTCATAGGCGCTGCGGGCATCTTCCACCCAAAGCGCAATTACTTTTACACCATCCCCATGTTTTACAATATGATCATTTATGGGTGACTTGCTATGTAAAGGGGTTGTTAGTACAAGTCGAATTTTATCTTGCTTCAAGACATAACTTACCTCATCTCTGGATCCTGTTTCCAAGCCTTTGTAGGCATAAGATTGAAATCCGAAAGCTGTTTTATAAAAATGTGCAGCTTGCTTAGCATTGCCCACATAAAATTCTACATAATCGGTTCCTAAAAGGGGAAGGAAATCTTCGGCGCCTTCAAATATTTTTTCTAAACCGTAGTTTACTGATTTTACTTCTTTACTCATAACTTTTAAATTTTAATCTAACCAAGATTGATGATAGGTCTCATCGGCTATTTTCATTGCTTCTTCCGTTACCTGAAGAGGTTTAAAGGTATCGACCATCACTGCCAATTCTTGCGTTTCGGTTTTACCTATACTTCGCTCGGTAGCTCCCGGGTGTGGTCCGTGAGGTATTCCGGCAGGATGTAATGAAATATGTCCTGCCTCTATGTCGTTTCGACTCATAAAATCGCCATCTACGTAGTACAAAACCTCATCGCTATCAATATTGCTATGGTTATACGGTGCAGGAATACTATCCGGATGGTAATCGTATAATCGTGGGACAAAACTACATACAACAAATGCTGAAGTTTCAAAGGTTTGATGTACCGGTGGTGGTTGATGAATTCTTCCGGTAATAGGCTCAAAATCGTGTATTGAAAATGCGTAGGGGAAATTATACCCATCGTAGCCTACCACATCAAAAGGATGCGTTGCGTATACCATTTCAATAATTTCGTTTTGCTTTTTTATTTTTAGTAAAAACTCCCCTTTTTCGTTATAGGTTTCCAGTTCTTCCGGCTTGCGAATATCTCGTTCACAAAAAGGGGAATGCTCTAATAACTGACCAAACCAATTACGATATCTTTTTGGGGTGTAAATTGGATGATAGGATTCTACAATGAATAACCTATTGTCTTCCGTATCAAAATCTATTTGATAAATAATTCCTCGAGGGATTAATAAATAATCTCCATATTTAAAATCGAGGTTTCCCAAAAATGTGCGTAGTTTCCCGCTTCCTTTGTGAATGAAAATTAATTCATCTGCATCCGTATTCTTGTAAAAATAATCCCGAAGGGATTTCTTGGGAGCTGCTAAAATGATGTTACAATCGCTATTGGTGAGTACGGTTTTTCTGCTGTCTAAATAATCATTTTCAGCAGTAACTTGAAACCCTCTAAAACGGTAGGATTGCATATTGTTTGCTTTGGCAACTTTGGGCGCTACACTATATTGATTTATAATCTTCTTTACTTGAGTAGGTCTATTTTCGTGATATATATTACTATACATTCCGTCAAAGCCAATAGTCCCGAAAAGCTGCTCGGGATATAAAGTTCCATCGGGTTTACGAAATTGTGTATGACGTTTGGGTGGAATTTTCCCAAGTTTATGATAAAATGGCATATTTGTTTATTTACGTTAGTTTTTCTGCTAAAATTCTGAATAATAAACTCCTACTAAATTAAGAGTTTTTGGGCATATAGGCTCATTCAGGATTTCTTTTTATCAGAAATTTAAGAAGACAAAGTAAATATTTCCAAGGTTGGTTTGCCATAACACAAATATCGGAAAATTTAGTGAGTTATAGAATTTTATACATTAAAACCTAAACCCGGCACTAAAATACCAAATATCCTCTCCCTTTTCAGGCGAATAGGCATACTTGGCTTCCATAGGGCCGAGAAACGTCTCCAAACCATAGCCCAGAGCAATACCGGAATATTGTATTTCTTTTATCCAATCTCCATTGCCAAACAAATTATCCCCCACATTAGCAATATTTCCGGAAAGAATGAGGTGGTTTTTTCGGGCAAATTCGTAATCCAAATTTACTATTGTTTTCAAGTAGGTATTCCCCCGAAGTTCTATGGCCTCGTAACCATACAAAGGCGTAAGGTTGTTTACGGGAGTATATCCATACCCTCCCAGAAAGAAGTCTAAAGAAGTCGTGGTAGTACTCCCAATTTTTACCCCTCCTTCTGTGGCAATATTTGCTGAAAATTGCCTACTGAAACTTTGTGCATAACCCACCTTTGCCTTGGCTATGGAAAAGGGTTCAAACGCTTTATTCAATCCATTCGCAAATAGATACCAATGGAAATCGCCTTCAAAAAACAAACCTGAAGTTGGGAAAAATTTATCATCCAGTGTATCGTACTTTAAAACTCCGTAAGCGCTAAAATAATTGGTGTTTTCAAAAAGGGTTCTAGGGTTGTTATTTTCATCAACCCCAATGGTTTCTGAAAGATATCGTAACCATTTATGCTCTGCACCCAAACCTAATTGAAATACCCTTCTAAAAACTGTTTGCAGAAAGAGCTGATTTGTTAAATCTTCATAGGTAAGTCCAATTTTGTTTAACTGAAAATTATCCGGAATTTCAATCTCTCCTTCAATAAAATCGAGTCCTACATTTTTTTCAAAAAAACTGAACCTGGAGTTTAAACCAATACTCCAATAGTATCCTTTATCGATATAATAATTGAAATTATACCGAATGTTATCCCCTACAATAAAATCTAACGAAACAATATCATTATTGGTAAAAAGACGTTTACGAGTTAGATTAATAAGTGCTGCCGACTTGAACAAATCGTCGTAATGTGCCGCTAAGCGAATACTTGTTTTAAAATTACTTTCTTTTACATCAAAATGTAAAAAATAGTGCCCCTCTTTTTCCGGATTGTTCACAAAGGAATAATCGATCCCGTTAAAATTTCCGGTAGTTGAGAGGTTGTTTACACCATCACTAAAATCTTGGTAACTTACCTTAGAGGGTGTTTTTAATTTCAGCTTTCCTAAAATGTACGAACTCGTGTATTTTTTATTACCATTCACCACTACCTTATCAATGTAAATAGAGGTGCTGTTTGAAAAGGGGATTACTTTTTTAGGCTTAGGATTCTGTTGAAGTGCTATCTCTTTAAGCATGGTTTCCTTTTTACTTGCAGCCTCTTCACCGGCTTTAATTATTTGCCTTCCTTCGTCAAAAGAAACTACCGAAAATTCTTGAATCTTAGGATTAATATAAATATCGGTACTTTTCCTTTTTTTGGTCATACTTTCAATAGTACGGTAATTGTTTATTTGTAATAAAACATCTATGGCCGATTGTAAATTATCTCTTCCTTTTAACGTGTCCTGAACATCTACTCCTATAACAATATCTGCTCCCATGGCTCTAACCTCATCTACAGGATAATTATTAACAACACCTCCATCTATATACACGGTATTATTTATACTCACCGGACTGAACAGGGAAGGAAGTGCTCCACTGGCAGCAATCATTCGCGGTAAATAGCCTTTATTTAAAATTACTTGTTTCCCTTTTTCTACATCGGTCGCTATACAGAGAAATGGAATTGGAAGCTCGTTAAAGTCATCCACATCTTTTACATGCAGTAATAAACGAGAAAGCAGATTGTATACGTTTTGTCCTTTTGAAATTGCCGATGGAAAACGAAGCTGAAAATCATCAAAGGGAAAGGTGAGTGCATATTTTTCGGCATCTTCTTTTTCATAAAAAGTTTTGGCCCTTCTAGGGACATCGTCTCTAATAAGTGTTTCAAAATCCAGAGCATTAAAAATAGAATCTAGCTGTTGTGCCGAATATCCTGATGCATACAAAGCTCCAATAATGGCACCCATACTGGTGCCGCCAATATAATCTACCCTCACTCCTGCTTTTTCAATTTCTTTTAATACTCCAATGTGGGCCAAACCCTTAGCACCACCCCCACTTAAGACCAATCCTACTTTTATATCTTTTTTTGAAATAGAATCATTTTGGGCAAAAATTACTGCCGAAATAAAAAATGCGATTATGAAAATGAAATACTTCAAGTAATATTCTGAAAATGAGTTATTATTTTTTTTGCCCTGCTCGCCCCTACCACAGATTCTAATTCGTCGAAAGTTGCTTTTCCTATTCTTTTGGTACTTTTAAAATGTTTTAAAAGTTCGGCTACCGTTTTTTCACCAATACCGGGAATGGTTTCCAAACTCGTATTCAGCGCATCTTTACTTCGCTTATCGCGATGGAAAGTAATACCAAAACGGTGCGCTTCATTACGTAATTGCTGAATCAACTTTAAGGTTTCAGACTTTTTATCCAAATACAGCGGAACGGAATCGTTTGGGTAAAATAATTCTTCCAAGCGTTTTGCAATTCCTATAATGGCAATTTTTCCACGTAATTGTAACGCGTCCAAACTTTTTAAAGCCGAAGAAAGCTGCCCTTTCCCCCCATCTATGATGATGAGTTGTGGTAAAGGTTGCCCTTCGTCCAGCATTCTTTTGTAGCGTCTGTAAACCACTTCTTCCATAGAAGCAAAATCGTCCGGACCTTCTACTGTTTTTATGTTGAATTTACGGTACTCTTTTTTACTCGGTTTCCCATTTTTAAAAACTACACAAGCAGCCACAGGATGGGTGCCTTGAATGTTACTATTGTCAAAACATTCAATATGACGAGGTTCTTCACTTAATCGTAAATCTTTTTTCATTTGTGCCATAATGCGTTTTTCGTGGCGCTCCGGATCTACAATTTTATCTTGTTTCAGTTTTTCAAGACGGTAGTATTTGGCATTTCGTTCTGAAAGTTCTAAAATCTTCTTTTTGTCTCCCAATTTGGGAACATGTACCATAATTCCTTCTTCTACTTCTATAATAAAAGGGAGATAAATTTCTTTACACTGTGAATGGAATCGTTGCCGAAGTTCTACTACAGCTAGTTCCAACAATTCTTCATTAGTTTCATCCAATTTCTTTTTAATTTCCAGCGTATGCGAACGAATGATACTGCCAAATGATATTTGAAGGTAATTTACATAGGCATAGCTTTCATCTGAAACGATGGAAAAAACATCTACGTTATTAATTTTAGGATTCACAACCGTAGATTTTGCCTGGTAATTTTCCAGTACATCAATCTTTTCCTTAATGCGTTGTGCTTCTTCAAATTGAAGGTTTTCCGCAAATTGTTTCATCTGCTTTTTAAATCCTTGTAGTGATTCTTTAAAATTCCCTTTCAAAATATTGCGTATGGCATCAATATTTTCAGAATAGGATGCCTCCTCTTGTTTCCCTTCACAAGGGCCTAAACAATTTCCGAGATGATACTCCAAACACACTTTATATTTTCCTGTCTGTATTTTTTCTTCCGAAAGATCATAATTACATGTTCTAAGAGGATATAGTCCTTTTATAAGATCCAGTAAGGTATAAACTGTTTTCCCGCTGGTATAGGGACCATAATACTCACTACCGTCTTTAATCAATTTTCGGGTAGAAAATACTCTGGGAAATCGTTCTTTTTTGATGCACAACCACGGATACGATTTATCATCCTTAAGCATCACATTGTACCGGGGCTGATATTTTTTGATGAGATTATTCTCGAGTAACAGAGCATCCGTCTCGGTTGCAACAACAATATGTTTAATGGCAACTATTTTTTTTACTAAAACATGGGTGCGGGCATTGTCGTGGTCTTTGTTAAAATAGGAGGCAACCCTCTTTTTCAAATCTTTAGCTTTACCCACATACAGTAATTTTCCGTCTTTATCGTAATATTGATAGACCCCGGGAAGATTAGGAAGCGTAGAAATTTGAAGTTTTACAGAAGTTTCTGCCATTCGATAAAGATACGTCTTGTTGTGCTTTCAGCTAAATTTTCAATTTTAAAATTTGCAAAATCATCTGCAATCCTCTTTTTTACTAAATTGCGTATCACATCTTTTACTTATGAACATCGCCGTACTCTCCCGTGGTGAGAACCTTTACTCCACACAAAGCCTTTTAAAAGCCGGTATGGCCAGAAACCATACGATGGAGGTTTTAGACCCTAATTTGTGTACTATCGCTATTGAAAATAATGAACCTGTGTTGTACTACACCCATGAAAAAGTGGACGATCTTGATGCAATTATCCCAAGAATTGGCGCTTCAAATACGTATATGGGGTCCTCTTTGGTAAGACATTTGGAATGTATGAAGGTATTTTCGGTAGTAAGCGCCGAAGCCATACTGCAATCTCGAAATAAATGGACCTGTTTTCAAATTTTAGCGCAAAACGGGGTTCCTACTCCTAAAACCTTCTTAGGAAATACCTATGATGCCGAAGTATTACTTTCACTTTTTGGAAAAGCACCCTTAATTATTAAAATTTTACAAGGCACTCACGGTCATGGCGTCATCTTAGCAGAAACACAAGCCTCTGCCTTATCTACTATTGAAACACTGAATACAGCCAATGTTCGGTTTATTGTTCAAGAGTATATTGCAGAATCCAAAGGAAGTGATCTTAGAGCCATCGTGGTAGATGGAAAAGTGGTTGCTTCTATGAAGCGCCAAAGCAAAGAAGGAGATTTTAGGTCCAACCTGCATCGAGGAGGCTCTTCACAACAAATAAAGCTTACGTATGAAGAAGAAATCATCGCTTTAAAAGCTGCAAAAGCCTTAGGATTAGGCGTGTGTGGGGTAGATATCCTGCAAAGCAAAGAAGGTCCTTTGGTTTTGGAGATAAATTCAACCCCCGGATTAGAAGGAATAGAAACCACCACGGGTATCGATATTTCGCAAAGTATTATTACCTATATAGAGAGAAATAATAAATAATGGGGAAAAAGAAGGCAACAATTTTGCAGTTATTTGGAGAGGAGATACTTCCGGGAGAATCTCGTGAACTTAACTTTAGCGTTGCTAAACTACATACCAATACCCCAATAGACGTTCCTATTTTTGTGGAGCGCTCTCTTTACGATGGCCCAACGGTTTTATTTACAGCAGGCATTCATGGAGATGAGGTAAATGGAGTTGAAATTGTAAGGCAGTTGGTTTCCAAAGGAATTAATAAGCCCAAAATAGGAACGACAATTTGTATTCCCGTAGTAAATATTTTTGGTTTTTTACAGAAGGTAAGAGATTTTCCGGATGGACGAGATTTAAATCGGTCGTTCCCGGGGAGTAAAAAGGGTTCTCTCGCAGCACAAGTAGCCTATAAATTAATGACTGAGATTATTCCCAAGGTTAATTATTGTCTCGATTTTCATACGGGAGGCTCGAGCCGATTTAACGCTCCCCATATTAGAATTGAAAGGAACGATAAGCAGCTTTCATCCTTGGCTACCATTTTTAATGCGCCTTTTATTTTGCATTCCAAAAATTTAAAAAAATCCTTCCGTAATGCCTGTAAAAAGCAAGGGATTCCATTATTATTGTTTGAAGGGGGCAAATCTAACTCCATAGACAGTGTGGTAAGTAATACCGGAGTAAACGGTTCTAAAAGAATTTTGCATCATTTAGGAATGCTTCAAAAAAAGTTTACCGTCTCTTCGCCCTCTAAATCTTCGGTGACCATTCTAAACAGTAAATGGTTAAGAGCACAAGCTTCTGGCATGTTCAAGTCTTCAGTAAAAGTGGGGCAATTTGTAAAACCACAGGAAATTGTGGGCCACATTACCGATCCTTACGGAAAGATTCATATTTGGATTAAAGCTGGTAATGAAGGGTTTATATTAAATGTAAACGAAGCCCCCTTGGTATATCAAGGAGATGCCTTGTTTCATATTTCAACTCAGGTGCTGTAATGGAAAAGCCATTCCTTCGGAAAAAGTATTTGGAAAAAAGAGGGCAACTAACCACTGAGGAAATAGATTCCTTGAGTTTAGCAATCGCTAATCAATCTTTAAAACTGCCAATTTGGGATAAAACCTATTACCATCTTTTTTTATCCATTTCAGAAAAAAAGGAAGTAGATACCCAATATTTGCTTCATATCCTTCAAGGGCGGGATAAAAGTATTGTGGTCCCAAAGGCTGATTTTAACTCAGGAGCCATGAAGCACCTCCTTTTACAGGAAAATACCCCGCTGAAAATCTCTTCTTATGGAATTCCGGAGCCCGTAGAGGGTATTGAAATTCCTTCAGAAAAAATAGACGTGGTATTTGTTCCTTTACTCGCTTTTGATACTCACGGAAATAGAATAGGATACGGAAAAGGATTTTACGACCGTTTTTTAAAAGCGTGTAATCCAGGTTCTACCTTCGTGGGGCTTTCATTTTTTGAACCTGAAGAGCAGCTGGAAAAAGATCCTTTTGATATTCCATTACATTATTGTATTACTCCTGGAAAAATTCACTCTTTTTAAAATTTTGTAGGAAATATTGTACATTTTACAAAATTTACTATCTTTCCGCCCCCCAAATTGATGATTTATGAACTTCTTAGCGCAAAAGCGAAGTAAGATATTTCAAGAACAAACAAATTTTTCTTCTAAAGAAAAAACCCCTTTTGACAATTTCTATTATCAAGAATTGGCCAAGCTTACTGCTTCCGGTAGCTGGAGTGTAAATTTTAGAGAAAAGAAAAGCTACCTTGACCCGGAAGCCAGAAGAATTTTAAAAACTCCTAACGATTTTGTTCCGTCCTTAAGTAATGCGATGGATTTTTATGCTCCGGAACATCAAGATTTTGCCGCTAAAACCTTTTATGAATGTAGTCATGGGAAGCCCTTTTCGGTAGTGATTAAAATGCTTACCTACCAAAAAAAATCATTTTGGGTAAAAGCAGTAGGGGCCCCAGTTTATGATGATTTTGAAGAGATTATAGGGATTCAAGGAGTATTTCAAGATATTAACGAAGAAAAACTCAAGGAGCTAAGTCTAGAAAAATCACTTCAGGTTATAGAATCCCAAAATTCAAGGATGTTTAATTTTGCTTACATCGTCTCACATAATTTACGCTCTCACGCGAGCAATCTTAATTTAACATTAGAGCTTCTTAAAGACGCCAATCCCGAAGACGAAAAGGATTTGAAAAGCAACTTGTACGCTATTTCAGAAAGTCTTAATACCACGATGGAGCATTTAAACGAAATTGTTTCCGCCCAAAATAAATCCCTAAAAGAAAAACAAGTAGTACGTTTTACTGAAATTTTAAACTCGGTTAAAAATAGTCTACGCCTCCGTATCCAAGAAAATGAAGTTGATATTTTTTCAGAATTTTCAGAAGTTCCCGAAATTGAATACATCCCATTTTACATGGAAAGTATCTTTATGAATCTTATTTCGAATGCTATAAAATACGGCCATCCGGATAGAAAAACGGTCATTGATATTTATACCTATTTCGAGGACAATAAGCCCTGCCTTATGATAAAAGACAATGGATTGGGTATAGATTTAAAAAAATACGGAGATAAAGTCTTCCATATGTATCAAACCTTTCACGATAGAGAAGACGCCGTGGGAATTGGGCTGTTTATTGTAAAAAACCAAGTGGAAATGCTTCAAGGAAGTATCGAGGTAATGAGTGCTGTAGATGTAGGAACTACTTTTATTATTCGGTTTTAATCTTTATTTTCTTCGGTAGTTTCCTCATTATCCATTTGTGCGAGCCATTTTGGGTCTTTCCTTTTTGGAAATGCTCTTTTATTGAAAAGAATAAGTAAGGCTACGCCAACACTTATTGAAGAATCTGCCACATTAAAAACCGGGTCAAAGAATGAAAAGGAAAACATATCTACTACTTTCCCGTGAAAAAGAGTGCCATATCCTCCTTCGGCAGGCATAAAAGACGCTACTTGATGCGCACTATCGTTAAAGATGATTCCATAAAAAACGGAGTCGATAATATTGCCGAATGCCCCTGCAAAAATAAGCGCGATAGAAACTATTAGCACTTTTGAAGCTTCTTTACGAATAGAATCCCACAACCAATATCCTATTCCTATAATGGCCCCAATTCTGAAAAGAGATAAGGCTAATTTTCCATATTTTCCGGGAATTTTAGCCCCCCAAGCCATCCCTTCATTCTCAATAAAATAAATTTTGAACCAACTAAAAACAGTAACACCATCTCCAATAGCAAAGTGTGTTTTAATGTAAATTTTAGAAATCTGGTCTATTAATAGCACCAAGATAATAATGGCGGTTGCTTTTTTTAGGGACATCGTCTTTTTGTTTCGGAAGCAAAAGTAAGTATTTATTCCGGGCTTTTTAACAAGCTTATATTCCCAATAACACTTTCGGCTTTGAGAGTATACATTGCATTGGTGGAAAGTTTATTTAAAACGGTTCCTTTTTTGGAAACGCCAACACCAGAAACTTCTGGTTTTGCATACACCAAAATATTACCAAAACGAGTGTTAAGCATTGCATTTCCAGAAAATTCCTTAAGGGTACAATGACCCTCTCTAAGATTTACATCTAATTCTTTAAACTTTCCCGTTGCTTCTAAAGAGGCCAGTTTAGAGGTAATAAAAACGGTTATCCCCTCTGGAATAAACAACTGTATCTCGATAGAAATTACTTTATGTGCCGCCAATTTATCATTTTGCGGGGTAAAATAAGGTCTATACGATGGTTTTAATGTAAGTACTTCGCCTTTTTCGGAAGCCCCCATATTCATGCTTTCAAAATTTTCACCGGCAATTTTTGATTGAAGTTTAATTTCAGAAAAATTTCCGGCAATGATTTCAATTTTAAAAACTTCATCCGAGATAATTTCAATGGTATTAAAAGCAGTTTCTTTCCAGAACTTTTCAATTACTTTTTGTGAAAATCCGTTCGAAATAAAATACAAACAGAAAAACAGAAAAAAACCCAACAGCTTAGTGTTGGGTTTTGAATATTTTGATTTGATCCTGTTGTTAACTTTCAACATCCTCAAAAAACTATTTTTGCATGTTCTTTGCTTCAATGCTTAGGGTTGCATGAGGCACTAATTTTAATCGTTCGGGATTAATCAATTTTCCAGTTACACGGCAAATTCCGTAGGTTTTGTTTTCAATTCGGATAAGTGCATTTTTTAAATCGCGAATAAACTTTTCCTGACGTATGGCCAATTGCGAAGAGGTTTCTTTGCTCATCACTTCGCTTCCTTCATCGAAGGCTTTAAAGGTAGGAGAGGTATCATCGGTACCATTGTTACTATCATTTTTATAGGCACTTTCAATGAGAGCTAACTGCTCTTTCGCCTTTTCAATTTTTTCGGTAATTAAAATTCTGAACTCTTCTAATTCCTTATCGCTGTATCGTGTTCTTGAATCCTGAGACATACTATTTTAAATGTTTTTTTATGCGTAATTTGGTTTCTATTCCGTCAAAAGCAATTTCTGTACCATCTGTTAATTGCTCGGCAAAAGTAAGAATTTCAGTTAACGTTTCTTGTTTTATATATTGAATATTTTGATGGATTGCATTTTCTAGGGTTTTTTCAGTTTGGAGTGTTATCTCCACTCTATCAGTTACTTCAAAACCGGTATCTTTTCTAATATTCTGAATCCTATTCACCAGCTCTCTGGCAATTCCTTCGTTTTTAAGCTCCGGTGTAATAGTAACATCGAGTGCCACGGTTATTCCATCACTATTGGCGACCAACCATCCTTCAATATCCTGCGAACTTATCACCACATCGTCAAGGGTCAATGTACTATTTTTTCCATTAAGGGAGATACTCATTTCACCTTCTTTTTCCAATACAGCAATTTCTTTTTGACCAAAGGATGATATCGCTTGCGCAACGGCTTTCATATCCTGTCCGAAACGGGGGCCCAGCTTTTTAAAATCGGGTTTTATTTGTTTTACCAAAATCCCCGACCCTTCATCAATCAATTCAATTTCCTTTACGTTTACTTCGTGTTTAATCAAGTCTGAAACAGCTAAAATTTCTTCTTTTTCTGAAGCATCCAACACAGGAATCATGATTTTCTGAAGGGGTTGACGCACCTTAATCTTCTCACGTTGTCGTAACGATAATACCAATGAGGATATTGTTTGTGCCTTCTGCATTTTATGCTCCAGTATTTTGTCTATGAAAGAATCATTCGCTTTTGGAAAATCACTTAAGTGTACCGATTCTTCTCCTCCTTTTACCGTTCCAGCAGTTAAATCCTTATACAATCTATCCATAAAAAATGGTGCCACTGGAGCTCCCAATTGTGCTACGGTAACCAAACAGGTATACAAGGTTTGATACGCTGAAATTTTATCTTCGCCATAACTACCTTTCCAGTAACGTCTTCTACTTAGGCGTACAAACCAGTTGCTTAAATTTTCTTGGACAAATTCTGAAATGGCTCGCGTAGCCTTGGTAGGTTCATAATCTGCATAGGCTTCATCCACTTTCTGAATTAAGGTATTCAATTCGGAAAGTATCCAACGGTCAATTTCGGGTCTTTTTTCAAGCGGAATGTCTGCTTCGGAATAATCGAAATTATCCAAATTGGCATATAAGCTGAAGAAACTATAGGTGTTGTAAAGCGTACCGAAGAATTTATTACGTACTTCACCAATTCCCTCGATATCGAATTTTAGATTATCCCAAGGGTTGGCATTACTTATCATATACCAACGGGTCGCATCGGGCCCATAGGTGTCTAACACTTCAAAAGGATCTACTGCATTTCCTAAACGCTTGGACATTTTTTGACCGTTCTTATCTAAAACCAATCCGTTGGAAACCACATTTTTATAGGCTACATCATCAAAAATCATCGTAGCTATAGCATGCAAGGTATAAAACCACCCTCGTGTTTGGTCCACTCCTTCCGCAATAAAATCGGCTTTACGCCAGGTGTTCTCTACTTTTTCTTTATTTTCAAAAGGATAGTGCCACTGTGCATAAGGCATACTTCCACTGTCGAACCACACATCAATCAAATCACTTTCCCGTTTCATAGGTTTTCCACTTTCAGAAATTAAAACAATTTCATCGACAATGTTTTTATGAAGATCTATTGTAGCATAATTTTCATCTGAAAAATCCCCTACATTAAATTCCTCAAATATATCTTTTTGCATCAGTCCAGCTGCAACCGCTTTTGCCATCTCCCCTTTTAACTCCTCCACAGAGCCAATACAGATTTCTTCTTTTCCATCTTCGGTACGCCAAATAGGCAAAGGAATCCCCCAATAACGGGAACGGGAAAGATTCCAGTCGTTAGCATTGGCTAACCAGTTTCCAAAACGCCCTTCACCCGTAGCTTTGGGTTTCCAATTAATAGTTTGATTCAATTCAAACATTCTATCACGGAAAGAGGTCACTTTAATAAACCATGAATCCAGTGGATAGTATAAAATAGGCTTATCGGTACGCCAACAGTTAGGATAGCTGTGTACGTACTTTTCTACCTTAAAGGCTTTGTTTTCTTCTTTTAACCGAATGGCAATTTCCACATCTACACTCCTTTCGGGAGCTTCACCCTCATCGTAATATTCATTTTTTACATATTTCCCGGCCAGTTCTTTCATCTCCGGGCGAAAGCGGCCTTGTAAATCTACTAAGGGTACTAAGCTTCCATTTTCATCTTTCACCAACATGGGGGGTACTTCGGGGGTAGCCTCTTTGGCTACTTTGGCATCGTCTGCCCCAAAAGTAGGAGCCGTGTGTACAATACCGGTACCGTCTTCGGTGGTAACAAAATCTCCGGAAATAATTCTGAAGGCATTTTCAGGGTTTTCAAAAGGAAGGGTGTAGGGTAAGAGTTGTTCGTAACGTATTCCTACAAGATCTTTTCCTTTAAACTCTGATAATATTTTATAGTGTGCAATCTTCCCCGAAATAACAATTTTAGATTTACTTGGGTCCAATACACTATTCCCAACAACAACCTCACTTGGGACATTAGGATTTAAAAAGTATGAATTAAATCTACTTTTAGCTAATATAACACAGGTTTCTTCTTGAGTATATTGATTTATAGTTTCAACTAAAACATAATCAATCTTTGGTCCTACGGTTAATGCGGTATTACTAGGGAGCGTCCAGGGAGTGGTCGTCCAAGCTAAAAAGTGAATGTCACCAAACCCTTGTAAAAAGTTTGGCAGGGTATTATTTATTGCCTTAAACTGTGCTACCACCGTAGTATCGGTAACATCTTGATAGGTTCCCGGCTGATTTAACTCGTGAGAACTCAACCCTGTTCCGGCCTTAGGCGAATAGGGTTGTATGGTGTAGCCTTTATATAATAAGTCTTTATTATAAATCTGCTTTAGTAACCACCAAACGCTTTCCATGTATTTGGGGTCGTAGGTAATGTATGGGTCAGCCATATCTACCCAGTAGCCATAGCTTTCGGTTACCTTGTTCCACACATCGGTATAGCGCATGACGGCTTTACGACAGGCAGCGTTGTATTCTTCCACCGAAATCTTTACCCCAATATCTTCTTTGGTAATGCCTAATTCTTTTTCAACGCCAAGTTCAATAGGTAAGCCATGGGTGTCCCACCCTGCTTTACGATCTACTTTAAACCCTTTTTGGGTTTTGTAACGGCAAAAAATATCTTTAATAGCGCGGGCCATCACGTGGTGAATCCCCGGCAAGCCATTTGCCGATGGTGGTCCTTCAAAAAACACAAAAGGCTGTGCTCCTTCGCGAATGGAAATACTCTTTTCAAAAATGTGTTCTTTTTTCCAAAAATCGAGTAATTCCTCTCCTAATTTAGGGAGGTTTAATCCTTTGTATTCGTTGAATTTATGACTCATAAAGCAATCCTCTTTAATAAGGGTGCAAAAGTAATAAAATTATGTAATTAAGGAGCTCTTACACATTAATCTATTGTATAAAAAAAGCATCCTTTGTGTGAAGGATGCTTTTGTATAAAAATGCCTTAATAATTATTGGCGAACGAAAGTTATGGTGGTTACGTACTCGTACGTGTTTCCATTTGAAGGGTTGTCGTTAATGTCTTCAAACTTAATAGTAGCTGAAGTTTCGTTAAAATTTACAATATCATAAGTAAGCATTTCTGGAACGCCATCATATATATAATTTATGGTAAGTGTCTCGTTAGCTACATCTATAGTGTAGTTTCCAGAGAAGTCTATAAAATCATAATACACATCATTTACTGGAGTGCCATTATCTACCACAACGGTTTCATCCAAGGTAAATTCAACGTCCATCACATAAGTTCCGTTGGCATTAAATACTAAAGTACCCACAAAATCGCTTCCTACGGAAGTGGTTGTGGTATTTATTACCGTTGTACCATCAATATCGTGGTCATTTATTACTTCACTATAAGAAGTTATTTTATAGGTTCCTGCAAAGTTTTCTAGATTTAACGAAAACTCCCCGTTTCCATCATCATCTTTTTTACAGCTTGTTACGGTTAGCACCATTACTGCTAATAGCATTACTAATTTTGCTTGTTTCATTATTGTTTTTTTAGAATTTTTGGCAAATATAGTATTTTTACTATAGTAACAAATTCAATTTAATATATGACCACCACTCCCGAACATGACCAAAAAATTGCCAAAATGACCTTTGCATCGGTCTATCCTCATTATGTAACAAAAGTTGAAAAAAAGGGAAGAACCAAAGAAGAATTACATCAGGTAATCACCTGGCTTACAGGTTTTGATGGCTCAAAAATTGAAGCACATATTTCTATAAAATCTACGTTTGAAGCATTTTTTAAAGATGCCCAACTGCATCCCAATGCCTCGTTAATTAAAGGGGTTATTTGCGGTTATCGTATTGAAGAAATACAAACCCCATTGACCCAACAAGTCCGCTATTTGGATAAATTGGTAGATGAATTGGCAAAAGGTAGGCCGTTGGAGAAGATTTTACGCAAACAATAATCTATCTTTGTTAAAACATAACTGCACCCCGTTGAAACAGATACTTATTTGCCTCTTCTTTGTTACCACATTGGGGTTTTCACAAAACTATGTGGATCTTGTAAAATTAAGTCATAGCTATGGTTTTGAAAACCGTTTTGAAGGAACCGAATTTAGCACCGATGTTCTTAGCCTTGAGGCAGACCTTACCCTACCAATACCCATTAATGAGAAGTATGTTTTTGTTACCGGTGTAAGTTTCACCAAAAACAGGCTACAGCTATTCCCCGATGCACCATTTCAAAATTTATACGGCACTACATTAAAACTGGGTGTATTAACCCAGTACAATGAAAAATGGAGTTCAACACTGGTATTATTACCCAAAGTTTCTTCCGATTTTGAACAACTCTCCACCAAAGATTTTTATTTGGGCGGTTTTGCCATGTTCAAATACCAAAAAAGAGAAAACCTTATCTATCGTTTTGGGGCTTATGGTTCTCGCGAAGCCTTTGGTTTTTTTACTACACCCATTGTTGGATTTTATTATTTGAGTCCCAATTCGCGCTTTCAAATGGATGTCTCTATGCCAATTTCGGCAGATATCAATTATGCCTTTAATAAGGTTACATTAGGAGTAGATTACTACGGAATAGGCCGAAGTTTTAATATTACGGAAGAATTCGCTCCAAAAGTATATGTAGATTTAGGCTCGTTAGAATTTTCAGGCTATTTACAGCTTAATACCTTCCAAAAAACAGTGTTGTTACGATTAAAGGCCGGATATTCCAGCAATGACTTTGAGGTGTACCAACAAGGTGATAATATTAATTTAGGTCTTTCGGCTTTTACTTTTGGTGATGATAGAAAACAATTAAATCCTCAAATTAATGATGGGATGTTTGTAAGACTTGAAGCTATTTACAGATTGAGACTCCCCGCTGGAAAAGAAAAAAATGACTAATTTTAAGAGATGAATACCGTTTGTCTTGAATGTGGGGAAAAAATTATAGGTCGCTCCGATAAAAAATTCTGTAGTGATGCTTGCAGAAATGCTTATAACAATGCTTTAAACCGAGATTCCAAAAACAACATTAGAACAATTAATAACAGGCTTCGTAAAAACTACCGGATTCTGGAAGCTTTAAATACCCAAGACAAAACCAAGGTTACAAAAAACACTCTTGTCAAACACGGTTTTCAATTTGAATATATTACAAGCCTCTACACCACAAAAACCGGAAGCACTTATTTTTATGTCTATGATCAAGGGTATTTACCCTTAGAAAACGACTATTTTTTATTAGTTAAAAAAGATATTTAATATGGAATTTCTAGGTCCCATCATTGCTTTTTCATCAATGGCTATTGCCTTTTTTTTACTTTTTTTCTTCAGTCAAAAGAATAAGATGCTCCGAAATCTTAAAAAAAGTAAGGCAAAGCCGGTAGCAAGTATTCAGTCCGGTAATTATGAAAAAATAGTGGGTAAAGCCCTTTTTGTAAAAGAAACGATGACTGCCCCTTTAAGCGGAAGAGCCTGTGTCTTTTACCACGTAGAAGTTACCCAAAAGAGAGGAAAAAGCTGGGACACGATAATTAATGACAAAAAAATAACCCCTTTCTTTATGGACTGTAATGGAGAAATGGTATTAATTAAAACAGATGGTCCTCCTAAAACCAGTGTAGTCATTTTAGATACAGACCATAAAGCATCTTCCGGATTTATGAACGATGCTAATATGCGTTTGGAAAATTATTTAAAAGCTCATGGAAGACAAAGCACTAATTTTTTGGGAATGAATAAAGCCATTAAATACTACGAAGGTATTATTGAGCCTAACGAAAAAATTGTGGTAAAAGGCATCGCGCAATGGAAAGAACTTATTGAGCCCATTGAAGGCTATAACTATTCCAAAATACTGACTCTTACAGGAAGCGAGACCCAAAAATTATATATTACAGACTTAAAAAAAGCCCTCGAAGAGTAACTACTTCCAGTTATGCCCTTTTAAGGTAATAGCCGCTTTTAGCACATCTTTTTGGCTTATTAAACCTACCAATTTCCCATCCTTAACTATCGGAAACCGCCGTCTTCGGGAATTTAAAAACTTATCGGCTGCATCAAAAACATTCATGTCTCCATCAATAGTTTCAATATCGGTTGCCATATGGTCCCCAACTTTAATATCTTCCATGGGATGATTGTAATAACGGCTATTACTTATTTGTTTCATACAATCTCCTTCAGAAATAATCCCCACTAATTCATTTTTATCATTCACCACAGGGCCTCCGGAAATTTTCTTTTTAATTAACGTATTCATAACCTCCATGACCGACTGCTCCGGCTTGAAGGTAGTAAGGTTTGTGCTCATATAATCGGACACCTTAATATTTTCCGAAGAACCTTTTCCGGGCTTGATTCGCTTCCCTATATAACTCTTAATACTCATAATTTCAGTTTTTTAGCTATTTAAATATAGCTTATTTTTCTGAAAATACCAGTTCCTTTTTTCAGAATAAATTTCTTTGAGTTTAAAATTGTATTTTTAGGGGCAAAACCTCCCAAAATGAAACGTTCTCAAGCTTTTCTATCCCTATCATTATTAATAGGTCTTATTTATTACAGTTTTTACAGTTTAATGCCTCGGTCGGGTACGCCAGCGTCCCTTCCGGAAACCGAATTTTCCACAGAGCGTGCACTGGTTCCCTTAAAGGAAATTACCAAAGCCCCTCATTATATTGGTTCTGAAGAAAACATCCGGGTGAGAGAATACCTTATTTCACAATTGAAAGATTTGGGGCTACAACCTGAAACTCAAGAGGGATACATCTTAAATGAAAAATGGGGGGGGATGGACAAACCCGTAAACATCATTGCCAAAATCGAGGGTTCCGAAAAAGGAAAATCGTTACTTATTTTTTCGCATTATGACAGTGCCTTGGTACCCTCCTTTGGTGCCAGTGATGCGGGTAGTGGCGTTGTCACTATTCTGGAAACCGTACGTGCCTATCTAGCCTCCGGAAAACAACCCAAAAACGACATCATTATTCTATTTACCGATGGAGAAGAAGTGGGTCTGGATGGTGCAAAACTTTTTGTAAGAGAGCATCCTTGGGCAAAAAACGTAGGACTGGCGCTTAATTTTGAAGCTCGTGGTAGTGGAGGTCCTAGCAATATGATTGTGGAAACCAATCAAGGAAATAAAAATTTAATCAAAGGATTTATTGAAGCCAATCCCGATTTTCCTGTGGCTTCTTCCTTAATGTACAGTATTTACAAGATGCTCCCTAATGATACTGATTCTACGGTGTTACGAGAAGAAGGGGATATCGACGGCTTATTTTTTGCTTTTATTGATGACCATTTCGATTACCATACTGCCAATGATAATTTTGAACGATTAGATAGAAAAACGCTGCAACATCAGGGTAGCTATTTGTTACCCTTGGTGCATTATTTTGCCAATGAAGATTTATCAAAATTAAAAAGTGAAGAGGATTATGTATATGTAAATTTCCCGTTTCTGAAAATGATAAGCTACCCCTTTTCATGGGTGGTTCCTATGGCAATTATTGCATCACTATTTTTTATACTACTTATTTTTTATGGTCTCAAAAAAGAAAGGTTATCCGGAAACTACATGGCTAAGGGGTTTATCCCTTTCCTACTTTCCCTAGTTATTTCTGGTTTAGTAGGTTATTTTGGATGGGAATTAATTTTAAAACTTTATCCGCGGTATGAAGAAATTCAACATGGGTTTACCTATAATGGACACACCTACATTGCCTTTTTTGTAGTGCTTACTCTGGCTATTACCTTTGGACTTTACAATAGGTTTTCAAAAAGAATTCATCCTGCAAATTTGCTAATTGCACCTTTATGTCTCTGGGTTATTATTAATCTTTTATTGGCTTTTTACCTAAAAGGAGGCGCCTTTTTTAGTATCCCCTTGTTTTTTGGTTTACTCTCTCTTTGGGTACTGATACGGCAAGAACAGCCCTCCCTGTTGCTTATGGTGCTTATAGCCGTACCTGCTATATTTATTTTCTCTCCACTTATTCAGTTTTTTCCGGTGGGTCTCGGTTTAGAAATGCTGGTTTTAAGTTGCGTATTTACGGTATTACTTTTTGGCTTGTTGCTTTCGGTTATTGGCTTTTACAAGTACAAAAAACTCTTTACTATGCTGTTCTTCATTTTAGCAATAGGGTTTTTTATAAGTGCCCATTTCAATAGTAATTGGACCGAAACAACTCAAAAACCAAATAGCTTGTTGTACTACCAAGATACCGATACCCAAAAGGCCTATTGGGTTACTTATGATCGAATTTTGGACGATTGGACACGCGGTTATTTGGGTGAAAATCCTGTAGATGCATCAACCTATATTGAAAGTGCTGCGGGTAGTAAATACAATAGAGGGTATACTTTTGCTGCGGAAGCGCCACTTAAAAACATTCCAAAGTTTGATGCCCTTTTAAATTCAGATACCATAGTAGGAGAAGAACGTTTGGTGTCTTTTACACTTTACCCCAAAAGGGAAGTGGATGTGCTTCGTTTATATGTAGACAAAGAGATTGTTTTTAACACCCTTGCCTACAATGGAAAAAGTGTAGCAAAAGATAGTACCGGAAAAGTTTACAGCAACCGGGTTAGCAACGGACTTATTAGTTATTATGTCTCCCCTAACGATACATTGCAGATTAACTATTCGGTGCCAAAAGAAGTGGACGTCACTTTTAATGTGCTGGAATATTCTTTCGATTTACTGAAAAATCCTTTGTTTAGTATTTCTGAAAGACCCAAAAACACCATGACCAAACCCTTCGTGTTTACCGATGCTATCGTTATGAAGCAACTTCTTAACCCTAAAAATATGGCTCAAAAAAGGAGGGATTCCCTTTTAATAGAGGGAGTTGAATGATTTATAGGCAAACATGAATATAGTATTATTCTGAAAAATGATTTGTACTGTTTTTGGAAGAAAAAGACGTTTAAAATTCAGTATCTTTAAGCTTCCAAAATCCTTTTTTATGAAGAAAAATACTGTTCGAACCCTATATCTTTCCGTACTCACCTTTCTTTTAATTTTTTCAGAAAATTACTATGCGCAAACCTATGACGAAGCCTTGTATGGTGCGCTGGAATATAGACTCATTGGTCCCTTCCGAGGAGGAAGAAGTGCCGCAGTAACCGGAGTCCCTAATAAACCCAATCTATTTTATTTTGGAGCCACCGGAGGCGGTGTTTGGCGCACTAAAGACGGCGGAAGGACCTGGGAAAATATTAGTGACGGATATTTTGGTGGATCTATTGGTGCCATTGAAGTTGCCGAGGACGACCCCAATGTTATCTATGTGGGTGGTGGTGAACAAACCGTTAGAGGTAATGTATCCTCCGGGTTCGGGATGTGGAAAACGGAAGATGCCGGAAAAACTTGGAAACCTATGGGTTTAGAAAAAAGCCGACATATTCCTCGTATAGCAACCCATCCTAAAAACCATGAGGTTGTCTATGCTGCTGTTTTAGGCGATATTTATAAACCCTCCCAGGAGCGAGGGGTCTATAAAAGCACCGATGGTGGAAAAATCTGGAAACGTATCTTATTTGCCAATGAAAATGCCGGGGCCGTTGATTTGGTTCTAGATCCTAACAATCCCCGAATTATCTATGCCTCAACCTGGAATGTCCGCCGAACTCCTTATAGTTTAAGCAGCGGCGGTGAAGGTTCTGCCCTTTGGAAAAGTACCGATAGTGGGGAGACTTGGAAAGAAATTTCAAAAAATAAGGGGTTTCCTTCAGATACCCTCGGAATTATAGGGGTAACCGTTTCACCTTTGAATAGTGAACGTGTTTGGGCCATCGTGGAAAATAAAGAAAAGGGAGGCGTGTACCGAAGTGACGATGGAGGTGACACCTGGACACAGGTTAATAGTGACCGTAGCCTTCGGCAACGCGCTTGGTATTATACTCGTATTTATGCTGATACTGAAGACGCAAATACCGTTTATGTCTTAAATGTAAACTACCACAAAAGTACCGATGGCGGGAAAACCTTTGAGCACTATAATGCCCCACATGGAGATCATCATGATCTTTGGATTGCTCCCGAAAATCCCAAACGAATGATTATTGGGGACGATGGTGGCGCACAGGTTACATATGATGGAGGGGAAACTTGGAGTACGTATTACAATCAGCCTACTGCACAGTTTTACAGAGTAACTACCGATAATTCCTTTCCGTACCGAATTTATGTTGCCCAACAGGATAATTCCACCCTTAGGATTCCACACCGAACTGAAGGTTGGAATATTAGTGAAGACGACTGGGAGGAAACTGCCGGAGGGGAAAGTGCCCATATTGCGGTGGACCCCGAAGATAATGATATTGTTTATGGCGGTAGTTATGATGGCTTTTTAACGCGCTATAATCATACTACGGGAACGGTTCGTAGTGTAAGTGTTTGGCCCGATAATCCCATGGGGCATGGTGCCGAGGATTTTAAATATCGCTTTCAATGGAATTTCCCAATTTTCTTTTCACGCCATAATCCCAAGGTATTATACACTGCTTCCAATCATTTACATAAAACAACCAATGAAGGGGAAAGCTGGGAATTGATAAGTCCCGATTTAACACGAAACGATCCCTCCAAATTAGGCTCTTCGGGAGGGCCTATTACGCAGGACAATACTTCGGTGGAATACTATTGCACCATCTTTGCCGCAGCCGAATCTCCCTTAAAAGAAGGATTGCTTTGGACCGGAAGTGATGACGGTTTGGTGTATGTTTCAAGAAATGGGGGAACTTCTTGGGAAAATGTCACCCCCAAAGGAATGCCCGAATGGATGATGATCAACAGCGTGGAGCCTTCCCGTTTTAATGAAGGTAGTTGCTACATTGCCGGCACCAAATACAAATCGGGAGATTTTGCCCCTTATTTGTATAAAACCACCGACTTTGGAAAAACCTGGAAAAAAATTACCCAAGGTGTTCCTGCCGAACACTTTACGCGAGTGGTTCGGGAAGATGAGAAACAAAAAGGATTGCTTTATGCCGGCACCGAAGCCGGAATGTATATCTCTTTTAACGATGGTGAAAATTGGCAACCCTTCCAATTAAATTTACCTGTGGTACCCATTACCGATCTTGCCGTAAAAGACAATAACCTCATCGTGGCCACACAGGGAAGAAGTTTGTGGATCATTGATGATTTATCGGTTTTACAGCAATTGGCCAGTGCCAATGGAAAAGATAATTACCTTTTTAAACCCAAAGATAGTTACCGCATGGACGGTGCTTCACGAAAGGGATCATTGACCACAGGCACCAATCATCCTAATGGGGTGATGGTGTATTTTAACTTGGAAGATCCAACAGATAAAGAAGTGACCTTACACTTTATGAATCTTCAAAATGATACGATTAAATCCTTCAGCAGTAAAGGAAAAAAGGACAAATTAGAAGTGAAAAAAGGCAGTAATCTTTTTGTGTGGGATACCGAGGGCGAGGGTGCCGAAAAACTGGACGGAATGATTTTATGGTGGGCCAGCTTGGATGCGCCAAAAGCGGTTCCCGGAACTTACAAAGTGACTTTGCAGGTGGGTGACGAAACGCTTTCACAAAATTTCAATATCCTCCCCGATAAAAATGCCGAAACCGATGTAGCAGGCATGCAACGTCAATTCGATTTTATTACTGATGTCAACAAAACCGTGGACAAAGCCCATAAAAGCATTAAAAACATTCGGAAAATCAATGCCCAATTGGAAGCCTTTCAGAAGCAATACAAAGACAACGAAGGCGTAAAAGAGTTGGTAGAAAAAGCCAAAAAGCTAAGTGAGGATTTCTCTGAAATTGAAAAAGCTCTCTACCAGACTCAAAACCGAAGTGGACAAGATCCGCTTAATTTTCCTATTAAATTAACCAACAAACTGGCGCACTTAAACAGTTTGGTAAGTATGGACGATTTCCCACCCACCCAACAGGACATTGCGGTAAAAAATGAATTGACCCAAAAAATTAATGCAGAACTTAGCAAGTTTGATCAATTGGTGACCAATGAAATCAAAAACTTTAACGAGCAATTTAATGCCCAACAATTGAATTATTTGTTTTTGGAAGAGGAATAATTTGAAATAAAGTTAAAAAATGGTAGCACCGAGGAAACCGTAATTTTAAAGGATAATAATTAATAAACTAAGTAATACGGGGTAGTTCAAAAGATATCAAGCATTAAATTACCCCGTATTGTATATATGTTATGAAAATCTATATTACAATTGTATTTTGTCTTTTTCCCCTATTAATTCACACCCAGATATTTGGCCCGCAACAGTTAGTGGGTAATATTTCTACCTCTGTTGACGCTGTAGATTTGGCAGACCTTGATGGTGACAATAATATTGATTTAATTGTTTCTTACAATAACTTTATTGTTTGGCACAAGAATCTGGATGGTTTAGGAAACTTTGGCCCTGCCATAGAGATTGCCCTTGGGCTTGGGCTTGGGCCATCCATACACATTGCAGACATCAATGGAGATGCGCATCTGGACATTGTTTTTCCTTCGGGAAATCAAGACAGAGTGCTTTGGCTTGCCAATGATGGAACCGGAAATTTTTCAAATCCAGTGGTCATTACTGACTCGGTGGATGTTCCTTATGATGTGATATCCGCAGACATCGATGGTGATGGGGATTTAGATATTATTGTAAGTGCCGATGTGGAAGATACCCTTTATTGGCACGAAAATATGAATGGCGATGGTCTATTGTGGGTAGCACACCTTGTTACCGATACGGGTTGTAGTGGCAGGTCTTCCTTTGCCGGGGATATTGATGGGGATGGAGACATAGATATAGCTACTTCTGCTCCTGCCTGGAATTACACCTTAGCATGGTTCGAAAATTTGGACGGTAATGGCACTTTTGGGACTGAACGTATCATTGCAGGGCCAGAATCTGGAGTAGAAAAAATTGAAGGCTTGGACATAGATAATGATGGCGATTTTGATATTGTGGCGGCCACTCCTGCTGATAATAAACTGGCATGGTTTGAGAATATGGATGGTCTGGGTAACTTTGGTACCGAACAAATAATTTCTAATGAGACTGTACATGCTAATGACATAGATTTTGCAGATTTGGACAATGATGGGGATTACGACTTGGTATCCATTGGGGCACAACCCGTAGCCAATGCAAAAATGGCCTACTATATTAACCTTGACGGTTTGGGCAATTTTTCCGGTCTCCAGCTCATACAAGGAGATTTTGGGGGGAGTAGCACCCTTGTTACCGGAGACATTGACGGTGATGGTGATAAAGATGTGGCAACCTCATTGGCCTATTTTAATCAACCTCGAGAAATTTCTTGGTACGAAAACCTAACAATCTTAAATGTCACAGATATAGAAGCTTTAGGTATTAAGATTTATCCCAATCCCGTAAAAGAAGAGTTGGTGATAGAGAGTCCCATAACCATTACTAAAGTAACCTTATACTCTGTTTTGGGAAATAAACTGCTGGAAGTCTCCAAAGACCTCAATGAAATTTCCCTAATTTCGTTACCCTCCGGGATGTTACTTGTAGAACTCGAAACAGAAAAAGGAACTATTATTGAAAAAATCCTAAAAGAATAGCCAAACCCCTATTTCTAAATATAACAGACCCCTTTTGTAATCTACTAAAGGGGTTTTTTAATTTTGGTATTTGTGATTTAAAATTTTCTAATTTTTGGTGCAATTATTGTTATCTTCCCGTACCATTGTAACCGCATGAGATTTTACAAATCATTACGCTTCCGCATCTTCTTAGCCATGCTACTCTTGTTGCTCATGACCTTTATTGCGTTGTCTGTTTTAACTGCCATTCAGTATAAGGAAGAAGCGGAAGATTACCACCGGGAACGCTTACTGCGCAAGGAAGCCAACATTAAAGAAAATATCAACTATGTTTTAAAAAATACAACCTACCCCGTGGAAACCGAGATGATGCCGTTGATTTTTAAAAGTAAAATCTACGAAATTAAGGACATCCACAACCTCGAAATTCATTTGTACGATTTAAAGGGAACTTTATTAAAATCGTCCCGGGCTTCTTTTTTACGAGATACCTCCTATGCTAAATTGCCTAAAGAAGTGTTGGCCCAAATAGAAAGTTCCCCTACCAAAAGTTATGTCTATTCTTTTAAAGAAGACGGGCAAGAATACCAGTCGTCTTATTCGTACCTCACCGATGCTACTTTTAAACCTTTGGCCATCCTTAATCTTCCCTATATTGAAGACGATGGTTTTATGAATAAAGAGTTGAGAGAAAACATTAAACGAGCGGCTGTTGTCTATGCATTTATGCTTTTTATTGCCATTGCGCTGGCGTATTTTCTTTCCAAATACATTACGCGTTCCTTAAAAACGGTGAGTGATAAGATTACCGAAACGCGCTTAAACAAACGGAATAAAAAAATTACACTGGACGATAAAACTTCACAGGAAATCTATACCCTAGTGGAGGCTTACAATAGCATGATTGACGAACTCGAAATTAGTGCCGCCCAACTGGCCAGCAGTGAGCGGGAAGCAGCTTGGCGTGAAATGGCAAAGCAGGTGGCACACGAAATTAAAAATCCGTTGACGCCCATGCGCTTATCGGTACAGAGTTTTCAGCGGAAATTTGACCCCAACGACCCTGCCATTGCCGAAAAAGTAACCGAATACAGCAATACGCTTATTCAGCAAATTGACACCTTAAGTTCTATTGCTTCGGCCTTTTCTACCTACGCAAAAATGCCTGCTCAGGAAGATGAAAATCTGGATGTAGTAGGGACCACCAAATTGGCGTTGGATATTTTTAACGAAGACTATATTCACTTTTATTCCGAAGAAAAACAGATTATCTCCACCTTCGACCGCACCCAACTCATTCGAGTGATTACCAATCTGGTAAAAAACAGTATTCAAGCCATTGAGAAAAAAAATCCTGAAGAACCCCGAATTGAAGTACGAGTATTTTCAGAAAACAAACATATTTTTATCACAGTGTCCGACAACGGTTCGGGTATTTCCGAAGAAAATAAAACCAAGGTTTTTGAGCCAAAATTCACCACAAAATCCAGTGGCATGGGATTAGGATTAGCTATGGTCAAGAATATTGTTGAAACCTATAAAGGCACCATATCGCTTCAATCTATTGAAGGAAAAGGAACAACATTTACGGTTTCTATCCCTCAAAACTAATAGTTTTTAGTACCTTTAATTTCCAAATTTTTTTCAGAAAATGAAAGCAAAAGAATATACTAATATTTTGGTTGATTATAACGAAGGGGTTACGGCGATCACTATCAACCGACCTTCCAAATTAAATGCCTTAAATATTGAAACCATAAAAGAGCTTCACAAAGCCTTTAAACGTGCCGAAAAACACAAAGATACCAAAGCCATTATTGTGACCGGAAGCGGTGAAAAAGCGTTTGTGGCCGGAGCAGACATAAGTGAATTTGCCGATTTTTCTATAAGTCAAGGCGAAGGACTAGCCAGTGAAGGGCAAGCACTCCTTTTCGATTTTGTAGCCTATCTCTCTACCCCGGTCATTGCCGCCATTAACGGATTTGCTTTAGGAGGCGGATTGGAATTGGCTATGGCAGCGCATTTCCGAATTGCCAGCGATACTGCTAAAATGGGCTTACCCGAAGTTTCATTGGGAGTTATCCCCGGTTATGGGGGAACCCAACGGTTACCGCAACTTATTGGGAAAGGTCGCGCCATGGAATTGATTATGACAGCCAGCATGATTGATGCACAACAAGCATTACAATATGGCTTAGTGAATTATGTGACCACTCAAGAAGAATTGCTTTCTTTGGCACATAAATTAGCCGAAAAAATAAAACGAAATTCCTCCGTGGCCATAGCGGCCGCTATTGAAGCCATCAATGCCGGTTTTGACACCGGTGAAAATGGTTTTGATGCTGAAATTACTGCCTTTGGAAAATGTTTTGGAACCGCCGATTTTGTAGAAGGCACCCAAGCCTTTTTGGAAAAACGAAAACCCAATTTTCCAGGGAAATAATATAATAAAATAACCTATGAAAAAACACTTCATTTTACTGTTTCTATCAACGTTAATAACAGTTTACACCTTTGCTCAAGAATTTAATATAAATTATTTAGTCTCACCCGTTTTTAAATTGGAGAATGGTCTTAGTATGCATAGTTTTCAATGCTTTAGTGAAGATGGAGATATGATTGTTGGTCATAATTTTTATAAAGGAGGCATGGCAAGGACCATACAGGGATACGAACTAACTTACTTAGATAATAATCTAAATCGAAAGCAAAACATTACATATGAAAAAAAGAACTCGATAGTACTTTCAGCTTTTATTAAGAAAAACAAGCTTTATCTAGTAGAAGCACATTTCGAAATATTTAAAAAAGATATTGAAATCGTGATGAGTTCTGCATCCCTTGATGATTTTAAGTTTAGTGAAACAAAATTGTTTACGGCCAGCTCAAAAGGGGCTTTAACAAAACTTGCTGAATCAGCTTTGGCTGGTAAGGGAGATTCTCCTATAAGTGTAACGGTTTCAGATGACAAAAACTATTTTTTTATAAATTTCGAAGAAAGTTCTAAAGACGCTACGACCTATGACTTTTATCTTTACAATCTGGAAAATGAATTAATCTTTCATCAATCTACTACAAAAAATATCAAAGATAGTGCTATAGATTTTCAAAATATTTATTTTGATGATAATGGTAAGTCGGCTTTCTTTCTTTTGAAAATCAAGAATAAAGACAAAAAATCTGGAGGAAAATATTTCTATGAATTTTATAAGGTTTCCAAAGAAGGTATTATTTCAAAAACCCTCAATCTAGGAGATAAATATATTCCTCAATTAAAAACATTAAGTTTAGAGGGACATCCAATTTGTTTAGGCATCTATTCAGATGAAAATGATAAAAAGGGGGCGGGTCTTGTTTTTTTTAAGTTTAATTCTACTAACCTTGACATTGAAGTTGAAAAATTCAGTAATTTTTCAGAACAGTATTTTATAGATAAATATGGGAAAGATAGAGATAAAGAAACTAAAAATGTATATGTGAGAAGTATTTTTGCAAATAATGAAAATACTATTATGTTGAATGCAGAAGAGTATTACACAAAAGGGGAATCCAATTTCGAAAGGCCTACTTACCGCTATTATAAGGATATTATTTCGACCAAACTAGACAATAATGGTGATTTTCTTTGGTCCCGAAATATTGATAAATACCAAGGAAGTGCTGGTGGCGATGGGCATCTTTCTTTTAAAACTTTTTTTAAAAATGGATATACCTATCTTATAATGAACAACTCAAGAAACCAAAATTTTGAAAAAAATAAGGAATTAATACTTAAAGGAAGTTTAGAAAATGAAAAATGCGACTTGGTGGTATTGGTGGTTGCCCCAGACGGATCTTTCCATACTAAGAAGATTTTGGACGCGAAAGATAATCCATGGCCATTCCTTACCAACGAAAAAATTTCTTATTTCTCTGAAAATTCGATTTATCTTACGGGATGGGATAGTAAAAAATGGCAGATTTTAAAATTGATTTTTGATTAACCGGAATTATTCCAAATTATCTTGGAATAATTCCATTAAATAAATTAACTTTGAAGGACTTATCCTTCAAAGTTTTTTTATGCCTCAATCCGTCAAAGGCCGCGGTGCCCAAAAGCAAGTCCACAATCGTTTTTTTGAATTACATCAAGAAACACTGGATGATTTCCTCAACTTTTGTGAAAAGGAAGGCGAGGAAGCCGATACCAACAAAACCAAATACATTGATGTTTTCCCTAAAACTTTTGTCAACAAAGTAGAAAGTCCAGATATAGGGATGGGATTTTCTGCCAATCCTTATCAAGGGTGTGAACACGGGTGTGTGTACTGTTATGCCAGAAATAGCCACGAATATTGGGGATATGGCGCCGGCTTAGATTTTGAACGAAATATTCTTGTAAAAAGAAATGCACCACAATTATTAGAAGAAAAACTTCGCAGTAAAAACTGGGAAGGAAATACCATCGTATTTTCAGGAAACACCGATTGCTACCAGCCCATTGAACGAAAATTGGAAATCACTAGAAGCTGTTTGAAAACGATGTTTCAATGGAAAAACCCAACAGGAATTATTACTAAAAATGCGCTCATTTTAAGAGATTTGGACATATTACAGGAAATGGCAAAATATCAAATAATTGCCGTTAATATTTCCATTACCTCGCTACAAGAAGAAACTAGAAGATTGTTGGAGCCCAGAACTTCAAGTATTAAAAACAGGTTGAAAACTGTAGAGGAACTTTCCAAAAATAACATCCCCGTAAATGTGATGATGGCGCCTATTATTCCTTCTTTAAATAGCCATGAAATACTGCCCTTAATACAAACTGTTGCCTCTCTTGGCGCAAGAAGCGTAGCACATACAGTAGTAAGATTAAATGGGCAAATAGCCACGATTTTTGAAGATTGGGCTAGAAAATCCATTCCAGATAAAGCCGAGCGAATTTTAAATCAAATAGCCGAGTGCCATGAGGGAAAGTTGAATGACAGCCGCTGGGGAAAACGTATTAAAGGAGATGGTAAAATAGCCCAGCAAATTGCAGATACCGTTGCTTTGGGCAAAAAAAAATACCTGAAAAATCTATCTATGCCAAAGTTGGATTGCACGCATTACTTAAAACTGAAAAATCCCCAAACACGGCTATTTTAAATAATTTTTTCCTTTATTTCAGTTTCAATTTTATCTATTAATGTTTCGTGATCAAAGTCTGAAATTTTAATAGCCGGATGTACCCAAAAAGTAAGGTTTACAAACATGGGAATAGGAAACATTCCGTAGCGTTGTAGTTTCCATGAATTGTTAATGGAGATTGGCAAAACATAAGCCTCCGGAGTATGTTCAAATAAGGTTAAAAGCCCTGACCGTCGAAAGGGTTTTGGGACACCATCACGGCTGCGGGTCCCTTCGGGAAAAATGACCAAGCTTCTTTTATGTTCTGAAATATAACGTGCCCCTTTTTTAATGGCAGTTGTAGCTTGTTTTGGGTTTTTTCGATCAATCAAAACCGACCCTCCCTTTTTCAGGTTGTACGAAACAGTGGGGATACCCTTTCCTAATTCAATTTTGGAAATAAACTTGGGATGGATTTTCCGAAGAAACCAAATAATGGGCGGAATGTCCCACAAACTTTGGTGATTGGAAACGATAATTATGGGAACATTTTTAGGGATTTTTTCAGAAATCGTAAATGTAAACGTAGTTCCTACTACGTGTAAAAACAGAACCATAAGTCCGTTAGCCCAATCTACTGTTTTTTTATGTGCATAATAGCCAAAAAGGGGTAATGCTATTCGTTGAAGCACATCAAAAACAACTAAAATGAGGCCAAAAAGTATAAAAAATACCATGGAAAAAGGATAACTCACTATTTTTTTAAATACCTTCATGACTATAAAAATAAAAAAACCGCTTCAAAATAGAGCGGTTTAATAAATCTGTTTATAGTGCAAATTAACAATATTCGTCGAAAGCACTCTTAAGGTTTTCTGCAATCATTTCGGCGCTTCTTCCTTCAATATGGTGTCTTTCAAGCATATGCACTAATTCGCCATTTTTAAACAACGCCATAGAAGGGGAGCTGGGCGGGAATGGCACCATGAGGGCTCTTGCCGCATCTACTGCTTCAAAATCTACCCCTGCAAAAACGGTTACCAGACGATCTGGCGTTTTGGCATTTTGTAATGATATTCTTGCTCCCGGTCTTGCATTTGCTGCAGCACATCCGCAAACAGAGTTAACCACTACAAGGGTTGTTCCGTTTTGATTAATAGCTTCATCAACTTCATCTGCTGTAAATAATTCGGTAAAACCAATCCGGGTTAAATCTTCTCTCATAGGTTTTACCAATGCTTCTGGATACATATTCTTAAATTTAGGTGTAACAATTTTGTGGCAAAGATAACCAATTTCCTAATGATACTTCTTAATCTATTCATAACACTTTTAGGAAAATGGTATCTTTGTCATCCTTTTACAACTTCTATATAAAAATATGATTCGTTGGCTATTGGCCCTCTTGGGTTTTTCAATTTTTAGATTTCCGGGAGCCATCATAGGATTTCTTTTCGGAAGCATTTTCGACAATATGAACTCGGGGAAAACCAAAACTTCCCGAGGTTCTATTTTTCAGCAATCTAACCAAGAAGTTTCCCCAGCCGATTTTGAATTAAATTTACTCTCCCTGGCATCTTTGGTTATTAAAGCAGATGGTACGGTAAGTCAAACAGAGTTGGATTATGTGCGACAGTATTTTGTGCAATCGTATGGAAAAGAACGTGCCAATGCCACTTTTAAGGTCTTTAATGAAGTTATTAAAAAGCGTGAAATTTCTGCCGCTAATATTTGCGGATTACTCCGAAATCGCATGCGTTACGAATCGCGATTACAAATGCTCCATTTTTTATTCAGCATTGCACAAGCAGATGGTGTTGTTTCCACTCCCGAAGTAAACGAAATTTCAAAAATTGCCGGGCACTTAGGTATTCAGATGCGAGATTTTGAAAGTATCAAAGCCATGTTTTTCAAAAATCCGGATAGTGCCTATAAAATTCTGGAAATTGAACGCACGGCATCGGTAGCCGAAATAAAAAAGGCCTATCGAGACATGGTCAAAAAATACCATCCCGATAAATTACAACATATGGATGAGGTGTACCGGAAAGGTGCCGAGGATAAATTCAGAAAAGTGCAGGAAGCCTATGAACAATTGCAAAAAGAAAAAGGCTTTTAGTAAGGTTTTTCTAAAAATCACTACCAATAAGGCATGAAAATTTTAAGCCTCCTTTTTATTTTTTTAAGTTGTTCCACGATTCATTATAGTCAACAGCATTTTAACACCAACAAAGGTGTTGCCATTGACGGTTACGATCTAGTTTCCTATTTTGAAGGGAATGCTGAAAAAGGTAGTCATGCATATACAGCAGAGATGGACGGTGTTGTGTATTGGTTTACCAGTGAAGATCACCGCATGCAATTTGAAAAAGCACCTTTACAATATCTTCCTCAATATGGTGGGTTTTGTGCCTATGCCATGGGTACAAGCGGAGAAAAAGTTTCCATAAATCCTAAAGCCTATCTTATTTCTGAAGGAAAGTTATATCTCTTCTACAAAAACCTTGTTAGTAACACCTTAAAAAAATGGCAGGATGAAAATCCGGAATTACTCCAGAAAAAGGCAAATGAAAATTGGGAGGAGCTTATTAAAAATTAAATCGGAAAAAAAATTTACTGTAATTTTTAGGTTTGTCTAAAAATATTTTTACTTTTGTCTTATGCTTACATTAGCCGAAGAAAACTATCTGAAGAATATATTTCACCTTCAACAAAAATCTCCTGAGGGTGTTAGCACTAATGCTATTGCAGAAAAATTGGAAACCAAGCCCTCTTCGGCGACCGATATGGTGCAAAAATTGGCCGAAAAAAATGTGCTCACCTATATAAAATACAAAGGAGTTACTTTAACTGAAGAAGGCAGAAAAACGGCGGCAAACATTATAAGAAAGCATCGACTTTGGGAAGTTTTTTTGGTTGAAAAACTACACTTTAAGTGGGATGAAGTTCACGAAATTGCAGAGCAATTAGAGCATATTCATTCCGAGGCGCTAATTGCTCGTTTGGATCAATTTTTAGCGTTTCCAACTGTCGATCCTCATGGCGATCCTATTCCGGATAGTCAGGGAAATTTCAAAAAAACAGAAAAAAAATTATTATCGAATCTTCGGAAATTACAAAAAGGAATTTGTGTAGGGGTAAAAGAATCCGGCAGTGATTTCCTTCAATATTTAGGCAAAAGAAACATCGCTATTGGCACCGAGATTACCATTTTGGAAAAAGACGATTTTGACGAATCCATGACCATAGAAGTTTCCCATAAATCCCACTTCATTACCAAAAAAATTGCTGAAAATCTTTATATACAGATTATTTAAAAATTAAAAAATGGAAAAAATTATTGAATATTTAGGAAGCATCGACTCTGTTTTAGCAGCATTTTATGCATCCCTTTTTACATGGGGGCTAACCGCTGTGGGTGCCGCTTTTGTATTCTTTTTCAAAAAAATGAATAGGGCAGTTCTTGATGGGATGTTAGGGTTTACCGGTGGTGTCATGGTTGCTGCTAGCTTTTGGAGTCTCCTGGCCCCTGGAATAGAAATGAGCCCCGGCGAGGGTTTTGTAAAAGTAATCCCGGCTGCAGTTGGGTTCTTTTTAGGAGCCGCTTTCCTTTTTGGGCTCGACAAAATATTACCCCATTTACATATTAATTTTAAGGAATCGGAAAAAGAAGGTATTAAAACACCTTGGCACCGAACAACATTACTCACTTTAGCAATTACGCTTCACAACATTCCGGAAGGATTAGCGGTAGGTGTTTTATTTGGGGGTGTTGCTGCAGGAATTGATGGCGCTTCTATAGGGGGTGCTGTTGCGCTTGCCTTAGGAATTGGGCTACAAAATTTTCCCGAAGGAATTGCTGTTTCAATGCCGTTAAGGAGAGCTGGGATGACTCGATGGAAAAGTTTTATGTATGGACAAGGCTCTGCATTAGTAGAACCTATTGCAGCAGTTTTAGGAGCGTGGGCTGTGTTAACTTTTCAGCCTATTCTTCCTTATGCTTTAGCATTTGCTGCAGGAGCCATGATTTTTGTGGTCGTAGAAGAAGTAATTCCCGAAACCCAGCAAGATAAATATACAGACATTGCCACCATGGGGTTTATAGGTGGATTTATTATCATGATGACCCTTGATGTAGCTTTGGGCTAAATTGTGGCATCATTTTTTCTTATCTTTCAAAAAAATAAATTGTGTTTATGAGAAAGCTACTTTTTTTATCTATCATTCTTATTTCTTGTTTCGCAAACGCACAAGAGGAAAAGGCTAAAACTCCTAAAATTGCTATAAAAATTGAACAAGGTCAATCTATAACTTTAGGTGATGTAAAACTGAAGTTTTTAACCGTCGAAGAGGACTCCAGATGTCCTAAATATACTAACTGTATATGGGCTGGAAGGGCTGTAGTTGTTTTGGAGGTTGTTGAAGGAACACAAAAACAAGAGAAAAAAGTTTATTTGGGCGAAACACGCCCCAATGAGCCATCTACCAAAACTCTCTATTCAAAAGACAACTATTTTATTGAAGTAGTAGCTTTAAATCCATATCCTGAAATGGATAAAGAAAAAGGTACTTACACGCTTTTAATTTGTGAAGGAAAATAACTTATTGGCAGCCGCAATCTTTATTACCACATTTGGTTTTACCTCCGTCTAAGGTTCCCAACGTTTTCTTTCGACCTTCAAAAATAGGATTCCAAACAAATTTTTTCAGAAGAAAAAAAAGGGCGATACAAAAGGTTACTAAAACTAAAAGAGTCTGCATCTTACAAAGATATTACTTTAAAAATTGATAGGCTCCTAAAGCCACAATATATGCAATTGAAGACATAATGATTAATTGCCAAAAAGGCCATTTCCAGCTATTTGTTTCCCGCTTTACGACCGCTAAAGTACTCATACATTGCATCGCAAAGGCATAAAATAGCAACAACGAAACACCACTTGCAAAATTAAAGCGAGGAGTTCCTAAAATTGGGTTTACCTCAGCGGCCATGCGATTACGAATGGTTTCTTCCTCTTCACTTCCCACACTGTAAATGGTAGCTAGGGTCCCCACAAACACTTCTCTCGCCGCAAAAGAACTTACTATGGCTATTCCAATTTTCCAATCGTACCCAAGGGGGCTTACCACAGGCTCTAAGCCTTTGCCTAAAAAACCAATGTAAGAATGTTCCAATTTATAGCTTGCAATAGCAGCTTCCTTTTCTTCTTCTGAAAGCGATTTTCCAACACTTTCTTGCTGCACTATGGCCTCTGCATTATTAAAATCTCCCGGGCCATACGATGCCAGCACCCAAAGAATGATAGAAATTGCCAGAATAATTTTACCTGCGCCCAACACAAATGATTTCGTTTTTTCAATCACAGTAATAAGTACATTTTTGAACAAAGGCACTTTGTAGTTGGGCATTTCGATAACAAAAAAGGAACGGCTTTTTATTTTCAGAAACTTATCTAATAGGTATGCTGAAATAATTGCCGAAGCAAACCCTAAAAGGTATAAGAGCATTAAAGTTAATCCCTGTAAACTGAAAATTCCCCAAACACGTTCTTCGGGAATAATTAATGAAATAATAATAACATACACCGGTAAACGGGCAGAGCAGGTAGTAAAAGGGGTCACCAAAATGGTAATTAGTCGTTCTTTCCAGTTTTCAATATTTCGGGTTGCCATAATGGCCGGAATGGCGCAAGCAGTTCCCGAAACTAACGGCACCACACTTTTTCCACTTAAACCGAAACGACGCATGATTCGATCCATTAAAAAAACCACCCGACTCATATAGCCACTTTCTTCAAGAATTGAAATGATAAGAAATAAAAAGGCTATTTGTGGAATAAAAATAGCAATACCACCTAATCCCGGGACAATCCCTTCGGCTAGAAGATTGGTAAAATCTCCCGCCGGTAGTACATGTTTCAACCCATCGCTCAATGAGGCAAAGGCCTTGTCAATAAAATCCATGGGATAACTGCTCCAATCGAAAATTGCTTGAAAAATGAGAAGCATAATTCCGAAGAAAATAACATACCCCCAAACTTTATGAGTTAATACCCTATCGAAACGACTACGTAAATCTTTAGCATTCTCTTTATCAATAAAGAGGGTTTCTTTAAGGGTGTCATTAATAAATTGGTAGCGTTTAATGGTTTCCTTTTGCTGCAATCTTTTCAAATTACTTTTCGATTCGGTTTGAAAAGAATGGACTCCCTTAAATTCGTTTCTATCCAGTTTTCCGAAGTTGACATCCTGTGTAATGACCAACCAAAGTTTGTAAAGATCTTGATTGGGGAAGGTTTTTTGCAGTCTTTCAAAATAATCGGGGGCAATGACCGAAGCATCCAAGCAAGGTTTTGTAGAAATATCCTTGTAATTGGTTATAAGTTCTTTTAACTCATCGAAGCCTTCATTTTTACGAGAACTCACCAAGGCAATTTTTGTTTCCAGTCGCTTTTCCAAGGCTTCAATATCCAACGAAATTGCTTTCCGCTTCATGCGGTCTGCCATATTGATGGCTAAAATAGTTGGAATCCCTAAATCCTTAATTTGCGTAAAAAGCAGCAGATTTCGCTTCAGATTTTCAATATCGCAAACCACAATACCCACATCGGGAAAATCTTTATCATTTTTGTTCAGCAAAAGCTCAATGACCAAGTTTTCGTCTATAGAAGAAGCATTAAGGCTGTAGGTTCCCGGCAAATCCAGTATGTGTGCTTTAACCCCTCTTTCGAGTTTACAGACGCCTTCTTTTTTTTCTACAGTAATTCCCGGATAATTACCCACTTTTTGATGTAGCCCGGTAAGCCTGTTAAAAACCGATGTTTTTCCGGTGTTGGGGTTTCCAATGAGCGCGACGTTAATTTGTTTTGCCATCGCTACGAGAGTATTTCAATTTCAACCTGAAGGGCTGTTTCTTTTCGAATGGCCAGATGGCTGCCGTTGATGTTAATGTAGAGCGGGTCGTTAAAAGGAGCCACTTGTACTAAAATCACTTCGTTGCCCGGAAGGCAGCCCATTTCCAAAAGTTTTAAAGGAATTAAATCGGCAGAAAACTCTGTGATAATTCCTCTTTCCCCTTTTTTAAGTGATGCAATGGTTGGCATTGTCTTTATTTAGACTCATTTTAAACAATGCAAATGTAGGGAAAATTTTGAGGTAACAAAATGACCTTTACTCTTCTTTTTCAAGAAGGGTTATGTCTTCCAGTAATTGTTCGATGGCTTTAGGGTTGGTACCGTCATAGAACCCTCGAATACGTCTTTTTTTATCCACCAGTACAAAATTTTCGGTATGTACCAAGTCGTATTCACTAAAAGGGACGTCTTTTGCGGCTAAATAGGATTTTCTTGCCAATTCGTAAATTTCTTTTTTATCGCCTGTAACCAAATTCCACCTATGGTCGTCCACTCCTTTTTTTAAGGCGTATCTTTTTAACTGGGCAACGGTATCAATTTCCGGGGTTACCGTATGAGAAAGCAAAAGGACATCGGGATGGTTTTTTAATTCTTTTTGAATCTGTACCATATGGTCTGTCATAATGGGGCAAATGGTAACACAGGTTGTAAAAAAGAAATCGGCTACATAAATTTTATCTTTGTAATCTTCTTGGGTAATAGTATCCCCATTTTGGTTTACCAAGGCAAAATTAGCAATGGTGTGGTATTTCCTTTTATACTGCAGTGTGCTATCTACTAATTCGGCAGTTACATCATTAGGTTGATAAATTTTAAGGGTTTTTTGAGGGGAAAGGACTTGATATATTGCAAAAATAATGATGGCAGATAGCACCAACAAAACGATTCCGAAGAATTTATATTTTGAAAAAAACTGAAGCACAAGATTCAAAATTTAAGCAAAGGTAGCGTGCCAAGAAGCATAAAAAAAGTTGTAACAGTTAAAAGTTTTTAAATACTAACAGCTTGCATTGGTTTTATTTTTTTAGCAATGCGTAAAGCATTACTTTTGTCGTTCAATTTTTTTGAAAGGAATTTATGGAGTTTTTTATTCAAATATCGCAGTTTTTACTAAGTCTATCCCTGCTCATTATATTACATGAGTTTGGGCATTTTATCCCCGCTCGCTTATTTAAAACCAAAGTGGAAAAATTTTTCCTCTTTTTTGATGTAAAGTTTGCTTTATTTCAAAAGAAAATAGGCGAAACTGTTTACGGTATCGGTTGGCTTCCGTTGGGAGGGTATGTAAAAATTGCCGGGATGATTGATGAAAGCATGGACAAAGAACAAATGGCACAGCCTGCACAGCCTTGGGAATTTAGAAGCAAGCCCGCTTGGCAACGGTTAATAATTATGTTAGGAGGTGTTATTGTAAACTTTATCATAGCCCTTGTTATCTATATTTTTGCAGCCTTCTTTTATGGAGAAACCGACATACAAACTTCCAGTATTAAAGGGGGCTTAGCAATAAATAATGAAGTTTTAAAAAATCTGGGGTTAGAGAACGGAGATAAAATCATTGCCGTGGATGGAAAAACCTATGAAAACTTCTCAGACATTAGTAAGAATTTAATTGTTTCTGAAGAAATTACGGTAGATAGAAACGGAGAAACCATGAATTTTAAGATTCCGGAAGATTTCTTAGGCCAATTGAGTGATGGCGAACGAGCAGCCCTTTTTACTATTAGACAGCCTTTTATCGTAGGGGCTGTCTCCGATTCTTCTGCCAACAAAACAAAAGATTTAAATCAAGGCGATGTATTGTTAAAGATTAATGGGGAAGCTATTCCTTATTTCGATCAATTCCCCTCAAAACTGGAAAGCCTGAAAAACCAAAATATTGAAGTAACACTTTTACGTGATGGAAAAGAAATGACCCAACAATTAAGCGTAGATGAAAAAGGTAAATTAGGTATTTATCCAGGTTATGACCCTAAAATGATGCAAGAATTGGGGTATTTAAAAATCAACAGTATTGAATACGGCTTCTTTGAGAGTTTTGGCGTTGGGACCAACAAATTTGTAGAGCAGTTTGCTTGGTATGGGAAACAACTAAAAAAGATATTTACCCCCAGTAGTGGCGCCTATAAAGGAGTAGGCGGGTTTATAGCCATCTTTAGTATTTTTCCGGATGTATGGAGTTGGGAGGCTTTTTGGGGAATTACAGCGTTTTTATCTATTATGCTTGGGGTATTAAACTTATTGCCTATTCCGGCACTGGATGGTGGTCATGTCATGTTTTTGTTATGGGAGATGATTACCGGAAAAAAACCGGGAGACAAATTTATGGAATATGCACAAATGGTAGGCTTTTTCTTGTTGATTGCTTTGGTGCTCTTGGCAAATGGAAATGATATTTTACGATTATTTAAATAAAAAATAAAAACTTTTTGTGTCGGTTAAAATTTAATTTATATTTGCAACCGCTTAAAAAGAAAAATACACTCCTCCTTAGCTCAGTTGGTTAGAGCATCTGACTGTTAATCAGAGGGTCGTTGGTTCGAGCCCAACAGGAGGAGCCACATTTTAATCCAGTTGAAAGACTGGATTTTTTGTTTTCAATAAGTTAGGCCAAACGCAACGACCCACCCTGCGGCAAGCTGGCCCCTTCGTTAAAAATGTCCACCGGACATTTTCTTTACACTCGGTCCGGTTAGAGCCCAACAGGAGGAGTAAAAGCGGTGAGAAACCTACTACTAAAGTAATTAACTTACCTCTATTCTATTACATTTTAATAGTCATTTTCATTTTGTATGACACCTTTTTGTGTAATAATTTCTTATTATGATTACCAAAAATAATAGGCCAAGTAGTACAAAAATTATAGCCAGATTATTTGAATTAGTAAAAACAAGCGGGCTATCATTTCCCATCACTGTAATGGCTGCCCAATAATAAGGTGACGCTTCACTGGTATTAGAATGAGATGCCAAATATTGTAGTTTAGCCTCTTTAAGTGCTTCCGATTTGCGCTTACCACTTTCTAAGCTTTTGTAGTATTGGGAAATAATTTTACCACTTGATTTCTCATTCAGGTTCCAAAGGGCAGAGACAACACTTTTAGCACCAACATTTATAAACCCTCGGGTTATACTAAACACTCCCTCTCCAGGTAATAGCGCTCCCTCTGAAGTCTTGCAGGCACTTAAAACCACCATTTCTTTTTGTGTATCTAAAAAATACAAATCCTGTATAAGTAAAGGCTCATCATAGAATGCAAGCCACGGGCCTTGATTTCCTATGCTTCCGTGCGTGGAAATATGGACTACGGAACATTCCTTAAACGATGTAATAAAAGCATCCTTTGTTGCATTTTCAAGTCCGTAGATATGTTCTCTGTAATAAGGTTTTAAAAAGGATTGCTCTTCTTGAGTGTATAATAACGGATTTTGATAGTTGTCCTTAAATTTGGTAGGCAGGTAGGCAGCCCATTGTGCATTTGACGAAGTTGCTAATTTTAGCATTTCCGAGTCTACAGATAAGGAGTATTTATAAAGAACATCCCCAAATGAAATTAAATAAGCTTGAGGTAAGGGTAATTTTTGCGAAAGAGTAAGCACTTCAAAGGGAATGTAATGTAGATCCCCATCGGGAATAATAATAATTCGCTTATCTTTTAGATATGTAGTAGCATCTGGGATGGGAATTAAAAGATCGAATAGCTGCTGTGCTTGATTTTGAAAACTACGTAACGCTTCAGGTGTTTCTAGTGGTCTATTCAAAAATTGCTGGAATTGACGAATATCTTCCCGTAAATAAGGGGTATTATTTTTTACTTTTTTTAATAGCACCTCTTTTTGGACAATTAAAAGAATATAGATGTATTCTTTACCCACAGTATATTCTAAAATGATATCCTTTTCTGAAATTGTTTTTAGAACTTCTTCCAGAGAGATAATAGCCAATTGTTTTTTGTAATTATAGTATGCCGGGTATTTTTCCTCCAAAGAATCAATAAATTTTTGAAACTTGCTTTTTAATTCAAATAGGGAATCTTTTATTCGCCTTTGTATCTTGTTTTCTTTGGCATCCAACATTTTCATTTGCATTTGTTGAATAGCCTCAAGCATTTCATATTCTCGATCCATAAGGAAAGAAGGAATTTGCGCCCTTTTTTTTGCAGTAACCGAAAGGATGTTTTCCAGTAATAAAAGACCCTTATTTTTTTCCATATAATAAAATACCTTCTGGGGATCATTCAATTCATGATAGATGGTTACTCCATTTACATAACACTGTGAAGCTTTTTTTCTCCATGATAATTTGGAAACTTCTTCTTCGCTCTCGAGGAAAAGATCATCTGCTATTTTATCTGTTAGTGAAATGAGCTTTTCGGCTTCCAAAAGGATTTTTCTATCTTTTGTCTGGTCCCATCGTTCTATATAAGCATTACCAAGGTCTATTAAATATCCGAAAATGATTTTTTTGAAAGGGTTGTAAGCCATGTCTTCATAGGAAAGCGAAGCAATTTGTGGAGGCCCTATATTTTTATCAATAATCTCGTACAATGCCCTGCGATAGAGGGTAAAAGCTTCTCCCCACTTGCCCTGCCTTTTTTGAAGATCTGCTAAATTATTAAAGGTCGCACTTCTCAACAGCTTATTATCTTTAGCATACAGAAGGGTAGATTCAAAGGTTTTTTGTGATTCTTTAAAATTCTCTTTTTTGTTATTTAAAATTCCTAAAAGGCTAAGGCTTTTATAGATATTTAACGAATCCTTATTTTTTTGAAAAAGAACCATGGCATCTCTTAAAGGAGTAAAGGCACGTTCATATTCCTTTGTGGTATTATACATCGCCGCAGTATTAAATAATACCATCGCTTTTTGATTTTCTGAAAGTATCTTTTCCTTAAAAGAGGCTATTACATTGTTGTTTTTAAAAAAATCACTTAGTAAAAGACTATCCCCTTTTGAAGCATACGTTCCAGATATATTGATTAGAGTTTTCAATTGTAGATCGGGTCGCTCTAATTCTTTAAATAGGGTTTCTGAATAATGGTAATTTTCCAAGGCCCTTTGAAAATCCCCCATAGCATCGTAGATGTCTCCCCGCTCACGATAAACATTCCCCAAACGGATATCGTTTTGACGCGTAAGGGAAATAAGCGTATCAAAATAAGCTAGCGCATTCTGGTGTTCCGGAAGCGTTGCATGATGATATAGATATCCAAGATTGTATAGGTTTCTTAATAAAAGCGCCCTTACACTATCGGCTTTAAATGTTTTACGCAAGGCAAGTTCCTTACGGGCATAATATTTTGATTTTCTTTCATCTTTGGCTTTACTCCAATTCCATTTGGAATATTCATAGTACATTTCAGCCAGAAGCAACGAGTCTTGAAAGTTGCTTTTTTCCAGAAAAGTTTCCACTTTTTGCATCTTTTCTGAAACGGATATTTCAGCCAAGAATAGGGAATCAAATTGTTTTTTTAAGTAGTCTTGGGCATTTCCAAATACCGGAATACAAAAAAAAAGAAACCGTATTTTTTTTAATAACACTTGCTTAAGCATGGAACCCCTTTTACTCCTTAAAGATACTATTTTAGGGGAAGAAATGAAGTCACTTCTTCCCCTTTAGTTTAAATGAATTATGGTGTACCTAAACCTAATTATTTAAACATTATTAATAGTGTATATATGAGCGGTACTTGATCATCGAAAGATTAGGATTAGAAATTGTAGCTCCAATAATTTCAGAAAAATGTTGCTGTGGTGAAATTCCTGAAGAAAATAATCGAGCACCAAAAGCAGTTGCATAAGCATTTGCATAGGAAGTCCCCGAAAGCAATAGGTAATTATTTGGGGTGAGATAAAAAGGAATATCTTCCCCTAAAGCCCCAATATCTACAGAGGATATTCCATAGTTTGAAAAGGTCGACAACTCAATAGAAAAGGGATTGTTTTGTATAGCCGCAATAGCTAATAAATTACTTGTTTGATAAGATGATGGGTAATGGGGTATCGCATCGTTATTTTGACCAAGGTTCCCCGCTGAAGCTGTAATAAGTACTCTGTTTTCAGACTCTTGTACAAAATGTTCCAACAATGAATAATTATTATTGTACCAACCAAAACTAAGATTTATCATATCTACATCTTCATTATTGACGGCATACTTAAAGCCACAAAGTATATCGAAATAATGCCCGTCTCCATTTTCATCAAATACTTTTACAGGGAGAATTTGAAAAGGGATATTGCGCTGTACTAAATCTTTATAAACTATATGAGAAACAACGGTCCCGTGACCGTGATCATCAAAGGGATCATTATCCCCGTTTACAAAGTCCCATCCGTAATAATCTTCCATATTATTTTCTGCACAGCCATCTGAAACACGATATAGAAACGGATTATTAAACCGGTAGTAATTATAGTCAACTCCCGTATCCAGTACTGCTATGGTCAAATCGGTGTTTTGTGTTACGGTGTGCTCCAATCCTATCTGTGTGTCTGCCGAACCGAATGTATAATTCAATTTTTGCCCTGCGTGATGGAATATAGGGTTGAGATCGGTTCCTTCGAGACCCGAGTCATCCTTTGCACCTATGACCACCTCTTCGATAGTTCCACCATTCAAAATGTTTCCATTCTGGTCTACTTCAAAAATCCAAAGTTCAAGAGTTGGATCTGCACATCTACATGTTTTGTAATTTGTAACCCCATAAGAATTTCTCATATTCTGTTTTTCATTTTCTGTAATCGAGGCATCATATTGAACAATCATTTGGTTGTTAGGATAAGGAAAGCTTCCACCTCCTCGAGTTGAATAGGTATCTTCCTCTAATTTGTTTGGCGACTCGTTTATTGAATTTATATCTAGTGTTTCTTTATTACAGCTTAGACAAGTTAATAGGGCTAACAGTGTAAATAGTTTAAATGTTTTCATAGTGTTTAATTTAATTAGGTTTAGGATTTTAAAAAATGGGCCCAGAATACCTCCAGGCCCATATAAATTAACTTTTATTGAACTACCAATTTTTTAATTATTTGGTCGTTTTCTGAAATAAATTTAACAAAATAGACTCCTTTTCTTAAATGAGTTCCGTCCCAAGAGAGAGAAGTCATTTCATTGGAAAGAGTTTGCATATCGAAAGTTTCTATTAAAGCTCCTTGAAAATCATACACTTTAATTTCTACTTTTGTTTCACTTTCAGTTCGTATTTGGAACTTCATTGACCCATCGTTTGGATTAGGTATAATGAAGGTCTCCATGTTCTTCCCGTGGCCATTACCTCCTACACAAATCCAATCTGACGGCCCTGAACTGGTTCCATCTGCGCATATTGCTCTTACCTGAATTACAAAACATCTACCTCCACCAACTGGCAATTGAGCCGTAGTTTGAGTAGTTTGAATAGGTAAAATAGAAATTGGATTAGTACAACTACATTCATTTGGCCAAAATGGAGTGGATTCTACAATATAGCTTGTAGCTCCGGGAACAGGATCCCACGTAAGTGTTGATCCTGAAACTTGTAAATTAATAGGCGTTGTAATTTCACATAAACCATTTGGGTTATCAATAAATCTACAGTCAATAGGACCACAAATATCACATTCTTCTCTTGTATTTTGTCCTCCTGATGATTTACTCTTATAGATAGCCCGTATGTAACAAACTTCTCCACAATCACTTATTACGTGGTGTAATAAATAATAGTACACACCATTTTGTGCCGTTCCCCAACTAAAGTTAACTCCGGTTTGCATCGTAATGAATGTAAATAGTCCTGAGTTTAATTGTTCTCTGGAATATAAGTACCATTCATGTACTACACTAGGATTTCCGGAATAGTCATTTACAGGTACAGCATTGATGATGTTTGCCAGTGTGATTTCGTGATTAAATTCCGCCGTGAATTCCGTTGGATCTCCGGGACCATCAGGCCAAAATTCGAAGATGAGACAACAATCTACTGCAGGCATCCTCACGTTAGAAGTTCCTCTAAAGCACCAAACTTCGATGGCGAAGCAAATCTCTCCACAATCTTCGGTAATAACTTTATGGTATACGGTATAATACAATTCATCCGGAAGATTGGTTGCCAAAACGTGCGGGCCCGGACCTGTTGTTGTGGTACTCGTTACCGGAGTGTAAGGTCCTGCACCCTGATTAGGACTGGACACAATATACCATTCGTGCGTAGCCCCTAAATTGTCGTACAATTCAAATCCATCCACCGAAATAGTAACTCCTTCGCTACTACAAATTTGCGTAACTGAAAAATCTGCCGAATCAAAATCATCACAATCAATACATTCATCGAAACAGATGTTATCCAATCCCCAGCGTTCATCACCACTAGCAACATCTACATAAAAGAGAAGAGATTGTACATTTTGGATGAGTGCATCCCAGTCTGCAGCCAGACCTGTATTAATTACCCAATGACCTACATCATTTCCGGGTAAAACACCACTTTCCGATACCCCAACAGGGGCACAGATATTGACCCATCCATCAGAAACATCAATAGGGTTATCCAAAACGAAGGTTGCCACTATGGTAGAAGTACACGAATCCGGACCATTCCCTATTCGTAAGCTGCTAGATCCATTAATTGTTCCCGTTTGAACAGAAAAGGCATTGAGATCAAAACAAATACATCTTCCAAAATCTAACCAGTTTCCGGCAAAATCGTCGTGGTTAAAGGCAAATGTACCTCCATTACCACAGCTACCATCATCAAGATACAAGTAGTAATCATTTACCCCGCCTTGACTGTCTACATTACGATAGGAAATACCTTCAATATTGAAACCTCCCCAACCATCCAGCATGTTTTGATCACAAGTTGCGGTACAATTATTTCCTACTGGAGTTGTATTATATCTACAATTAAAATCCAAACAGCCCCCGGGTGTTTCGTTACAAGGAGGGCATAAGCGGTAGTCTTCTGCTTCCCCGCACTCCGGGATTTGATCACAGCTTATAGGGCTATCACTTACCACTACTCGTACGGTTTCATTCCCTATTACGGTACCATTATTTATTAATCCTACAAAACTAACTCCGGTGGAACCACTGGCATCAAAGGCATTATAGAGCTCTTCTCCCGGGTCACAGAAATCACCGTCTCCATTCAAATCAACAAAAAGGGCTAAATAGACATCTGTTGTGGAAGCCTCGATATTAATTTGTTGAAATTGGGTTTCAAAAATTGGGATACAGGCTGCTTGGGTATAATCTGTATAATTCTCGGAACTAGCTCCTGATGAATTTTGATAGGAGTCATCAAAAAGTCTTACCATCTCAATAAAAGCACATTCGCTCATAAAACAATCGGTAAGGCAAAGCGCAGCAGCCACTCTGTTTCGAATAAGATTTCCCGGTTGAGGTCCGAAACCTTGGGTAAAATCAATTCCAACAGGATCCAGATGGCAATAACTCATAATGGTTCCTCCTCCGGCAGGGGAGCCCGGAAGTGGGCATCCTCCTTCTGTAAATCCTGAACAGCTATCTATTGCTGTATTGTTTCCATTCCAAACACAGGCATGGGTATGACGCGAGCCAAACAAGTGCCCAAATTCATGAGTAACCACCATAACAGACCAGCTGTATGTAGGGACTGAAGGAAAGCTCATTTCCAAGGATCCAGAAACAGATAAGCTTTGATCTTGATCGGGGTTACAGAGCCCTGCAAAACCTGCTGCGCGTCCACCCATGGGCCGTCGAGTAAGCAATTGTCCTAAATCTCCATTAAATCCGTTAGTGTTTGCCTGAAACTCAGTAAGTAAAGTAGCGGTATCGGTTCCGTTGTAAGGATCCACAGTATCCCAAACTTTTATTTCTGAAATTTCGGTAGAAATACTTTCATTGGCATATAAGGTAGCTACTTCATTGAAGAGGCCCACTACATAGTTTTCAACCGCTACCACACTTCCAAGTGTTTGGAAAATATCATATTCGGTTTCAAAATACATTTTCACACACCGAACCTCCGACCTATTTGGATCAGAATTAAATAAATGGTCTGTTGAATAGGGTAATCCCATAGAATCTTCAGGAGTTTCACAACTTAGATTGGGCGCTTTTTTTACATTGGAAGTATTGTAAATAATATGATCAGATCCATTTTTTAATTTACCAATAGTAAAATTGCCCACCCCAGAAATGGTTACACTACCCATTATCTGATCTTCAAAAAAACTAAGTGATACGAGACTTTCCTGAGGCATTCCTCGTACAATGCCCCGGTAATGTTTCGCATTAGCATTAGATTGAAGTTGTTGTCCCGAACTGGTTACCACATCGTAGAGGTAAAAAGTTTGTGAGACTTCCACCACGTCCATTGTAACCGATACATCCGGTGCAAGGGAAACCTGTAAAGACAAGGCCTTGTTTTCTTTTGGAAGTAGTTCATTTTGATAATAATTGCGATCATAATCAAAGAAAATAACTTTGGACATGTCTGCAATTTCAGGCAAATTCACATTGGATTGCTTGATATTGAATACCTCTTGCGCTTCTTTAAAAGGAATGGAGGCATTCCTGGCATTGATTACCTCTTGTGCTACAGGTTTAAAATCCTGAGCCCAGGTAACTGCTATTCCTAAAAATAGGACAAAGCATAGTATAAAATACTTTCTCATAATATGGAATTTTGATTAGTTTCTTACTCTGTTTCAGGCTTTTCAGAATACGCCTTTAGGAATCGATTCAAATAAAAGAGTCCTTTCTCTCATTTTGTTACCCAAGACATTTTTATAACAAGAAGTATTTAATTGTATCTTTAGACTCATGTTCCAAACCATCTTTTTTGTGATACATAACACTACTAACCTCAGGTTGTCCCTATGACTTCCAACCAATTGCTTATTCAAGCCTTTTTAAAAGGAGATTCGGAGATATTTAGACATTTGTATGGCACTATTTTTCCCAAAGTAGCTCGGTATGTTATTCAGCATGGAGGATCGCAAGAAATGGCAGAAGATATTTTTCAAAATGCCATTACGGTTTTGTATGTGAAGCTTAAAAATGAAAAATTACACATACAATCGTTTGATAATTACCTATTTATCGTGTGTAGAAATTTGTGGAGGCGAGAAGCTATAAAAAACAGGGTAACAAATACAGCACAAGAGACTCTTGTAAGTGAAAAGATTATGAATTTGACAGAGTTTTATATAGAACAGGGGCAATGGGACTTATTTCAGGAGAAGCTAAAAGAATTATCACAAAATTGTCAGGATATTTTAAAAATGCTATTTCAAAAAGTCTCTTACAAAGAAATGGTAGTGCACTTTGGGTATGCCTCTGAAACTGTGGTGAGACAACGTATGTTTAAATGCAAGGCAAAATTAATCCAGTTAATAAAGGATGATGCCCGCTATGTTAGATTGAGTAACTAATTATGGAAAACAATTCTGAAAATGAAGCCTTAGAGCGTTATCTAACAGGGCAAATGACTCCGGAGGAAGAGGCCGCTTTTGAAGTTGTGATTAACTCCTCACCGTCGCTCAGGGAATTTTTACAACACTATGAAGCCTTAGACCAGTGGGGTACCGAGGAGTCATGGCCTATGTACGAGGTATCCCGTGAGTTGCTGGAAGAAAAGCAACCCTTGTTTGACAATCCGGAAACTCTGGCATTTTTAGAAAAAGTTAAGGCCTTCAGAAAGGATAACCCCTCTCGCCCTGCCCGGATTAAAATTAGGCGATTGTGGTTTGCAATAGGTAGTGCTGCTGCTGTATTGCTACTCTTATGGGCTGTATTTCCTCACGAGAAAAGCATGCAAGAATTATACTTACAGCATAACAGCTGGAATGAAGTGCCTTCGCTAACCGCTAAAGGAGATTCTATGGAAGCTTTGTCTTTCTCTATAGAGACTCAATTTACTTCCCGGGATTATGAAAAGGTGATAGCTACTTCACAAATGGTTCCCGATTCGCTGTTGCAACAAAATATTCCGATGTTATTGTATGTAGGGATTTCACATATGGAATTGAATGATTTTGATACCGCAAGTGCTATTTTTGAGCACATCATAACCAGTAAAACACTAGACTTTCACAAGGGGTATTGGTACCAATCACTTTTATATCTTAAAAAAGAGGATAAGGTAGCTTGTAGGGAAGTATTGCAAAAAATTATAATGAACCCCGGCTATTATAAATACAAGGAAGCAATGGAGCTTTGGAAGGAGTTGGGAAATTAAAAATACGCTCCCTCAAAATGAATAAAGCCCGACGCTCCATGAACTATAACATGGAGGATTTAAAGTATTTCTTCGTGCTTTTGGTACTATTTTTGAGTCTATTATGATTGAGGTGATATTCCCTTACAAAGCAATAACTTCTTCACTTGCTTCGTTTTACAAAATACAAATGGTTGGTATATCTATGGTGTAAGCACGCTATAACTATGCTATAAGTATGGTATAACATGCCCTTTAAGTGCAGTATGAATGCCCTATAAGTACCCTATGAGATTACTATAAGACGAAGTTGCCATACGGTGTAGTAGCCTTTAAAAAGGTAACGGGGAGAAACTTGAAAAATATGATATGATATGGGAAAAGTAAAAGAATCATTAGTACCGTTTGTTGGGACCTTGGGCGGTCTTAACTTTTATTTTTTAGATGGTAAGTACACGGTACGGAAAGCAGGGGGTGGTTTTAGTGCCCGTGTCCATAAAAAGAGTCCGCGCATCCAGGAGAACAAAAGTGAATTTGCCCTAGCTGCCCAACCCAATAAGGATTTGCGAAGGGCTTTGAATCCATTAACCCAAAATTTTAAAATTCCTTACTTGCACAGTAGGTTACAGGGAGCCTTATTGCGTTTCCGCAAATTTACGCCCGCCAAGCGGGGCGAACGCGATGTGTACCAAAGTTTAGTAACGGAGCAAGGGTTACAGGCGTTACAAGCCTTTGACTATACTCCTTTATGCCCCATGGAGGTGGGATTACCCTACACTGTAACGTATGACGAAACTACCGCTACTCTGGTTTTGAGTACACCGGAGGCTTCCCTATTAAAGGCCCCAAAGGGAGCCACCCACCTTAAAATACGGATGACGGTGATATGCCCCAATGCGGAGAGGAAAGAAATAGACTCCTACCCCAGCCTAGAGACTATGCTAGACCTTAAGGCATTACCGGAGGAATTGGCATTACGCCCGGAAAAGCAACCGCATACACAAGACCCCTTTTTAGTATACTTGAGGGTTTGGTTTTACAGCGAAGATAACAACCGTATGGTTGGACTTAAAACCAAAGAGGCTTTGGGCCTTTGGTGTGTAGGGTATGGGGTTAATCCATAAACCTTTGGGGTTGTTTCTTTAGCAAGGCAACTACCCAAGAAGATGGGCCCGTTTTTAAAAAGCGGGCGAGAGGGGAATTTAATCTTTTTTGTCGTTTAATAATTTAAGAATTTTTTGATATTCTTCTTCTGAATAATATTCTTTTGTGTTCCAAGAATCTTTGTTTTTTTCTAGAGGAAATTTACTAATAAAATACTGATACATACTTTTACTCATAAGCTTTTCTGAAACCAAATACCCATATTTATTTGTAATTAATACTTCAAAAATGCAAACTTCAAGAATGTTTAAAACCAAATCGTTACCAATTTTATAAAGAGAATTTAGATGTTTGAAGGTTTTTTTTAGTATGATTAAATCATCTTTATTAGATGAGCCTATTAATTTTATGATATACGAACCTAACCTATCATAATCTATATATATTAAATCATCAAATTCTTCGTAAGAAACAAATTCAGGGACATCTTCAGCTAATCTTGCCAAATATTCTGCTTCTTTATTTTTATCTCTCTTAATCATTAGAATTTTTCTTTGCAGTTTCTATTGCTTCTTTAAGTTCTTCTATTAATTGATTGGCTATCTTTTGATCATCATCATTCAAGATAGGGCACATCTACAAACTAACTGAAGAATTGAACCGAGCCTAAAATCTCTTACCAAAATAAATGGTTTTTTCTTTAGAGAAGCAGGGAAAAAACCTTTTAAAAAAATTTATTATATTTATAAACACCGTTTCTCCCCAATTAATTATTTAAACGTTTTAAGTTCTGTTGTTAACAGCGCTCTATTTAAGGGCTTGTAAGCAATTAAGATTGATCATTTAATATAAATTAATCATTATGAAACTTTTTCAAAATAAAAAGGATTTGGTAGTTTCTTACCTAACCATAAGAAATGCCATCGGAATTATAGGGATTGCCCTTCCTATAGTATTATTAATAGGGTCTGTTGCCATATTTAATTGTAATGAAATTCACCAATCCATAAGTGATTACTACCATACACGTATGCGTAACGTATTTGTAGGGTCTATGTATGCTGTTGCTCTTTTTCTCTTTTGTTACAAGGGATCCGGAAAGGAGAATGTCTTTGGAAATCTAGGAGGCATTTTTGCATTAGGGGTAATTCTATTCCCAACGGCCGACGATTGCAGGATAAATTGTAATCTTGATTTAGTTGTATTTAATGAAACATTAGTTAATCCCGAATTATTCGGAGTGTTTCATTTAATCTCTGCATTGCTGTTTTTTGTGGTTCTTATTATTTTTTCGTTACACCTTTTTATAGAAAAAGCTGATCCCGAAAATGATAATAAACTCACCCTCAATCAAAAGAGACGCAATATTGTCTTTCGGCTATGTGGCTATACGATGATTGCCAGTATTTTAGCAATAGGAACTTATTTTATCTTTTTTGAAAATGAGGACTGCCTCACCTCTCAAAAAATTGATTTTGTTTTTTGGATGGAAACACTTGCCCTCTGGGCATTTGGAACATCATGGATAGTAAAAGGACAGCTTTTCTGGAAAGATATAAACGAACATTAAGGTTTTACTCCAAACAGAACTTTTAAAACAGCTATAAATTATAGCTGTTTTTTATATTTTCGTTTTACCAATTTGGCCTCGTAGTTCAATGGATAGAATAGAAGTTTCCTAAACTTTAGATCCAGGTTCGATTCCTGGCGAGGCTACGAGACAAGAAGAGAAGTTTACCCTGAGCGCAGTCGAAGGGATTCCTGGCGAGGCTACTTATTATTGAAAACATCTAAACCTTACATTTTTTTCTTAAAATTTGATAAATGTTCCCTCTCATTTACTCAAGGATGTCTTTTTTTGGATAAGTGGTCTTATTCCATAAAGAAGTGGGAATCTTTTGGAATAACATTCAGCTAAGAAATTCTATATTTAGGTAGATGAAATCTAGTCTGTCATTTCTCAAAGTTATATTCCTCGTCGTGTTTTTTAAAAGCTACGGTCAAGATCCCTATTCGGTTAAATATAGCATCGAAGAAGGCCTTCCTACCTTAAACGTCTATAGTGTTATGGAGGACTCTAAAGGCTATTTATGGTTCGCTACCGATGTTGGGGTTTTGAAATACGACGGGTATCAATTTCAGCATTTTAATACCGATAATGGTCTGGGGGATAATGAAATCTTTAAGATAAGAGAGGACCACCAAGGACGACTTTGGTTTTTGAGCCTTAATGGAAAACTTTCATTTTATCGGGATGGTATTTTTTACAATAGCCAAAACGATACCATGGTAAAAGAACTTTCTCACAATGTTATGTCTATTGATTTCTTTGAAGATGAAAATGAAACCCTTCATTTTTTATTTATGGATGGTCATATTTCCTCTTTAGATAAAAACAAACAGATAACAACCAAAGATTTTAAAGGACCTACCCGATTCAATTCGTTTTGGCGTCATGAGAAAAAGACATTTATCATGACAGATTCAAATATCCTAAGCTTAGAAGGCAGCAATGCTATACCCCTTGAAACAAATTTTGAAGGAGAATCTGCTTTTCGGTATGTATACCAGTCGTCAGATGCCTATTACTTTTCCTTCAGAAATATCATTTTTGTCTATCGATATGGATCGACAATTGAACCGTTTATGACCATTCCTGAAGCGAGTGACATTATCTTTATTAATTTAATCGATAATCATTTCTGGATAGGTACCCGTAATGGGCTTTTTGTTCAGGAGGGAGAGGAGTTAAAACACTTTTTTAAAAACGATCAGGTGTCCAGCGTCATTAAAGACAGGCAAGGAAGTTATTGGGTAACCACCTTAACTAACGGAATTAAATACCTACCTAATTTGTTAGTAACCTCACACCAACTCAACATTAATAAACCCAAAATTAATGCGCTTCAAAAAGACTCACTCAATCAGCTTTGGATTGGCACTACCGAAGGTGTTTTAGTAAAGCCCCTTGGAACGTATCCCTTCAAAAGCTATCTTAAAGGGTTTTCTGAAGAAGAATCGAAGGTGAAAAGGATTCGTCCCTTCGGAAAATCGATGGCGGTCATTACCAAAAGCATTTTCTTGATTCAAAACGATTGGGTTCGAGAGTTTAATTATAGTATTAACGACCTGATTCGTTATGAAGACGGGTTGGTTTTTGCCGGATCCAACCACATCGGCACTATTTCTTTCAATAATTTCAAAACCCTCGAAAATGTTGAACCTTCCGAAACCAAACAACTCATTTCCCAAAACAAATTATTAGGTAAACGGTCCAATGTCATGCAGCGGGTAGGTAACAAAATATACATCGGGACCTCTACAGGGCTATATGTGTATGAGGACGGAAAAGCTTTTCAAGCCAAAGTACCCAACGACGAGCTTAGCACCTCCATTTTAGACATAAAATATCATAGCGCAACTAACGAATTATGGATTGCAACTAATTCTAAAGGAGTAGTGGTTCTTGCAGCTGACACTGTTAAGCGAAAGTACAATACCCTTAAGGGATTAAAAAGTAACACCTGTTATAGCCTCGAACCATGGGGAGAGAAAGGGATGTTTATTGGGAATAATAAAGGGCTTGATTTTATTCCATTTAATCCCTCCAAAGACGAAATTATTCCCTATGGAACTCTATTGAATATACGAAACGAAAAAGTGAACGATCTTGAACTGATAGATGATTATTTATTTTTGGCGACCGATAGTGGTCTATATTCCTTCATCCCAAATAACATAAAAGAGAAACCCTATACTCCTATTTTAGAAATAAACGAAATTATGGTTAATGGCGAGAAGCGAAGCCAGTTAGACCCATTACACTATTGGGAAAACAATATTACCGTAAGTTACACCGGGATTTCTCCTATAGATTTTGGCGATGTGCAATACGAATATAAACTGAACAACGACACTCATTGGACGAGTGCCTTGGGAAGACAACTGGAATTTAAAAAACTGAATTATGGCCATTACGAATTGCAAATAAGAGCTAAAGGGAGGAATGGTTTCTATGGTAATATATCTGACATTCGTTTTACCATTACCCCTCCTTTTTGGAAAACACTCCCCTTTTATATAGTAACTGCTTTAGGACTTTTACTATTATTTTTCTGGATTGGCCGAAGGTCTTTCAAAAAAATGCGTTCCCAATACGATCGAGAGAATAAACGCTTACAAACCGAACAGGAAAAGATTATGCTAGAGAAAAAAATGATTGAATTGGAACAAAAAGCATTACGGCTCCAAATGAATCCACATTTTATATTCAATACGCTTAATACTATTAAAGGCTACTATTCTGGTGGCGAAATTAAGGAAGCAAATCTCTACATCACTAGATTTTCCAGGTTGCTCCGAATGATTCTGGAAAATGACGAACATTTAGTGCCGTTAGACAAGGAAATTGAAATGTTAGAGCTTTACATCCAATTAATTCAATTGCGGTATGCCAATACGTTTGACTACCATGTAGCCATCGACCCCAACATTAGTAAAGAAGAAGTAGGAATACCGCCTTTGTTACTTCAACCATTAGTGGAAAATGCTATTATTCACGGTTTGGCACCTCTGGACCGAAAAGGGTTTCTGGAAGTAAACTTTCAAATTGAGGGGGAAAATCTGGTTTGTAAGGTAACAGATAATGGCGTTGGATTTGAAAATTCAAAAAAAGAAAAGACCAACGGGAATCAATCGAAGGCGCTAAAAATTACGCGAGATCGGGTGCGATTTATCAATCAGACAGAGACCTTAAATCAGTTTGAAATCAAAACACTACCTTCCCATGAAGGAACGGAGGTCATCATAAAGATTCCAATACTAAAACTTTGGTAAATGAAAGCAGTTATTATTGAAGACGAACTACAGGCCATCATGGCTTTGAAACAGGAGGTTGAAACCAATTGTCCGGAACTGTTGCTTTGTGGTACGGCATCTAATGTTGAAGATGCCTATGCTTTAATTATGAAAGAACGTCCGGAACTTATTTTTTTGGATATTCAATTAAAAAAAGGAAATGGTTTCGACCTTTTATCAAAATTAGACAATTACGGCTTCAAGGTAATTTTTACCACAGCCTATAGCCAATATGCGCTTCAGGCTATTAAAATTAGCGCTTTGGATTACCTGCTTAAACCGGTAGATTCTGAAGAATTGATTAAGGCAGTAGCAAAGGCTATGAACAGCTCGCAAGATCACATGCAGCTACAACTGAAAAGTTTTATTCAAAATCAAAATCTTAACCCATTACTCAAAAAAATTGCACTGCAAACTTCTAAAGGAATTTATTTGTACGAATTAGAATCGCTTGTTCGCTTGGAAGCTAATGGAAACTATACTTCTATTTATCTGAAAGACGAAAAAAAGTTGACGGTTGCCAAAACCATGCGCGATTTTGAAGAAATGCTCCACAGCTTAGGCTTTGTACGAATTCATCATTCGCATATTATTAATCTAAGATACTTACAGAGTTATATTAATAAAGATGGCGGTTATGTTATTATGGATAACCGAACTACATTGCCGGTATCGAAAAGAAAAAGGACGGAGCTGTTATCGTTACTTCAAAACTTACACAAAACGAAAGAAATTTAGTCCTGAAAATTTCTATTCCAAAAAGAAACCGGGGATTTTAGAAAATCCCCGGTTTTGTTTGCCTATAGTATTAACAATAAACCTCTTTATTATTCTAGAATGAACCTTTTATAGACAAATCCTTTCCCCGAATCAACCCGTACTATATAAATTCCTCTTGCTAGGCTAGAGACATCCAGCGGAATTGAAGTGTTCAATCCCTGAGCAGTTACTAAACGATTTATCATTCGTTGTCCAGTAAGTGTAAAAACTTCTATAGTATAAGTACCTGTAGCCTGAATAAGATTAACATTTATCTGCTCTTTTGCAGGATTGGGAGAAAGTATTACTGTAGTTGAAATAAGATCTTGCGTATTGCCCTCAACCATGGTATTGTTTCCGGGCTCTTGGAAGGGGTCGGCTTGCAACTGACACCCTTTTATTTCTACGTCATCAATGTATACCCAATCGTTATTATCGGAGGCATCACAACGAAAACGCAATCTAGTATTCGCAGTAAAAGGCCCCTGAATGGTAACCGCATCAAATTCTCTTGAATTATTTACAAATTCATCATCGCGATTCCATTCTTCTACCGTTGTATAACTACTTCCGTTAGACGAAATCTGTAACCAGAAATCTTCATTCGCATTGTCCATGCTTGCTGTAATGTATGTGAAAGAAACTGTAATTTCTTCAAAAGATGTCAAGTCAAGGGCACTGGTTGTCATTACGGAAGTACTTGTATTATCTTGTAAACGGATGCAATAATTTCCGCTGTAAGCATACGCTGCATCGCTGGAACTTCTTCTACAGTCGGAGCCCCCATCGCTCCAAATGCCCCAATTACTATCAAAATTATTAAAATTGATAACTGTTTCGGAACAAGTTGGTACCACAGTGCCTTGGCAGTTACAGAAACCATCTTCTACGTCATTTATGGTGTTGGGGTTGTTATCATTGCAGGCAGTGCCGGCAGGAGGACAAGGCGTTCCTAAACAGTTACAGTTTCCATCCTCTACATCATTGAAGGTGCTGGGGTTATTATCGTCGCAAGCTGTTCCGCTGGGTGGACAGTTAACAATATTATCATCCCAAACTTGAATAGCATCAATAGCAATATCTCCTTCCTCTCCATTACTAGTTAATACGGCAATTCTAAATTGTACCAAGCGTTGATTGGCATAGGCCGAAAGGTCAACCTCGTCTTGGTTCCATTGATTTCCTCTATCGTACATAAAATTCAACAAAGGGGTTCCCCAGGTATATCCTCCGTCTACACTTGCTTGCAGTACAAATTGCCCGGCATCCAAGCCAAATTGATGACTTTCTATACTTAATTTTGGTAATAAAACATTGGAAAAATCGAAACAAGGACTCTTTATGAAAGCTGCTTGATTTGGAACATGTCCGGTAGCTTCCGCTAGTAAATACGTATTTCCATTGGAGGCACTTGATGGCCCCGTATTAGGTGTAGGCGTTGTACCACTATTGAGCACAAATTCAAATTGGGTATATCCATACTCCGTTGCATAAGCATCGGTATAATTTTGCCATCCACCCAAGCCATTTTCAAAACTTTCAAAATAAGGATTATTTAATAGGGCATATTCGTTAGCACAAGCGGGTTGTACTCCACAGCCAAGATAGGGACGATCATTAAGAGCGCTATAAGTCATTCTATTGTCTTGTCCAACAGAAAAACTATTTCTACAACTAGGCGGAGCATAAGACATAATATTAGATACATCGGGCATATAAACCTGCCCATTAATATCCGTTTGGCCAGCTACATAGCTGCATCCGGAAGTATTTTGCCATAAATTGGGATCTGCAGGAGTATCACATACATCGTCTCCTGCTACGGTACAGTTAGATCCGTTGACTAGTTCATCTGTCGTGCCACTATTTGTTTTTCCGTGGGTGTGATATAAGGTAAAAGCGTGTCCCCATTCATGAAGAAAAGTAGAGTCATCGTATGTACAAGAGTTAGCCACAACCAAATGGTCAGGGCCTCCGGGAAAGAAAGCGTAGCCACAAAGTCCTCCTCCATTGTATCCGATAGAGCCTGTAAAATATACGTTCATTACATTGCTTACATCATATTGTGAAGATAGGATAGAATCGTGCAAATCGTAATCAAAATTAAACAAGGAATCTGAGGCAATGTAATTAGGGTTTGAGCAATAATAAAATTGAATATTCGCTGAGCGGTATTCAGTATTTAAAGAACCCATAAGTTGGTTTATGGAATAATTAGATAAAGCTCCACCGCCACTGGTTTGTGTAATAATATGGACTTGTACCGGAATCCAAATCATATTTCCATTGCTTCTATTAAACTGTTGCCTAAGTTCTCGAGTCTCGTTAAGGTAGTGTATTTGTTCTGCCGTGGCAATAGTACCACAAGGAGCCATGTCTTGTGCTATAAGAGGGCTTCCTAAAAAAAGGAAAAGCCACAAAAGCTTAATTTTAAATATCGTTTTCATTTTTGAAATTAATTTAGATGTTAGTTCTTGATATCTAAATTACCTTTAAAGTGTTCTGAAGGACAAGAAAAATGAAAAGGGGTGTAGTGTATTTATTTGGAGGTAAAAGAAGGATTATAAGTGGTATGGAAAAAACTAATTGTGTATATTAAATTGGATTTATTTTTTCACTAATTGGTTTGTATACTGAATTCCTTGTTCAGTTGTGATTTGTAAAAAATACATTCCTGAAGCCAATGCACTAAGATCAAGTTTTGTAATGGGGTACCCTTCTTTACTGTGAAGCAATTTTCCGGTTTGAGAATAAATGTTGATGTTAAAATTTTTCAAATTGGTTTCAAGAATAGTTACCCCATAAGTGGGATTGGGATAGAGTGTAAAAGAAGTTGAAGGATTTAATTGAGAGACTGACAAATTCCCTCCAATAATTTTTATGGAGCCATCTGGTTCAAAAGGATTAGACCATTTTTCGTTGGTATATACATCGACACCCGCTAGGGTTTTCAAAAAAGCAACAAGATCTTGCTTATCATTTTCTGTAAGATTTAGTTGTTGGGGCTCACCATTAGGGCCTTTCAATCGTGTATCCAAATTGGTGTTTTCAGGATGGTTAGGAATGGCATTATAATGATTCACTACCGCTAATAAAGTAGAAAAACTACCATCATGCATAAAAGGACCATTCAAAGTCCCATCTGGCTTGGCAAGATTCCTTAAAGAAGGGGCTCTAATATTAGTGATATCGATAGCTCCCGGAATTCCTGCTACGGTTATAACCCCATTGTTTAATGAATTAAAATGTAGCGCAAATTCAGAGAGCATATGGCAATCTGCACAACCAATATTCAAGTACAAATTTTTACCTCGATTCTCTTGGGGGGTGTAATTTGGGAACGGTTCGTTTGCAAAGTTAACTTGCATTAAACCTTCATCAAATTTCGAATCAAAAGACTGAATGCTTCTTATAAATTGAGCCAAAGCCAATTGCATTCTATTTTCAGTTATTTGGGAATCTCCATAAGCAAATTCAAATAGTGTATGATAATAATCCAGACTTTCCAGATGTAACAGTAATTCTTCAAATGTAGGATCCCCATGGGTTCCACTAAAGCCCATTTCTATGTGATCTTTGATGGGTTGTGTGGTTTGCATTTCAAGTGTTTCTGCTCGCTCATCCCAAAAAAAACTATCCTCATTAGAAAAGCGGGCATTCACCAACCGCATAGAGTGTCTTGGCGTAAATCCATTAACTCCAGTGCTTTGAATATTTGGGTCTCCAAAAGCGTGTGATTGAACATGGCAGCTAGCACAAGCAATAGTTTGATTTTTGGACAAATTTTTATCATAAAAAAGTACTCTTCCTAGGGTTGCAACCTTATCATCAATAACATTATCACCTGTATTATCTTTAGTAATGTATTCGGGAATTTCTTGATTAGCATAATTAAAAAGTTGATCCAAGTCGATGGTTGCGCTGAGGAAAATAAACCCAATAGCTATTATAAAAGAAAGGCTAATGACACTATTCTTCATTTTCAATTTTTTAAACTTAGACCTAATATATTGGTATTAAATTAATTACAAAATATATAATAAATCGTAATTATGAAGCCAATCAATACTTGTTTTTCAAGTTTTCCAACATAATTCTTGTCATTTCTTCCAGAGAAAACTGGTGTTTCCATCCCCAATCTTTTCTTGCTTCTGTATCATCTATACTTTGCGGCCAAGAATCTGCAATGGCTTGGCGAAAATCGGGTTCATAAGAAATGGTAAATTCCGGGATATGTTTTTTGATACTTTGCGCAATTTCTTCAGGATTAAAACTTATGGCGGCAAGATTATAGGCACTTCTATTTTTTATTTCTTTGGAAGGCGCTTCCATGATTCTTATGGTAGCCTCAATAGCATCTTCCATAAACATCATGGGTAGTGTTGTTTGGGCACTTAAAAAACAAATATATTTTTTGTGCTTTAACGCCTTATGATAAATATCTACCGCATAGTCTGTGGTTCCTCCTCCGGGTAATGTTTTGTAACTAATTAACCCCGGATACCGAACGCTTCTTACATCGACTCCATATTTATTAAAATAGTATTCGCACCAACGCTCTCCCGTTTGTTTGCTAATGCCGTACACGGTACTAGGTTCCATAACCGTTCGTTGTGGTGTCTCTGTTTTGGGAGTTGTTGGGCCAAATACCGCAATACTGGAAGGCCAAAAAACCTTTTCTATTTTTTTATCCTTTGCCAAGTTTAGCACATTAAAAAGTGAATTCATATTCAAATTCCATGCTTTCATAGGAAATTTTTCGCCTGTGGCAGACAGCATGGCTGCCATAAGATAGACATCGGTTATTTCATGACGAATCACCACGTCTTCTATAGCACTATAATTAGTCGCATCTAAAAGTTCAAAAGGGCCGCCTTTCATGAGTTCCTTATCGCCTTCAATGATATCGGAAGCAATTACTTTATGTGCAGGATACATTTCTCTTAATTTGGCTGTAAGCTCAGTTCCTATTTGACCACAAGCTCCTATGATTAGAATTCTTTTTTTCATCTAAAGTGTTAATTTGGGAGTAAATATAAGCATATCTCAAAGCTTCTTTTTAATTAATTTTTGCATAAAGTTCATTACAAGTCCTTTATATTTGCCAAGTTAGATGTATCATGAATTATTTACCTTTTTATTTTATCGTTTTTTGGGTGTTTATGTCTTGTAATAATTCTTCTTCGGAAGAAAACATACAAGAAAACAAAATGATAGATACTATTGTTTTTGCTTCAAAAGATTTCGCACTGCCTGTTTTAAACCCAAATGCTCAAGAAATTGTAGGGAATTGGCCTATTTTTCAAGAATTTAAATCAGAAGCATTAGGCTTAAAAAAGCTGCACTTGGCAGATTTAAAATCTAAAACTGAACGGCTTTTAACACAGGTTGATTCCCTTTCAAAAAATATTCCGGACACTCTTTTTTCAAATGCCATTCAATCTAGAATAAGTATTGTAAAAACACGCATAAATTTATTAAATCAAGAGGTAAATAAAGGTAGGACCAACCCTGAAGAAATTGAAAAAAACCTTACAGAAACCCAAAAAGCAATTGTTACTTTTTTAGTTCATATAAACGAAAAAGTATTAAAAGATAAAATTGATTTTCAACGAAAAGATGATGAAGAAAAAGAACTTGAAAAACAACGTAAATCAAGAGACTCCATTTTTGAACTTGAGCTTAAAGATCAAAAAAAGCAATGGCCGTAACAAAAACAATTAGTTTCTACCAATAGGTAGTATTTCTATTAATAGCTTTCAATTAAATACCTAAAATCTATGAAAAAAATAATTTTTAAACCCTTTGCCTTAATAAGCATTTTGGTTATAGTTTTTAACTCCTGTAAGGAAACGGATACCGCTAAAGTGGATACTGAACCCCACGGCATTATCCTCGCCAATATGGATACGTTGATAAACCCTTCCGATGATTTTTACAACTATGTAAACGGAACTTGGATGAAAAATACCGAAATCCCTGAAGATGAAGTTCGCTGGGGCGGTTTTAATGTATTACGCAAAAAAACCGACCAAGATATGCTTGCCATTTTGGATAAAGCACAAAAAAGTGGATCGTATGCTCCTGATACTGACCAGGCAAAAGCGCTCATGATTTATCAAACCGAATTAGATACTGTATCAAGAAATGAAGCCGGTATAAACCCTTTACAGCCTATTTTGGATAAAATTTCAGCCATCAACACCCTTGAAGATTTTCAGAAAGTTATGAGCGAAAATGCCGCCGAAGTATCGCAGCCTTTCTTTGGTGTTGCCGCTTTTTCAGACCCTAATGACAGTTCCATGAATGCTTGTTACATCACCCCTGGAAGTTTGGGACTACCCGATAGAGATTATTACACAAACACCGATGCAAAATCCATTGAAATAAGACAACAATATGTAGACCACATTACCAAAATGCTTCAGTTTTTAGGGGATAATGAAACCGATGCCCGCCAACAAGCAGAAACCATTCTTGCTTTTGAAACCAAATTAGCAGTGCCACGTTTAGATAAGGTAGCGCGTAGAGATTTCAGAAATTTCAATAACCCGCGTTCTATGGAGCAAGTTCAAAAAATGGTTCCCTCTATTTCTTGGAAAGATGCTTTTACGGCAATGGGCGTAACTAAAAAAGTGGATACTGTTTTGGTGATGCAGCCTGCCTATATGGAAGTGGTGGAAAACACATTGAAAGAAGGCGATATCGCGACCTGGAAAACCGTGATGCGTTGGGCGACACTTAATGATGCCGCAGGAGCGCTTTCTACGGAAATTGACAAAGCGAATTGGGAGTTTTACAGTAAAACCCTTCGAGGGGCCCAAAAACAAAAATCGGCTGAAGAACGTGCTCTCGCTACCGTAAATAATACCGCTGGTGAAGCTTTAGGAAAGTTATATGTAGATGAAATGTTTCCGCCGGAAGCGAAAAAGAAAGCCGAAGACATGATCGCCAATGTTATTGATGCCTTCAAAAAACGTATTCAAAAATTGGATTGGATGAGTGACACGACCAAATTGAAAGCCATAGAAAAATTGGATAAGTTTACGGTTAAAATTGGGTATCCGGACAAATGGAAAGATTATTCTACCATGGCGGTAAAACCCGGAAACAATTATTACCAAAATATGCTTGCTGTAAAACAATGGGATTTTAAGGAAAATCTTGATAAAATTAACGAGCCTGTAGATCGTACCGAATGGGGCATGTCTCCTCAAACAGTAAATGCATATTTTAATCCTTTTAATAATGAAATTGTGTTCCCGGCGGCTATTCTTCAACCTCCATTTTATGATTATAAGGCAGACGAAGCTGTGAATTATGGGGGAATTGGAGCTGTCATTGGTCACGAAATTTCGCATGCCTTTGATGATAGTGGCTCTCGATTTGATGCCAACGGAAACTTAGTAAACTGGTGGACCGAGGCCGATTTGAATCAGTTTACAGAACGTGTAAATAAATTAGCAGAACAATACGATCGTATTGAAGTTTTAGACAGTGTTTTTATTAACGGAAAATTTACTTCGGGTGAAAATATTGGTGATTTGGGAGGACTATTAGGTGCTTATGACGGGCTTCAGAAATTTTATAAAGAAACCGGAAGACCTGAAAATATCGATGGCTTTACCGGGGAACAACGCTTTTTTATGAGCTGGGCCACAGTATGGCGAACCAAACAAAGAGAGGAGGCTTTGCGTACTCAAATACAAACCGACCCTCACTCTCCCGGTCGTTACCGAGCTACACAACCACTTTTAAACATCGATGCTTTTTATGAAGCTTTCAATATTAAAGAAGGAGACGGTATGTATATTAAACCTGAAGATCGGGTTCGAATTTGGTAATAATCCTTTTTAACTTATTAGTTTATGAAAACCTTCCTAAATGTTAGGAAGGTTTTTTATTAAAAAAAATTAGCCTTTGAAATGGATATAAAGAAAAAAATGAAACAAATTAGTTTTTTAAAACTCCTTTCCTTTGGCTTTTTATTACTTCAAAAACCATGGCACATAATTCCTATTCTACAAGCAACCAAAAAGGCTTTAAAAGTTAGTCAAAAGTTGTATGGTTATGCCCACAATAAAAATGGAAAAGCCAATGCGTTTCGACATGCGTATTGGAACTATTTAATTTGTCAAAAAATACTAAAATGGACGAAAAATGCACAAAAAAGTGTTGTTTGGACTCAAAAAGTGGCAGATTATTATGAAAAAGTAGCAAAAAATGACATGTTAGATACTCAAATGGATTTACATAATAATGGTATAGGGAGGAATATATTTTTAATTCATTTTAACGAAAATTCATTCAATTCGGTTGATTTTTTTAAAGAAATGGCTCAGAATGCTCAAAAAATCACCAAAATTGAAGAAATCAAGAATTTTAGCAATACCTTAGTGTATATTTCAGAATAAGAATGCTCAAAAATTATTTTAAAGGTCTTAAAGCATACGCAGGAACCTTTTCACTCATTGGAAAATTAGGGTTATGGAAATTCTTTTTTGTCCCAATCCTCATTAGCTTAGTGACCGCTTCCAGCATAGGATTGTTAGCCTGGGGTCTCGCCGATAATGTAGGGGCACTATTTGCTAAAATTTGGATTTGGGAATGGGGCTCAGAAACTTTTAGAGCGATTAGCGACTTTATTGCCGGAATTGCTATTATTACCATAGGATTAATTCTTTATAAACATATTATCCTGGCATTAAGCGCCCCATTTATGGGGGTAGTTTCCTTAACAATAGAGTCCCATCTTTCAGGAAACCAAATAACGGAGAAATCCGCTCCATTTTTACCATTACTTTGGAGAGGTATTAGGGTAAATGTCCGCAACTTAATGATGGAACTCATCTTTACCATCCCTGTCATTATTATTGGCTTCATCCCAGTAGTTGGTATTATTTCAACCCCTTTATTGTTTTTAATTCAAGCCTATTATGCCGGATATGGAAATATGGATTATACCCTGGAACGGCATTTAAATTATACCCAAAGCAACGCTTTTGTTCGATCCCATAGTGGCATTGCTACGGGTATTGGGACTGTATTTATGTTATTATTATTGCTGCCTTTCATAGGGGTTATATTAGTGCTGCCTCTTTCTGTTACTGCGGCTACAACAGCAACTTTGGATTGCTTAATGACTTCTGAAAAAAGCACAGAAAATAGGTAACCATACTTAAAATGTTATGAGTTAAAAGAACCTTTTAAATTACGAAGAATGGTATTTAAAAATTGAGAGACGTCGTAGGGTTTTAAAATGATATCATTCATTCCTGAATCCAATATTTTTTTTCGCATTTCATCTACTTCAACCGCCGTTAAAGCAATAATAGGAACCTCTTCATTAAATTGACGGATTTTTTTTGTAGCTTCTATCCCGCCCATTCCGGGCATGTGAATATCCATTAAAACAAGATCAAAATTAGACTCCTTTATTTTTTCTATAGCCTCTTCACCTCCATCAGCAAGGGCGCATTTAAAGTTGCGTTGCTCTAATATTTTTTGTGTTATTTTTTGATTGATGCGATTATCATCCACTACCAAAATTTTAATATTTTCAAAAAGGGTCTCAATACTACTTATTTCTTGGTGTGTTACCGCTATAGTATCAATATCGGCGGCCTTTAACGATAGTTCAAAATGAAACAAAGCGCCTTTGTTTAATTCACTTTCTAAATGAATTTCGCTATCGTATAGCGACAGCAATTTTTTTACAATGGGTAAGCCTAACCCTGTCCCTTGATAGTTATAGTTACGGTTTTCTACTTGCGAAAATTCTTCAAAAATAGTTTGTTGTTTTTCTTTCGGAATACCAATCCCATCATCTTTAATCTCAAAATGAATTTTATATTTTCCGTCGTTTAATTTGTTTACCAACTTTATAGTAACCCAAATATTTCCGTTTTCATTAAACTTAACTGCGTTTCCCACCAGATTCATTAAAATTTGTGAAAGTCGAACCGAATCGCCCATAAGCTGGTCCGGAATAGTTTCATCAATCTCAAGGTGAAGCTTATTTTTGTTTTGCTCCAGACTAAAACTGAATGTACGCACAATATTGTTTAACAGCCTACTTAATGAAAATGAGGTTTCTTCCAGTTTTACTCCATTGGCATCAATTTTATTAAGGGTAAGAACATCGTTGATGAGCGCCAACAGGTAATCGGCAGAAAATTTCAGTGATTTCAAATCATCCCTGTGGTTTGTTAAATTCTTATCTTCCAGTAAAATAGATGATATTCCAATAACTCCGTAAAGTGGTGTTCTAAGCTCGTGGCTAATAGTAGAAAAAAATTGAGTCTTTAATTTTGACAGGCGCTCAGCCTCTTCTTTGGCTTCTACCAATTCTATATTTTTCTGAAAAAGCCTCCCAATATATCGTTTACGGGTTTTGGAAAGTCTAAAAATAACGAGGAACGCAATAAACAAAATAGTAAAAGAGCCAATAAAGATATAGTTAAGTAGTTTTGATTTTTCAACCAAAGCATCGGCATACTCTTGTTGTTTTTTAGCTGAATCGAGGTCGCTTTGATACTGCTCCAGTTTAAATTTGGCACTGGTTTCCAGTAGTTTTTGTTCCGTAATAATTTGAGTAAGCTGATTTTGGTATTCCTTTTCCTTTTTCAAACTCTCTGTAGCCGCTAACATATTCCCTTTTATTTCATAAGCCTTTGAGAGATACCCTTGTGCTTCCACTATCTGATTCAAAAAATTTCCTGTTTCTGCTCTTTCAGAAACATTTTCAAAAACAGTAATACTCTTATCATATTCCTTTTTGTAGAAGTGATACCTACCAAAAAGCAGGTCGAGATTAATACTATACAACGGGTGAAGTTCAGGATTAGATGTTATAATATTCTTTGCTTTAATTAAGTAAGGAGTTGCTTTATCGAGCGCTTTTAAATTTATATTAGTCCATGCTAAATTGATATAATTTGCCAATAATCCTTTTTCATCTTCACCCCCCCTTAAATTAAGTTCAAGACTTTTTTCAAAATTTTTCTTAGCAACTTCAACATTGCCATCATTTTCCATAATGAAATTCCCTATGTCATTGTAAACAGCTGAAATAAACGTATCCCTTTTGGTTAACTGGGCATAATAAAGTGCTTTATTGTAATACTCCAGCGCATTAACCGTGTCTTTCATTTCAGAATAAAAAGAGCCCAATCGAGAATATCCCAAAGAAGCATAATAAAAATCATCTTTTTTTAATGCCTCAGAAACAATATTGCCACTCATAACAATTCCGCTTTTATAATCGTATGCATAGGAAAAATCATACGTCTTCCTATAGAGACGCCTCAAGCTGTCTCTCGAAATGGAATCACTTTGAGTATATCCAAGCGTTGGCAAAAAAAGAAGCGCTAAAACAATAGTAAGGAACCTCATCTGAAAAACTTAGATTGTTCTAATTTAATTAAAAATAATTCATAGACTTCTTTTGCCTATCATTTTGTCTATAAAACTGAATTTTTCACTTTAAAAATTGGCAAAACTTTATCACTAACAGGTAGCTTTTTGTATACATTTGCTGTGTGAAAAAAACACTTATTTTTCTTTTTTTACAAGGTATTATTGCTACTGCTTTAGCGTCAACCAACATTCCTGAGTCTAAAGTTTCAACCCCCATTGTTGTATCTTTTCAACAAACACTTTCCACATTTCAAAACCCACTTCAGTCAAGTGCTATTATTGTTGAAGAAGCCCAAACCAGCAGTACTCCAGAACAAAATTTTAACTTTACTGTCTTCCTTTATTTTGAAAAAAAATCTGACTCAAAAGAATTCTTTTGGATAGAGTCTCTTTCAAAGAAAAGGACTCTTTCCTGTTTCAAAAACAACCTAAAAAAGTTACTCTCACAACAAATCCATCCCTTTCATTTTTATTGGTAAGTTCTTTTTTTAAGTTCTGTATTAATTACCATTTATTCATAATCAATATTCTAAAAATGAAAGCAAATACCTTATTCATAAGCGCTATCTTGTTAGCAGCTACCTTATTACCCCTTATTTATTTAGTAACACAAACCTCCCGCAAAGAAAAAAAAGTACGGAAAACCGTTCAAAAGTTATGCGATGCAAATAAAATTACCTTGCATGAATTGGAGCTTCATGGCGATTTAATTCTGGGAATAGACCCATCGCAGAAAAAGCTAATCTGCTCCAGTCGGAAGCATATTTCAGAAAAGTTTGAAATTATAGACTTAACTCAGCAAAACGATTGTAAAGTAAAAACCCTAAAAACACAAGGAAAATACTTAGAGTGGGTGAGTCTTGAACTGGCAAATACCACGTCTAAAAAAGACATCATTTTTTATCAGGAAAATGAGGAAGATGGTCCAATTACAGACCCCAACAAGAGTCTAAAAGATGCCGAAAAGTGGCAAAGCATAATTCGGCCTTTGCTCAAGGCATCCTAAAAAATGGGGGCTTAAAAGCCTCCATTTTTGTTTCAAATACGTATTTTAGTAATATGGAAAAAGTAGTAATTAACACTCCTATTGGCCCACTGTTAATTTGTGGTACTTCTGAAGGTATTACAGAAGTAACGTTTCAGGAAAATAGTTTAATTTCTGAAAAGATTCCCTCAGTTTTAAAACCTGCAGTGCAACAATTAACCGAGTATTTTCAGCGGAAAAGAACCCATTTTGAGGTAAAATTACACCCAAATGGCACGCCTTTTCAGAAAAAAGTCTGGAACCAATTACTGCAAATTCCATTTGGGAAAACTACTTCCTACCAAGAAGTGGCCAACACCTTGGGTGACCCTAAGGTAATAAGAGCTGCCGCTACCGCCAATGGTAAAAACCCCATCGCAATAATAATCCCTTGTCATAGAGTCATTGGCAGCGATGGTTCCTTAACGGGTTACGCCGGAGGCTTGCATAGAAAGAAATGGCTTTTGGAACTCGAAAGCCCCGTAAAACAAGGTGAACTTTTTTAAATTTTTATAGATGAAATTGCTCAAGAAATTCTTTAAATGGCTGGTAATCATTATCGTATTATTAGTTGCTACGCTCTATATCACAGATACCGATTATCTAATTAAAGCCGTTCGCACCATTTATCTTACCGGTCATACTACAGCCTATTTGGAAGACTACCAAAAGTTTGATAACCATACCGTGGCACATGGAGTTCCACAGCCTTGGCCTATTCATAAGGATTACAACAAAGTTTCAGAAACTGAAAAGCTACAGCAATGGAATACCGAGTTAGAAACAGTAGCCTTTATCATTATTAAAAATGATAGTATTTGGTTTGAAAAATATTTCGACGGGTACGGAAAAGACTCCAAATCCAATTCTTTTTCTATGGTGAAAAGTATGATTACTGCTATGTTGGGCAAAGCTATCATGGAGGGGCATATTAAAAGTTTAGATCAGCCTGTGGGAGATTTTATCCCAGAGTTTAGTGAAGGCTTGGCCGCACAAATGACCGTGGGTGACTTATCCTCCATGGCTTCCGGCACCAATTGGGATGAAGCCTATTATTCGCCATTTTCCATTACCACACGCGCTTATTTTGATGACGATTTACGAAAAGTAATAAAAGGATTAAAAGTGTTGGATACTCCAGGGCCGGGAAAAGCCTTTAAATATGCCAGTGGTGATACTGAATTACTTGGCATGGTGATTGAAAAAGCAACCGGAAAAACCTTATCCAATTACCTCAGCGAAAGTTTCTGGAAGCCCCTTGGGGCAGAACAAGACGCCCTTTGGCAAGTAGATAGTGAAGCCAATGGTATGGAGAAATGCTTTTGTTGCTTGGCTAGTAACGCTCAAGATTTTGCCCGCTTCGGAAAACTCTACAAAGACTTTGGGAAATGGAATGGCACACAAGTATTAGACTCCTCCTTTGTTGTAAAAAATATTACGCCTCGTTTTCCTGAAAGCCCTCAGTATGGGTATGGATGGTGGCTTTATACTTCCGGTAATAAAACCTTCTTTATGATGCGTGGTCATCTTGGCCAGTATGTTATTGTAGAACCAAATGATAATGTGATAATTGTTAGGTTGGGGCATCAAAAAAGTCCCGATGCCGGAGTTGGTAAATTTACAGAAGACATTAGTGTCTATATTGAAGAGGCCTACCGCATGCTGGACAGCAATTAATTAGAATAAATTTTGTAATTTTACTGTACTCCCCTCCTTAAATTCTGAAATTATGTTACACCGAATTCATTTGGAGCATATCCTTTTTTTGGATATCGAAACCGTTCCTTTGTTTGATGATTTCAACAAATTGGATGACCTTTCAAAACTTCTTTGGGAGCAAAAAACACAGTACCAACGCAAAGATGAAGTTACCCCCGAAGCTTTTTATGAGAGAGCCGGAATTTGGGCCGAATTTGGCAAAATTATTTGTATTTCGGTAGGGTATTTTAAAATGAAAGGAGATATCCGAAACTTTAGAGTAACTAGCTTTCATGGAGAAGAACAAGAAATACTCAACGATTTTAAAACTTTGTTAGAAACGCATTTCAGCAAAACAAATCAGCTACTTTGTGCACACAACGGGAAAGAATTCGATTTTCCTTTTATAGCCCGTAGGATGATTATTAATGGTATTGAAATTCCTAACAAACTCAATCTCTTCGGAAAAAAACCCTGGGAAGTTCCACATCTCGACACCTTAGAACTATGGAAATTTGGCGATTATAAAACCTTTACTTCTTTAAAGTTAATGGCGCATGTATTGGGTATTCCTTCACCCAAAGATGATATTGACGGGAGCCAAGTACGTGATGTATTTTATGAAGAAAACGATTTGGATCGTATTATACAGTATTGCGAAAAAGATACTATTACCGTAGCCCAAATCTTTTTACGACTTCGGAATGAAGAAATCCTTCAGGAAGAGGAAATCCTTACCGTGTAAGAAAAAGATAAATACTATCTTTAATGATATGGAAAAAGAACCGCTTATTAAAATTCAGAATCTTTCGGTTGCTTTCGGAACTAAAAAGACCAAAACCGAAGTGCTTCATAGCGTTTCCTTTTCAGTATATAAAAATGAAGTTTTAGGCATTGTAGGCGAGTCCGGTTCAGGAAAATCGATAACCTCGCTAGCAATTATGGGGCTTCTACCTCCAAAAAATGTGCACCTTTCGGGAGCTATTCTGTTTGAAAATACACAACTGCTTTCTCTAAAAGAAAAGGAGTTTCAAAAACTACGAGGCAACGAAATAGCAATGATTTTTCAAGAGCCTATGAGTGCATTGAATCCCTCTATTCCTTGTGGGGAACAAGTTGCCGAAATGCTTCGTCTGCATTTAAAAATGACCGCTGCTGAAGCCAAAAAAGAAACCCTCTCCCTTTTTGAAAAGGTAAAACTTCCCCGTCCCAAAGAACTTTACGATAGCTACCCCCACCAACTTAGCGGTGGGCAGATGCAACGGGTGATGATTGCTATGGCAATTTCTTGTAAACCCAAACTGCTTATTGCAGATGAGCCTACCACTGCTTTGGATGTGACCGTTCAAAAAGAGATTATTCAGCTGTTAAAAACAATTCAAAAAGAAACGGGAATGAGTCTCTTATTTATCTCTCATGACTTGGCCTTAGTTTCCGAAATTGCCGATAGGGTGGTGGTCATGCAAAAGGGGAATAAGGTTGAAGAAAGAACTGTTTTTCAGCTATTTAAACTTCCGAAGGAAGAATATACCAAAGCTTTATTGGCATCGCGTCCTCCTTTAGACAAACGCTTGAAAAAATTACCTACCATTGCCTCTTTGGCCGATAAAAGCTTTGTTGCTTCGTCTATCTCTCCGGTACAACGGGCATCACGACATAAAAAACTTTACCAACAAGCCCCGCTTTTGGAAATTAAAAACTTGAAAAAAGAATACTACCAAAATGCAGGGTTGTTTCAAAAAAAGAGAGTGATTACGGCCGTAAAGGATGTTTCCTTCAGTGTTTTTGAAGGAGAAACGGTAGGTTTGGTAGGCGAATCGGGCTGCGGAAAATCGACGCTGGGCAAAGTAATTTTACAACTGGAAAAAGCCACTTCGGGACAGGTGTATTTTCGCGGAAAAGACATTACTAAACTCTCTAATGCTGAAATAAGAAACCTTCGAAAAGACATCCAACTCATTTTTCAGGATCCTTTTTCGTCCTTAAATCCGAGACTTTCTATAGGCAATACCATGGAAGAGGTAATGCAGGTTCACCAAATTGGGAAGAGCCAAAGGGAGCGGCAAAAAAAAGCCTATGAGTTATTGGAAAAAGTAGGTTTAAACGAAACCTTTTACCACCGGTATCCGCACGAATTATCCGGGGGACAGCGACAACGGGTGGGTATTGCACGTACCATTGCTTTAGCACCTAAATTGGTGATTTGCGATGAAAGCGTAAGTGCCTTAGATATTTCGGTGCAAGCACAGGTGTTGAATTTATTAAACGAGCTGAAAGACGATTTTGGGTTTACTTATATTTTTATTTCACATGATTTGGCAGTAGTAAAGTTTATGGCAGACCAATTATTAGTAATGAATCAAGGCTCCATTGAAGAACTGGGCGATGCCGATGAGATTTATGAAAACCCGCAAAAGGAATACACTAAAAAATTGATTGAAGCAATACCGAAGGGGATATAAATTTTAAAAATTAAAAAGCTCCTTTATATCTATTTGCAGTGCTTTTGAAATAGAAAGTAAGGTACTTATAGTAGTGCTGATTTCTCCTCTTTCAATTCGTCCTATTTGGTTGGTTGGGATATTAGCATCAATAGCCAGATATTCTTGAGAAAGGCCTCTTTGTTCTCTAAGTTTTCTGAGGTTTTTACCAAATTCAATCAAATAATTGTCTTTCCCTTTCACAAAGGGCAAGTTGGCATTTGAACGTGTTTTTTATAAACACATATATGTGTTAATTAAAATAAATTACTTATCTTCATTATTAAATAACTTTTTAAACCATTTATTATGAAAACAACAATTCCTATGAGGAGAGGAATAAGTGTATTTGTCTTCTTTTTTTGTATTTTTATGGGAAACATAGTTTTTATGTATTCTCAAGATTACCAAGATATTTGTATTGTACTTGACGACCAAGAAGCAGATATTGTAAATTACTCAGGATCTGAGGATTTAGCATTCTTGAGTAGTTTGGATCCTGTAGTATTGAATGTCTTTTTTTGGCGTATTGATGACCAATATGGCAATGTACACCCATGGGCACTTACCGAAGAAATTGCGTTACAGGGTATCCAAAATCTTAATATTATATTTAACCCCGCAGGCATATTTTTTAAATACAGAGGGTGGGATAGTTTTAATAGTCCACCCGATGTGGTAAATGAAATTTATGATTATAATTTGGGTCATTGTATTAATACAATTCCAGAAATTGACCCTGATGGATATCAAATGATTAGTCGGTGTCAACTAGGAGAGTTTAGAACATTTGTGAATGACAATGGCTATAAAAGAAATGACGCTCTCAATATTTATGTCGCAGCAGGTACAGTAGACTTTGGAGGGGCTAAATTGAACGATACGATGTCACTCACTACGACTGGTCCTTTAATAGCTACAGGTAATGCTCATGAGTTAATGCACAATTTTGGCTTGGATCATACTTTTCAAAATTGGGATAACAGTGGTTGCGAGCATGTCACTAGAGATCCTTCATTAATTTGTGACCCTTTCCATCCAGAAATAATTTGTTTTAATGCTGATAATAAGGGAGATAAAGTCATTGATACTGCCGCAATGCCGGATTTTCGTTTTGAGTATTGTGTCCTTAATGGTCTGCCATTAAGTGATTGTATCGGCGAGAACTCTTTTAGATTTTACTATTATGATCAGGATAATTGTGAATATTTTGGTCATGAAGAACCTTATTATAGAGGTGACTGCCAAGGGACTATTTATGAAATTAATGCTATTCAGTCTCAAAACTATATGGGTTATAATCCTGCAGGATGCTCTAATTATTTTACCACTGGGCAGGCCATTAAAATGAGGGAAAAAATTGCCGCTACTAATAGTATATCAGCTACTGTAACTACTATTCCCTCACTGTATGAACCTTATAAAGGATCCTATACTCATATAGACGATCCTACTTGTACAGACCCCCCACTATTTCAGCCCGGGTTTGAATACCGGTTTATGCCTTGTAATTGTGATTGCCCATACCCTACCGATTATGAGGATACCTCATTTGATTATGTTTTTGGGACGACACATACAATTAGCAAATATGAATCAGATTTTTCAACAATTACGCATCCAAAATATACTGCTATAGGCATTAAAAACAATTTCCCGGAATTTTGGCCACAACCCAGAAAATGCTGGAGTAATGAAGAAATAACAGGAATTTCAGGAACCATTATAAAATTTAATGATAATGTATTTAATAACAACATAACTATTACACCACAGGATTCTACTCAAATTAACAATCCCAATTTAATTGATGGGTTAGACCCAGGATTATATAACATTATTAAAACCCAGCAAAATGGTAGCCAAGTAGAAACTGTAATTTTGAAAGAAAATAATGAATAACACTATGAAGGCAATCTTTTCAAGTTTTTTTCTTCTCTTTTTTATTATTATAGGTAGGGCTCAGTTATTTAATATCGATAATCTTATAGATTCTGATATTGGATTTGCTAAAGTTAATACAGGAGATTTTAATAATGATGGATACCCAGACTTAATAAGCATAACTTCCCAAAGATTAGTTTGGTATAAAAATCTTGACGGTTTGGGCAATTTTAGCGAGCCTATAGAGATCGATAATGGTCGAGGCTCATCCCTTTCACAACTCGTCGTAGATTTGGATAAAGATGGTTGGGAAGATATTTTAATTAGTTATTTCGATCAAGATTTTATAGCTTATTATCGAAATTTAGGCAATGAAAGCTTTGCTCCCTTGCAAGTGCTTGCATCAAACCTTAATTCCTGCCGTGGTATTGCTGCTGGAGATTTGGATGATGACGGAGATTTAGATTTGGTATTAGGAGTTACCAACAATGTAGGTTTTTACTGGAAAGAGCACTTAGACGGCAACGGTGGTTTTGGCCCTTTACAGCTTATTAACAACACTATTTCACAAGCAAGAACGCAAGTATTAGGGGATATAGATGGGGACGGGGATTTGGATATTGTTACTAATGGATTGAACCCTTTAATGTCTTGGTTCGAGAATATAAATGGACAAGGAGATTTTCTAGAATATCATATTATTGACAATAGTGGAGACTTGTATGAAAACTTTTTTCAAATTATAGATATAGATGGGGATGGGGATTTAGACAATATATCCAATAAATTAGATGAAATTTTATGGAGGGAAAATATAGATGGACAAGGATCTTTTGGTGCCAAACAGATTATTTTTTCTTACTCAGACAATACTCCAGATTTAGGAGGGATACAAGCTGTGGATTTAGACATAGATGGGGATATTGATATTACTTACAATTCAGGGGTTGATTTTGGTAAAGTATATCATTTTAACTTAGATGGCTTAGGTACATTTGGGCCGCCTAATTTTATCGCCCCGCCTGAAGGGGGTAGTTCTGGGAATAACTTACCAATTGATATTGATAGTGATGGTGATATGGATTTAATCAATACTAGTCTAAATCTAACGACCCAAATAGAAGATCTTTACTGGTACGAAAACCTAACTAATTTAAATATCTCAGATGTAGAAGCTCTAGGTATTAAGATTTATCCTAACCCTGTAAAAGAGGTCTTGGTAATAGAAAGTCCTATACCCATACAAAAGGTTAGGGTATATTCTGTAATAGGCAATTTATTGTTAGAAATTATTGAAAAAACTCATGAAATCCCAATAAATCATTTTCCTAACGGTTTGCTACTAATAGAAGTTCATACAGAAAAGGGTAAAATGATTGAAAAAGTAGTAAAAGAGTAACTATGCAATCATAATTAATCATGCCATAATGCTTATGAAAAAAATATTATTTTTTCTTTTATTGGTATCTACCACACCAATAGCTGCACAACTGCCTCCTGATGATTTCTTATTAATGTACCCATGGTATTTTGAAGAAATAACTATTGGGGGCGTTACTTATAATATCCCAAACAATGCTGAATTGTTTAATGCTACTTTAACTTTTGGAGATACAGAACCCTATCAATTTCATCTTGAAGTTTGTCAAACACTCGAAGGAGAAATAAAATATCCCGCCTCTAAACAAATGTTTTTCCCTGAGGAATTATCTGTTTCGGGTAGTTCTTGTGTTCAAAATGAAAATACTGAATTTCAGGATTTATTATTTAGTTTTTTTCAAAATCATACAAACGAAGACTTTACTCTTGCCTTTATTATTATAGATCCCGGTCCCCCCAGTTATTATTTGATTATTACAAACCCCAATGGGGATACGGTCACATTCAATGAAACACCCAATGTTTTATCATTAGAAAATAATACAATAAATAAAGCTTTTCTTTATCCTAACCCTGTTAAGGATTTTTTAAATATTGAAAGTGAAGAATCCTTAGTGAAGGTAACTTTTTATAATATATTGGGAAGAAAACTACTTGAGGTTTCAGAAAGTTTTAATGAAATTTCTATGAGCGATGTGCCAAAAGGACTACTACTTCTAGAAATTGAAACTGAGAAAGGAACCGTGGTTGGAAAAGTTTTAAAAGAATAATTATTTCAAAAAAAATTAAAAACAAAAAAGCCCGTTCTAACCTCACAAAGAACGGGCTACCTTTATCTGAATCGTTGCAGATTTGGGGAAAAAGGATTTTCAATAAGTTACATCAACAAGAATACTTTTTTGGCAACGTATAATACGCTCTTTATTAGTTGCGACGTATTTTTTATCCAGTTGAGAACGTTTTTCATTACATAAGTTGGTTAAGTCTGGTTAATCAAATTTGGGACTGCTAAAGTGTAAAATTATTTTAATAAACACGATAAAATACATCATTTTTTCGATGAAATGCAAAAAAATTTAACATTTAACAAAGTTTTGAGGATTCAAACAGAGTTTTTTTGAAGTAAAAACTTATAATTTCATTTCAGGAATAGTTCCTTCCACTAATATATCGCCCTCCGTAGCTTGTATAATTTCTTCCACCGAAACTCCGGGGGCTCGTTCCAAAAGATGAAATTTATTATCTCTAATTTCCAAAACGGCTAGATTGGTAACAATTTTCTTTACACAGCGTACCCCGGTTAAAGGCAACTCACATTTTTTTAGAAGTTTCGATTCGCCTTCTTTATTGGTATGCATCATCGCAACAATAATATTTTCAGCAGAAGCAACCAAATCCATGGCACCTCCCATGCCTTTTACCATTTTCCCCGGAATTTTCCAGTTGGCAATGTCACCCTCTTGAGATACCTCCATAGCCCCCAAAATGGTTAAATCTACATGCTGCCCACGAATCATGGAGAAGCTCGTTGCAGAATCAAAAAAAGAGGCACCCGGTAGCGCAGTAATAGTTTGTTTTCCGGCATTGATAAGATCGGGGTCTTCTTCTCCTTCAAATGGAAACGGCCCCATACCCAAAATGCCATTCTCACTTTGAAACTCCACTTCAATATCGTTACGCACAAAATTGGCTACCAACGTAGGTATCCCAATCCCAAGATTTACATAGTAACCATCCTTTACTTCTTTAGCAATGCGCTGTGCTATTTGGTTTTTGTCTAACATAAATATCTTATTTCTTAGTTTCGTTTACGGACAGTTCTTTGCTCAATTCTTTTCTCGTAACTTGTTCCTTGAAAAATTCGCTGTACAAATATTCCGGGTATGTGAATTTGATTCGGGTCTAAAGCTCCGGCCGGGAGTAATTCTTCTACTTCAGCCACAGTAATTTTTGCCGCACCACACATATTGGGGTTAAAATTCCGTGCCGTTCCTTTAAAAATTAAATTGCCGGCAGTATCTCCTTTCCAAGCTTTTACAAAGGCAAAATCGGCTTTAAAAGCATGCTCCATAATGTGCATTTTCCCATTAAACTCACGCACTTCTTTCCCTTCAGCTACCTCGGTTCCATACCCGGCGGGTGTAAAAAAAGCAGGAATACCACTTTGTGCTGCCCTGCATCGCTGCGCTAAGGTTCCCTGAGGAATCAATTCAACCTCCAGTTCGCCGCTAAGCATTTGCCTTTCAAATTCGGCATTTTCGCCTACGTACGAAGAAATCATTTTTTTTATTTGATGCTTTTGAAGTAATAATCCCAACCCGAAATCATCTACTCCCGCATTGTTAGAAATACAGGTAACATTCTTTACACCCAGTCGCACCAACTCTGCGATACAATTTTCAGGAATGCCACTTAGTCCAAAACCACCTAGCATGAGGGTCATTCCGTCTTTTACCCCATGACAGGCTTCCTGCACATGGGTTACCGTTTTTGTAATCATTTCTCAATTTTTTTGAAAATTACGAAAATATAAGGGATAAAAAAACCCGATTTCTCGGGTAGTTTTGGGATCTATTTTTTACGGACTAAAATTGAATTCATCATCCGGTAGAGGGCCATCTTCAGAATTCCTATAATTGGCACAATTGGTTTCTATAGATAGCTTTTCCGGCTTTTTGAAATTATTTGTTGAAACATCTAACGTTTCATCTTCATAACACTTTTTCATAAACATGGCCCAAATAGGAAGCGCCATAGTAGCACCTTGTCCATAGGCAGTATTTGAAAAACGAACCGATCTATCTTCACCCCCTACCCAAACACCTGTAGCCAAATTAGGAACCATCCCCATAAACCAACCATCACTATTATTTTGTGTAGTTCCGGTTTTTCCGGCAATGGGATTTGTAAATTGATACGGATACCCAGTTACCGCATTTTTATAAACCGTATTATTAGCATTACCGGAATGTCTCAATCTTTGTCCCGAACCTGATTGCGTTACTCCTTCCATGAGACTAATGGTAACATAGGCGGTTTCTTTACTAATGACGTCTCTAGTTTCCGGAACACTTTGATACAAAATAGTTCCGTTTTTATCTTCTATCCGTTGTACTAAAACGGGTTTTACAAAGACTCCTTCATTGGCAAAGGTACTATACGCCCCTACCATTTCATAAACTGTAATATCCGGTGTCCCCAAAGCAATAGAGGGTGCTTCGGGAATATTTTTGGTATCTACATCCATTTTTTCCACCAAATCTATCACGGGTCTGGGACCTACCCTGTCTATCAATCTTGCGGTGATGGTGTTAATGGAATTCGCTAAGGCATTTTTAAGTGTTAACATGCCACCATAACCTCCACCGCTATTTTTGGGAGTCCAATCTTTAATAAGCCCATACTTACCCGCAGGGATTGTAAAAGGAGTATTGGGCAAGGTATCGCAGGGGGACATATGCATTTGGTCTATGGCCGTGGCATAGACAAAGGGTTTAAAGGTAGAGCCAATTTGCCGTTTTCCTGTCTTCACCATATCGTACTTAAAGTGTTTGTAATTAATACCCCCCACCCAAGCTTTTATTTCTCCTGTTTGCGGAGTCATCGACATCATAGATGCTCTTAAATAGGATTTATAATACCGAATAGAATCCAAAGGAGTCATTAAGGTATCTATATCTCCTCCCCAAGAAAAAATGGTCATTTGTGTTTTTTTCTGAAAACTTTCCAGAATTTCTTTTTCACTTTTTCCTTGCTTCTTTAGCTCCCTCCAGCGATCACTTCTTCGCATGGCGGATTCTAGGATTTGATTTTCTTCTTCTTTGGTAATATCACGAAAAGGGGCTGTTTTATTTTTTTCGTTTTGTCTTGAAAATTCTTTCTGAATATGCGAAATGTGCTCATCTACTGCCTCTTCAGCATATTGTTGCATTTTGGAATCCAGCGTAGTATAAATTTTTAATCCATCACTGTTAATGTCATACAAACTACCGTCGGGTTTTGGGTTGTCTTTAGCCCATTGTTTCATAAATCCTCGAATATATTCTCGCACGTAAGTCCCAATCCCTTTATCGTGATCTTGAGGAGTAAATTTAACATTAAGCGGAAGCTTTTGAAGCGAATCTTTTTGCGCTTCGGAAATAAAATCATATTTCTCCATTTGTGAAAGCACTACATTTCTGCGATTCATAACGCCTTCGGGGTTTCTTTTTGGATTATATAAGGAAGAGTTTTTAAACATCCCTACGAGCATAGCCGATTCTTGAATATTTAACTCTTCCGGGGCTTTATCAAAATAAATATTGGAAGCAGATTCAATACCAATGGCGAGATTCAAAAAATCATAGGTGTTAAAATACATGGTAATAATTTCCTCTTTGGTATAACGCCGCTCAAGACGCGTAGCAATAATCCATTCTTTTATTTTCTGAATGCCACGCTCTACTTTATTACTAGCTACTTGATCGGTAAAAAACTGTTTTGCCAATTGTTGCGAAATGGTACTTGCACCCCCACGGGTTCCCAAAAACGTAATGGCGCGCAAGGTTCCAAATCCGTCAATACCTGAATGCTTATAAAATCGGGCATCCTCCGTTGCTATTAAGGCATTTACGAGATGCTCAGGCAATTCTTCATATTGCACAGGGGTTCGGTTTTCTTTAAAAAACTTCCCTATTACTTGTCCGTCGGAAGAAATAATTTGAGTAGCCAAATCCTTTTCGGGGTTTTCTAAACTTGTTTCATCGGGAAGACTTCCAAAAACACCCCACGAAGCCAATAAGAAAAAAAAGAGAATCAATAGAATGACTCCGCCAAAGAGTTTCCAAAAAAGCCTAATATGCTTTTTTGTTTCGTCTTTTTGATTTCCTTTTTTAATCGTTTGCGTTGCCATTATTTTGTTGTTGTTTCTTCAATACTGTAGCCTATATCCAAAATTCCCTTCAATTGTGAAACGCCTCCCACCTCTCCATTATTGCGCACTGCATGAGCGATTGTTAAAACATAATTTCCGGTTTCGGGAAAGGATATATTTTCTTTATACCAAAGTTTGCTCTCTTTTACATTTCCAATACCCTCACCCAACCATGTTCCGTCTGAAGCTGCCATGCGGTATTCTAAGGTATCGGTAACCACTTTTCCGTGGGGAAAATTCATAGAAGCAATGATAAAGATATTATTAAATGGGTATTCGTTTGAGTTTCTGATATTTAAAAATATGTTATATTTTTTTAGGGAATCCATTTGCGGAATAACAAACTCAACAACATCATTTTGCCCCCAATAGGAACCTATAGTTCTCGTCTCACTTGCTTTAATTTTGCCATCGCAAGCAGTGAAAAAAAGGACCCCTAAAATTCCCCATAAAATGCTACGCATTTTTTTTATTCTTTTTATTTCTGTTTCGATTTTTGTTGTTTCTGTTGCGCGATCTTTTAGGTTGATCGAAACGGGTTAAGCTGTCTTGCCCCACTACATTATTAAATAGTTCTGAGTCTTCCACCATTTTTTCTTCAATAAATTCTTCCAGAGAAGCTACTTTTTTTCCTTTTTTATTAGTGGTAATAATTTCGTTTACTTTGGCAACAGTAAGTTCGTGCCATGTCATAAATTCATCTTCATAAGAAAACCACATCAATCCCTTAAAAATATCTATTTTTTGACATTGTGCTTTCCCTTTTTCGGTTAAAAGTTTCACCTCCATTTTAGGGAATTCTTTCAAGGCTTCGGTGTAGCTGTCCAATTCGTAATTGAGGCAGCATTTTAATTTACCGCATTGTCCGGCAAGCTTCTGAGGATTTAATGACAATTGTTGGTATCTGGCGGCGGCAGTATTTACCGATCTAAAATCGGTAAGCCAAGTAGAACAGCATAATTCCCTTCCGCAAGAGCCAATACCTCCCAGTCTTGAGGCTTCTTGCCGAAAACCTACTTGTTTCATCTCAATACGGGTATTGAAGGTCCGGGCAAAATCTTTAATCAGTTGCCGAAAATCTACACGCTCTTCTGCGGTATAATAAAACACTACCTTGGTGCCGTCCCCCTGAAACTCGACATCGCTAATTTTCATTTTAAGGCCTAAGCCCATGGCTATTTCCCGAGAACGTTTTTGAACTTCATCTTCTCTATTTCTGGCCGTTTGCCAAATATCAATATCTTTTTGAGACGCTTTTCTGTAAATTTTTGGAAGTGCTTCCAGGTTTAGGGGTTCTTTTTTTCGTTTCATTTGAACCCGCACCAATTCTCCCGTAAGCGTAACGATGCCAATATCGTGACCCGAAGCAGCTTCAGTAGCTACCACGTCTCCAATAGAAAGAGACAGATTTTCGGGATTGGAATAAAAATGCTTTCTCCCGTTTTTATATCGAACTTCCACGGCATTAAAGGGCAGCATGTCTTTTGGCAAGGACATGTTAGAAAGCCAATCAAAAACCGTTAATTTATTGCACCCATCGGTACCACAAGCGCCATTGTTCTTGCAGCCCTTTGGTTGTCCGTTAGCGCCACTGGCACAACTGGTACAGCCCATAGTAGTTATATATAGCTCTTTACAAAAGAGACGAAGATGAAACGTACTTTAAAAAAAGTAAAGATACCGTATTTTGGGTAATAAACTTATTGGTAAAATTAATTTTGTAGCTACCAATACTTTTAATACCTTTAAATCTCTCCCCTCCTTGTATATTTTAAACTTTAATCTCATGAAAAAGTCTCTTGTTTTTTTAGTGTTCCTTTTTGCCTTACAAAGTAACGCTCAGGACCCACAATTATTTGACAATACTTGGTATTTAGAAAAGCTTACGATAAACGAAATAGATTATGTTACTCCGTATTTGGAGTACGTTATTGAAGAAACAAATTTTCAACAAACCCCTGCAATGCTAGATACTGGATATTGTGATATGTATGGTGCAGAATTGGAATATAACACCACGCAAGATGAATTTACGATCCTTACTGTTGTAGAAATGGGTGGTCCAGCATGTGGTTTAATAGAAAGTATTGAGTTTAATAACCTCTACGGCAATTTTTGGATGGACCCATTAATTCTAAATACTGTAATGGGGTATTCTATTACTAATGAATCCAATTACAAAACATTGACCCTAACAAAGTTTAACAACGATAAAGCAATTTACAGGAATCAATCATTAGGGATAAATACTCTTAATAAAAAGAATTTTAGTTTTTATCCTAACCCCGTTGATGATTTTTTAAAAATTGCAACACCCCCTGAAAGCCTTCACTATAAAATTTATTCGCTTTCAGGGCAGCAATTAAAACAAGGAGACTATCCGGAAACAGGTATTGATACTTCATCGTTTGCTCCTGGAATTTATTTTTTAAATATTATTCATGAGGGAGAGTCCATTTTTATAAAATTCATTAAAAATTAGTTGTTTCTTTACTCCATCATCCTTGTTTGTGACGGGGAAATACAGAATTCCAAAACCCTAATAAAAGAATAGTTATGAAAAAGATATTTGTTTTAGCTCTTTTTTTTTTTTCCCTTGATGGGATAGCGCAAGACCCAAGGCTGTTTGATAATGAATGGTCTCTTACAGAATTAATTGTCAATGGAAATAGTATCAACATTCCCAATAGTAGTGAAATAAACACTGTTGATTTGATTTTTGAAGGAAATCCTAATTCTTTATATTCACTAGCCTGTAATTCAATTCGTACAGATATTACATCATTTTCAAATTCTTCATTTATAATTGATAATTGGTATATGCTTTTCTATGAATGCTATCTTCAAAGTACATTTGACTTTGAAGTTTCCTATTTTGAAGATTTTTTTCGTTTTTTAGAAAATAATGTCCCGTTTACGTATTCTCTGGAAGAATTGCCCAATGATGCAATACGATTAACAATTACTAATAACAATGGAGATGTTGCTATATATGGAAATCCTGCTTTGGCCATAGAATCTTCTTTCTTAAATAATAATTTCATTTTTTATCCTAACCCCGTTGATGATTTTTTAAAAATTACAACTCCCCCTGCAAGCCTTCACTATAAAATTTATTCACTTTCAGGGAAGCAATTAAAGCAAGGAGACTATCCGGAAACAGGTATTGATACTTCATCGTTTGCTCCCGGAATTTATTTTTTGGCTGTCATTCTTGACAAAGGGTCCATTTTTATAAAATTCATTAAAAATTAGTTGTTTCTTTACTCCATCATCTTTATTTGTGACGGGGAAATACAGAATTCCAAAACTCTAATAAAAGAATAGTTATGAAAAAGATATTCCTAATTTTTATTTTCCTTTTTACCTTACAAAGTAACGCGCAAGACCCCAACCCGGACTTATTCCGTACTTGGCATTTGTATTATTATGATCATGATGGAGATATATTTTCAATCCCCGAAATGACCCCGGCTATTTACCCCTATTTATCAATTGCTGAAAATTTTGACTTTAGTGGAGAGGGAGCTTGTAACACCTTTAATGGCATCTATTCTTCAGTAACAGATGTAAGGTTAGAACAGGCGGTAAATTATACTGAAACCAATGATGATTGTGGCGTTACCATTCATACTTTTTTTGAAACACATTTTTTTGGACTTATGCAGTTTGGGAGCGATTATGCTATTACACAAGATTCCGAAGGTTTTGTTCTTAATCTTAGTACTCCGTTAATGGACTTTGCTGAGTTTAGGAGTTATCCCTTATCTACTAAAGAATATTCATTAGAGTCCTTAAAAATTTATCCTAACCCCGTTGATGATTTTTTAAAAATTACAATTCCCCCTGCAAGCCTTCACTATAAAATTTATTCACTTTCAGGGCAACAATTAAAACAAGGAGACTATCCGGAAACAGGTATTGATGCTTCATCGTTTGCTCCCGGAATTTATTTTTTGGCTGTCATTCTTGATAAAGAGTCCTTTTTTATAAAATTCATTAAAAAATAATTGTTGTTTTATGAAATAGTTATAAAAGGAGCTTCGGCTCCTTTTTTGTTAACAAAAAAATCCCTCTCCATATTTTTAGTATTGTAGTGAACGCAAAGAAATAGTACCTTAGCCTATTCAATACATTTCAAATCATTTTACACCAATTTTTAAAGCTATGAGTAACGAAAAAGACGCAAAATTAAAGGCACTCAAACTAACACTCGATAAACTCGATAAAACCTACGGAAAAGGAACTGTCATGAAAATGGGAGATGCTTCGGTACAGCAAGTAGAAGTAATTTCTACGGGTTCTTTAGGCCTTGATGTTGCCCTTGGAGTGGGCGGCTATCCCCGAGGTAGAATTATTGAAATTTATGGTCCGGAATCTTCCGGAAAAACTACCCTTACCTTGCACGCTATGGCCGAAGCGCAAAAAAAGGGAGGACTTGCCGCATTTATTGATGCTGAACATGCCTTTGACCGTAATTATGCCGAAAAACTGGGAGTAGATATTGAAAACCTCATCATCTCTCAACCCGATAATGGCGAACAGGCTCTGGAAATTGCAGATAACCTGATACGAAGTGGTGCTATTGATATCATTGTTATTGATTCTGTAGCTGCTTTGACCCCAAAAAGCGAGATAGAAGGGGAAATGGGCGATAGCAAAATGGGGTTGCATGCAAGATTGATGTCTCAAGCCCTTCGGAAGCTTACAGGATCCATAAGCAAAACTCATTGTACTGTTATTTTTATCAATCAGTTGCGCGAAAAAATTGGAGTCATGTTTGGTAACCCCGAAACCACTACCGGAGGAAACGCACTAAAATTTTATGCTTCCATTCGATTGGACATTAGAAGATCTACTCAAATTAAAGATTCATCCAGCGAATCGGTAGGTAACAGAGCCCGTGTAAAAGTGGTGAAAAATAAAGTAGCGCCGCCCTTTAAAACGGCCGAGTTCGACATTATGTATGGGGAGGGAATATCCAAAGTTGGTGAAATTATCGACTTGGGAGTAGAGTTTGAAATTATTAAAAAAAGCGGCTCATGGTTTAGTTATGACGACACTAAACTGGGGCAAGGTAGGGATGCCGTAAAAACATTATTGCTCGATAATCCGGAATTGATGGAAGAACTGGAACAAAAAATTAAAGATGCTATTGCTACCGTTTCATCATAAAAAAATAGCAACCCACGCAACCCTTAACCTTCACTTGTATCTACCCATTATAAAGTTGAAAGGAAGTGGTTGCTTAACTTAATTGGCAGATTAACAACAACCTATTGACTTTAGAAGAGCTCATAACAAGGTGTAAACAGCAGGATGTAAAGGCGCAGGAAACTCTCTATAGAGATTACTCAGGAATCTTATTTGGGATATGTTTAAAATATTCTCCCAATAGAACAGAGGCAGAAGACAATTTACAAGATGCATTTATTACCATTTTTAAACGTATTGAGCAGTTTGAAGGGAAAGGTTCTTTTGAAGGCTGGATGAAACGAATTACCGTCAACACGGTACTTCAGAAATATCGGAAGAAAAAGACTTTTGATATTTCCAACGAACAGCAAATTGAAGATGTAGAAGTCGCTGTTGAGGCAGATGCAGTTCCGTTGGATTATCTCTTAAAGATTATTCAGGAGTTGCCGGATCGATATCGATTAGTCTTTAACTTGTATGTTATGGATGGCTATTCGCACAAAGAAATAGGCGAGATGTTAGGAATTAGTGATGGTACGTCTAAATCTAACCTGGCAAGAGCTCGAATGATTTTAAAAACCAAGGTAGAAACCTACCAAGAAAAATTACAATAACCTTCTCATTAGCAGAAGTACTTTATGAAGGATAAAAAAAATATAGACACCTTTTTTAAAGACCAATTAGGTTCTTTTGAAGCTACTCCTTCTCCCGAAGTTTGGAACGCTATTGAAGCCAAACTTAAAAAGGAAAAAGAGGATCGCAAAGTGATTCCTATTTGGTGGAAGCTGGGTGGTGTTGCTGCTGCTTTAGTCTTATTGTTATCGCTCTTCGGAATTTTCAATAACAATACTACCATAGATAATGACACTATTGTTGAGGAGTCTATTGAGAAAATAGACACACAAAACGCTATTAAAAAGGAAGAGATAACTCCAATTCTTTCAGATAAAAATACAGACGTTGTAGTTACTGAAGCTTTAGATTCAGAAAAAAATACTGAAAAAAACCCTTCCGAAAAATTTAAAAACAATTCTGAAAATGCCATTTCTTCTGCCGACAAACTTGATAACGGTATTTCTGAAAAGAATACAAAAAGAAACGTAAAATATACTAACACTAAGGATGCGGTAGCAGTTTCGAATGATGCTAAAACAATTAACAACACCAACACTCAGAAATTAAACGAATCGGTAATTAATAACTCCGATCTTAAAAAAGAGGGGGTTGCCATTACTGAAACTCAGGAAAAAATCGAAAAAGATACCCGTATAGACAATCCTGTTACTAACAAAGAAACGAACACAATCATTCCTAACCAGACCAAAGATGCAATAGCGAAAGAAGAAATGGTAAAGAAAGACGAAAAAGACCTTCCTTCTGAAAATAAAAAATCCATTTTTGATGCCATTGAAGAAAATAAAGAAGCTGTTGCCCAAAAAGAGGAAAAAAATGCAAATCCCTATTGGGAGGTAAGTCCCAATGTGGGCCCTGTTTATTATAATAGCATTAATGGAGGGTCTTCTATATCACCCTCATTTGCCGATAACTCTCAATCTGGAGAAACAAATATTAGCTATGGTGTTCAAGTAAGTTATGCCTTTAATGACCGATTAAGTGTTCGTACCGGAATTAACAATGTAAATGTTGGCTATTCCACAGGAGATGTGACCATTGCTTCGGCTCCTACGGAATTGGCTTTAAAAAGCATTAATTACAACAACGGAGGAAAAACCGTACTCACTGTTTTCGACAAAGGAGATTTGATGAATTTACCTACAGATCCTAGTAATCCTTACTCACAGATTAATCAAAAATCTACCTCTGGAAATGCTGAAATCATTCAGCATATTTCATATTTTGAAATTCCTTTGGAACTTAAATATGCTCTTGTAAACAAGCGTTTTGGAATTAATATGATAGGAGGATTCAGCACCCTATTTTTAGGAAACAATGAAATTTCGGTGTCCGATGGTGCAATAAAAAGTGTATTAGGAGAGGCAAATAATTTAAATACCACAAGTTTTTCAACCAATATTGGTTTAGGTTTTGATTATAAAATTAGTAAACGCTTCAAATTTAATATAGAACCCATATTTAAGTATCAACTTAATCCCTACACGACTTCAGTAGATTTTAACCCCTACTATTTTGGAGTGTACAGCGGGCTAAGTTTTAAATTTTAGGTTAGTTTTTAGTTGGTTAGGTTTGGTTATACCGAACAATGAAGAAAACCGTTCTTTCGCCATAGAACGGTTTTTTTATATCGTGGGATTTGTTAGTTCGTTTAATATAATCTCTCGGGTTTGCAATCGTAACATTCGCTTATCTTCCATTTCCAAAATTCCGGTAGGAATAATAGCATGCTTTTTTACACGCATACGACCGGGGCTGCCACTAAAAAAAGTATAGGAAAATCTTTTTTTATTATCATGAAAGGTCATAGAGGCAATAGGAATTTTGTGCTCAATGGCTAACCGAAAGGCCCCATCTTTAAATTCATCCAAAATAATTGCCTCGTCCGGAACACCTCCTTCGGGAAAAATGCAAACGCTTAATCCTTGCTTCAGTTTTTGTTGTGCACTAATAAAAACCTCTCTTCTACTTTTTGGATTGTCTCTATCAACCAAGATGCAAGTCCTTTTGTAAAAAAATCCAAAGAGGGGAATTTTTGCCAACTCCATTTTACCCACAAAAACAAAAGGATTTTTTGTGGCATAGAGCATGAGCATAATATCTGTCATGGAAGTATGGTTGGCTACAAACATATAACTCTTCCCTTTTTCATACTCGATTTTACCCTTTATTATGGGAATAAAACCCATCCCCAATAAAATACATTTTGCCCAAAATCGAGCCAATTTAAAAAAGAAAGGATACCAACTCTCTTTGGTAATACTTAGCAACAAAATAGGAAATAGCACTACAATGGGTAAGGTTACCAAGATATAGAACCAAATTCTATAAATAAGAAAAAAAGGGTACGTAAACAGTTTCTTCACTTCTCAAAAATACACATTTGAAGAAAGCAAATGTTTCAAAAAAATTACCTTTGCCAAAAATTAGCATTTATGTCTCGCATATTAACAGGAATACAAAGTACCGGTACCCCACATTTAGGAAATATTTTAGGAGCGATACTCCCGGCTATTGAAATGGCTAATAATCCAAAAAATGATTCGTTCCTTTTTATAGCCGATATGCATTCGCTTACGCAAATTAAAGATGCTGAAACTCTTAAAAAGAATACCTACAGCACCGCTGCTACATGGTTGGCTTTTGGGCTAGACATTAACAAAACTGTTTTTTACAGACAAAGTGATATTCCGCAAGTTACCGAACTCACTTGGTATTTGAGCTGTTTTTTTCCATATCAAAGACTCACGTTGGCGCATAGTTTTAAGGATAAAGCAGATCGACTGGAAGATGTCAATGCCGGATTATTTACCTATCCCATGTTAATGGCGGCCGATATTTTGCTTTACGATGCCGAAATTGTTCCTGTAGGAAAAGACCAATTACAACATCTGGAAATGACGCGCGATGTGGCATCCCGTTTTCACGCTAAAATGAATACTGAAGTCTTTGTGCTACCGGATGCAAAAGTACAGGAAGACACCATGCTCATTCCCGGAACCGACGGTGAAAAGATGAGCAAGTCCAAAAACAACATCCTTAATATCTTTTTGCCGGACAAAGAATTGCGGAAACAAGTAATGAGCATTCAGACCGATAGCACCCCTTTAGAAGAACCCAAAAATCCAGATACCTGCCATGTGTTTGCGCTCTATAGATTAATAGCTTCTGCGGAAGAGATTGCTCAAATGCGAAAAAATTACGAAGGAGGAAATTATGGTTATGGCCACGCAAAACAAGCATTATACGAAATGTTGCTGAAAAAATTTGAAACAGCCAGACAACGTTACCATTATTATATGGAAAATTTAGGTGAAGTAGATAAAGCATTACAAATAGGAGCGGAAAAAGCGTCAAAAACAGCGAATGAGGTTTTACAAAGAGTCCGCCAAGCCTTAGGATACTAAATTACCTGAAACATCTTTCCGGGTAAAGGTCTTATTACTCCCTTCAACTCCATATTTAATAGTAATGATGCTATTTTAAACGAAGGTAAGTTACAGTCCGCCGCAATGATATCAATAAGTTCATGGTCTTTTTCTTTTAGGTAATTCCATATCTTTTTTTCTTCCTCGGTCAATTCTACAAACAGCTGTGTTTGCTTGGGTGTAGTATTCTTTTTTGCTACTTCCCACCCTAACTGATAAACTAGATCTGCTGCAGAAGAAAGTAGCTGTGCTTGTTGGGTTTTAATTAAATTATTACACCCTTGGCTCTGTACATCATTTACTCTTCCGGGGACCGCAAATACTTCTCTATTATATGAATTGGCAATATCGGCTGTTACCAGACTCCCTCCTTTTTCGGCAGATTCAATAACAATGGTAGCTTCACTTAGCCCGGCTATAATTCGGTTACGTTTTAAAAAATTATTTCTGTCAAAAGTATCATTGCTCCAAAACTCGGTAATAAACCCTCCGTTTTCTTCAACCTTAGACACATATTTTTTATGTGTTTTGGGATAAATTTGATTGAATCCATGAGCCAGACAACCTATGGTTTGTAATCCCAACTCGATGGCCTTTTTTTGCGCGGTAATATCAATTCCATAGGCAAATCCGGAAATAATTACAGGTTTTAGGGGGGCTAAATCTTCCAGTAATTTTTCACAAAAAGAAATCCCGTAAGTTGTTGCTTTACGGGTTCCTACGATGCTAATGAGTTTTTTATTTTTAATATCGATATTCCCTTTCTGAAAAAAGAGCAAAGGCCCATCTAAACAGTGCTTTAATCGATCTGGGTAGTTTTTATCCAGAAAATAAAAATATTCAATCTTGTTGGTCTCTATATATTGAAGCTCTGCTTCTGCTTCTGGAATCTGTAAAGAGAGGTCAAGTTCTTTCAACTTTTTACCACCAATACCTTCAATTTTTAATAATGTTGCTTTTTTTTCCCTGAAAATTCCTTCCGCAGAACCCACTACATTAATTAATTTTTTTGCTGAAGTATCCCCTAAATTAGGAACACGCTGAAGCGCAAGGACAAATAACAATTCCTTTGTTGAAAGCATACAATAAATCTATGGGGGGAGTTTTTCAAAAATAACGAATTTTTTATTTGTTGAAAAGTTCCTGTGGGATGTTTTGATTGTAGGCTAAAAAAAATATAAGTTTGCTTACATGCAATTAGCAACCTACATAAAAGATTTGTTATACCGCTATGAATGTGTTATTATTCCTGGCTTTGGTGCCTTTTTAACACAATATCGTGCCGCGCAAATTGATGACAATCATACCTTTTACCCTCCCGGGAAAACACTTTCCTTTAACAGACAATTACAAACAAATGATGGTATTTTGGCGCATTATGTAGCCTCTGTAGAAGCCTGTAGTTATGAAGTAGCTTTGCAAAGAATCAGAAATTTTGCCGGAGAACTTTCTTTAAAACTTTCTGAAGGAGAAACCATTGAATTGAAAAACATTGGGGAATTTTATTTAAATAACGAAAGAAAAATTCAGTTCTCCCCTTCTTTAAAAGACAATTACAGCAAAGCCTCTTTTGGTCTTTCTTCGTTTAGTTCTCCCCTTATTGAAAGAGCTACGGAAGAAATAGCTTCAAAAGTAGTTGCTTTAAAACCCGAAAAAGGAAAAGTAGCCATCCCTTATATGCGCTATGCTGCTGTTGGGTTATTGGCTATTACTTTGGGCTCATTGAGTGGGTTAAAAATGTATGAGAACCAAGTAGAAAAATACAATTTTGCCGAAAAGAAAAAGGCAGATGCTTTGGTAGAAAACCAAATTCAGGAAGCCACTTTTGTAATTGATGCATTCCCACCATTAACCCTTTCCGTCCCTAAAGAAAAGGGGAAATATCACTTAGTTGCAGGGGCTTTTAGAGTAGAAGAAAATGCCCTAAATAAAGTACAACAACTTCAGAAAAAGGGATTTTCTGCAAAACTACTGGGCGTTAACAAATATGGATTGCACCAAGTGGTTTATAGTTCTCATCAAGACAGGTTAGAAGCATTAAAAGCACTTCAACAAATTCAACTTTCAGAAAACAAAGAGGCTTGGTTATTGGTACAAGACCTTTCAGAATAAATCTTATTTATCCTCCTTTCTACCTTTTTACAGCTTTTTTAAAGGGGAAATACTTTATACCTTTGCTACAAAAATAAACCCAAAATGGAAGGCAAAACCCCTAAAGAATCTCGCACGATCATTACCGACTTAGTTTTACCTAGTGAAACCAACCCTATTGGGAACATGTTTGGCGGTGAACTCTTGGCAAGAATGGACAGAGCTGCCAGTATTGCTGCCAGAAGACATAGTAGAAGAATTGTGGTAACTGCTTCAGTGAATCATGTGGCATTCAATAAAATGATTCCACTGGGGAGTGTTGTTACTGTCGAAGCACACGTATCTCGTGCATTTAAAAGCTCTATGGAGGTTTTTTTGGATGTATGGATTGAAGACCGCGAAAGTGGCTTAAGAAGTAAAGCCAATGAAGCCATTTACACTTTTGTTGCGGTAGATGAAATGGGAAGTCCCGTAAAAGTTCCAGAATTAGTGCCTGAAACCGAATTGGAAAAACAACGCTTTGATGCTGCCTTGCGAAGAAAACAACTTAGCCTTGTTTTGGCCGGTAAAATGAAACCTTCTGAAGCTACCGAATTAAAAGCGCTTTTTGAGGCTTAAAAACCTCCCCTGAATTTGAAATAAATATTCCTTTTTTTAAAGATTATCTCTATATTTGGTAACTTTTGAAAAATCTAAACTCTTTTTAGTTCAAATTCAGTTCATTATGAAATGCCCGTTTCAAAATTTTACAAATCCAAAGAAGATGTTCCAAAAGGGCATGGCATCTTCTATTTTATCAAATAAATACTACCAATGAAAAAAACTATCTTCCTGCTTTTTGCGATGATTCCATTCTTGGGGTTTTCTCAAAATTCATTTAACATCCAGTTTCAAGATGAAACTATAGAGATTCAAGAAAATATTCAAACTTTTAATTGGAATCAAATGCCCGAAAGCTCCAAGTTAGGAAATGGGTATATTGGTTGGGTTCAGTTCTTTAATACCCCTACCCAAAATATTCAAGACCAATTTAAAGCTATGGGGCTTCAATTAATCAATTATATCCCACACAAAACCTATTTATTTTATTTTCCTGAAACTACCTCCGTGGAATATTTAAGGAATAGTGGTGTTAGAGCTATTATTCCTGTAGAAGGGCGTTTCAAATTAAGTGAAGATCTTAAAAATGGAAATATTGGAGAATGGGCACAAGTAAACGATAAAATATTAGTAACCCTTCAATATCACGAATATGTAGATTACAATTTTGTGATGAATGACTTAGCCGAAAGACAAATCTCACTTCAACAAGCCTACAAAGGATCCAATAATGTCGATTTATTAATCCCTGATAATTGTCTAGAGGACCTTTCAAATTTAGCCTATGTAAAATGGGTAGAACTTATTGTTGCACCCGATGTTAAAGACGATACCCGAGGGAGAAGTTTACACAGATCCAGTAATCTTGATACGCAAGGTGCCGGAAGAAATTATACTGGTTTAGGAATGGGAGTTATGGTAAGAGACGATGGAATTGTTGGGCCTCATATCGATTTTCAAGGTAGAATAGACAATACCTCTGCCAGTGGTACCGGACAAACCCATGGAGATGGCGTAGGAGGTATTATGGCGGGTGCCGGAAACCTAAATCCGGACATGAGAGGAATGGCTGCAGGTTCTGATGTGTATGTGGTGAACTATCAAGCTAACTTTTTAGATTCTCCCACAGTGAATTTAATTAATTCCGGAGACGTTCAAATAACAAACTCGTCTTACAGCAACGGCTGTAATGCTGGGTATACTACTATTACTGAAACAGTAGATACTCAAACGCTTGCAATTCCTACTCTTTTACACGTATTCTCTGCTGGGAACTCCAATGGTAATAATTGTGGTTATGGTGCTGGAAGCCAATGGGGAAATATTACAGGAGGGCATAAACAGGGTAAAAATGTAATTGCCACTGCCAATGTTTTTTATAATGGAAATTTAGTAACATCCAGCAGTAGAGGTCCTGCCCATGACGGTAGAATTAAACCGGACATTGCTGCCAATGGCCAAAACCAAAATTCAACTAGCGAGAATAACACCTATCAAGTTTTTGGTGGAACTTCCGGGGCTGCTCCCGGAATTGCCGGAATTTCAGCTCAATTGTACGAGGCTTATGGCGACCTTAATGGAGGTGCACTGCCAGAATCGGCACTTATTAAAGCTACTTTATTGAACACTGCCAATGATTACGGAAATGTGGGCCCCGATTTCAAATTTGGATGGGGAATTGTAAATGCCCTACGTGCCGGAATTTTAATTGAAGAAGGAAGGTATTTATCAGACGATATTACCCAAGGCACTACAAATACTCATACTATAAATGTCCCCACAGGAACAACGCAAGTTCGTTTCATGCTATATTGGAGCGATGCTGCTGCTACTCCGGGAGCCTCTCCGGCTTTAGTAAATGATTTAGACTTAGTGGTTACAGATCCTTCAAGTAACACCCAATTACCTTGGGTTCTTGATTCTACGCCAGATCCTACCTTATTGGATCTTCCCGCGACTCATGGCCCCGACCATTTAAATAACGTAGAACAGGTGTTGATTAATAATCCTGCAGCTGGAAACTATGATTTAGACATTACAGGATTCAATGTTCCTGTAGGCCCACAAAGCTATTACATTGTCTACGAAATTATTCAAGACAATTTAACTTTAACGTATCCTAATGATGGGGAAAGTTTTGTCCCTGGACAACAAGAAACCATTCACTGGGACGCAATCAATACAGTTGCCGGTTTTACTCTTGAATATTCTACTAACAATGGAGGCACTTGGAATAACATAGGTAGTGTCGCCAATACAGTAACAAACTACAACTGGCTTGTTCCTACTACTTTAACCGGAGAAGCTAAAATTAGAATTACCAGTGGGGCTTTTTCAGATGAAAGCGACGGAACTTTCTCTATAGCAGACCAAGTTACCGGACTAACCTTAACTCAAGTTTGCCCCACACAAGCGGTCTTTAATTGGAATGCTATACCAGGCGCCGAAAGCTATGATTTGTATATTCTTGGAGCCAAATACATGGAAATAGCAGGCAGTAGTGCTACAAATTCTATTACCGTTCCTATTGCAAATTCGAGTGACCCTATGTGGTATTCTATAGTAGCAAAAAACAATACTGCCGGTTGGAAAACAAAGAGGCTTATTGCATCTAGTCATCCCGGAGGGCTTTTAAATTGTTCCTTATTGAATGATATGGAATTAACTTCCATTAATAACAATCCCGGAGATTTTTCAGGGGCATGTGGAGGTTCTTCAGATACCATTATTTCAGTAAATATTACAAATACAGGTATTGATCCTCAAAGCAACTTTACAGTAAGTTATCAACTTTCGGGAGGAGCAGTGGTAGATGAGACTTATACGGGAACTTTAAATTCAGGAGAACAAGTTACTCATGAATTTGCCACTCCCGTAACAATAAGTTCAAATGGAAATTATACCTTAACATCCTATGTAACTCTAGCAGGGGATCAAAATTCATCAAATGATGAAAAAACATTAGATTTTTACGCCCAAACAGAAGCTACAGCAACCCCATTTGAAGAAACATTTGAGGTAAATGATGTCCCTCCTGTTGGATGGTTTATTGAAAACCCGGATAGCGATATTACCTGGCAATCTAGAGCAAGTATTGCAGGTATTGATGGAAATCTTACTAGAGCAGCTCACATCGATAATTACAATTACAACGCTCCCGGCGAAGAAGATTATTTAGTTACCGAGTATTTTGATTTATCCGGTATTACAGCCCCAGTATTAGAATTTGCATTAGCAAAAGCACAATACTCAGCAACTTTATTTGATGCCTTAAGAGTAGAAATTTCTACTGACTGTGGTAGTACTTTTACAACAATATATGAAAAAACAGATTTGGATCTATCCACACTCCCGGATTATAATACGACAAATAACTGGGCTCCAGCTACACCAAGTGATTGGAGGTTAGAAACTATTGATTTAAGCCCCTATGCTGGAGAGATTGCTTTCTTCCGATTTGTGAATATTAACGGTTATGGAAATAGTACTCACATTGATAATATTAATATCAATGGAGCTCTTTCCTCTTCTGATTTTGTCTCTAGTCAAATAGCAATGTATCCTAATCCGGCTTCAGAGGTGGTATCTATTTATTTTGGAAAAAACCTTTCAGGAAAAACAGAAATAACTGTTGCCAATAGTTTAGGTCAAATTATTTCTCAGTTAAAACAAGACGTAACTGTTCAATCTACTATAAACCTTAATGTTACAAATTATAGTGAAGGTATTTACTTTGTAACCATTAAAACGGAAGCAGGAACAATTACCAAAAAACTATTAAAAAATTAAGTGCAGTAAAGTTTGTTTATAAAGCCCCTTTATAAGGGGCTTTTTTTATATTTATTGAATTATTTACTGAGTATGATACAAGAGCTTAAAAATAGCTATGGGCACTTATTTGAAAATGAATTGCTTGAAGAGATTAATCAAGTGGGCACCTTTAAAGATATTCCCGAAGGGTTCACTTTAATAGACATAGGCGAATATATAAAATCAATGCCATTGCTTATCTCCGGAGCTATAAAAATATTAAGAGAAGACAACGAAGGAGACGAGTTGTTACTTTATTTCTTAGAACGAGGCGATACTTGTGCCATGACCCTAAATTGTTGCTTAGGGCAGACAAAAAGTGAAATAAGAGCCGTAGCAGAACTAGACACCAAATTGGTTATGATTCCTATTCGGAAAATGGAAGAATGGACTGGAAAATACAGAACTTGGAGAAACTTTGTCTTTGAAAGTTATCATAATAGAATTAAAGAAATGTTAGAAACTATTGATAGCATTGCCTTTTTGAAAATGGATGAACGATTATCCAAATACCTTCACGACAAAGTAAAGATTTCTAACGACACCATTATTCACGCTACCCATCAAGAAATAGCCTATGAGCTACACACCTCCAGGGTAGTTATTTCAAGACTCTTAAAGAATCTTGAAAAATTGGGGAAAATTAAATTGAACCGAAATAATATTGAAGTATTCATATCTTAAAATCTCTTTTGTAACCTTTGTTACAGGCCTTACTAAATGATAGTAATAGTTTTGCTTATTAAGAATAGCATATGGATACTTTGCAAATTTTGGGATATTTTGGAGCTTTACTCATCGGAGTTGTATTAGGCTTAATTGGTGGCGGAGGGTCTATTTTAACCGTTCCTGTACTCGTTTATCTATTTTACATTAATCCGGTAACCGCTACAGCTTACTCTCTCTTTGTGGTAGGTGTTTCTGCTTTAGTGGGAGCGGTAAAAAATATTCAAAAAAAGTTAATCGATTTCAGAACGGCCATTGTTTTTTCTATCCCTGCTTTTATTGCTGTTTATGTCGCCCGAAAATACTTAGTCCCATCCATTCCGGAAGAACTTTTCCATTTGGGTAGTTTTATGCTTACTAAGAATATTGCCATTATGGTTTTCTTCGCCATCATCATGCTAATAGCTTCTTTTTCAATGATTCGGAATAAAAAAGTATCATCAGCCATTGAAGAGGAAGGAGCTGTTTCCTACAACTACCCATTAATTATTATGGAGGGGATTGTAGTAGGTACTTTAACAGGAATTGTAGGCGCCGGAGGTGGGTTTTTAATTATTCCGGCACTCGTACTGCTAGCGAAGCTACCTATGAAAAAAGCAGTGGCAACCTCATTATTAATCATCGCTATAAAATCACTTATTGGCTTTATTGGCGATATTGAAACCCTCGAAATAGATTGGAGTTTTTTATTGGTTTTTACATTAGTTTCGGTACTAGGAATTTTTATTGGTGTATGGCTCAATAAATTTATAGACGGTCAAAAACTTAAAAAAGGTTTTGGGTGGTTCGTACTTGTTATGGCGGTCTATATTATCTTCAAAGAATTTACCAAATAATTACTCTGTAACTTATGTTACTGTAAACAATTTCAACCTGTTATATCTTAGCTACAAATAATATTAAAATATCTAATTATGAACGTAGAACAAATATATACCGGATGCTTAGCACACGCCGCATACTATCTTGAAAGTAACGGTGAAGCTGCAATTTTTGACCCATTACGTGAAGTTCAGCCCTATATTGAAAGAGCTAAACGTGATAATGCTAACATTAAATATGTTTTTGAAACGCATTTTCATGCAGACTTCGTCAGTGGTCATTTAGATCTTAATAAAAAAACAGGGGCTCAAATTGTGTATGGCCCTACCGCCAAACCCGGATTTGATGCTATTGTCGCAGAGGATAATCAAATTTTTACTGTGGGAGATTACAAAGTAAAAGTAATTCACACCCCTGGTCATACTATGGAAAGTACCACCTATCTTTTAATAGATGAAAACGGAAAAGAACATGGTATTATTACCGGCGATACCTTGTTTATTGGTGATGTAGGAAGACCCGACTTAGCCCAACACGTAATTTCAGAATTAACTGAAGAAAAATTAGCAGGACACTTATTCGATTCCCTTAGAAATAAAATTATGCCTTTAAGTGATGAGTTAATTGTGTATCCAAACCACGGTGCTGGATCTGCTTGCGGTAAAATGATGAGCAAAGAAACAACCGATACCCTTGGCAATCAGAAAAAATTAAATTACGCCTTACGGGCTGATATGACCAAAGAAGAATTCATTAAAGAATTACTTACCGGCCTTACAACTCCACCGGTTTATTTCCCTCAAAATGTATTAATGAACATAAAAGGGTATGATAGTTTGGATACCGTTATGGAGCGAGGAGAAAAACCATTATCTCCTAACACTTTTGAAGCAGTTGCTAATGAAACAGGTGCTTTGGTTTTAGATACTAGAAATGCCGATGATTTTGCTCATGGATTTATCCCAAATAGTATTAATATAGGTCTTGAAGGAAGTTTTGCGCAATGGGTAGGAGAAATGATTCCTGATGTAAAGCAAGAAATTTTGTTGGTTACCTATTCCGGAAAGGAAGAAGAGGCCATTACCAGACTCTCAAGAGTTGGGTACGATTTTACCATAGGTTATTTAGAGGGAGGTTTTGATAACTGGAAAAAAGCCGGGAAAGACTATGAAACTGTTGGAAGAATTAATGCCAAAGCATTTGAAGAACACTATTTTGCCGAAAAACCTTTGGTAATAGATGTAAGAAAGAAAAGTGAATTTGCTTCACAACATGTGGTGGATGCTCTTAATATTCCGCTTAATGAAATCAATCAACACTTAGCTGAAATTCCAAAGGACAAACCCTTTATTATTCATTGTGCAGGGGGTTATCGTAGTATGATTGCAGCTTCCATCCTAAAACAGCGTGGATGGAGAGAATTTGTAGACGTTAAAGGAGGATTTAAGGACATTGAAGCTACTTCAATCCCAAAAACAGAGTATGTTTGCCCAACCACATTATTATAATTGAAGTCAATTAGAAATAAAAGGGCTCTTTTATAGAGCCTTTTTTAATACTATCTTTGTCATCCTACAAAAATGAAGATTATGCACGTAGAACAAATATATACCGGTTGTTTAGCTCAAGGAGCTTATTATATCGAAAGTGAAGGAGAAGTGGCTATTATAGACCCATTAAGAGAGGTTCAACCTTACATTGAAAAAGCAAAAAACAACAGTGCAAAAATTAAATATATTTTTGAAACACACTTCCATGCAGACTTTGTAAGTGGTCACGTAACACTTTCAAAAGAAACCGGAGCTCCTATTGTTTATGGACCTACAGCAACCCCCTCATTTGAGGCAATTATTGCTACAGATGGAGAGGAATTTAAGCTGGGAAAAGTAACCATCGTTGCGCTTCATACCCCGGGACATACGATGGAAAGCACAACTTATTTACTAAAAGATGAAAATGGAAAAAACCATGCCATTTTTAGCGGTGACACTTTATTTTTAGGAGATGTTGGAAGACCCGATTTAGCTCAAAAAGCGGCAGATATGACCCAAGAACAATTGGCAGGATTACTCTTTGAAAGCCTTCGGAATAAAATCATGCCGCTTGAAGATGATGTTATAGTATATCCTGCCCATGGAGCAGGTTCTGCCTGTGGAAAAAATATGATGAAAGAGACGGTAGATACTCTTGGTAACCAGAAAAAAATGAATTACGCCTTACGGGCTAACATGACAAAAGAAGAGTTTGTTGAAGAAGTTACCGACGGTTTGCTCCCTCCTCCTCTATATTTCCCGTTGAATGTAAAAATGAATAAAGAAGGATACGATGATATTGATAAAGTATTAGAACGCGGAACTCGTGGTTTATCCCCGGATGCTTTTGAAGCTGCTGCTAACGAAACCGGTGCTATCGTTCTTGATGTGCGCCATCAAGACGATTTTGTAAAAGGACATATCCCTAGATCCATTTTTATAGGTCTGGATGGTGGTTTTGCTCCTTGGGTTGGGGCATTAATTGCCGATGTAAAGCAACCCATCTTACTGATTACCCCGGAAGGTAGAGAAGAAGAGGCCGTAACAAGGCTTTCAAGAGTTGGGTTTGACAATACACTGGGGTATCTTGAAGGTGGTTTCAGCGCTTGGAAAAAAGCTGCAAAGGACTATGACACACTAACTTCTATCCCTGCCACTTCTCTTGAAGCAATTCTTCAAAAGGCAGAAGTTCCTGTATTCGATGTTCGGAAAGAAGGTGAATTTACTTCTGAACATATTCAAGGAGCCTACAATACTCCTTTAGACTTCATTAATAATCATCTTTCAGAATTTCCAAAAGAAGAAACCTTTTATGTTCATTGTGCAGGTGGATACAGAAGTGTCATTGCCGCATCCATCCTTAAAAGTAGAGGATTTCATAATCTTATAGATATTGCAGGCGGCTTTAAAGCTATAAAAGAAACTGAAATTCCAAAGACCAACTATGTGTGTCCCACTACGTTAAAATAACTAATAAATAAAAAGGGAGCATAAAGCTCCCTTTTTTATTTGTGTAACATGTGTTACTGACTTACATGATAGTATTATTTAATTTTACATCGACATTGATTTGGTAAATCAATTTTTTTCTGGTAAAAAATACCGGAATAAGATGTTGGTTAGTTGGTTGATTAAGAAGTAGCCCTATCTTTGGGCTACTTCTAATCTTAAACCTTAAAAAAATGAAAAAAATACTTGTAGTTATGTCTCTATTCACTTCCCTATTTGGTGCAATGGCACAGAAAAATGAAAACATTACAATTTTAGATAAGGGGACTTTTAATGAAGCTATCCAAGGTGACTCCATTCAATTGGTAGATGTAAGAACCCCTCAGGAATATGAAGCGGGTTTTATTAGAAATGCAATTAATATTGATTATTTTGATCAGGAAAACTTTGCTTCAAAATTTGAAAAGCTAGATAAAGAAAAACCCATTTATATATACTGCCGTTCTGGAAATAGAAGTCAAAAAGCTGCCGCTAAATTAGATTCGTTAGGTTTCAAGAAAATATTCGACCTAAAAGGCGGTTATATGAATTGGTAACTTAATTTTTCTGTTATGGATCATTTTATTGAAATTCAAAACCTTAAATGTGGCGGTTGTGCCAAAACGGTGATTGATACTTTAAGTAAAGTAGCGAACATCAGTAACATAGCAGTGGACGTAGAGAAAAGTATGGTTTCTTTTTCTTCAGAAGAGACAACCAATTTGCCAATGGTAGAAAAGAAACTATCAGAAATTGGTTATCCTCCCATGGGTTCAAAAAATTCGGTCGTGACAAAAGCAAAATCTTTTGTAAGCTGTGCCACAGGAAAAATGACTTCTTAATGAACCCTTTTGATGAGCCCTACTGGGACAATCGTTACAAAGAAGGCGCTACGGGATGGAATATTGGACATGTTTCTACACCGCTAAAAGAATATATAGATCAAATAGAAGATTCCTCCATTTCAATTCTTATTCCGGGTGCAGGAAATGCTTATGAGGCTGAATACCTTTTTGAAAAAGGGTTTAAAAATGTGACTGTTTTAGATATTTCTGAAACAGCACTTCTAAATTTTCAGCAAAGAGTTCCCAATTTTCCAAAAAAACAATTAGTCCACACAGATTTTTTTCAATTTGAAGGGGAATATGACCTCATCTTAGAGCAAACCTTCTTTTGTGCTCTAGATCCTTCATTACGAAAACAATACGCCCAAAAAATGCATGCGCTGTTAAAACCCAAAGCAACTCTGGCTGGATTACTTTTCAATTTCCCTTTAACTAAAGAAGGCCCACCTTTTGGAGGAAGTATAGAAGAATACCGTCACTATTTTGAGCCATATTTTTCTCTAGAAATACTTACCCAATGTTACAATTCTATTCCGCAAAGGTCTGGTAAGGAATTGTTTATAAAATTTCTTAAAAATTAATTCTACATTTTATACACCCAGTCTGCGGGGTTCATTTTCTGTGTGTTTTGATATACAAAAAACTTTAAAATGGCTTTTCCGGTAGTTGGGTGCGTAAATACAGTGCCTATTACATCTTTTGTAGAAACTTTATCTCCCTTTTTTACCGAAACGGTGGCGAGATTATTATAAATAGTGATATAATCTCCATGGCGTATATAAACTGCTTTGTTAGCTCCTTTTAATTGCTGCACCTGCATAACTTCACCTTTAAAAACCGCACGCGCTTTAGCGTTAGGCTCAGTAATAATTTCCACCCCATTATGATCTTGCATTACATTAGGAAATTGTGGGTGTTGTCTTTTCCCAAAAGGGGTGATTACTTTCCCTTTTTCCACAGGCCAAATGAGTTTTCCTTTGTTATTTTTAAAATCGGTTGCCAGTAATTTTGCCTCCGGAGTTAAGGCAAATGACGTGGTAGAATTAGTATTTTTAGTAGTCGTTTTATTTTCTGTAGCCGTCTTTTTATTGGCTTCGGCAATAGCGGCTTTAATAAGCGCATCAATCTCTTTTTCAAGTCTATCTGCTTCTTTTTGTTTATCGCGTATCTGAGCTACAAATTTATTTTCCTCTTTTTTAAGGGAAGCAACTAATGCCTGTTGGGTTTTCTTTTCTTCATCCAACTTTTCTTTTTCCACCTTATTTTCAGCAATCAATTTTTGCTTGTCTTTTTTCTGACGAATAAGATCTTCATTCAGGTTTTGAAGTTCTGCAGTTTTTACTTTAATCTCTTCTCCTTGCTTTTTTCGGAACTTGGTATATTGTTTCATATACTGCAAACGTTTATAGGCCTGCAGGAAATTTTCCGAAGACAATAAAAACATAATCCGGCTTTGTTGCGACTTGCTCTTGTAAGATTTTGTAATCATCCCGGCATAATCATTTTTCAACGCGGTTAACTCTTCTTTTAAATGCTCAATGGAATTAAGATTGGTGTTTATTTCGCGGGTCAATACATTGGCCTGCTCGTTGGTTACCTTAATTAAATTTTCACGGGTATTGATGCGCTGATTTAAATCTTCCACTTCGGCCAACACCGATTTTTTTTCGCCTTTTGTTTTAAATAATAAAGAATTGATTTTCTGAATTTCTTCCAAAAGCGTTTGGCGTTTTTCTTCTAACTCTTGCTGCTTTTTAGACTGTGAGAACGACGGAATCGTCATCCACAAAAAAATAATGCCGAATATAAATAGCGCTTTTCTAATCATTTGGATAACTCAATTCGTTCAAAGCCTTCAGGAATTTCAAAAGGAAAACTTACTGAAGCATTAATGTCTATACTTTTATAACTAACGGAAATTTTTGTCTTTTCGTCCTTTTCCGAAGCATCAATTAAAATATCGCCGGGATAATAACTCCCTTCTAATAATTGATAATCGCCATAGCGAATGGAAAACAATCGCTTTTCATTGGGTTGCGAAACTGAGCCCGAAATTACTTTGTAATTCTTTGGATTTAAAAAGATAGAATGAATGAAATTATAAGGCTGTTTTTTGGGTTCAATTTTATATTGATTACTCACTACCGATGTCTTGTATTGAGAATCATTCAACGAAAAAATGGATTGCCCGAGAAGGATCGCTTGTGTTTTTTGAAAGTTTAAATCGGTCCCTAACCAATCGCTCAATAATGAAAAATCTCCATCAAAATAGGTGCTCGAAATGGTTTCGTAATAGCTCACTCTATTGGGAGTAATGATGGCTTTGGCTAGTGTAATTCCTAAAATGGAAGCTTTAATCCAAATGGTTTTATCTTTTTCCATACGTAAGCTCACGGTAATAGATTGGTTGTTTTTACCATCGTAATACAGTACTTGTACTCTGGAAGCCAGTGTGTTAAAATTGGGTGAAGCAGCATCGTGAAAAGAAATAAGTTCCCCTAAAGGCAATCCTTTCTTTGTTTCCACCACAGATTTAGTTCCTTTACATCCGGAAAGTATTAAAAAAAGTGCGGTTGATAAAAGGACAATGGTTTTTTTCAGCATTAATTAGAAAGGTTTATATCATTTGCCTTATTACTGTAAAAAGAGGCTTTTTTAGAGTCTCCTTCTTGGCTATAGGCTTTGCTTAATTGTTCGTAAAAATCTTTTTCCATTTTAGGGTCATCCAATAAAAAATCGATGCCCATTTCGAGACTTTCAATGGCTTTTTTCGAATTGTTGAGTTGATTGTTGGCAAGGCCATTTAACAAATATAATAGAGCTTGGGCAGGAAAGATTGTTAAGCTTTCCTCACTTAATTGGGCTGCTTCTTGTGCTTTTCCACTATCCATTTGTAATAAAATGGTATGTTTTACAAGGTTGAAATTATCGGGGGCTAACGAGCTTCCCATTTCAAAAAATTGCAAGGCTCTTGCTTTTTCATTCTTTTGAATAAAATAATTTCCAAGGTGTTCGTAAAAAGTACCGCTTCCCATTTCAGAAAGTAGCGGAATAAGGGATTCTAATTTGTTTTCAAACTGGGGTTTTTCAGAAATAAATCCTAAAAAATCGGAAAACACTCTATATTTTTCGGGGGTCTCAATTTCTGAAGCTTTAAATACAATCTTCATCGAAGCCATGGCATTTTCAACAGCCCCTTCCTCTAAATAAAATTTGTACAATGCCAAATGTACTTTTTTAGAGTTGGGCTTGTTATTTAATAGTTCTTTCGCCGTTTCAAAAGCCTTTTCCGGATTGTTTTCTTGACTGTATAAATAGATAAGGTTAAGGTAGTCTTGCTCATTCTTTGGATTTTTTTCAATCTTAGATTCCAAATTTGAGATCGCTCCTTCGCTGTTGCCCGTAATGGTATAAATCTGTTTTCTTAAGGAGTCCCGATACACACTATCGCCCCAATTTTCGTCCAATTCATCCAACAAAACCAATGCTTTCTCGTATTGTTTCGTGCGGTGATAGAGATTGGCTAAATCTTCTTTATAATCATCGTCTTTTTGAGCTAATTTTTCTACAATTGGAATCGCTGCTTGATAGTTTTTTTGTTGGTAGTACAAATCATACAGCGCTTCCAAAACATCAATTCGTTCGCCGGTGGTTTGAAGCACACTTTGAAACCGAGTTTCTGCTTCTTCATACCGTTTAAGCTGGGTAAGGTTTTTGGCCATTTCAAAATGTACCACAGCCTCTTGATGTGGGTCTTTTTTAGCTGCTTTTTCGGCTTTTTGAAGGGCTTGGTAGGCTAATTCGTAGTTTTCAATTCCTTTTTGTTTTAAGGCTTCAAAAAAGGATTCCTGAAAAGCATCGCTCACGTTTCCCAAATCGTCTGTGGGCGTTTCATCTGCCTCTTGTGAAAATACCCCTGTTACGGAAAGTAGTATTCCGTAAATAAGAAACTGTATTTTCAGAAAGTTTTTCATTTCAATTCGCAGTAATCTCCAATGCTAATTTGTGTAAAATTACCGTCATAAATAACGTAATTACCTATCATGCCATTGTCTAATGTAGCGTTTTTAATAACTGATTGCGATTGAATTATAGAATTTTTAACGGTGGAATTTTCTATGGTCGTTCCTTCTCCTATTGAAACATTGGGGCCAACAGTACTATTTTTAAGCACCGCGCCTTCAGCAATATAACAAGGCGGAATTATTTTAGAATTTTCTGAAAAATGCTTTTCTGAAATGAGTTGTTTCCCATCTTCCATTAAAAACTGAAGCATTTTGCTATTGGTTTCTACCGTTACATTTTTATTGCCACAATCCATCCATTCTGTTACAGTTCCGGTTTTAAAAATTTTCCCTGCGGCCATCATTCTTTTAATGCCGTCATTAATTTGGTATTCACCCCCGTTAATAATTTCATTATCTAAAACATATTGAAGTTCTTTTTTAAGTTCTCCAATATCCTTAAAATAGTAAATTCCAATCACAGCTTGGTCACTCACAAAAGTTTTTGGTTTTTCAACCAACTCAATAATTTCCTCCTTTTCATTTAAATTAACCACCCCATAAGCCTCAGGATTGGGAACCTTTTTGGTCCAAATAACACTATCTGCCTCTTTATCAAGGTTAAAAGTAGCTCTTATAAGAGTGTCTGCGTAGGCAATAACCGCAGGACCCGAAAGTGATGGTGCTGCACACATAATGGCATGACCGGTACCTTTTGGGTCTAACTGTCTATAAATGGAAGGCTTTGCCCCTAAACTAGAGGCCAATTTTTTTAAACTTTCTACAACTTCTTCTCCAAAAAAAGCCGGATCTCCCAAAATAAATGCAATTTCTTCTATAGGTTCTCCTAAAACCATGGCAATATCGGTAACCAATTGATGTACGATGGGTTTGCCAGCTACCGGAATTAAAGGCTTAGGAATGGTTAGCGTATGTGGGCGAAGCCGTGAACCACGACCGGCCATAGGGACAATGATTTTCATTTAAATTTCTTTTATTTTATTCCTGTACTCCCAAAACCTCCTTCTCCGCGAGAAGTTTCAGAAAGTTCACTTACCTCTTTCCACATTGCTCGCTCGTGTTTGGCAATGATTAATTGGGCGATGCGTTCCCCATTTTCAATAGTAAACGGTTCATTGGAAAGATTTACTAAAATCACTCCTATTTCCCCACGGTAATCGGCATCAATAGTGCCCGGTGTATTTAATACGGTAATTCCTTTTTTAAAAGCCAAGCCACTTCGTGGACGAACCTGGGCTTCAAAACCTTTAGGTAATTCAATAAAAAGCCCTGTTTTAACTAATGCTCTTTCCAGTGGTTTTAACACTATAGGCGAGTCTATATTTGCTCTTAAATCCATTCCTGCCGAAGCTTCAGTTTCATAATGAGGTAAGGGATGTGAGGATTTGTTTATGATTTTTAGGAACATGCCAATAGATTAATTTTCCCCTTTCGGATTGCTGCTTGGGTATGCAAGTATGGGTTTTTCTTCTAGATTTGAAATTTTATAATAATACATTTCTCCCTTTAAAGAATAACTTATCACGGCTTCTTTTTCTGAAAGACTAAAAGGGGAAACCTGAGGAACTACATTTACTGCTTCCCGTTTACTATCCCCGTCCATAATGATATCCCTGTTGGTTTCATTTAGAAAATTAGCGGAGTACAAATCTATATTCTGGGCATTCTGGTTTGCTTTTGCCAGTTTCTCTCCAAAGTAAATTTCTTCAATTACAATGTCCTCTTTAATATTTGAAAGAGTGACATGGACATGGGTTCCGGAACCTCCTCCCTTAACCCCAGCAACCCATTTTTGAAAATAGGCTTCTTTAATTGAAAATGGAGGATTTTGCTCAAGTAGGTATTCTTTTCCTCCGGCACAGGCGGTAATACCCAATACAAATACCGAAATCCCAAGTATTTTAATGATATTTCTCATACATCTAACAAATCAAAAGTCTTGCCATAAAGGTATAAAAAAACCTTCCGTTTATAGCGGAAGGTTTTTATAAGTTTTAAACCAAAGTACTACCCAGCTAAAGCCTCAGCTCCACCCACAATCTCTAGAATTTCTCCCGTAATTGCTGCTTGACGGGCTTTGTTGTATTGAAGTTTTAACTCATCACGTAACTCGGTAGCGTTATCTGTTGCCTTATGCATCGCAGTCATTCGGGCTCCGTGTTCACTGGCAACACTATCCCTAAGTGCCTTAAACAATTGCGTTTTAAGCATTTTTGGTATTAATTCTTCTACAATTTTTTCTTTAGAAGGCTCAAAAATATAATCGGTAGTTGTTTTGGTTTCTTCCGATTTTAATGACTGAATTGGTAAATACTGCTCATGCATCACAACTTGAGTGGCTGCATTTTTAAAATTATTATAGACCAAAACTATTTTATCGTAGGTACCTTGCGCATAAAGATCCATTAATTTTTCAGAAAGTGCCGACACATTTTCGAAAGAAAGATCGTCAAAAATGGCATTATTGTTATCAACTACTTTGGCTGCTTTTTTAAGAATATCATTTCCTTTTTTTCCGAAGGTCACAAAATGCACGGTTTTGCCTTGATACGTTTCGGTAAGGCTTCTTCTGCATTCTTTTACAATATTACTATTGAAAGCTCCGGCAAGACCACGATTTGAAGTAATAGCAACAACAAGTACATGATTTACCTCACGCTGTGCCGCAAATTTACTTCCGCTATCACCATCCAGTGTAGCGCTTAAATTTTGAAGCAACTTAGTAAGCGTTTCGGAATATGGCCTCATTGCGGTAATAGCATCTTGGGCCTTTTTCAACTTTGCTGCCGACACCATTTTCATGGCACTGGTAATTTGCATGGTTGAACTTACCGAGGAAATTCTATTTCGTATTTCTTTAAGATTCGCCATTTCTCTTTTTTGAGTTAGCTGAACATCTCCCAATTTCCCTTTATTGGGAAATTGGGATGATTTATTTTAATTAATTATATCTTGATGAAAGATCTTTGGCTACAGAAGTTAATACATCTATCACCTCATCGGTTAATTTGCCGGCTTTAAGGTCGTCTAAGATGTTTCTGTGTTTCGCATTTAATAATTCGATATAATCTCTTTCAAATTCTTTTACTTTTTCTACAGGAACAGCACGTAACAAGTTTTTTGAACCTGCATAAATGATAGCGACCTGATCTTCTACTGTAAAAGGATCGTTTTGCGCTTGTTTCAAAATTTCAACATTACGTTTTCCTTTCTCAATAACATTCATGGTAGCTGCATCCAAATCTGATCCGAATTTGGCAAACGCCTCTAATTCACGGAACTGTGCTTGATCCAATTTTAAAGTACCGGCTACTTTTTTCATCGACTTAATTTGTGCCGAACCTCCCACACGCGATACCGAAATACCTACGTTAATCGCAGGACGTACCCCAGAGTTGAACAAGTCACTCTCCAAGAAAATCTGTCCGTCGGTAATAGAAATTACGTTGGTAGGAATATAAGCCGAAACGTCTCCTGCTTGAGTTTCAATAATAGGTAGGGCCGTTAAAGAACCTCCTCCTTTTACAACACTCTTTAATGATTCCGGAAGGTCATTCATATTAGCAGCAATAGCATCATCTGCAATTACTTTAGCCGCACGCTCTAACAATCTTGAGTGAAGGTAGAAAACGTCTCCAGGATAGGCCTCACGTCCCGGTGGGCGACGTAATAAAAGAGATACCTCACGATAGGCTACCGCTTGCTTAGATAAATCGTCATAGATAATTAATGCAGGGCGACCTGTATCTCGGAAATACTCCCCAATGGCAGCTCCGGCAAAAGGAGCATATACCTGCATAGGGGCAGGGTCTGAAGCATTAGCAGCAACAATGGTAGTATATGCTAGTGCGCCTTTTTCTTCTAAAATACGAGCGATGTTTGCAACTGTAGAAGCTTTTTGTCCTACTGCAACATAAATACAATATACCGGTTGACCAGCATCAAAAAATTCTTTTTGATTCAAAATAGTATCGATACAAACGGTGGTTTTTCCTGTCTGACGGTCACCAATAACCAACTCACGCTGCCCTCTTCCAATAGGAATCATGGCATCGATAGATTTAATTCCTGTTTGAAGCGGTTCGTTTACCGGTTGGCGGAAGATTACCCCGGGAGCTTTACGCTCCAATGGCATTTCGTAAGTTTTTCCTTCTATTGGCCCTTTTCCATCGATAGGTTGACCCAGTGTATTAACGACACGCCCTACAATACCTTCTCCAACATTAATAGAAGCAATACGTTGTGTACGCTTTACGGTAGCACCTTCTTTAATTTCTTTTGAAGGTCCTAATAATACTACCCCAACGTTGTCTTCTTCAAGATTTAATACAATCCCTTCAAGACCGTTTTCAAATTCAACTAATTCGCCGTATTGCGCATTAGAAAGACCATATACCCGTGCAATACCATCTCCAACGGTTAATACAGTTCCTACTTCGTCTAATGAAGCGGTTGCTTCAAAACCTGAAAGTTGCTTTTTTAAGATTGCTGAAACTTCAGCGGGTTTAACTTCTGCCATTTTTTTGTATCTATATTTTGGCTATTCGCCAAAGGGTTTTATAAACTTTTACTAAATTCTCTTTTAAGATTACTTAATTGGTTTGCAATACTAGCATTGTATTGTAAATCTCCTACGCGGAGAATAAATCCTCCTATAATAGTTTCATCAATTTCATTCTCCAAAGTGACGCTCTTGCTTCCTGTTAATTCTTCAACTTTGGCTAATACCTGCTTTTCTATAGATTCAGAAAGGGGAACCGCAGTAATTACTTTGGCGGTTTTAACTCCTTGTGCTTCTTTATACAAAGTTGTGTAGGCTAAGGCTACATTTGCTAATTGATCAATTCTATGATTGGAAACCAATACCTCCATCAACGAATGAGTGGTTTTGGATTGTGCGCTAAAGATTTGAAGCAATGCTTCTTTTTTATCCTCCCCTTTAATGACCGGACTTTGTAATACTACCCTTAGCTCTTTGCTGGAAGTCAATGTATCCAAGATGGTTTGCATGTCTGCAAATACCTCCTGGGCATTTCCTTGCTCGGTTGCTTCTTGTAATACTGCTTTCGCGTATCGAATCCCTGTTTTACTTCCGTTCATTGAGTATTAATTAAGTTTGGCGTCACCCAACATATCTTCTACCAATTTCAATTGCTTGTCTTTGTTGGAAAGCTCTGCTTTTACTACTTTTTCAGCAATATCAAGAGAGAGATTGGCTACTTGTGCTTTTAACTCAGAAATAGCTGCTTTCTTTTCAGTTTCGATAGCCGCTTGTGCATTAGCGATTAATTTATCTGCCTTTACTTTGGCGTCCTCTTCGGCGTCTGCAATCATCTTTGTTTTAATCTCTCTTGCTTCTTTCAATAGCGCTTCTCTTTCGGCACGAGCTTCTTTTAAGATTCTTTCATTATCGGCCGTAAGGTTTTCCATTTCTCTTTTAGCAGCTTCAGCAGCAGCTAACGCATCTTTAATAGATTGCTCTCTGTCATTAACAGAGTTTAAAATAGGTTTCCAAGCAAACTTTTTAAGAATAAAAAGAAGGATTAGAAAGGAAATTCCTGTCCAAAAAATAAGTCCGAATTCTGGAGTAATTAATTCCATCGTGTTGTTTTTCTAAATTAATTTAAATACAAAACCAGGCGCAACCAACCGTTGCGCCTTTGTTTTTTGTTTATCCTGCAACAAGGAAAGATACAACCACACCAAAAAGTGCTACCGCCTCGATAAATGCAATCAAAACGATTGCAGAACCTTGCAGTTTTCCTTGCATCTCTGGTTGACGTGCCATGGCTTCCATAGCAGCCCCACCAATTTTACCTACACCGATACCACCACCAATGGCAGCAAGACCAGCTCCAATAGCTGCAAATGCTCCATAGTTGGCAACGGCTTCTTGTACTAATGCTAAACTCATAGTTACTATATTTAAAAATTAATTAATGTTCATGTTCTTCTTCCAATGCTTGTCCAAAGTACAATGCCGAAAGCATGGTAAATATGTAAGCTTGGATAGCTACTACTAAAACTTCGATAACGCTAATGAATACCACAAAAACCACAGAACCTACACCCACCGCATAGTTTTTGAAAATAAAGGTTAGTGAAATCAAGCTCAATACAATGATGTGTCCCGCAGTAATGTTTGCGAACAAACGTATGGTCAAAGCTATAGGCTTAATAAACATTCCCATAAACTCTATGGGTGCTAAAAACAACTTCATAGGTACTGGTAAGCCGGGCATCCATAACATGTGTTTCCAATAGTATTTTTTACTGCTGAAAAGTGTAATAATAAAAGTAATGATGGCTAACGTTACTGTAAAAGCAATATTACCACTTAAATTACTGCTGAAAGGGAAAAAAGGAATAAGCCCAATAACATTGTTAATCCAGATAAAGAAAAATAAGGTTAACAAAAACGGCATATAACGCATGTAATGCTTCTTTCCGATATTAGGTATAGCCACCTCATCTCTAATAAAAAGAATAATGGGTTCCATAAACTTTCCAATCCCTGAAGGCATATTATTTTGTGATTTCTTGTAAGATCGTGCGCTTACCAAGAAAATTAAAAGAATAAAAGCCATAGATAGGAACATGGAAAAAACATTCTTTGTAATAGAAAAGTTGAGAGGCTTGTGTGCATTGGTAGGATGATGTGCTGCATCAAAAGAAATGGCAGTGGCTCCTTCCTCCAATTGATAAATTTTTTCGTGTAGGTTTACAAATTTTAAACCTTTTTTCTCTACGATGGTTTTTCCATCTATGTCGTGATGAAATTCACTAGAACTGAAAGTCACCAAACCATTATCAGTCCATAATATAATAGGTAACGAAAGTGCTAAGTCACCGGCTATATGAAAACTATGACTGTCTGTAATATGGTGGAAAATAAGTTCCTTGGTATCGAATGCCTCCTCTTCGACAAAATCCTTTTCATCTTTACTTTTACTGGCATTAGCGACAAGAGTTGAGAGTAAAAAAAAGACTCCTAAAAGGAGGTTTCTTCTCATGGTAAATCTCGGTGTTTTCAATGTAGTACTTTTGCGTTCCTGAAATTCGGTGCAAATGTACTAATAGTAAATGAATTGACAAACCAAAATTTACTTTGTTTTTGGAGCCTGAAAAAATTTGTTTAAACTGAAAATTTCAAATACTAAAAACCCAAAATATGGAGCAAAAAAGTTGATAGTTTCTACTTTTACATGATTTGATTTTCCCAAAAATAAGGGGAGCAGGAAAACAAGGGCCAGAGCCATTTTTATAAGGGTTAAAACCAAAAAGGTTTGATAGGTTTTTTCAGAAGCACGTTCAAACTGTCTTTTTACAAAAAAATACACCACAAACCCAAGGACAGAATTAAACAAATAAACACTCCAAAGCGGAAGATATAATTCCATCTCCGAAGCAATAGTATGGAGTATATAAAAATGTACTGCAAACAGCAAGAAGGTAAAAATCAGCCATTTCAGCAGGAAATTTTGTGTTTCTTTATTCATTCGTTTTTATTTTCAGAATTATTTGATGCCTGTCGAATGGCATAATACGTAGCCATTGCTACGGAAAGCAAACTACAAACCAGTGTAAAAACCGAATATTTATTAGGAAATTTTGTGTCCAAAAGAACTCCGCCATAACACCCTATGGCAATAACAGCAATCATTTGAAAGGCAATACCGGAGTACCTTGCATACGCATTAATTTTGCTGTTCTGCTTTGGCTTTTTGGGATCTTTGAGAGCGGTCAAAAAAATGATTTTTAGACTTTAAACTTTCAGCTGTAGAAACTTCTTCTAAGGGTGATTTTACTTTAGGCATTCCGTGCATTGTACACGTAGCATTAAAGGTAGCTCCCGGTTCTACAGAAAGTTTCCCAACAATAACTTCGCCTTCAATAAAAGCAGTAGCTTTAAGGGTAAGGGTTCCGGAAACATTTAGGTTTCCTTCAAAGCGACCTTCTATATCTGCATCTTCGCACGCAAGTTTTCCTTTAATACTCCCTGTTTTTCCTAAAACCACTTTAGATGGCTTACTAATATTCCCCTCAATACTTCCATCTATTCTAAAAAATCCATTAGAGACAACATCTCCTTTAAGTTGGGTTCCTTCGTTAATTCTGTTTTGACTATTTGTTGGTTCCATACTGTCTTTGTTTTTTTTGTCTGAAAACATAGGTTGTTACTTTTGGGGATTATTGTTTTCTTCAGCTTCTTTTTCTGAATTTAAGTAATCATTTAGGTTTTTGTGAATTTGAATAATCTTATAATTTTCGGAAGCTATTTCAAAAAACGGGTTTTTGATTTTATATTTTTTGTTTTCCTTCAAGACTTCAGCAAACCCTCTTCCTCCTAATTTGGTATTGAGCCCGTGAATGATGACAAAATAGGTAGACGGGGTATAGTAATCCAAGGAAACGCTCATGGTGGTTTCGTAATGATACTCTTTAATAGCCTCGTTTAATTTGGTTTCTAATTTCTGTGCATTCTCTACATCGGTTGCAGCAAACGTATACAAGATTTTCCATGAACTTGCATCCTTTTCCGAAACGAAGGTTTTTACCGCTAATTTTGGCAAGACTTTACTGTAAATTTCTTGAGCATCTTTACCTTCTTGAGATAGCGGGTAGTTTAGTGCCACAAAATTTACGGCTTTTTTATAGGCTTCAAACCCATCTCTTCTGCCCAATGCTGTGGCTTTCAACATTTCAAGTTTTGGCACAATATCATTCCCGTTGTAAATGGTAAGATAATCATCGCAGGTTGCAATAACTTCATCGTACTTAGCGGATTCAAATTGAGCATACAATGCTTTATACTTAAATTCGGGACTAGACTCATCGGTTGCCAATTGCGAATTGGGGTTTCTTAAAATTTCGGCATAACGCGAGTTAGGGTGGTTCGTTAAAATATCATTTTTCCACTTTGTGGCTTCGGAAGTATTCTCCAGTAAATCGTAAATTTTGTATAAGTTATATTTTGAAGGCAATACCAAACGCTCTTCAGGACCGTAACCTAATAACTTTTCTAATCTGTTGGTTGCCAACCCGTATTCTCTGAACTTTTCTTTGTAAATAAGCCCCAACTGATAATAGGCAAAATTGCGATCTTTGGTAAGACTATCAATTACCTTTTCGTCTTTGGGTATGGTAGCCAAATAGGTTTTTGGATCTAATAATTCGCTTTTACTGACTCCGTCTAAAACCGATACTACGTTATTATTTTCTTCTTCAGGAGTTCCTTTATTATTGCTGTTGGAAAGTCTCCAGTTATCTTGAAGCTTTCTGTTTCCCCAAATTTTCCGGAATTCTTCTCGACCATAGGCAACGGTAGCACTATTGTAGAAATAAAACGACCCTCCTTCAGATCCTTCATTGGTTTTATTTGCATTTTTCTTGTAGAATTCTTTGTTCGCAATTTGTTTTTCTTCTTTAATTTTTGCGATAGAATCGTTACGAAGTTGTTCTCTTAAGTTATTGGTATATTCGGTAAAGTAAGCAAGCTGTTGGGTCTCGGTCATTCCTACCATTCGCAAAATGGAATCGTTGCGTGTAGCAATATCTTCGTACTTTATTACATCGGCAAGATTGTTTAATTTCTTTTTCATGCGTCTCCACGCGCGGGAGTTTTCAGGAAGAAACGTTAAGGTGCTGTCATAATATTTCCCGGCAATTCTGTATTGTGCTCTGTCAAAATTAATTTCGGCCAATGTGGAATAATTCAGCGCTTGTAATGGCTCATTATCTAAGTATTTTTTGATAGACTTGTTATAGTAAATTATAGCCGTATCTATGTTTTTAGTATTTCGATAATACTCCCCGTACTGATTGTAAATTAAATCTAAAAAAGGACGGTTTTCTCTATTTTTCTCTAAATCATCAAGTAGCTCTAAAAAGGCGACTTTATCTCCTTTTTCATAATCAAAATTTCGCGCTATTTCCATGTATGCGTTAAGCATATAGGTTCTTGGTGACTTTCTATTGAGTTCTATCACCTCTTGAAACGCCAGGTTAGCACTGTCTTTTTCACCCAAACGATTGTAAATTTGACCTTTTATGTAAGCGTATCTTCCTTTTAGTTCATTGTCGCGCACATATTCTGAAGCTGTTTTAATTAAAGGCAATGCTGCTTCCAGCGTATCAAGATTGATATAGGCCTGTGCCATAATGGCTGAGGCATCTGCTAAATCTTCTACTTCAACGCCTTCTTTTTCAATTAACTCTTTCAATTCTTCCAACGCTCCTTCTTCATTCCCTAACCGAATATTGGTTTTAGCTTTCCACATCCTTGCTTCATTCACATTGTTACTGGTTGGGTACCTATTTAAAATAAAGTTGAAAGCATCTTGCGCCGGAACAAAACGTTGGTCAAAATAGCGGGCTTTACCCAAGAGCATATAAGCCTCATCCATTTGAGGGTTGTATTCCTTGCCGTCTATGTATATGGCATGTTTTTGAATGGCTTTGGCTGCTTTTTCTTCGGCTCTGTTAAACTTAGGGTTGGTTTTTTCTCCGGGTTTTACAATCTCTTCTTTAATTTCAATTCGTTCCACAGGTAATATTTCCCAAAAATTATCCTTGTACGTTAAGGCAAGCTCTTCTTTTCCTTCTGCTAATGCCACATCTCCGTTATATATAGCATTGTATTCTCCGGTAACTGCGTGATAATTTCTACTTAAAAAAGTATTTTTCTTTCGGGAGCAAGCTGCAAAAAGTAGGACAGCCAATAAGAAAATGGTAATGGTATGTATGCGCTTCAAAATCTTTCAGTTTGTATAATACAGTAACTTAAATCCTTTGTTTTTAGTATCTAAAGATACCTAAAGGAGGGTAAAAATACACTTCTTTTTTGTAACTGTCTCTTTTTGCCTTTAAAAATACCCTGCTTTCCTTCATTTTTAAAATGATGGAACCCATGATCCTTTGTACTTTTGCCACAAATTTTTGCCATGACCCAATTTTATCCTTTACCCATTTCAGAAATAAATAAAGAAACTCCCAACGCTGTTTCCATTACTTTTCAGGTGCCACAAAACCTAATGGACACATTCAACTTTGAAGCCGGACAATACCTCAACATAAAATTTACTCATAATGGAAATGAGCTTAGGCGTTCATATTCGTTGTGTAGTGCTGCTCATGGCGACACATGGCAAATTGGGGTTAAAAAAGTAGGCGGGGGCGCATTTTCGGTATATGCCAACGAGGTTTTAAAAGTGGGCGATGTGTTAGAGGTAATGCCTCCTCAAGGCCATTTTGTATTGCAAACAAATCCTATAAATAGGAATCACTACTTAGCTTTTGTGGCCGGAAGCGGGATAACGCCCGTTATGTCTATGATTAAAACGGTTTTAAAAGAAGAGCCTCAATCTACTTTTGTTTTAGCTTTTGGAAATCAAAGTATTGCCGAAACCATGTTTTATGATGAATTAGAGTCATTGCAAACACAGCATCCTGAAAGACTAAAAATTGACTATTTCTTTAGCCGGGAAAGTGTGGAAGGTTCGTTCTTTGGAAGAATTGAACACTCTATGGTTAATTTTCTGCTGAAAAACAAATACAAAGAAATCGATTTTCATTCGTACTACCTCTGCGGACCCGAAGCCATGATTCACGAAGTAAAGGATACTTTAGTTGAAAAAGGAATTTCTGAAAAAAACATCCATTTTGAATTGTTTACTTCCAAAGAAGAAGGCAAACTTACTCAAGCACACGACGGGCAAACGCAAATCACGGTTACGGTAGATGACGAAACCAAAACCTTTATAATGAAACAAGAAAAAAGTGTGCTGGAAGCCACACTTGCGGAAGATTTAGATGCTCCATACAGTTGTCAAGGAGGAATTTGCAGCACTTGTATTGCGCGAGTAAAAGAAGGAAAGGTGGAAATGCGAAAAAATCAGATTTTAACCGATAGTGAGCTGGAAGAGGGGCTTATTTTAACCTGTCAATCGCACCCAACTACGCCCATTTTAGTGGTGGATTATGATGATGTTTAACTGCTTTCCACTCCTTGATTAGGAGGGGACTAAGGGGTGGTAGAAACTATTTCTTCTATTTTATTAACTACCTTAATAGATTCAATAGACTCCATCACGTTTTCATACCCTTTAGGGAATTTATTTCCATAGACCGAAGTAGGTAATAAAGGATACTTTTTAATGTCTGAAATTAACTGATGTTCCATAGGTTGATTAAACGGCACAAAACCTGTAAATGGATGTGTTACTCCCCAAAGGGTAATCACAGGAATTCCGTACATCGCCGCTAAATGTCCATTGGCGCTATCCATAGATACCATGGCATCTAAGTTTGAAATGAGTGCCAATTCTTCTTCAAAAGAAACCATGCCTGCCACCAAAGTTATCGATTTAAATCCTGAAGCGAATTGGCTCAATGTATCCCTTTCGTCTTTACTTCCGAAGAGAAATAGTTGATACGTTCCTTTTTCATCCAATTTTTGAAGCACTTCCTTCATCAGTTCTAAAGGATACATTTTACTTTCGTACGCAGCAAAAGGAGCAATGCCTATTTTCTTTTTGGAATCATCTATTGTAAAGGAAAGCGGTAACGATTTTTTACTTAAAAACACGGGCGACTTTAAGTCTAAGGCATACCCTAACTTTCGGAATACATCTGCATAACGCTCGTGGGTAGATTTTAAAGGATTATGAAGTTTCCCATTGGGTTTTGTGATGGCTTTTTTTTCGGCTCTACCTTTGTCAATCTTTGCCACCTTTATAGCAAAAGATTTAAAATACCGCGTCATTACATTAGACCGAATGACATTATGCAAATCGGCAACTTCTGTAATGTTTTGTTGCTTTGCTTCTTTCGCTAATTTAACAATCCCGAGCATTCCTTTATGTTTTCCTTTTACATCTGCTTCCAGAAAAGATACATTGGGAATATCTTTAAAAATAGGCTGAAAAAGCTTTCGAGAAATAACTGTAATCCTTATATCGGGGTAGGTGTTTGTGAGTTTTAGAAGTACTGGCACCGTCATAGCCACATCTCCCATAGCCGAGAGACGAATAACTACTATGTGAGGCGCAGGTTTCAATACTTATTTTTTGTTTCGAAGCACAGGATTCAATTCGTCATCGTTATACATTTTCATCTGTTTATAGACTTTCATGTATTTTCTTCCGTGGGCAATATCATCTAATAATTGCTGAATCGCAGTGCTTAAATCTACTCGCTGTTCTAATAATACATCCAGCTTTTTTTGGCAAGCGGTTCTATGAGTTTCGGAAGCATCTTTACGAGTCGCTTCTTCATTCATATGATATACTTTCAGTGCCAAAATAGACAACCTATCTACGCCCCAAGCAGGGCTTTCGGTATTAATAGTGGCATTGGGTTGTACTTCAACATCTTTATATTTTTCTAAAAAATAACTGTCGATATATTCTACCATATCCGTCCTATCTTGGTTAGAAGCATCAATTTTTCTTTTTAAATCAAGTGCAGCAACAGGGTCAATATTAGGATCTCGAATAATATCTTCATAGTGCCATTGCACAGTGTCTATCCAGCATTTTCTGTACAATAAATGCTCCAACAATTGCGAGTCTTTATCATATGGATTGGTAAAGGTTTGATAAGGGTCATCCTGAATATGATAGGTTTTAATAACTTCCTGAAATAAGGTATTGGCGGTTGAGGTAAACATATTATTTTTTTTCAAGTATGTGTAAATATTCTACTGTTGTAGCGGCTTTGTGATTGCGGTTTTCGGTTTTATCTGCTTTAAAGCGTTGATAGTTTTTGGTCACTAAATCATAATTTCCAAATTGCTCCATCACACGTTGCACTTCCTTTTGGGTCATTAATCCTTCGTTGTTATAACTCAAAAAAATGTAATTGAATTGTGCTTTCCCAATCAATTCTGTAAAGCTTTGCAGCACTTTTCCAACTTTGCAATAATTGCTTTTATAATATTCCCGCAAACCCGTCACGCCTCTGGGTGCAAAGGTATCCATTTTTGCAATAGTATTTAGCAAATGGTAATTGGCTCCATATTGCCTAACGTTATAGGGTGGGTCGAGGTATAGAATATCTCCTTCAATTTGTTGAATTAATAGATTCGCATCCTTCTGAAATACTTGATGGGGGCTTAAAGTTTCTTCAAATAGGGCGGGTTCCAACACCAAGGTTTTTGCCGCCGACTTTTTTATCTGCTTTAAATACGCGCCATATATAGAAGCCGTATTGGCCACTTTATCGGCACTTTCCAAGAGCGAGGCTAAAAAGAAATAATATTCATCATCATTAATTTCTGAAGTGTTTTTCCATACTTCAATTTGTGAGCGAATGGCATCTATTTTTTGTCCATTTTCTGAAGTAAAATAGTTTCTTCCTTCTTTTCCACCTTCGGAATAGTGTTGAAAAATAAACCGCTTTTCCCCTTGTAAGTGGTTCAGCAATTCTATCTTTTCCTCAAAAGCAAAGGGTGTGTAGTTCCCTATATAATTTCGGTTTAACACATAGCTATAAAACTCTACGTCGTTTGAAATGACTTGTTTAGCGTGGGTTTTAAATGTTCTTCCAACGATACCCGTGCCCGCAAAAAGGTCGCAAAATACTTTGTTAGATAGGTCATTCCCCACGGTTTGGGAAATGGTATCAAAAAGAAAGATAGAAAGTTTGTATTTAGAGCCAATATAGTTCAATATGTATCCAAGATAATATCACACAACGATTTGCGATTTTTCAAAAATAAAAGATTGTCGTGGGATGGCATGAGTGTTTGCTAAGTATTTTTATTGTTAAAGGAGAATGCCTTCACACAAAAAGAAAAACAATAGGGAGTAGTAAAAAGACCCAAGACAGGAGTTCTTTAAACCAAAAATCGTCATTTTTTTCTAAATATCCAGCAATAACAATAGCACTTGGGGCAGCTAAAAAAATGAGCTCCGTTACTATTTTAATTTCTGAAAAGAGTACAATAAATACAGAAACAACTACTGAAAAAATAACCAAAAGGTAGTTATTTCGAAGTTTTTTGGGGACATCCGATAGCTTTGAAATTCTGAAAAAAAGAGTCCAAATCAATACTGAAAAAAAGAAGGTTAAAAACACCCAAACTTCTGCCAAACTATACATTGTAAAGTGAAATGAAATAGGTTTTGCATAGTTAGATAACCAGGCAAAAGAATTATCTGTCATTAAAAAAAAGGCAGTTGCTAAAAGTAGCATCCCAAACAATCCCACTGGTGGAATTAATAAATACCGAAAGGGTTTTTGGGGAAGTTTTAAAATAGCGATATACAATAAAATGAACATCAAAATGCTCCAAAAATAAAAATAGGAAGCCAGCAAAATCCATAATGAGGCGTCTAGGATTTTCTTTTCTATATTCTTTTCAGAAGTCATACTGAAAATGCGACGCAAAGCCATTAATAAAAAGAATTGTGCAATCATCATCCCCAAATGCTGCATCACTGGAAGTACAACAACCACACAAGAAAAGATAAAAATGGCAAAGGTGTTTGAGGTATTTAAATAATTTTTTCTAACAATAAAATCCAACAACAACATGGAAAATACCAATAATACCACAATACCTATTTGGCTTAAAATAGCTTGCCATTGTAGTGTGAAACCGTCTCCCAAAATAACTTTCAGTACACAAAAAACAGCAATAAAAATACCCAGCAATAAAAAATTGATGGGACTAGATTTACCAAAAAAGCTTGTAAGCATCATGCTTTATTTCTATTTTTGCGGTATAAATATACTACTATGACTTGGAAAGGTTTTTTTGAAGGCATTCAATCTTTTGCTGAAAGTGTTTTATTTGCTCCTTATGATGCGTTAAGATTAGGGGTAGATAATTGGTGGGTGTCTAATATGGTAAGCTGGATATTACTGGCTATTGGTTTTGCAGCCTTCTTTTATTGGATGAAACAATTGTCCATTTTCAATGCCAATGGCGAAGAAGATAGAACACAAACTTCTCATTCTTTCTTAGGAAAAAACTAAAGATCAAAACCGATATCGGTTCTGTAATACATCGTATCAAAAGATAGTTTTTCTATTTCTTGATACGATTTTTTTATGGCCTTTCTAAAATCGGTATCCAGCGAGGTTACAGCTAAAACACGCCCTCCATTACTAACTACTTTTCCCTCTTTTAGAGTAGTCCCAGCATGAAATACTATAGAATCCTTTACTTTCTCAATGCCTAAAATTTCTTTTCCTTTTTCATAAGCTTCAGGATATCCTCCTGAAACTACCATCACCGTTGTAGCTGCTCTTTCATCAATTTCAAGTGTTATTTCGTTTAGTTTTTGTTTTGCTGTTGCTTCCAATAAAGCTACTAAATCGGTTTTAATTCTTGGCAGCACTACTTCGGTTTCAGGATCGCCCATACGAACATTGTACTCTATTACATAAGGTTCATTATTTACTTTTATTAACCCAATAAAAACAAATCCTTTATAGTCTATTTCTTCAATTTTTAAACCCTTTACGGTAGGTTTTACAATACGTTCTTCAATTTTTTTCATCAATACCTCATCTGCAAAAGGAACTGGAGAAACCGCTCCCATACCACCGGTATTTAAACCTGTGTCTCCTACGCCAATACGCTTGTAATCTTTTGCCGTGGGTAGGATTTTGTAATTTTTGCCATCGGTAAGTACAAAAATGCTTAGCTCAATTCCGTCGAGAAACTCTTCAATCACCACTTTACTACTTGCTGTGCCAAATTTTGCATTAGCCAGCATATTTTCTAGTTCTGCTTTGGCCTCGTCAATATCCTTCAAAATCAAAACCCCTTTTCCGGCAGCCAATCCATCGGCTTTCAACACATAGGGTGGATTCAATGTTTCCAAAAATTGTTTCCCTCTTTCTAAACTTTCGGAAGTAAAACTCTGGTAAGCCGCTGTTGGAATGTTATGTTGCATCATAAATTCTTTGGCCCGCTCTTTACTTCCTTCTAATAATGCCCCTTTTTTTGAAGGCCCAACGAGCATTACGTGTTGTAATTGTGCATCGGCTTTAAAAAAATCCTGAATCCCATTTACCAGAGGATCTTCGGGTCCTACAACGACCATTTCAATATGATTTTCAATTACGGCTTTTTTTATCGCTTCAAAATCATTTACGGAAATAGGAAGATTGGTCGCAATTCCTTCGGTACCGGCATTTCCGGGAGCTACAAATAATTTTGAGCAATGAGTACTTTGGGTAATTTTATAAGCAAAAGTGTGTTCTCTGCCGCCAGAGCCCAATACAAGAATATTCATGTGGGTGTATTTTGTTTCGGCTTCAAAAATAATTGTTTGTAAATTGCCCCCCTAATTATTTTACATTGAATTTATTTGAACTTTCATTGCGTTGGAACGGTTTCCCGATAGAGGAGGCCAAAAAGCAATTGAAAGCCATTCAAGCTATCCCGGAAGAGAATTACGAAACCTTTATTTCTGAAAAGCGAATGGATATTGTTCGCTATCATCTTCAGTTTACTCCTTTTTACAAAAAATTTACAGGAACCACGAAAATGGATTCCTGGGAAGCTGTTCCTGTGATGCAAAAAAGTGATCTACAAATTCCTTTAACTGAAAGGCTTTCGAAAGGGTTTTCAAAAAAAGATATTTACATCAACAAAACTTCGGGCTCTAGCGGGCATCCCTTTATTTTTGCAAAAGACAAACTGTGTCATGCACTTACTTGGGCAGAGATTTTTGATAGGTTTGGATGGTTTGGATTAAATTTTCACACCTCATTACAAGCACGGTTTTATGGTATTCCGCTAGATACTTTTGGCTACCAAAAAGAACGATTGAAAGATAGATTGAGTAGCCGATATCGGTTTCCTGTTTTCGATCTTTCAGATAAAAAACTCGAACAATTTTTATCTGTTTTCAAGAAAAAAAAATTCGATTACATTAACGGATATACAAGCTCTATTGTGTTGTTTGCAAAATTTCTTCAGAAAAAAGGAATGGTCTTAACTTCGGTTTGCCCAAGTTTAAAATATTGCATTGTTACCAGTGAAATGCTTTATGAAACTGACAAAAAGCTGATGGAAAAGGTATTTGGTGTTCCTGTAATTAACGAATATGGGGCCAGCGAATTAGACCTCATTGCGTTCACGAATACCCAAGGTGAGTTTGTGGTTAACAGCGATACTCTTTTTGTGGAAATTCTGGACGAAAACAACAAGCCCGTCCCTAATGGGCAATCTGGAAGAATTGTAATTACTTCGCTCTATAACAAAGCGCATCCTATGATTCGCTACGACATAGGTGATACGGGTATATTTTCAGAAAAAAGTACCTTTAAAAAGCCTATTTTAAAAGAATTGATTGGTCGCACGAACGATGTGGCAACCCTTCCCAGCGGAAAAACAGTTCCCGGACTTACTTTTTATTACGTCACCAAAAGCGTTATTGAAGACGATGGCAACGTTAAAGAGTTTGTGGTTGAACAACACGCTATTGACCAATTTAAAATTATTTATACTTCGGGAAGGGAATTAACCGAGGAGGAAATTGAAACCATAAAACAAGCACTTTTTAAATATTTAGAGGAAGGTATTCAATTGGATTTTGAAAGGGCAGAGGTGCTTGATAGAAGTCGTCGGGGCAAACTGAAGCAGTTTGTAAGTTTACTTTAGCGATTGAATATACTTCGGTCGTACTAAAAAATACTCGCAAAAAAACCGTAATAAATACCATCCCGATTTAACTATATTAAAACCAAGACTCCGATAAAACAAATAATTATATTTTACTAATTTCAATTTATTGGCACTTATTGAGTCTTTTCTTACTCTGTAATAAGCCAAGTCTTCTTGAATCCCTAAAGCAGATTTTCCACTGCGTTTAATGGCTTCTAACCACACCGCCCAATCTTGCCGTTTCCGAATGTTGGGTGCTATAATTTTTCCCAATTTTTCAACATTATAAATTCCTGTAAGATTTCCTATGTAGTTATTAAGTAATTGTTTTCGATAAGAAAGTTTTGGCATTACAAGAATTCTTTTCTTTAAAGATTTTCCCTCTTCATCTATATGCAAATAGTTCGTAAAAGAAACCCATTGGTCTTGCTTTAACATTAAGCTAATTTGTTTTTCAAGTTTTTCAGGATGCCAATAATCGTCACTGTCTAAAAAAGCAATAAACGTTCCATTCGCTTTTTCAGTGGCAAGGTTTCTGCAATAAGCTGCTCCTTGGTTTTTTTTAAGTTGAATAAATTTAATCCGAAAATCAACGTTAGCAATTTCTTCAACCATTGAACCCGAATTGTCTAATGAAGCATCATCCACCAAAATATGCTCCCAATTTGAATAGGTTTGAGCTTGAACAGAAGCAATGGTTTGTTGAATATAGGCTTCAGAATTAAAAGTGGGAGTAATAATTGAAACCAAAGGAGCTTCAGTAACGCTAATAGGCTTTTTCTTCTCCTCGTAATGCATTATATACCGTTTGAAACACTATTTTGATGTCTAAAAATAACGACCAATTTTCAAGATAAAAAATATCATATTTTACTCTGTTTATAATATGATTATCGTCTTCAACTTCTCCTCTATAACCACTCACCTGTGCTAAGCCTGTAATTCCTGGTTTAATAAAATGGCGAACCATAAATTTATCAATTCTTTTAGCATACATTTGGGTGTGGCTTACCATATGCGGTCTTGGGCCTACTACAGACATTTCGCCCTTTAAAACATTGATAAATTGAGGCAACTCATCTATACTGGTTTTTCTGATAATTTTACCTACCCTTGTTACTCTTGGATCATTTTTTCTAATTTGATGCAAATGTGCCTCGGGGTTGGGACGCATAGATCTAAATTTATAGCAATAAAATTCTTTATAATCTAGTCCATTCCTCTTTTGCTTAAAAAATACGGGGCCTTTGGATTCAAGCTTAATTAAAATCGCCAAAATAGGTGTAAGCCATGAGAGAATTCCAACAATGATTATTGTAGAAATTAAAATATCAAAACTCCTTTTTAAGAATTTATTGAAGGGTTCTTCAATGGGAATTTTTCTAAGGGACAATATTGGTAGGTATCCGTAATACGTAAAATCCAATCGTTTACTGTAAATTTCTTTATTATCGGGTAAAAACTTCAGAATTTTTAGGTTATTATCGGCATAATCAATAAGAGTAGATAATTCTTTATTACTAAGCTTGGCTACGGAAGAATAAATTTCATCAATAGGGTTTTCACTTATATATTTGAGGCATTCTTCCAAAGATGTTTTTTGATTTCCGTCTAAATCAAACGTTTTTTGTAAAACATAGCCGTATTCCGGGTTTTCCTGAAAAAATTTTCGTAATTGATCTGTTTTTTGATTAAGCCCTATAATGACAACCTGTCTAAGATTACCTTTTAATAAAACCCTATATTTTTTTAATAAATAAAATACCGCCAATTTTGCAATGGTAATACATGCCATCACGTATAAGGTGTATTTTAAAATTTCATAGGAGGTATGAGAAAAATTTCTAAAAAAACCAAAAAAAGCAAAAACCAATAAGATAAAAAAGGTGGATTGCTTTCCTGTAAGTGTAAGGATGTTTGTGACGCGAGTAAATCTGTAAATTTCATAAAAATTGGATCTAAGGGCGATAACAATCCAGGTCAATGAAATAAAAACTGCATAATTGATAAAAAAAACCTTGTCTTCAAAAAGAGGAAAAGCTAAGGTATTGATTAATAATAAATCAATGATATAAGAAATAGGTCTTAAAAACCCTGAGTATCTTCCTCTCTTAAAAATCATAGTTAACGCCTATTATGGGCTGAAAAATCTTTATGTTCACTTCTATATAATTCTTCTTTGGTTAACCCTTTAAAGTAATCAAATGTTTTCTTCATTCCAACTTCCCGAGATATTTTGGGTTCCCAGTTTAAAATTTTTCTCGCCAATGAGATATCGGGTTGCCTTTGCAATGGATCATCTTTTGGTAGCGGTTCATAGACAATCTTTTGATGGGTATTTGTTAATTTCACTATTTCCTTCGCAAAATCCAAGATGGTAATTTCTTCTGGATTTCCAATATTAACGGGTAATTCATAATCACTCATTAACAACCTAAAAAGACCTTCTATTTGATCATCTACATAGCAGAACGACCGAGTTTGCAGCCCATCGCCAAATACGGTTAAATCTTCCCCGCGTAATGCTTGACCCATAAATGCTGGTATTACCCTTCCATCGTTTAATCGCATTCGAGGGCCGTAGGTATTAAAAATTCTGGCAATCCTAGTTTCCAATCCGTGGAAACGATGATAGGCCATGGTAATAGATTCTTGAAAACGCTTTGCCTCATCGTAAACCCCACGAGGCCCAATGGTATTTACATTTCCGTAATAAGTTTCACTTTGTGGATGCACTAGTGGGTCTCCATAAACCTCGGAAGTAGATGCAATAAGGATTCTTGCCTTTTTTTCTTTAGCTAAACCCAATAAATTGTGCGTTCCAAGGGAACCTACTTTTAATGTCTGGATAGGAATTTTAAGGTAGTCTATGGGACTTGCCGGTGATGCAAAATGAAGGATGTAGTCTATGTTTCCTGGAACATGAACAAATTTAGTAACATCGTGATGATAAAATTGAAACTGTGAAAGTTCAAAAAGATGTTCTATATTTTTTAAATCCCCTGTTATAAGATTATCCATACCAATAACCTCAAACCCTTCAGCAACAAATCGATCACAAAGATGGGACCCTAAAAACCCACCAGCACCTGTAATTAAAACTCTTTTTTTCATCAATTAATTTCTTTTCTTCCAATAGAAACATAGGTAAAGCCTTCGGCCTCCATTTCCTCCAAGGAATATAAGTTCCGTCCGTCAAAAATAATTGGCTCTTTTAATAGTTCTTTTAGTTTTGAAAAATTTGGAGATCTAAAAATACTCCACTCAGTACAAATAATTAGAGCGTCTGCTCCTTCCAATGCACTATACATTGTTGAGGCATAGGTAAGAGTGCCTCCAAACTGTTTTTTGATATTGGGCATGGCTTCAGGATCAAATACCTTTAGATTTGCCCCTTTGCTTAATAAAGAATTCATAATGTCTATTGATGGGGCTTCGCGAATATCATCTGTTTCCGGTTTAAATGCCAATCCCCAAATAGCAAATGTTTTCCCTTTAACACTGGTATTGAAATAGTTTTCAATTTTAGGAATTTGTATGGTTTTTTGCTTTCTATTTATGGAAATAACAGCATCTAAAATTTTAAAATCATAATCTACATCCTTTCCTGCTTTTTGAAGTGCTTTTACATCTTTCGGGAAACAAGATCCTCCATAGCCTATCCCTGGAAAAAGAAAGCGTTTTCCAATTCGTGAGTCGGTTCCCATTCCTACGCGAACTTTATCCACATCGGCACCTACTTTTTCACAGTAATTCGCTATTTCGTTCATAAACGTAATCTTAGTCGCTAGAAAAGAATTGGCTGCATATTTAGTGAGTTCTGCCGATTTTTCATCCATCACAATCACAGGGTTCCCGGACCGTACAAAAGGAGCATATAGTTTTTGCATAAGCGCAGTGGCTTTTTCGCTACTGGAGCCAATAACGATACGCTCGGGTTTTAAGAAATCGTCCACAGCAAAACCTTCTCTTAAAAATTCAGGGTTTGAAACCACATCAAAGTCGCAGGAAGCATTTTTTTGAATAACATGAGTTACTTTTTCGGCGGTTCCCACCGGGACGGTACTTTTATCTACAATGACTTTATAAGATTGTATTTTTTTTCCAATTTCTTCAGCGACACCTAACACATATGAAAGGTCTGCAGACCCATCTTCATCTTCTGGGGTAGGAAGCGCTAAAAAGATAATATCTCCATAGGCAAGACCTTCATCTAGAGAAGTAGTAAACTTTAATCTATTCGCTTTAATATTGCGCTCAAAAAGAACGTCTAAGTGAGGCTCGTAAATGGGAACTTCTCCTTTTTGCATTTTGGCTACTTTTGAGGCATCAATATCCACGCAAATCACTTCATTTCCGGTTTCGGCAAGACAGGTCCCTGTAACCAATCCTACATACCCTGTTCCTACTACTGCTATTTTCATTAACTTTTTATTTTTTTATGAATGGGCAAAAATACAATTTGAAAATCGATTTATGTTTGAATTGTTGGGTTTTCAGGTTCCTGGTGATTTTTTAATAAGAGTGACAACAAAATAAATCCTATATAATAAGCGCCTATTTGTCTGTGAAATACATTTTCAACCATAGCAAAGCAAACTAACGTTATTAATAATGCTGAGGGGTAAAAACTTTTTCGGTTTCTTACAAACAAAACAATTATGGCTCCACAAAACAGGAATAAGGTTACGGCTCCGGTTGCTAAATACAAATCGAAAAACTGGTTGTGAACATTGTATTTTTGGTTAACAAACCAATTTTTCTTGGCGCCATCATCAATAGTAGTTTCATAACATTCCAACAATTTTTGATTAGTTTTTGTGAAGCCTATTCCCTTTAATAATGTCTCATTTTGTTTTGAAACCTTTAAAGCACAGCCCCAAACAATTGCTCGAGGTTCGTATGCCATGGTGTTGGCTACAAAACCTTGTTGTTTTTCAACATTATTAGCATAAAACATTCTTTTTCTCACATCTTTATTTAAAACAAAAACAAATGCAGCTACCAATAAAATTCCTCCTGTAGCAAAAAGAAGCTGTGGACCTCTTTTTTTAGAGTGAAAAAGACTGAGTATAAAAATTACCAAAAGAGTAATAATAGCAATTCTTGAGACTATAAATAAGATAAACAAAACATTAAGAACAATATTTGCTAAATAGTACCTATTGTCTGGATGATAGGAACTTTTAATGGCATCGTAAGAAACAAATATGCTCAATACTGCTAATAGGCCAAGATAGATTCTATCCATTAACATGGCTTCAATAAGAGTTGCAGACTCCAAGAAGGTAAATTCTACACCTTGATTTATAAGAATAAATAACTTGATAAGTGCGTATAAAATAGCTGCCAAAGAAGAAAAAATGATGGCTTTATTAATTTTTTTGAAATTATTTACGGGTAGATATAAAATAACTAAAGCTCCCGTAAGCAATATTTTTTTTAATACCACCCAATCCATCTCCCATCTGCCGGTAAGCAAAATGATTAAAGTGACGCAGAAAAAAAAGAGAAGCCAAGATCCTCCGGCTATTCTTTTTATTTTTTTGAAGTCATCTTTAGTAACTACAATTGGGAAGAGAACTGCCAGAAGTATTAATAGAACATTGGGTAATGCCCTAAAATACATGTCAAAGGGAATCGTAAAAAAAAGTAATAAAAAAATAAAAGGATATAAAGATGCTAAGAGTACCCGCACGATATTATAAAATTAAGATTTTAAAAATATGAAACTATCCCATGGTTTCCTATTTTTTGCTTCCCAAAAATCTTTGTTTGAGCACCAAGCCAATAAACTTGCTATTTCCTACTAAATACCGTTTCCACATACGTTTAGGCTCTTGAATTAATCGATAAAACCATTCCATTCCTATTTTTTGCATCCAGACAGGGGCTCTTTTAGTTACTCCAGCTACTACATCAAAACTACCTCCAACGCCCATGATAAGATTCAGATCTTTAAGGGTTTCTTTATGTTTTCGAAGAAAATTTTCTTTTATGGGAGAGGTTATGGCTACAAAAAGCATGTTTGGTTTACTTGCAGCTATTTGTTTTGCAATGTTGTCTTCGTCTTCATTAGTAAAATATCCATTACGATACCCTGCAATAAGTTGAGAGGAGTATTTTTCTTTGTAAATGGCTACGACTTCTTTAACTACCTCTTCCTTCGCGCCAAAAAGAAAGATCGTATAGTTTTTTTGATGAGCCTTCTCCACCAATTTATACATTAAATCGATGCCTGCAACTCTTTCTTTTAAGGGAGTTCCTAAAAGCTTAGAAGCCCACACTACAGATTGTCCGTCGGCGGTTATTAGGTTGCTACACTCAACACTTTCTTTTAGCTCCAAATCGGTTTGCATATCTACCAATTTTCCTGCATTTACACCCTCTAAATGAACTTGTGTATTATTTTCAATCGCTTCTTCAACTTTGCTAATAACCTCAGCTTGAGAAAAATTATCTATTTTAGTTCCTAAAATATCGATGGTTTTGCGTGTCATTTATTAAAACAATGTATTTCTATTTGTTATATGCTGAAAACCCAACCACTTTTTTATAACGCTGCTCTTTTTCAATAAATTCTTTAAATTTTTGTAAGGAAAAAGAAGTAAACGCCTTGGGATGTCCAATGATAACAAAATCCTGAAGTTTTTTCTTCTGGTAGAATTGATAGGCTTTTTCCAAATAACTAGCCTTAAATCCATCTATGGAAACCACCGAATAGGAAGGCCACAACAATAATCTTAAAATATGAAGTTTCGAAGGTCCCACCGCACTGCCTTTACTCAAGGAAACATGTTTGGGTATTTTCATTAATCGAACCCAAACAAACTTCCAAAAAAAGAATGGTAAAACTTTAAAGGAACTTATAGCTACTTCGGTAAAAGAGCCTTTATTGTTTTCAGTGGTAAGGTCTTCTGAAAATTTCCATTGAGATTTTTCGAAGCCTACTTTTTTAAAATCAAACCATTGATCTTTTGACGAAAGAAACCCCCTTGGATAGACCGTGCTATCTATTAAAATATCGTTCTTTTTTAAAGCCTTACCAATAGGTGGAAACGGTTGTGCAGACCATCCTCCGGCACGATATGCTGTAATTTTTTGTTGGGTAATTCGGGAAAGTATTTCGGTATATTCTGAAACGATGCGTTCCACTTCTTCCTCTGAAAAATCTGCTAGTTTATACCTTGACAAATCAAATGTCCATTCTTTGCCGTCATATAATGTGTCTTCCCAATGGGGGTGAATATGTAATTGGGCTTCGTGTCCCTTTTCACAAAGTTCCCTTAATTGAGACGTTATAAGTTGATAGTCTTTTTCCAGCTCTGGATAGTCGCCTTTAAATTTTTCGAGACACTTTAAATAGCCCACATCTACAAAAAGCACCAACTTTATATTAAGGGGGTCTGCTATTTTAAGTAATTCTTTGGTAGGATTAATAATTTGCTTTTCTAGACTTGGTTTTTTGTCATAAAACAACTCATAATCCAGTGTAATTAAAATGTTCATTTAAGGGCTTGTTCTCTTTTCTTTATAATGAGCAGCAAAGATACAATAATGGCAAAGAATTCTATTCCTTTTATTCTAACCAGCATTGATTCGGTAAGGTTTGCGATGAAAAACAACATTAACACCCATAAAAAAAAGAACTGCTTTTTTTGCCAAGCGAGATAAAATAAATAGGCAAATACTAGTACGTAAGATACTCCGCCTATAAGGCCGTTTACACTTAAATATTCGAGTATTTGATTATGTGCATTATACTTTTCTAAGGCGGCAATCATAAAATCACTCTCAATATATTTATGTATTCTCGCCTCGTCTTTATGGGCAAAACCAATTCCAAAAATGGGATGTTCTTTAAATATTTCAAAAGATATTTTATAACGACTAAATCGTTGGTCATTTTCAAAGTTTTCTATAGATATCAATCGTTCCTTTAAAAAGCTACTAGCCGAGTTAAAAAACAGGAGTCCTACGATTGAAAATAGTCCAACTCCAATAATTATTTCTTTTTTATGGCTTTTCAATTTTGGTGCTAGTAACGCAAAAAGGACCACTATTAAGCTTATTAATGCTGTTCTACTGGCTAATTGAATAAGTCCTAAAATCAAGAAAATAAGAACCCCTCTTTTTATCCATTTTTTTTGTGAAGATTCTAATAAAATAAAGGCAATTGAAACTACAATAAATAGCCCTAAATAAGCAGGGTGAGTGTCGGCTATTTCAGTAAATTCGTGATTTAAGTGGCGCCATCTCCAAAAATAATGGAGCGGTTCATTTCCTAAAATCATCTCATAAAAAACGTTTGCATAGCATATAATTAAGGTTGCAACGCAACCCCAAAGGAGTGCTGTAAACAGGTTTCGCCAATGTGCTTGATAGGTTTCTTCTACAGAAAATAGGGTTATGGGGATTAAAAGAAGAACCCAGTATTTTTCTAAATATTTTATATTCCAAGCCTCTATGGGATTCAAAGAAGCGAAAACAGCCAATAAAAAAATGGAGAAAAGGGGAATGAATAAAACATAGTTTTTTTTTAGATTTTTCCATTTATTGATAAAATCTCCTTCCATTAAAAACAAAGCGAAAAAAACAACTAAAAAGATATTGTTTAGTTTTATAAACATGGGTAATGTAAACAGAACTACGTAAAGCGCAACATTTTTTATGTTGGTTATTTTTTTCACGGTTTATATTTGTTGAGCGCCATTAGGGGAAAAGTCAAAAAATAATACAGCCATTGATTTTTCCTGGAAATGTTTTCTTTCCATTTCAGATCTTTTTTTATAATCAATTCCTTTTGGGAACGCAATCTATTTCCTGCAATAATATGGGGTATTTCAAAAGTGCTATTTTTTAAATTCTCAATGTTACTAGTAGCGCCAAAGAGGTGAATTTCTAGTTTTTGGATGGTCTCTTCTGGATGACTCACAAAATCTTCATACCGAATTTTAATGATTCTGTTATCAAAAAAAGTGACCCATTGTGCCCAGCAATTAATGAGGGTGTAATAAAGAATGGCAGAAAGTGGCTTTTTAGGTGTTTGAACATTCTTTCCGAAGGAATGAATGACTCCGCGAACATCTCTTACTAAATAGATTCCTTTAAGATTAATTTTCTTGTTTTTACGCTGAAGTAAATACCTTGAAATATATTTTGAAGAGTCTAAAAGCCAAGGTTTGGATACTTTATTTTGAATCGCTTCAAAAATCATATCCTCCATTTTTTGATAGGTTTTATTTAGGGGCTTTCCTAAGAGGTAAAGAGGAATTTGATAATGCTTTTCTAAACTGTTAGATAAATCAACACGTGCTTTATCTTTTAAGTAACTAACCTCTAAATCCTTCAAGATAGTGCCCCAAAATGGGCATTTAGAAAGAATTTCGCCACAAGAACAATCTTTATCTTCCAGGACATAATCCAAAAATTGATGCATTTCCCCAATGGTCTGTATTTTTGAATGCGTGTTAAGAATGGTGGCCAGCATCGTGGTCCCGCTTCTACCAGCTCCCAATAAATAAATCAAATTAATTTTTTTTTGGTCCATAGCCAACCCCACTCAAATAGTTATCCCTCTGTTGGGGCGTTCTCATTTCTATATTTAATAACCTTTGCGGGCACACCTCCCACGACAGCATATTCTGGAACATCTTTGGTGACAACCGAACCTGCGGCAATTACAGAATGGTTTCCTACTTTACATCCCGCAGTGATAACCACATTTGCTCCTATCCAAACATCGTCGCCAATATAGGTTTCATAATAGTTTTTTCCTTGAAGTGCTATGGGTTTATCAAGAGAATCAAACTTATGATTCCTGGCATAAATCTTTACATCAGGCCCCATAATTACATAACTTCCTAAATGCACATTCGATTGAATCATGCAGCGAGTGCCCATTTCGGAATAATCTCCTACTGTTGCGTACAAAGAAATTTCAGCCCTATTTTTAACTAAGGGCTTTTTACCACATTTCTTCAAATAGTTTTTTACTAAAAAACTTCGAATCCAAGGAAAGAAAAGACTATACGGGCGATAATCTTCTGGGGTGTTCCTAAAAAAAACTAAATAAATGAAGTATAAAAACCTTTTCATTTTCTGTAAATAATCATTAGCTCCTTACAAATAGCGTCCAAAGATATTTCTTTAAATGATTCTTTGGCATTCAACGTAAGGGTTTGGTATTGAGATGGTGAAATCTTCATTAGGTTGCCTAAAAGTAGTTCTAGTTTTTGAGGTTCGTCAAGCGGAAACATAAACCCATTTTTGTTTTCAATAACCTGCTCTGAAAATTGAGGAATGTCTGACGTTATTACCGGAGTGCCGCAATACATGGCTTCTACAATTACAGTAGCAAAGCCTTCGGACCTTGATGGAAGTATTAAAAACCTTGATTGATTATACAACTTTCGAAGCTCTTCATGGGTTTGGTCGCCCTTCAATTCAATAGTATATCCTTTCAGCTTTAAATCTGAAAATTTTTGTTGGTATTCTTCCCCATTACCTACAATACAAAAGCGGATATCTTTAGGAAGGTTTATGATGGTTCGATATAGAATATCGATGCCTTTAACTTCAAAAAAAGATCCTACAAATAAAAAGTCATATTCCTTTTGGATGTTAGGTTCGGGATAAAAAACATTCGGATTTACACCTACTGGCAGTATTTTTCCAATAGGAAGCCTTAATTTATTTACGACATTTTTTCCGACTTCTACTCCAACAGGAATGGTAAAATCAATTTTTTTAGCTAAAAACCGCATCATTTTTTCATTTCTTTTGTTGACTTGAAGATTCACTTCCATGCCATGAAAAGTAACCACCAATTTCGTTTTTGGGTGGAGTACTTTATACAGCCAAGCCGAAACTATTAAAGGAAAAAAACTGTGCAAATGCACCACATCGTATTTTCTAAAAAAATAAGGGATAAACTTAAAAAAGGAAAAAGCGTGTTTTACTATACTTCCAATAAAGGAGGTGATTCTTCTGCGAATAAAAAAAATTTCAATCACTTCGCCTTTTCCCACTAGCTTTTGTAAATACTCATATTGATTTTTGACAAAAATCCCAGAATACTTTTTTTGAGTACTGGGATACATGCTTGTCATAATCAAAACTCTCACTTTTCTTCTGTATTAGCTATTAATAAAAACGCAGGGATGCTCATAATTATATATACACTATTGGTAAGCATGGGGTTAGAAATACAAAAAAATACAAACACCCAAAACATAGCTTTTAGCATCGGAGAGGGTTTGGAGCCGCTAAAGTTGTTTTTTAAATGCCAATATGCATGTCTAAACAAATAAGCAAAAAGTAAGATTCCCATAATCCCATATTCCCCTAAAATAGAGGCAAAATTACTGTCATAAATTCCCCATTCTTCAACAAAATAAAAGCGGTCATTAACTCCAAAGTCTTTATAGACCTGGCTATCTTTTGCAAAAATAGAACCAAAGGTTCCTGCCCCGGAACCAATAGGAAAATATTGGGCAATCAATAATAAAGACATGTAAAACATAAGCCCTCGTATATAATCGGATTGGAGGCTATAGGACATTTCAATGTTTGCCATAATACTCTCAGGGAGATCTGTAAACAACAGGACTCCAAAAACAATGAGCATCCCTAAAAAAATAAAACTAAAGAACACTAATATGTTTTTGTACACATAATCCCAATAAAAAACAGTAAATAATATAGCAATGGCTAATATTGCTGTTCTTGTATCGGCTAAAATAATGACCCCAACTCCTATCATAACCTTGAGCCACCCTTGTAAAGAAATATTCTCATTTTTCTTTTTAATAGTGTCTAAGGTTAATGCTATAAAAACAACGGCTAAATAGGCTAAATGGTTAGGATGTCTAAAAAAACCTGTGTATCTTATATTGGGTCTGGCATATTTAGATACTCCATAAATGGCGTTAAACTTCTCTCCTAATAATAAATGTAAAGCAACTCCTAATGCAGCAAAAGCCAACATCCAAAAAAGGAATTTCCTAATTTCCCAAATATGGTTTTTGAACAGCATGACGAAGGTCATCAAAAAAATAAAGAACTTTATGGAAATAATACTTTGTAGGGTTATTTCAATAAAACTTTTATTTAAACCAAAAACAAGACTTATGATAATTGAATATGATAAGAATACAAATACGGCGATATGCATTAAAGCTAATTTTCTTCGACTCCAAATGCCTTGAAGCAAGATTGCAAAGGAAAAAAGCAACAATAGCTCTTCTGCGTAATCAAATATATCAAGGGTGGTTATCTTCTTGAAAAAGAAATTGAAAACACTTAATGTGGATAGCAAAAGGAATATTTTTCTTGCTATTTTATTCATGAGGTTTCCAGATTAATTTTTTTACATAAACAGCACTTGCAATCTTGGAAAAGATTAAGCTACAGGCGGTTGCAAAAGCAACCCCATTTATTCCATAAGGTTTTACTAAAACCAAATTAAGGGTTAAATTAATAATAAATGAAATGACCAAAATATTCTGAAACACCTTTTGGTATCCGGTCATTTGAAAAATAGAGCCTACGGGCCCAATAATTGAATTGAAGAGTTGCCCAATACAAAGTATTATAAGTGCTATTGTAGCCTCTATAAATTCTGGTCCAAATAAATTTAAAATGAAATCCTTAAATAAAAATATTCCCAGCACAGAAACTATAGAAATGACTGCGTTGATAAGGGTAGAAAATTTAATTAGGTTTTTAAATAGAATTAAATTTTCTGAATAGTATGCATTGGATAGCTTTGGCGCAAGAATGGAATCTACCGCCTGTAATGAAAAGCTAACTACTGTCGCAATTTTTAAAGCAACACTATACATCCCTACAACATTACTTTCTTCATAAATACCTAAGACTACCGTGTCTGTCCACCCCAACATAACGATCATTGATGCAGATAAAAACATGGGAAAAGAATCCTTTAGAAAAGACGAAACTTTGTAATGCGTTTGATTGGTAAAAGGATGCAAATGTTTTTTTAGATACCAAACAGAAATAACAAATAAAGCTCCTATGGCAAGGGTGTGCGCTGCCACTGTTATAATAGGATCTCTTTTCCATAACCAAACTAAGAGACCAAAAAACAACAAGGTAAAAATGAAAGCGACCCCCATTGAATAAAAAAGGCAGAGAGTATTCATTCTAAGGCCTCTAAAAACTGAGGCATTTATCAACATTAAAGTATAAAGTACAATGCAGGGTGCTGTCCATTGAAGAAAAGGAACTAATTCAGGGTCTTTAAAAATATGGGTGCTAATCCAAGGGGAAAAGACAAAAAGAACTATTCCCAAAAGGACTGCTCCTCCTAAAAAAAAAGGATATGCTTTAATAAATAATCCTTTGGCATTGCTAAAATTGTTTTCAATGGCAAAGATCTTCACAAAATTTACATCGGCTCCTAAAATACAAATCAACGATGCAATCATAAGCACCGAAAAACTTAAAGAGATTCTCCCTTGTGTTTCGGCTCCAAAAAAACGAACAGTGTAATACACAAAAAGATACCCGGCAATAAAGCCTAAAATTCTTAAAAAAAGAGCCGTTCCACCTTTTTTTAAAATTTCCGAAAAATCATCTCCTATGCGTATCACTATTTTGAATTTCTCTAAGGCAATGGCCTTTCGTTCTGCAATCTGTTTACAAAGTCTACTATTCTTTCACAAGCCTTTCCATCTCCATAGGGATTATGTAATCGACTCATTGCTATGTATTCGTCCTTATTATTAAGAAGTTTCGTGGCTTCCAATACAATTTTTTCTTTGCTCGTCCCCACTAATTTTACGGTCCCTGCTGAAACCGCTTCCGGTCTTTCCGTTGTTTCACGCATAACCAAAACGGGTTTTCCGAGACTAGGTGCTTCTTCTTGCACACCCCCACTATCTGTGATAATTAGGTAAGAAATATTCATTAACCAAACAAATGCAGGGTAACTTAAAGGCGGAATAAGTAAAATATTATCTATGTTATTCAACAATTTGTAAACCGGTTTCTGAACATTGGGGTTTAAGTGAACCGGATAGATTATTTGAACCTCAGGAAACCCTAGGGCAATTTCTTTTAAAGCGCTACATATATCTATAAACCCTTGTCCATGATTTTCCCTTCGATGCCCAGTAACTAATATAATTTTAGCGTTTGGTTTTAAAGCCTTTTTCAATTCGGAAATTTCTACGTCTTCAAAACTTGATGATGTTACCTTTTTTACACTATAATTTAGCGCATCAATAACAGTATTCCCAGTAACTAAAATTTGATTCTTCTTTATGTTTTCTAAAACTAGGTTCTCCTTGGACTTTTCTGTAGGAGCAAAATGATAGTCACAAACTCTTCCGGCTATAGATCTATTTATTTCTTCTGGGAATGGTGCCCATTTGTTATGCGTACGCAACCCGGCTTCTACATGACAAATTTTGGCACCTGAGTAAAATGCAGCAATACTTGCCGCCATAGTTGTCGTTGTGTCTCCATGCACATATACATAATCTGGCTTAAATTCTTCCAAGACGGGCTGAAGCCCTGTTATTATATTAGCTGTAAGCTGATAAAGGTTTTGGTCGGGTTTCATTAAATCCAAGTCGTAATCTGGAATAATTTCAAAAAAATCCAAAACCTGATCCAGCATTTCACGATGTTGCGCCGTAATACATACTTTGGTGTTAAATTGTTCTGTGCGAGATTTAAACGCCTTAACCAAAGGAGCCATTTTTATAGCTTCCGGTCGCGTACCAAATATGATAAGGTTTGATAGCATGGGGCGACTTTTTATTGCTCCATAGCAATTTTCTTCATATATCGATAAATATGTCTAACCCAAGAGATTAGAAAAAATAGAAAAACAAATATAAAAGGGTAAATTATTGCTTTTTTTCCTAAAAGTCCGCTATCCATTTCATAGACCCCTTCATTGCTAATCTTTACAATGGCATTGTCTGCATAGACCAAATCTTCGTTCAATTCTTGGTTTTGTTTCATCAATTCAATTTTGGTTTCCAAGACTGTTGAAATATTAAAGTTTTTATCTACAACATATATTTGCTCATTGGGCGATGGGAGTGGCTGTGTTTTATTATAGGTAGTAAGGACTGAATCGATCTGGGCCAAGGTGTTTTTATTTCCCTCCAATCTTTCTATAATGGTTTCCTTCCCAATGGTTCCTACTCGTTTAATTAATTCTTGATTATTTAAGTAGTTAATAATCTTATTAATTGTCTGGTCGTTAGCAATATTATCTAGTGTAAGAAGAATCGTATGATATTTATAGGAAGAATTAAACGAGTTTACCTTTTCCTCATTTTCTTCAAATTCAATATACCGAAGCAAGGCGTCTAGGTTTCGATCGTTGGGATCGTATTTCTCTGTAATATCATTGAAGCTTACAATGGGTAGCACTTCAATTTTCTTAATTTCAACCGTATCTTTATTAAATCCATTCTTTTCTAAAAAAACAGAATCTTTTTGTTTGGATTTTTCTTGAAGAATCTCTAGTGCATTATAGGTATACTCTCCGGTATTAAAATTAGTTCGGATAACTACTTTTGCTTCTTTTGGGGCTTTCTCAAACATTTGGGAAAAATATCCTAATCCAAATCCAACAACAATGAGTATTGCTATTATAAGCCAATTTCGTAAGGCAAAATTTATGGCATTAAAACATGTAGTCAAAAAGCTGTTCTTGGCTTTTTTAAGGCCATCAAACAAAGAGCCTAAATCTATTTCATCTTGATTTGTATTCATTTCTTACTAATTCTCTAAATGTTATTTATACTATTTCTTAGACTTTCCCTCCATTCTGAAATGTTGTAATGAAAGGTTTTTTGAGCTTCTCTATACTGAGAACACTATATTTTGGCCTTTTTGCAAAAGTAGGATAATTATCTGTTTTAACAATCTTTACTAATTTTAAATCTTTTGAGTTTGAGACAATTTCCTCAGCAAAATCAAACCAAGTTGCATTCCCTTCATTACTGAAATGATATACACCATAGCTACTTGTTTCAGAAGTAATTATTGTGAGTAAAAAATTTGCTAAGTCATTTGCATTGGTAGGACTACCCCTTTGGTCGGTAGTTATTGTTAATGCGTCCTTTTCTTTCGCAAGTTTTAAAATAGATTTAAAAAAATTATGCCCAAACAGAGAATACAGCCAAGAGGTTCTAATAATAAAATACTTTTTACAGGTTTCCTGAATGTATTCTTCTCCTTTTAATTTTGAAGCTCCATACACATTGATTGGGTTTGTTTTATCGGTTTCCACATAGGGTGTATTCTTTTTTCCATCAAAAACATAATCTGTAGATATATGAAGTAAAATAATATTGTGTTTATAACATGCTTCGCGCTACATTCTTTACTCCTTCAGCATTCACCAAAAAAGCATTCTGGATCACTTTCTGCCCTTTCTACCTGGGTATACGCGGCTGTATTAATGCAAAAATCAAAGCTGTGGTGTTCAAAGAACGTTGCTACTTGGGTAGCATTTGTAATATTGAGCGCGTTTTTATCAACAAAGTGAAAGTCTATTTCGGAAAATTCTTTAGCGGCTTCTTTAATACAATTGCCTAATTGTCCATTGGCTCCGGTAACCAAAACTTTTTTCATTGTATTATCTCATTGAAAGAGGGAAGGGCTCTGTCTTTTTCTGAAATTATTAATTCCTCCTTGGCAAGATGCCAGTTAAGATTGAGGGTTGCGTCATTGTAGATAATCCCGCTTTCGGAAGCTCTATCATAAAAATTATCGCATTTATAACAAAAAATAGATGTTTCAGAAAGTGTTACAAACCGTGTGCAAATCCTTTTGGGACAAATAATTGTATGCCATTTTCGGCGGTAAGTTCTATGCAAATGATTTTCCGAAGGTTTCAGAATCTTTCCTAAGGTCCACCACAATATCTAAAACACATCCTAAAGCAACTCGAACCAGCTTGGCTTGTGCCATCATTCCTTTCTGAAAATGTAATCCTCGCAATACGCCATATTTTGAAACCGACTGGTTATCTTGTACAAAGTTTATGTTTAACCCGGTGGCTTCTACAAATAATTTATGATTATATGTTTCTGAAAAAATTCCGCGCTTATCTTCAAAAACACTTGGTTTCAGGTAAAAACAATCTTTTAATGAACTTTGAACAACTTCCACTTTAGTCTAATTTCATTAAATGATTCCCATAACCACTTTTTAAAAGAGGTTTTGCGAGTGCTATTAACTGTTCTTTTGAAATATATCCCATTTCATAAGCTGCTTCTTCAATGGCTCCAATTTTTAGGCCTTGGCGTTCTTCAATAACCTCCACAAATTGTGCTGCTTGCATGAGCGATGCAAACGTCCCTGTATCTAGCCAGGCTGTTCCTTTATCTAGTTTACTTACGCTAAGGTTTCCTTGCTTTAAATACACATTATTTACATCTGTAATTTCTAGTTCGCCTCTGTGGCTAGGTTTTATATTTTTAGCAATTTCTACAACGGTGTTATCGTAAAAGTAGATTCCCGGTACGGCATAATTACTTTTTGGGTGGGTGGGTTTTTCTTCAATAGAAAGTGCTTTTCCTTGCTTGTCAAATTCTACCACACCATATCGTTCCGGATCATGAACATGGTAGGCATAAATAATACCTCCGTTAGGGTTGTTATTAGCTTGCAATAATTCCTTTAACCCAGAGCCATAAAAAATATTATCTCCTAAAATAAGTGCTACTTTATCATTGCCAATAAAGGATTCTCCAATTATAAAAGCTTCGGCCAAGCCATTAGGCCTTTCTTGTACAGTATACTGAAAATTGCAGCCATATTTTTTTCCATCTCCTAATAGTTTTTTGAAAAGCGGGAGGTCTTCAGGTGTAGATATAATCAATATCTCGCGGATTCCTGAGTACATAAGTGTAGACAAAGGATAATATATCATAGGCTTGTCATACACAGGCATTAATTGTTTGCTTACCGCTAATGTTAATGGGTGCAATCTCGTGCCAGAACCTCCTGCCAGTATAATTCCCTTCATAATCTGTTGGTGTTATTTAAATACCACATAATGGTCTTTTAATACCTGTTTCAAAAGTTTCAGCAGCTTTCCATCCCAAATCTTTTTCAATTTTTGAAGCATCAATGGCATATCTAAAATCGTGACCCGGTCTATCCTTTACAAACGTTATTTGCTCTTTATAGGAATTTTGGGTGGGTTTTAACTCATCTAACAATTCACAAATAGCATGTGCAATGTACAGGTTTTTGCGTTCATTTCTTCCGCCAATGTTATAGGTTTCGCCCAACACTCCTTTATCGAGCGCCAACTTTATTCCTGCGCAATGATCTTTTACATACAACCAATCCCTTACATTTTGACCATCTCCGTAAATAGGAATGGGTTCTCCAGAAATAGCTTTACGAATAATGGTTGGAATTAATTTTTCTTTATGCTGATTGGGTCCGTAATTATTAGAACAATTTGTTGTAACTACCGGCAATCCGTAGGTATGGAAATAGCTTCTCACAATAAAATCGGAGGAAGCTTTGGAAGCACTATATGGGCTATTAGGTGCGTATGAGGTTTCTTCGGTAAAAAGTCCCGTTTCGCCTAAGGTGCCATACACCTCGTCTGTAGAAACATGTAAAAATCTTGCCCCCTTAAAAGCCTCTTTTAGCTGATTAGGCCCAGCCATCCACAATGTATAGGAGGCTTGTAATAACTGAAAAGTACCAACAATATTCGTTTCAATAAAAGCCGAAGGGCCTGTGATAGAATTATCTACGTGCGATTCTGCCGCAAAATGTACCACTTCTTGAAATTGATATTGGTGAAATAATTCCTCAAGTAACTTGGAATCGCAAATATCCCCTTGTACAAAATGATAGTTTGGATGTTCCTTGAAGGGTTCTAAATTCCGAAGATCTCCGGCATAGGTAAGTTTGTCTAATACAATCAGCTCATCGTCAAAATATTGTAGCATAAAATCTATGTAATTAGACCCTATGAAACCTGCTCCTCCGGTTATTAATACTTTCTTCTTCAACAAATTAACTTATTTTAATATTTGTTCTAATATCTTTTCGGTAATCAAATAGGTTGGTTTTACCCCGGTAGTTCCTAAGCCGCCAGAGGCTAATGTACTGCCTGTTTCTAATGGATTGTCCGAAGCGTAATAAGCGTATCTTACTTTTACATTGGGGCTAATACTCCCTCGTATTTTGGAGGCAGACTGAATGGCTTTTTGATAATGAGCGCCTTCCATTTCCAATCCAATCACATTCCAAGAGGAGTTATAAAAAAAGGTGAGGATATCTTTATTTTGAAGTGACGTTCCTAACACCGTAATCATTGCTCCTGAACACACCTTTGCAGTACCTTCAAAATGACTTTTCTTTAGTTTATTTTTGAACGGGTAATTATCTGCCGTACCTTCAAAAATATGTGAATTTGGGATCATAATATCGCCTTTACCTCCCTCGAGTATTCCTGCCTTTCCCATAATAGAAATGGATGCTACATTCAAAAATTCCTTTTTACCATTATGTTGAAAGGGCTTTAAGAGCTCGTCCATGGTTTCATAGGCTTGCTCTCCAAAAGCATAATCCATAACCACAAGTACCGGTTTTTCATTACTTGGTACTTCTTTGTTATTTATTTTTGAATACTTTTCGGTGTCAAAGATTTGTACGTCGATGTTGGTGCCACTTTCGTCTGGCAAATAAGTCATCCCGTTTTGGAGGGCTTTTTTGGTCACCTTTTCTCGTAATTTCTCGTTTTCAGCTTTGCTAAGTAGTTCAAAAAGCTGCATTCTAGACTTGTCCTTTTTTTCAGAAATCAATGCCTCTTCAGCATATAAGCTATTCATTACACTGTGCATATTGGCACTTATAATATGAAGGGGACGTTGCAATAATCCTTTTTGATGAAGCTCATTTTTTATACGATATGCCCATCGTTCTCCGTGAATATGGTGACCTAAGCGTTCCCGCAATACCGCACTAAAGGTAATAAGCCTTTTCTTCTCTGTAAGTGTCTCGTTAATGGCCCCTTTCCCTAAATAATAAATAATTTTTAAAAACCGATGCTCATCTTCTTTGCAGGAAAATTGCGGGTAGATTTCATTCACTTCCTCAAAGGTCCTCCCCAAAAAATTGGCGGTATGTGTTAGTGCTATCTCTTGTTCGTTTTTGGTTAAGGTTTTTTTATGCAAAACCGCTTCTTCCAATTTTAACCAATCTCTTATTAATTCTCCTTCATCGTTAACGAGCACTTGCCGCATAATTTTATGAGACTCTATGTACAAAAACGTTAAATGGGTTAAAATATCGTAAATCTCACTACGCCCTCGAGTGATTTCAATATTCATTTGATCGTCATCGATACGATAGCAGTTTCGGCGTCTCTTTGAAGGAATAATAGGTTTAAAGTGAGATTTTTGATACCCTTCGTCACTGGTAAGGTTAATAAATGTACACTCTTCAATACCATAAGGAAGCCTGTCCATGACATACAGTAATCCTTGTAGTTCAATGTTTTCATCAGCAATGGAGCCATAAATCTCGGGGCGTAAAACGAGTAATGCTTCACGTAACGTTTCCCCGCTTATCCCCATAGGCTTGTAAAACCCCCGATTAAATAAATGCCGCATGGTAATATACAGGCGCTCTATGGCACTGGAACTTTGCTGGGCTCGTGTTCTCTTATGTGTTGATTTAGAGTTCATTTTTGATGGCAAAGATACTATTATTTTATCCTTGAAGTTTTAACAGATTGTCGGCTATTTTTCGGTCATTAGAAAGTCTTGGAATTTTATTTTGCCCTCCCAATTTTCCTAAGCTTTTCATGTATTCGTTAAAAGTATTCTTTTTTAAAGGAGTAATTTTTAAGGGTTGAAGTACCTTTCCTTGAATTAAGTCGAAATAATAGCTATTCTGCTTTTGAAGTGAAGCGTCCAGTGCATGGGCAATTGTTGAAATTTGTTGAGGCACTTCATCAAATTCGATAAGCCATTCGTGATAGGGCAATTCTCCATTGGATGGAGTAATTTCTGGAGCTACAGTAAATTCGGTAATGGAGAAGGAATGTTTTTCTAAAACTTCTTTCATCGCTTGTTCTACTTCTTTACCAATAACATGTTCCCCAAATGCTGAAATAAAATGTTTAATTCGTCCTGAAACAATTAATTTGTAGGGATGGGTTGAGGTAAAAATTACAGTATCTCCTAAATTATATCCCCAAAGCCCGGCATTGGTAGAGATAATCATCACATAATTAACCCCCACTGTTACTTCGCCAATAGTTAGTCTTTTAGGGTTTTCTTCGAAAAAAGAAGTGGCCTCTACAAACTCATAAAAAATTCCTGCATTTAATTGAAGCAACAACCCGTTGTCGTTTTGTTCATTCTGAAAGGCAAAAAACCCTTCGGAAGCAGGATATAATTCAATACTGGCTACTTTTCTACCAATTAAATTTTCAAATTTTTGACGATAAGGTTCGTAGTTAACGCCTCCGTAGATAAACAATTCAAAATTTTGAAACAGCGCCCCAATCTTTTTTCCGGTTTTTAGTTGAAGTTGTTCAAAATACATTTGAACCCATGAAGGAATACCGCTAATAATGGTCATATCTTCTTCTTGGGTTTCCGCAACAATAGCAGCTACTTTTTCTTCCCAATCTTCCATGCAATTGGTTTCCCATGTAGGCATTCTGTTTTTCTGAAGGTACTTGGGTACATAATGCGCCACAATCCCTGAAAGACGGCCTATTTTAATTCCATGCTGCTCTTTTAAAACAGGGCTTCCCTGGAGAAAAATCATTTTTCCGTCCACTATTTTGGTATTTCCCGTTTCATTGATGTAGCATAAAATGGCATTACGGGCAGCACGAATATGATGCGGAAGCGACGCTTTTGTTAACGGAATATATTTAACCCCAGAAGTGGTTCCCGAAGTTTTAGCAAAATATAAGGGTTTTCCTGGCCATAAAATGTTTTCTTTGCCTGCAACAACGGCATCAATATAGGGTCTTAAATCTTCGTAATCTCGAATAGGAACGCGTTTACTAAAATCTTCGTAAGACTGTATTTCTGAAAATTGATGCTCTTTTCCAAAGGTGGTGTTTTTAGCTTTGGAAACTAGCTCTTTAAAAACTCTTTGTTGTGTTTCCAGTGGATTTGAAGCCCACGTAGCTATTTGGTTGGAAACCCTCTTGGCAAAAATTTTCGCTCCTAAAGATTTTAGCGTCATGGTTAATTAAAATCGATAAAATTGGTTGGGTTTATGGGGTAACCGTCACTCCAAAGCTCAAAATGAAGATGGGGTCCGGTAGTCAACTCTCCGGTATTTCCTACCGTTGCAATAACTTCACCTGCTTCAACTAAATCGCCTTGTTCAATCGTTAAAGAAGCATTGTGTTTATATACCGAAATTAAATTTGAAGCATGTTTTAAAATAAGCACATACCCCGCATCCGAAGTCCATCCTGAAAATATCACGGTGCCATCGGCAACTGCCTTAACGGCCGTATTTTTTGGAGTTACAATATCCACGGCAAAATGCTTTTGAGAAGGATTGTAGGGTTCAGAAATTGTCCCTTTAACCGGAGCAAAAAGCACGAAGTTTAATTCGTTACTGGCAGTTAACGGATTGTATTTATCTTCCTGCTGTACTTTCTCTCTTAGTAGCGAATCTTGTTTTGAAGGCAAAAACCCGGCTTGTATAATTTCTTTCTGAACAGATTCTAAAATAGAATCCTTGTTAAAGTCGTGGGCTTTTACATCGCCCGTAAGTACCTTTCTAATGGAAGCAAAATATTGTTGATTGATTAATAATTTTTGCTGTAATGAATCGGTTTGGTAGGTCAACTCGGTTGCTTTCTTTTTTAAAGAAGTAGATGAATATCCCGGAATGTACTCTCTTAATGGCGTAAATGCAATTAGGACGGTAGTTCCGGCAATTAAAAAAAGTGCGGCAAGTGAACTGAAGACAAAAACATTAAGCCTGTTCAACTTAAAAGAAAATCGCTCTTCAAAAGTTTGTTCGTTGAGTACTACTAATCGATACTTGTGAAGTAATTTTTTTTTAAATTTCTTTCCTCTTCGTTCTTTATTCTCCATAAATCCTAAAAATTGAATACAAATGTACGTGGTTTATGCTAAACTTATGTTGAAAACGAATTATCTGAGGATTTCTTGTTACCTTTGTATCTTAAAATTTAATTCACATGGAAGCACTTTTTATCCCTTTTGTTATGGGCCCTTGGCAAATAGTACTAATTGTAGTAGTGGTCTTACTCCTTTTTGGTGGAAAGAAAATTCCAGAATTGATGCGTGGACTTGGAAGTGGAATAAAAGAATTTAAAGATGCTTCAAAAGACGACAAAGGCGATAAACTGGAAGAAAAGAAATAATTATTCTTTTCAATATTTATAAAAGAACCCCCGATTCATATTGATTGAATTGGGGGTTCTTTTTTTAAGGTACAAACTTCATCGACTTGATGATAGATTCCAGTTCAAACTGCAAATCCCTTTTTTCCATGGAAGGCGCATACGTAAATCCTTCAATAATTAGATATCGATTGTGCGCTTCATCTTTAATAGCATAATTAAGAAATGGCCCTGCCATAAAATCATCCTTTATTTCCCATGTACCTTTAGTCTCATAGGCAAATTTTCCGTCAATTTCTGTGGTAAATAAATAGGGAGCATACGCTTCTTCTGTAACAAACAAGCCATCATCCTCTACCGGTAAATATCCGGAACCAATCGTGTCGCGAACTTTAATAATATCCCCTATAATACTACTATCTTTTCCAATTACGTTTAGGGGCACTTCGTACATTAAAATATTTGTACTTCCGTTAGATTTTAAGTCTTTCCGTATCCAATAAAAATCATTACAAGCTGAGGCAACTCTGTAGGCAGAAGGTATTTTTAGAGAAATCCCAAAGCGTTCTTTAAGAGAATCTACGGTTAGCAAGGAGATATTGGTTCTTCTTTGACGTTCTTTAATTTCAAACGCTTTAAAAGTGGCTATTATTTTTTCTTGATTTGCTTCAATAATCTCGATTAATTTCTCTTCTGAAGTAGCTGTAATAAAAGCACCTATTTGAGGTTTTGCGTATGAGTCTTTTTTAATTTGAATGGTATCTTCCTTTCCTAAATCTACATATAAAAAAGTGCGGTAGGTACGCGCAAAATCACTAAAATTTTCCGGCTGAATTTGATTGATGGAAAAAATGGGTTCTATTTGAGGGAGTCCATCGGCAGGAGCTGCAAAATATTCCCTTATTTTTTCTCCAACAGAATCATTCCAAAACGCATTGGTAATGACAACTTGAAGTCCATTGATAGCTCCTACGGACTCGGTTAAATAGGACGTGTCTCTTTTTTCTGATGAAGAATTACAAGAAAAGAAAAGAATCGTACAAAATACGAGGGGGTATAGTACAATTTTCATGCGATATTGTTTTAAAAGTTATCCTTTTGAAACCTTAATTTTGGTTCCCGCTTTTAAATTATTACCGCTAATATCGTTCCACTTTTTTAAATCTTCAACAGAAACGTTAGGAAATTTTTTGGAAATACTCCACAAAGTATCTCCGCTTTTAACCGTATAGGTTTTGGGATTCTCGGTTTTTGCAATATTGGTATTCTCTCCTTGTGTTGCTAAACTTGCCCCTTTTGGATAAATAGTTAACCGTTGCCCTACTCTAAGGGTGTTGCTTTTTAGCCCATTCCAGCGTTTAATTTGCGTAACGGAAACTCCATGATTTTCTGCAATTCGGCCTAAGTAATCTCCACTTTTTACACGATACCGTATTTTATCATTCTGTTCAAAAAGCTGCGGAAGCGGTTTTTCTCTATCATTAAATTCGGCTTCGGCTAATTCATAAATAGCCTCTTCATTATTTACGAATTTACCAATGGCATCAACGGGCAAACGTAACACATAATTTTCATCTTTAATTACCGGAATAATCCCTAATTTATAGGAAGGATTCAAAAACGCTATTTCAGCAATATCGAGATTGGTTACTTTAGCAACTTGTTCTAAAGTAATCATCTTTTTAATATGCAAAGTGTCTGTAGCGATGTAAGGAAATTTTGGTCCGTGACTTTTAAAACCGTGTTCTTCGGCATATTCAAAAATATACATCGTGGCCAAAAAAGCAGGAACATACCCTGCCGTTTCACGAGGAAGAAATTCACGAATATTCCAATAATTGGTTCTTCCTCCAGATCTACGAATGGCCTTTGAGACATTTCCTGGACCACTATTATAAGCCGCTAAAGCTAAGTCCCAATCGCCTAAACTTTTATGCAAACTCTTTAAATACTTTGCGGCGGCTTCGGTAGCCATTAATGGGTCGGTTCGTTCATCTACATAGCTGTTTACTTCTAATCCGAAAATCTTTCCCGTTTGAAACATAAATTGCCATAAACCCTTGGCGCCAACTCGTGAGGTTGCTTTGGGGTCTAAGGCAGATTCAATCACCGCCAAGTACTTCATTTCCATAGGAAGACCCTGACGTGCCATTTCTTCTTCAAACATGGGGAAATAGTAATCGCTCAATGCCATAAGCCGAGCCATCGTCTTCCGTCTATTTTTTAAATAGCCTTTAATAACACTTTCCAAAGAAGGGTTATATTCTACATGAAAAGGAGTGCGGGCATCTAATTCTTTTAATCGCTTCTTCAGCAATTCGGTAGGTAATTCTTCGTATTCAACGGGCTCATAGTCAAGGTCTGTCACAGAGCCGTAAATTTCTTCAAATAAGTTATTATTATATAATTGAGCAAGCCAAATTGAATCTATTTTTCTGGCTTTTTTGAGATCTTCCAACTCATAGATAACGGAATCTCTTAACTGGGTTGCGACAATGGTCGTGGGTAATTCTTCATCTATCTTCGGAACCGAAATAGAGTCTACCACCTGAATGGTTTTCGTGGGAAGCTTCTTTTTATCTTTTTTAGCGGTGTTTTTGTCTTGCGAAAAAGAAATTCCGCAAATAAGCAGGGCTACCACAAAAATCACCTTTTTAGACATAGGCATAATAACGAAGAAGTAGGTTAAAAATTTTGATAAAAATAATGAATTGCAGTAAATAAGCAATTTTTTAACTTTTCTATTCCAAAATTGCAGCAATACCGGGTAAAATTTTACCTTCTAACATTTCCAACATGGCACCTCCTCCGGTGGAAACATAACTTACTTTATCACCAAAATTGAATTGCTTTACTGCTGAAACACTATCTCCGCCTCCTACTAAGGAAAATGCTCCATTTTTGGTAGCTTCAGCAATAGCCTCACAAATAGCTATAGTTCCTTGAGCAAACGCAGGCATTTCAAAAACGCCCACCGGACCATTAAATAAAATGGTTTTTGAGCTATTGATAACCGATGCAAATTTTTGCTGTGTGTCGGGGCCAGCATCCAATCCCATCCATCCATCTGGAATTTTATAAATAGTAGTCACTTGTGTGTTGGCATCATTAGAAAAAGCATCTGCAATAATTGCATCTGTAGGCAAATGCACTTGGACGTTTTTTTCTTTTGCTTTCTTTAAGATTTCCAAAGCCAATTCTTGTTTATCATCCTCAACTAATGAATTGCCAATACTGCCTCCTTGGGCTTTGATAAAAGTAAATGCCATTCCGCCGCCAATAATAAGATGATCAACTTTGTCTAAAATATTTTCGATAATAGTGATTTTGGAAGAGACCTTGGCACCGCCAATAATGGCAGTTACAGGCTTTTCACTTTCTTTTAATACTTTATTTACATTGATAATTTCTGAAGCTAAAAGACCTCCAAAACACTTGTTTTCTGGGAAAAATTGGGCGATGATGGTTGTAGAAGCATGTGCTCGATGCGCTGTTCCAAAGGCATCGTTTACATAAATATCCCCCCATTGAGAAAGCTGTTCGGCAAATGCAACATCGCCTTTTTCTTCTTCAGGATAGTACCGTAAATTTTCCAATAAAAGTATCTCGCCCTGTCTTAAATTAGCTACTTCGGCAGCTACTTTTTCACCAATGCAATCGCCTACAAACTTTACTTTTACGCCTAAAATTTCAGTAGTGGTTTCTACAATGTGTTTTAAAGAAAATTCCGTTTCTTTGTTTTTAGGTCTTCCCAGGTGAGACATTAAAATACAACGGCCACCGTCTTCTAAGATTTTAACAATGGTTGGTTTTGCTGCTTCAATTCGAGTCGTGTCGGCAACATTAAAAGCAGCATCCAAAGGCACATTAAAATCTACTCTAATAATTGCTTTTTTGTTATTAAAATTAAAGTCTTCTATTGTTTTCATAGGGGAAAATTTCAAAAACAAAGATAACCAATTATGGCATTTAAAGACTGGATAAAATGATGTAGCTTTGTGTATGGATTTTTCAGAAGTTGTAGGGCAAACACATATTAAAAATCATTTACAAACTACGGTTCAAAAAGGACGAATTGCTCATGCGCAATTGTTTGTGGGACAAAGTGGCTCGGGTTTATTACCGCTGGCCATTGCCTATGCAAAAGAAATTCTTTGTAGTCCTTTCGAGCATGGTAGTGATGCTTATTTGCGGTGTGAAAAAAAGGTAGCAAATCTTGCCCATCCTGATCTTCACTTTGTCTTTCCGGTAAATACAAACGAAACGGTTAAAAAATCTGCTGTATCTAATTCATTTTCAGAAGAATGGAGGATTTTTTTACAAAAAAACATGTATGGATCGTTGTTTCAATGGTTTCATTATTTGGGAATTGAAAATAAACAAGCAAATATTAATGTTAAGGAAGCCGAAGAAATTTCAAAAAAACTTTCCCTGAAAGCCTATGAAGGGGGATACAAAATAATGATTATTTGGATGGCCGATAAAATGAATACTGAATGTTCAAATAAAATTTTGAAATTAGTAGAGGAGCCTTCAGACAAAACAGTCCTTCTTTTGTTGACTGAAAATGAAGAACAAATATTGAATACCATCCATTCACGCTGCCAAACACTTCACATTCCCCTGCTTTCTGAAGCTGCTATTATTGATGGCCTTATTCAACGAAAAGGGGTGCAAGAAAGTTTGGCAAAAAGAATTAGTCGTCAATCTCACGGCGACTTCAATAAAGCCATTCAAATTTTGGAGAATAACAGCGAAGATGCTGTTTTTGAGGAATGGTTTGTATTATGGGTTCGTACTGCATTTAAAGCCAAAGGAAATAAAAAAGCCATTCAGGAATTATTGCAATGGAGTGATAGCATGGCTGAAAAAGGACGCGAAACGCAAAAAAACTTTTTAAATTATTGTGTAGAATTGTTTCGCCAAGCATTGCTTAAAAACTACCAAGCAGGTTCTCTTTTATATTTTGAAACCCAAGACCCTAAATTTTCAATCGATAAGTTTGCTCCTTTTGTGCATCAAAACAATATTTTTGAAATCGTGGAAGCGTTGGAAAATGCCAACTATCATATTGAACGAAACGGGAATGCAAAAATTATTTTTACAGACCTTTCCATTCAATTAACAAAGCTTATCCATAAAAAGGAGTTAGTATAGATTTTTCTTATCTTTTTAAAGATTATTAATCATTTCTATTTATTTGAAATGAAGTAAAATTAGCGCTTTTAAGCCTCTCTTTTTTTAATTTCCTATCTGCGGTGTTTTGGGAGCTGTATAACTCCTATGGCCTCTTAATTTTGATTGTTTTGCTTTTTAAATATATAAATTAAGGAAGAATACTCTTTTGTTTTCCATGCAGAAAGGTTGGAGCGCAATCCTATCCAAAAGGACTTTAAAGAAAATGATTTGCCGGTTTTATATTTTTCCGAAAGAAGACTTACATAAAAAGCATCAAAAATCATGGGTTTAATCTTTATCAACTTCAAGTTTGAAGAAAATAGCTGCTTCATACTTTCTTTTGAAAAGTGCCAAAGATGTCTTGGAACATCATAAGCAGCCCAAAATTGTTTATAATACAAAGCATCGAACGAATTGAAATTTGGAACCGCAATAATTAAGGTTCCACCAGGCTTTATTGTCTTTTCAATTTGGGAAACTATCTCGGGCAGATTAGGCAAGTGTTCTAACACATGCCAAAGGGTAACAACATCAAACAACTCATCTGTGAATTCATCGAGACCTTTCTTTAAAACAACACCTTTGTTAAAAGCTAATTTTTGTGCCTTTTCATTTACCTCTATTCCTTCTATTTTCCATCCTTTTTTTTGAGCTAAAAAAAGAAAATCTCCTGTGCCCGCCCCAATATCTAAAATAGATCCTTTTTGATTATTTTCTTTTAGGATGAGCTTCACTTTTTTATTTAAAGAGTACGATTTAATGAACTGGTAACAGAAATTAAGTAAGCCTTTTTTGGAATCGGTATGCGAAATATACTCACTACTCTCGTAATATTTTGACAGGTCTTTATCAAGAGGCTGAGGCGTTGTTTTCAAAAGCTGCTTTTTATCGTCCCAAACCAAAGAAAAAGATTCTCCGGTAATAAGAAAGTCCTTAGTGGTTATATAAAAATCCTCTGGATTATTTTTAGAAATTGAATGATGTTCCACGTGAAACAATTAAAGTTTATCGTCCCATATACACCAGTAAAACTGAAATATCATTAGGGGAAACGCCACTAATTCTGGATGCTTGAGAAACAGTAGTTGGTTTTATTTTTGAAAGTTTTTCGACAGCCTCAAAGGATAATGACTTTAGTTTTGAGTAATCGAAGGTCTCGGGAATTTTTATTCCTTCTAGTCTGTTCAATTTATCCGCATTGTTTTTCTCCTTCTCAATATACCCGGCATATTTAATCTGAATTTCCGTCTGCTCTAATATTTCATGGCTTAAGTTTTCGGAAACGACAAATTCTTCTACTTCAGAAATTGTTCTCATATCGTCCATAGTAATATTCGGACGCGAAAAAAATTTGAATAATTTATCACTTTGCTTGACCAAGGCTGAATCTTTTCGCTCGAGAATTGGATTAATTATTTCAGGAGCCGCACTTGTATCTTTAAAAAACTGCACAAATGCACCACTTTTAGCATACTTTTCCTCCATAGATCGCATCCTTTTTTCAGAAGCTAGGCCCAACTCAAAAGATTTTGGTGTAAGTCTATAATCTGCATTATCTTGACGCAATAGCGTTCTGTATTCGGCTCGGGAGGTAAACATTCGATAAGGTTCTTTAGTGCCTTTCGTAATAAGGTCGTCAATTAAAACACCAATGTAAGCCTCATCCCGTTTTAAAATGAAAGCCTCTTTTTCATGAGCTTTTAAATGGGCATTTATTCCTGCTATTAATCCCTGAGAAGCTGCTTCTTCATAACCAGTAGTACCATTAATTTGTCCTGCAAAATACAACCCAGAAACAAGCTTAGTTTCTAAAGTATGGCGAAGCTGTGTGGGTGGGAAATAATCATATTCAATGGCATATCCGGGTCTGAAAAACTTAACATGTTCAAATCCGGCACATTCTTTTAGTGCTTTAAACTGAACTTCTTCAGGTAATGATGTAGAAAAACCATTAATATAATATTCAACGGTATTCCAGCCTTCCGGTTCCACAAACAATTGATGTCTATCTTTGTCTGCAAATCGATTGATTTTATCTTCAATAGACGGACAATATCTTGGTCCGATGCTTTTAATGGCTCCATTAAACATGGGGGAGCGATCAAAGCCTTCTTTTAAAAGTTCATGAACCAATGGACTTGTATGGGTCATGTGGCAATCACGCTGTTTGGTAAGTGGCTTAGTTATATTGGAATAAGAAAATTTTTGTGGGTCATCGTCCCCGGGTTGAACAATCATTTTTGAAAAATCTAAGGATCTTCCATCTACTCTGGGAGGGGTACCGGTTTTCATTCTTCCGGCATCAAATCCAAACCGAATTAAATCTTCTGTTATACCTGTTGCCGCCTTTTCACCGGCTCTACCGCCACCAAATTGCTTTTCCCCAATATGAATAAGTCCATTCAAAAAGGTGCCGTTGGTTAGAACTACTGATTTGCCATAAACCTTTACTCCTAGAGATGTTTTAACTCCTATTATTTTGCCGTTTTCAACTAAAATTCCTGAAACCATTTCTTGATAAAAATCAAGATTTGGAGTCTGCTCAAGCATTAACCGCCAAGTTTCTGCAAATCTCATTCGGTCGCTTTGCACACGTGGGCTCCACATGGCAGGTCCTTTCGATTTGTTTAGCATTTTAAACTGAATAGCTGTTTTATCAGAAACAATGCCGCTATAACCTCCCAAAGCATCAATTTCTCGAACAATTTGCCCTTTTGCAATACCTCCCATGGCAGGATTGCAAGACATTTGAGCAATATTTTGAAGATTCATGGTTATAAGCAATGTGCTTGACCCAAGATTAGCAGCAGCGGCAGCGGCCTCAGACCCTGCGTGGCCAGCGCCAACGACTATAACATCATATTCTTTATTAAACATACTGCATGAATTGTTCCACGTGGAACATAATCTAAATTAGAGGTCGCAAATATACTCTAAAGTATTGAAATTCAGAATATTAAAATGGTAATATTTTGAAAATCAAACTAATAGCTCAAAAAAGAACTAAATAATCATCCTCTTTTATACGCATTATCTTTTCCTCATCTGGTGTTTTATCTTTAAACCCGCAAAGATGAAGAACCCCATGGATCATGACTCTTCGAAGTTCTTCTTCAAAAGAAATACCATATTCTGCTGCATTTTCTTCAACTCTTTCTGTAGAAATATAGATCTCGCCATGAATTTGTTTTCCCAGATTGTAATCAAAAGTAATGATATCTGTTAGTGTGTCGTGTTTAAGAAATTCAATATTTATTTTATGAAGGTAAGCGTCATTACAAAAAATAAAACACAGCTCTTTCAAAACATATCCTTCCGCTTGTATGGTATTTACAATCCATTGCGTGTAGGCTTTTCCATTCTGAAGGTTAAAATCTGTTTCGGAAAAAAAATCAATCATTTTCTTTATTGAAATATTTTTGAACTTCCTTTTTATATTCTATTTGCAATGGTAATGCCTCTCTGTTTAGAATTTCTTCTTGATTAAAATACTTCTTAATGTCTTCGACCTTTAACCGAAGTGTGTTATTAAAATCCTGTCTATTCGTTCGCGACTCTCTTCTATTTTCTTTTCCTTGTTCTAAATCGGCCTCTTCAAGTTTCAAAAGCTCGTATTGTAAATTCATTATGCGTTCAAGCGTACGCTGATTAAAGCCTTTATCGAGCAATTGTTGTTCTATCCCCTCCATTTCCTTAATAATTTTACCACCTTGCCCGTCCAACCCTTCTTTACTAAGTCTGTCTTTCAGTTGATTTCGTAAATCCTGTTGTTGTTTATAAATTTCAAAGATTTTGCCGTTCAAGTCTTCTTTTTCCTTAGCACCTTCTTGCTTATTATTGCCTTCTTTGTTTCCGCTGCCTCCGTTACCATCACTTCCATTGTCTCCGCCGTCTCCACCATCTCCTTCTTGACCTTGTTGGCCAGATTTACCCTGACCTTTTTCCCCTTTTCCGGAATTTCCTTCCGTTCCTTCACTACCTTGTTCCCCTTTCCCCATTTGTTCTCCCATTTGCTCGCCTAAGCTTTTTTGCTTTTGAATAATGTCCGGCAATTGAAACCCTTCTCCCTGACCTTGTCCTTGTCCTTGGCCTTTTCCCTGTCCCTGACCGGGCATATTCATTGCCATATTTTGCATATTTCCCAATAAATCACTTAGTAAAATAGCCAACTCATTGGCTCCGGTTATAATGTATTGCTGACTTGAAATGCCCGACCTTGAATTGTTTTCGGCCAATTGCTCTAATGCTTTATTAATGTTGAATGATACATTGGTAAGTGATTCATTAATCTTTTCACTAATAAGGGGCTGTCTTAATGATAACGCAAAAAGACTATCGTCAATGTGCTGAAAATTAAGTTTTAAATCGTTTTGAAGATTTAACTTTTTTCCAAAGGCGGCACTTCCATAATCAATTTGCTTAAAATCCTGCATCAAATCTTCTTGTTCAAAAGAAAAGGTAACCAAATTATCCAAAATCTGACGTAACATTTCAATGTCTTCATCTATGCTATCCATTTGTCCGGCCATCATTTGAGCTTGCATTTGCTGGCTCATTTGCTTCATTTTCTTCCCAGCATTTTTCTGGCTGGGTGCTGCTTCTTGAGCCTTTTGTTGCTCAAGTTTATCGGTGGCTTTATCTTGTTCCTTTTCAACCTCCTTCTCTCCTGTTTTATCTTGAGGGATATCCATGGGCTCTTTTAACTCTTCGTTTTCCTTTTGAAGTTCTTCCATTTCCTTCTGAAATTCATCAAACTTTTCGTTGAGTTCTTCTTGCTTTTCTTGAGTGTTCTCCTCCTTTGAAGCTTCTCCCAATTTCTCTTGCTCTTCTCCCAATTTGAACAATTCTTCAGCTAGTTTTTCAGCTTTTTTAGTTACATAGTATCGCTTTGTAAGCTCTACCAATTGTTCTAAATTCTTTTCCTGATTTTTATTCTGCTTTGCTAATTTTTCCAGCTTTTCAGAAAGCTCTTCTTTGTCTATTTTCTCCTGAAGCCGTTCTAATTCTTCCAACAATTTTTCATTTTCTTCCAGGCGTTTTTCATTTTCTTCTAAGCGTTCTTCCAATTGTTCTTTAAAAGGATCTTCTTCTTTGTTTTCGGGCTGAAATTTCTGTAAGTCTTCTTTCATTTCCTTTGAAAAATTCTTCATCATCTCTTCCTGTTGCTTTTGCTTTTTAAGAAAATCTTCCAGCTTCTTTTTATCATTCCAATTAAGTTGGTCTTTTTCTTTTTGAGTTTTATTGAGTTCTTCCAGCCTTTTTTCTTGTTGTTTTAAATCTTTGATGCTTTTAGAAAGGTCTTCGATATTTTCTTTTTGCTCATCCAATTGAAGGGCTTCCAATTCTTCCTTAGTAAGTTTTCGGAAAGTATAAAACCCGGACTTAGAAGACTTAAATTTATGAATTGCGTCGTTATCAAAAACCTCAAAATAATACTCATACGAGACCCCCTCTTGAAGCTCTAAGGTTCCAGGAAATGCATATGTAAACTGGTCAAAGCTACCATTTGCAACAGGTAGTTGTATCGTTTTCTTTTGAGTTTCTTCGCCAACAGGATAATACACTAATTGAAGCTTAGATAAGCCATAATCGTCTGAAACTTGTCCCAAAAAATAATATATCTGAAGGTCTGTGCTATCCTGTTTTGACGCTACTGAAATCTCCGGATAAGCATCTTTAACAACCCCCAATGTAAAGGAAAGATTTTCATAATCCTTCAGCGCTTTGTTAGACGTTGTTATGGCATAATCCAGCGTTTGATAGACTCCCTTTTGAAACGAAAATTCGTCTTTTGAGGATGTAAATCCGTATAGGGTATCTTTTGTTTTCAGATGGACGGTTTCTGTGTTTTTTGTACTTACATTCCAACGCACTCTTGTTCCTTCCGGAATAGTAGCATTCCCGGTGCTTTTTAAAGTTTCATCTTTTTTTCCTGTGTAGGAAGGGTAGTCTAACAACATCTCAAACCCTACTAACGATGGCGTTTTAACAACTTCAACATGATATGGTTTTGAAGTCACCTTATTGGCGCTAAAACGAAAATCAAAGCTTTCCGAAGGTTGTGTAAACGTAAATTGAAACCTGCCGGGGCTGGTTTGTTCCAAATAATAGGCTTCATTATTAAATTGTACCGAAGCATTTTCAGGAATTACAGAACCCTCCGTCTTTACTTGTACCGTAAAACTTTTGTTTTCAATGGCGTTAAGGTCTTCGTTCAGCAACACAAAACTAAAAGGTGCCGGAGGTTCATAAGCGGTATCGTAATGCACCACTCTTTCATAGCTGTCTGTAAAAAGGTTTTTATCCCAAAAAACGCTCACCAAAACAATAATGAGCACCGGAACAGCGGCATATTTAAGATAGGCAAGATTTTTTTTGAAATGAATGGCTCCCACAAAAGGAATGGGTTGTAGTTCGTTAGATTTTTGGTCAATACTTGCAGCTAATAGTTCAGATTCTCTTCGATTTTGATTTAACTGAATTACATTAAGCAATTTATCATTAACCTGCGGAAAGTGATTGCCAATTATTTTGGAGGCTTCTTCATAACTTATCCCCTGTTGAAGTTTAAAAAGCTTCGCAAGCGGAAATGCAATAAACCTTGCAAATAAGGCAATTTCAACCAAAACAAAAGTCCAAAATAATAGTGCTCTTCCGGTAGTTTCCAACCACAAAAAATGTTCAACAAAAAGCGTGGCAATAAAGTATAAAAGACCAATGGCAAAAAATAGGATGGTGCCTTTTATCAATTCATTCGTATAGTATTTCCGAATAAATTGTTCTAATTTTTGCTGAATAATTGTGAAAGTGCTCAATCGCTATAGCTTTAGGGACTAAAATAAAACAAAAATTGTACCTAAGCGCCGTCTTTAGCAAAGATTTAAGCCATAGCTTCTCTTTTTAACAGCTTAACTTCAAGAAAACTTAAACAATTTCTACCTTTGCAAGCAAATTACTATTATGTCTCAAAAAGTACGCGTTCGTTTTGCGCCCAGCCCCACGGGGCCGTTACATATTGGTGGGGTAAGAACCGCTCTATTCAATTATTTGTTTGCAAAAAAACACGGCGGTGATTTCTTATTGCGAATTGAGGATACGGACCAAACGCGTTACGTAAATAATGCCGAAGCTTACATTGTTGAGGCATTAAATTGGCTAAACATACCTTATGACGAAGGGCCCGGAAAAGAACGTGATTGTGGCCCGTACAGACAGAGCGAGCGTAAACTCTTATACAAGGCATACGCCGATCAATTAATTGAAGAAGGAAAAGCCTATTATGCTTTTGATACCGCTGAAGAATTAGATGCGCACCGAAAAGATCATGAAGCCAACGGAAAAACATTTATCTACAATTGGCATAACCGCTTAACATTGAAAAATTCGCTTTCCTTATCTCTTGAAGAAGTACAAAAAAGGCTCGATGCTGGTGAAGATTATGTTGTTCGTTTTAAATCTCCTGAAGGCGAAACTTTGCATTTACACGACATCATTCGTGGCGATATACAAATAGACACGAATATTCTGGATGATAAAGTGTTATTTAAGAGTGATGGAATGCCCACCTATCATCTTGCCAATATTGTGGACGACCACCTTATGAAAATTACGCATGTTATTCGTGGCGAAGAATGGCTCCCTTCATTAGCTTTACATCAATTATTGTACAACGCTTTTGGATGGCAAGCACCACAATTTGCGCATTTACCACTTATTATGAAGCCTGTGGGTAAAGGTAAATTGAGCAAGCGCGATGGCGAAGCAGGCGGATTTCCAGTTTATCCGTTAGAATGGAGAACTGAAACCGAAAACTATATGGGGTATCGCGAAGAAGGGTATTTACCGGAAGCCGTGGTCAATATGTTAGCATTATTAGGGTGGAATCCGGGAACAGAACAAGAAATTTTTAGCTTACAACAGCTTAAAGAAGCTTTTAGCTTAGAACGTGTTAACAAAGCAGGAGCAAAATTTGATCCCGAAAAGGCTAAGTGGTTCCAACACCATTATTTACAGGAAATGGATGAGAAGTTGGTGGTGGAAAATTTTAATGCCCTGCTTGAAGGCAAGAATATCACCCCGGGAGTTACTGTAGCAAAAATTGTTTCGCTAGTAAAAGAGCGAGCCACCTTTGTTTCAGATTTATGGGAACAAAGTAGTTTCTTTTTTGTGGCTCCAGAGTCCTACGACCAAAAAGCGGCTCAAAAATCTTTTAAAGATGATACCGCACAAATCCTTCAAAAAGTAGTAGCAATTTTGAAAGAAGTGGATGCTTTTTCAGCAGCAACTATTTCTGAAAAAGTAAAGGGATGGATTACTTCGGAAGATATTGGCTTCGGAAAAGTGATGATGCCACTTCGCCTTGCTTTGGTGGGTGAAATGAAAGGTCCTGAGGTGTTTGATATTATAGAAATTCTTGGAAAAGAGGAAGCTATTCAACGAATTGAAAAGGTGATACACTTTCTGTCTTAAAAGAAAATATACGCCCCTAACAATATCATGTTTGCGTTACCTTTAAAACCGCCTTCCGGCTTTTCAGCTTGAAGTTTGTCCTCGTCATTCAATCTGTTGAAAAAGTTGGTTACTCCGTATTGGTATTGGGCGTTCACACGAAAATGTTTTAATCCGGCTGTAATGCCTCCTGCCAAATGAAAGTGTATTGGTGAAACCTGACTAATATCTTCTCCTGTTAGCGCTGTATAGCCATCCAAAATATAGTCTTTGTCTTGCTCATGCTTCAGTTTCATTTTTCCATTCACACTTAAAATAGGTCCAAAATCGACACTCAAATAATGGGTAATGATATTATAACTTCCCAAAAACTTTACTTGTACCCCAGATACTGTAAAAGGGACATATTTTGTCTCGGAGGTTGGGATGACACCATTAAATTTTCGACCAAAAATGCCTATTTGGTTTTGAAAAAACGTAACACCATACTCCAAATCAAAGTTTTCATAAAAATCTCCATGTGTTGCAAACCCTGCAAAAATACCGGTTCCCTGTTGGGTATTAAAGTTATCTGTGGTAACATCAAAAAGCGTTGCCCCTCCCTGTATCCCTAGAAGATTATATTCTTCCCTTACCCGTTGTGCATTTACAACAGAAAAACTAATAAATAACGTAACAATAAAAAGATTTTTAAGACTCATTAAGTAGCATTTTTAAGGCGTAAAAGTAGCTTTAATTTTGTATCTTCAAAAAGTAATTTTTAAAAACAAAACTATGGGCGGTATTTTAGCAATTCCAGTATTAATTTTTGCATTTTTTATTTTGTTGATGTTTGTTTTTACAGTTAAACAACAAACAGCAGCCATAATAGAACGCTTAGGAAAGTTTCAAAGTATACGAAACTCCGGACTACAGTTTAAAATTCCAATTATTGATCGTATTGTGGGGCGCATTAATTTGAAAATCCAACAATTAGATGTTTTGGTAGAGACTAAAACAAAAGATGATGTTTTTGTACGATTAAAGATTTCGGTGCAATTTCAGGTAATAAAAGATAAAGTGTATGAGGCTTTTTACAAATTAGAAAGCCCACACGATCAAATCACATCTTACGTGTTTGATGTCGTGCGTGCCGAAGTTCCTAAAATGAAACTCGATGATGTTTTTGAACGAAAAGATGACATCGCCATTGCCGTAAAGCGCGAACTAAATGAGGCTATGTTAGACTATGGATACGATATCATTAAAACCCTTGTAACAGACATTGACCCCGATGTACAAGTAAAAGCTGCCATGAATCGTATTAATGCTGCTGAACGTGAAAAAGTGGCGGCAGAATACGAAGCGGAAGCAGAACGTATTAAAATTGTGGCCAAAGCTCGTGCGGAAGCAGAAAGCAAAAGGCTACAGGGGCAAGGTATTGCAGACCAGCGTCGAGAGATTGCAAGAGGATTGGAAGAATCTGTGGAAGTACTCAACAATGTAGGTATTAATTCGCAGGAAGCTTCTGCTTTAATTGTTGTTACCCAACATTATGATACACTCCAATCCATTGGAGAAGAAACCAACTCTAATTTAATTTTACTACCCAACTCTCCGCAAGCAGGAAGTGATATGCTTAATAATATGATTGCTTCTTTTGTGGCCAGCAACCAAATTGGAGAAGAAATGAAGAAGAAAAACCAAACCATTGGGTTGGGCACTCAAAAGAAAAAAAGAACTCCGCCGCCGCCTTCTGATGACGATGTTAACTTTTAATAAAAAGGGCGCTAGTTAAGCGCCCCTTTTTATTCTGTAATTTTTGCCCAAGAATCCCGCAAAGGGACTGTTCTGTTAAAAACTTTCTTTTCTGAGGTACTGTCTCGATCTACCACAAAATATCCTAAGCGCTGAAACTGAAAATGTTCCCCGTCATTAGCTTCTTTTAATGAGGGTTCCGCATAACCTGTTATAATTTCTAAGGAATTTGGGTTGATAAACTCCATGAAATCTTTCTCTTTGTGGGTATCAGGAGATGCTTCGGTAAATAAGCGATCATACATTCTTACCTCCACGGCTAATGCGTCTTTAATGGAAACCCAATGGAGTGTTCCTTTTACTTTCCGAAGAGATGCTTCTGTACCACTTCCGCTTTTAGAGTCAGGATCATACGTACAGTGTATTTCAGTGATATTTCCTTCGTTATCTTTTACCACACCTTCCCCTTTAATAATATACGCATTCTTTAACCTCACTTCTTTACCAAGGGTTAGCCTAAAAAACTTACTATTTGCTTCTTCCAAAAAGTCATCTCGCTCAATGTAGATTTCTTTTGAAAATGGAATCTCTCGGCTACCGGTATGTTCATCTTCAGGATTATTTTCTGCTTCCAGCCATTCCGTTTTGTCTTGTGGATAATTAGTAATTATCAACTTTACCGGATCCAAAACCACCATTACCCGTGTCGCTTTTTTATTCAAGTCTTCGCGAACATTAAATTCAAGATGTGAAACGTCTATTAGGTTTTCACGTTTGCCTACACCAATACTATCGGCAAAATTGCGAATGGAATCCGCCGTGTATCCTCTTCTTCTTAGACCTGCAATGGTAGGCATTCTGGGGTCATCCCAACCTGAAACAATACCTTCCTGAACCAGTTTTAAGAGCTTCCGTTTACTCACTACCGTATGACTTAAGTTTCTACGGGCAAATTCTCGTTGCTTAGGGCGTAATTTTTTTGAATCATACACTCGATCCAAAAACCAATCGTAAAGCTCTCTATGAGGTAAAAATTCGAGCGTACAGAACGAATGCGATACTTGCTCTATGTAATCACTTTCGCCGTGGGTCCAATCATACATAGGGAAAATCTTCCAGTCGGTTCCTGTTCTGTGATGGTGTTTATGTAATATTCGATACATAACAGGATCCCGCATTAGCATATTAGACGAAGTCATGTCGATTTTAGCGCGTAGCACATGAGCCCCCTCGGCGGCTTCACCATCCTTCATTTTTTCAAAGAGTTCTAAATTTTCTTCCACACTACGATTTCTGAAAGGGCTTTCGGTTCCTGAGGTGTTAGGGGTTCCTTTTTGAGCTGCAATTTCTTCCGAAGTTTGCGAATCTACATAGGCTTTTCCTTCCTTAATCATTTTAACAGTCCAATCGTAAAGTTGTTGAAAATAATCGGAGGCATAACATTCATTTGCCCATTCAAAACCCAACCAGGAAATATCTCTTTTTATAGCATCTACAAATTCTTGCTCTTCTTTTGCCGGATTGGTATCATCGAAACGCAGATTTACCGGGGCTTGGTATTTTAATCCTAGCCCAAAGTTTAAACAAATGGAAGATGCATGCCCAATGTGCAAATAGCCATTAGGCTCTGGTGGAAATCGAAAACACAAGTCGTTTTTTGTGTATCCGCTTTTTAAGTCTTCTTCAATAATATGCTCAATAAAATTAAGGCTTCTTTCTTCGCTCATAGCTTATTTTAAGACTGCAAAGATACCAAAACCCATTAAAAAAGTATCTTTACAAAAACATTTTGCATGAGCACGATACGCTTAAAAGATATTCGGTTATTTGCTAACCATGGCTGTTTAACCGAAGAGGAAAAAATAGGGAGTGATTATTTGGTTAATCTTTCGGTGAAGGCTAATTTAACTGAAGCCTCTGAAACCGATGAATTAAAAGATACGGTAGATTATGTCTATTTAAACAAAATAGTGAAGGAGCAAATGGCTATTCGGTCCAAATTATTGGAACATGTAGGGAAACGTATTATGGATGTTATTTTTTCAGAATTGCCTTTGGTTTCAGAAGTTACGGTAAGTGTTGCGAAGGTAAATCCACCTATTGGAGGCGATGTGTCCGAAGTAAGTGTCACCATGAAATCGAAAAGATAAATTCAAAAAACTAAAACATTCGGTATTCCGCTTTTGTTTAAAAGGAAACTTAGTATATTTGCCAACGTAAAAGGCGTCTTGGCCGAGTGGCTAGGCAGAGCTCTGCAAAAGCTTGTACAGCGGTTCGAATCCGCTAGACGCCTCAAAAAACCTCCAACGTTTTGGAGGTTTTTTATTTTGTTAAGTGTTCAATTTTATCGGAAGCATTTGGAATGCGATTCAATCCTTTTTTAACTTCATTAGGAAAAACACCTTGTAAAAGCAATATTACTCCAAAGCCAATAATAAGAATACTTACCCACTTTTTGGTTTTATAGATAAACCTGGGAGTCATTTTGCTTTTTAGCTTTTTAGCAAGAAATATTTTTAGAAGATCGGTTAAAAAGAACGTTGCTAATACCGTTGTTAAAAAAAGAAAAACGCCGTTTTCGGAAGTCGTTAACGCGTTGGCCATAATAATGGTTCCTATCCAACCGGCTAACACCCCAAAGTTGACAAAGTTTAGTAAAAATCCTTTCAAAAAAAGGCCTCCTAAATCCTTTTTGACATTTACGGCGTAATGCTCTCGAACAATTTTGATGAACGATTTTGCCGTACGGATATACGAAATAATTCCGTAAGCAATAAGTACCGCTCCACCAAAAATGAGCAATCCGGGGTCGTCTTTTATGCGTTCTAAAATTTTACTGGTACTAAAATAAGCAATGAGAATAAAAATGATATCTGCTGTTTGCGCGCCTAAATCGAAAAAAAGACCCGCTTTAAAACCTTTAGTAATACTGGTTTCAATAAGTGTAAAAAAGACAGGCCCTATGGCAAATGCCAATAGAAATCCGTAGAGGGCAGCATATAACAAACCATCAAACATGCCTTAAAATTACAAATTTGTTTATGGATGTTTGATGGTTTTATAAGAAATTAGCTCGAATGGTAAAAAGCTATTAGTTCATTCTTTTGATTCTACCACCGGCAAAGCTTTTTTCATTTATTGTTTTAGGGTTTCCGTAAATATTTACGTCGCCCCCGGCCGTCACTTTTACATCAACTTTATTACTCGCATTTATATCGGCTTCACCGGCAGCGGTAATACCAATTTTGGTGTCTTCGGTTTTAAGATCGCGGCCTTCAAAAACACCTCCCGAATTTAATGTTATTTCCTGGCTTTTTGAAATACCTGAAGCCTCCACAATTCCACCTGTTACTGCTTTAATTTTAGTATGATTTAGTTCTAATCCTACTTTTATTCTTCCTCCTTCTTGTGCACGAAGCTCAATCGTATTTTGAGTAATCATTTCGTTCCCAACAATGTATGCTCCCTCGTTAGCGTCTATGACGTCAATATTTTTAAAATAGACTTCAACATAGGTGTATTCGCCTCTAAAAATCTTATCGGCATTCATCTTTACCTTTAAAGTGCCGTTCTTATTAACAATGTTAACATCTTGGGTGTCTTCCCCTTTAATAACCACTTTATTTTCATCAGATTGGATAAATGTCACGACTATTAAATCGTAGACTTTTAGCTCATTAAAATTACCTACTTCTTGGGTAATGATTTCTTGTGAAAAAACACTTGAAGTTAGTATTGCTAAAAATAAAGTACTGAAAAATTTCATGCTGTTTGTTTTTTGATTTCTTTAAAGATGAAACAAATCTGAAAATGTTACAGTTAAATTTGAATGAAATTGTCATTAAGTTGACTAAATATTGCTTATATTTAGTGTTTATCCTACTTTTGCGGATTATAAAATAATAATGGAAAATACAGATTTGACCTTTGAAGATTACGGGAATGAAAACGGAATGCGTTTTTGGTGGGCTAGCGATTTTTCAAACATGTTAGGTTATTCAAACCTAAGGTCCTTTACAAATCCTATTAATAAAGCTATTCAATCTTGTATGTCTGCAAGTATTAGCTTCCATGATGATTTTATAAGGCAAAAAAGAATCATTGATGGGGTTGAAATTGATGATTATAAATTAAGTCGATTCGCTTGCTATATGGTAGCGATGAATTCTGACCCAAAAAAACCTCAAGTTGCTAAGGCTCAAGTTTATTTTGCAGATCAAGTTGAAAAGATAAATTTAATTTTAGAGGGTAGAAATGACCTTGAAAGATTGCAATATCGCGAAGAAATTAAAACTGGAAACACAGCTCTTCAATCCGCGGCAAAAGGGCATGGGGTGATAAATTTTGGATTATTCCATGATGCTGGATATCGAGGAATGTATAATCAAGGCATAAAAGGGGTTAAAGCTAAGAAGGGTATCAAAGCAAGTTCAGACCATTTTGATTTTATGGGTAGAACTGAACTCGCTGCAAATTTATTCCGAATAACATTAACTGAGGAAAGGCTTAAAAAAAGCGCTTCAAATAGTGAAAAAGTTGCTATGGATATCCATAACACTGTTGGTAAACAAGTTCGAAAGATGGTAAAAGACAACACTGGCAAAAACCCAGAAGACTTGAAAACAGAACGTCGTTTAGGAGAAGTAAAAAAAGAGTTAAAAAAGGCTACAAAAAAACTTAATAACAAAAAGCCTGACAACTAGTAGTTTTCGTGAATTACTCGATATCTTTTCTATGTCCTAGCATTATAAAATCGAGATGCTTTTTAACTAAATCGGCATTTTTTACTTTTACATATACCTCATCTCCAAGTTGAAATACATTCTTTGTTTTACTTCCAATAACTGCAAAATCCTCTTTACTAAATACATAGTTATCGTCTTTTAAATCTTGTAAACGAACCATACCTTCACATTTATTAGACATAATTTCTACATACACTCCCCATTCTGTAACACCAGAGATAACCCCTAAAAAGTCTTGGTCTTTATGATCCATCATATATTTTACTTGCATGTATTTTATACTGTCTCTTTCTGCATTCGCAGCGAGATTTTCCATATCGCTGGAATGACCACATTGCATTTCATACTTATCTTCAGCAGCACTTTTACCACCATCCAAATAATGTTGCAATAAACGATGTACCATGACATCGGGATACCTGCGAATGGGCGAGGTAAAATGGGTGTAATAATCGAAAGCTAAACCATAATGCCCAATATTATTTGTAGTATATACCGCCTTACTCATACTTCTGATCGCTAAAGTGTCTACCAAGTTTTGTTCCTTTTTTCCGGCGACATCTTCCAGTAATTTATTTAATGAAGTGGCGGTAGATTTTCGGTCTTTGGTATTTAATTTATAACCAAAGCGCTTGATAATATTTTCTAACGCAGCGATTTTTTCATCATCGGGTTCGTCATGAACTCGGTATACAAAGGTCTTTTTAGGATTCTGTTTTCCAATAAATTCTGCCACGCTTCTATTGGCTAATAACATAAATTCTTCAATAAGTTTGTTAGCATCTTTGGCTTCTTTAAAATAGACTCCTTCGGGGTTATTATTTTCATCTAAAATAAATTTCACTTCTACTTTATCAAAAGAAATAGCGCCATTATGCATTCGTTTTTTTCGAAGGATTTTTGCCAATCTGTCTAGTTCTAAAACCGCTTCAGTAATTGCTGAATCTACAATATATGCTTTACCTGTAAGTGAAATATTTGCAGGAATTTCAGAATAAAAAGACTTCTCGACTGCGCTCGAAGTGACATTAGATTCTATTAAACACTGCGCTTCCTCGTAAGCAAAACGAGCGTCACTGTAAGTTACCGTTCTTCCAAACCATTGCGAAATTACTTCGGCTTTAGGGCTCATTTCAAACACCGCAGAAAAGGTATATTTTTCTTCATGCGGGCGAAGTGAACAGGCATTATTACTTAATATTTCAGGAAGCATCGGGACCACTCTATCTACCAAGTAGACCGAAGTAGCTCTTTCAAAAGCTTCATCGTCTAAAAGGGTTCCGGGTTTTACATAATGAGACACATCAGCAATGTGAACGCCTATTTCGAAGTTTCCATTTTCTAATTTCTGAAACGATAAGGCATCGTCAAAATCTTTTGCATCCTTAGGGTCTATAGTAAACGTGAGTACTTCACGCATATCCCTGCGTTTATTGATTTCAGCTTGTTGAATGGAAGTATCTAACTGGTTTGCGTAGGCTTCTACTTCTGAAGGAAATTCATACGGAAAACCATATTGGGCAAGGATTGAATGTATTTCGGTAGAATGCTCACCCGCTTTTCCAAGAACTTTGGTAATGCTACCAATGGGGGAATCGCTATGCGCTTCCCAGCCTTCCATTTTTACAATTACCTTATCGCCGGATTGGGCGTTATTAATTTTAGATTTTGGAATAAAAATATCGGTGTACATATTGTATCCCGGGCATTCCACAAAAGCAAACTTATCCGAAACCTGTATCGTTCCTACAAATTCTGTTCGCTTACGTTCAATAATTTTTGTGACTTCTCCTTCCAATTTTCCACTTCGCTTTCTCTTGAATACATATACTTCTACAATATCTCCATGAAGCGCCTTGTTAAGGTGTTTTCTACCGATGGAAATATCTTCCTCCATTCCTTCAACCATGACATACCCTTTGCCGCGAGAGGTAATATCCATGATTCCTGTATGATAGTTTTTTGAGGGCGTAATAATATATTTTCCACGATCTATTTCCTGAATAGATCCTTCCGCCTTTAATCTATTCAGATTTTTGATAATTTGATTACGACTACTAGGATCATCTACTCCTAATCGAGCAGCAATTTGTTTGTAATTAAAAGGTGTATTAGATTCTTTTCTAAGAATGGAAAGAATACTTTCTGTAAAGTTTGTATTGCGTTGCTTTTTTTCTCCTTTTTTCCTTTTCCGCATATGTTACTTTCTGTTTTTTGTAAAAGTACAAGTAATCCTATAAAGCACTCTTATGTTTTAGTAATAATTAGTAATTTAGTAATCTCATGGAGCACTTTAAAACCTTAGCAGTTTTTAAATATGCGGCAGAATATGCAGTACTTCGTTTATTGCTGGAACAGGAAGCAATTAGACATGTGTTTCAAAACGAAACTATGATAAGTGTTCTTCCTTTTCACTCCAATGCCATAGGTGGTATTCAATTAAAAGTACACGAAGAAGATATGGCTTCAGCCAAAAAAATATTGGATCATTGGAATACCCAAAACCATCTTCGAATTGTCTAAAATGCTCTCTTTAATCTTTTCAACAATAATTATAATAGTATTTATTTTTTTAAATCTTTAAAATTATTTTTTTGATAGTTATTATAGCTTGTTAATAGGTATCATAACTTTTGAAAGTTCTGTTTTGAAATTTAGTTATTACCCTTTACGAATAGTTTATGAACAGCTTTTCAGATCTTTAAATAATTGAAATTTAAGGAAAAACAACTAGTAATTGACGATTGTCAACAACCGTTTTTAACACCCTGTTTTTGAAAAGTTTTTTCGTAAATTATGTGGGAAACTGAAAAAAATCATCTGAAAAAAAGACAATAACTGAAGTCTAAAATTATTGCACATTCAGATTAATTTTCCATATTGAAAAACCCTCGTTCATGAACAAGTATTTTTATGGAATTTCTATCAACAAATATCAACATACTTGTTAACTTAAATATCATTCAAAGGTTAAGAAAAAGTAAAGTATTGATACTTAACAACTTTTATTTTTTTTACTGAAATAGCTCAATATTCGGAATTTTTAAAATGTATCTTTGTATAAAATTTCGACTCATGAAAATAGTTATTGGAAACGATCATGCCGGTACCGATTATAAAAATGCTATTGTTACCTATTTACAATCCCAAGGCCACGAAGTTATTAACTTTGGAACTAACAGCCATGATAGTGTAGATTATCCAGATTTTGTCCATCCGGTAGCTGAAGCAGTTTCTCAAAAGAATGCCGATTTTGGAATTCTTATTTGTGGCAGCGGAAACGGTGTTTCCATGACGGCAAACAAACATCAAAAAATTCGTGCGGCACTTTGTTGGACTAAAGAAATTACGGAACTAGCACGCCAACATAATGATGCTAATATTTTAAGCATTCCGGCACGTTTTACCAGCGAACCTCAGGCCATTGCCATGGTAGCAACATTTTTAAACACCCCTTTTGAAGGAGGAAGACACCAAAACAGAGTTAATAAAATTGCGTGTTCATAACTACTTAAAATGAGCCATTCCCACTCCCATCACCATCATTCGCATGATACTAAAGGGAGAAATTTGTTCCTTTCTATTTTATTAAACATTGTTATTACGGTTGCTCAAGTAATTGGAGGGATTCTTTCCGGAAGCCTTTCATTATTATCTGATGCATTGCATAATTTTAGTGATGTAATTTCCTTAATGGTAAGTTATATTGCCAATCGGTATTCCAAAAAGAAGGCATCTTTCGATAAAACATTTGGATATAAGCGCGCCGAAATTATCGCTGCTTTTGTAAATGCTTCCTCTTTAATTATTATCGCCTTCTATTTAATGTATGAAGCTATTCTGCGTTTTATTCATCCACAGGAAATAGAGAGCGGATTGGTTATCTGGCTGGCTTTAATTGCCATTCTAGCAAATGGCTTTTCGGTATTATTGTTACGCAGAGATTCAAAAGACAATATGAATCTACGGTCTGCGTACCTTCATCTAATAACCGATATGGCTGCCTCGGTTGCGGTTTTAATTGGGGGATTATTAATGAAATATTTCCAATGGTTTTGGGTAGACAGTGCCTTAACATTATTTATTGCTATTTACTTAATTGTGGTGGGGTACGATTTACTGAAAGATTCCTTTAGAGTATTGATGCTTTTTAGTCCGGAAGATGTAGATTTAAAGGAATTGAGAGAAGCTATTTCTGCTTTTCCTGAAATAAAAAATGTGCACCATATGCATGTTTGGCAGTTAAATGAAAAGGAAAATCATCTTGAGGCACATATCGATTTTTATGAAGACATTACCCTTTCACAATTTGATGAAATCTTAAACAGGGTAGAAGAAGTTTTATATCATCAATTTGGGATTAATCATGTTAACATTCAGCCGGAATACCAAAAAGATGATGCCAAGGATATCATAGTTCAAGACTAATTATGGAGATTATCATCAAAACATTTCAGCAATTAACCATAACAGAGTTATACAATATATTGCAACTACGTAGTGAAATTTTTGTGGTAGAACAAAATTGTGTCTATCAGGATATTGACGGAAAGGATACAAAAGCACTTCATGTTTTAGGGCAAAAAGGAGGTGATTTAGTTGCTTATACCCGGTGTTTCGCCCCGGGAATTTATTTTGAAGAAGCGGCTATTGGTAGGGTTGTTGTTGCCGAAAGGGAAAGAAAATATGGGTATGGTCATGAAATTATGAAAGCTTCTATTAATGCAATAGATAAAAATTATAATACAAACAGGATAAAACTATCTGCACAAACCTACCTTATTCGCTTTTACGAGTCTCATGGGTTCAAAAAGACAGGCGCAGAATATTTGGAAGATGGTATTCCACACATTTTAATGAGTAAAGAAAATTAAATTTTTATTGGGTTTTTATCAAGATTTAAATCACTTAGCATGTCATGAGTAAACTTGTAATGACCACGGCGTGTTACTATTTTAAATTTATGGTTTTTCATTCGAGTGAGGACGTCTAAAAAGCGCCACTTCGATTTTAGGAGGTTTGGCTCAGTGCTTTTCAAACTTACTTCAAAGTAATATTTAACGGCTTCGCGTTCGGCAACAATATCCGGAGTTATTATACTATCACTTCCCTTTTTGAGATAGGATTTGGGCGTTTCATAGCCTTCAACATCGGCTTTTATATTTTCATATCCTTTATTTTTAAGGAATTGAATGGTTTCTAACAGGATTGTTTCGTTTTCTTTTTTATCTATTTGTATCATGCTTACCATAATACAAAAAATGATTGGAAAAAGCAATTAATATTCTGTTAATGGTTGAAAATGAATAAATTAGTTGTTTTTGCTTTTTACCGTTTTATTGAAGGGAATATTCAACTGAACCCTAAAACTTTCGTCATTGGTATGATCTGCAATATCGACCCCGTAAGTAATTTTGTGTGGGTCGTCATACACAAATGTTCCGAAAACTCTATCCCAAAGAGCAAACATATTTCCGTAGTTACTATCAGTCCAAGGTAGTTGATAATGATGATGAAACTTGTGCATATTGGGCGTAACAATAATATAGCTTAATCCCTTATCTAACCACAGAGGTAAGTTTAAATTAGCATGAGTCCAATAGGTAAACAACACACTTAAAATGCGATAGAAAAAATAAAAGGATATAGGCATTCCCATAATTATTACAGCAAATAGCGCAAAAAGTTCTCTAAGGATGAAATCCAAAGGATGGTGTCGGGTCCCGGTAGTAACATCCACATTTTTATCGGTATGATGCACTAGGTGTAAGCGCCACATCCACTTTACTTTATGCAGAAAATAATGAACTCCGTATTGCGCAATAAGATCTAAAACCAGTAAAGACAACAGAAATTCTAACCAAACAGGAGCTTCAAAAAAGTGTAATAATCCAAATTGGGATTCTTGTAGCCATAAAAAAACACTGCCCGTTGCTACTCCAAAAATCGCATTGATGACAATGACCAATGCTAAAAGTGCAAAATTTGTTTTGGCGTGTTTCCACTTTTTGTAGTTCAAAGAAAACTTGCTGTAGTACCCTTCCAAAATCCAAAAGAGGCTAATACAAAAAACGACCCAACCCAATCGTTGCCAAACCGGCATGGTTTCGAAAAAGCTGAGAAAAGCCTCCATTATTTCAAAATTTTATGATATTTATTGGAATCTTTTAACACCGAAATAGCTTCTAAAACCTCAGGATTATGCTGAATTTGATAATCGTAAAGTCCTTCGGCATAAAAATAACGCTTCAAAATTTCGTCGGTTAACAATGATTTAATTTCCACTTTTTTAGCTACTAAATCTTTTTGCTTTGCAGCTTCAATAGAACTTAATAAAGCATTATAACTGTTTTGAATTTCTTCCTTCAACTCATCATCTTCAGCGCGCCGAAGCGCTTCTGCAAATTTTTTCTCGGTTTCGGTTTCGTAATGAAAGTTTTTATTTTTCAGAAACTGAAGAAAATTTTGAAAATCATTTTCAGAAATTTCAAAGCCATTCCAATTAGTAAGTTGGTGTGAATAATAGTATTCCGTAGCATAGTCAAAAATGGCATTATCTTTTAAAAGTGCCGTGGTAATAGGACTAAATTTTGACGACTCCAATTCAATATCCGGAAGGATTCCACCCCCATCATAAACGGTTCTCCCTCCCTTGGTTTTAAACTTATTATAGTTTTTCGGATCAAGGCGAACAGGATCTCCATTTTCGTCTCGATTCCAATAATCCAAGGCTTGGATACATCTTCCACTGGGGGTATAATAGCGTGAAATAGTTACTTTAAGTTGTGTGCCATAGGTAAGCTTTTTAGGCCGCTGCACCAATCCTTTTCCAAAACTTCTAGCGCCTATAACAACAGCTCTATCCAAATCCTGTAACCCTCCGGAAACAATTTCACTAGCTGAAGCACTGCGCCCATTTACCAAAACCACTAAAGGAATTTCAGTGTCTACAGGCTCTTGTGTGGTTCGGTAGGTTTTGTTGTATTTCTCGATGACAGATTTGGTTGTGGTAATTACCTCGCCTTTTGGCACGAATAGATTTACAATATTAATCGCTTCATTTAAAAGGCCGCCCGGGTTTCCACGAAGATCCAAAATAATTTTTGTGGCGCCCTGTGATTTCAAATCTTCCAACGCCGCTTTGGTTTCCACGGTGGTTTTTTGATTAAATGCTTTGAGAACAATATACCCTACATCATTTTGAACCAAACTAAAGTAAGGAACCGCTTTTACATCTACTTTTTCACGCTTTAACATCGTGGTTTGCATTTTTCCTTGCCTTTTAAAAGTAAGTTCCACTTCCGAGCCTACAGCTCCTTTTAGTAATTCTCCGGCATCATCTTCAAAATCTGAAACGGTAATAGCACCAATTTTAATGATTTCGTCACCCGCTTTTAAACCCGCTTTGTCTGCAGGATAGCCTTTAAAGGGCTCAGAAATAATAATTTTATCTTTTAAAGTTTGTACCGAAGCACCAATACCGGTGTAGGTTCCAGAGTTTTTAATGCGAGCATCTTCTACCTCTTGCTCGTTCCAGTATACGGTGTAGGGATCCAAATCCTCCAACATCCCTGTAATGGCTTTATCCATTAAAGTTGCCGGAGTGGTTTCATCTACATAATTCATATTAAGCTCTTTAAAGAGCGTGGTAAATATTTCAATCTGTTTGGCAATTTCAAAAAAATCATTTTTAAAACTTGCGGTTGTAATAAGAATCCCTAACCCAATAATAGGAATGATAACTTTCTTCTTCATAACATTAGCTTTTATTTTCAGCGGCTTTTTTCTTGCTTCTTCGCAAATACCTTCTAAGCACTAAGATACCAATTAGCACAAAGACAAACAAGGGCCACAAATAGAGAAGTCCAAGGAAGAATACCGAAACCCCGTCCCACCCCCCCTTAAGGGCATTTACAATTTTTTGCCCGTAGGAAAGTGTAACGCCTGTTTCGGCAGTTTGCTTATAAAATTCAATATTTACGGTGCTTAAGGAAACTTTATTTTGAAGGTAATTTAACCTACCTTGTTTCGCTTCAATTTCTTCGCGGATGACAGACAACTCGCGCTCAATTTCCAACATTTCTTTCACACTTTTAGCTTGTTTTAATAACTCTAAATAGCGATTTTCTAATTCCCGTTTGGCTTTTAAGCGCGCTTCTAAATCGACAAACTCTTCGGAAACATCTTGGCGCGAAATATCTTTTTGATCGAAATAGGGAACCCCTTTTGAAAGACTATCGATAAAGGGCTGGAATTTTTCTGTAGGAACACGAATAACCATATTTCGGTATAACTGATTGTAATTTTTACCGGCATTATCACTTTGAATAAATCCTTTAAATTGTTGAGTTAAAGCCAGAATATTTTTATGGGTTTCTTCGGGATTGGAAGCTTCAAAACGAAGCTGTGCTGTTTTAATAATTTTTTGTTCAATGATATCTTCTGAAGATTCATCCACGATTAGCTTTTGAGAAAGAGGAGATTCTTCAATATATTCATAATCTGAGGCAACATTTGTTTCGCCTCTTAAATAGGCGCTATCATTATTTCCGCCACTAGAACAGGCTAAGGCAAGGCCAAAAAGGAAAAGACTAAAAATTTTCATACCGGGAGTTGTTTAAGTAAATACTGAATTGAGCTGTCTAATTGATTATACAATGGTTTTTCTTTGCCAATGTACATACATAGTATCGCAAATTTCTTGCCGTTATTATTGATTAACAAATGTTTATGAAGTCTATAAGCCTCACGCATTTGCCGTTTAATTCTATTTCGGGAAACGGCAAGTTTAAAACTTCGTTTGGGAACCGCAAATGCCGCTTGAGATTTTTCAAGAATGTCAATTTCTAAGAAAATCATTTTTACCGGAAATTTTTTAACCGATTTGCCTTCGGCAAATAGTTGGTCTATTAACTTGCGGCTTTTTAGTTTTTCTTCTTTTGGAAATTGAAAACTCATGAAGTAAAGATAAAAAAAGCCCTTTCAAATTATCTGAAAGGGCAAAGTATTAATTTATTGCTTTTAAAACTTACTGCTCCCCATATAGATTATTTTCCAAATTCACATCTGCCATAAGCAAGGAAGCATCAATCATCATGTTTTTTACTTTTTTACCACTGGCAATTTCAAATGAATAGGTAGGATAGGCCCACGCCCAATCCTTTAAAACGGTTCTTTTAAATGTTGGATATGGATTTTCCTTTTCTCCACGCATCATTTGAAGCGGGATGTAAAAAGATTCCTGCGAACCATCTTCATAAGTAACATACAAATCAATAGGCATTGGCATTAACCCAATACGCTCCAAAGTAATTTTGACTTTTCCGCTATCTTCAACAACGTTCTTAATAGCGTAATCAATGGTATTGGTTGTTTGCGCAAAATCCTGTAAATACCAATCCAATTCAAATCCAGATACTTTTTCAGCTATTCGTATAAAATCATTGGGAGTTGGGTGTTTAAATGCCCATTCTTTGTAATACTTTTTGATGGTTTTTTCCAGATTCTCCTGTCCTATTACATACCCTAATTGGGCTAAGAAAACGGCCCCTTTACTGTAAGCAGAAATGCCATAACTACGGTTGGATGCATAACGATCTGCATGGGTGGTGAGGGGCTGTTCTTTCCCACTAGTGGCTAAAAAGCGATACCCGCGATAGCTTCCCGATACTGGATTTGGGTTGTTTTCTTGCATCACTTCATTCTCTGCCAGTACCGAAATATAAGAAGTAAACCCTTCATCCATCCACTCGTGGAGGCCTTCGTTGGTTGCCAGCAAAAATTGAAACCAAGAATGCGCCATTTCATGAGCGGTTACACCAACCAGACTTTCAAACTTTCGGTTTCCGGTAATTAAAGTACACATGGCGTATTCCATACCACCATCACCCCCTTGAATAACGGAATATTGTTTATAAGGATACGGACCAATGTGTTCATTATAGTAAGCCATTAATGCTGCTGTTTTTGGCTGTAGGTTTTTCCAGTTTTCAAGAATCTCAGGGTTATTTTTGTAATAAAAGTTGAGCACTACACCGTTAGGTCCAGGATAGGAGTCATGAATATAACTTGCATCTGCAGCCCAAGTAAAATCGTGTACATTGGGGGCTAAAAAACGCCAAGTTTTCTTTTTCTTTTTTATAGAAGGCTCCCCCTCAAGATAACCCGTACCTCCTACCACAAATTTCTCATCGAGAGTAATGGTAACGTCAAAATCACCCCAAACCCCATGAAACTCGCGTCCAATGTAAGGATCGGCGTGCCAACCTTGAAAATCATATTCGGCTAATTTTGGATACCATTGCGTCATAGAAAGCGCAATTTCTTCCTCATTATTTCGGCCACTTCTTCTTATTTGTAGTGGTACCTGTGCATCCCATTCCATATAAAAATTAGTTATGGCTCCGGGTAAAATAGGGGCATTTAATGATACTTCAAGAATGGTTCCAACCACTTCGTAAGAAAGAGTAACACCCTCTTGAGTAAGCTTCGATGGTTTTATATAACCTGTTTCTGAAGGAGATAATTTTGAAATTCGATCTCCCACCCGTGGATCCGGGTCTGAAATAGTACGCGAACGTATGTCCATTTCGCTTCCCGGCTGAAAGGCATTAAAATACAGATGGTAAAAAACCTTGGTAAGGGTATCTGGAGAATTATTGGTATAGCGTAATTCTTGAGTCCCTTTGTATTGCCAGTTAGAAACATCCATGTCGACAGCCATTTTGTAATCCGCCTTTTGCTGCCAATAGGAGGTATTATTTTGGGCGGTTGCTGAAGCAGTAATTAATACCACCCATAGAATTTTAAAAATTTTCATTATCGAGCCATTTTGTCTGCCATAATTAAGGCGTTGTAAAGATTTGCCATTTTCCCGGAAGTAGAAATATTGGCAAATTTATTTTGGTTTGAAGAGTCACCCCCTAAAATAACGGTCGCTGTAGAGCTTAGCCCACTATCCATTAAAATTTGCTTCACCTGTTTTGCGGAAAGCGAAGGATAGTAAGAACGAATCATAGCTGCTACTCCTGCTACTGCCGGAGAAGCCATCGAAGTTCCTTGTAAATATTCATAGGTATTTAAAGGAGTGGTTGACCAAATTTTAACTCCAGGAGCAAAAAGATCGACGCTCGTTTTTCCGTAATTTGAGAAATCGGCTACCAATTCACTTCCATAATCAAAATTGAGCGCACCAATGGTAATAAAAGTGTCTCCAATTTCAGAAGCTTCCCCTACTTTTTGGTCATTGGGATATACCTGAATTTTATCTAAATCGAACCCTTCATTCCCGGCAGCATTGACGATGAGCACATCGTGATCTGAAGCATATTTAATAGCATCCCATACCCATTGCGGGTGAGGAGAATAGTATTTTCCAAAACTGGTATTAATTACTTTAGCACCATTATCCACGGCATATCGAATGGCTAGGGCAATATCTTTATCATATTCATCTCCATCGGGAACCGCACGAAGCACCATAATTTCAACATTATTGGCTACCCCGTTAATACCCACTCCATTATCTCTTTTTGCAGCAATAATACCGGCCACGTGGGTCCCGTGGCGCGCATCTTCTTTTTTAGGATCTGGCCCATCAACATCATTATTTCCGTAGTATTTGGAGGAAAAATCATCAGGGTTGTCTCCTAAATTTTCACTTCGGAAGTTTTTATTCATATTGAAATGACTCTCCAGCCTTCCGCTGAAATAGTCAATACCTCCATTGAGCTCTTTAATGACTTCAGGAACCGTATCGGCAAAATTCAACATTTGGGTAAGTACTCCAATTTGTTGTTGTTCGGTTTCTGATGGGTTTTTAATAGCGGCTAATTCGGCGGCGGTATAATTTTCTTTTCCCAATTTTTTGGAAATAGCTTGATGTGCGGGAGTTACCTGAGCCAATATTTGTTCATAACGGGCTTTGTTGGCTTGGGTTTGACCAAATTCTTCTTCGTATTCGGCTTTTGCCTTTTTATAAATTTCAAAATCGGCACGGTCTGCGGCACTAATAGAAGCTTCGGTTTTTCCTTTAAATTTTGGCTCTAATTTTTTGAGGTAGCGAACATACTCCATGTTTTCCTGAACAATGTTTCCAAGAAAATTCCATCCGTGAATATCGTCTATATAACCATTGTTATCGTCATCTTTTCCGTTACTGGGAATTTCGTCTTTGTTCACCCAGATAACATCTTTTAAATCTTCGTGTTCAATATCAATTCCGCTATCAACAACAGCAACAATTACTTTACTACTTTTTCTTCCTTTCAAAATTTCGGTATAGGCCTTATCAACACTCATCCCGGGGATAGTGTCTTTTAACAAATCTGCCGCAGTCCAAGTTTTGGTTTGTTGTTCGGTAAGAGGAGCCGCCTTGAGCGGCATATTATCAATGTTTTCAATAGGGGTGGATACAATGGGAGCCACTCCACCACAAGAGGAAAGAAGTGCTGCAGAGGCTATTGCAAATACAGAAAGTTTTAAAATTTTCATGAGAATATTAGATTAATTAAAAAGATCATTAAAAGTATAAATTTGGTCGAGGCGAACGCCTTTTTCGGTATGTTTTACGGTAATTATAGGGTTGTGGGCATCGTGCTCCAAAAACAAATAATAATGGTTGTCTGCAGCAGCATTTAAGAATTTTTCCTTTTCGGGAAGCGTCAGCAAAGGACGGGTGTCGTATCCCATGACATAGGGTAATGGTAAATGACCTGCGGTGGGGAGCAAATCGGCCATAAAAACAATGGTTTTTCCTTGGTAATTTATATGTGGGATCATTTGTTTTTCGGTATGTCCGTCTGCGAAAAAAATTCCGAAATCCAGTTCGTTGGCTTCTGAAAAGTCTGAAATGGGATTTGCAACAAAATGTAATTGACCACTTTCCTGTATAGGAATAATATTTTCCTTCAAAAAGGAAGCTTGCTCTCTTCTATTGGGTTGGGTTGCCCAATTCCAGTGGCGCTCATTACTCCAGTATTTAGCATTTTTAAAAGCAGGTTCATAACCTGTTCGGTCTTTATTCCATTGAATACTTCCGCCGCAGTGATCAAAATGAAGATGAGTCAAAAAAACATCAGTAATATCATCGCGATGAAAACCTGCCTTTTTTAATGAATCGTCTAAATTAAAATCGCCCCAAGGGTAATAATAACTATAAAATTTATCACTTTGTTTATTTCCCATGCCGTTATCAATAAGCGTAAGCCGAAGCCCATTTTCAATAAGCAAACAACGAGCGGCGATATCGATCATATTATTACTGTCTGCAGGATTGGTTATAGACCAAAGGCTTTTAGGCACAACGCCAAACATAGCACCTCCATCCAGTTTAAAATTTCCAGCTTCTATGGGGAATATATTCATAGGAAGCGCAAATTAGCAAAACAGAAACATTTTAGATATGGGTGTAGCCACTAATTTTTAAGAATTTAACAAAATGTTAGGGCTTTAAGTCGTCTTTTCAGAAAAATATTGAATTAGCAATAGGCTTTCGGTCTAAAAGGGATATTTTGTTTAATCTTATAAATAGTTTGGTGGGGAAGGGAGTTTCTTCCTATTTTTAAAAACTAATTAAGCAACCCAATGATTGAATTAGCAGGAATTATTGTTTTGGGAATACTGGCACAATGGTTTGCTTGGAAATTTAAAATCCCAGCTATTTTGCCTTTAATTCTTATTGGTTTATTGGTGGGACCGATTGCTACCTTAATTTCAGAAAATGGGGATGCCTGGATTCAACCTATTTGGGATGGACAAAGAGGCTTATTTCCCGGAGAAAATTTATTTTACTTTGTATCGTTGGCTATTGGAATCATTCTTTTTGAAGGCGGTCTCACACTAAAAAGGGGAGAAGTTACGAAAGTAGGCCCTGTCATTGGAAAGCTTATAAGTATAGGCGCCATTATTACTTTTTTTGGTGCAGGATTGGCGGCCTATTATATATTTGGCTTAAACTGGCGTATTTCGTTTTTATTTGCTTCCTTGATTATCGTTACTGGACCAACGGTAATTTCACCCATCCTAAGAAATATCCCATTAAAAAAAGATGTCTCCGCAGTATTAAAATGGGAAGGAATCTTAATAGATCCCATAGGCGCTTTAGTAGCAGTACTTATTTTTGAATTCATCAGTATTGAAGGAGATGCTGGCTATTCAAAACAAGCATTAATAGAGTTTGGTAAAATTGTTCTTATTGGATTTTCCTTCGGAATATCCGGTGGGTATGCTTTGTATATTTCTATTAAAAGGAAATGGATTCCTCATTATTTATTAAATGTGGTGGCACTTTCGGTGGTATTGTTGGTTTTTGTGGAAAGCGACATTTTTGCACACGAGTCTGGATTATTAGCCGTGGTGGTCATGGGAATGTTTTTAGGCAACAGTGATTTACCTAATTTAAAGGAGCTACTCTATTTTAAAGAGTCTTTAAGTGTATTGCTTATTTCTATTTTATTTATTCTGTTGGCTGCCAATATTAAAATTGACGACTTATTGTTAATCTATAATTGGAATACCGCTATATTATTGGCCGTTATCATTTTTGTGCTGAGACCCCTTTCAGTATTTGTGAGCACCATAGGGTCTTCTTTAAAATTTAATGAAAAGCTTTTTATTAGTTGGGTAGGCCCAAGAGGAATTGTCGCAGCGGGTATTGCGTCTCTTTTTGGAACAAAGTTGGCGCTTAAAGGGTTTGTTGGTGCCGAATATATTACCCCTTTGGTTTTTGCTGTTGTTTTGGTTACTGTATTGTTAAATGCTACCACAGCTCGGTTTTTTGCATCCATCGTAGGAGTGTTTTTGAAGACTTCAGAAGGAATACTTATTGTAGGAGCATCAAAAGTTTCGAGACTTATTGCCAATTATCTACAAAAAAATGGTCGCCATGTGGTTTTGGTCGATTCCAATCAAGGAAATGTAAATCAGGCAGAGGAACTTGGGCTAGAAGCGTTTACCGCCAATATATATGCGGCAGATCTCGCTGCCGATATTGAACTAAGCGATGTGGGCTATTTATTGGCTTTAACTGGCAGCGAAGAGGTAAACAAACAAGCAATCAATCGATTCGGAAAAATATTTGGAGAAACGGGAATTTTTAGGCTTATGACTCCGGAAGAAAAAGAAGGGCAAGTTGAGGTAGATTCAAAAGCACTGTTCTCAAACACTCACGATTTTGCCATGCTGGAAGATGTTGCTAGGCTATACCCTTCTATTCAAGAGGTGCCACTTCAGTCTAAAGAACAGTTTCTGAAGTTACTTTCCATTATTGAAAAGGACGATAATACGGTGGCCTTATTTTTAAAACTTCCTTCAGGATATTTAGAAATAATTAATACCCCTAACGAAATGGAAGTGGGTGAAAATTGCCAATTAGTTTATTTAGGAAAGCCTTTTGATATAGAGGAACTCAATAGTGCCACCCGAAACCAACGAACATCCAAAAAATAAATGCTACAATAGATCGTTTTTAGGAGATGAACATTAACAAACTTTCCTTTTTTATATTCTTGTTCGCAGGACTTTGTTTCTCCTGTAAAAAAGATGATTCCCACACATGTACAACCTGCAATTCTTCACAAACTTTTGAATTTGAAGTTTGTCGCGAAAGCAATGGTAATGCCTTTGTAAATGGGGAAGATACAGGTACTAATTACGATGTCTATATTGCTGGTTTGGAAGAGGCCGGAGCTACTTGCGGCAATTAATCGTTCAGTTTAAGAACTGCCATAAAAGCTTCCTGTGGAATCTCGACATTCCCCACAGCGCGCATACGCTTTTTCCCTTTCTTCTGTTTTTCCAAAAGTTTACGTTTTCTGGAAATATCACCCCCGTAACATTTTGCAGTAACATCTTTTCTTAGTGCTTTTACCGTTTCACGAGCAATAATTTTGGCTCCAATAGCCGCCTGAATAGGAATATCGAATTGTTGTCTTGGGATTAGCTCACGCAACTTTTCACACATTTTTTTACCAATATCATAGGCATTGTCCTGATGTAACAAAGCGGAAAGCGCATCTACCGCATTGCCATTTAAAAGAACATCCACTTTTACCAGTTTGGAAGCGCGCATTCCAATAGGAGAATAGTCGAAGGAAGCATACCCTTTAGAAACTGTTTTGAGGCGATCATAAAAATCGAAGACAATTTCAGCCAAAGGCATATCGAACGAAAGCTCTACCCGCTCGGTAGTTAAATAGGTTTGATTGGTTATTTCTCCTCTTTTTTCAATACAAAGAGACATCACGTTACCTACAAAGTCAGACTTTGTAATAATGGTAGCTTTAATATAGGGTTCTTCCACGCGATTAAGCGAAGAAGGTTCGGGTAAATCGCTAGGGTTGTTAACAAGCACTATGGTGTCTGGCTCTTTGTTGGTAAAGGCATGATAAGAAACGTTAGGAACCGTGGTGATAACGGTCATATCGAACTCACGTTCCAGTCGTTCTTGAATAATTTCCAGGTGTAACATGCCTAAAAATCCACATCGAAATCCGAAACCTAATGCCGCGGAGCTTTCGGGTTGAAAAACCAACGAAGCATCGTTCAGTTGAAGCTTTTCCATAGAGCTTCGCAATTCTTCATAATCTTCGGTATCTACCGGATAAATACCAGCAAAAACCATGGGTTTCACATCTTCAAAACCCTCGATCATATTTGTGGTTGGGTTTTTTGAATCGGTTATGGTGTCTCCTACTTTCACTTCACGAGCATCTTTAATCCCCGTAATTAAATATCCAACATCTCCGGTTTTTACAACATCCTTGGGTTGCTGTTTCAGACGTAAAGTTCCTACCTCATCGGCAAAATACGACTTGCCGGTAGCCATAAACTTAATTTGTTGCCCTTTTTTAATCTCACCATTCAAGACCCTAAAATAGGTTTCAACACCTCGAAAAGGATTGTATACAGAATCAAAAATCAACGCTTGGAGCGCTTCATCAGTATTTCCTTTGGGAGCGGGGATGCGTTCTATAATGGCGTGTAATATTTCTTCAATTCCTAAGCCTGTCTTAGCACTGGCCGGAATAATTTCTTCCGGGTCACACCCTAATAAATCGACAATATCATCGGTGACCTCTTCAGGTTTGGCAGAAGGGAGGTCGACTTTATTTAACACAGGAATTATTTCAAGATCGTTTTCCAGCGCCAAATACAAGTTAGAAATGGTCTGCGCTTGAATACTCTGTGCAGCGTCTACCACCAAAAGGGCTCCTTCGCAAGCGGCAATAGAGCGGGAAACTTCGTATGAAAAATCTACGTGACCGGGCGTGTCTATAAGGTTTAAAATATATTTTTCTCCCTGATACATATAATCCATTTGGATGGCATGACTTTTTATGGTAATGCCACGCTCCCTTTCAAGATCCATATTGTCCAATAATTGGTCCTGTTTCTCACGATCGGTTACAGAACCCGTTGCATCCAAAAGCCTATCGGCCAACGTACTTTTTCCATGGTCGATATGTGCGATGATACAAAAATTGCGAATGTTCTTCATAAACAACTACTTCAAAGCAATAAGGCTGCAAATATAGATTAAAAAAATATGCTTAAAGATTTAAATTTTGACTTGTAAGAATTTTAATGTTAAAGGAAAAAGTAGATATTTGTAACTCTATTATAGCCCCTCAGTGAAATTTGTTTTACAAAAGACATGATAGATGTCTTTTATGACATAAAAATATGTGTAAAAAATCGCTGTTCTTATTTTTATTTTTTGGGACTGTAGCTTTGGCTCAAGACTTTTCAATTTCGGGAACCATTGTTGACGAAAATAACACTCCCCTCTCTTTTGTGAATGTAATTTTATATGAGGGAGAAGCCAGAGAAGCGTTTGCAGGAACTTCTTCAGATGAAAAAGGAGCCTTTGCCATTGCAACTTTAAAAGCAGGGGCTTATACAGTTGAAATAAGCATGATGGGTTTTAAAACGAAAACCTTTGCAGTAACGCTTTCAGAAAATTTGTCTCTAGGATCAATCCCTATGGAAGAAGATATGGAACAATTAAATGAAGCTGTTGTTACTGCGAAGCGACCAACCATCGAGAAAAATGCAGGAACCTTAATCTTCAATGTTGAAAACACCTCACTTTCTAACGGAAATACCCTAGACCTTTTATCCAAAACGCCGGGAGTTTTGGTTATTGGAAATAACATTCGTATCAAAAACCAGAACACAACTATTTATTTGAATGGTCGCAGAGTGTATTTATCCCCACAAGAAACGGCATCATTTCTTCAAAATTTGGACGCTTCTGCCATTAAAAAAGTAGAGGTTATTACCAATCCGTCATCACAATTTGATGCAGAATCCGGCACTGTTTTAAATATTATCACATCCAAAAATGTTTCTCCGGGATACAAAGGTTCTTTCAACGGAACGTATGAACAAGCCATTTTTTCAAAATATACTTTTGGAACAAGCCATTTCTTCAAAAACAATTGGTTAAATCTTTATGCCGGGTACAACTTTAGTCCAAGAAAAGAAAATAAAGACCAGGATTCTTATATTCGTTTTTTTGAAGCAGACGAAACGACAACCAGAGCTATTTGGGAGAGTGATTTTAACCGAATTACTAAAAGCTATGGCCATCAAGGTAATTTTGTAGCCGATATTGATTTTAACCCTAAAAATTCATTGAACCTAACGGCAAACATTTTTCTTTCCCCAGATAAGGAATTCAAAAATCGTCAAAACACAACCATAAGAAATGCCCAAAGACAAATAGATTCTACTTTTTTAACAAACAGTACCATTACGAACGACCTTACCAATCTTGCTTTAGGAACAGAATATAAAACACTGTTAAATGACGCCGGAAGCGAATTAAAATTAGGAGGGAGCTATATTGCATATAAAAGTGATCAATTTCAAGAGTTGGAGAGTAATTATTTTTTACCCAACGGGGACTTTTTGAAAAGAATTAGTTTTGAAACCAACTCGGCACAAGATACTAAAATCGCTACGGGTTATGTAGATTTTAATTCATCTGTTTTTAATGGAACGTTGGAAACCGGCCTTAAATATTCTAACATCGACACCAAAACGGGCCTTGATTATTTTACCGTTACTAACGGGAATCCACAAATAAACCCGAGACTTTCTGACGACTTTAATTATAAGGAATCCATATTTGCCGCCTATATTACTTTTTCAAAAGAGTTTGAAAAGTGGAATTTTAGCTTAGGAACAAGAGCGGAGAATACCAATGTAGAAGGAGTTTCACTTTCCTTGGGCAAGGTAAATACCCAAGACTATTTTAAGTTTTTTCCTTCGGCCTCGATGGAATATCAGTTAAACGAAAATAATTCGCTGGGGATTAATTATGCACGAAAAATTGAGCGTCCTCGCTATCAAAGTTTAAATCCATTCCGGTATTTTTTAAACGAAAATAATTTTAACGAAGGAAACCCCAATTTAGTCCCTTCTATTGAAGACAAAATAACGTTAAGCTATTCCCATAAAGGAAAATGGTTTTTTGAATTGTACTACCAAACCATAGAAAATTCTCTGGAAATTTTAAATTTTCAGGACAACGAATTCTTTACTTTCAGACAATTGGACGCAAACTTAATTGACTTTTTTCAATATAGCTTTGATGCGGTCTATGCTGCTCCCATAGGTAATTCTTGGTATGCCAGTTTCGTTACTTCCACCTACTATTTAGAAAATGAATTTTATGCCGTAGAAAGCGCTCAGGAACGAGCCGGCAATCACACCATGGGCGTTTTTGTACAAGCCTATAATCAAATCACCCTCTCTCAAGAAGCAGGGTTTACTTCAGATGTGTCTGCTCGGTACATCTCAAACTTAATTTCGGGCTCATTGGATTATAAAAATATTTTCGATTTTTCAATTTCCTTCCGAAAGTCTCTTTGGAATAAAAGAGCGAGTCTTTCTATAGGAGTTGATGATATTTTCAAAACCAATAATGTGCAAGTTGCTTCAAGATATTTAAATCAAGACAATTCGTATTTCGCACGACCTGAATCCCGAAAATTTTGGATAGGCTTCAAATATAATTTTGGCAATTATATTCTTCGGGAAAACAAGAAAACTATCAATACTAAAGAAGGAGACAGACTAAATAAACCTTGATACCAGAATTTTGCTAATTTTGCAGCCATGGCAAAAATTGGAACCATAGATGTAGGGGATTTTCCGTTGTTACTTGCGCCCATGGAAGATGTGAGCGATCCTCCTTTTCGCACCCTTTGTAAAGAGCAAGGAGCCGATGTGGTTTTCACCGAATTTATTTCTTGTGAAGGACTTATTCGCGATGCGGCTAAAAGCGTCATGAAGTTAGATATTTATGAAAAAGAACGCCCTGTAGGCATTCAAATTTTTGGGGCTGTTTTGGATTCTATGTTGCAAAGCATAGAAATAGTAGAAGCCAGTGGCCCTGATATTATTGATATTAATTTTGGGTGTCCGGTAAAGAAAGTGGTTTCAAAAGGTGCCGGGGCAGGTATTCTAAAAGATATTGATTTAATGGTTTCCCTTACCGAAGCTATGGTCAAGCACACCAAACTTCCCATTACCGTAAAAACACGATTAGGCTGGGACCAAGACTCCATAAAAATTGTAGAGGTTGCCGAAAGATTACAAGATGTAGGCTGCAAGGCTATTTCAATTCATGGAAGAACCCGCGCTCAAATGTATAAAGGCGATGCCGATTGGGCTCCCATCGCTCAAGTAAAGAACAATCCGAGAATGCATATCCCTGTTTTTGGAAACGGAGATGTAGATACTCCCGAAAAGGCCATGGAAATGCGCGACACCTATGGGCTCGATGGTGCCATGATAGGGAGGGCGAGTATTGGATATCCTTGGTTTTTTAGAGAAGTAAAACACTTTTTTAAAACCGGAAAACATTTGGCTCCACCAACAATGCAGGAGCGAGTGGATGCCGCTAGACGACATTTAGAAATGGCCATCGATTGGAAAGGTGAAAAGTTAGGGGTTTTTGAAACCCGACGCCACTACACCAATTATTTTAAAGGCATTCCAGATTTTAAGGAATATCGAACCAAAATGGTTTCGAGTGACGATGCCGCCAGTGTTTTTGAAGCTTTTGATGAGGTACTTGAAAAATTTGGAGATTTTCAGTTTGTCTAAGAAAGAAGCCCTTGAGTAACTCTTAATGATGCTATTTTAGAAGCAATCCCTCCCAAAAAAGTAATTGTCACGAAAACAATAAAAAGGTTAATTAGCTTAAATTTTACAGGATAAGGTAGTGTTGGAGTAATGGGCACAAACCCAAATTGCAATTGCAACAAAACAAGCATAGCACCTAAAAATAACCCAACCAACACTCCAATCAGGGTCATTAGCAGTCCATTGTAAAAAAAGACCTTTCTAATTTCTTGTATGGTTAGCCCTAAAAAGAAAAGGGTTTTGATGTTTCTTCGCTTTTCAAGGATAATCATAATAATAGTTCCGGCGAGATTAAAGATGGCAATAGCCGCAATAAGACTTACAAAAAGGTAAGTGAAAAGATTTTCAGAATTTAACATCTTGTAGAGCGCGTCGTTTTGCTGAAACCTATTTTTAACAATAATTTCTTCCGGAAAAATAGCTTTAAGAGCCGAAGCTACTTCCGTTTCATTGACTTCCGGCGTTAATTTGAACTCTAAAAAAGAGACCCTTGTACTGTCTAAACCCAATAGATTTTGAGCCATTTGCAGGTCTGAAAACAAATATTTTGAATTTAATTCGTCATTAATTTCATAAATACCCGAAGCAACAACCTTTTCAGAATTAAATGCAGCAGTTGGATCCAGCATATTAATTTGTCCGGTACCGGGCTTGGGAACATATAATTCTACCAAATTCCCATAATCTGGTGCAGGAATAGCAAGTTTGGCTGATATCCCGAAGCCTATTACCACTTCATTTTGATTGGGAACGAACCATTCACCCACAAAAAGCAGGCTATCTACTTGTGTAACTTTCTGAAAATTTTCATCAACGCCCTTTATGTAAGCAATTTGGTTTTTGCCTTTATACCGAATAAAAATTCGTTCTTCAATAATTTTCGATACTGCTTCTATCCCCTCAATTTGCTGAATCTTTTGAAATTGTGCTTCAGTAAGTTGTAGTGTCTTACCTTGCAGCGGAGAGATTTTTAAATCACTATCGAAGACATTGGTAAACTGAAGCGCAAAGTCTTTTAACCCTGAAAACCCTGATAGTACCACAAATAAAGACATAGCGCCTAGGATGACCGCAATAACGGCAATTCGGGAAATAATGGTAATGGCATTTTTGCTGCTTTTGGAAAATAAATATCGCTTTGCGATGTAGAGTGGGTAATTCACAAACTAGCTTTTCTTCCTTTTGGGCAACAATTCGGGGTCTTTTATAGGGTTTTCATCTCCTTTCACCGCTTTTTCAATTTGCTCAATATACTCTAAGGAATCATCATTATAAAAAGCGAGGTCAGGCATTTTACGTAATTGATTTTTGGTACGTTGAGAGATTTGATGTTTTATTACAGGCTTTATGGAGTTAAGCTCAGAGACAATACTTTCGCCTTTATTGGCAGGAAAAACACTTACATATACTTTTGCTAAAGAAAGATCTACGGTTACCACAACTTTAGATACCGAGATAATAATCCCAAGCTGTCCATTGTTTCTTAATAGTTCCTGTAGTACCTGGGCAAGGTCCTTTTGTAAAACACCGCCAATCTTTTTTTGTCTATTACTTTCTTCCATATTGCAAAAATAGTACATTTAATAGCACGGGGTTGTATTTTATTATTTTTGAAAAAACTTAAGTCATTTACAATGAATAAAATTGAACACATTGGCATTGCAGTAAAAAATTTGGACCAAGCAAATAAGCTTTATGCAGCACTTTTAGGAGTGAAGCATTATAAAACCGAAACCGTTGAAAGTGAAGGAGTAAGTACTTCGTTTTTTGCTTGCGGGGAAAGCAAAATAGAATTGTTAGAGGCAACCAATTCCGATAGCCCCATCGCGAAATTTATTGAAAAAAAGGGAGAAGGAATCCATCATGTGGCTTTTTCCGTAGATAACATTAAAGAAGAGGTAAAGCGCTTAAAAGCAGAAGGATTTGAAATTTTGAATGAAGAACCCAAAAAGGGAGCCGATAATAAATGGGTGGTATTTATCCATCCCAAATCGGCAGCAGGAGTGTTAATAGAGCTTTGTCAAGACAGAAACATTCAGTAAAAATAGTTTTGCACTATAAATAAAGTGTTTTACATTTGCAGCTTGTTTTTGGTCCCATAGCTCAGCTGGTTAGAGCACCTGACTCATAATCAGGGGGTCCTTGGTTCGAGCCCAAGTGGGACCACTTATAGTTGAAAAGGAACAAAAGAATAAAGAATATTTAACCGGAAATACAATTTTATAATTAAATTTTGGTTAATAAATGGTTGATAACAAGCTTTTTTGTTTGTTGTTTAAAAAAAATTATTACTTTAGCCCCTAATTATGCGACCCCAAATCGTAACTATAGTAGCCTTTTTGCTGTTCATTTTGAATAGCATTTCTATGCTTGGGCAGTCCACAACTGCTTCTTCAGGCCCACCTCCTCCAAGCCAAGGACGAGGTCCAGAATTACCCATAGATAGTAGCATTTACATACTTTTAATAGCTGGTATTCTTTATGGAGTATATATTCTTTTAAAAAAGAAAAAGGCTATCGATAGGATCCCATAATACGTGATACGTATTTGCCTATTACATCAAATTCCAGATTTACAAGATCTCCTTTTTTTAGCGTTTTGAAGTTGGTATTTTCATATGTATAAGGAATTATGGCAACACTAAAAACACTATTTTTTGAGTTAACAACCGTTAAACTTACGCCATTAACTGTAATGGATCCTTTTTCAATAGTAAGGTTCTTTAGATGGTTTTGATATTCAAAAGTAAATAACCAACTTCCTTCTTTTTCTTCAACATGGGTACAAACCGCAGTTTGATCTACATGTCCCTGAACGATATGTCCATCCAATCGATCTCCTAGTTTCATTGCTCTTTCAAGATTTACAAGAGCTCCTTCATGTAGTTGGCTCAGATTACTTTTTTGAAGCGTTTCTTCTATGGCGGTTACGGTATAGATGTCGTTTTCAATGTTTACTACAGTTAAGCAAACACCATTGTGAGCAACACTTTGGTCTACTTTAAGTTCGTTTGTGAAATGGCTTTTAATACTAAGATGAAGATTGGTTTTTTCTTTTTTAAGTGAAGTAATTTGTCCAATCGTTTCAACAATACCTGTAAACATAGCTTCAATTAATTACATTTGTAACACAAAAGTAACAAGCAGTATTTGTTTATGGTAAAAAATGAAAAAATAATTGTAGGTATTTCTATAGGAGATTACAATGGTATAGGCAGCGAAATCATGTTAAAGACCTTCGAAGATAGCCGAATGCTTGAGTTTTGTACACCCGTTATCTTTGCTTCAGTAAAATTGATGTCTTTTTTCAAGAAGGAATACAATATGGATATTAATTTCCACGGAATAGAAAAAATAGACGATGTGGTGCATAAAAAAATAAATGTTTTAAATGTTTGGAAAGAACCTGTTGAAATACATTTCGGTAAAGAAGAAATAAAAGCCGGGGAATATGCCGTTGCTTCTTTGAAAGCGGCAGTAGATGCCCTCAAAAATGATAAAATAGATGTGTTGGTGACGGCACCTATCAATAAAAGTAATGTGCAATCCAAAACCTTTAATTTTCCGGGACATACCGATTTTTTAGCAAAAGAATTGGGTGGAAATAGCTTAATGTTTATGATTTCCGAAGATTTAAAAGTGGGATTACTAACCGATCACGTGGCGGTTAAGGATGTATCAAACACTATAACCCGAGAACTTATTGAAAAGAAGATAAATACGATTCACAAAACCTTGATTGAAGATTTTGGGATTATTAAACCCAAAATTGCCGTTTTAGGTATTAATCCTCATACAGGCGATAATGGTGTTATAGGCGATGAAGACGATACCGTGTTAAGGCCTACCATAGAAAATATAAAAAACAACGGAAAAATCGTGTTTGGACCTTATGCGGCAGACAGTTTTTTTGGCTCGGGAAACTATAAAAATTTTGATGCCATTGTGGCATCCTACCACGATCAAGGTCTTATTCCTTTTAAGACATTGTCTTTTGGACAGGGTGTTAACTATACCGCGGGGCTAAATAAAATAAGAACTTCCCCGGACCATGGAACAGCATATGAAATAGCAGGAAAAAACCAAGCGAATGAGTCTTCTTTTAAGGAAGCTGTTTTTTTAGCTATTCAAATCTATAAAAACAGAGAAGAATATGGATTATATGCACAAAATCCATTAAAGATTTCTCCCAAGAAAGAATATTCAAAAAAGAATTTTTAAAAACAGGGAGCAAATAGAAATATTTTTTATCTTTGCCACCGCCTTTTTTGAAAGGTATTTGTTTAAATACTGATGTGAAAATGATTGAAATGAAAGAATTTACAATCCCATTTGTAGGGTTGAAGTTAGGAAAACACATCTTTACTTTTGAAATAAAGAATTCGTTCTTTGAACATTTTGAGTATGAAGAGTTTCAAGACGCTGGTATTGCGTTAGAGGTGATACTCGACAAAAAGACCACTTTGCTTGAGTTTACTTTAGGTTTTTCTGGTTTTGTAACAGTTAACTGTGATCTTACAAACGAACCCTATAATCAAGAAATAACTGGAGATTATCACTTTGTGGTAAAATTTGGAGACTCTTTTAATGATGAAAATGAAGACTTATTAATACTTCCTCATGGGAGTTATCAAGTAAATATTCAACAGTATATTTATGAATCAATCGTGTTGGCATTGCCATCAAAGAGAATTCATCCCGGAGTTAAAGACGGTACGCTACAATCAGACATACTCAAAAAACTAGAAGAATTAAGCCCAAAAGACAAGGATTTTTCAGAGAAAACAGGAAATGATCCGCGTTGGGACAATTTAAAAAAATTATTAACAGATAAATAGAATTACGTAATGGCACATCCTAAAAGAAAAGTCTCCAAAACAAGAAGAGATAAAAGAAGAACACATTACAAAGCCACAGCGCCACAAATTGCAACAGATCCTACAACCGGAGAAGCACACTTGTTCCATAGAGCTCATTGGCATGAAGGAAAATTATATTACAAAGGACAAGTAGTTATTGATGCACCAGAAACGGTAGAAGCATAAATAAACAAAATCATTAAAAAACTCTCACAACCTTTTTTAGGCTGTGAGAGTTTTTGTTTTATAGTATTTAAAAAACTACTTTTTTAGTCATTTTTCATTAAAAATTAGTAATTTTCAGTCTTATTTAATTGTTTTTGCTCTTTTTTGTGAATTTTAACACCCTTTTTTATGTCTAAAATCACGGCAGCTATTACCGCTGTGGGAGGATACGTCCCCGACTACGTTTTATCCAACCAGATTCTGGAAACTATGGTAGATACCAATGATGAATGGATAACCTCCAGAACTGGAATTAAGGAACGTAGAATACTGAAGGACAAAGATAAAGGAACTTCGTATTTAGCTATACAAGCAGCGGAAGATCTCCTTAAAAAAAGTAACACAAACCCTAAAGAGATTGATTTGGTGATTATGGCAACAGCCACACCCGATATGCCCGTCGCGGCAACAGGCGTTTATGTAGCCAGTAAAATTGGAGCCATAAACGCTTTTTCATTTGATTTGGTTGCGGCGTGTTCAAGTTTTTTATATGGAATGTCAACAGCCGCCCGTTATATTGAATCCGGCAAATACAAAAAAGTATTACTGATAGGAGCCGATAAAATGTCTTCCATTATAGATTATGAAGAGAGAACAACCTGTATCATATTTGGAGATGGTGCCGGCGCTGTTCTTTTTGAACCCAATGAAGAAGGTTTCGGTCTTTTGGACGAACACCTTCGGTCTGATGGAGAAGGAAGGGCGCACTTAAAAATAGATGCCGGAGGTTCTTTATTGCCCGCTTCCATAGAAACAGTTACAAACAAGCAACATTATGTTTTTCAGGATGGCAAAACAGTATTTAAATTTGCTGTATCCAATATGGCAGATGTTTGTGCTAAAGTGATGGAAAAAAATAATTTAGAAGGGAATGATATTAATTGGTTAGTACCCCATCAAGCCAACAAACGTATTATTGATGCTGCTGCCAATAGAATGGGTCTTCCGGACGAAAAAGTGATGTTGAACATTCATAAATATGGCAATACCACTTCGGCCACATTACCACTTTGTCTTCACGACTACGAAAAACGATTAAAAAAAGGAGATAATCTTATCTTTGCAGCTTTTGGCGGAGGATTTACATGGGGAGCCGTTTATGTAAAATGGGCATATAATTCATAAATTAACTAACGACCAATTAAATAAATATAACTATATGGACTTAAAAGATATTCAAAATCTAATCAAGTTTGTGGCTAAATCAGGTGCTAGTGAAGTGAAACTTGAAATGGAAGATGTTAAAATCACCATTAAAACGGGCCACGATCCAGATGAACCAACATACATTCAGCACATTCCTGCCCCGATGCAGCAAGCGCCTCAAATGATAACCTCACAGCCACAAGTTGAAACTGCTCCAGTGGCTGCTAAAGAAGTTGCGGCAGTTTCAGAAGACAGTTCAAAATACATAACTGTTAAATCGCCCATAATAGGAACTTTCTATCGCAAACCATCTCCCGATAAACCAGTATTTAAGGAAGTAGGCGATGCCGTTTCGGCAGGCGATGTACTTTGCGTTATTGAAGCTATGAAACTATTTAACGAGATAGAAAGTGAAGTTTCAGGAAGAATTGTGAAAGTTTTAGTGGATGACTCTTCACCGGTAGAATTTGACCAACCCTTATTTTTAATAGACCCATCTTAATTGACAAATCCCAATCTCAAAAATCAAATCCCAAAAAAAGTTGGAGTTTGGTTCTTGAGATTTGAAAATTAGCATAGTATGTTCAAAAAGATTTTAATTGCCAATAGAGGCGAAATAGCCTTACGTGTAATACGAACTTGCAAGGAGATGGGAATAAAGACCGTAGCGGTATATTCTACTGCAGATGCAGAAAGTCTTCATGTACGTTTTGCAGACGAGGCGGTTTGTATTGGCCCACCCCCTAGTAGTGAAAGTTATTTAAAGATTTCAAACATTATTGCAGCGGCAGAAATAACCAACGCAGATGCTATTCACCCAGGATATGGATTTCTGTCTGAAAATGCGAAGTTTTCAAAAATCTGCGAAGAACATGGAATTAAGTTCATAGGAGCTTCTGCAGATATGATTCAGAAAATGGGAGACAAAGCTACAGCCAAAGCCACGATGAAAGCGGCTGGGGTACCATGTGTTCCCGGGAGTGATGGAATAATTCCCGATTTTGAAACATGCAAGAAAGTTGCGAAAGAAACAGGATATCCTGTAATGCTGAAGGCCAGTGCCGGAGGAGGAGGAAAGGGAATGCGCGCTGTCTGGAAAGAAGAAGATTTACAAGCTGCTTGGGAATCTGCACGTCAAGAAAGTAAAGCTGCTTTTGGAAACGACGATATGTATATGGAAAAACTTATTGAAGAACCTCGACATATTGAAATTCAGGTGGTTGGAGACAGTACAGGGAAAGCTTGTCACTTAAGTGAAAGAGATTGCTCCATCCAGCGACGTCACCAAAAACTTACGGAAGAAACCCCAAGTCCTTTTATGACTAAAAAGCTTCGGGAGGATATGGGTAAAGCAGCCGTAAAAGCAGCAGAATATATTAATTATGAAGGAGCAGGTACTATTGAATTTTTAGTAGACAAGCACCGTAATTTCTATTTCATGGAAATGAATACTCGTATTCAAGTGGAACACCCCATTACCGAACAAGTGGTAGATCATGATTTAATACGTGAGCAAATTTTGGTGGCTGCTGGAATACCCATTTCAGGAAAAAACTATTTACCGCAACTACATTCTATTGAATGCAGAATTAATGCGGAAGATCCTTATAATGGATTCCGTCCTTCTCCGGGAAAAATCACGGTTTTACACGCTCCCGGGGGTCATGGAGTTCGGTTAGATACCCATGTATATGCAGGTTATGTGATACCTCCTAATTATGATTCAATGATTGCGAAACTTATTACTACGGCTCAAACACGTGATGAGGCAATTAATAAAATGAAACGCGCCTTAGATGAGTTTGTTATTGAAGGAATTAAAACTACCATTCCCTTTCACAGGCAGTTGATGGATGATCCCGCTTATGTAGCAGGGAATTATACCACGGCATTTATGAATACTTGGGTTATGAATAGTCCTGAAGAATAATTCATTAAAAAATTAAACTCTATTACGCCCATTTCAAAAAATAATATCTTTGGAATGGGTGTTTTTTTATCAAATAGTACCAAATGGTAAATTTTTCGTATTGGGAATATAAAACCTGGTTAAAGGATATTGATTTTGCCATCATTGGAAGCGGTATTGTAGGACTTTCGTGTGCTTTGTCATTACGGGAAAAGCATCCAAAGGCCAAAATAGTTGTTTTTGAACGATCGGTACTACCTAATGGAGCCAGTACAAAAAATGCAGGCTTTGCTTGTTTTGGAAGTCTTTCAGAAATATTGGACGATTTAAAAGCGCACTCAGAAGAAGAAGTGATACAATTGGTTTCAAAAAGAGTTTCCGGATTAAAATTGCTTCGAAAGAGTTTAGGAGATAAAAATATTGGTTTTAAGTATCATGGAGGCTACGAACTTTTCCTTGAAAATGATATTGAGTTATATCAAAATTGTATTTTAAAATTACCCTACGTTAACAATCTTCTAAAAGAAGCTATTTTTAATAAAAATGAAGCTTTTTCAGTTAAAAACAATTCATTTTCTTTCAAAAACATTCAAAATTCACTCATTTTTAATCAGTTTGAAGGACAAATCGATACCGGAAAAATGATGAATTCACTCCTTCGAAAATGTATGAAAAAGGATGTTTTTATATTAAATTCGTTCAAAATGGAGTCTTTTTTGAGTAAAAATGATACAGTTCTAATGAATTTTGATGATTTTGGCGAATTTTCAACTAAAAAATTAATTATTGCTACTAATGGCTTTGCAAAAGATCTGTTTCATATAAATAATATGAAACCTGCCAGAGCGCAAGTTCTTATTACAAAACCGATACATAATCTTAAACTAAAAGGGACTTTTCATTTGGATAAGGGCTATTATTATTTTCGAAATATAGACAATCGGATTTTATTGGGAGGAGGTAGAAATTTGGATTTTAATGGCGAAACAACCACACAAATGGAAACTACCCAGCTCATACAAAGTCGATTGGAAGAGCTTCTTAAAGACACCATAATTCCGAACACACCCTTTGAAATTGAACATCGATGGAGCGGCATTATGGGGGTAGGTTCTCAAAAAAAACCAATTGTAACACAAGTTGCCGAAAATGTATTTTGTGGCGTTCGGTTGGGAGGCATGGGTGTGGCCATAGGCAGTTTAGTAGGCGATGAATTAGCAACATTAGCAAGTTCCTGATATGATTCGGAAAGTGATTCGATTTTTATGGAAAACATTTCTATGGTTTTTAGCCATAAGTATTTTGTGGGTATTATTGTATAAATGGGTTCCTGTGCCTTACACACCTCTTATGGCTATACGTTCTATGGAGGCCGAAGGTGATTTTGAAACCAAACATGATTGGGTTCCTATGGAAGAGATCTCGGCAGAACTACAATTAGCAGTAATTTCAGCGGAAGATCAAAATTTTATAAATCATAACGGATTTGATTATGAGGCCATTCAAAAAGCCTATAAAAACAATCAAAATGGAAAACGAGTAAAAGGGGGGAGTACCATTTCTCAACAAACCGCAAAAAATGTTTTCCTTTGGCCAGAACGAAGTTGGTTTAGAAAAGGCTTAGAAACGTATTTCACTTTTTTAATTGAAACACTATGGAGCAAAGAACGAATTTTGGAAGTGTATCTTAATAGTATTGAGATGGGCAATGGTATTTATGGGGCGGAAGCGGCATCGCAATATTGGTTCCATAAAAGTGCAAAAAAATTAACGAGATATCAAGCAGCTTCCATTGCTGTAATTCTTCCAAACCCCAGGAAATATAAAGCCTCAGGTAGTTCAAATTATGTTGAAAACAGAAAAAGTTGGCTGGTTAGACAAATGAATAATTATGGTACATTTACTTTAAAAGAAACGAAAGACGATGACCGCAAAGGAAATTAAACAAGCACTATTTCAAATATGTTTTGATAAAGCTGAGCATAGACATCAAAATATTAAGCATACTATTGCCGATATAGACGAATCCCTAGCTGAAGAATCGAAATCAAGTTCTGGAGATGAGTTGGATAACAGCCGTGCGATGATGCAAATTGATCGTGAAAACGCCACAAAACAACTTCACGAAGTATTAGCAATAAAAGAATTACTGAAGAAAATAGATGTAAATACAACTTCAGATTATGCGCGTTTAGGAAGTTTAATTAAAACCGAAAAAGCAACGTATTTTATAAGCCTTTCCATTGGTGCTGTGGAAGTTCAGGGGAGCTCCTTTTTATGTATTGCGCTTAATTCACCTATAGGACAAGCCATCTCAGGAAAAATAAAAGGAGAGGTGTTTTCATTCAACGGGATGGAAAGCAAAATTTTAAGGATTGATTAATTTCAAGTAAACTTCTGTCCCGCTTTTAATTAAAACATTGCTTTCAAAAAAAACGGTTATTTTGTTGTAGCTTGCTTCAACGACGTAATATTTACCTTTAAAGTAAGATTGGGAAACCTTAACCTGCAAGTTAGTTTTACTTTCTGAAACGGTTAATTGGTGTGGTAAAACGATTTTTTCTTGAGGAGAAAGAATGCCCGCCGGTATTATAGAAACTTCTCCAAAAAACCCGGTTTGATAGCTGTTTTCAAGAGAATGATATAAGTCCTCCGGAGTATCTAACCGTTCCATTTTGCCGTCTTTCAATAATAAAATGATATCAGAAAAAGCCAAAGCCTCCTCGGCATCATGTGTGGCGGTAATACAGGTTATTTTATTCTTTTTTAAATAACTGAAAAGTTTTCTGCGCAAGGTATTTTTTCTGAAAACATCTACATTGCTGAAAGGTTCATCCAACAGCAGCAACTCTGGTTTTTTTGCCAATGCTTTTGCCAACGCTACACGTTGTTTTTGTCCACCACTTAAGTTTTTTACCATAACATGAGCGAAAGCCCCCATGTCTACTACCGATAAAAGCTCTTCTACCCGTTGGCGGTCTGTCTCTAAATCTAACCGCGGCAAATGGGTTGCTATATTTTCAGCAACACTTATAAAAGGCATGACATTAAATTCTTGTGCGACTAATTTTATAAATTCTTCGCCGGGAACAAGATTAAACTTAGGCCCCAGAAGCTTTTTGTCTCCCCATTGTAAACTTCCATGTTCTAAATGAAGTAGCCCATAAATAAGATGCAACAAAGTAGATTTACCACATCCACTTTCACCAAGAATGGCAAGGTGTTGTCCTTTATCCAAACGAAAATTAATTTCAGAAAGAATTTCTTTTTCAGCATACGAAAAAGAATGAATTGCAACCTGAAGCATACTTTTTTATTCCTTTATTTTTGAGTTTACTTTTTCAGGGAGTACTTCGTAGCCCATATTATAAAGTGTAAATACAAAAATATCGGCATATTGCTCTATGGTTTTATGAACAGGAGTTCCTGCTCCGTGGCCTGCGTCAGTTTCAACTCTAATTAATACAGGATTGGTTCCTATTTGGTTTTCTTGTAGCGCAGCAGCAAATTTAAAACTATGCGCCGGGACAACTCTGTCGTCATGGTCTCCGGTAGTCACGAGGGTTGCGGGATATTTTACTCCTTTTTTTACATTGTGAACTGGAGAGTAGCCTTTTAAATATTGAAACATTTCCTCACTTTCTTCTGTAGTTCCATAATCATAAGCCCATCCGGCACCTGCAGTAAAAGTATGATATCGTAGCATATCTAAAACCCCAACAGCAGGCAAAGCTACTTGCATTAAATCTGGGCGCTGCGTCATCACGGCACCTACCAATAATCCCCCGTTAGATCCTCCTCGAATGGCTAAGTATTCTTTGGAGGTGTATTTGTTTTCAATCAAATATTCGGCAGCGGCAATAAAATCGTCAAATACATTTTGCTTTTGCATTTTGGTTCCTGCTTTATGCCATTCTTTTCCGTATTCACCACCGCCTCTAAGGTTTGGGACAGCATAAATACCTCCCTGTTCCAACCACACTGCATTTGGAATGCTAAAAGAAGGGGTTAAGCTTATGTTGAATCCGCCATATCCATAAAGTATGGTTGGGTTTTTTCCGTTAAGCTCGATTCCCTTTTTATAGGTAATGATCATGGGAACTTTTGTTCCATCTTTTGAAGTAAAAAACACTTGCTTACTCTCGAAATTTTCAGAAATGAAATCTATTTTTGGTTTGTTGTATAATTCCGACTTTCCGGTTTCTATTTGAAGCTTATATATACTGCCGGGTGTGGTGTAGTTGGTAAAAGAATAATAAACTTCTTTTTCATCCTTTTTGGCTCCAAAACCTCCTGCACTTCCCAAACCAGGTAGTGTTATTTCTCGTATTAAGTTTCCGGAAAAATCATATTGAAAAACTTTAGAGATGGCATCTATCATATATTCTGCAAAAATATAATTTCCTGCTGTAGAGGGGCTTAATACATTTTTTGTTTCGGGAATGATATCTTTCCAGTGTTCCGGACTTGGATTGGCAACATCTACTTTTACTATTTTTTTATTGGGTGCATTAAGATTGGTACTTAAAAATAAGGTGCTTCCTTCATTGTCCAAGAGGTACGTGTCGCTTTCGGTATGGTCTAGAATAGTTACAAAAGTACTATTGGGATTTTCCAAGTCCTTGAGAAATAATTTATTGCCGGAAGTAGAAATACTGGCAGTAACAAGAAGGTATTTACCATCTTCGGTAACAATGCCACCTACATATCTATGTTTTTCAGAAGGAATGCCGCCAAAAATAAGAGCATCCCTTTTTTGAGAGGTACCAAGCTGGTGATAATATAATTTATGTTGATCTGTTTTTGCCGAAAGCTCACTTCCTTTGGGTTTATCATAACTTGAGTAGTAAAACCCCTCGTTTCCTTTCCAAGATAAGCCGCTAAATTTGATATCTACTAGGGTGTCTTCTAAAATTTCTTTTGTTTCAACATCCATTACTAATACTTTCCTCCAATCACTTCCTCCTTCAGAAATACTATATGCAGCTATTTTTCCATTTTTTGAAAAACTTAAATTTCCTAAGGAAATAGTACCGTCTTCCTTAAATGTATTGGGGTCTAAAAATACTTGAGCAGTATTGGGATTATCGCCGGTTTGGTATCTATAAACTACATATTGATTTTGCAGCCCATTATTTTTATAGAAATACGTATAATCTCCTTCTTTAAAAGGAGCTCCTATTTTTTCATAATTCCAGAGCGCAGAAAGGCGTTCTTTTAATTCATTTCGAAAAGGAATTGAATCTAAATAGCTAAAAGTGACTTTGTTTTGAGCTTTTACCCAAGCTTCTGTTTCGGCACTTCGGTCATCTTCCAACCATCTGTAAGGGTCAGCAACTTCATTGCCAAAATAAGTATCTACGGAGTCCACTTTATTTGTGGTAGGATACGTTAATACTATTGGCTTTTTTTCCATTTTATTCTGACAGCTTATTCCTAACATAGCTATTAATAAATACACAAAGTATTTCATTACAAATGATTTAATTGTGGTAAAAATACGAATTTCGATACTTTTATTAAATATAAATAGTATGTCTTCTATTGAAATAGAGGCTTATAGGACTTCCAGTATTTATAAATTAGAATAGCATTTATTGAAACAATAACAATCGCCGGTAAAATAGACGGAAGGTCTAAAAACAAATGAAATAATAATATATTCAATGAAATAGGAGCCAATAGAATAAGTGCAAATGGCACCCATTTTTTTAATAATAATAGAATCCCTACAAAAATTTCGAGAAACCCTATGAGAGGGAGAACATACCCGGAGGCCGAGAGGGATTTCATAAAATTTGAAGCGCTTTCGGGAAGTTGAGGTAAAGGCATAAAGCTAAAGTCAATAAACTTATTTAATCCAAAAAAAATTAAGATTATAGCAAGGATAAAACTAAGTATTTTAGTAAATGTTGAGTTCATAGGCGGATGGTTTTAAGCTATTTAAATATAGTGAAAAAAGAAACACCGTTACTTTTTTGAGTAACGGTGTTTCGAATATTTAACTGAAATTGGATGTTATTTTTTGATAAAGCGTTGTGTTTTCACAAGTTTATTATCAAAGACTCTTAAAATGTAATTTCCTTCAGCCAAGTAAGATACATCTATAGCGTTTGAGTTAAGTCTTTCGTTCATTACTCTTTTCCCATTCATATCGAAAATAGAGTAGATTGGATTGGTAAATTCGGCAGTAGACTTAAGGTTAAGAGTTCCCGATGTTGGATTAGGATAAGAAATTAAGGTGTTAACCAAAGTATCTTCTAATCCAAGAATTGTAGACCCTTCAACTACAGAAATTACTTGATCAACCGCCACATCGTGAAGGACATCGATAATTCCTGAAGTCCAGTAAATAGTTATGGTATCAATCATCGTATCAGACCCAAGTCCAAAATGAGTATTAAGGGTACTCATATATCGGAAACCTTCACCGCTTCTTACGTCTCTAATTTTTGTTCCTGAAGCACTTTCAATTTCCACACGGGCACCTAAACCATTAATATTACTATCTACACCAATAGTGTTGATGGTTAACCAGTGGTTGTCACCTCCGTTGTTCATATAAATAGTTCCGCCAGTAAAACTATCTACATATCCATCATTATTTAAATCTCCAAAAGAGCCGTTGTTAGAAGGTAGTAGGTTGTTTACTAAAGCAAAGGTAAGATCTCCATTTCCAATAAGGATATTTCCATTTGAAGCAATATCTGGGTAACCATCGTTATTGAAATCGTAGGTAGCATTTTCTATTCCGGTTTCAGAAAGGCCTTCAATACCTGAGCCTGCAGTAACATCTGTAAAAGTGCTATCTCCGTTATTTCGCATTAATTTATGAGCTCCGGTACTTGCCCCTACAAACACATCCATATCACCATCATTGTCATAATCTGCCCATGCGGAAGACCAAGTTTGCATAGGATCTGCCAATCCTAAATCCAACGCATTTTCAGTAAAAGTACCATCGCCATTGTTGGTATGCATTTGATTGGTTCTTCGCTCAACGCTTCCACCACATTTAGCAATAAACATATCTACATCGCGATCGTTGTCATAATCAATCCAAACACTTCCATAATTTCCTCCTGAAGGGAAGTCGCCCAAACCTCCTTGATAAAAGGTTAAATTTCCTGCACCATCATTTAAATAGTATACGTTAGGCTCAACGTCGTGGCAAACAAAAGCGTCTAAGTGGCCATCATTGTTGATATCCACAAAATTGGAGCGTTGTGAAAAAACATATTCGGGCCCGGAAACTTCCGTAAATCCGGTTCCATCATTGTTCGCTCTCATAAAAGTAACACCACTCCCACTTCCATAAAGCAAATCGGTATACCCATTTCTGTCATAATCGGCAGCAGCAAGACTCCAAGAGGGCCCATAATCTGCAGGACTTGTTGTAATATTTACTTCATTAAAGGTACCATCGTTTTGCTGGTAGAAAATTTGAACGTTGGTGTTGGTTACAGAGACAACATCATCCAAAAAATCACCATTCATATCTACTACGGCTCTATCATTACCTGTAGTTCCAATGGGTTGGCCTGTAAAGCCAAGTTGTGCATTTGCACTAAAAAAGCAGGCAAATACTAAAAAAGGTAGGAGAATTTTTTTCATCATAAAATGTTTTTAATTGGTTAATCACAAGTTTCAGTTAAAGTATTTATCCATTCTTCAATAAGCGCAAGTGCTTCTTGGTGTTGAATGGTTCGCCCCAATAAAGGCATTCGGTATTCTTCATTATTAGTACTAAATCTAAAAAATAAAATTGAGTTTTCCGCATCTCCCGGAATAATAACTTTTGAATCGTCGTACCCGGGAATAGGAGTGTCTGGAGTGATACAAATACCCAAGTTGTCTGGATTTTCAGTTTCACTGAAAGCAAAACGCAAGGGTCTATAGTCGCAATGACCACTCTCACTGTGGCAGTTAGCACAATTAATATCAAGATAGGAACGCACTCTTAGTGCTAAAGAATTGGAGGTGTCTTGCCAGTTTACAACGGTTGTGATGGCAGAAGGAACACTTTCCAAATACCCCATTTCAATCCATTTTTCCAATTGATTTTTTTCGCCATCAGCATAGGTAAAGTTTCTATTTAAGTTTTGAGGTTTTGGGCCAATGGGAGACTCTGCTTTAAAGTTTTTATGACAAGTATAGCATTGGCTTTGCGATGGAATACGGTAGTTAACAAATTTGGTTTCTCCATTTTCAACCCATTCAATTTCCTTAAATCCTCCGTCACCGGTGGTATCAAGAAACCCCTCATTTTGTTCTTGGTTCCAAATATAATCCGCAAAAATCCATCCGTCGGCTTTCTTAATTAATAAGCGTGTTTCAATAATTTGGGTCGTGTTAGCCGGTAAAACATTATCGTAATAAAATGTTTTTATTAAAATTGTTCCTGTCGGAAAATTTAAAATATTACCATCGCCATCGTATTGCGCTTTAACACCATAGGGCATCCAAACAAAGCGTTTTTTATGGGCGTAATCTGTAAAGAGAGGTGTAATAAGATCATAGGGCAGTACACCATAAACAGGGTCGTGATTTGCTAAATCTCCTTCAAAGAAGTTGTACTCTGAAAGGGTTGGATAAGGAACTGAGGCAATATCAAAATTTACCGGGGTAAAGGGTAAAACATTAATGGTAACAGTTCCGGTGGCACAACTTTGCCCGGAAGCATCACACACGGTATACTCAAAGGTGTCCTCTCCGGTAGTGGTTTCATTCGGGGTGTAAATCACAAAATCATCCAAGATTTCGGTAGGGGTTCCGTTGGTGTTTAAAACCACAGTACCATTTAAAGGGTTAGTAAGAATGATTTCACCTTCTTCCGGAATATTGGTGTCGTTTTGTAAAACGGCTATTTCGAGTACCGCATTTTGAAATACTTCACCGCTATCTGCATTTGCAATAATGTTAATAGGAACATATCCGGAATCATCATCAGATGATTTACAGCCGTGTAAAAACACTGCTGAAAGAGAAAAAAATAGAATACTTACATAAAAAAAAGTCTTCTTCATAAATAACATTCTTTATAGCATTTTTTTGTTCTAAAAATTTAGAAGGTCATAAATGTAAGAAAAACTTTTTATTTACATAGCTAAGCAGTTGCTTCTAAACTTTTTACTTAAACATAGATTGGTACGAACTCCAATTTTTGTATATAAGATATCCGTTTACCAATGCAACCACTAAAGCCGGACCAATATTCGGCAGATTTACAAAAAGGTGAAAAGCCACCAAGTTGATTGAAATAGGCACTAGCATCACCAATGCAAACGGAACCCATTTTTTAATCACCAATAATAGACCCACTACTACTTCAATTAATCCTACCAAATTCATAATGTAGCCTTTTCCATTGGCTTCGGCACCTGAATATCGCAATGCATTGAAAAGATGTTCGGCTTCGGGGAAGCCCGTAAAATCGAAATCTTGAAGAAACCAGAAGAATTTGTTGATGCCAAATAGTAAAAGCATTAGCCCAAGCCCAATGCGAAGAATAGTTTGAAAATGTTTCATCTGTTAGTTTTTTGAAATAATGTACTCTAAGACGCTATTTCAAAACAATACTTACAAACTACTTAAAACTCAACCAATTTATTATTAACCAGATACTCTGCAATTTGAATAGCATTAGTAGCTGCTCCTTTACGAAGATTATCACCTACAATCCACATATTGAGGGTGTTAGGTTGAGTTTCGTCTCTTCGAATACGCCCCACAAACACATCGTCTTTTTGATGTGCATACATAGGCATAGGATAGGTTTTAGTATCGGGATTGTCCTGTACCACCACTCCAGGTGTATTATGTAGTGTGTGTCGAACTTCGGAAAGATTAAAATCGTTGTAAAACTCTACATTTACAGATTCACTGTGTCCTCCGGCAGTTGGGATTCGCACTGCAGTTGCCGTAACTGAAAAAGTTCGGTCATCAATTATTTTTTGAGGCTCTCTAGCTAATTTCATCTCTTCTTTGGTATAGCCGTTTTCTTCAAACACATCACACTGCGGCAGTGCATTCTTAAAAATGGGGTAAGGATAGGCCATGTCTCCTTTAATACCGGCTATTTCATTTTCCAATTGCTGAACTGCTTTAACTCCTGTTCCTGAAACCGATTGATAGGTAGAAACAATAACGCGTCGCATTTTGTATTTTTTATGAAGTGGCGCCAATACCATCACTAATTGAATGGTAGAGCAGTTGGGGTTGGCAATTATTTTGTCTGCTTTTGTTAAAATGAAAGCGTTAATCTCCGGAACAATCAATTTTTTAGTGGCATCCATTCGCCAAGCGGAAGAATTATCAATAACAGTTGTACCCACAGCCGCAAATTTTGGAGCCCACTCTAAAGAGGTTCCTCCTCCTGCTGAAAAAACAGCGATGGTTGGTTTCTTGGCAATTGCATCTTCTATGGAAACAACAGGGTATTTATTTCCTTTGAAAGAGATTATTTTACCTACAGATTTTTCTGAAGCAACAGGAATTAGTTCCGATACAGGAAAATTTCTTTCGGCTAACAATTGTAACATGACTTCTCCCACCATACCGGTGGCTCCTACAACGGCGACTTTCATACTTGTAAATTTTGTTCAAAAATAGACGATAGAAAATAATTTATTCAAAATAAAATGCAAAAAAAGACCCCGCCTTTATGGCGGGGTTTAGAGTGAGTATGGGTAGTGTAGCGGTGCTACGCGTTTACTTTTTTAAAGCATCTCTAATTTCAGTCAACAAATCAATTTCTGAAGGACCTGCCGGGGCTGGTGCTTCGGCTGGTTTTTTAGTTTTGTTATAGGCTTTTACAATCATAAAGAGAACAAATCCAACAATTACAAGATTGATGAGTGCATTGACCCACTTCCCCCACATAATAGCATTTTCTGGAGTCACATTACCCTCTGCATCAGTTGACGCTTGGGTTAATACTATCTTCAATTCAGAAAAATCCATCCCACCAGCAAAATGTCCGACAATGGGCATCATAATATCATTTGTGAATCCTGTTACAACTGCACCAAGAGCAGCACCTAAAATAACAGCAATAGATAAATCTATCACATTGCCTGTCATGATAAAATTCTTAAATTCTTTAAGCATAATCGTTGGTTTTAGAGTTAATATGTATCTAATTTACTAAAAAAAACAATTGCATTTTCATTTTCATCTTTTCAGCAAATCATTTTCGGCAAAGAACCCTTTTTACCCGTTGAGAGACGGAGGTAATCAATTCATAGGAAATGGTACCTGCGTGCGTTGCCATTTCGTTTGCACTTTTTATAGTTCCAAAAACGCACACCTCATCTCCTTCCTTACAATCTATTTGTGTCACATCTACCATAATCATGTCCATGCAAACATTCCCTACAATGGGGGCTTTTTTTCCTTGAATGGTTACCCAACCCTTACCATTTCCATAAATTCTTGAAATACCATCGGCATGTCCCAAAGGGAGCGTGGCTGTTTTGGTGTCTTGTGTTGCCATAAAGGCACGGTTGTAGCCTAAACTCTCTCCTTTTTTAACTTCGTGAATTTGAGAAATGATAGTTTTTAAGGTGCCAATGGGACGAAATAAAGCATCAAATTTTGGGTCATTCCCGAAGCCATACAAGCCAATACCACTTCTAACCATATCGAACTGTGCTTCCGGGTAGTTTAAAATTCCGGAAGTATTTACGGTATGACGAAGCGGGGTGTACCCTAATTTTTGAATTAATAACTCTGATGCATTTTTGAATTTTTCAATTTGTGATAACGTGAAGGCAGCTTCAGAAAAATCTTCACTTGCCGCGAGGTGTGAAAAAATGGATTTTACCTTTACACTTTTCGTTTTCGAAAGGGTTTGTATTATTTCTTCGATGTCTTTTTCAGAAAAGCCAAGCCGATTAAGTCCCGTATTAAATTTAATATGAATGGGATAGTCTTTCTGGTTTTCCTTTTCAGCAAAGGCAATAAACTGTTTTAAAATGTTAAGCGAATAAATATTGGGTTCCAAACATCTATTGATAATAACATCAAAATTTGAAGGCAATGTATGCAATACCAAAATAGGGGACATGATAGAATGTTCTCGAAGCAATTCGCCTTCTTTGGCATACGCAACAGCAAAATAATCTACGCCCAGGGAAACTAATTCTTTAGCAATGGCGGCAGCATCACTTCCATAGCCATAGGCTTTTACGACGGCCATCATTTTTGTGCTGCTGTTTATTTTGGATTTTAAAAAATGATAATTGTGGTCTAAAGCGTTGAGGTTAATCTCCAGTACCGTTTCACCGACATTAGTTTGAGTGTTTCCCATACTAAGATTGCTTTTTAGTGGGCACTTGCTCCGGTTCTTTCACCTCTATTTTTTTTACGCGCTCTCTAAGCATGGCTTTGTAGTAGGCTGCCCGACTTAAGGGTTCGTACTCTTCCGTTTCACCTAGCAAAACCAAATCATCACTTTGTGCTTTTCGGTAGCTGTAATGAGCCAAATTTCCGGTTCGGGTGCACACGGCATGGACTTTGGTTACATATTCTGCCGTAGCCATCAATGCCGGCATAGGGCCAAAGGGATTCCCTTTAAAATCCATATCAAGGCCTGCCACAATCACCCGCATTCCCTGGTTGGCTAGATCGTTACAAACCTTCACAATTTCGGCATCAAAAAATTGTGCTTCATCAATACCTATGACATCGCAGCCATCTGCCAAGATGGGGATATTTGCCGCAGCAGGCACAGCCGTGGATCGAATTTCATTACTATCGTGCGAAACCACTTTGTCTTCATCATAACGAGTATCGACAGCAGGTTTAAAAATTTCTACTTTTTGGCGGGCAAATTGGGCGCGTTTGAGCCTTCGGATTAATTCTTCGGTTTTTCCCGAAAACATAGAACCACAAATTACCTCAATCCAACCAAACTGTTCTTTTTGATTAACGGTATTTTCGAGAAACATAATTCGTTTTTAGAATAAAATAGAAATCTTTGACGTTTACGTATAGGATGCGTAAATTTAGCAAAACAAAAAATAGCACACCGTATAAAAAGTAAAAGTTATGAAGAAGGAATTGCAAAAAAAATTAAAAGAATTGGCCTCCTCAATTTTGGCATCGGATTCTTTAATAGCGATTGCTGAAATGAAAGAGCAAACAAGAATGTTGTACGAAAAACTTTCGGTGTTGGAATATTTTGAAACGCAGATTACCGGAAATTCAAATTCTGAAAAAATAGAAGAAGCATTCGATTCTAAAAGTTTTAGGGAACAAAACTGGTTTAAAGATCCCAAGCCGGTTCCGTCTCCTGAGAACAAAGAAGAATTGGTAGAGCCAGCCACCGAAAAAATAAAAGATATTGTCGCACAAATGCCCGAAGAATCTGAGAAGGTAGAAGCTCTTTTGGAGGAATTATTACCCACAAAACAATTTCAGAAAAACGATTTAGAAGATTTTGCCGTACACTATAAAGAAATGCCCGTTTTTGAACGAAAAGAAATGCCTGAATCTTTAAAAACTATTGTGGTTACCGAAACCATGGAAAACCCAAACCCTGCAGAAACTAGTAAGATTCAGGATAGCGAAAAACCAAAATCACTCAACGATGCCATCCCAACAGGACTTGCCATTGGCCTTAACGATAGATTGGCATTCATAAAACACCTTTTTAACGGTAGTGCAGATGACTATACCCGAGTGCTTTCGCAAATAAATACTATGCCTAGTTTTGAAAAAGCACAGGAGTTTATTAAAGGAAGAGTAAAACCAGACTACAATTACTGGCTTCATAAAGAAGAATATTCAGAGCGTTTTATGTCGCTCATTGAAAAGCGATTTAATTAGTCTTGTATGGGAAAACTATACCTGGTTCCCACTCCCATAGGTAACTTAAAAGATATGACTTTTAGGGCGATTGATGTTTTAAAAGAAGTAGATTTAATTCTTGCCGAAGATACTCGCACCAGTGGAAAGCTACTAAAACATTTTGAAATTGCGACCCCCATGCAATCGCATCATATGCATAACGAGCATAAAACGGTGGCGGGTCTTGTGGCCAAAATAAAAGAAGGTCAAAACATTGCGTTAATTAGTGATGCAGGTACTCCGGCCATTAGTGACCCCGGATTTTTGTTAACCAGAGCATGTGTGCAAGCGGGTATTGAGGTAGATTGTCTTCCCGGAGCCACCGCTTTTGTTCCTGCATTAGTGAATAGTGGTTTCCCAAACGACCGATTTGTTTTTGAAGGATTTTTACCCGTAAAAAAAGGCCGCCAAACCCGATTACAAGATTTGGCAGAAGAAACCCGAACCATGATTTTTTACGAATCGCCACATAAATTAGTAAAAACCCTCTCACAATTTGTGGAATATTTTGGTGCTGAAAGAACAGTATCTGTGTCACGTGAGTTAACGAAACTGCATGAAGAAACGGTACGTGGAACTACTACAGAAGTGCTTAAACATTTTGAAGCCAAACCTCCCAAGGGGGAGCTGGTGATTGTAGTAGGCGGTAAATAAAATGAATACGTTACTTCAAGAAATAAAAGGGTGCACAATTTGTAAGGCACAGCTGCCATTAGGACCCCGTCCTGTTTTTTCTATTGCTGAAGACTCTAAAATTTGTATTATAGGACAAGCTCCGGGAACGAAAGTACATGAATCGGGAATCCCTTGGGATGATGCTAGCGGGAGACTGTTACGATCTTGGTTAGGAGTTACTGAAGATGAATTCTATAACCCTTCTAATTTTGCACTTGTCCCTATGGGCTTTTGCTACCCAGGAAAAGGGAAAAGTGGCGATTTACCTCCAAGGCCCGAATGTGCTTCTACTTGGCACGAGACAATTTTTAAACAATTAAAATCGATTCGATTGTTTATTTTAATAGGCACCTACGCGCAATCCTATTACTTAAAAGAAAAATCCAAAGCGAATTTGACTGAAACGGTTCGAAATTTTAAAATGTATCAAACACTATATTTCCCATTGCCCCATCCTTCCCCGAGAAATCGTTTTTGGGTATTTAAAAATGAATGGTTTGAAAAGGATGTATTACCCGATTTAAAAAAACAAGTTCAAAGTATACTTTCGTAAAGTATAAAACAATACTTTTTACCCTTTCAACCAAGCCTTTCTAAGGGCTATTTGTTTTTCGGAGGCGTTAGGATTCTCTTCCAATTTTTGGCCGGTAGTATAAGATTGTGTTAACTCCTTTTCTATAACAATTTCCTTTCCATCTCTATCAAGCACCACTTTAATTTTAGTTCCCGGAGACCACATGTACATGTCTGTAAAGATTTGCTGTGCATTTTCAAAGGTAACGGTGGTACCGTTAACAGATTTTAGCACGTCACCGGCTTGTACTCCGTTTTCGTTCCAAAAGCTGTTTTGTGTTACTAATTCGGTAAAACCAATAGTGCCCTTTGCTCTGTTAGGAGCAAAAATAAAAGCCCCATCATTTTGAATATAATTTGTTTCAATAGTACCATCCACCAGAGTTAACCCTGCTTTTTCAAAAAATGCATTATAGTTTATGGGTGTTGTCCCTTCTACATGGGTTTTTAGAAATTCTCCTACAGAAGGGTAGGTCATTTCGGTTATTTCGGCAATAATGGTATCGTCATTAAAGGGTTTGTTTTTGCCATATTTGTTGGAGAGTTCTTTCATTAATGATAACATACTGCGTTGCCCGTTGCTTTCTTCTCGCATGAGAATATCGATACACATTCCAATAAGTGCTCCCTTTTGATACACGTTATAGTAATTTGAGGCATACGGCTGATCCAAAACATTTTCACTCATTTTAGTGAAACTCATACTATCGTCCATACTCATAGAGGTTTTAATTTTACCCAGCATGGTGGCATAAAATTTATCAGAGGTTACAAGGCCTTCATATACCTGAAAATGTTGCGCGAAATATTCAGTCACTCCTTCGTACATCCATAAGTGTTTTGAAAAAGTAGGTTGATAATAATCAAAGTAATGCACATCTTCACTATGAACACTTAAAGGAGTTACAATGTGAAAAAATTCGTGTGCCACTACATCAATCATGCTTTCTGAAAGCCCTTCAAGAGACGAATTCTCAGGAAGTACCACTACGGTAGAGGTGTGATGTTCCAAAGCTCCAAAGCCTTTGGGAGAGTCTTCTTTCATTTCACTTAAATATAGAAAAATATCATACCGAGGAGTAGAATTAACGTCTCCCAAATACTTTTTTTGTGCCTGCATCATGGTAAACATGCTTTCTTTTAAGGCAGCTGCGGTATGTACTTTATTGGGAGAATAGACGCTCAACACAATTTTTATACTTCCTACTTGAAACTCCTCCACATCTAATTCGCCATAAAACATAGGATTATCAGTAATATCAAAATACCGTGGGGCAAAATAATGGGTTGTGGTGGTTTTTCCATCGGCACTGGTTTGGGTTCCGGTTTCCTGAATGGCCGAAGAACGCTTAAATGTACTTGGAGCTGTTACATCCAATTTGTATTGCGCATTTTTTAAAGACTCGAAATAACCAATAAATCCGTGTAAATTCAACACATAATTGGTCGATTCAATATTGGTTCCTGCGGGTGAGAAGGGATTTTCTCCACCAATGCCACCGCTAGATTCTGTATCAAAAGTATCGTTTACTTCGTAGGTAATTTTATCAAGTTGAATGGCATTGGCAATGGACCATGAATTATCATCCAATCGTGTGCTGGGTATTTCCTTTCCCTGGTAATCGTAGGCTTTAAAATTTTCTACGTATTTTCCAAAATCACTTACCGAATAGGTTCCTTGAACTACTTTTGGAATTCTGTAAATCTCTGTTTGTGTGGTAAAACGTCCGGGATTTACGGTCACCGGGACTCTATCATTAGTAACGTTTACCAAGTTTACACTAGTTTCAATAGGATTTGAAATAGCCAAATCATTTTTGACTGTTTTAGAAGAACTACAGCTTATGAATAAAAATGAAAATACAAGAATTGACAGGAAATGTTTCATCATAGTTTTGAAAAATGTTATCTCACAAAGATATTTTTTTTCAAACGCAAGAATCTTAAAATTTTACCAAAAGAAAGGGAAATGATTATAAGTGTTTCCCTTTTTCCCAGCCATGTTTACTAAGGTATTTTTCACCACTTTCCACAGCCCCTTAAAAACACTAACCGGCTATTTTATAAAAATTACGATTTAATAATCTCATAATTTTTATAAAAAAAACCACCATATACGTATGGGAGCTTCCATTTTGTATTAGATATGCTTTCCTTTTTCCCAGCCGTGTTTACTAAGGTATTTTTCACCACTTTCCACAGCACCCTCTTCTATGGAAGTTCCCATACTGTCGTTCCAACGGTTAAGATATCCAAACAATGCAATAACGCCTAACATTTCTACGATTTCTCCTTCATCCCAGTGTTGGTATAACCTTTTTTTTATCTCTTCATCTACTTGGTTGGGAACCAAACTTGCTTTCAGCGAAAAATCCAAAGCGGCACGTTCGGCTTCGCTAAAAGCAGGGTGGGTAGTATATTCCCAGATGTTGTCCAGTTTTTGCTGTTCGGCGCCATAACGCTCGGCGGCTCTAATGGCGTGGGCTTGGCAATAGCGACATCCTGTAGCATTGCTGCTTACCCAAGCAATCATTCGTTTTAAGGCAGAGGTCACTCGCCCCTCGTTAGCCATCACCGCTTTATTAAGGTTAATGAATGCTTTGCTAATAGCAGGCCGGCGTTGCATGGTGAGCACACTATTAGGGCAAAACCCAAGGGTTTCGTTAAAAAATTCGGCAAGTTGCTGGGTTTCTTTATCATGTTCTGGTGAGAGGGGTGTTACTAAAGGCATTTTATTATTATTTGTCCTAAAATACAAATAACCTTTTATATTATTCGAATTTTGTACCTTTACAAAATAACTTCCCTACCTTATTTTCAGAAATACTATGCGTTGGACCCTTTTGCCGAAACCGGAAAAAGAGAAAGTCACTCATCTTGCTACTGCCTTGGGCGTGGAACCCTTTGTTGCTTCATTATTAATTCAAAGAGGCGTTGAAACTTTTGAGGAAGCTAAAAAATTCTTTCGGCCAAGCTTAGAAAATTTACACGATCCATTTCTTATGAAAGATATGGATAAAGCGGTCGCCAGAATTGAAAAGGCTATTGTCGAAGAGGAAAACATCTTAGTTTATGGCGATTATGATGTAGATGGAACCACTGCAGTGGCTTTAATGAGCACTTATTTAAAAAGCTATTATTCTAACGTGGCCACCTATATTCCAGATCGGTATGATGAAGGCTACGGAATTTCCTATCAAGGAATCGATTTTGCCGAGGATAATAATTTCAGTCTAATTATCGCACTCGATTGCGGTATTAAGGCAATTGAAAAAGTAGCCTATGCGTCCCAGAAAGGGATTGACTTCATTATTTGCGACCACCACCGCCCCGGTGCTGAAATTCCAAAAGCCATTGCCGTTTTAGACCCTAAAAGAGAAGATTGTGAGTATCCCTTCAAAGAACTGTGTGGTTGTGGTGTTGGGTTTAAATTAGTACAGGCACTTGCTCAAAACAGAGGTCAAACGATGGACGATCTGGTATTGTATCTGGATTTAGTTGCCACTGCTATTGGTGCCGATATTGTCCCTATTACAGGCGAAAACAGAGTCTTGGCCTACTATGGTTTACAAGTAATCAATAACAATCCAAGAACCGGATTTAAAGCCATTATTCGGCAGTTAAAAAAGAAAATACTCACCATTACCGATGTCGTTTTTATCATTGCGCCTCGAATTAATGCAGCAGGGCGTATGAAACACGGAAACCATGCCGTAACGCTTTTAACGGAAACAGACATCAACAAAGCTGCTGAATATGCTTTGGAAATTGAAACATTCAATACCGAACGAAGGGAGACCGATCAGCAAATTACCGAAGAAGCCCTGCAACAAATTCTGGATAATAAGGAAGAAAATAGGATGACGACCGTGGTGTATAAAGATTCGTGGCATAAAGGCGTTATCGGAATTGTGGCTTCACGACTTACCGAAACGTACTATCGCCCCACCTTAGTTTTTACTAAAAATGAAAACAAGTTAGCCGCTTCTGCACGTTCTGTTAAAGGATTTGATGTATATAATGCGCTGGAAGCTTGTTCCGAATATATTGAACAGTTTGGGGGTCATATGTACGCTGCAGGATTGACATTGTTTGAAAAAGATTTTGAAAATTTTAAAGAAGCTTTTGAAAAAGTGGTTTCAGAAACCATCGATGCAAAACTCCTTACCCCCGAATTAAAAATAGATGCCGAACTCGATTTTAACGACATTACTCCCAAACTTTATAGGCTATTGAAACAATTTGCCCCTTTTGGCCCCGGGAATATGACCCCTGTTTTTATGACACAAAATGTAAAAGACATTGGCTACGGAAAGGCAGTAGGTGAAGACAAAACCCATTTACGATTGGTAGTAAAACAGGGAAATTCTACCCAATTTACAGCTATTGGTTTTGGCATGGCAGACAAAGAAGGAATAACCTGTCATGGGAATCCTTTCAAAATAGCGTATGTAATAGATGAAAATGAATGGCAGGGAGCCGTAAGCTTACAACTTCGGTTAAAAGATATTAAGGCTTGAATTCTTTGAGCTCAAAATTAGCACCATCAAAAACACCGTAGGTATAGTGATGAATCCAATCTCCTAAGTTAAAATAAGTAGCGCTTTCTCCTACTTCAATTTTCATGGGCAAATGACGGTGTCCAAAAACAAAATAATCATAATGCTTTTCTTCCAGTTTCCGCTTCGCATACAGTGCTAACCACTCTTTGTCTTCTCCTAAAAATGTTCGGTCCTCGTCTCCAGAAATGAGCTTATTTTTAACCGAAAGATACTGCGCAAAACGCATGCCCCAGTCCGGATGCAGCCATCGGTACAACCATTTTGAAAAGGGATTAATAAACACCTTTTTCATGCGTTTATACCCCTTATCGCCGGGACCTTTTCCATCACCGTGGCCTATCAAAAAGGTTTTGTTGTTAAAGGTAAATTCCTTCACATCGCGATACACGGGAATATTCAATTCTTTTTCGAAGTAATCGTTCATCCATAAATCATGATTCCCAACAAAAAAATAAATAGGGGTGCCACTATCACTAATTTCGGCCAATTTTCCTAAGACTCGTACAAAGCCTTTTGGGACAACGGTTTTGTATTCAAACCAAAAATCGAATAAATCACCTAACAGAAAAATGGCAGCAGCATCTTTTTTAACCTCGTCCAACCACGCGACGAATTTTTTTTCACGGGGCAGACTTTCGGAGGGTGTGGGAGCACCCAGGTGGTTATCGCTGGAAAAGTAAATTTTTTTGCCTTCAGGTAGTTGCATAAGTCAAAGATATAGAAAAAAGACCCTTCGACTGCGTTCAAGGAGAGATTTAGAATTTAATTATCTTCAGCAAACCATTCGGCATAACTACTTTCGGTTTCCTGAAGTTTTAATGAATATAAATGGATGTTTTTTGGCAAACGGGCTTTAATTTTTTCAGAAAAATCGATGACCATCATTTCGCTGGTGGGCTGGTAATCTACCAACAAGACATTGTGGCCTCTTGATGAAAGTTCGCTGGCCAAAGTAACATGAGGGGTATTTTTATTGAACACTGTGGCGTGGTCAAACACGTCTACAATTTCTTCTTTTACAATTTTTTTCAAATCGGAAAAATCGATGACCATGCCGTATTTCACATGGTCTGGATCGGCAATGGGATGTCCAATAACGGTTACTGAAAGCTTATAACTATGCCCGTGCACATTTCGGCATTTGCCATCGTAGCCATAAAGTGCATGGCCGGTTTCAAAAGTAAATTGTTTGGTGATTCGTATTGTTTTCATCTGGCTCCAAAGATACCGAATTTTCATTTGAAAAGAATTTTGCAAAAGCAATTGGTTTTGAAATTATATTTGCACACTTTTTTCTGAAATCTATGAGCGATGAACTTTTTGAACAATTGGATTTTGTTGAAAACCCATTGTTCGAATCTATTATTGAAGATCTTATAAACCTAAAATACAGTGTGGTAGACGGTTTTTTTTCGGAAGTGGAAGTAACGGCGCTTCGGAATAATTTACTCGCCAAATACGAAGAAGACCGATTTAAAAAATCGGCTATTGGCAATCGTACCAATGAAGAGGTTGACAAAACCATACGGGGAGATTTTATTTTATGGATAGACGAAAACAAAACCGATATTGCTGAGCAGCTGTTTTTCAGAAAAATTAACGAGTTAGTAGAATACCTCAATAGGACTTGTTTTATGGGGATTTTGGAAAAGGAATTTCATTATGCTTTATATCCAAAGGGAACCTTTTACCGAAGACATATTGATACCTTTCAAAATGATGACCGCAGAAAGTTATCTATAGTTTGTTATTTAAATGAACATTATTGGCCAGTAGAAAACGGTGGAGAATTAACGCTATACATTAATGACACACCATTGGACCTTTTACCCATTCCGGGGCGCATTGTTATTTTTGAGAGCCAACTTATAGAACATGAAGTTAAACAGGTAAAAGCTTCTGAAAGACTGAGTATTACAGGGTGGCTTAAAACGCGCTAAAGAATAAGCTATATAAGGGTTCCGTTTCGACCTTTAACATTTAGAATGTTTCATGTGCTTTAAATTAAACTATCTTTAATGATTCAGATTACTGTGAAAACCAAGTAGAAAATTCTTGTTTTCTCCATTAACCTATGTACATGCGGACAAGGGTATTTTTTATTCTTTTTTTGGTAGTTTTTCAATATGCCTTTTCGCAGAATTGCCCAAATTTATTGCAACCATTAAATGGTGCTATAAATGTACCCGTAGAGACAAATATTACTTGGGAAAATGTGGTGGGAGTTACAGGATATATTATTTCTATAGGAACCACCCCAGGAGGAGGAGAAATTGTAAATGAACAATTGATAGGTAATAACACGACCTATAATCCCCCCCTAGGGCTTCCCGAATCCACTACCATTTTTGTTACAATAACCTTGTTTTTCTTCGACCAAGAGAATATTGTATGTCCAAGCCAGTCTTTTACAACGCAAAACGTAACCTCTGTTCCCCAATGTACTTCTTTAGTGAATCCTGAAAACGGAGATATAAATGTAAATGTTGGGGTAAGTTTAAGTTGGAATTATGCCCCCCAAGCATTGGGGTATCATATTACGATTGGCACCTCGCCGGGTGCTGGAGACATTGTTAATAATCTTGATGTTGGTAATGTATTAAATTATAACCCACCCACTGATTTCCCACAAAGTACCCTAATCTACGTGTTAATAACCCCCTATAACGAAAATGGGTTTGCCCTTGGATGCAATGAGGAGAGCTTTACAACGGGATCGTTAGGAGAGCCTCCGGTTTGTACCCAGCTTATTACTCCGGAAAATGGAGCCATTAATGTTTCCTTATCTCCTTTTTTAGAATGGGAGCCGGTTCCCAATGCACTGGGATATAGAGTTTATATTGGCAAAACCCCTTTTGTGAATGATATTCTGGACGGGGCCATATTTACAAGTACTTCTACCTATGTTCTTAATTTTGAATCTAACAATACCTATTTTGTAAGGATTGTTCCTTTCAATAATGCTGGAGAGGCAGAATCTTGTGGGCAGGAATATTTTTCGACCATCTTGGGCTGCGGCCCCTTTTACGACTCTGACACCGGAGAATTAATTTCCTATTATCCTGAAAGTGAATTTCCGGATATTGTGGGTATTTGCGATGGGAATCTCCCTACTACCATAGAATCCCCAGACAATGCTGACGGATACCGATGGTATAAGCTTCTTAACAATGGGAATGAAACATTAATTTCAGAAGATAGATTGGTAGCTATTTCTGAAAATGGCACATATAGGTATGAGGTATATAATATTATTGAAGAAAGTGGAGAAACAATAGAATGTGCATTTAGTAAAAAATTTACGGTGGAAACCTCTTCTGTGGCATCCATAGACGAGGTGTATAAAGTTCAAATAGGTAATCTTTTTACGGTTACTTTGGAAGTTTCAGGATTAGGAGATTATGAATACTCCGTTGATGATTCTGCTTACAACGATAACAATTTTTTTGTGAACCTTACCTCTGGGAGTCATATTATTAAAGTAAATGATAAAAAGGGTTGCGGGATTACCGAAACCACCATTAAATTAAGTTATCCCCCCACAGGATTTCCGCCCTATTTTTCACCCAATGGAGATGGTATTAATGATTTATGGCAGTACGTTCCTCCTAAAACCAACGCTTTAATTATTTCAGTAATTTATATTTATGACCGTTACGGAAAATTAATCACACGGGTAGGAAGAAGTAGTAAAGGATGGGATGGAAGTTATAACAATAACCCCATGCCTGCCGATGGATATTGGTACAAAGCTATCACTAATGAAGGAAAAGTATATACGGGATATTTTTCGTTATTGCGCTAATTTTTAAAAACCAATTCATAACAATAAAACGGGAATTCGCTTTGTTTAGGAAAGTAAATATTCCCCAATTTGATATACCCTCTCGTTTCGTAAAACTGCTGATTTCTTTTATTTTTACTGAATGTGTCCAGCCGTATTGAAGTTGCCCCTTTTTCCTGGCCTAGCTTTTCAGCAAAATCCATAAGTTGTTTTGCAAATCCTTGATGTTGAAATTTAGGATGAATAGCTAAACGGTGAATATAAATATGGTCAGTTTCCGGAGTTAGCCAAGTTATCGTATCATATTCGCTGTCTTTTACTTTAGATATGGTAATACATCCTTGTAATTCATTTTCCGCGATTAATACATAAAGCTCACCTCTTTCCAAATCTTTTTGAAAAGCTTCTGTGTTGGGATAGTGTTCGTTCCATTGAAAAATTCCTTCGGCAATCATTTTTTTAGCACATGCCTTTGTAAGCTCCATAATTAAAGGAATTTCAGAAGATAAAGCCCTGCGTATCATAATAAACCTTAATTTTGCAAAAAATTAAAGATACAGAAACTCATGAAAAATATATTGGTTCCAGTAGGCTCCACCCAAAGCGCCATAACCAATTTACAATATGCTGTTAATCTGGCTTCGTTAACCGGCGCTACCGTGTACCTTATTAATTTATATAAAGAATTTTCGAAGGTAGGAAGGTTAACCAAAGTAAATGATGTAATTATTGAAGATAGCGAAGAAAAGCTACAACGTGTTCTTAATGAAGTAAATACAAAAGGAGTAGAGGTAATTTCAAAATCCCTTAAAGGAGATTTTTTTGAGGGTATTCAAAGAATTTCAGAACAACTTCGCATTGATTTGATTATTCTCTCTCCGCAAAGTGTTGAAATTGCAGACGAAATTTATCTTGGAAGTGTCACCGGAAAGTTTGTAAAGCAAGCCGATATTCCTATTCTATTGGTTCCAAGAGGCTATATTTTCAGAAAAGCAGAGGTCATTTTATTAGCGTTTAAAAATGGGCATTTAGAAAATAAAGAAGTTTTAAAACCGCTTACGAGTATTGCTCATTATTTTAGTTCAAAAATTAATTTGTTACACGTTATAACACCCGATGTGGCCGGGGAAGACCAAACTATAGATAAAGAACTTTTGGATTTGAAAGCAACACTTACTGTTACTGAAAACGCAACTATTTTTCAAGGAATTGTGGAACATTTTCAATCCAATCAACCCGATATTTTGTGTGTATTTAGAAGAAAAAGAGGTTTTTTTGAAAAACTATGGGAAAAGAACACCATTCTTAAAAAGGAGTTTTACACCACAAAACCTTTACTCATTTTAAAAGGCTCAGATTAATTTTTTTTAGTATTTTCGCCAAGAATAATTGAAAAGTTGTCAAGCAACTTTTTTCAGTAATAGCTAACAAGACTTAATTTCTTGATAGCGCCAGTAGGGGGATTAGCTCAGCTGGCTAGAGCGCTTGCATGGCATGCAAGAGGTCATCGGTTCGACTCCGATATTCTCCACTATAAAAAAGTCCCATCTTGGGACTTTTTTTATGGTATAAAAGATAGCTAAGCTCTTTCAGAAATCATGGCTATTATGCCTATAACAAGACAAGCCAAAAAACTCCAAATTACAAGTGCACCTACGCCCATAGTATTCTATATTTTTAGATTACTTTACTAAAGTAACGATTTAAAATTACATTATGTAATTTCTTTTTCGGTAAAAGGGACCTCCGGATTTAAGAGCTCGACAATTAAATTTTTAAGAATCGTTTCAAAATTTAGAAGTACCTCCGAATTTATCATAGAAATTCCTTGAGATCTGGCGGCTTCTTTTTTTCGGAAACTCATATATCCTGCTTGTAGGTTTTTAAAAGAAATAATTCCAGCCTGAATGCCTTCCAAAGAAGTATTTTTGTGATACATATAGGCGTAGGTAAGTACCTGAAAAGCTTTGCTAAATTTATAGTCTTCGCCGAGTAGCTCCCAATCGATAACATCCAACTCTTTTTGTTCTACTCTACCGGTTTTATAATCGATAATGCGTAGCTGATTATTGAAAAGGTCAACTCGGTCTACGGTCCCCTTTATCGTTATAGGAAATTCAATCTCTGGGAATACTACTGTTGTTTTTAATTTTTCTTCAAGAGCAATAATTTTGATGGAATGACCTTCTTTTAGGCAATGACTATCATAATTAATTAAATTTTCTACATATTTTTTTGCTACTTCAAAAATGATGAGATTTTTTCCTTTTGAAAAATCACCTAATTTGTAATGAGTTTTGAATTGTTGTATAACTTCTGAAGGGATTCTTTTTTTACAGTCCCGAAGAATTTCAATGCTTAATTCGGAATTTAGAAAAGGTTTGTATAAATTTTCCAACGCTTGGTGAACAATGGTTCCAAGGGTATTGTAGGCAACCGTTTCTTCCAAAGTATCAGCCTCATTGATTCCTAAAATTCGCTCAAAATAAAAATCCATGGGGTTTCTTATAAAGCTCAACAATGCTGAAGGGGAGAATCCTTGCTTCGCCATATCTTTAAGCTTATCAAGAATCTGAGAGGTTTTTTTTACTTCCTTTTGAAGTTTACTTTCTGATACAATATGGGAGACTTGAACCTCCTGAATTAAAATGTCTTTTTTTCTTTTTTCAATTTCCAATTGCATTAAAAACCTACTTTTTTCTCCGGAATTTAGTCCGTTAGCATGGCTATTATAAATGAAAGTGCCCTTTTTGGCTCTAAATAACAGATGATAAAAATGATAAGCATAAACGGCATCTTTCTCCGGGGTTAGCGGCAGACCAAATTGTATTTTTAAATCGTGTGTAATGAAGGAGCTATGAGTTTTTCCGGAGGGAAGTGTTCCTTCATTTGCTGAAAGAAGGATTATGTTTTCAAAATCGAGCACACGCGTTTCCAAAATTCCCATAATTTGCAAACCTTCATCTGGATTACCTTCAATATCTAATGTTTCTGAAGCTATTATTTGCTCATAAATAGACTTTAAAGAAAGCGGATCTTCAATAAAAGGATACTTTTGATAAAGTATCTCTAAGCGAAGAAAAATTGCTTTCAACTTAGAAAGTATAAGATTTTCAAAAAAAGAAAGCTGATTGGATGTCTGAAGTTTTTGAATTATTAATTGAAAGTTATTTAAAATTTCACTAACATTTTTTGTATGATTCTTAAATAGTAGTGCAAGTAATCTCTCATTTTTTCCCGTTACAATAGGTTGTAAGTCTTTGTATGAAATATAGGTAATGTTTTGCTCTTTTATATAAGCTAAAATCGTTTCAGGATTTCCAAACAATACTTTTGTCCAAGGGTGGAGGAATAATGCTTCAACCTTTTTATAGTAATAAGGCGAAGGGTTTAAGAAAAAATCAAAAAGAATATGAAATAACGGAACTTCTTTAACATCGTTTAATGGGATTCCCATGGTAATATTAACAGCTTTTATAGAGCTCGGTAAAGAATAAACCAAGGGAATTAGAAGTTTTTCATCGGCTAATACAATAGCTGTATTGGCAATGATATCTTGCGAATAGTTAGAAATTAATTGGGCTACATATTTTACTTGTCCAATATCGTTTTGAGCATTAACAATAGTAATTTCTCTTTTCTCCAATGGGCTATTAATGATGGCCACTTCATTTTTTTTGTAGTAATTCCAGTGTTCGAGATAGTTTCTTAAAAAATGAGAGGCAGCATGATCGTTATCATCAAGTATCTCCCTATCCATGTCCCAAAAAACACTGGTGTTTCCTGTTTCTAAAAGTTCTTGAAAAATGGTCTGCTCTGCTTTGTTTAAAGCATTAAATCCTATAAAATAATGAGGTTTATATCCATTAGCTAAGACATAGTGTTCAATGTCTTCCGCCGCTTTTCTGTAAACCATTCCCTGATATCCTATTTGTTGCTTAGATAATGTATCGGTTAGAAGATCATAATAGCTCTCTAAGCTTTTCCAAAATAATAGATAGCTTTTTATAAAAGGGGTTTGTTCATTTTTAACTCCCCATTTTTCTAAAGTTTGAATACTTAACAGGTAGTTAAAAAAATCCTTTTTAGGGATAAGATATCGGTCTATTTCATTGAAATCATTTAAGATTGGTTGAATCCAAGTAGAAAATTCCTGAAAAGTATCTTTTTCTATAAAAGCATCTGCTTTTGAATAAACTTCAAAACTTGAAAGTAATATGGAAAGATTGTCACTAATTTTTAAGCCTGAAATATCTTCAATAAAGGTCTCTATACTAATTACTTTTGGAGCAAAATACGATACATGGCTTTGCTTAACAAGTGTTTTTTTTAGAAAAGCAACAGCTCTTTTACTAGGTAAAATAAATATTGTATCAGAATTGATAGGTTTTGTTTGCGTAATTTCAGAAAGTACCTTTTCTATAAAAGCTTGCATTTGCTAAAAATAAGAAACGCCTCCCAAAAGGAGGCGTCTCAAAAATGAATTATTTAAATTCTAATTAGTTTTTCAAAGAAATCTCAACACGACGGTTTTGTTGTCTTCCGGCTTTTGTGTTGTTAGTAGCAATAGGTCTAGTCTCTCCATATCCTATAGAAGAAAGACGACTGCCATCCATTCCAATAGTTGTTAGATAATCTTTTACAGAAGCTGCTCTAGAATCAGATAGTTTTTGATTGTTAGAATCACTACCAACACTGTCGGTATGTCCTTCTATTACGAAAGAAGTCGTTGGGTATTCTTTCATAATATCAACAATGCTTTGTAATACTGCGTAAGACTCTTTACGAATGGTAGATTTACCAGTATCGAACAAGATCGTCTTAGAGTATTCATTTAATTGATTGATAATTTCAATGGTTACTTCAGGACATCCTTTGTTAGCTACAGTACCAGGAACATCTGGACATTGGTCGTCTTTGTCAAGAACTCCGTCACCATCACGATCTTGGTAAGGGCATCCTTTGTTAGCTTTAGGACCGGCTTCATTTGGACAATCATCTTCGGCATCAGTAATACCGTCGCCGTCAGCATCTGGACAGCCATTCATAGAAGCTAAACCAGGAACAGTTGGACATGCATCTTGAGGATCAGCAATACCATCACCATCTGTATCAGGACATCCATTAAATTCTGGAAGACCGGCAACATCTGGACAAGCATCATTTCTGTCTTCAATACCATCACCGTCTGTATCAGGACATCCATTGAATTGTGGCAAACCTGGGGTTTCTGGACACTCATCTTCATTATCATAGATGCCATCACCGTCGGTATCTTTTCCGCCAAATTTAAAGGCAACACCCACTGAATGTTGGAAATGTTTTACACCATATTGATCTTCAAATGCATGTTTGTAAGTGCTTTGGAAGTTAAATGCTAAACTTTCAGTAACCCAAAAACGAACACTGGCAAGAGCATTAGCAGTTCCAAAACCAATATCATCAATCCAGGTATAACCTCCACCAATACCAATAGAAGGGTCAAACCAACCACCTCCAAGAACGTCTCTTAGACTATATTTAATTTCACCATCAACACCATAATAAATTAAGTCATTTACAGGAACGTCTCCAAATGTTTTAATTTTATTAATGGTTCCTACAGCACCAAAGGTGAAGCCATCACCAATATATCTTGCTACAGACACTTTAGAAGCTGAAGCCAAGATGTTCCAGTGGTCATTTTGGTTAAAATATTCATCAAACAAATTGCTTTGACTTAATTCATTTGTTGGGACACCGTGATAACCTCTACCATCAGCTGCTGGGCCAACAGGATAAAAATCAACGGCGTTAACACCCACTTCAATAGCCCAAGGATTGTTTTGGTCTTGTGCATTTGCTACTCCTATTGTAAAGATAAAAAGGGCAGCAGCTAAAATACTGTTAAGATGTTTCATATTCGATTGTTTAATTTTTTAAGTGTTTATAGAGCAAAAGTAAGTTGTTAAATTTTATTAACAAAACCAAATCTATTAAAAATTTTGCAAATAGCGTACTCAAATAGCTTAAATAACACTTTAGTGGTTAAATTTTTAATTTTTGTTTTACTTTTTTAAATGAATCTATAGCTTTATCGAGCTGTTCTTTAGTATGTGCGGCAGATAGCTGAACTCTAATTCTTGCTTTATCTTTTGGAACCACAGGGTAAAAGAAGCCAATTACATAAATTCCTTCTTCCAAAAGCATATTTGCCATCGTTTGTGATAATTTGGCATCATAAAGCATCACTGGAACAATTGCTGAATCTCCTTCAATAATATCAAATCCTGCTTCTTTCATCCCTTTTTTAAAATATGCTGCATTTTCAGCAAGACGGTCTCTTAGAGAGGTATCTTTTTGTAGCATATCAAAAACTTTGATAGAAGCTCCAACGATGGCAGGTGCCAGCGAATTTGAGAATAAGTAGGGTCTGGATCGTTGTCTAAGCATTTCGATAATCTCTTTTTTCCCGGTAGTATACCCTCCCATAGCACCCCCTAGTGCTTTCCCCAAGGTTCCGGTAATAATATCAATACGGCCCATAACTCCTTTTTCTTCAAGGGTTCCACGCCCTGTATCTCCTATAAATCCAGCGGCATGACATTCATCTATCATGACTAATGCATCGTATGCATCGGCTAAATCACAAATTTTATCCAAAGGAGCTAAAAGACCATCCATAGAAAAAACACCGTCGGTTACAATAATTTTAAAGCGTGCACCATTTTCATTGGCTGCGATGAGCTGTTTTTCAAGATCTTCCATGTTACTGTTTTCGTAACGATACCTTGCTGCTTTGCAAAGTCTAACACCATCAATAATAGAGGCATGATTTAAGGAATCTGAAATGATTGCATCCTCTTCCCCCAATAAAGGTTCAAAAACACCGCCATTGGCGTCAAAAGCTGCAGCGTATAATATGGTATCTTCCGTTTGGTAGAAATCGGCTATTTTTTTTTCTAATTCTTTGTGAATGTCTTGCGTTCCACAGATAAAGCGAACAGACGACATGCCAAACCCATGAGTGTCCATAGCATCTTTAGCTGCTTGAATTACCTCCGGATGGGAAGAAAGCCCTAGATAGTTATTCGCACAAAAATTGATGACTTCTTCTCCGGTCGAGATTTTTATTATCGCTCCTTGTGCCGAAGTAATAATACGTTCTTTCTTAAAAAGCCCGTTCTCTTTTATATCGCTCAGTTCGTTTTGTAAATGTTCTTTAATTTTTCCGTACATACATCAATATTTAGGAATTCAAAGGTAGATTTTATTTATGGAAATTACTTCTTTTTGGACATAAACCAACAGCTTTTCTCTAATGGTATAACCCATTTCCTGTAGGACTGTGGCGTAACCATTAATTTGCTGATTATGGATTGTATTTTCACTTCCGGTTTTGTAATCAACTAAGGTAATACTGTTGTCCGGATGAATGTTGATGCGGTCCGGACGAATGATCCCCGAAGGCGAAATAATTTCTTTTTCATTAAAAACAGTGTCTATATTTAAAAACAAGGCATTCAAATCTGGATGGGTAATGATATTTTTAAGAGTGTTTTCTATGTGTTGCAGCTCAGCAGAATCCATAGCGGATTCTTTTATTTCTTTTAGCACCCATTCAATATCTCCTGCCGTAAAAATTTTAGCCATACTATCGTGAATCAAATTCCCGAAATGAATCGCATTTTGCGTTTCAGCATTGAAAAAAGAAGTTTCTCCTGCAGCAATTTTTAATAGATTTTTAAACGGAAGAGATACTTGGTAAGGAATCGCGACAGCATTTTTTTCTGTTTCCGTTTTTTCTATGCTCCAACCCGCTTTTGTTCCAAAAGCATAGCAATCTTGTGCCTCATCCCAAAGCTTTTCCTTTTCAAGGAAAAGTTTCAGAAAGTGATTGTATTGTTTAGGTTCACTTTTAAAATTTTCATTTTTCGCTATTACATACAATTCCTTTTCTGCTCTGGTACAAGCTACATACAATAAATTAATTGCGTCGAGCTCTAAAGTGTTCCTTTTTTCTTCAACCATTTGCTTTCCGTTGGGAGCATAATTTTCAACTTGAAGGCTATAATTAATGAGTACTTCCTCAAAGCCATTTTCCCCCCAAGAATACCAAAACTTAGGATCTTTTTGGTAGTAGACATCCAAATCTGCGAAAGGGAAAATTACCACTGGAAATTCTAATCCCTTAGATTTATGTATTGTCATTACCGTTATTGCATCTTCTTGCGAAGCATTAAGCGTAAGACTTTGCTTTTCTTTTTTTGTTTCCCAATAGGCTAAAAATTCTTGTTTTCCACTATTTGGTTTTTGCGAATATTGAAAAACCCAATCCATAAACGATATCACAAAAGCATCTGCTTTTGAGGAGAGTTGCAAGGCATAGATACTATATTCAAAACTTTCGTAAAGCCCAAGAGATTTTAAAACTTCAAAATCTATTTCCAAAGAAAAGGAGGCTAATTTTTTTTCCAATGTTGAAAGTGGAGCCCCTATTTGTTCTGAAAAGAAGGTATGTTTTTCTTCAGTAATTTCAAGATGAGAGTATAAAAACGCTAATACTTTAATTTTGATGGCATCTTCTTTTGGGAAAAGAGACAACTGAAGCAAATAAATTAAACATTGAATTACTTCAGAATTTTGATACAAAAGTGTTTCTTCAGAAATAACCGAAATATCGTTTTCTACCAGAAATTCACTAACAGCAATTCCTTCTTCCTTTTTTCGGGTCAGAATACAAATATCTTTTTTTTGGCACCCTCTTTCCTCCAACTCCGAAATAATATTGAACACTTTTTGCACATAGAGAGCATAGGCTTCTTCCTTTAGCGCGGGCGCTATAAATTGAAGCGAGACATAGCCTTCGCAGTCCTTCCTATATTTTTGTTGGTTTCCTTCTTCATATATTTTTTGGTAAGAAGTGTTTCCGAAGAAAGATGCTATAAAACTAAAAAACCGATTGTTAAAATGAATAATCTCTTTACAGCTTCGGTAATTAGATTCCAACGATATCACCTCTTTTGCTACCGAAGGGAAAGGATTTTCTGCTTGGCAAAGCGTAATAAACTGTTCCGGAAGCCCACCTCTCCATCGATAAATAGATTGTTTAGCATCCCCTACAATTAATAGACTTCCGTTAGTATCAAAACCATATTGTTGAGACAGGGCATTTTCAGCCAAAGGCTTTAAATTTTGCCACTGTAGGGAAGAAGTATCTTGAAATTCGTCGATAAAAAAATGGCGATAACGTTCCCCCAGTCTCTCATAAATATAAGGCGTAGGCTCATTTTTTATTTCTTTACTGATAATTTGGTTAAACTCGTTAATGGGTAAAATGGCTTCTTCCTCTTTTATATGCTGAATCTCTTGATGGATGAGGTTAATTGTAGCGAGAGGGATGAGGTTTTTAAGAATATTTCTGAACAGCAAAGTTTCAAAAACACCTTCTTTTATGTTTTTAAAAGAGGTAATAATTTGGGTTGTTAGCCCGTCCATTTTTTCTTTTATAAAAGAATCCTCGTCTTTTTTATAAAGGGGTTTAACACCCAAATTTTCTTGCCAGGCCAAATTAAAAGTAGTGGGAAAATCTCCTTCAGAAATTTTTACAAAAAACTGATACGAATGCCCACCAGAGAAATGACTTTTTTCTAATCCATCTTGAGAAAATTTGGCCAGTAATTCCTGCGCTTCTTTTTTTATGAATTCTTCTTTTTGTTGAATTTTTTTTACAAGACTGGCTTCCAGCTCTTTAAAATCTGCAAGGGATTTTGTTTTCAGTTTTTCGAGAAAAGGAAGCTCGTTTTCAATCGTAAGAAGCTTGGCCGCTTTATAGAGGTCTAGGGCAATATCCCACGATTTATCTTCTTCGGTTTTTTGAATGGCAAAAGAGACCAAAAGATTTGTGGTTTCTACATCAACACCCGCTTTTGCTAAAACATTATCTATTGCTTTTAAGAGCAATTCGTCCGTGTCCAAGCTTACCTCAAAATGGGATGGAAGTTTTAAGTCCTTTGCAAAGGTTCGCAATAAACGTAAATTAAAATGATCGATGGTTTCAATACTAAACAACCCATAATTGTGCAGCAAATGATGCAACACTTGTTTCGACCTTTTTTTAATTTCCGAAGCAGTCAATCCTGTTTCATGCTCCACTAAAGAAAACAAGTTTATGGAGGCTGAAGGGATTTCTTCCTTGGAAAAATGGATGAGGCTGGTAATAACCCTTTGTTTCATTTCTGCTACTGCCTTATTGGTAAAAGTGATGGCGAGAAGGTATTTATAATAATCTTTTTGGGCGGCGGAAAGAATTCTTACCAAAAAAGTCTTTGCTAGAATAAACGTTTTACCACTACCCGCAGAGGCATTGTATACGAGAAATGGCGTTTGAGCATTCAAAATGGGATATGATTTTTTGTAAAGTTAAAGATACCATTAAGATTATTTATAATGGCATAAAAAACTTATACTTTCTATAACATTGTTTGCCATGGATATTCGTTAAATTTGAAGAAATTAATAACCTTAAAAATAAATAATCATGTCATTTAAACTACCTGATTTAAAATATGCGCACAACGCTTTAGAGCCTAATATAGATGCAAAAACTATGGAAATTCATCATGGGAAACACCATGCGGGATATACCAATAACTTAAATGCTGCTATCGAGGGAACACCATTGGCAGAGAAATCTATTGAAGAGATTTTAGAAAACTTGGATATGAACAACAAAGCCGTTAGAAATAACGGGGGAGGTTTTTACAACCACACCTTGTTTTGGGAAGTTATGACTCCCAATGGAGGAGGAGCTCCGACGGGAGATTTAGCAAACGCCATAAAAGATTCCTTCGGGAGTTTTGATAATTTTAAAGAGCAATTCTCCAACGCTGCCAAAACTCAATTTGGTTCAGGATGGGCTTGGCTATGTGTGCACAAGGGAGGAAAACTAGATGTTTGTGGTACTCCAAATCAGGATAACCCCTTAATGCCTGGTGTAGGTTGCGGCGGAACCCCAATTTTAGGAATTGATGTTTGGGAACACGCTTACTACTTAAATTATCAAAACAGAAGGCCCGATTATGTCACCGCTTTTTTTAATGTCATTAATTGGGATGAAGTTGCAAAAAGATATGCTGCAAATAAATAGAGGGCTTAAATTCATTGAAAAAACCGCTTGTATTGCAAGCGGTTTTTTTTATTTCAAAAGGTATGATAAGGAAATAACATTATTGCGGTAACCCCTTCAGCAATGTGAACAACTAAAAAAGGAGAAAAAGATTTATAATGCAAAGTGAAACGGCTCACTCAAGTAGTTCGTTCGCCTGCCCCATAATTTGGAGAAAATAAAAAAGCTAAACAGCGTTTATGAATGGTTTAAAACGGCTCGTTCGCATCGCTCACTCGCCACCCCTCAATTTGGGGAAATAAAAAAGGTAAACAATAGTTATAGCAGCAATGGGAAACGGCACGCTCGCATACCTCGCTCGCCACCCCATGATTTGGGTTAAATAAAAAAAGGTAAACAAGCGTTTACCTTTTTTTGCCCCAAATCTACCATGAACTTAACCTACTTATGCTATGGTATAAAACAAATGTATATGAATATTTGAATGAAAAAACCTGTTTTAGACAAAATCCTTTTTTTTTCGTTAAAAAGCATTTTTTTTAAAATAAAGAGGATATTTTGAAAAAATTAAAGGGGAACAAATGTTTATAAGAGTTATAAAACGGCTCGCTCACCTAGTTCACTCGCCACCCCTTGATTTGGGTTAAATAAAAAAGGTAAACAAGAGTAATAGGGTCATGTGATACGGCTCGCTCACCTAGTTCACTCGCCACCCCTTGATTTGGGTTAAATAAAAAAGGTAAACAAGTGTTTACCTTTTTTGCCCCAAATCTTACCATGAACTTAACCTACTTATGCTATGGTATGGAGCAAATATAGAATAAAAAACATTTATGAAGTACAGATTTTTCCTACTTTTAGATAAAGTGTTTTAAATTTTCGATAAAGGGCTATTTATACCCTTTTTATCAATTAATAAGCCCTTTCCGGATTGCCTTCAAAGAAGTGAACAAAAGCCCTATTGACCACTTTTTTTCCACCATTGGTGGGGTAGTCTCCCGTAAAATACCAATCTCCTAAGTTTTTGGGGCAAGCCTTGTGTAAATCTTCCACTTTTTGAAAGATTACTTTTACATTCGCATGAATTGAAGCATCAGTAATGATAGCCGCTATTTTAATGGAAATTTCCTCATCGGTAAACGGGGCATAAAATTCTTTTACATGATTTATAACTTCTGCATCTTCTTTTTCGAGTTCTGCCTTGCATTTATGGTAAATTTCTTCAACGATACTAACTGTTCCTCTCTCTTTATGTAATTCAAGCGCGGCATTAAATGCAACAAAATGCTCAAGCCTTGCCATATCAATACCATAACAATCCGGGTACCGTATTTGAGGGGCTGAAGAAACCACAATAATTTGTTTGGGATGTAACCTATCCAGCATTTTTAAAATACTTTTTTTCAAGGTAGTGCCGCGTACAATACTATCATCAATCACCACTAAGTTGTCGTTCGGTTTTACAACCCCATAGGTTACATCGTACACGTGCGCCACCAAATCGTCACGGCTACTATCTTCGGTAATGAAGGTTCTTAACTTCACATCTTTAATAGCGAGTTTTTCGGTTCTAATTTTATGCGACTGTATTTGTTGAAGCCTTTCCGGAGTTAGTGAATTTTTCTCTTTTAGTATGGCTTCATTTTTTTGGTTATTGAGTTCGTCTTGCGCCGCTTCCAACATTCCATAAAAGGAAGTTTCAGCGGTGTTTGGGATAAAGGAAAACACCGTATTTTCAGTATCATAATTTATTTCAGAAAGAATCCTTGGCATCAACAAACGTCCTAACTGCTTTCGCTCTTGATAAATTTCGGCATCGCTTCCTCGAGAAAAATAGATGCGTTCAAAAGAGCAAGATTTTCTTTCTAGAGGGGTTAGTATTTTGTCAATACTAAATCGACCATTCTTTTTTACAATAAGCGCATGACCCGGGTCTAGCTCCTTCACTTCTTCAAAAGGAACATTAAAAACGGTCTGAATGGCCGGGCGTTCTGAAGCGACTACCACGACTTCTTCATCTTTGTAATAGTAAGCAGGGCGAATTCCGGCAGGATCTCTTAATACAAAGGCATCACCATGACCTAGTAAGCCAGCCATGGCATAGCCGCCATCCCAGTTTTTAGCCGATTTTTTTAGGATTTTTGCAATATTGAGATGCTCGGCAATATAGGGAGAAGCTTCTCTTTTAGTATGCCCTTCTGCTTTTGCTTTTTTGTATAATTTTCGAACGGCATCGTCCAGAAAATGACCTATTTTTTCCATTACTGTAATGGTATCTGCCTTTTCTTTGGGATGCATCCCGAGTTTGATGAGGTTATTGAAAAGCTCGGTAGTGTTGGTCATATTGAAATTCCCCGCAATGATTAAATTGCGATGCATCCAATTATTTTGCCGTAAAAAGGGATGTACCGTTTCAATGCTGTTACCCCCAAAAGTTCCATATCGAACGTGACCTAAGTATAATTCACTTAAGTAAGGAATTCTTTTTTTCTGAAGGGAAATATCCTCTTTAATTTCCGGATGTTCCTGAAATTCTTGATTAATTCGTTGATTAATTTGACTAAAAATATCCTGAATAGGTTGCGAAGCATTAGAGCGGATTCTGCTAATGTATCTTTCTCCTGGATTCATATCCAATTTAATGCCTGCAAAACCTGCACCGTCCTGCCCCCGGTTGTGCTGCTTCTCCATCATGAGATACATTTTATTGACCCCATAAAAGGCGGTGCCGTATTTTTCTTTGTAAAACTCTAACGGTTTTAGTAACCTGACTAAGGCAATTCCGCATTCGTGTTTTAGTTGGTCGCTCATAACTTCTGAAAAAGTCAAAATTAAAAACGCCCCGAAATTCAGGGCGTGTTATTATGTTAATTCAATATGAAATTGAGTTAAATTCTTAAATTGTTGTAATCGTTTTTGTAGTTCGGGTTTAGTAAGTGAAAGTAATCTTTCGGTTCCAAATCGCTCGACACAAAAAGAGGCTAATGCAGAGCCATGAATAATGGCTCTTTTCATATTTTCAAAAGACACATCGCCTGTTTTGGCTAAATAGCCTGCAAAACCACCTGCAAAGGTGTCTCCGGCTCCGGTAGGATCAAAAACCTCTTCCAGAGGCAATGCCGGAGCAAAGAAAATCTCTTCTTTATGAAATAATAAGGCTCCGTGTTCTCCTTTTTTAATAACTACATATTTGGGACCCAAAGTCATAATTTTTTGAGCTGCGATTACTAAAGAATATTCTTTAGTAAGTTGCCGAGCTTCTTCATCGTTGATGGTGATGACATCTACTTTAGCAATCACTTTCATCAAATCATCCCAAGCGTGGTCCATCCAAAAATTCATGGTGTCCAGGATAATTAACTTAGGATTTTTCATTTGTTCTATAACACTAAGCTGAACTAAGGGATGAAGATTTCCTAACATAACAACTTCAGCATCTTTATAAGCCGTGGGAACCACAGGGTTAAAATCTGCCAAAACGTTTAATTCAGTAACAAGGGTGTCGCGCGAATTCATATCGTTATGATACTTTCCTGCCCAAAAGAAGGTTTTTCCATTTTGTACTACTTCTAATGCTGAAATATCCAATCCTTTTTCTTTCAACATCTCTAAATATTCCTCGGGGAAATCACCTCCCACTACAGAAACAATAGCTCCGTCTACATGAAATTGAGAAGCTGCTAAGCCTATAAAGGTAGCTGCACCACCTAAAATTTTATCGGTTTTTCCAAAGGGAGTTTCAATAGCGTCGAAGGCAACCGTACCTACAATAACCAGTTTGCTCATAAAAGCGTTACAATTGTGAGGGGCAAAGATACGCTTTTGTAGGTAGAAAAACTAACACGATTTTTCACCTATTTCCTCCCAAAATCGGCTGGAATCTCCCCCCATGCTTTGGTCTCCCATTTTACAATTTTGGTGGTGTACAAATTGTTTTTCAACCAAGTTTCGGCACGGCTAACGAGCTCCAATACAGGTTTATTCTTAGCAGAGGGACTCAATTTGGTGTTGCATTTTTTCTTTTTTACCCATCCCATAGCAATTTTACTGTCTGTGTAAATAATACGATTACTGTTTTTTTGTTTCAGCAACGCCAATCCGTGCACAATGGCCAAAAACTCACCAATATTATTGGTCCCTTGGGCAAAAGGACCTTGATGAAACAATTGTTTGCCAGTTTGTGTGTCCACCCCTCGGTATTCCATTTTTCCCGGATTTCCACTGGAGGCGGCATCTACCGAAATAGAATATAGGTCTGGTTCGCCAATTTTTTTCAATGTTTCTTCAGACAGGCCTTTTTTGTTTTTCCCGCTTTTACCTTTATAATCTGAATACTCTTTTTGGTAGGCTTCTTTCGCTTCAGCAAAAGATTCGAAAGCCATGTACTGAGCTCCTTTTACTCCTTTAATAGAACGTTGACACTCCTCCCAGCTTCCAAAAATACCGGTAGGACTCCCAAACCATACTACATAAAACTTTTCTTTTTTAGCCATTTTGAAGTATTTCTTCGATAATTTTTGGAAACCATTGGTATTCCAACCGGTGTACTTTTTCGGCAACGCTTTCTGGAGTATCTTTTACCGAAAGAGGAACACTTTTCTGAAAAATAACAGCCCCTTCGTCGTAGTGCTCGTTTACATAATGAATGGTAATTCCGGTTTCTTTTTCTTTATTTTTTACCACGGCTTCGTGTACAAACCTTCCATACATCCCTTTTCCGCCATATTTAGGCAACAATGCCGGATGAATATTGATTACCTTATTAGGGAACTCCTTTAAAATTAATTCTGGAAACTTCCATAAAAAACCAGCAAGCACAATAAGATCCGGGTTGTCTTTTTGGAGGGTTTTTAAGACACTATTTTCAGCTTGTAATTCTTCTTTTGTGAAAGACGAAGTCTTTGTTTTAAAGGCTTTTGCCCTTTCTAGTACTTTGGCATTCTTATTGTTAGAGAGCACGCGAATAACTTTGGCTATTTTGCTGTGTTGAAAGTATTCCATGATGTTTTGGGTATTGGTACCGCTACCCGAAGCAAAAATTACAATGCGTTTCTCCATAAAATTTCCTTAGTAATCACAGAAGTAATAAATAATAAAACAAAAGTAAGGCAATAGGGATTACTTCTCCCAAAATATTTAAAAGGGACTTCCTTTCTAGAAGAAAAATAATTTTATCCAAAAATTGAAATCACATAAAATTATAGTAACTTTAAAATTCCTTTCAAAAAAGGAAACCTCACATTTTGTTTACAAAATGGTGTTTTAAATTAAAATATTTTATTTTTGCCACTTGTAATTAAATCTAAAAATTAAGAATTATGTCAGACATTGCATCAAGAGTAAAAGCGATTATCGTAGACAAATTAGGTGTTGACGAAAACGAAGTTGTAAACGAAGCTAGCTTCACAAATGACTTAGGAGCCGATTCATTGGATACGGTAGAGCTTATCATGGAATTTGAAAAAGAATTTGATATTCAAATTCCAGACGATCAAGCTGAAAATATTGCGACCGTTGGTCAAGCAATTTCTTATATAGAAGCAGCAAAATAAATCGCTACTATGGCACTTAAGCGAGTTGTAGTAACGGGTCTTGGCGCACTTACCCCTATTGGCAATAACATCCAGGAATATTGGGATGGTCTTAAAAATGGCAAAAGTGGTTGTGCTCCCATTACCTATTTTGATACTGAAAAGTTCAAAACAAAATTCGCTTGTGAAATTAAGAACTATGATCCTAATGAACATTTTGATAGGAAAGAAGTCCGAAAACTAGATCGCTTTGCCCAATATGCTTTGGTTTCTTCCGATGAAGCAATTAAAGATGCTAATATTGACCTCGAAAAAATCGATAAATTTCGTGTTGGGGTAATTTGGGGAGCCGGTATTGGCGGATTGGAAACCTTTCAGGATGAAGTAATAAATTTTGCAGAAGGGGATGGAACACCACGTTTCAACCCCTTCTTTATTCCTAAAATGATTGCCGATATTGCCCCAGGTAATATCTCTATTAAGCACGGTTTTATGGGGCCAAACTATACCACAGTTTCGGCCTGTGCCTCTTCAGCAAATGCCTTAATTGATGCTTTAAACTATATTCGTTTAGGGCATTGTGATATTATTGTTACAGGGGGTAGTGAAGCCGCCGTAACGAAAGCTGGAATGGGTGGTTTTAACGCCATGCATGCATTATCTACCAGAAATGAAAGCCCCGAAACAGCTTCAAGACCTTTTGATGCTACACGGGATGGTTTTGTTCTTGGAGAGGGTGCCGGAGCGCTTATTTTAGAAGAATATGAACACGCCAAAAAACGTGGTGCTAAAATTTATGCAGAAGTTGTGGGTGGCGGAATGTCTAGTGATGCCTATCATATGACAGCCCCACACCCCGATGGAATTGGTGTAGAACGAGTAATGCTTAATTGTCTTAATGATGCAGGGATGAAACCTGAAGATGTAGATGCAATTAATACTCACGGAACTTCTACTCCTTTAGGTGATGTTGCAGAATTAAAGGCTATTACCAGTGTTTTTGGAGCCCATGCGTCTAAAATAAACATCAACTCTACAAAATCCATGACGGGCCACCTCTTGGGTGCCGCAGGGGCCATAGAAGCTATCGCTTCTATTCTTGCCATGGAACACAATATGGTTCCTCCTACCATAAATCATACTACCGTTGATGAGAATATTGACCCTTCTTTAAACCTAACACTTAATAAAGCTCAATCACGCACTATTAATGTGGCTATGAGTAATACTTTTGGTTTTGGAGGGCATAATGCCTGCGTCCTCTTCAAGAGACTTGATAATTAATACCTATGGCTTCTTTAAAGAATATATTTTCTTCTCGTTCTTCAACGAATGAAGAATTTTATTATGCCATAAAAAAAATAATAGGTTTTAAACCCTATAATATTGGTATTTATGAAGAGGCCTTTACCCATCGCTCTATGAATTCTACCAACAGTGAAGGCAAACCACAAAATTATGAACGTTTAGAATTTCTTGGCGATGCCATGTTGGGGTCTGTTATTGCAGCGCATTTATTCAGAAAAGTCCCTTCAGGGAATGAAGGATATCTCACAAAAATGCGATCTAAAGTAGTAAGTCGAGAACATTTAAATGAATTGGGACGCGATTTAAACCTTATACAATTGGTAAAAACCTCGGTATCTACACAACATTTTGGCGAAAATATTCATGGTAATGTTTTTGAAGCATTAGTGGGTGCCATCTATTTGGATAAGGGATTTAACGCCGTTGAAAAATTTATTCACAAAAGAGTCATTCGGCCTTATGTTGACATTGAAAAACTGGAAGGAAAAGTAATTAGTTACAAAAGCCTTTTTATTGAATGGTGCCAAAAAAACAAAAAAAGCTTCAAGTTTAATGTGTATGAAGACAACGGCAATGACCCCTTAAAACATTTTGCGGTAAAGCTTCAATTAGAACAAGATACCGTGGCAAAAGCACGAGGGACTTCAAAGAAAAAGGCCGAAGAAAGAGCCGCAAAAAGAGCTTTTTATAAACTTCAAAAGCAAATACAATTTCATACAGAGTAGTAGTAACTTCTGTTAAATCCCCAACGTTTTCGGTTATGTTTTGCTTAATTTTAAGTAACGAATGATTCGTTGAGCAAAACAATTCCTATTTTTATTTTAAATTAGAGGTATGACGCATTATAAATTGCAACTGGAAGAAGATGCCGATGAGAATTACGTGCTTATTGCCATTCATTGCAGCGAAGAGCCTTATAAAATGGCTTTTATGTTAAATAAACACCTTAGCATCCAGTTACAAAGAAGTAAGGATGATTTACAGCTTAGTACAAAAGAGTATAGCGCTTCCTTCTCTATTTTTGAATTTGAAAAGGAGCAACAATGTATTCAATTTTATTTGTTCGAAAATAAATGTATTTTGAGTCTGGAAAAACCGTATGCTATGGGAGGTTTGTTTGAAAGAGCTGCGACTGAAAAAACAACTATTGCCCACGTACTCCCGGAATTTAAAAAAGTAGATTATTTTCTTAAAATTGAATCTGATGAAATGTTTTTAGCTGTTCGGAAAATACTTGCTCAACTTAATGAAATAAATGAAGTTATTTCTGCTTATACCATTGAAAATTCAACCATTAAATCTCACAATAATTTAATATTTAACTAATGCCAACGCAAAAGAAAACAAAGATTGTGGCCACACTAGGACCTGCCACCAATGACAAAAAAGTGCTGAAAGCCATGATTGAAGCCGGGGCAAATGTTTTCAGAATTAATTTTTCCCATGCCGATTATAACGATGTCAAAAAACGGATTAAAATGATTCGTGAACTGGGAGAAGAACTGGGTATTAGTACCGCTATTTTAGCCGATTTACAGGGACCTAAACTTCGGGTTGGTGTCATGAAAGAAGAAGTGGTAGTTAAACCTGGGGACAAAATAGATTTTTACACCGGAAAAGAATTTGAAGGGACCAAGAGTAAAGTCTATATGAATTATGATAATTTCCCTGCCGATGTAAATACCAGAGAAAGAATCCTTTTAGACGATGGGAAACTTATTTTTGAAGTTTTAGAAACCAACGGAAAAGACAAAGTTTCTGCAAAGGTCATACAAGGTGGACCGCTTCGTTCCAAAAAGGGAGTTAACCTTCCAAATACTAAAATCTCATTACCGGCATTAACTGCCAAAGATAAAGAGGATGCTATTTTTGCAATAAAACAAGAAGTAGACTGGTTTGCACTTTCTTTCGTAAGACACGCCGAAGATTTAAAAGAATTACAAGCGTTAATTGAAGCGCATTCAGAATATAAAATTCCTATCATAGCCAAAATTGAAAAACCCGAAGCGGTAGCAAATATTGATAAAATTATCCCCTATTGTGATGGATTAATGGTCGCTCGTGGAGATTTAGGCGTAGAAGTGCCGGCTGCCGATGTTCCATTGATTCAAAAACAATTGGTACTTACTGCTAAAAAAGCGAGAATCCCGGTAATCATTGCCACACAAATGATGGAAACCATGATTACCTCGCTAACGCCTACTCGTGCCGAAGTAAATGACGTTGCTAATAGTGTTATGGACGGCGCCGATGCCGTGATGCTTTCCGGAGAGACTTCAGTAGGGAAATATCCGGTAGAGGTGATTCAAAAAATGGCCAGTATTTGTGAACGAGTCGAAAATAGTGACCTCATAAAAGTCCCTCATGAGCCACCCCATGTTCGTACCAATAGATATATTACCAAATCGGTGTGCTATCATGCGGCAAAAATGGCCGGGGAAATTGAGGCAAAAGCTATTTGTACGTTAACTAATAGTGGGTATACGGCATTTCAAATTTCGGCGTGGAGACCCAAAGCAAATATTTTAGTTTTTACATCCAATACTCGTATTTTGTCGAGGCTTAATTTACTCTGGGGTGTCAAGGCTTTTTATTATGACAAGTATGTAAGTACGGATGAAACGGTGATAGATGTAAACCGAATTGCTTTTGAAAAAGGTTTTGTGGAAAAGGGAGATTATCTTATTAATTTGGCTGCGATGCCCATTGTAGATAAAGGGATGGTTAATACACTGAGGGTTTCTCAGGCGTAAAACCACCCCAATCTTGTGAACCACCCCGCCTTACAGGCACCCCTCCTTGTTAAGGAGGGAGAATGATGTAATAGAATCATTATTTTATCTCTTCAATGCGGGAAATTTTCATAGCATCCCCTTCTTTTCAATGGTTACTTTACTGAAAAATTTTTGAGAAGAATAGACATACACAATTTTTTGAAGCTCGTTCTCTTTTCGAAATTTCCAATTGGCTTATCCAAATGCCTTTTTGGGCTTTCCATCAAAAATGATTTCATCATCCTTCCTTTTTGGATTGGGAAATTCAAACTCACTTGAAAATTGAATAAGCGCTGCGCGGTTCAAAGGCTTCATGCCAAGGAATATTAGGAAGCACCAACGCTTCTATAGTAATAGATTACTGGTGGTGCCGCGATCAACAGTTTCGGTAAAAACAACTTCGGGAAATTGTTTCTGTAGTTCACTAGCGTAACCTTTTACTGAAATATCTCTTTCCGGAGGAAAATATTTTGACAGATACCCATTAAAGGCAAACCCTTCTTTATGGTTAAAAGCCACTTATCCATGGCGCCTTTAACTCCAGAAACATTCATGGTATTTTTCCCTTCAGCTGAAATGATTTTAACTTTTGTCCCGTAAGGCATCTTCGCCATTTTTTACTTTGCAAATTGTTGTATTCTCGAAGGCTTAATCCGCTGGGGGCTGTCACATAGCGGTATTCGTCTAAAGCTATTTCCGAAGAATTTAAAAGGGCAAGCTCTTCAGAAGGAAGATTTTCAGTAAATTCTGTTTCAGTAATTGAAGGAACTTCTGTTTTTTCTTTACAGGAAAAGAAGGGGGTTGTAAGTACAACTGCGGCAATGATTAAAACTACTTTTTTCATTATGGCTAAAATTTAAATGTTAATAAAAAGTAGTTTTCAAATCATATTAAAAATCTAATTTAAGTTGTACGTCTATGCTTTGTTCGGGAGGTGGTTTTGCCTCTTTTTTAGTTGCCTCATTGTTGAGGTTTGACATACTAATTCCCAACAAGCGTACCGAATCTTTCATGCGTTCCTGAAATAACAAATCTTTAACATTCTCAAGAATTAGGTCTTTGCTGGAAATATATAAAGGCATTGTTTTGCTTCGTGTTTGTAAGGTAAAGTCGCTATACTTTATTTTAAGGGTAATGGTTTTTCCAGCTACTTTCCCTTTTTGAAGTCTTCGTTCTACTTCAGTGGCGATATCTTCCAATCGTTCCAGCATAAATACTTCTGAGGAAATATTTTCATTAAAAGTACGCTCTGCCGCTAATGATTTTCGGGTATGTTCCGGTTTTACTTTACTATGCTGAATGCCACGAACAATGTTATAATAATAAGCCCCGCTTTTCCCGAAATGTGCTTCGAGGTATTCCACACTTTTTTCTTTTAGGTCTTTTCCGGTGAAAATACCGTGACGGTACATTTTTTCTTTCATCACTTTCCCCACGCCGTAAAATTTTTTAATGTCCAAGTTTTCCAAAAAATCGATTACCTCTTCCGGCTGTACTGTTTTTTGTCCGTTGGGCTTATTAATGTCACTGGCAACTTTGGCAATAAATTTATTGATGGAAATCCCGGCAGAGGCATTCAGCCCGGTTCTCTCTTTAATTTTTTGACGAATTTCTTTTGCAATGAGTGTTGCGCTGGGATTTCCTTTTTTGTTTTCAGTAACATCAAGATAGGCTTCATCGAGGGAAAGCGGTTCGACCAAATCGGTATATTCAAAAAATATTTTTCTTATTTGTTTTGAAATTTCGGCATAGCGTTCAAAACGAGGTCGTACAAATATGAGTTCTTCACAAAGTTTTCGCGCCAAAACACCGCTCATAGCGCTTCGAACCCCGTATTTTCTTGCCTCATAACTGGCTGCACTTACGACGCCTCTTTTGGAACTTCCGCCAACGGCAATAGGTTTTCCCAATAACTCCGGATGATCCAATTGTTCCACAGACGCATAAAAAGCATCCATGTCTATGTGGATAATTTTTCGGATAGGCAAAGCTTCGTCCATCCCATAAAATTATAATATCTTAGTGACAATCTTCGAGAAAAATCATGAACTTAAATCAGGTAACTGTTCCGTGCAATAATATCCCTAAAAGCATTGAATTCTATAAAAAATTAGGGCTGAAGCTCATTGTACATACCCATAATTATTATGCCCGATTTGAGTGTCCCGATGGAGAAAGTACTTTTTCGCTTCATTATTCTGAAGAATTGCCAAAAGGAGAAGGTGTTTGGATTTATTTTGAAGTGGCTGAAGTTTCAAACACTGTGCAGGAATTAGAATCGAAAGGAATTATATTTGAAACACAACCCATAAAACAGCCTTGGCTATGGACCGAAGCCAGTCTAAAAGACCCCAATGGAAATAAAATTATCATTTATCATGCGGGTGAAAACCGTAAAAATCCGCCGTGGCAATTATGACAGAAATAGAGCGTAAATTTTTAATTACTTCGGAAGACTTTAAAAAAGAAGCCACTTCAAAAGCCTATATTGTACAGGGGTTTTTAAATAGTGATCCAGAGCGAACGGTACGTGTTCGGTTAAAGAATGATAAAGGATTTTTAACCGTTAAAGGAAAATCTTCGGAAGATGGCACTACCCGATTTGAATGGGAAACTGAAATTTCTGAAAAAGAAGCAAAAAAATTGCTCGAAATTTGTGAAAAGGGGGTTGTTGAAAAATACCGTTACGAAGTACCTTACAAAGGAAACCTTTTTGAGGTTGATGAATTTCTAGGAGATAATGAAGGATTGGTCATTGCTGAAATTGAATTGAATGAGGTTTTACAGAATTTTGCAAAACCGTCTTGGCTGGGAAAAGAAGTTACAGGCAATGCTAAATATTATAACTCGCAGATAAGCAAAAATCCATATAAAAACTGGTAATATGAAAAAATTAAAAATTACTTCCCCCTTTGAAGGTGGACTGAGGGGGATGTTGTTGTACTTCATTTTTATTTTTGCAGTCTTTAGTTGTAAAAATGAAATCCCTCATGAAAGTTCAGAAACTAGTAAAAAGGGAGATTCAATTTCCCCGGCTACTAAGCAATCGATGAGTGATTTAAAAAAAGCCCTTACCGAAAAAGGCTTTGAAATTTTTGATTATATAGATGATAAAACAGGAGACACCATTTTAATGCAACAGTATTTCATTACCTTTCTGAAAAGAGGGGTAAATCGTTCTCAGACAAAAGAAGAGGCCGATAGTCTCCAAAAATTACATATGGCTCACCTAGGAAGAATGTACGAAGAAGGCTATGCAGATATCTCCGGTCCTTTTGGAGATGATGGTGATATTCGAGGCATTACCATTTATAATGTGCCTACCCAACAAATGGCCGATAGCCTGGCCAATATGGATCCTATGGTAAAGGCCGGAAGGTTGCAGATAGAAATCCACCCATGGTGGGCGGCAAAAGGATTTCCGCTACGATAATGTCTCCCTGAGCGCAGTCGAAGGGTTTTTTAGTTATGCTATTTTAAATAGAATCTCTCTAATTTTTTCTTCGGAAGAATGGGAGATAATCCCCTCTTCCAAAGAGCTTTGCATCGATACTTTTGGAGAAAACGGTAAGGTTTGAATTTTCTGGGAAGCCGAACTATGGATTTCGGTAAAACCAGCTTCTTTAAAAGCCATTACATTTTCAACATTGATGCCTCCTCCAGGCATAATTTTGATGGTTGTTGAAAGCGATTTCAGCTCTTTTAAAAGTTCCAATCCTTCAAAAGCAGTTGGTTTTTGTCCTGAAGTTAAAACTCGCTGTATTCCCAAATCTTCCAAAATTTTTAAAGCATCAATTGGGTTTCGACACCAATCAAAAGCACGGTGAAAGGTAAAGTCCATTCCCTCCGAAGCTTTTAAAAGTTGCTGAGTGACTTCAACATCAATATCATTTGACACAGTTAATGCGCCACTTACAATGCCCGTTACGCCTAGTTTTGCACATTGCTTAATATCCTTCAGCATCACATCCACTTCATACTTTGAATAGGTAAAATTACCGCTTCGTGGGCGAATTAAAACATATACGGGAATAGCGTTATTTCTGAAAGAACTCTTAACAACCCAAGAGGGTGTTATTCCGCCTACCGAAAGTTCCGAGCAGAGTTCGATACGGTGCGCTCCGGCCTTTTGGGCTGCCATGGCACTCTCAAAACTGTTAGCGCAGATTTCTAAAACCATGTTACTCTTCTCCTAAATGAGGGGCGTAGTTAATACCGAGAACATCTAACCTTTCAGTAAAGGTTTTTAGTCAGTTTCTAAAGTTTGCATACTCTTTTTCTACCTCTTTTGAAGGGCCTTTCCAATCTACTTCACTCAAGGCTAAAATTCGTGGAAAAACCATATACTCCACTTTGTCTTCGGTTTTCATATACTCGGTCCACACATTGCCTTGCGCCCCTAAAATATATTGCACCTCTTCTTCCGAAAGTTCTGCCGGAATAGGATTAAAACTATACACTTTTTCTAAGCTTGTAAATCCGCCAATGGCAAGGGGTTCGTTTTCATTTTTACTTTGGTAATGGTCAAAATAACAATGCGAACCCGGGGTCATAATAACATTGTGTTTTTGCTTTGCAGCAGCAATGCCGCCTTCGGTACTGCGCCAAGACATCACGGTTGCATTAGGGGCTAATCCGCCTTCCAAGATTTCATCCCAACCAATTATTTTTTTGCCTTTACTGTTCAGAAATTTTTCAATTCGAGTAATAAAATAACTCTGCAATTCGTGCTCGTCTTTTAAGCCTTCTTTTTTAATTAATGCTTGGCAATGACTACAATTTTCCCAGTGTGCTTTGGGGGCTTCGTCCCCCCCAATATGAATATATTCTCCGGGAAAAAGCGTCACTACTTCGGTAAGTACCTCTTCCAGAAAAGCAAAGGTTTCCTCTTTGGGGCAATAAATATCTTCAAACACTCCCCATAGGGTCGCTACAGGAATTGACTCCCCAGTACAACCTAATTCCGGATAGGCACTTATGGCAGCTTGTGCGTGGCCGGGCATTTCAATTTCGGGGATAATGGTGATATTCAATTTTTGGGCATAAGCTACAATTTCTTTGATGTCTTCTTGGGTGTAAAATCCGCCATAGCGTTCCCCATCAAACTGCTGTGGCGTCTCACTGTAATGGCCTATTAATGTCTCGTTTCTGAAAGCTGAGTGAGTGGTTAACTTAGGGTATTTTTTAATTTCAATGCGCCAGCCTTGGTCTTCGGTAAGGTGCCAATGGAAGTAATTCATTTTAAGCATAGCGAGATACGAAATGTACTTTTTTACAAATTCCTTATCAAAAAAATGCCGCGATACATCTAAGTGCATGCCACGGTAGGGAAACTTTGGGAAATCCACGATATCCACTAACGGAAGGGTTGTTGTGGGATTGGGAGAAGAATTCAATTGTTCCAAGGAAACAGGAAGTAACTGTCGTACCGTTTGTACTCCATAAAAAGCTCCCGAAGCATCTTTGGCTTTCAGTAAAATAATGTCTTCATTTACAGAAAGAGTGTACCCTTCTTTTGGGAGCAGAGAATCCTTTTTTATAATGAATTGTGCATCGTTTTCTCTATTGTTTTGTAGTGAAAACCCACTCCTTTGAAGGTATTCCGAAAGAAAATTGGAAGCCAGTTCAAATCCTTCTTCGGCATAAAAAGGAATCGTTTTGTGAAGCGTATGGGCTCCTTTATAAACGGTAATTTCTTGCGGTTCGGGGATTAAGGTTAGTGTTTCATTACTTAGTTCTTTTTCTTTTTCACCACATGAGAAAAGGACGAGAAAAGGGAATAACAACAGTTTTTGCATGGCGGTTAGATTTGAAACTAAAATACACAATTAAAGTGAAGCGAGTGAAATGGAAATTTGTTGTTTCACTTCGTTGCCTTCTTGATCCACAGCTGTGAGTACATAATTTCCAGGTTTGGGCTGAAAGGCTAATTCATGAAAGGTTTGCGTTTTTCCAATAAATTGCTGATCTAAATACCAATACACAGTAGTTTCCGTATCGCGATGTGCTAGGGTAAAAATAACTTCATTAATGGTTTCGTCAAAGTTTTTGGGAAGTACAATAGCTTCATTTCGTTTTGGAAAAATAAATTCCATTTTCTGCTCCCCTTCTTGAAGACAATTAAATTGAAAAGGGGGAAGGGGCTTATACTCCGGATGTTTTGGCGCATAATAGTATTCCATTATTGGGGGAAGTGTAAACCAATTTTTTTGATTCATTTCTGAAAGCGCATAACACGAAGAATTTACTTGAAATTGTTCCGAAGCATCTAAGAAAATTTGTTGGTGATACGAACATGGAGCCGTTTTTACACCTTCTTTTGGAATCCACTCTAGAAGTTTTTCATCGCAATACACTCCGGCCAAATGACCACTTTTGGTGCAAATTGCTGTTTCTATTAAATCATCATAGGGGGTTTTAAACCAACCACTATATGGGAGTACATTTAGCACATCAAAAAGTACAGGAGCTGCGGCTTGTACTCCCGTGAGTCCGGGTCTTCCTTCGCCATCGGCATTACCCACCCATACCCCAATGGCATATTTTGGAGTTACCCCCACAGCCCACGCATCTTTAAACCCAAAACTGGTTCCGGTTTTCCAAGCGATGGGTTGCGAATCGTTAAAAAAACTCCAGTTTTCTTCACCCTGCGGTCTATTTACCTCGCGCATGGCTTCAAAGGTTTTATATATGGCTCCAGCGTTAAAAATAGTGCCGTTTTCTCTTTTTTTTCCGAAGGAAATATCTTGATTTTTTACAAATTTTGGTTGCTGAAAATCGAAGGAACGGTATTCACTGGATGTACTATTAAAATGGTTTAAAACGCTTGCCATTCCTGCATAAGCATTGGTAATTTCCCATAAAGAAGCTTCGGCACCACCTAAAATTAAACTCAATCCATAATGATTTGCAGGTCTGTTTATGGAAGAAAATTGTAACTCCTGAAGTCGTTTGTAAAATCGATCCAATCCATATTCGCGTAGCATTCGCACTGCAGGCACATTTAAGGAGCGTGACAAGGCAACACTCGCAGGAACAGCGCCATAAAATTGATTATCAAAATTTTCGGGACTATACCCGTTAATGACTGTAGGGACATCAGCAAGCAGCATTTCAGGCAGTAATTCGCCACCATCCAACGCCGAAGCATACAAAAAAGGTTTTAAAACACTTCCGGTACTACGGGGTTTGGTGATAACATCTACGTAAGGGTTATTTTCAGTAGTCCCCAAAGCATTCCCTACATACACTAACACTTCTTTGGTGTTAACATCCAAAACCAGAATTGCGATATTGTGAATTTCATTTTGCTGAAGAAGATTGTGATGTTCTTTCACCAGTTGATTCACCTTTTTTTGAAGGCTAATATCAATTGTCGAGACAATTCGCTGCCCTGAAAATTCATTTTTTATTTTTTCAGTGAAATGGGAAGCTAGCTCCGGAAGTGGAAGAGGTTTGCCGGGCAAAGGTTCTTCAATGGCTAACTGATACGTGGTTTCATCAATAATTTCATTTTGAAATAATTTCTGTAACAATCTATCACGTTTTTCTTTAAAAATAATTTCATTCTTACCAGGGAAAATAAGGGAAGGCGCATTTGGTAACACTGCTAGTGCAGCACTTTGTCCCCAACTTAATTGTGCAGCAGGAATTCCAAAGTAACGCCATGAAGCAGTTTCCAATCCTACCACATTCCCACCAAAAGGCGCATAGGATGCATACAAATTTAGAATCTCCTTTTTAGAATACCCTGCTTCCAATCGGGTGGCCATAAAAACCTCTATAAACTTTTCGACATAACTTCTTTGCTTGTTTTTACGGGACAAGCGAATTACCTGCTGTGTGAGGGTGCTCCCACCTCTTCGATTTTTAGTAGTTATGTTTTCCCAAAGGGCTTTGCTCATCGAAACAGGATTAAACCCCGGGTGATTATAAAAATACTCGTCTTCAAAGTACAGAATGCATTGCTCAAATCGTTCAGGGATGGAATCCATTTTCGGGAAACGCCACTGCCCGTCATCTGCAATGCGAGCTCCTAACATAACGCCTTCATTACTTTCCACCACAGTCGCCGTGGGGTCTTTAAACAATGGCTTTGGAAGGCAGAATAGCCACACAGCAAATGTTGTAAAAAGCAAACTTGCTTTTATTTTATGTTTTAATATGTAACGTTTTATGGTTTTCATTTTAACCACCCCTAAATCCCCTCCTTAGCAAGGAGGGGAGAGAAAATTTTATTGTTCTACCGTAACCCACTGTCCTTTATTGCGTGCATAATAATTGTTATCGTACATGGCTTCAGTTTGTGTGCCAGGCAAATAATAAGTTCCCAAATAGGAAGCATTCAATTTAATGGTGAATGTTTTCGAGCCTTTACTGTCTAGATCGAAATAGAAATTGACTCTATCATCGCGAATGTCTTTATACCGAGCATTCCCTGAAGCACCACCTCCTAATTCAGTAAAGCTGGTATTTACAATTTCCCATCCGCTTGGGAAAATCTGCGATAATGCAATATTACCTACATAATCGTTTGTAGTATTTATGACGGTAACTTTTGCTGTAATTTCGGTTCCTTGTCGAAGGTTTGACACGTCCAAAGGTTTTCCTTCTCCATCAACAAACTGTTTTTTTACACTCAAATTTCTTTGTTCCGGAAGTTCTTCACCTATGGGTAATTTTCCTTTTTGCGAAAGCGTAACATAGACCACATTCCCTTTTTTGTTAGAGACCGAAACGGTATTGCTACCCATAGAAAATGCTAAGGATCTACTAGCTAACGCTCTATCACTTTTTGCCGTGGTAGTTTTTCCGTTGTTGGTAAATGAAACTTCCATGGATTTTCCTCCATTTTTCTGAACCATTTTGCCCATAGCCATTAACGCATACGCTGTTTCTTGAGTGCTATACCAGCGCTGAGAAGATAACTCTTTCGCTACTGAAATGGCCATATCACGTTGCTTGTCATCCCCCAAAAGTACTAATGTTTCCAAGGCCATGGCTTTATTTCTAAATGGGCTTCCGTAGGTGTAATAATCATAGCTTTGTGGAGTAAAATGGATGTTTGCAGCACGCGCAATTTCTTCAGCTACATTCTTTTTTCCTGCTAGGGCATAGGCTCCTGCAAGTCGCCATTTGGCATCATTACTTAAATTTTTAGATTCTTTTAAACGATTCATGGCAGCCAATTCCGGTTGTCCTGCCAATGCCAAAGTGTACAGCCTATACGCTTGTACTAAACTACTATTGTATCGAGCATCGTTGTTTTGCCATTGTCTTGCAGCATTTTTTTGATAGCGCAACCAGTTGTCCAAAAAGGTAAGTGGTAAGGCATATCCTTTTTGTTTTGCTTCAATCATAAAATGACCCGCATAGTTAGTGCCCCAATCATCGGCGTCTTGTTCACCAGACCAGTAGCTTAATCCGCCGTTGGCAAGTTGAAAATTTCCCAAACGCGTAATGGCGGCTTTTATATTTTTCTGAATGTCATTTTTTCTATCCAAAGTGATGTCGAAAATGTCTTCTAAATACAACTGCGGAAAGACTGATGAGGTTGTTTGCTCAATACATCCGTGAGGATACTGAATGAGGTATTCCAAACGTCGGTTGAAATCCATTGGAGGTAAGGTCGAAAACTCTAAGGTTGCTCCATTAGTTCCTGTGACCCCAAAGGTTTCAAAGAGGATACTTTCCGAAGCATTTTCAGACAAGGTATATGTAGTTGTTTTTTGTGAAATAGGGTTTGGGTTTTCAACATCTATTTCAACTTTATAACTGGCATTTTCGCCATTTCCTGAAGCTATTACTTCAATAGTTTGAAAAGTATCTGCAGGGAGTACTTCAAATTCAAAATTGAGAATTTTCTCTCCCGGCTCATTGAAAGAGACAGTTTTTGAAACTCCATTGACGGGCTTTAAAGCATCGCCCACTTTCACTGAAATTGTAGCCGATTTTACCTTTTTCTCCATGGCAAAAACAGTTACCGGGAGTGTTACTTTTTCGCCGGGAGAAAGTTTTCGTGGTAACGAAGCCAAAACCATGAGAGGCTTACGAACGGGGGTGGCTTTATCTACTTTTCCATAAGCACTTTTGGTTTTATCCCCAGCAATGACCATAGTTCGTACCGAACCCACATAGTTTGGCATTTTTAGAGTATGGTTGGCCTGTTGCCCAGCTTTTAATTCGAAAGGACCTAAATAACTCACCACAGGTTTGAAACGATCTGCTTTTCGGTTTTTGGCCCCGGCAGCTTCATCGCCACCTCCAACGGCAAAAATATTTTCTACACTGCCTGAATAGGCACCAATGACATCGTCAAAAATGTCAAAGGTTTTCACGCCCAACGCTTCACGGGTATAGAATGCTTCGTGAATTTCGGGCGTTTTAAAACGTGTTAAATCGAGCAATCCTTCATCTACCACCGCAATGGTATACGTCATGGGTTTTTTGTTTTCTTCCGAAACTTTTACAGTATAAGATGCTTCCGGTTTTAGTACTTCGGGCATGTCAATTTTAGGTTTCAGAATAGTGGAAGCGTCTTCCACTAAAATGGGAACCACCCCATACAATCTGATAGGTAAATCGTTTTTAGTTTGTTCGTGTGGCTGTAATAATGAAATATTTACATATACATTGGGGGCCATCTCTTTGGTTAACGGGATGCTTACTGTGGTTTCCCCTTTTTCAGTAGTTACCCATTGTGTAGAAAGTACTTCGGTTCCGTTTTCAATACTTATTAAAGCACGTCCTTCACTACCCGATGGGAAGGTAATTTGCGCTTTTTCGTTTACTTGATACTTTTCTTTATCGGCTGAGAAAAGTAGCATTTTAGCACTTTCGGCATCATTATCCACAGGTCTATTCCACCAATTTCGGTAGAAATAGGCAATGCGCCCTGTGGCATGCCCTGAAGCCTTATCAATCACTCTTATTAAGTAGCGACCACCTTCCTCTTCGGGAATATTAACCGTGAAATTATTTTTTCCATTGGCTTTAGTGGTGATTGTAAATTCTTTTATAGGACGATGCACAATGGCGTTTTCATATTGTGAAAGGTTGTCGTAACCACGATTCCACCACCAGCGCCATTCCATTTTGAAAACTTTTACTTCCAACTCTCGGTTTCCGGAAGCTTTACCTTGGGCATCTACACTAGCCACATCGAATACTGTATTTTCATTGGTGAAATACGACCCGTAACGATGCGCTTCAGGAGATTTTATACCAACAAAGTGTGAATAGGGAGCCACATTTTTTGTAAACACATCGATAGAGAAATCGCCTCCGCCTTCAAAAACTTTAGTTAAAAAAGTAGCTTGAAGCATTCCCGGGGCTTTCCCGTTGATTTGCAAATTTTTATTGAAATTAACTGTTCCTTCGTCGGAAAGTGTCGTGTTGAGCACGGGCAATTCAATTTCATCAAACGAACGAATGGGGTCATTAAAATGATAGACCGAAAAGTCTTTAAAAGCAGTGTTAGTACTTCGCAATGTAGCGGCCATTTCAATTTTTAAATTTCGAGCAGGGGCTCCATGCAGCCATAATGCTTTGGCTGTTCCTTCCAGAGGTTTACTGGCATCTAAGATGTCATCTTTAAAATCAAGTTGCAGTTTTAATCGGTTTGGTTTTATAGTAGCGACTTTTAAATATTTAGTAAACTTTACTCCCCCGACGGAAATGGTTGCGAGCCAATTGCCGGTAGGTGCAGCTGCCTGTGTGGCGATAGGGAAATAATAAAAACCATCCACAGCAGTATTTAAAACAGTACGCTGAACCAGTTTTCCTCGAGCATCGGTAACATCCAGTTTTACAGGATGTCCTTTTGGTAAAGGATTGGTGTTGTCGTTTAACACAAAGGTAAGGTGGATACTATCGCCTGGCCGGTGTACGCCTCTTTCGGTGTAGATAAATCCTTTAAGGCCTTTTTGAAGTTTTTTCCCAGCAACGTCAAAATTGCTTAATGAAAGAGAGTTACCATCGTTTAATTTTACATATGCGTAATTATTACCTTTTTGTGCCACCGCAAAATGTACTGTTTTTTCTGAATCAAACAGCGTAAGTCCCTGACCATCGGTAGTTGCGGAGCCAATAAGCTGTTGCTGAAAGGAATACAGATTAATTTTTACACCGCTTTCGGGTTGTGCTGAAAGCAAATTTGTGGCTGCAAAATGGTACGATTTATTTTCCCCTTTTTTAACAATAAGCCCAAGGTTACTACCCAAGACGTTGGTAGCCACTAAGCGGTCTTGGTTGTAATAGGCATGATGGCATGGGTTTTCACGTTCTTGCCAATTGTAGCTGTATCTTCGGTAATTATAAATTTCATTATTCCAGTAGCGTTCTTCGCGTTCTTCTTCATCTTCATCCGTATCTTCAGTGTAATCTTCCTCGTAATAATCATCGTAGTATTCCTCGTCTTCTTCGTTAGATTCTTCAGTGGTAGCCGAATCGCAATCGTATAGTGAGTAGTCCTTTTTAAAACTTAATTCCACTCGGTAAATGGCTCCGGGATCTGCATTAAAATACTCAGAAAGATTAATTCCGTAAGATTTCCAAATACCATTTTCACCCAATTGTGCATCTTTTAAGGGAATAGTTTTTTTAGCAACTCGGCGTCCTACTCGGTTTAGATCGTACCAGTCAGTATTATTCAAATTTGAAGTTTGTAAATACTGAAGCACATTATCTTCAAAAATTTTAATGATGCGAACATCCACTGCGGAAAGATTTACGGCTTCAAAATACAAGGGGGTGGAAGCAGCATTGGGTAAAATAACCCCTTGCGAAAGAAGCTTCACCGCAGGTTTTAACTGTTCAAAAGAGATCAATTCTGAAAATTCTTTTTTAAGCCCGAACCCTGCTGTGTTTTTAATTCCGTTAAAAATAGTGACTCGAACAGTTCCAATAATTCTATTGTTTGGGTACACGTGAAGCACATTGCCTTCTACCTCAAAACGAAGACTTTCGGCGGTTTCAACCGTAACTAACCCGGCAAAATTTTGGTTTTCCTGCAGTGGATCTGAAAAATTGATAGCTAACGATGCATTGGGAGCCACCGAAGCCTTAGCGCCAATAACAGTAAAATTATTTTGTCCCGGAATGACAAAGGTGTTATTTCCTTTAAAATCGGAACCAATAGGTTTTCCATCCCAAGCAATGTCTATTTGGGTGTCTTCCACTTCGCGTTTAATGCTGTCAATAGTAAAGTTGAAATATTTTGCCAAGCCCTCTTCGGAAGGCCATTGTAGCTTCAGTTTTTTTCCTTTTTGCGAAACAGAAACCAATTCTTTTGCTTTTTCAGCGGTAATTACATCGGCGCTTTGAAGGGTTCCGGTAATGTATTGCCATTCTTTACTGTAGGATTGAAGGTTTCCTAAGTCTATCTTGAAATTTGGGGTAATGGTTTTAAAACTAAAGGTATATTCTTTAAAATCCTTTTCAACATTAGTATAGAGTTTTCCAAGTTGTACAGTAACCGTATATTCGGTATTGGGTTTTAATAATTCCGAAGGTTGAAAAACAAGGTTTCTGCTGTTTTCAATGGTGAGTTTTCCTTCAGTTTTTGGTGAAATTTTTAGGAAGTCAGGATCAATTTCTTGTGTCATTTCAAATTGCTCCAAAGGTTTTGCAAGAAGAATTTCTATGGGGTCTGCAATACTTTTATTTCCGAAGGTATTGTAGCTAATATACTCTTTAAATTTAAAGAGGTTGTCTGTTTCCGGAGCATCGGTTTTTTTAGAACAGGAAACAAAAAATACTAAGCTAAAGAGGCAGGCAAGACGAGTTAGCTGTGTCATAACATGATGGTTTTGTGTTGCTCATAAAACGGTTTAAACGGTTTATGAGTGGATTACTAAATTACGATAAAAGGATGGTTGTGCCGAAAACTTCGGACGGATAATTTTTAACAATTTGTGCGTATCAAACTGCTGAAAATGAATGTAAAAAATAAATTTTGGAGGGAAGTTACCTTGCTAACGGAAGGAACAATTTCTTTAGTATAAAGCATTTTAACATTTGGCAGATTTTTAACAAATTAACTTTCAAAACGATACTCCCGTTCCACTTTACAAATACGCACCGTGTAGTTTTTATACCATTGTTCTCTACCCATTTGCTGTGCTTCTTGATGTTCCAGATTGGCTTTCCAATGGGCAATAGCCTCTTGTGTTTCCCAATAACTAATGGTAATGCCTATTTCGCTCCGGGCATGCTCCATGCCTAAATATCCGGGCTGTTTTTTTGCTAATTTTTCCATGGCTTCCGCCATTTCAGCATATCCTTTAAGATTTTCAGTTTGTGTGCTGGTAAAAATAGCAGCGTAGTAGGGTGGTTTCATACTTTAAAATAATTATCTAAAAGGCTCCCTCCCTTTGAAGGGAGGGTTGGGGAGGGATGTCAGTCTTTGTAAATTCCTATATATAATTCGCCTTCGGTATTTATGTAAGCGCGATACATTCCTGCAGTGTTAAATTCCATGGCAATATTGCCTTCTTTGTCAAGTGCTACTATACCACCATCACCGCCTAAGGCAGGCACTTTTTGCTGAATCACTTCTTGAGCAGCTTCTTGTAAAGATACTCCTTTATACTCCATCATGGCAGAAATATCATGAGCGACCATGGCTCTAATAAAATATTCGCCCCAGCCTGTGGAAGAGACTCCACACGTGGCATTGTTTGCATAGGTTCCTGCCCCAATAATAGGAGCATCGCCTATACGATTCCAACGTTTGTTGGTCATGCCACCCGTTGAGGTTCCCGCAGTAATAGTTCCATTTTTATCTAAAGCCACACAGCCCACGGTGCCAAATTTTGAGTCTTTTATGAAAGAATCTGTAAAAGCAGTTTTACCATCGTGGTCCAATTCGGTTTTTTCTTTATCTTTTATTTTCTGAAGGGATTGAAATCTATTTTCGGTATAAAAATAAGAAGGATCTACTAACTCAAAACCTCGCAGTTTGGCAAATTCTTCAGCGCCTTTTCCTGCAAGCATGACGTGGTCGCTATTCACCATGACTTCGTAGGCAAGATTAATGGGATTTTTTATGTGCGTAACTCCTGCAATTGCGCCTGCATTTAAAGTGGCTCCATCCATAATGGAAGCATCTAATTCGTTGGTTTCTTCGTGCGTAAAAACGGCCCCTTTTCCTGCATTAAAAAGAGGAGAATCTTCCATGATATTGATGGTTTTGGTCACAGCTTCGACGGATGTTCCTCCGTTTTTGAGAATTTGATATCCTAATGTAACGGCCTCTTGTAATTTATTTTTATAGGCTAATTCCAAAGAATCGGTCATATTTTCTTTTAAAATAGTACCCGCTCCTCCGTGAATTACGATGGCAAATTTTGGTGTATTTTCTTCTTTTTCTTTTTCAGTATAATGCATTTTATCGATATTTTTATCATTATTATCGATTTTTTTACAACCAAAACACCAAAAAAGTAGGAATAAAAATGTTAAAATTTTATACATGCTTACATATTTTAATTCTTCCCTAAAAATACGATTAAATCCTGTAATAACAGGGGGTAACATAAAATTTGTAAGAAGAAATTTCACACATAATTTATTATTTTTATCGATAAAAAGCATAATAATTACGATAAAGTGTTTTTTCGTGTGATTTTTTTTCTATCTTTGGACTACATCAAGCCCCAAATTTGATGCCCCCGAATTATGAAACTACTTACAACCAGCCTACTGGCTATGGTATTATTTACTACCGTATCCTGTTCCAAAGAAGAAAGTGTGGAAACTGTTGACGAATCCAATCTTTCAATCGACCTTAACCTTGCCAACGAAACCGATTGGCAAATGGCCAACGAAATTTTACAATACGTAAACGCTTACCGAGTATCTTTAGGCCTTTCTGAATTAAAAAGAGACCAACAATACGCTTCTGCATATGCCGTGGATCATACGCAGTACATGATTGAGAAAAACAAAATTAGTCACGACAATTTTGGTGTTCGTTCAGAAGCTTTAAAAAATCGTGGAGCCCAATCGGTAGGAGAAAATGTAGCTTTCGGCTATACGAACGCTGAAACATTAGTTAATGCGTGGATTAATAGTCCTTCGCACAGAAGTGTTTTAGAAGGAAACTATACACATACCGGTTTTGGTGTGATTCAAAACAATTCAGGAAAATATTATTTTACAGAGCTTTTCTATAGAAAATAAATTACTTAGTTCATATTTTTAGAATTAACACTTTTGCCGTACTTTTATAAAAACTCCTAAAAGTACGGCAATGGCTATTTCAAAACCTTTCAATTTAACAAAGTGGATAGAAGAGAATAGAGATTTGTTAAAACCTCCTGTGGGTAATAAAAATCTCTATGTAGATGCTGAAGATTATATTGTCATGATTGTAGCTGGACCCAATGCTCGCAAAGATTATCATTACAATGAAACGGAGGAATTGTTTTACCAGCTGGAAGGGAATATTAATGTTGTTATTCAAGAAAATGGTGAACGAAAAGAAATGCCTTTAGGTCCCGGAGATATGTATCTGCACCCGGCTAAAGTTCCACATTCTCCTGGCAGAAGTGAAGGTTCCATAGGGCTTGTTATTGAACGCAAAAGAGCCGGGAAAGGATATACCGATGGACTCCTTTGGTTTTGTGACAAATGCAACACAAAACTGCACGAAGTATATTTTGAACTTCATGATATTGAAAAAGATTTTCTTCCTCATTTTAAAGAATATTATAATTCGGAAGCATTAAGAACCTGCAAAAACTGTGGTACAGTAATGGAAACAGACCCCAGATTTAAAGGAGAATAAATAGCTTATTACTTAGAATTTTCAGCAATGTAAATCCTTCCTTTTCTCTAAAGGATTTCATACCTTTGCATCCTACTTTTAACAAAAAATTTTCAAAAAAATGAGCACTGTTGCTACTTCCTTCGGAATTGAAGAAGCACTTCAACAATTAGGAATTCAAGAAATAAATTACGGATCTTCCACAGGAACTCGTTGGTTCCCGGGGGAAGAAACCATTGCATCGTATTCCCCAGTGGATGGTACTTTAATTGGAAAAGTAACGACCACTTCAAAAGACGAATATGAGCAAGTTATGCAAACTGCCACACAAGCCTTTAAAACGTGGAGATTGATGCCGGCACCACAACGCGGCGAAATTGTACGCCAATTTGGAGAAGCGTTAAGGGAGCTAAAAGCCCCTCTTGGAAAATTGGTTTCGTATGAAATGGGTAAAAGCTACCAAGAAGGATTAGGAGAAGTTCAAGAAATGATTGATATCTGTGATTTTGCTGTGGGCCTTTCTCGTCAATTACATGGATTAACCATGCATAGTGAGCGACCCGGACATAGAATGTACGAGCAATACCACCCACTGGGAGTGGTAGGGATAATTTCGGCATTTAATTTTCCCGTGGCAGTATGGAGCTGGAATACAGCATTGGCTTGGATATGCGGCGATGTATGTGTATGGAAGCCTTCTGAAAAAGCACCTTTGTGTGGAATTGCCTGCCAAAAGATTGCTGCAAAAGTTTTTGAAAAGAATAATTTACCCGAAGGAATCTCTTGTTTAATTAACGGAGATTACAAAGTGGGAGAAATGATGACCACCGATAAAAGAATACCGCTAATATCTGCAACAGGCTCTACACGTATGGGTAAAATTGTAGCTAAAACCGTTGGAGAAAGATTGGGCAAAAGCTTATTAGAATTAGGTGGAAACAATGCCATTATTGTAACCCCCGATGCCGATATTAAAATGACCGTGATTGGGGCGGTTTTTGGAGCAGTAGGAACTGCCGGACAACGCTGTACCTCCACTCGTCGATTAATAATCCACGAAAGTATTTACGATAAAGTGAAAGAAGCACTAGTGGCGGCTTATGGCCAATTGCGAATCGGGAATCCATTAGATGAAAACAACCATGTGGGACCACTTATCGATAAAGATGCAGTGGTTATGTATAACAAAGCATTGGAAAAAGTAAAAGCGGAAGGCGGGACTATTTTAGTTGAAGGGGGCGTACTTCAGGGAGAGGGTTATGAAAGTGGATGTTACGTAAAACCTGCCATTGCAGAAGCTGAAAACAGTTTTGAAATTGTTCAACACGAAACCTTTGCACCAGTATTGTATTTGCTGAAATACAATGGCGAGGTAGAAAATGCTATTGAACTACAAAACGGGGTAGTTCAAGGATTATCTTCCGCGATTATGACAAACAACCTACGTGAAGCAGAGCGTTTCTTAAGTCATTCGGGAAGTGACTGTGGCATTGCCAACGTAAATATTGGAACTTCGGGAGCCGAAATAGGAGGTGCCTTTGGAGGTGAAAAGGAAACAGGCGGAGGTCGCGAGAGTGGAAGTGATGCCTGGAAAGTCTATATGCGAAGACAAACAAATACAATCAACTATACAACTAAATTGCCTCTGGCACAAGGAATAAAATTCGATTTATAACAATTTATTTTAAATTAAAAAAACCGCCCTTTAAAGGCGGTTTTTTAATACTAATACCGTATCACTAACGTTATATTTTTATGATTAAACAACTTATATTATATAGCTGCTGCTTTATGTTATTTGCTTGTCCACAAAAGGATGATGGATTTGCGTGTACAGAAGAATTTGTTTACGGTCTTTCCATTAACGTAAAAGATGTTGTTACCGGAGGTTATATTACTGAAAATATTACCCTTACCGCAACTGACGGAAATTATTCGGAAGAACTTATGGGTTTTCCGGATTTTACAGCATTTGTTGGGGCTGGAGAACGTGCCGGAAGCTATACTATTCACATTGCTGCAGAAGGATATCAAGAATATACTTCTGAACCAATAATTGTAGAAGCCAATGAATGTCACGTAATTCCCGAAGCCAGAACTTTTGAACTTCAACCCCTTTAATTTCTTCCTTTTTCTGAAGGATATAATTTGTAAACAGGATCACTTTGCCATACTTCTTTGGTATCCACATCTATTACAGAAAGAGGTCCTTTAAAAGCCGCTCCGGTGTCTATATTCCAAACATTAGCAAAATTTAAAGGGTTTGTTTTTCCTAATCGAGTTGTTGGGGTGTGGCCAATATAGATTTCAGAAAATAATTGCAATCGCGCCGGATACAAAGCATCCTTTTTAGAAAGATTTTTGTCCAAAGAACACACCATTTCCCATAGCGTTCTATCCCAATATACCAAGTTAGGATAATACTCGTGCTGCGGTCCGTTTAAATTGGTAAAACCCGCATGAACAAATAATCTATTTTGAGAATCAATATGAAAATTAATCAGTTTCTGAAAAAACAGAAGATGATTTTCAATGGCTTCCGAAGAAAAGTGCTCATAACTTATTTGGGTAGCTCTTCCACCATGATTGAGCCACAATGGATTATCGTCTCTGTGTTTTAAGTACTTATAGGTTAATTCGTCATGGTTTCCTCTTAGAAATATGCAACGATACTCTTTTGAAAATTCAATTAAAAATGAAATGGTTTGCGCACTTTCACTCCATCCATCTACATAATCTCCTAAAAATATAAATTGATCTGTTACTCTGGGGCTCACTTTATTAATGAGTTGCTTCAATGCTTTTAATCCGCCATGGATATCACCAACAACTAATGTTCTCATTGATTGGCAAAATAAATAATGGTCCCAATAACAATTAAAATACCTAATACAAAGAAGAATATTTTCCAGAAAGAATAAGGACGTTGCCCAGAAATAGCTCCCGTTTGTCCATTGACAAAGAAATTATACCGCTTGCCATTGTATCGATACGCACTAATATAAACAGGTAATAAAATATGCTTAAAAGTTTCATTGGTTAACTTCATATCCAGTGAGGTAACACGTTGTGTATCTCCTCCAATGTCTCTACATGCCCAACGTTCGGCAATTTTTCGTGCTTCTTTATTCGACTCCAAATGTCCTTCCTGTAATGGGATAGTATATTTTTCGGTTACAAATCCTGCCAAGTAGCTACTGTCAAAAGGTTTTAATTCTTTTAAATTCCATCGTGCTACTTTTGGGGGAATAACCCCCGATTTTTGTTTAGAAGCTTTAATTAAAGTATCGTCCACAAATCCCGAAATACTTCCACTTGCAGGAGTCCAGCGAGTGCGCTGTTCTTGACGCGTTCGGGTCACTGTTTTTCCATTAACGGTAGTGGTGTAAGGCACAGTTACATAATAATAATCGCCTCGTTGCCCTGTGTAATTCGCAAAAAGCTGTGCGTCAAAAGTCCAATAAGGAGAGTATAATCCTTTGGTGTTTTGAGGGTCTAAGCTTGCTTTTTTTAACTTATTGGGAGCCCACCATAAACCTGCTACCCATTTTTGAAAAATTTGATGCGCTTTATTCTGATTCAACTGAAAAGGCAACACAGCACCGGGTAAAATCCATTCTTCTTTATGCGCATCTTCAATTACTAAAGGTGAACTACAATAAACACAGTGAAGCGATTTGTAGTTTTCTTCAATATGCTGATTGGCACCACAGTTTTTGCATTGAAGCATGGTAATAACTTCGCTATGCGATTGTGAGCCAAGTGCCTCTAAATAGGGTTGAAGTTCTAATTCTTCAAATCCACTTTCCGAAGGTGCGATTGTTTGCGTGTAACTGCAATATTCACACTTAAGCTCTGTAGTGCCGGGGGCGTACAATAGTTCTGCTCCACAGTTGACACAGGCTTTTTTTAATTCGGATTTTTGTTGAGGCTCGGTCTGCATAATTTTTTCCCCTCCATTTAAAGGAGGGGTGCCTTTAGGCGGGGTGGTATTTCAAGAGTTAAGAATATTCTTCAGTTTGCTTAACCTAACAATTTAGGGTTCATTATGCTCCCGGTAATGGCGGTGGGGTGTTTCCTCCTAAAAATGCTTTCAGTTCTTCCACATCTTTTAAAGCAGTCCAATTTGCCATTCCTTGTTTCCAAATGAGAGTGTCTTTATTTACCGTTCTGTTGGCAAATAGCGCACTTAGTTGCTCCATAGTAACGGGCCCTGCCTGTTGCCCATTGGCTGCATAAAAATATTGTACCGTAACAGGAATGGGTGGTGGTGCAGAAGCGGCATTATTAGATGCTTGTTGATTTCCCATCATAGCGCCCATTTGTTGGGCCATGACAAAGCCCATACCCATACCCATACCGGCACCTGCAGTACCTCCTTCTTGGTTAGCTGCTGCTTCTATAGCTTTGGCTGTTTTAAATTTGGTAAGTTTATCTAAATCAAGTTTATCGATACGGCTATACTCGAAGATTTCTTTTTTAAGGTCTTCAGGCATGGAAACGTTTTCAATGAAGAATTTTTCCAAAGAAATCCCCACACTTTCAAATTCGGGTTGCATGACCTCTTTACAAGTTTCACTTAATTCAGAAGTATTAGCTGCGTACAACTCGATAGGTAAATTTGCCTCCCCAACAGTATCGGTAAACCGAGTAGCGATAAGGCTTCGTAAGTGCTCGTTAATTTCGAAATTGGTGAAATTATTGTCGGTCCCAACGATGTCAACAATAAATTTTCCGGCATCTTTTATTTTGTAGGCGTAGGTTCCAAAAGCTCTAATTTCAACCAACCCGAAACGCTCATCGTTTAAGGTAATAGGGTTTTTGGTTCCCCATTTTTCATCGGTAAATAAATGGGTGTTTACAAAATATACTTCGGCTTTAAAGGGACTGTTGAAGCCATATTTCCAACCTTTTAAGGTCGCAAGAATAGGTAAGTTTTGTGTGTTGAGGGTGTAGGTGCCCGGTGTAAAAACATCGGCAAGTTGCCCCTCATTAATAAAGACAGCAGTTTGCCCTTCTCGAACAATGAGTTTTGCTTCGTTTTTTATTTCGTTTTGATAACGCTCAAAACGATGGCAAATAGTATCATCGGTATAGTCCAGCCATTCGATGATGTCGATAAATTCGTTACTTAGTTTTTCTTTTATTTTGTCGAAAATGCCCATTTTTAATGTAGTTTATAGTTTAATTATTTTTTTTGTTTCAATTTTTCCATCTAAAGTTTCAACTTTTAAAAAGTAGATACCTGTTGAAAAAGTTGAGATATTAATACTATTACTTTCCGTTTGGTAAGTTATAGGTAAGGTTTTTCCATAAATATTATAAAAGGTTAACGTTTTGATATTTTGATTGCTTGAATTAATAAAAATTTTATCTCTAGAAGGATTCGGAAATACTGAAATATTAGAAGAAATTTTGTTCTCCTTGTTTGATAATATTTCAACCGATACCGTTTCACAATCTTCTGAAACGGTTACAAGCCAAGCTTTATCAATGTCACAGGATAACCAACATGGTCCTGTATGTAAGGAAAAAATAAATTCATTTTCTGTTTTATAAATATTGGTAGCCCGAACTTCTTCATTTTCAATTTCAAAGTATGGGCCAGAATAGTTATAAAGAGGAGTGGTAGGATAACCTACCTCTGCATCACTTATACCATCCACAGCAATAAAATTATCTATTAAAGCATAGGTATTAAGATATGGAATAGGTGAAGATAATTCAATAAAATATATTGGTGGTGGCTCAGCAATTCCTATAGATATTATTTCAAATTGGAAAGTAGCCATTAAATTATCCAATTCTGGATTTCCTGAAATTCCTGTATCTATAAACTGAAACAGCCAAGGGGTTTCTTCCGGAATCCATATATATGATTGCCCAAAAGGGACATTTTTAGGGAAAAAGTTATTGGTATGAATCTGAAAATAATTAAATAATGAGTCTATAGTTTGATTATTTATCGTTTCTTCATAGATTGCAGACAATTTTTCTAAATAAGGGGCTATCTTACTTTCGTCAAGTATAGGGATCTCATAATTAGGATGGTCTGGAAATCCTACAAATTCTCGAAATAAGAGCGTATAGGCATCATCCTTATAATTATCTTCTATAAAAGGATGTATATCGCATTGTGACGTGCCATTTTGAAGAGTACAAATAAGAGAAAATAAGAATAAGTATTTTTTCATAATCCAAATTATAGTAAAGTTAAATTTACTAAAAAATCAGTTATACTTTACTTTTCTAAGAATACGCGTAGCATCTTTGTAAGATTGGTATACGTTGCCGTTAATTTGTTTCAAAAAATCTTTGGATTCTATTAATTTTTCTTTGGCATCTTCAAAATTGTTTAAATAACAAATAAGATAGGTGGCGGGTAATTTTTGAAGGTCGCGTTCTTCTCTTTCGGTTAGCGGAATATTTTTTTTCAGCTTTTCCAAAAGGGTATTGTTGGCATTGTATATATGGTATAAGGTACGTTTATTAAATTGCGGGGGCTCAAAAATAAGGGTGGAATCCATATGGTAGGAACCATTTTCTTTGAACAAGATAGTCACTTCTTCCAATGGATAATATTTGTAATTTTCATTTAACCCTAAATGAACGTATTCGGTAATTTTAAAAATATCGTCATTGTATTCAATACTTATTTCGTCTAAGGCTGAATAAAACAAACGAACTTGCTCGTTAATTAACTCAATATCTACCCGAGAATAGTAGTCGGTTCCTTTTACGTGTTTGCTGTTTCCGGCCCAACACACTACAAATTGCTCTTTAAAGACTTTGTAATGTGAAGGGAGGTCGCTGTGGCGATGATTAATGAAATCAATTACACCATCTAAGGTATGTTCAATATTATTTTTGGATTGATTTTCTATTGATTTTACTATTTCAGAATTAACATCTTGGATTTTAATATCAAAATCTTTTGGCATAGAAATACTACCGTCCCGAAGAAAGATAGAGCCTCCCCAATATTTCCAAATATTTTTGCGAAGCGATGTAATTTCTCCCGTGGGTCGAATGGAAACTAATCCCACAACTTTGTCTGCCGGGAGGTGTGGAAACATGACATTTTCGTAGGCAATTAAAGGTGGGTTGGTAAGATAGGCATTGACCAAATTTTGAATTTTACTATCATCAAAAAAATCGACTCCCGTAATTTCATTGGTTTCATCCTCGACGCCAATAACGATGTAGCTATTGTTTTTTGGGTTGCTATTGCTAAGCGCACAAATGTGTTTTAAAAACTTTGCCTTACCTTCTTTAGTCCCTAAATCTATTTTTCGTTTTTTATCATAAAAAGAACTCTCATCGTTGTAAGCTAATAGATTTTTTATAAGAAGGCGTTTGTTAATCATTGTTTGTTCACAATGGTTGAAGATGCCTGGTCAAGCGACATAACCGTTAAGTCGGCAATATTAACATGGGGCGGTCGTGTTACTGTAAACCAAATAATATCGGCGATATCTTCGGCTTTTAAGGGAGTAAATCCTTGATATACTTTTGCAGCGCGTTCTTTGTCACCTTTAAAACGAACCTCACTAAATTCGGTTGCTACCATACCGGGATTAATAGCCGCCACTTTTATTCCTTTGCCGTTAAGGTCAATTCGCATGGCTTGGTTAAGCGCATCTACCGCATGTTTGCTCGCACAATACACATTTCCGTTGGGATATACTTCTTTTCCTGCGGTGGAGCCAATATTAATAATGTGTCCCGATTGTTTTTCCAGCATATTAGGTAAAATGGCTTTGGTTACATACAACAGTCCTTTTACATTAATATCCAGCATGGTATCCCAATCTTCAACGCTTCCAGTTTGAATGGGATCCAACCCATGGGCGTTTCCGGCATTATTAATGAGAATGTCGATTTCTGAAAATTCTTTGGGGAGCGAATGAATTGCTTCAAAGACTTCATCTTTATCTCGAACATCAAACCTTAGGGTTGTTATGTCGGTAAATTTTTTCAATTCGGAAGCGAGTTGTAATAATCGGTCTTCTCTTCTTCCACAGAGAATTAATCGAATGCCATGCTTGGCAAGAAGAACTGCCGTAGCTTTACCAATTCCTGAGGTTGCCCCGGTTATGAATGCTGTTTTTTTCATGGGTATGTATTATGGTACTTTATGCCCTTGCGAAGCAACCAACAATGCAAACCAGTCAATGTCTGATAACTCAATTTTAGTAGCTTCCATAGCATTATTAATTCGATCTTTGTTAGTTGTTCCTATAACAGGATAAATACCTGAAGGATGTCTTAAAATCCATGCCAAAACCAATTGGTCTTTGGTGGCATGGTATTTTTCTGAAAGTGTTTCTAAAACAAGGTGAATTCTATGAATTTGGTCATTTCGTTCTTTAAAAACGGACCCCAAAGGGCTCCAGCACAGGGGTGTAATATTTTGAAGCATCATATTGTCAAGACTCCCATCGAAAAGAGCTTGATGTGCTGTTAAAGAGAATTCAATTTGATTGTATTTTATTAGGTTTTTAGAACCCATTAGCGCAGTTTGCGAAGGAGTAAAGTTAGAAACACCAAAACTTTTAATTTTTCCTTCGGCAGTTAATTTTTCAACCGCTTTGGCAACTTCATCGGGATGCATTAAAGGGCTTGGGCGATGCAAAAGGAGTAAATCCAGATAGCCACACTGCAGGTCTTTGATAGATTTTTCGGCACTCCAAATAATATATTCGGCATTGTATTGATAATGTTTAAGCTCGTTTGCTCGAGTATTTCCGACGTATTGAATACCACATTTTGAAATAAGTTGAATATGCTCTCTCGCAATTCCACTCTCGGCAAAAGCTTTCCCAAAATCAATTTCAGTAGTGTAATCGCCATAAATATCGGCATGGTCAAAAGAGGTAATTCCACAATCAATATCGTGGTGCATTAACTCAATCATTTCATTTTTAGAAAGTTGCTTTCCCCAGGCTCCCCACGTCATGCAACCTTGAATGATTTTTGAAAAGTGTGTTTTCATAAGATGACTTTCAATTTTTTAAAAATAATCATTTGATTTTACATTCATCTTCTACAACCCCTTTATTTATAAGAATTTTTAACCAATTGTTAACAGCAATTTTCATGAGAAATGGTCAATTTGCGGGTGATTTTAAAACGAAATTATTCTGAAAAAAATTATCGTATGGAAGAAACAACTACGACTCTGGATATAGGAGCCTTAAACGAGAAAATTGAAAAGGAGAGTGCTTTTGTAGACATTCTTTCTCTTGAAATGAATAAAGTAATTGTAGGCCAAAAACATATGGTAGAACGATTGCTTATTGGGTTGTTAGCGCAGGGACACATATTACTTGAGGGGGTTCCCGGTCTGGCAAAAACCTTAGCTATTAATACGCTTGCCAAAGCCGTTCATGGAAGTTTTAGCAGAATTCAGTTTACCCCCGATTTACTTCCCGCCGATGTTGTGGGAACTTTAATCTATAATATGAAATCGAATGATTTCAGCATTAAAAAGGGACCCATTTTTGCCAATTTTGTATTGGCAGATGAGATTAACAGGGCTCCTGCAAAAGTACAATCGGCTTTATTAGAAGCCATGCAGGAAAAGCAAGTAACCATTGGCGACGAAACTTTTGTATTGGAAAAACCATTTTTGGTCATGGCTACCCAAAACCCTATTGAGCAAGAAGGAACCTACCCTTTACCCGAAGCACAGGTGGACCGTTTTATGTTAAAAACAGTTATTAAGTACCCAAAACTTGACGAAGAACAACTCATTATCCGTCAAAACTTAAAAGAAGGCTATGAGAAAATAAACCCGGTAGTTACTTTAGAGCAGATTAAAAAAGCTCAGGCGGCAGTTCGAGAGGTCTATATGGACGAAAAGATTGAAAAATATATTTTAGATATCATTTTTGCTACACGAAACCCTGAAAAATATAATCTTTCCAGTATAAAACCCCTTATTAGCTTTGGAGCTTCCCCAAGGGGAAGTATCAATTTGGCTATGGCAGCAAAATGCTATGCTTTCATTAAGCGAAGAGGCTATGTAATTCCTGAAGATGTTAGGGCCGTGGTACACGATGTATTGCGCCATCGTATCGGAATAACCTACGAAGCCGAGGCTGAGAATGTTACTTCCGAAGATTTAATAAACCAGATTGTAAACGTCATTGAAGTACCCTAAGATTTTAACGTGACAAGTTAACCAACCTGTAACCTGATATAAAATCTAAAAAGTGGACACCAAGGAGCTCCTTAAAAAAGTACGAAAAATTGAAATTAAAACACGACGCCTAAGCGATCATGTGTTTGGTGGAGAGTATCACAGTACCTTTAAAGGTCGCGGGATGACTTTTAGTGAGGTACGACAGTACCAATATGGAGATGATGTGCGTAGTATCGATTGGAATGTAACGGCTCGTTACAACGAACCTTTCGTAAAGGTTTTTGAAGAAGAACGAGAGCTTACCATGATGCTTATGGCAGATATTAGCGGGTCTGAATTCTTCGGAACAAAAAACCAGTTTAAGAATGAAATCGTTACCGAAATTGCAGCTACCTTAGCTTTTTCAGCCCTACAGAATAACGATAAAATTGGGTTAATTCTTTTTAGTGACCAAATTGAACTATTCATTCCTCCCAAAAAAGGGAAGTCTCACGTGCTTCGAATTATTCGTGAGTTGTTAGAATTTCAGCCCAAAAGTAACAAAACCGATATTGCTCAAGCCCTAAAGTACTTAACCAATGTCATGAAAAAGAAAGCCATTGTCTTTGTGCTTTCCGACTTTATTACCGAGGGTTATGCAGATACCTTAAAAATTGTTTCGGGCAAGCACGACGTAACCGGAATACGCGTGTACGACGAAAAAGAAGAACATATTCCCAATTTAGGAATGGTGCAAATGCAAGATGAAGAATCCGGCGAATTGTTGTTGGTAAACACGGCCTCTAAAAAAGTAAGAACCCATTATCACACCTACTATAGAGAACGGGTTGATGCTTTTGTAGACGCTTTTAGAAAAAGCGGAGCCGGGGTGGTAGATTGCCGCGTGGACGAGAGTTATGTGAAAAAACTGCTAGGATATTTTAAAAGAAGAGGCTAAAAAGAAGCAAGAAAAAAGATGAAAGAAAATAGACTTAATTTTTATGTTATTTCTCACACAGCTGGAGTTAAAGGCTTCTTTGTCATGCTCTTTTCTCTTTTCTCTTTTCTTTGTTCATCACAAGTTACTTCAAAGGTCGATACGACCCTTATTCGCATTGGTGAGGAGATTAAATACACCATTCAGGTAGAGGCAGACACTACCGATTTGGTGCTCTTTCCCGAAGGCCAAAGCTTCAGTCCGTTGGAAATGATCGAATCCTACAAGGTGGATACCAGCTTTGCCGATGCCAAATATCGCCTTATCAAAAAATACGGGCTAACACAATTCGATTCGGGTGCATATACCATTCCTTCACAACATATTGTTATTAACAATAAGCATTTTACCACAGACTCTATTGCAGTAGAAGTGCGGGATGTGCCGGTAGACACTACCAAGCAGAAGATGTTCGACATAAAACCTGCTATTGCGGTAGATAGCTCGCCGTTTAATTGGCTTCAATTAATGTATTGGTTGCTTCCTTTGTTGGTTATTGCAGGGGTGGTATATTATTTCTTCCGAAGAAAAAAACGAAAAGAAGATCGCGAAAAACAATTACCTCCCTACGAAGAAGCCATGGTGGCACTTCAAAAATTAGATGCTTCCGAATACTTAAAAGAAAATAAAAGTAAAGCGTATTATTCGTCCCTTACAGAAATTGTAAAACGCTATATCGATCGGGAAGTGGATGATAAAGCATTGGAAAGTACCAGCGATGAACTCATTGAACGATTGATGCTTCATAAAGATGCAGGGCATTTCGATTTTGACCAAGAAATGATTCGGAAACTGGATGCCATTTTAAAGCGGGCCGACTTAGTGAAATTTGCGAAGTATCAGCAGGATTTTTCGCAAGCCACTTCCGACAGAAAAACCATTGAAGAAATCATCAACGAAACCCGCGAAGCCATTCCGGAACCTACGGAAGAAGAACTGCTTCAAGATGAAATTAAAAAGGGAGAAATTCTGAAAAGGAAGAAAAAGCAAAGACTCGTAAAAGTAATTGCATCAGTAATTTCGGCTTTTATATTTTATTTTGTGGGAATTATTGCTGTAAAAGGATGGGATAGCTTTAAACAAGATTATTTTGGCAGCAAGATGAAAGAATTAGCCGAAGGACGGTGGTATCGAAGTGAATATGGCTCTCCTGCAATCATCATAGAAACTCCTAAAGTTTTAAAGCGTGTGGGAGATAGTGTACCACCTCAGGTTCAGCAGGTAATCCAAAAAATGGCTGTTTTTGCAGAGGGTGATTTAACAGAAGGGATTTATGTTAATGTAACAACCATGAAACTAAAAACAGCGGATGCTGAAGTGGACCTAAATGCTTCATTGGATGGTGTTCTTAATGAATTGGAATCAAGAGGAGCAAAAAACATGATTGTAAAACGAGAAGATTTTGAAACTGAAAAAGGGATTAAAGGACTCAAGGCTTATGGGGATTTTAATGTGCAAGTTTCGGAACGAAAAATGTTAAAAGAAAAAAGCTACTACGAGTTACTCATTTTTGCACAACAGGGAGGCATACAAACAGTTTTGATTGTCTATCAAGATGATGCTAAGTATGCTGAAGAAATTAAAAACCGAATTATCAACTCGGTGGAACTAGAAATTACAAACGAAGGCGCAACACAAGAAAAGTAATGTTTACCAATTTCGAATTTGTCAATCCGCAATTTTTCTGGCTGTTTTTACTGCTGCCATGGCTTATCGTTTGGCATATTTTCAAAAGAAATAAGCAAACCGCATCCTTAAAAATTTCCAGTATTCAAGGATTTAAAACATCCAAAAACTGGTTGGCCAAGGTACGTCCCATCTTGTTTGTTTTTCGACTGTTAGCCTTAAGTGCTTTAATAGTGGCTATGGCGCGACCCAGAAATGTAGATGAAAGCACTAAAGTAAAAACCACTAGCGGGATAGATATTGTCATTGCAATTGATGTTTCGGCCAGTATGCTGGCTCGGGATTTAAAACCCAATCGTTTGGAGGCGCTTAAAGAAGTGGCAGGGCGATTTATTAATGAGCGCCCTAACGACCGTATTGGATTGGTAGAGTATGCAGGAGAAAGTTACACTAAAACACCGCTTACCAGTGATAAAAGCATTGTGCTTTCGTCTTTAAAAAGCATTACTTATAACACCATTATTGAAGGAGGTACCGCCATTGGAATGGGATTGGCAACATCGGTTAATAGACTTAAAGACAGCAGGGCCAAAAGCAAAGTGATTATTTTATTAACCGATGGGGTAAACAATTCCGGGTTTATAGACCCAAGAACGGCTAGTGAATTGGCGGTGGAGTTTGGAATTAAAACCTATACTATTGGCTTGGGAACAAATGGAATGGCAGTTTCTCCCATCGGAATATTACCTAACGGACAGTTTCAATACGGGAATGTGCAAGTAGAAATAGATGAAGCCTTACTGAAAGAAATTGCAGAAACTACCGGAGGTAAATATTTTAGAGCCACAAGCAACACTAAGTTGAGCGAGATTTATGATGAAATTAACAAATTAGAAAAAACAGAAATAGAAGAATTTAAATACAAAAACTACGATGAAAAATTCCGCCCGTTAACCCTTTTGGCTTTAGCACTTTTGGGGCTAGAATTACTCCTTCGTTATACTGTATTTAGAAGTTTTGTATAGGCTATGTATCAATTAGAACAACCCATTTATTTCTATGTGCTTTTTGCTATTCCGGTATTAGTAGTATTGTTTTTAGGAATATTGGTGTGGCGTAAGCAAGTTCAAAGCAAATTTGCAGAAGCTGCGTTATTAAAAAAACTAAGTCCCAATCGGTCTATTTTTAAAGGAATTTTAAAAATATTAGTGCTATCATTAGCACTAGCTTGTTTGAGTTTTGCCTTGGTAAACCCTAAAATTGGAACCAAAATAGAAACTGTAAAACGCGAAGGGGTAGATGTGGTTTTTGCTTTAGATGTTTCTAAAAGTATGCTGGCAGAAGATATTGCCCCTAACCGCTTGGAAAAATCGAAGCAACTTATTACACAAATTATTAATAGTTTGGCAGGCGATAGAATTGGGATTATTGGCTATGCCGGAAGTGCTTTTCCGCAAGTTCCCATTACTACCGATTTTTCTTCGGCAAAACTTTTTTTAAGCAGCATGGATACCGATATGGTTTCATCGCAAGGAACGGCCATTACCGAAGCTATTACCATGGCACAAACGTTTTACAATGATGAAGACCAAACCAATCGTGTATTGTTCATTATTAGTGATGGAGAAGACCATGAGGGCAATATTTCAGAAATTGCAGAAGAAGCTTCAAAAATGGGGATTAAAATTTACACTATTGGGGTAGGAAGTCTACAAGGGGCACCAATCCCAATCAAACGAGATGGGGTGCTTCAGTTTTATAAAAGAGATGAAAACAATGAGCAAGTAATTACCAAACTCAATCAAGAGACGCTTAAAGAGATTGCTTCTAATGCAAACGGCGAATACATAGATGGAAGCAACACAAAAGAAGTGGTAGAGACCGTTACCGCTATTTTAAACGGAATGGATAAAAAGGAATTTGAAAGCAAACAATTTACCGATTTTAAAGACCAGTTTCAATGGTTTCTGGGCGGGGCATTATTTTTGCTGATAATAGACGTCTTTTTGTTGGAAAGAAAAACCGCTTGGTTACAAAAGTTAAACTTATTTAATGAAGGAGATTGATATGAAAAGAATAAGCATTTTAATAGTTAGTATGTTCTGCTTCGGAAATGTATTTTCTCAAGAAAAAAGCAAAGAACAATTAAAAATTGAAAAAGAAGCCACAAATTTCCTTGCCGAGGGAGGCGAAGTCCTTTCAGAAGGTAATTTCCCGGACGCCGAAGTAAATTACCGAAAAGCCATTGCTATAAATCCTTCCGAAGAAATTGGCAAATACAATCTTGGGAATGCCTATTATAACAAAGCCAAGAATGACGAAGCGATGATGCGCTTTAAACAAGCAGCCTCCATTGCCACTACAAAGCCAGAAAAACATAAAGCATTTCATAATTTGGGAAACACCTTTATGAATGCTAAAGATTATCAAAGTGCGGTAGAAGCCTACAAAAATGCTTTACGAAATAACCCTTCCGACGATGAAACGCGTTACAATTTGGCGTTAGCAAAAGAAATGCTGGAGAAAAATCCGCCGCAAGGAGGCGATGGGGATGATAATAAAGACCAGCAAGAAAAAGAAGATCAAAAAGAGAATCAAGAAAACAAAGACAATCAGGATAAGGATAAAGAAGGAGATAACGAGGATAAGCAAGATAATAAAGATCAAGGAGACGAAAAAGACGATAAGAAAGAAGGTGATCAAGAAGGAGAAAAGGATAAACCTCAAGATCCTAAAAAAGATCAAGAAGGAGAAGGAGATCAGCCCAAAGACCAAAAGCAGCAACAGGCTCCCGGCCAAATGTCACCTCAACAAATAAAAAATCTTTTGGAAGCCATGAACAATGAGGAGAAAAAGGTGCAGGATAAAATAAATGTACAAAAACAAAAAGGCGCCAAAGTAAAATCGACTAAAGATTGGTAATGATGAAGGCGAAGAAAATTGTATATCTACTATTATTTTTACTTCTTGGAGGTTTGGCACAAGCTCAGGTTCAATTTGAAGCCAAATTAAGCAAGAAAAAACTGGGAATTAACGAGCGTTTGCGGGTAGATTTTGAAATGAACCAAGATGGTGATAATTTCACGGCCCCAAGTTTTGAAGGCTTTCGAGTGGTGGGAGGCCCCAATCAAGCCATTAGTAATTCGTGGATAAACGGAAAACGTAGTTATTCAAAAACCTACTCCTTTTTCTTGGCACCGCAATCGCAGGGTAATTTTACCATTGGGCAAGCCAGTATCGAAGTAGATGGACAAGTGTATAAATCGCCCCCCGTTTCAGTACAAGTAACCGCAGCGGTAGAAATTCCGAAGGATGGAAACAACGCCGATTATCTGGCCAGCGAAAATGTGCATTTGGTGGCCGAAGTTTCCAATGCCAACCCGTATTTAAATGAAGCGATTACCGTGGTTTATAAGTTGTATGTTTCAAACGAAGTAAGCATTACCAGCAATTGGCGCGAGATTGACACTCCAAAATATGCCGATTTTTGGAGCCAGAATATCGACAATCAAGGGAATTTAAAGATTTATGAAGGCAAATACAACGGTGAAGATTATCGCTACGTTATTCTGCGAACCACTGTTTTGTACCCCCAAAAAACCGGCGAATTAAATATTGAGCCTTTAACGCTGGATGTCCCTATTGATGTGCGAAGCAATCGAAGGGATTTATTCGGAAGGTATTTAATGACTCGTGTCAACAAAACCATTTCTGCGGGCAATAGAACCATTTCGGTAAAACCCCTTCCGCAGGAAGGAAAACCCGAAAATTTTACGGGAGCTGTAGGGAACTTTGACTTTAAAGTAACCACCAATAAAACACAATTAGACGCTAATGAGTCTTTAGAATTGAATGTTTCGGTTTCCGGAAATGGAAACTTAAAACTTTTCGATTTACCCAAAGTTACTTTTCCAAATTCTTTGGAAGTGTATGAGCCGGTTCGGAATGATAATATTAAAACGCAAACCAGCGGAATGACAGGCTCTATTTCTTCTACATATACGGTGGTCCCTCAGTTTAAAGGAAACTATCCTCTGCGACCTATTACGTTTTCTTACTTTGATCCCAAAGCAGAAACCTACAAAACCATTAGTTCTCAAGAAATTGTGATTGAGGTTGAAAATGGTCCGGTAACGGCTTCAAAAGACCCTGTGGCAACCAATAATAAGCAGGAGGTTACGTTGGATTCAGACCAATTTAAGTATATAAAATTGGATGCCAATTTAGAGTCTATAGAGAAAGAGAACTTTTTTAAATCGATAACATTTTGGAGCATTTTAGCAGCTCCGCTACTTATCATTCCTTTGTTTATTTTAGTTGGAAGAAAACGAAGGGAACGCTTAGATGATATTGAAGGAAACAAGTTACGCCATGCCAACCTTTTGGCTAAAAAATACCTAAGTGAAGCCAAAAAGAATTTACAGAATAAAGATACTTTTTATGAGTCTTTGGAAAGAGCATTGCACAACTATCTTAAGGCAAAATTGAATATTGAAACCAGTGAAATCTCCAAAGAACATATTTCAAAATTACTTTCAGAAAGAAAGGTAGACGCTCAAGTAGTTTCAGAATTTATGGATCTTTTAAAAAGTTGTGAATTTGCTCGTTATGCAGGTGCTTCGGAGGGCTCTCTTCAAAAAGATTATGATACAGCTGTACAAATGCTTTCAAACATAGATAAACAATTTAAATAAAAGATTGAGTGATGAAAAAGACGTTTTTTTTACTTCTGTTTTTCTTTTCCATTTTTGGAATCGCTCAAAATAATGCCCTTTTTGAGCAGGGAAAGGAACAATACAAAGCCGAAAAATATGAGGAGGCTATTACTAACTGGATGAAAATTCTTTCCAGCGGGGAGCATTCTGCGGCACTATATTTTAATGTTGCCAATGCGCATTATAAGCTAAACCATATTGGCCCAAGTATCTATTATTATGAAAAGGCGTTGCAACTTTCGCCCAATGATACGGAAATTAAAAACAATCTGGCGTTTGCACAAAATGCTGCCGTTGACGCCATTGAGCCACTTCCGCAAACTTTTTTTGTGCAATGGGATGCCAAACTTTCAAAGTTGCTCACTTTTAATGGCTGGGCATGGGTAAGTGTTATTGCGGTAACCCTTTTTATGATATTATTTTTAGGATATTATTTTTCATTTCACTCTCAAAAAAAAAGGGTTCTTTTTGTAGGCTCCGTACTTTCTCTATTGGTTTTATTTACAGGGCTTACCATGGCGTTTAGAACGTTTCATAAAGCTGAAAATAAAAAGGAAGCTGTTGTATTTGTAGAGGTCGCCGAAGTGAAAAACGGCCCCCGAATGAGCGATGAAACGGCATTTAAAATTCATGAAGGAACCAAAGTATCCATTCTTCAAACGGAAGATAATTGGGCGCGTATTTTACTTGCCGATGGAAAAGATGGATGGATCCCGGAAGCCGATATTAAAGTACTTTAATGTTATATGAATAGTTTTCTCTATCTTTAATGAGACTTTTGTAACTATCTCTTTTTGAAATTTAAAATCGTTATTCTTCTTTTTTTATTTGTTGGGGTTTTAATTACCCCTATAATTGTTTTTATATTTGATAACACAGTAGATACTAGCTATATTTTTTCTTTGGCTGAAGAGGAAAATAAAGACCAAACTGAGAGTATTTCTTTTGATGAAGTAACCCTTTTAGCCCCGGATACAGTGGTTAATTTCTCTTTTTTTTCTGAAAAAAAGTACCCTGTAAAAAACTTAGAATTACTTTTTAACAATAAATATTCTTCTACCATTTCCCCTCCTCCCGAATTTTTGTAATAGAATTCAACCTCCCCTTTCAATTTTTTATAAAAAAACAATCAGCTTAAATAACACACGAGATGTTTAAAAATATATTTACCAATTTTCGAGGAAATCTTCTCGGCGGAATTACCGCCGGAATTGTAGCGCTGCCATTAGCACTGGCTTTTGGAGTTCAATCTGGTCTTGGACCAAGTGCAGGACTTTACGGAGCTATTTTTATTGGGTTTTTTGCCTCTCTTTTTGGGGGTACCAATACACAAATCTCGGGCCCTACGGCACCTATGACAGCTGTTTCCATGGTCATCATTGCAGGAATTATTGCTGCTAATGAAGGGAATGTAGAAAAAGCACTGCCTTACATATTAACTGTGTTTTTACTTGCAGGTCTCTTTCAAATTGGATTGGGATTAACGGGTATTGGAAAGTATATACGGTACATTCCTTATCCCGTGGTTTCAGGATTCATGACAGCTATTGGTGTTATTATATTAATTACGCAATTATTGCCATTAGTAGGGTATTACACCAAAGATGATACGGTTTTCATCAACGAATTTAAACCTCAGGCAGAAGAAGTACTTCTGGATAAAATATTAAAAGATGAAGCAGGAGAAGGAATTTTGGTTTTGGAAGATTTTAAAGAAACAGTAAAAAGAGCCGAAGAAATAACAGAAGAAGAAATATTGGTAGAAGCAACCACTCTCGCAAAAAGTAAAAGTTCGGGAGTTATCGGAGCCCTAAAAACGCTACCAAGAGCACTACAAAACATCAATTGGTTGGAGCTAATTTTGGCATTACTCACCATAGGTATTATTTATGGTTTTAAATACATAACTAAAAAAGTCCCAAGCACATTGGTAGCATTGTTTGTGGTTTCTTTTGGAGCGTATTTTTTAAAACTACAATATCGACCCATCGAAAAAATACCGGCAGGGATACCATTGCCTAATCTGGAAATTTTTACTGCTTTTAATTTTGGGACATTGTCGCCTTATATTTTAACAGCATTGACCCTGGCATTTTTGGGTGCTATAGACTCCTTGTTGACTTCGGTGGTGGCAGATAATATGACAAAAACTAAACATAATCCTAATCAAGAACTCATAGGACAAGGAATTGGAAACAGTATAGCCTCTATTTTTGGAGGCATTCCAGGGGCGGGAGCTACCATTCGAACGGTGGTAAATATATCCTCTGGAGGTACTACAAAACTTTCTGGAATGATTGCTTCCTTATTGTTGCTGATAATTTTATTGGCTGCAGGACCAATAGCATCTATGATTCCGGCAGCCGTTCTGGCAGGAATATTAATTACGGTTGGTATAGGTGTTATGGATTATAAAGGCTTAAAGGCCATACCCAAAATGGAAAAAGGAGAAGTGGTTGTCATGCTGGTAGTACTCGTCTTATCGGTTTTTTGGGATTTGGTGTATGCCGTGGGTATTGGCTTTGTCTTAGCATCTATTATTTTTATGAAAAAAATTGGCGATGTTACTGCCATGAAGTCGCAAGTGGTAAAACTTGATCATGCCGATGAATTGGAAATGCCCTGGAAAGATGAAGTAAATATTCCTTCCGAGGTAAAATCGAAAGTATTTATAAAAAGATTAAAAGGGCCTTTATTTTTTGGATATACTTCAGAGTTTCAGGAATTGTCTAAGGAAATTCCTTCCGAAGCCTCTTATGTTATTATACGAATGGCCGAAGTACCCTACATAGATCAATCGGGTTTGTACGCTATGGAAGAGGTGTTGTTAGACCTTAACCAGAGAAACATTCAACCTGTTTTTGAAGGCCTTCAAGACCAAGTAAGTGCAAAATTGGCGAGTATTGATATCATTCCGGATTTGGTTCCTAAGGAGTGCCTTTTTTCAGATTTCAAATCAGCAATGGTTTATATTAAGGGAGCGGTTTCTAAAGATATATAACCTACTCATTACTTTCTATGGATTCATTTTCAGGAGTTATTTTCTGAAATTCTTGAATCAACGCAGGAAGGATCCACGGGGCTATGGGTTCAATTTTAGAGTACAAAAGCGAGGTTTCTTTTTTTTCTTCGGAAATAATATACCCGGTAAGGTTTGAGGAATTAAAAAACAAAAAAACAACACTTAAAATAAGCGCATATTGAAGGCAGGAAAAAACGCCTCCTAATAATTTATTGAGTAACCCTAAGGCAGCAAAATCGGCTATCTTGGTGAGAAATTTTCCGAGGAGATGCAAAACCAACACAATGAGTAAAAAAGTAACTGCAAAGGAAGCCCATTTCGTAATTTCTTCGCTCCAGTGAAACCATTTCGCAATATAAGCGCCGGCATAATCTGAAAAATACACAGCACCATAAACTCCGGCTACCAAACCAATAAGAGAGGCCAGTGTTACAAACAGCCCTTTTTTAAAACCCGAATAAAAAGCAAGCAGTAAAATTACCCCAAGAACTATATCGGTACTATTCATTCTTCAATCGTCTTTTGGTAAAGATACAATTTCCTGTAATTAATGTTTAAATACCCTTATTTTTGTACCCTATGGCAAGAGATGAACAAATGAAATTACGCTGGGAGGCAATTGTAAGCTTGTTAAGCAATCAATTTGCAGATGGGGAACCCTTAGATTTGGACGCGATTATATATTTAATAGGGTTACAAGAATTAGGACAACTGCATCGTAAATTCAAAAAAGATGAAAAAATTAACCTTATGCATATTGCCATTTGCAGATTGCTGGAACCCTTTGGCTATTACGCCTTCGATTATTTTGATGAAGAGGGTTGGCCACACTATAAAATTTTAGAGCAACTGCCCCCTTTAAAAGCAGGAGAGCAAAGCGTATTAATGAAAGAAGCCATTGTATTATATTTTTTGGAAAAGAAAGTCATCGATTAATTCTTTAGAAAGCCCTATTTTTGTGACCTACAACCGTTAGGATGTTATGATAGATACTATAAAGGAACATATTGCCCAAGTAGAGGCATTTACTGCAAAAACGAAGGAAGAAGTAGAAGCATTCCGAATAAAATATTTGGGGAATAAAGGTCTTCTGAAAGAATTTTTTGCCGAGTTCAAAAATGTAGCCAATGACCAAAAAAAAGAGTTTGGACAAACCATTAATACGTTAAAGGCTAAAGCCGAAGAAAAAGTAAACTCACTTAAAGAATCTTTTGAAAGTAATGAAGAGGTGCAAGGAGTTTATGGCGATTTATCTCGTCCCGGCGAACCTATCTCTTTAGGATCCCGACATCCTATATCATTGGTAAAGAATAAAATCATCGAAATCTTTTCAAGAATTGGCTTTAATGTTTCAGAAGGCCCGGAAATTGAAGACGATTGGCATAATTTTACGGCCTTAAACCTCCCGGAATACCATCCGGCACGGGACATGCAGGATACCTTTTTTATTCAAACGAATCCTGATATTTTACTTCGGACCCATACCTCTTCGGTACAAGTTCGTTACATGGAAACCTACAAACCGCCCATTCGTACTATTTCACCGGGGAGAGTTTACAGAAATGAAGCCATCTCTGCACGGTCGCATTGTTTTTTTCACCAAGTGGAAGGATTATATGTGGATGAAGGAGTAAGTTTTGCCGACTTAAAACAAACACTACAATATTTTACTACTGAAATGTTTGGAAAGTCAAAAATTAGACTCCGCCCTTCGTATTTCCCCTTTACTGAACCCAGTGCCGAAGTAGACGTCTATTGGGGACTTGAAACTGAAACCGATTATAAAATGACTAAAGGAACCGGCTGGTTAGAAATTATGGGCTGTGGCATGGTAGATCCTAATGTTCTTGAAAATTGCGGCATCGATTCGCAAAAATATTCCGGCTTTGCGTTTGGCATGGGAATCGACAGGATAGCATTATTGCTTCATCAAATTCCAGATATTCGGATGCTTAGTGAAAACGATATTCGGTTTTTAGAACAATTTAAAAGCTCACTATAATTTCTGAGCAATCCTAACAAGAAAGTTCTTTAAAGATATAAAAATAAAACCCCCTCCAAACGGAGGGGGTTTTGTTTATAAAGATGATTTTGAATTATCTTCTAATCAAACGTTTTACGGTTTGTGCACTTTCACTTTGGATTTGTACCATATACACACCCGAAGCAAGGCTAGACACGTTGAAGGTTCTCTCGGTGGTCATACCACGAAGGTCAACCTGTTGCACCAGTCTTCCGTTAGCATCGTAAATCGCCGCTTTTTCCAACTGAATGTTAGAAGTATTAGCAATAGTTACCTGTCCATCGGTTGGGTTAGGATACATCGCAATAGCGTTGTCCAGAGCCACATCGTCGGTACCAAGGATACTTTCTACGGTAAGCTCGAAGGTACAACAACCCTCATTTCCGTACTCATCGGTAGCACAAATAGAGATGGTATACACTCCATCGGGTAATAAAGTACCCGGAGCCGGACTTTGGCTAAAGATAGTCACCGGATCGGTACAGTTGTCCACTGCGGTGATACCTCCTTGAGCCCAGTAATCAGGTAGTTCATAGAACAAGTTAAGTGGTCCCGGATCTACAGTTAAGTCTGCAGGACATCCTTCAATGGTTGGGCCCATATCATCCACTACCGTTAAGGTAGCCGTACAAGAAGCTAAGTTTCCACTGGCATCGCTGGCAAATACTGTAACGGTGATAGGAGTACCTATATCGTCACAAGTAACATCGGTTACATCTACCGCCGTGATGGTAATACCACAGGCATCGAAGGAGTTAGCCGTGTCGATGAACAAATCTGGAGTTATCGAAGCCATACCGTTTTCATCAAGAGATACGGTAGCATCCATACATACCAAGATAGGATCGGTATTATCGATAACATTTACCGTTGCAGTACAGGTAGAAGAGTTTCCACTGGCATCGGTTACGGTTATCTCTACTTGGTTTTCTCCTAATTGCGAGCAATCGAAGGTAACTTCGGTAGCTACAGGTTCGCCAGTAACATAGTTAAGAGTACCATTGAATATTCTTGGGCTGAATGGAGACCCGTCGAACGGAACATTGGTTGCTGCCCCTAAGTCAAGAGTAAGGTCTGCATTGGAATAGTTGGTGCTACCGGGCGAAGGGTCACTACCGGTTCCTGAATAGCTATGTCCGTGAGAAGCATCCAATACCAAGGCCATCCCATAGGTAGTGTTGGCGGTCAATACAAGCGGAGTATCCAAAACAGCATTAGAAGGCACGTTAAGGGTTCCTGAGGCCGTTCCTGAAGAACTTGTGGCCAAGGTCCAAGCACCTGCATTTCCGGTGTTGCCTACATAGGTGCCTACTAAGGTATAGATATCCATCGTAAAGGCTCCAGGCTCATCGGTATTGATATCCAAATCGTTCAGGGTAATATCCTGTGGTCCTACGGTGAGGTCAAAATAGATTGCTCCTCCGTTGGAACCACCATTGTTAGAATCGAACAGGGTTGTGATAGTTCCTGGAACGGGAGCACCTCCACCGGTGGTTACGGTATAGCTACAAGCTTCATCTACACTTAACAATAGGTCGTTAAGATCTACAGTTACCGTACCGGTAGTGCCATCTAAAATAACATCAAAAACAGATGATGTTGGAGGAATATAAGTTTGACCAGAATTGATATCCCCAGGAGACGATGCTGTTGGTCCTATCCAGGTAAAATCAGGATAATAGGTTCCAGATCCTGAAAGTTGCAATGATTCACCTATGGGAGTATTTCCCGGTTCTGAAACCCCAATATCTGTTGAAGTTAATCCTGCAGCAATTCCATCAACGGCAATAAAACTTCCTTCATAACTTAAGAATTGGATAATGGTTCCATTATTCGCTAAAACAATTCCGTCTGGTGAACCATTTTGGATTCCAGAAATTGGGAAGTTTACAGCTCCAAAACCATTACCCTCATCATCAATAGTTCCGCTTAAAGTTAAGTTATCATATTCTTGACCATTATTTCCATTGTAGAGAACTAAGGAATAGGTGCTTAAATCGGTTCCTGCAGGACCTGCAATCTCAATAGCCTCATCTTGGTCTGCTCCTGTATTATCGTAATGTATTTCATTAATGAATACTGAGGGGCCTGACGCCTCTCCCGCACAAACAATTACCGGAGCAATATTATCTTCTACAGTAACCACTGCGGTACAGGTAGAGGTGTTTCCTGCGGCATCGGTAGCTATTACCGTTACATTATTAGGACCAACTTCCATACAGGTAAAGTCTAAGGAAGGCACAGGAGGTGCAGGGCTTCCGTAGTAAATAGTACCGTTCCAGATACGAGGGGTAAATACACTTCCGGTAAATAATCCAGATACTGCTGATCCAAGAGATAAGCTAAGATCTGCATTAGAGTAGCTGGTACTTCCTGGAGCTGGGTTTGTTCCCGTTCCTGAGTATTGTGGACCAGCTTCAACCATTCTCAAACCGATACCGTAAGTAGTTCCTGCAGAAAGTGTCATGGGACTTACAAGGGTTACGTTAGAGGGGTTATTGGTACCTGCGCCGGTTCCGGAACCGGTAGCCGTAAGTGTCCAAGCTCCGGGATTGGTTTGGTTACCCACAAAAGTTCCAACGAGAGTGTAGACTTGTAGGTTGAAAGCAGAAGTACTTGAGGTATTCATGTCAAATCCTGTGATTTCAATATCACTGGCACCTACGGTTAAATCGTACATAACGGTCCATCCGTTAGCTCCACCATTATTACTATTGAAAAGGGTGGTTATAGCACCAGATGGCCCACCAATTCCTTGGAATTGTAAGGTAGTTCCGGGGCAGTTGTCGGTTACTGTGGCAACATCGCCTGGGAATACGGTTACATTTCCTGTGGCATCAAGATCTACAGTGATGTCTGAACAAGTAGCCACTGGATTTTCAACATCATTTACCGTAACATCAAAAGTACAGGTAGAAGTATTGCCATCGCTATCGGTTACTGAGGCAGTTACCGTTGTCGTTCCTACAGGGAAGAAGCTTCCACTAGCAGGGGTATAAACAATACTGCTTGAAAGATCTCCATCTTCAATATCGATAGCTGTTCCGGCGTAATTGGCAATGGCATCACATTGTCCTGCTATGTTATCTAATACAATGTTTGCAGGACAAGAAATTATTGGAGGATTCCCTGTTCCTCCTCCTGTAAAGGTTTGTCCAACATTAATTGAGCCCGGAGATTCAGCAACGGGTCCTGTCCAGGAAAAATCTGTATAAATATTTCCGGTTCCAATAAGCTGAAGAGACTCTCCAATAGGAGTAGTTCCTACTTCAGAAACACCAATGTCTGTAGCGTTTAAACCATTTGCCGGACCATTTGTGGCAGCAAAAGTTCCTTCATAACTTAAGAATTGAATTACGGTTCCAAGATCGTCCACAAGGGCAATTCCATCGGGAGCACCATTTTGAAGCCCAACAATTGCAAAGAATACTGCACCGTATCCGCTGCCTTCATCATCTATTGAGCCAGACAAGGGTGTAACGGAATATTGCTGTCCATTAGAACCGTTATAAGGAACTAAGCTCCATCCGCTTAAATCGGTCCCGGCAGGTCCTGCAATTTCAACTCCTTCATTAACATCTCCTCCATTATTGTCGTAATGTATTTCATTGATAAAAACTGTTTGAGCTTGCGCAAAGACAGCAGTCATTATCAATAAAAAAGTAAGTGTAATTTTTTTCATAGTTTATCTTTAATAATTAAGGGTTCAAAGATAAATTATACCCTTAGGATATAAAAATTACAACTTTAAATAATGGTTAATTTTATGTTGAGATAATGGAGAAGATTAATCTAACTTTTCAGTTAGTTTTTTAAAGACTTTTTTAGGATTTTTTCCGTCATAGAGAATATCATAAACGGCTGTTATGATAGGTATTTTGGCTTTCTTTTTACCCTTGTCTTCATTCAGCAGATAAGCACTTTTGGTAGCATAGTACCCTTCAGCGACCATGCTCATTTCCATCATGGCACTTTTTACCGTATAGCCTTTCCCTATCATTGTACCAAAGAGTCTGTTTCGACTAAAAGTAGAATAACCGGTTACTAATAGATCGCCTAGGTAGGCAGAACCATTAATGTCACGCTTCATTTTATGCACTTTTTTTACATAACGTTTCATTTCCCGTATAGCATTGCTCATCAACACACTTTGAAAATTATCACCATAACCTAACCCGTGTGCAATACCTGCCGCCAATGCATAAATATTTTTTAGCATAGCGGCATACTCGGTGCCAATAATATCGTCGCTGGTGGTACATTTAATATATTCACATTCCAACGCAGTGGCAACTATTTTTGCCTTTTTTTCATCGGCACAGGCAATGGTTAAATAGGAAAGTCGCTCTAAAGCAACTTCTTCTGCGTGACAAGGTCCTGTAATGACGCCAATATCTTTAAAAGGAATATTATAATGGGTAAAGAAATGATCTCCAACAATAAGGCTGCTTTCGGGGACAATTCCTTTAATTGCCGAAAAAATAACTTTATTCTCTAAAGATTCCGTGATGCTTTTTAATTCAGCTTCTACAAAGGCAGACGGAATGGCAAAAATGAGATACTCTGCATAGTGAACCATCTCATTGAGATTGTTTGAAAGTTTTAGTTGTGCAATGTCAAACTCAACCGAACTTAAATAATTAGGATTGTTAAATTCAGTTTTAATGTGCTCAATAGCTGTTTCGCTACGCATGTACCAGCCTACTTCATCGAGGTTTTCACAGAGCATTTTCACAATAGCTGTTGCCCAGCTACCTCCACCAAAAACGGCAAATTTTGGTTTTTTTAACATAATACACTTTTCAGATATTCAAAAATACATAATTAGCATCGTACCCACTAAAATACCATTCCTAAATACGTTATTCGATTTCTATTTGGTTAATAAATAATTAATAATCAGTTATTTATAAAAACGGCACATTTTTAGATTTTCAGAAAATAGAAATCGTAAATTAAGATATTATGAAAGCACTAAAACTTATTTTCGGAACAGCACTTTTAGCAAACATATTTACTTCATGTTACACCGAAGTAATTGTAGAGGATACGATAGATCCTGTGCCAACTATTACTCTTTCTGAGCTTCTGGCTTCTTACGAACTATGGTATGTAGATATTAACAGATCTCAAGCCAACGGCCAAACTCCTTTTATGCAGCTGGCTTTTACACTTTCTTTCAGAAATGGGACGCTCTTTGCAAACAATAATTTAGTGGGAATTGGAGACCAAGGCTATGGTTTTGGAATTGATATTGGATATTTCAATACTTATACGAATGTTTTGGAAATCTCTCACGACATTGATGGATTTCATCGTTTTGAAGTCATTCAACGAAATTCTCATGAAATTGAGTTGTTTTCACCTAGTACAGACCAGCACTTTATATTAGTGGGTTATCAACGAAGCAATTTTGATTATAATTTGTTGTTTTATGATAACATTCATTATTTTATCCAAGAATATGTGGCTTGGGAAAAGTTTTATACCAGTTCTTACGGAGAACCCAACCCTTTCGACTATGAAAATTTTATGCAATTTATTGAAGGCGGAGGAGAAGGAAATTTTTTCAGTTCCCAAGACCCTACAGGCACCAATATCAATAACTTATACTGGGATTATACCGGGATTTATAATGTAGATGATGTTCCAGGAAATACCTATTTAAAATATTTAACATTAGATTATGATTATTTGGGCAATGAATTTTTTGAGTTGAGCGTTATTAACGACAACACCATAGAATTGTATCACAATCCATCAGGAACAGTGTATAGATTTAGAGGGAAAGGATACATTACTATTAAAAATAATGGAAGAGGAAAGTTGCGTATTTCGAAGGCTGAAATAGAAAAGCAAATAAAAAAAATCAGCAACTTTTAAGATATACACAAATTTTTGGTTGGTTATTTAGTTGAAAACCGTCCGGCTCATTTCTTCGAGTTGGGCGGTTTTTATTTTGAAAGGATTTCGATGCAATGTTCTCTCATTTTCCAAATAGCTTCCAATGAATGAGTGATATTTTCTGTAGCTATCCAATTCTTCAAATACTCTTTATGAGCTTTAGTTTTGAATGCTGAAAGTTGTTTGGGTTGAATTTCGGTTTCTGAAATAACTGCTTTTTCGATTTTGGAAAAATCGCTGTTGGTATGTGTTGCATCTATGGGAACTCCATTAATTCTTAACAGGGTATGGGCTTCTGGAATATAGTTGAAGGTAGTATTTGAAAAAAAAGATTCTAATTTGGGTGTGTTCTCTCCGTTCATTTTAAATAATACCAACATCAGTTTTACATGATTCATCCCATTTTCCATGGCAACTTCTTTTAGAAATCCATGTTTCGAACTACAAGTACCTTTTCTTTCTGTAAGCACTAATGAAAAATCGGTACGGTTTGAATTTCTTCCATAGGGTAGGTTTTTTACGAAGAAAACAAGTTCATCCCAAGTACTTATACCAATCTCCTTTACAAGTTGTGTAAGTTTTCCATTAGAAGTTAATGAAAAGAATTTCATTTGTAAAAATTCATTTCATCCAAATATTCCCAAACGTTTTGCGGAAGCATCGGGCAAATATTTTTACCTTCTTTAATGGCATTTCTTATAAATGTAGAGGATAATTCCATGATAGGGGCATCAATTTTATGAATTTTAGGATGATCTTTAAATTGAATCTCGATACTACCCTCAGATACTCTGGGGTAAACATACAATTCGTATCGGGCAAGAATTACCTCGTAATTTTTCCACTTATGAAAGCTTTTTAAATTGTCTTCTCCCATAATTAAACAGAACTTAGTTTCAGGATATTTTTCTTCCAAATGCGCTAAAGTGTTTACGGTATAATTAGGTTGCGGCAATCCAAATTCTATGTTACTGGCCTTTAATTTTGGGTAGTTTTCAATGGCAATACGAACCATAGTTAAACGGTGAATATCATCCAGCAACGTCTTCTTTTTTTTATGCGGATTATGAGGGGTAACTACAAACCATACTTCGTCCAAATCACTAAACTCAACCATATAATTGGCAATGGTTAAATGCCCAATATGTATGGGGTTAAAGGTGCCAAAGTAGAGCCCTATTTTTTTTGAGAAAGCCATTTACTTTTCTTCTGAAAGTGATTTTGAAATATGGTTCGCCACTAATGTTTCGGCTTCCATTAAGGCTTTTTCAAGTTGGTCGTTTTCAATAATAAAATCGAATTGAGGAGCGGTTGCCATTTCAATAGAAGCTTTGGCAATGCGCATATTAATTTTGTCCTCACTCTCGGTTTTCCGCTTTTTTAAACGAATTTTTAATTCGTCCACACTGGGGGGTTTTACAAAAACGGCTAAAGTTTCTTTAGGGAATTTCTTTTTTATTCGTAATCCACCCACTACATCAATATCGAAAATTACATTTTTACCCTGCGCCCAAATACGTTCTACTTCACTTTTCAGGGTGCCGTAAAAATTATCGCGATAGACTTCTTCCCATTCTAGAAAATCACCGTTTTTAATGTGCTGTTTAAATTCTTTAATATCCATAAAGTAGTAATCTACCCCATCTTTTTCTTCACCTCTTGGCTGGCGAGAAGCGGCTGAGATGGAAAACTCCAAATTCAGTGCTGTTTGTTTTAACAAATGACGTACAATAGTAGTTTTACCACTTCCCGAAGGCGCAGAAAAAACAATTAATTTACCGCCTCTGTCCATTACAATACGTTTAAGGCTTGTTCTTTAATTTTTTCCAGTTCGTCTTTCATTTGCACCACTAATTGCTGCATGGGGGCATAGTTGGCTTTACTGCCTATAGTGTTAATTTCTCGACCTATTTCTTGAGTGATAAACCCTAATTTTTTTCCGTTGGAATCGTTAGAATTTAAGGTTTCCAAAAAGTAGTTTAAATGATTTTCGAGTCGAACTTTCTCTTCGGTGATATCGTATTTTTCAAGATAATAAATCAATTCTTGCTCAAAACGATTGGCATCTACGGTTTCTTTCAATTCTGAAACCGCTTTTTGTAATTTTTCACGTACTTGTTCAATCCTTTGCGGATCAATTTTCATGACCTCTTTAAGTAATGTTGAAATTTGGGCGATGCGTTCTTTAAAATCAGCTTCCAGCACTTTTCCTTCATCACTTCGGTATTGATTGATGGCTTCCAAAGCTTCGTCAACGCCTTTCATGATCGATTTAAACTCGTCTTCATCCATTTCTTCCCGTTCCATTTTTAAGGCATCGGGCATACGAACTGCCATTTTTAATAACTCGGTTTCATCACCATTGACAATCTTTTTCATTTGATTCATATATTCTTTCACAACAGCTTCATTGAGGACGTTGGAAGTAGCTTCTCCGGTAACCTCTACATATAAATTAAAATCTACTTTCCCACGGGTAAGAGATTTGGAGACATAATCTCGAAGAATCAGTTCTTTTTCGCGGTAACTGGAAGGAACACGGGCGTTAAGGTCGAGTCCTTTACTGTTGAGTGATTTTATTTCAATAGAAATTTTTTTGGAAGGCAACTCCAAAATACTTTTACCGTAACCGGTCATAGACTGAATCATAACGTATGTTTAAGATAGGCAAAGGTACGATTTTATGGAGTTTTAATCCTTAAATTGCTCTTTCAAATACTTTTCAGTAAAATAAATAACCGATACAATAAGTAGGCTGTTGATAATAACAGTAAGTAAGAAATTATACGCTGGAAAAGTAAAATAAAAAAGCGGGGGAAATAAAAAGCTTAGTAATGCTAATTGTATCGACTTTTTTGAAGAATATTCTTGGGTAACTTTCCAGATTTCTTCATTTTTCATAGAACGATTGGTTCTATAACCATACCACCAGTTTATTTTTTTAGGTGGATATAGCTTCACAATAAAAAAGAGCACTAGAATAAAAATACAATATCCTAATGCCCAAAATAGTTGTGCTTCGTGCGACATGTGTGTTAATCTAACTTTTTAATCTTTATGTTTCGATACCATACCTTATTTCCATGATCTTGTAAGGCGATATGCCCAGTTGGGTATTTCCCAAAGCCTTCCCAATCTTTAAACTTGGAGTTGGCTACCATGGCATCCCATGCGTCTCCATTTACCGAGAAAGTGACAATTTCAATATCGTTAAGGGTTACTTTTCCCTGATTGGTTTTGTGGTTTACTTCAATAATACAAGTATTCCATTCGCCTGCTGCTTTTACTGCTTCAAGATTACTTGGAGCAATCATATCGTATAAGGCACCGGCTTTGTGCGTTCCGTTACCTACAAAAGAATCGGGGTGTTTGGCATCGTCTAATACTTGTATTTCCGGCCCCGTTTGGTAGGCTTCCGGGAATTTTGAGTCTTCAAATACGCCCCAGAAAATCCCACTGTTTCCACCTTCAGCAATTTTCCAATCGATGGAAAGTATAAAATTGGTAAAAGTATCCTTCGAGATAATATTTTTTCCGCCTTCTTTTCCGGGAGTAAATGCCATAGCGCCTTCTTCAATGGACCATTCAGAAGGCATATCTTCTTTTAAATAACCGCGCCAGTTTTCCATGGAAGTTCCGTCAAAAAGCGTGATCCATTCTTCTTGAGTTTCTTCAGGGACTGTTTCTGTCATAGGTTCAGTTTCTGCGACTTCTTCTTTGGTTTTTTCTTTACACGAAATGCTAAATAGTACAATAGCAGCTAATAGGATTGTGTTTTTCATAATTACAATTTTATAGTTCTCTTACCCAAATATTTCTATAGCTGACGCCACTCATATCCTGATGGTCTTGTAGTTTAATAGGACCTTTTCCATGGGCATCGTTTTTAGGCCAGCCAATGTATTCGGTGGTACCTTGCAGTTCAAAATGGTCTTGAATGAGGACTCCATTAAGCAATACGGTAAGTGTTCCGGATTTGATTTTATTCCCTTCAGTATCAAATTCGGGTGCGTGGAAAATAATATCATACGTATTCCATTCACCTGTAGGAACAGCCGCCATGGCTAACGGGATAGATTGCTTGTAAATAGAACCTACCATACCATTGACATAGGTTGGGTTATCATTGTTGTCGAGCACCTGCACTTCGTATCTGTTTTGAAAAAACACACCACTGTTGCTTCTGTTTTGATTGGTTTGTTTATTGTCTGGGTTACTTCGCCATTCTATATGCAACTGCACACTTCCGAAGTTTTGTTTGGTTTGAATATCGCCGGTTTTATCTTTAACGGTCATACTTCCGTCCGGATTAATGGTCCATTTAGCCTCGGTAGAATCTACTGCTGAAATCCAATGGTCGAAATTTTTCCCATCAAATAGCACTAAAGCATCGCTGGGAACTCCATTTTGTCCTGTTGGATCCACTTTTGCAGGGATGGGCTCCCAAATTTCAGTTTCCTCGGGTTTGGTGGGTTCCTGAGTAGTTTCTTCTGAAGTTATTTCGGTGTCCGCAGCTTCTTCAACCACTGGTTCCGACTTTTCTTTGCACGCAGCAAAAACTAAGGTTATACAGATTATTAAGGCTAGTTTTTTCATGGGTTTTTGATTTATAATCCTAATATTTTTTTCAGTTTTTCTTTATCTATTTCGGCCCCCGCAAAATCATCGAAACGTTTTTGAGTGACTTCAATAATGCGGTCGCTTATAAATTTAGCTCCTTCTCGAGCTCCTTGTTCGGGACTTTTTATAACACATTCCCATTCCATAACGGCCCAAACATCGCAACCATATTCGCTTAATTTACTAAAGACGGTTTTGTAGTCTATTTGACCATCTCCCAGAGAACGATAACGACCTGCACGGTCCTTCCAGTCGCTATAACCCCCAAAAGCACCTCGTTTTCCATCAGGTAAGAATTCGGAATCCTTTACGTGGAACGCTTTTATGAATTCGTGATAGTGGTCTATGTATTGAATATAATCCAATTGTTGCAATACAAAATGACTGGGGTCGTATAAGATGTTTACCGCTTTGTGATTTCCGGTGGCTTCAAGAAAACGCTCAAAAGTTACACCATCGTGCAAATCTTCTCCGGGGTGAATTTCATAACAAACAGCCACTCCATTTTCTTCAAATTCATTTAATAGTGGAAGCCAGCGTTTTGCTAATTCTTGAAACCCCATTTCTACGAGGCCATCGGGGCGTTGCGGCCAAGGATGCCACGTGTGCCAAAGCAATGCACCACTAAAGGTTGCGTGCGCTTTTAGCCCTAAATGATTACTCGCCTTCGCCGCACTTAATAATTGTTTGCGAGCCCATTCGGTGCGTTTTTTCGGATTGTTTTTACAGTCGTTTGGCGCAAAATTGTCGAACATTAAATCGTATGCAGGATGTACGGCCACTAATTGCCCTTGTAAATGGGTAGAAAGCTCGGTAATTTCTAGACCGAAGCTGTTTATTTTTCCTTTCAGCTCATCACAATACCCTTTGCTTTCTCCGGCCAATGTCAAATCGATTAATCGACTTTCCCAGGTTGGAATTTGAATTCCTTTATAGCCTAAATCTGCGGCCCATTGGCAAATTCCTTCTAACGTATTAAAAGGGGCTTTGTCATCCATAAATTGGGCTAAAAAAACAGCGGGACCTTTAATGGTTTTCATAGTACTGCCCGCGGAGGCGGGTAACTTTTATAATTAATATTAGTTTTTAATATAATGGAGGTCTCGACTGCGCTCGACCAGACATTACAATTCCTTCCAAACATTCCCTTCTTTGTGAGAGGCAACGCTTGTTTCAATAAAATTCATTCCACGAACTCCGTCTCGCATCGAAGGGAATTCAGCTTTATCATACGGTTGTTTTCTCACTGCTTTTGCTACGCCTTTGTAAATATTTCCCATAGCATCAAAAATTCCTTCTGGGTGTCCCGGAGGGAGTTTGGTTCCATCCAACGATAGTTTGCTATTATACCCATTTCCGGGTTTTAAGGTTTTAATGGGCTCGCCATCTTCTAAATGGTATAAATAATTAGGATTTTCCTGTTCCCATTTTAAACTTCCTTTTTTTCCGTATACTGCAACCGTAAAATTATTCTCTTCGGCAGTAGCAATTTGGCTGGCCCGAAGCACTCCTTTAGTATACTTGCCTAAACGAAGCAATACAGTTCCGTCGATATCCATTTGGTTATCATCGTATAAATGGTTGAGGTCTGCTAAAATGGATTTAACTTCCATTCCGGTTACAAATTCCAGCATTTGGTAGGCATGAACCCCAATATCCCCCATGCAACAACTAATTCCAGATTTTGAGGGATCTAACCGCCAAGTAGTACTTCGCTTTTCTTTATCGTGAATAATAGGGTTTATCCACCCTTGATAATATTGTACATCTATTTTTTGAATATCCCCAAGGACCCCATCGGCAATCATTTTTTTCATTTGACGTACCATAGGATAACCGGTGTAAGTGTGTGTAAGCGCAAAGATGTTGTTGTTTTTTTTCTGAACAGCTTCTAACTCTAAGGCTTCTGCATAAGTCATGGTCATAGGTTTTTCGCAAATCACATGAAAACCACTTTCCATCAATTTTTTGGCCATGGGATAATGCAAAAAGTTGGGTGTTAATACTGAAAACACTTGTATTCTTTCACTTTCAGGAAGCTTTAATTCTTCAGCAACCATGGTATCGAAATCTTTATAAATACGATTGGTTGGGATACCAATTTCTTCGGCAAAACCGATATTGGCATTAAAATCGGGATTAAAAACGGCTCCTGTAAGCTGGTAGGCATCAAACATGCTGGCTGCAACACGGTGTAGCACACCTATTAAGGAATCGCCACCTCCTCCAAGCACGCCCCATCTTATTTTATTACTCATAATTTATTCTTTGTATTCTATTTTTTCGTTTTTAAACAATAGGGCAAATAGGATTAACACTCCCGCAGCGAATAAGGCTGGAAATCTCCAAATGGTTTGCCAAGTATGTCCTCCTTCGTCAATAATATTAGCATCGGTTATTTTTCCGGCAACATAAAAACCAATTAACATTCCCACACCATAGGTTGCCAATGTAATAAGCCCTTGGGCGGCACTTTTTACTTTTTCTCCGGCTTTGCTATCGGTATAAATTTGCCCTGAAACAAAGAAGAAATCATAGCACATTCCGTGTAATAATATTCCTAAAATTAACATAAAGAATAGTTCTCCTGCATTGCCGTATGCAAATAATAAATATCTAATGCCCCAAGCCAGCATACCAACAATAATAGTTTTTTTGAACCCAAATTTTTTGAAGAAAAAAGGAAGTAAGAGCATAAATAATACTTCTGAAATTTGACCTCCGGAAGCCCAAGCAGTTGAATTTTCTACACCGCTTTCGGTTAAAAAGGGGCTTAAATTTTGATAATAAAAAGCAAGCGGAATACAGATTAATACTGAAGAAAGGAAAAACACTAAGAAATTTCTATCCTTTAATAATTTTAAAGCATCCAAGCCTAAAATATCCGCAATACTTGCTTTTTCGCCTTTAGCTTGAGGAGGTGTTTTTGGCAAGGCAAAACTAAAAACACCTAATATTGCCGAAGCTATGGCTGTCATTAAAAAAGTATTGGATAACATTCCTTGACCTATATTTTCCAGAGAATCCCATTTAAAAGCAAAACTAATGAGTAGTCCTGCTACAATCCAACCAATGGTTCCCCAAACACGGATAAATGGAAAATCTTTTGAGGGATCTTTCATTTGGTTAAAGGAAACGGAATTAACTAAAGCAAGTGTGGGCATGTAGGCAATCATGTAGCCTAAAACGTAAGGATAGAAAACACCAAAATCGGTTGCTTTGGACATTTGATACATCAATACGGCTCCAATTAAATGTAATACTCCTAGAATTTTCTCAGCGTTAAAAAATCGGTCAGCAATCAGTCCGATGATGAAAGGAGCAATAATAGCCCCCCAAGATTGGGTGGAGTAAGCCATCCCTGTTTCAGCACCCGAAGCAGACAGGTTATTTCCTAAAAAAGTACCCATGGTTACAAACCATCCTCCCCAAATAAAAAATTCGAGGAACATCATAAACGATAATTGAAAACGAGTGGTTGATTTCATCTTTTAAAAATTTTGGTTAATTAGAGTGCGCGATGGCTTTTTCAACAAGGGCTTTGGTGGCTTTTATGCCTGCCATGGGATCTTCCTCTGAGCCTTCAAATTCAATACCTACGTAGGCATCAAAATCGGAATTTTTAATTATTTCAAACATTTTGTAGTAGTCAATCGTAGTTTCATTTCCATCGGCATCAAAGGCATAAGATTTAGCTGAAACACCCGTTGCATAAGGAAGAATTTCTTCGGTTCCTTTATAACGATCGTACTCTTCCACACAAGGCGCCCCCCAACGAGCCCCACCTTCTCGCTTTAAACAGAAATTTCCAAAATCCGGTAACGTACCACAATTGGGCATATTTACTTCTTTCATCACTCTTGCTAATAATTCACCGTTGCTGGAAAGACCTCCGTGATTCTCCACAATAATATTCACATTTTTTGGAGCAGCATATTCGCAAAGTGCTTTGAGTGAGCGTACCGAATTTTTAACCCATGCCTCCGGGTCTTCTTCCCCAAAAAGGTTTACACGAATGGAATGACAGCCCAAGAAAGCCGCTGCATCTACCCACTTTTTATGATTTTCAACCGCTTGCGCTGTAAGTTTTTCATCATTAAAAGAAAAATCTCCTTCGCCATCAATCATAATTAGCACGTTTTTCATGCCGTATCTATCACTTCTGGCTTTTAAGGAATCTAAAATAGTTTGTAATCCGGCATCTTTCATCGGGAATTTTATGGCTTCATTGGTATAAAGCTGACTCACATATTCAAGTCCTTCAAAACCTAATTCACTCGCCGTTTTGGCAAAATCCATCGGGTCTGCAGTGCCCGCAAAAATAGGTTTATTAAGAGACCACTGCGCTAAGGATAATGGGTAACTTTTGGCAGGGAGGGTGTCGGTAACAACTTCGGCAGTTTCGGGATGCTCTTCTTTGGCATTCTTACAAGAAAACACCACACTTAGTGAGACTATTAAAAGGATTATTTTTTTCATTTTAAAGGGAGTTGGTTTGTACTTTTTTTTGATGTTGTAAAATTTCACCTAAGATACTTTTTTTTTGAAAGGTCTCACATGCTTTTGTGGGTGGATTGCGAATTTGACAACCGAAAACGTTTTCGGTTAACAATCCTATTCTTTTAAGAGAGGATTTTTGTGTAATCGAAAAAAATAATGGAAATTAGTAGTTAACTTTATAATTCTTGGTACTCTCAAACACTGGAGTCTTTATAAAGTAAAATCACCTTAAAAACTGAAAAAATAATGGCAAAACCTGATGAAATGTACGACGCCATCGTAGTAGGTTCCGGTATAAGCGGTGGATGGGCTGCTAAGGAGCTTTGTGAAAATGGTATGAAAACATTAGTCCTGGAAAGAGGGCGAATGATTAAACATATTGAAGACTATCCAACAGCCAATATGGATCCTTGGGACTTCAAATTTAAAGGGCAATTGCCTCTAGAAGAACAAAAAAAGCAACTAAAGCAAGCAAGAAGTGGATATACGACGGATGAAGCCCACCGGCATTTCTTTGTAAATGATTTAATACACCCCTACAACGAAGTAAAAAGATTCGATTGGATGAGAGGATACCATGTAGGAGGACGATCTATTATGTGGGGACGCCAGAGTTATCGTTTAAGTGACATAGATTTTGAAGCAAATAAAAAAGAAGGTGTTGCTGTAGATTGGCCGGTGCGCTACAAAGACATTGCTCCTTGGTATGATAAAGTAGAAGAGTTTATTGGAGTAAGCGGTGAAGCGCTTGGATTAGAAGTGCTTCCGGATGGTGTTTTTTCGCCTCCTATGGAATTGAATTGTGCCGAAATTGATTTAAAAGAATCCATGGCAAAAAACTATGATGATGGTCGCGTTTTAACCATTGGTCGTACAGCGCATATTACTGGGACCAAAACACATGACGGGCGGTCTGCATGTCAATTTAGAAATAGGTGTATGCGGGGTTGTCCCTTTGGAGGATATTTCAGTAGTGTTTCTTCTACGCTTCCGGCAGCAGAAAAAACAGGAAATTTAACGCTGCGTCCTAATTCTATTGTGCACGAAGTGATGTACGATGACGCTACCCAAAAAGCAACGGGAGTTAAAGTAATTGATTCAGAAAGCGGAGAAAAACTCGAATTTAAAGCGAAAGTTATTTTCCTTTGTGCATCAGCTATTGCAACGGCCAGCATTTTACTTCAGTCTAAAAGTGAAAGATTTCCAAATGGAATGGGGAACGATAGCGGTGAATTAGGATGTAATATTATGGATCACCACTTTAAAGCGGGTGCTACGGCAAAAATAGATGCCTTTGAAGATAAGCACTACAAAGGAAGACGCCCCAATGGATTGTACATTCCAAGATTCAGAAATATAGGAGGAAAAACCGATATGCCCAACTTCAAACGAGGCTATGGGTATCAAGGAGGCGCCGGACGTTCCGATTATGAAATGGTCGCCGAGCTTAGTTACGGAAAACAAATGAAAGAAGCTATTGTTAAACCCGGAGGTTGGAGTATGACGCTTATGGGCTTTGGGGAGTGCTTACCATATCATGAAAATAAAATGACGCTTGATTACGAAAAATTAGATAAATGGGGTTTGCCAACAGTTACTTTTGATGCAGAATGGAAGGAAAATGAGTATGAAATGCGTAAAGATATGGTACAACAAGCAATTGAAATGCTTGAAAAAGCTGGATATAGAGATATACGCCCTTGGGATGATCCGGGAGCACCAGGGTTAGGAATTCATGAAATGGGAACTGCCCGCATGGGAAGTGATCCTAAAACCTCTGTGTGCAATGGCAATAATCAATTACATGCCGTATCCAATGTATACTGTACAGATGGTTCATTCATGACCTCCGCCAGTTGTGTAAACCCATCATTAACCTATATGGCATTTAGTGCCAGAGCTGCAAATCATGCTGTTAACCAAATTAAAAAAGAAGCCTAATGGATAGAAGACAAGCCTTACGAAATTTAGGATGGGGTGCAGGAGCCTTAGTGGCTACGCCCACCATTATTAGTATTTTACAAAGTTGTAAAGAAACGGGCCCTGTTTTTACTCCGGCTTTTGTTTCTCCCGCTCAAGGCCATGCACTTAAAAGTATGGTAGATTTAATTATTCCTAATGATGAGCAAATTCCAGGAGCAGTGGCTTTAGGAGTACACCAATTTATTGATAGTTATTGGAATGAAGTACTACCTTCAGATAAATCTCAAATTGAAGATGAATTTTGGGAAGTTTCAGCCTCCAGAGAACAACAATTTGTAAAAAATGCTTTCGCAACCTTTGAAGCCGAGTTTAAAACCACTTTCAATAAAGAATTAGACAAAGGCACCCCAGAAGAATATGACCAAATGTTAGCCAAGTATCTTAAAACAGATAAAGAACAGCAAAAGGTTTATGGAAAAGCCATGGGGGACTACCTAACAGCTTTAAAAGAAAATCCTTCTGCTACTTTTGATAAAGATGCGCAACTATTTTATTTGCTTTCTTCTATTCGAGGGTTGACCGTTTGGGGGTGGAAAACAAGCGAAGAAATAGGTAAAAATGTACTTTGGTACGATCCTGTTCCAGGGCAGCAAAAAGGATGTATTCCTTTAAGCGAAGCTGGTAACGGAAATGCCATGGCATTATAATCATTATTACATGGACCGAAGAAAATTTATACAAAAGGGAGCCTTAACAGGGTCCCTTTTTACTTTTGGCGGAAGTGTTTTAGCGAGTGAAATGCTTTCAAAAAGTGCTCAAAATTTAAATCAAAAACACACATTTCATTTAAACTACGCTCCACACGATGGAATGTTTAAAGCCCATGTGGGAGAGGATATTATTTCGCAATTAGAATTTATGGCAGATCAAGGGTTTTCTGCTTTTGAAGACAACGAAATGCGAAATAGATCTATAGCAATACAGAATAAAATGGCTTCCAAAATGGAAGAATTAGGCTTGCAAATGGGTGTTTTTGTGGCACATAAAATCTATTGGAACGAACCCAACTTAGCTAGTGGTAAAAAAGCATGGAGAGAGGAATTTCTTCAAAATATTACAGCCTCTGTTGAGGTGGCCAAAAGGGTCAATGCAAAATGGATGACGGTTGTTCCGGGGTTTGTGGATTTGCGTTTAGACAATGATTTTCAAACCGCAAATGTGGTAGAAAGTTTAAAAAGAGCCGCTGAAATTTTAGAACCCCACAATTTAGTCATGGTTTTAGAACCTTTAAATTTCAGGAATCATCCGGGATTATTTCTGAAAGAGTCTCCGCAAGCATTTCAAATTTGTAAAGCGGTAGATAGCCCATCGTGTAAAATTCTTTTTGATATTTACCATCAACAAATTCAAGAAGGGAACTTATTGCCCAATATTGAAGCCTGCTGGGATGAGATTGCATATTTTCAAATAGGAGACAACCCCGGCAGAAATGAGCCTACTACCGGAGAAATTAATTACCAAAATATTTTTAAATATATCTATCATAAAGGATATAAAGGAATATTAGGGATGGAACACGGAAACTCTGTTGAGGGAAAAGAAGGAGAGCAAAGAGTCATAGATGCCTATAAAAAAGTGGATGATTTTTTATAACCATCCACTTTTAAAATTTTGGCAAACAATTTCTTACTCTACAATAAACTTCCCTTTCATCATGGCTACATGTCCTGGGAAACTACAAATATAATCATAGGTTCCTGCAGCAGGCGCAGTAAAAGTAATAGAAGTAGTTTCGCCTCCCGCTAACATTTTGGTGTGCACAATAACATCTTTCCCTTCTTCCGGAATCCAGTCTGTTGCCTCTCCTGCTTCGGAAGCTTTAGCACCAAATTCTGCCATATTTACTCCTTGCTTTAATAATACAAAGTTATGCCCCATTACTTTTTTATCTAATTTCCCGATATGACGTAACGTTAGTGTAACCTCTTGCCCGGCTTTTACTTTTATTTCGGCTTTGTCGTATTGCATCAAGTCGTTTCCGGAAAGGGCTACATTTACCGTATTAGAGTCTTCCGCCTTTTCTGTTTTTTGCGTTCCAATTTTCATGGAGTCTTTTTCTTCCTTTTTTTCTTCTTTACCACCACAGCTTAAAAAAAAGCTTAGCGCCAGTATGGTTACAATGGATAGTATTTTTTTCATTTTTTCAGTTATTTTGAAGTTAAAAATTGAACAACTCTTTCTTCGCTGTAATAGCGTTTATCTGTTTTATGAAAGCCTACATGACCTCCATATTTGGGAGTTTCAAGATAAATGTTTTTCGACTTTTCCGCAAGCGAATAAGGATAACATTTTTGAGATAAAAAACTATCATTTTTTGCATTAAGAATAAAAGCAGGAACTTTAATATTTGGTAAAAAAGCAAGGCTGCTATTTTTTTCATAATAATCGTAAGCATCTTTAAATCCGTGGGCTGGAGCTGTATAAATATCGTCGAAGGTTTTAAGGCTTTTAATTTTTTTATAATTTTCTGCCGAAGTATCTTCCGGAAATAAGTTCATCTTTTCTCGATATTTTTTTCGAAGATGGTATAAAAAGGAAGTACGATACAACCAATTATTCCATTGGGAGAGATGTTCCAGCGACCCTTTTAGATACAGCGGAGCCGAAATAGCTGCTCCCGAAACAATTTCTTTAGGGATATCTTCTCGCTCCCCCAGGTATTTTAACAACAAATTTCCTCCCAAACTAAAACCTACCAACGCAACTGTATCATATTTGTTCTTACCCAAAATGTATTGAACTACATGGTGTAAGTCACCAGTCTTTCCGGCATGATACGATTCAAAAAGACGGTTGGTTTCACCACTGCAACCCCTATAGTTTACAGCACAAGTATCCCATTCATAAGCATTTAAAATGGCAGCCTGTCCTTTTATGTAAGTGCGTTGCGCATTTCCTTCCAAACCGTGTAAAATAAGAGCTATTTTTTGAGAGGGTTTTTCAGCAAACGAAAAATCCAAATCTATAAAATCTCCGTCGGGTAAAGCTAGTCGCTCCCTTTGCTGAAATAATTTTGGAACGTTTCTCAGTTTTGCCGAATAGATGGTAGAAAAATGCCCGTTTTTAAAAAAAGAGTGGGGAGAATACGTTGAAGATAGTAAGGGCATTTATTGAATTATTTTTGAGTCTTTGCCATAAAAGAGCCTTAAATTTACATCAAAAAAGAACGTGTACACAAAACAATTTGAAATCCGTTGGAGCGATGTAGACTCCAATCTTCATTTACGCAATAGTGCCTATGTAGATTATATGAGCCATACCCGAATGAGCTATTTTCAAGACCATGGTTTTAGTCAAAGTAAACTTCAAAAAATGCACTTGGGACCGGTAGCGTTGTACGAGCATATGTATTATTTCAAGGAAGTTTTTCCAGGAAAACCCGTTCAGGTTTCGCTTCAATTAAAAGGAATTTCGGAAGATGGAACCTTTTTCTCGTTTCTTCACGATTTTTATAATTCCGAAGGAAAAAATGTAGCAAGGTGTGAGATGTTAGGCGCTTGGATTGATTTAAATACCCGAAAGTTAACAACACCTCCTCACGAGATTTGGGATTTTTTGGAAGAAGTAGATAAAACAGAAGATTTTAAAACACTTACGAAAGAAGACACTCGCAAATATGCACAAATACCCAAAGATCTATAGCGCTTTTTTAAGTTTTAAGGTTGTTAAATACACTCCGGTAAATATAAATGCAGCAGCGATGATGCGTAAAGCACTTAAGGAATCGGCACCCACCAGAAGCGCAAACAATGTGGCCACAACAGGTTGTAGATACATGAAAGCTCCAATAATAGACGGGCTTAATTGCTTTAGTGCATAAATATTAAGAAGATAGGTAAGAAAGGTAGTACCTACCACCACATAGACCATTTTTAGTATTTCTGAAAGCTGTAGACTATTCCATTGAACCTCTAAAAATTCTTGTGTTCCTATAGGAAGATTCATGAATAGTGCAAAAAGAAAGAGGAACTTCATCAGGGTAATAGAAGTGTATTTCTCTACTAGGGGTTTTACCAAAATTAAATAGAATGAATATGAAGTAGCATTAATAATAAAAAAGAGATTTCCGAGGGGAATATTGGGGGCATTAGGCTGCGTTTTTGGACCAAATAAAATTAAGGCAAGTACACCGGCCAGACCTAATAAAATTCCTATAATTTTTAGAAAGGTAATTCGTTCTTTCAAAAAAATAGCGGTAAGAATTAATAATAAAACAGGGGCTATGGTAATAATTACAGAGCTATTTACCGGGGTTGAAAGTTGCAATCCTTTAAAAAACATATTCATATTAAGCACCATTCCAAAAAGGGCACAAAGTGCGAAGCGAAACAGGTCTTTTTTTGCGACTTTTTCAGAAGGAAAAAAGGAACTTGCCAGCCAGAAGAGGAGTGCGGCACCTCCAACTCTAAGGAGTATAAATCCAAAAGGTTGAATAACTGTAGGCATTAGTCCCTTAGCAATAGTATGGTTTACACCATAAATGGTGCTGGCACCGGTAGCGGCTAATAGAGCTAAGGTTCGAGCATTCATTAACCGTGTAAAGATTTTTTTGCCGCCTCCACAGTTTTTTTACTATTTCCCACAAAAATTTGATTGCCATTTACGATTACGGGGCGTTGTAAAAAGGTATAATGTTCTAAGATGAAACGTTTGTAATCTTCTTCGGAAAGCGTTTCATTTTTTAAATTTCTTTCTTTATATAGGGTAGCTCTTTTACTGAAAAGGGCCTCATAACTCCCAGCCATTTTTTTTAACTCTTCAAGCTGTTTTACGGTGAGTTCTTCATTTTTAATATCCTGTTTCTCAAAATTGGATGGAAGGTCAAGATCTTTTAAAATACGAACACAGGTGCTGCAAGTAGCAACGTAATATATTTTCTTCATAAAAATTCTTTTTTAAGATAGGGGCTGGCTTCTTTTTTTGAAATTTTAAAACGGATAGGACCATCGGCATAGCTTGCAATATCGTATACATTGTAAATAAAAAGAAGTTCATTTTTAGATACTCCTATCGTTTCCGGCAATGAAAAGGTATCCTCATCAAACCAAAAGCCGGTGGTATTGATAGATTCGTTTTCTGGGATATTGTTTTTCTTTCGGAAGGTACTTTCGGCCATTTTTAAAAAACCATCATAATCGTCAAAAATGTCCGAAATAGTAATTTCTTTACCGGTCTGCAAATCGAAATTTCTAAAAAAAGTACTTCCGTAGCCGTGGGCACCTCCGGTAAATAAATAATTTTGAAATTGAAGACTTAAGATAGCTTCACTACTGAAAATTTCTGAAACGGAGATTTCTGCTTCATATTCCAGCTCATATTCAAATTCATTTTTATGATCTCTATAGGCCATAATAAATTGCTTCGAAGCATCTTCTATACTTTTTGCCGAAGGTTTTTCATCTTCTCCTAAAAAAAGTGCTTGAATAATTTGTGCTTTGATTTGGGTGTTAATTTTTTCGGTACTCTCATCATTCCCGAAGACTATTATATAATCGATGGTAATTTTTGAACAAGGGTCTTTTTGGCAAATCTCCAAGTTTTTTTCAGTAAAACTTTCGTGAGAAAAAGAGAGGCTAGGTGCTTTTTTACATCCAAGGGCGAGCGTTAGAACGAAAATTTGAAAAAAGCGAAATCTCATCATACAAAAGTACAAAGTTTTTATAATGATATAGGAAAGTGTACTTTTGTTTTCTTAATTCAAAGCCATGAAATTTAACACCAAAACTATCCATGGTGGGCAAGAGCACGATCAGGCCTATGGAGCCGTGATGCCACCCATTTATCAAACATCTACCTATGCACAATCCACCCCAGGAGGACATAAAGGGTATGAATATTCGCGAACACACAACCCTACACGCCATGCGCTTGAAAATGCCTTTGCTAGCATTGAAAATGGTAATTATGGTCTCGCTTTTGGTAGTGGGTTAGCAGCTATTGATGCCGTTATTAAATTGTTGAAGCCTGGCGATGAAGTAATTTCTACCAATGATTTATACGGAGGCACCTATCGTTTGTTTACAAAAATTTTTGAAAATTTTGGAGTTAAATTTCATTTTATCGGGATGCAAAATGCAGATAAAATTGAAGCTTATGTAAATGCTAACACCAAACTCATTTGGGTAGAAACTCCCACCAACCCGATGATGAACATAATCGATATTAAAGCCTGTTCCAGTATAGCCAAAAAGCACCATTTAATTTTAGCCGTAGACAATACTTTTGCAACCCCATATTTGCAGCAGCCTTTAGATTTGGGAGCAGATATTGTCATGCATAGCGCCACCAAATACTTGGGCGGTCATAGCGATGTGGTCATGGGAGCCTTGGTTGTGAAAGATGCAGCATTGGCAGAAAAATTGTACTTTATACAAAATGCCAGTGGCGCTATTTGTGGACCCCAAGATAGCTTTTTGGTGTTACGAGGAATTAAAACACTACACGTGCGTATGCAACGACATTGTGAAAATGGTAGAAAAGTGGCTGAATATTTACGAAACCATCCTAAAATTGAAAGAGTATATTGGCCAGGGTTTGAGAGTCATCCTAATCATGAAGTGGCCAAATCTCAAATGAAGGATTTTGGTGGAATGATTTCTTTTGTAACGAAAGGAAACAATTTTGAGGAAGCCATAAAAATAGTAGAAAACCTAAAAATATTTACTCTAGCCGAGAGTTTAGGTGGGGTTGAGAGTTTAGCAGGTCACCCCGCAAGTATGACGCATGCCAGTATTCCTAAAGAGGAGCGGGAAAAAACAGGGGTAGTAGATTCTTTAATTCGATTAAGCGTGGGCATTGAAGATGTAGCGGATTTAATTGCCGATTTAGAACAAGCTTTAAATTAATATCCCTTAGAAAAGAGATAAAAAAGAGTGGGGGCGGCCTTCCCCCACTCTTTTTTTATACAGTAATCGTTTAATCTAAATAATAAACATACCCTACATTCAACCAAAAAATCCAGTCATTGGCCTTATTTTCAGGTACAGGGATTCCGTTTCCAGGGCCTAAAGATTGTTCATTGAATTCTTCTTGCGGGTTTAAACCATCCACCCAGTTTGAAAAATAATACTGCCAACGGGCATCTAACATTAAATCGCTCAAGGGACCAATTTTGTATCTAAAACCAGCACTCATAACAACACTCCAAGTAGAATCTCCTTCTTGTTGAAAAGCATTTAGATATTTTTTAGGTGTTGATCCCAAGAAATTAATCGATGGAATAGATACCGTATTTAATGGCCCAATTTCACTATATACTTCAGGATCAAAACTTACCCAATGCACTCCAAAACTACCAAATGGGGCAATTTTATAAGCACCAGCAGCAAAATCACGAATACTTAAGGGAAAAAATTCTAACTGAGCCCCGATGTCAAAGACAGTTGTGGACCCTTTCATAGCTCTTAACTGTTTTGCAGTATCTGAATCTCTATCCGGATCTACCCACTTTCCAAGGTGTTCAAAATTGGTTTTATGATAATCAATTTCACTTCGTATCTTGAAGTGATCGTTGAAATAAGTGTCTTTGGTGTAGCAATTACAGTCTGCTCTATAAGAAAAGTTTAAGTAATGTATAATCCCCACTCCAAAACCCACATTACCAATGTTGGTTTCAAAATCGTTTCTAACTCCGTAATCCGAGTAAAATACAACAGGACCTGTAATAACTCCTATCTCATGAGAGAAGCCAAATTGGCTATAAACTTCTTGCCTAAGGAGGGCAAAAAATAAAAATACCAATAGCAAAAATCTGGTATTCATTGTAATTTAGGTTTAGATTGAGACGTAACAAATATATAAAAACATATCTAACAGAGAAATATATTATAATTAAATAGCTTATTTCAATAAAAAAGACATCGCTTTTTTTCCAGATAACTTATATTTGCCACTAATTTCGAAAACGTTTTCAAAACAGTTAAATTGTTAGTTTGAGGATGTTTTCACAATCAATTATAACGAAATAGTAAATTTATTTAGTTTTTTATTGTTATATCTAAAATTTTTCTTGTGAAATGCCCACGGAAGAATGTATCAAAAACACAGATGGGTAATAAGGCATTCCATCTTTCAATATTTTCAAATTTTTAATTCAAATGAAACAAAGTATTAAAGATTTCATTTCAAAAGTTGCCGAAATGAATCCTCACGAGCCTGAGTTTTTACAGGCAGTTACTGAAGTAGCAGAAACGGTTATTCCATTTATCGAAGAAAATGAAGTGTACCAGGGCAAAATGCTTTTGGAGCGTATGGTTGAACCAGAACGTACACTAATTTTTAGAGTACCTTGGACCGATGATAGTGGAAAAATTCAAGTAAATAGAGGGTATCGAATTGAATTTAATTCGGCTATTGGGCCTTATAAAGGAGGTTTGCGTTTCCACCCTTCGGTAAATTTGAGCATTCTTAAATTTTTAGGGTTTGAACAAACGTTTAAAAACAGTTTAACCACCCTTCCTATGGGAGGCGGAAAGGGGGGTAGTGATTTCGACCCTAAAGGTAAAAGTGATGCCGAAGTGATGCGTTTTTGCCAAAGTTTTATGACCGAACTTTCAAGACATATTGGCCCTAATACCGACGTGCCTGCAGGTGATATTGGAGTGGGAGGGCGTGAAATAGGATTCATGTTTGGTCAATATAAGCGCCTTCGAAATGAATTTACAGGGGTTTTTACCGGGAAAGGACTTAGTTATGGAGGTTCTTTAATTAGACCTGAAGCAACAGGATATGGCAATGTTTATTTTGCAAAAAATATGCTAGCTACAAAAGGGGAAAGTTTTAAAGGAAAAACGGTTGTTGTCTCTGGTTCAGGAAATGTGGCTCAATATGCTGCAGAAAAAGCCATGGAGTTTGGCGGAAAAGTGGTTAGCTTTTCAGACTCTGCAGGGTATATTTATGACGCAGAAGGAATCAATGAAGAGAAATTGGCCTATGTCATGGATTTAAAGAATAACAAAAGAGGAAGGATAAGCGAGTATGTTAAGAAATATCCTTCGGCAAATTATGTAGAGGGAAAACGTCCTTGGGAAATTACTTGTGATATTGCATTGCCTTGTGCTACTCAAAACGAATTGAACGAAGATGAGGCAAATATGTTGGTATCAAATGGTTGTATATGCGTGGGTGAAGGAGCTAATATGCCTTGTACACCGGAAGCAATTGCCGTATTTCAAAAGGCAAAAATCCTGTTCTCTCCGGGGAAAGCTTCTAACGCTGGAGGGGTAGCAACTTCAGGGTTGGAAATGTCCCAAAACTCTTTACGATTAAATTGGACCAGAGAAGAAGTTGACGAACGATTACATACTATTATGAATGATATTCACGCAGCTTGTGTAAAATACGGAAAAGACGGAGATGGTTATGTAGATTATGTAAAAGGAGCTAACATTGCTGGTTTTGTAAAAGTAGCCGAAGCAATGATGGCCCAAGGAGTTGTTTAAAAAAATAGTTTCCTAATAATAAGGTTGTCGAAAGGCAACCTTTTTCATTTATTATTGCAATAAATACAAGTTTAGAGTGTTTAATAATCACAGAAAAAGTAAATACCTAATGAGAAATCTTTCTGTTTTTTTGCTCACATTTTGGGTTTCAATTTCTTTCTCTCAAAATTTTGAAAAACAATGGAAGGGTTTTTTTTCCTATGTGTCGATTAAGGCTGTCTCTCAAGGAAATGACAAAATATATGTAGGTTCTGAAAATGCAGTCTATACGTACGATCTTTCTACTCAAGAAATAAGTACTTTTTCTACCATTCAAGGACTTTCTGGAGAGACCATTTCAACGCTCCATTATAGTATTGCTTATGGAGCGCTTTTCATAGGTTATGAAACGGGGCTAATAGATGTAGTTATTGATGGGGAAGAAAATATTCTGAAGGTTGTGGATATCTTAGATAAACCTACCATTCCGCCAAACAGAAAAAGGATTAATCAATTTTATGAACATGACGGAAACCTATTTATAGCAACAGAATACGGAATTTCTGTTTATGACATTGCTAGGTTAGAATTTGGAGACACCTATTTTATAGGGGCTTTAGGAACACAAATTAACGTCACCCAAACAACCATCTTGCCTCCCTACATTTATGCAGCTACCATGGAGGAAGGGTTAAAAAGAGCCCTTGCTAATAGTGATAATTTAATAGATTATGAAGAATGGGAAACCATTGCTAGTGGACCACTATTAGGAGTTCAATCTTTGGGAGATGACATATATATAGCTCGAGATTATAGTATTGCTAGGGTAATAAATGGTGGGTCGGTGGCCGTTGCTACTTATGTAAATACCATTAGAGACTTTACTTCAGACGGACAAACACTTACTGTAACTACGAGGGATGATATTTATGCCTATGATGAAAATATTACATTACTAGCTACCGCTTCAATTCCATCTGCTTTGGAAGATAGATTCCAGTCAGGAATTTCCTTTGGACAAAATTTTTATGTAGGTACCTTTGAAAATGGCCTTTACAAAATCCCTTATGCCACGGGCGCTTTTAACCAAATTTTGCCAAATGGGCCTATTTTAAACTCCCCTTTTGCCATTGATACCAGCCCTGGGCAACTTTGGGTTTCGTTTGGGGATATTAATGTAAATTTTGATCCATCACCTTTTAACTATAGAGGAATTAGTCATTTACAGGAAGAAACCTGGATTAATATTGACAAAGAACAATTGTTTGGAGCTAGTGACTTGGTACATGTAAAAATCAACCCTTTAAATTCAGATGAAGTATTTTTTTCATCTTTTCAGGAAGGGCTTTTAAAAGTTGTTGATGAGTCCCCTCAAATTCTTTATGACGAGACAAATAGCATTTTAGACCCACTAGAAAATGATCCTGATGGCGCCATAAGAATTTTTGGAGCCCAATTTGACAGAGATAACAACCTTTGGTTTGTACAATCTTTAAATAAAGAGGGGTTATTAAGATTAACCCCAAATGGGCAGTTTCAAAAATTTGACATTTCAACCATTATTGATTCAGAGAACGAAAGTGGTCTCAATAAAGTAGCTATAAGTAGAGAAGGATATGTTTTTATAGCTACTTCTGAAAATGGCTTGGTAGGATATAATCCTTCAGAAAATAAATTTGCAAAAATTGGTAAAGAAATTGGGAATGGAAACCTCCCAACTACAAATGTTAGAGCCATTGCTTTTGATGCCTCTAATAGACTTTGGATAGGAACCTTAAAAGGCTTAAGGGTGTTATTTAATATAGGTGGCTTTTTTGGCGATACGGTGGTTGATGCCCAGGAAATTATCATTTTGGATGATGGGGTTCCACAAGAATTGCTATACGAACAAAGCATAACAGATATTGAAGTAGATGGTTCTAATAATAAATGGATTGCTACGGCCACTTCGGGAGTGTTTTATCTTTCTTCAAACGGACAAGAAACACTATTAAGGTTTACCAAAGATAATTCACCACTTCCTTCCAATAATGTGCAGGATATTGCTATTGATGATTCTACAGGAAGAGTTTATTTTGCAACGGCTAATGGACTTGTTGCTTACGAAGGTACTTCAACGGCACCTCGCGATAATCTTGAAAATGTGTATGCTTTTCCAAATCCTGTGCGACCTAACTTTACCGGTAATGTCACTATCGATGGCCTTACAGCCGATGCCAATGTAAAGATTACCGATATTGAAGGAAATCTAGTTTTTGAAACGACCAGTCAAGGAGGAAGTGTGTTGTGGGACACCACCGCTTTTGGAAAATACAAAGTAGCTTCAGGCGTGTATTTGGTTTTAATAACTTCCGAAGACCAACTGGAGACCAAAGTCACCAAAATTATGGTGATACGATAAGATGCAGGTTTCTACACGAGCATTTGTCTTTTCCTCTATAAAATATGCCGAAGCCGATTTAATTGTCTCTTGTTTTACTGAAAAGTTCGGAATTAAAAGTTATCTCTTACGAGGGATTTTAAAATCCAAAAAAGGAAAGCTTCGTACCTCTATGTTTCAGCCGCTATCCCTACTAGAAATAGAGGCATTTCATAAAGACAATGGAACTTTAGAACGAATTAGTGAAGCTAAGGTAATTTCTCCTTATAGTACATTACATACCCATATTATAAAGTCTTCGTTACTTCTCTTTATTGCGGAAATTTTAAAAAACTCGGTAAAAGAAGAAGAAGCCAATGATGCATTATTTCAATTTATCGAATCTTCTTTAGTCTGGTTAGATACTCACGAAGAAATTGCCAATTTTCACTTACTTTTTCTTTTAAAATTGACAAACTATCTTGGTTTTTATCCACATTTTTCTGAAGAAGAACGGCCATATTTTAATCTCATCGAAGGTATTTTTCAAGAAAAGTCGCAAGGCAATTTTTCTGAAGAAGGAGATGTTGTCTCTGTGCTGAAGTCTTTACATACATTGCATTACAACCAGCTTTCGGGTATTAAAATAACCAAAATCAATAGATTGAAAACATTAGACGTACTTCTAAAATATTATCAACTACATTTACAAGATTTCAGATTGCCAAAATCGTTGCCCGTTCTTACACAGCTATTCCAGTAAGAGCAATGTCTTTATTTTTTAGTAATTACTTATGATTTACCTCTAAAATTACTACTGAGCATTTTCCATAATTTCTTGAACCACTTCTGGATTTAAAAGCGTGCTAATATCTCCAAGATTTGAATTGTCTTTATGGGCAATTTTACGAAGTATTCTCCGCATGATTTTACCACTTCGGGTTTTGGGCAATCCAGAAGTAAATTGAATTTTATCCAACTTTGCTATTGGACCAATTCGTTCGGTAATGAGTTGGTTAATTTCCTTCCTCAAATTATCTTGATTTCTAACTTCTCCGGTTTCTTTCAGGATTACGAAACCATACAATGCATTCCCCTTAATTTCGTGTGGGAATCCTACGATAGCACTTTCGGCTACAGCAGGATGCTCATTAATAGCGTCTTCAATAGGAGCCGTGCCAAGATTATGCCCCGAAACAATAATCACATCATCTACACGTCCTGTAATACGATAATAGCCTGTATTGTCTCTCAATGCCCCATCTCCGGTAAAGTACTTGTTTTCAAAAGTTGAAAAATACGTGTCCTTATACCGCTGATGGTTTCCCCAAATGGTACGCGCCATAGAAGGCCAAGGAAATTTTATACACAATCTTCCATCGGCAGAATTTCCTTTAATTTCTTGCCCATTTTCATCCATAAGGCAAGGTTGAATACCAGGCATTGGTAGCGTTGCAAAAGTTGGTATGGTTGGGGTTACAAATGGAATGGGAGAAATCATAATACCTCCGGTTTCAGTTTGCCACCATGTATCAACAATAGGTGTTTTTTTGTTGCCAATATTATCATTATACCAGTGCCAGGCTTCTTCATTTATGGGCTCGCCTACAGTTCCTAATATTTTTAAACTGGAAAGGGTATGTTTTTCAACAAAACTTAAATTTTCTTTGGCTAAAGCTCTAATGGCTGTTGGTGCGGTATAAAACTGTGTGACTTTGTGCTTTTCAATAATTTCCCAAAATCGGCCAAAATCAGGATACGAAGGTACTCCTTCAAACATCACTGTAGTGGCACCATTTGCCAAGGGACCGTAGAGAATATAGCTATGCCCTGTAATCCAGCCAATGTCTGCCGTACACCAATATACGTCGTTTTCACGATACTGAAACACATTTTTAAAAGTATATGCTGTATAAACCATATATCCGGCAATAGTATGGAGCATTCCTTTGGGCATCCCTGTAGAACCCGAAGTGTAAAGAATGAATAAGGGATCTTCGGCATCCATAATTTCTGCTACACAATCTTTATAAGCATTGTCTAATAAGGGTTGTAACCATAAATCTCTTCCGTCTTTTAGTGTAATAGAAGAATTTATTCTTTTTGCGACCAAAACGGTTTTCACACAGGGGCAATTCTCTAAAGCTTCATCAACTATTCCTTTTAAATCAATAGACTTATTTCCTCTGTATGAACCATCGCTGGTAATCACCATAGCGCAATCACTGTCATTAATACGTGTTGCCAATGCGTTGGCTGAAAATCCGGCAAATACCACACTATGTATTGCTCCAATTCGCGCACAAGCAAGAACGGCATAAGCCAATTCAGGAATCATGGGTAAATAAATACACACACGATCTCCTTTTTTAATGCCTTGCTCCTTAAGCACATTTGCAAATTGACACACTTTTTCGTGTAATTGACGATAAGTAATATGTTGTGCTTTTTCTTCAGGATTATTGGGTTCAAAAATAATAGCTGTTTTGTTGCTTCGAGTCGCTAAATGCCTATCTATACAATTTTCGGTGATGTTTAGTTGAGCACCTTTAAACCAAGTAACTTCAGGTTTTGTAAAATCCCAAGTCAGCACATTATTCCAGTGTTTACGCCAAACAAAGTTTTCTTCAGCAATTTCTTCCCAAAAGGTTTCAGGGTCTCGAACACTTTTTCGATACACTTGAAAATATTCTTCAAGATTTTTTATGTGGTATTGGCTCATAAAATTGTATTAAAACGGAAAAGTTACAACTTTTGAGTGAGTAAAACGAATTTTTAAAATTTTTATAAATATCTGATAATTAGAAATATATTAGGCATCTATATACTAAATGGGACAAGAAATCACTCACATTTAATCTTTAAATTATCCATTTATTAACTAAGTTATTATAAACCAAAACATTGGTGTTGAAAACTCTGTTAAAAACGCGATTCATATTTTTTAAAACTTCGTTTTTATAAGGCTAAATTTGTAATGTTATGAGTTCGAAAGAAATACATAAGGAATTTAAGACCGTTCAAAAGTCTTTAAGAATAAGGGAAAGCCTTATGCAAAAGATTGAGGAAATGGCAATAAATGAAAACAGAAACTTCAATAATATGGTGGAAACACTTTTATTGAAGTCTATTAACATGTAAAAAGCACCTTAATAGGTGCTTTCAAATATTACGGTTTGTTTTAGTGTGGAGGTTGAAGTCGGTCTCATTAGCTGAAAAAATGGGTCTCATTAGCCCAACTTAAATCGAGTTTAACATACTCAATCCCACTACTTCAAATCACTAAACGTCAGTATTCACAGTACTGGCGTTTTTTTATACAACAAATTTAATAAAAGTTTTTATTATGATGATAAAAAAATTACATTATTTTTGACATATAACTAAGTATTTATCAATATATGACAAATAGCTAAGTATATGTCAATTTATGAATAATAATGTAGATAAGTTGTTTTTTCTAATTCACGATGATGAAGTAATCATTTCAGAAACGAATTTAACCGCTTTCTACAATAGAATTAAGGATTTAGAAATTGATTTAGGGATGGGTTTAACTAATCTAAGGAGTAGAATGAAAGACACACTACAAATATATATCCCTAGCACATCTAAGCAAGGGAAATACTATTACATACAAAAATATCTCAATGACACTTAATAGTGCTTAACCTTAAATACTTTAAAATCATTGTGAATTACAGGGTATTCCTTCTTTCTTACAATAGTGTTATACTTTGGAAAATCTTTGCCTTCCATAAAATCACAAACCTTTTTTAAATTGCCGAATGTACCTAGTACCTCGCAACCTTCCAGTAAAACATACGTCCGTAAGTTCTCCTGTCTTTCTTTATAAGTTACCATAGAACAAATATACAATTATTTTCGAATAAAGTTGTATAAATATTTGTATGTGTCAATATATTCGAATATATTTGTATAACAAAACAATAAGATTATGAATTTCAAATCACTACCACAGCTTTTAGACTTTTTCAAGGATGATAAAACTTGTATTGAGTATTACGAGAAAATCCGTTGGAACGGTAACCCAGCATGTCCTCATTGCGGTAGCTTAAACCCTTATAAAACTACAAGAGGGTACAAGTGTAGTGATAACGAATGTTACAAGAAATTTACCGTTAAAGTAGGTACTATATTTGAAAATTCTAAAATCCCTTTTAGAATATGGTTTGCTTCTATTTACTTAGCCACTAATCACAAAAAAGGTATCTCCAGCGTTCAACTTGCAAGTGATTTAGGTATCACACAGAAAACGGCTTGGTTTGTTCTTCACAGAATTAGAGAAATGCTGAAAGAGAAAGCCCCTAAAATGTTAGGAAAAACCAATATGGTAGAAATTGACGAAACGTACATAGGTGGCAAAGAGAAAAACAAGCATTTCAGCAAAAAGCGTTCTAAGGTGCATCCGCATTTAAAAAATGATGGTACTCCTTATGTTCCTAAAACTATGGTAGTAGGTATCATTGAGCGTAACGGTGAAGTTGTTTTAAAGAAAGTACCACAAGCTATCAAGTATGAAGTTGACCCAATTATTGATACACACGTTGCAGAGGGTGCAGAAATCCACACAGACGAAAGCCACCTTTATAGTGACCTAAAATTCTATTTCACACACTCAACGGTAGTACACTCTAAAAGTGAGTTTGTAAGAGGTAACGTTCACACCAACACCATTGAAAACTTTTGGAGTGTTTTAAAGCGTGGTTTGTATGGTGTGTATCATCAAGTAAGCGAAAAGCATTTTGAGCGTTATTTGGATGAGTTTTCGGCTCGTTTTAATGCAAGAAACTTAACACCACAAGAAAGAATAGAGAAGTTTTTATTGGATAGTGAAAGTGTGTTGACATATAAAAATTTAACTTCTATTTAATACATTTAAAGACAATATATTTTGCGAAATGGCATTAATATTGTAACTTTAAAAAGTGTTTAGCTACATATTTTGTTAATATTTAATGTAGTTTATCGATAATATAATTGTTTGTTAAATCTTTAATTGTAGATTTGACATCACATTATATATAGTATATATAAATTTATTTCTTTCATTTATGGTATTAGATTCTGTTTTAATAAAGAACAAGAAGCCATTTAATTTTATTGAAAAAACAGCCTCATTTTTATTTTCATCTGAATACAGAACAAAATCATTTGTAAATAAAGCTATTAATGGCGCTAATAATGTTTTAAATTCATTAGTTGAAGTTTTGGAGCTAATCAATGAAGATGTAGATTCAATAAATGAAGAAATTGCAGATAACTTAATCAAGCAATTTGATTTTGCACTCCAATTATCAACCCCTTTAATAAACTCATTAGAAGAATTATCTAATGAATACTTTTCATTAAATGACCCATTAGCCTATGAAATTAAGCTATTGCTTAATAAAACAATTGAAATAGACGAAACAATTAATAAAGTCATCACAAAACTAGAGTATATTAAAGCATTAAGAATATCTGAATCTGTACAGAACCTTACATTTAATTCATTAAACACACTTTGGAATGAATCTGAGGATAATGATTTAGTTGATTTATATAAAGAATCCCTTGATTAGTTATGTATTCACAAGGGGATATAGTTTGGATTGATTGGGGTTATATTGATAAGAAAAATCCGAACGAAACTAAACCAAGACCTTGCTTAGTAATATCAAATAACGATTGTCATAATTCTGATAGTGCTGATTTAATATTATGTCCATTTACTTCTAACACTAGACTTAATAAATTTTGTTATTTAATTGATAATAAAGATTTATCTAGGTCGCTTCAAAAATTTAGTGAATTAAGAGCAAATAAAATATTTACCTATAGTTCGTCAAAAGTATTAAGCAAACACGGTGAAATTATTAATCCAGAGGTTTTAAATAAAATAATTGAATTAGTAAATTCAGCTATTAAAATAAGTTAGAAATTTGAAGGAAAATAAAAAAGAAAAAAAAGAACGTGCTGAAAAGTATGAGAAAAAATTAACCATATACGGCACTTTAGATGACGTTCTAAAAGTTTCTGTACCCAAACCAAAGGAGAAAGAAACTAAATAGCATTGCACTTGGGAAAGCCCTTAACTGCGAATCGGAAATATACGATAGAGCAGGATGCAAAATGTTCATTGTAATACGGTATTGTAAAGTAACAGAATAGTTTTGACTACTGCGAAACGCAAAATCCGTTCTTCAAAAAAAATCACCCCCGATTTATCCTATCCCTTTTATAATGCCTTGTCCCATTTGGTATATAGGTCTGATATATTAGTTTATAAACGTTTACAAACGATAATAACCGATAGTAAATGCGTAAAAATTGGATGAAAAAAAATCCTGCTCTAAGTTTGCCTTGTCGAACTCAACGAAGAGCCGATAGTATTAACTGTTTAACATTAAAAATACATTATTATGAGCACACTTAGAAACAAAGTACAGTTGATTGGAAATCTTGGAAACGATCCAGAAATTGTAACGCTAGAATCGGGAAAAAAATTAGCAAAATTCTCCATTGCCACTAACGAAAGTTACAAAAATAACAAAGGAGAACGGGTAACCGACACCCAATGGCACAATGTGGTGGCATGGGGGAAAACAGCTGAAATTATTGAAGGCTTTGTCACCAAAGGAAAGGAAATTGCCATAGAGGGAAAACTAACTACCCGAGCCTGGGAAGACAAAGAGGGACAAAAACGCTACACTACCGAGGTAGTTTGTAACGAGTTGTTGCTGCTAGGCAAGTAAGTAAAAAGATAATTTTTTAAAAGCTCCAAATCTATACTTGGGGCTTTTTTTATAAAAAGTTTGGAAAATTGCTCGAAAATCAATCATATTTGCACCCTTATGAACAGAATAGCAGTACATACGTATCCAACAGGCCAAATGAGTCTGGGAAAAATTCGATTTTCAGAAGATTTCTGGAAAACGAACAGGGATGTCTTATGTACAATTTGAATGAAATAAAACTTATTTTATCGTATTGATATAAGCGCCCAAGAAATTGGGCGCTTTTTTTTTAATAAAAAAATGAAATTTTAATTGAGACATAACAAAACCCTCATTGGAAGGTAAGCATCACACCTTCAGGAAATTGCAAAACAGTCCAATAATCTGCCATAAGCGGACAGGGATTCCTATAATTAATTTTAATCATAACTAATTGAAAATCAATAAAATAAATTAATATTTTTGTTGCATATTTCAAAAATTCATTTCACCTTTGCACCGCAATTCAAAAATAGTTGCATAAAAAATTAAATATTAAATAATAACGAAAGCCATGAGACTACAGAAAGAATTTAAAAACGATTGTGTGATCTATTTCACAGGATCGACCTGGCTTCGGAAGTATCATTAAAGAAAAAATATTCTTCTATGAAAAAATCCGAAGTACTATAAAAACCGCTTCGGATTTTTTTATGCCCATACATAAGGCAATTTAATTCCGTTCGGTTTCAAAAAAGAAAGAAATTTTTTAAATAAAACCGAAAAATGAAAACAACTATTAATTTGTATTTGGCCAAAGCCATTGCAGCGTACCCTTACGAATTACAAAAAGCGGTCGAAGCATTAAATTATGCCTTGTCGTATGAGCCTGAAAATGTAAAAGCGTTATGTTTAATGGCTAAGGTGTACAGTGAGCAATTTAGCGATCCAAATACTGCTAAAACCTATTTTGAAGCAGCCATTGCAGCCAATTTAGATTTTGCCGAAATCTATCCGGATTACATCAATATGCTTTTGCGAAATGATGATTTTGAAGCAGCACAAAAAGTGATTGATTTTGCTAAAAATGTGAAAGGGGCAGATAGAGCCGGGATTCAATTATTACAAGGGCAACTTTTTGAGATGGTTTTGGAATTCGAAAAAGCTGAAGAGGCGTATAAAGAAGCGCTTATGTTAGGAATGAATGAAGGATTTATAGAATATGTAGAAAGAGAACTTTCTAGAGCCACTAAAAAGCGAGAAAGAAGAAACAACCGACAAAAGAATTCTTCAGAAACTGCTTCAAAGCTTGAGGAAGAGACCAAAAAAGGTTGGTTTGCCAATAGGTTAAACAACTTTTTATAATCTTCTCTTTTAACTAAAAAGGAAGTTAGGAAGTGTGAAAGCACTTCCATTTAGTACCGTAGTTCAAAGGCTAGAGCACCCCACTGTCTATGGGGAAGGTATGGGTTCGAGTCCCATCGGTACTGCGAAGCAGAAGCGTTGGGCGAGAAGTTTATCCTGAGCACTACCGATATTGAAATATATTTCAATTGAAGGTATATGACGTAGTCATCGAAGGGAGTCCCATCGGTACTGCATATTGAGGTGTGGCGCAGTAGGCTAGCGCACCGTCCTTTTAAGACGGATGTCCTGGGTTCGAGCCCCAGTACCTCAACAAACTTGTAGTGTAAGGGTAGCATACGAGACTTTGACTCTCGCGGTGTAGGTTCAACTCCTGCCAAGTTTACAAAAAAAGGAACAGTAGCAAAGAAGGTCTATGCATCAGTTTGAAGCACTGAAAATACAGGTTCAAATCCTGTCTGTTCCACACCAGGCAAGTCATGTTGTGTGTTTCAGTAGGGCACCATTGTATGTAAGGCTGCTACAAGTATTGTTCTTACATATCCAGCTTGACTTGGAGGTTTCGGTCTTTCACCAAAGTAAAGACCATCACCTTGTAGGTCGTGGGTTCGAATCCCACACTCAAATTCGATTTGAGTTAGTTCAGTTGGGTCAGAACAACAAGTAGCTGTTGCAGGTTCGAGTCCTGCCATTGTTGCGTAACAATGTAACTCAACGGGTAGAGTACTACACTTTTAATGTAGGTTAATAGACTTATCATCTATTAAACAAAAAGAAGGTCAACTTTTAAAAATAGGCTTCAGTAGGTCACACTGAAAAATAAGAGACAAAAATGGTAACAGGAAATATCGGTTTTAGTTCTAAGGAAGTAAAACAAATCCTTAACGTACTTTGAAAAACGATTAATGGGAAGTTAAAGAAATTAGCTTTTTAACTGTGAAAAAAATTGCAAAGAATTCAATTTGCTGAATCTCTTTCCGGTTTGTCATCCTTTTAAAAACCTTTTTCAGCGATTACAAGTTCATGGTTTTTCCGTAGGGAATGGATGGTATTCCGTTACTGTTTTTTTAATAAGATTGAAGATTTGATTCTGCCACCGTTACGGGTAGTGTCAGTGTAAATAATGTTTAATTTTTAAAACTCAAAAAGATGAAAAGAGTTAGAATCAAAGCAGGATACGCGGGTTTGGTTTTCAAAAACGGAAACTACAAACGCGTACTAACCGAAGGTGTTTACTGGTTGAAATTTGGAGAAAGTGTGTTGAAATACAACCTTTCAAAAGCGTTTGTCACTGCACCCGTAGCCTTCGAAATTTTGAAAGCAGATACTAAATTGGCCGTCATGTGGCATGTAGTAGAGGTCTTGGATAATGAGTTGGTGATTGTGTACGCAAACAACAAGTTCTCTCAAGTATTGGAAACCGGGCGATTTGTTTTCTGGAAAGGATTGGTAGAGTATGCATTTACCAGAGTGGATTTGAATAAAATCTACATCACCGAAAAGATGGACAAGTCTTTGTTCAGCAAAGCAGAAGTAAACAAATACATTCGAACTTTCGAAGTGGCGGCTTACGAGAAAGCGGTTTTGTTGGTTGACGATGTGTTTGCTAAAACGTTAACTGGTGGGAGCTACAGGTTCTGGAGAAACGATACCACCATTAAAATTGCCAAAGTGGACATGCGTCAATTGCAATTGGAAATTGCCGGACAGGAATTGTTAACCAAAGACAAAGCTAATGTAAGGATGAATTTTTACGCTCAGTACAAAGTCATCGACGTGGAAAAAGCCTTGTTGGAAAACAAAGATTTTGAAAAACAATTGTATGTCTCGATGCAATTGGCTTTGAGAGCTTACGTAGGAACTTTCACTTTGGATGAGCTCTTGGAAAACAAAGAGCAAATTGCGAAGTCTGTTTTTGAAGACACAAAATCAGCCGCAGGCCAATTGGGAGTTGTGGTATTGAACTGTGGCATTAGGGACGTTATCCTACCCGGAGAAATGAAAGATATCATGAACCAGGTATTGATGGCCCAAAAGAAAGCACAAGCCAATGTCATTACGCGTAGGGAAGAAACAGCTTCTACCAGAAGCTTGTTAAACACTGCGAAGTTAATGGAAGACAACGAAATGCTTTACAAATTGAAGGAGATGGAATATGTAGAAAAAATCGCCGAAAAAATCGGGGAAATTACCGTAAATGGTAACGGCGGAATGGTAAAGCAGTTGAAGGAAATATTTGCCCCCGGCAAATAACCTAAGAGGAATCAGGGCGATACAAGCCCTGATTTTTTTTATGAAGTGCTTTTGAAAAACGTACCATTCAAAATCATATTAGTACCTTTGCCCAAAATTAACCCTTAAAGACGTATAGCATGCAACTGTACAATACCTTAAGTGCTAATGAGAGAGCTGCATTGTTAGAGCAAGCAGGCGAAGACCGATTAACACTTTCTTTTTATCAATATGCCTATATAGGCAATCCAAAACTATTTAGAAACCACTTATTTGTAGCCTGGAACGCGATGGATGTCCTGGGACGTATTTATGTGGCTCATGAGGGAATAAATGCCCAACTATCATTACCTGCAAAAAACTTTGATATTTTTAAAAACTTTCTTGACGGCATTTATTTTCTTGAAAACGTACGTTTAAATATTGCCATAGAACAAGACCTTAAATCTTTTTTAAAACTAAAAGTGAAGGTTCGCGATAAAATTGTAGCAGACGGCTTAAACGATGCTACTTTTGATGTCACTAACAAAGGCATACACTTAAACGCTGCTTCCTTTAACGAAATCATTGAAGACCCAGACACCGTTTTGGTCGATATGCGTAATCACTACGAAAGCGAAATAGGACATTTTAAAAATGCTATTACGCCCGATGTGGATACCTTTAGGGATTCCTTAGATATTATTGAAGAAGACCTGAAAGATCACAAAGAAGATAAAAATCTTGTCATGTATTGCACCGGCGGTATTCGTTGTGAAAAAGCGAGTGCCTATTACAAACATAAAGGGTTTAAAAACGTATTTCAGCTGGAAGGAGGCATCATAGAATATACACGACAGGTGAAATCTCTTGGATTAGAAAATAAGTTTATTGGTAAAAATTTTGTGTTCGATCATCGCCGTGGGGAACGCATTAGTGACGACATTATCTCACAATGTCATCAATGCGGCGAACCTTGCGATACCCACGTAAACTGTGCTAATGAAGCGTGCCACTTGTTGTTTATTCAGTGTGATAGTTGTAGGGCGCAAATGGAAAACTGTTGTTCAATTGAGTGTCAAGAAATTATCCAATTGCCAGCTGAAGTACAAAAAGAATTACGTTCCGGTACCCGCAACAGCAATAAAATATTTAAAAAAGGGCGAAGTGAAAAACTTCGGTTTAAGAAGTAGAAAAGTGTTTAAGTAAAGATTATCCTAACGTTACAATTTTATTTATCATACTTCACGAGGTAGTATGTTTCTGCGTTTTTTAAGTAGAATCCTTTTATAAAAAAATTATCTAGTTTAAAAACAGTTTCTGCAGAGATAGATAGTTTCTCATTTCCACCTAATAAATCTAGCGTTTGTGTATCGTTCATTTTGTCAAAAATATTGGGAGGTACCTCTCCTTCCACCATGTTAAAATTGTCATCAAACAAACCTGTAACTCTTACCGATTTTGTGTAGGTGTAGCCCCAATAACTATTGGTAGTGGGGTTTATGGCAATGACAACTAGGCTTCCTGCTAAGCCAAAATTAAAACCTAAAAAAAATGCATATCCCACCTGTTCAGATACGCCACCCAAAGTGATTTGATACGTTTCATTTTCATATAAAACAGAAATCGCAATATCACCTTCCCTTATTTTGCGGAAAAACTGTCTCGTCCTTTCCAATTCACGATATTTCTGAAAATCGGCATTTTCAATTAGTATAGGCGTATTTATAAAATTCAAATTCTCGTCTTCGTGTGTTTCAATTTTTTTGATAATCGTATCTGTAGTTAAATCGACTACTTGAAATTTGAGATAATCTGAATCGATACCTATCTGAAATAACTTGTCTTTGCATAAAAAACTATTTGTTTGGGTACCAACTTTAGAACCATCAATCCCTACATTTAATATGCGTTTAGTTTCTGTTTTAAAAGTTTTTAGACTTACTTTAAGAAGCTGCGTAAACTCTTTGTATTTATCTGAAGTTAAATACACTGTTTCGCCATTTTGATACACTTTAAAATCTTTTGACGTAGCTTCAAGAGAGTTTGGGTTTTCTTGATAAATCATACTAATGTCTCTCTTATCTACTAAGTCAAACAATTTTATACCTCGATCGCGGCGGTCTAATAAATCGTTTTCATTTAATACAATTTCATGAACTAAAGGACTTTCAATATTGTTAAATTCATAGACATTCAACTGTGATGTGAAAAGCGGAACAGTTAAAATATATATTGAGTTTTTGTAGCTTATAGCCTCAATAAACTTTTCTTTTCGGACTTTAAAGTCTAATTCTTTTGAAGTTCCTTCTCCAGTTTCAAAGTTAAAATGATAAACACCATAACTCCTACCATTAACCGTATTCAGTAAAAGGGAGATTTTGTTTCCTTGAATTTGATACCCCAAAATAGCTTTAAATTTTGAAGATAAATCTGGAGCAACAACACTTCCAATTTCATTAAAATTTTTGTCGTATAAAATTCCGGTAACTTTATCACTTTCCTCTAAAAAAATAGCAAAATTACCGGTTGTCTCATCTACAACGTTAAAGGCTTGCTTTAAATTCCCAAAATCTTTTTGAATACTCGCTACTTTGGTTTGAGATTGAAGGTTTAATACAAAACCAAAAATTAAGAATAATTTAAAAAACTTCATTTTATAGAATTAACTAATCGTACTTCCATTTCCAATACCTTCTCCATCCGGATTCACAAAAACTAGTTTTCCATCGGCGTTTTCGGTCATGAGAATCATGCCTTGGCTTTCCACGCCACGAAGTGCACGTGGGGCGAGGTTTACCAATACGGTTACCTTTTTTCCGATGATTTCTTCCGGTAAAAAACTTTCAGCAATTCCACTAACTATTGTCCGTACATCAATTCCAGTATCAACTTTTAAGACCAATAATTTGTTGGCTTTTGGCATTTTCTCCGCTTCAATAATGGTGCCTACACGTAGATCTAATTTGCTGAAATCATCAAAAGTAATGGTATCTTTTTGTGGGGTTACTTCTTTACTCATGGCTTCGTTTGCTTTTTTACTGGCTTCTAATTTTGCTAATTGGCGCTCAATTTGTTCGTCTTCTATTTTACTGAATAACAATTCACTTTGGCTAATAGTATGACCTGATTTTAGTAATTCGGTTTTTTCTGAAACAGCATTCCAATTTAGTGGCTGGTCGAGCGCAGTGGAGACCTCTAACATTTTCTTCAATTTATTTGAAGTAAAAGGCAAAAACGGCTCACTTAACACAGCCAATGCTGCAGCAATTTGAAGTGCCACATACATTACCGTTTTAGTTCTTTCTTCATCTGTTTTAACAGTTTTCCAGGGCTCTTCATCCGCTAAGTATTTATTTCCTAATCGGGCCACGTTCATTAATTCGGCTTGTGCTTCCCGAAAACGGTATTTTTCAATGGCACTAGCTATCACATCCGGATAGGTTTTTAAAACCGTAAGCGTTTCTTCGTCAACAGCATTAAAATTTGAAGGTTGTGGAACAACTCCGTTATAATATTTATGAGTTAACACCGAAACTCTATTGATAAAGTTCCCAAAAATGGCTACCAATTCGTTGTTGTTTCTGGCTTGGAAATCGGCCCAGGTAAAATCGTTATCTTTAGTTTCAGGCGCATTGGCAGTTAATACGTAACGCAATACATCCTGCTGATTTGGGAACTCCTCCAGATACTCGTGCAACCACACCGCCCAATTTTTACTGGTGGAAATTTTATTGCCTTCCAGATTTAAAAATTCGTTAGCAGGTACATTATCAGGTAGGATGTAACTGTCTTCTGCCATTAACATGCTCGGAAAAATAATACAGTGGAATACAATGTTGTCTTTCCCAATAAAATGCAACAGCTTGGTATCCTCATCTTTCCAATAAGGTTCCCAGTCTTTTCCTTCTCTTTCTGCCCATTCTTTGGTAGAGGAAATGTATCCTATTGGTGCATCGAACCATACATACAATACTTTTCCCTCAGCACCTTCTACCGGAACGGGAATTCCCCAGTCGAGATCACGCGTTACCGCTCGTGGGCGTAAACCGTCGTCGATCCAAGATTTGCATTGGCCGTACACATTAGTTTTCCAATCTTTTTGATGCCCTTTTAGAATCCACTCTGTTAACCAATTTTCATATTGGTCTAAAGGTAAAAACCAGTGTTTGGTTTCCTTTAAAATAGGTTTGCTGCCTGTAATGGCACTTTTTGGGTTAATGAGGTCCGTTGCATTATGCGAGGTGCCACATCGTTCACATTGGTCGCCATAGCTTTCCTCATTGCCACATTTTGGGCAGGTGCCAATGACGAAACGGTCGGCCAAAAACTGCTGTGCTTCTTCATCGTATAATTGCTGGGTAACTTCTTCAATAAATTTTCCCTCATCATATAATTTTCTGAAAAACTCCGAAGCCGTTTGGTGATGTATTTTTGCTGAAGTACGTGAATAATTATCGAAAGAAATTCCGAAGTCTTCAAACGATTTTTTAATAATGGCATGGTATTTATCCACTACTTGTTGTGGGGTTATCCCTTCTTTTTTGGCTTTAATAGTAATGGGAACCCCGTGTTCATCACTTCCACAAATAAAGGCAACGTCTTTATTTTGAAGCCTTTGAAAACGTGCATAAATATCGGCAGGCACATACACTCCCGCCAAGTGGCCAATGTGTACAGGACCGTTGGTGTAGGGTAATGCAGCAGTTATGGTATATCTTTTGGGTGTGGTACTCATCATTTTTTTAAGAAAGCACAAAAGTACATATAAATGTAGTAATTTGGGAGTTTGAAAGTATAATATGATAATTCCAACGTACCTCCAAAAAGGCGATACGGTAGCCATTGTTTCCACGGCACGAAAAATTTCCACGTCCGAAATTCAACCAGCAATCGAACTGCTAACCGCTTGGGGATTGCAGGTAGTAGTAGGGACCACCATTGGAGCCGAATATTATCAATTTGCTGGCGATGATGCACTGCGGGCAGCCGATTTTCAAGCCATGCTCGATAACCCAAAAGTAAAAGCTATTTGGTGTGCGCGAGGAGGCTATGGAACGGTTCGGATGATTGATTTACTCAATTTTTCAGAATTTCTGAAACACCCGAAATGGATAGTTGGTTATAGCGATGTTACCGTGTTGCATAGCCATATTCATCAGCTGGGGGTAGCGACAATTCACTCCCAAATGTGTTTGGAAATTGAAAATAAAACCGAAGCCACCCGCGAAACGCTACGCAAAGCACTTTTTGGAGAAGAATATAGTATTGAATACATTTCAACCCATCCATTACAACGCCATGGAACGGCAAAAGCACAACTGGTAGGTGGAAATCTCTCTATGCTGTATTCGCTTTGCGGAAGCCCTTCAGCATTGGACACCAAAGGTAAAATTTTGTTTTTAGAAGATTTGGACGAGCATTTGTATCATGTTGATAGAATGATGCAAAACCTGAAACGCAATGGGATGCTAAAGGAGTTAAAGGGACTTATAGTAGGAGGTATGAGTGATATGAAAGACCATACCCAAGAATTTGGTTTCGCTACCGATAGACCCTTTGGCAAAACGGCCGAAGAAATTATTTATGATGCTGTAAAAGAATATGACTTTCCGGCTTGCTTTAATTTTCCAGCGGGACATATACTGGATAATCGAGCGTTGGTAATGGGGAGGGAAGCTATTTTAAAGGCAGTAGAAAAAAAAGTTTTTTTTGAATAAAATAACTAGAATGAAAATTATAAAAACAATAATCCTGTTATCCCTTATTTTTTGTATTGTTTCCTGTTCTAATAAAGATGATTCAAATGAAGAACAACAAGAAATACCAACTTCTAAGATTTATAAAAAAACCGAATTAATAGATGGAAGTAATTCTTATATAGTTCAAGAAATCTTTTATGAAAGCGCTAAAATTAAAAAACTTGTTTTCAATAAAGATAATTTTTGGGTAATGAAAACCTATACCGTTTCTTATACTGGAAATGAAATTGAAAATATTATTGAAGCAGGAGATTATTCCAGTCCGTCATTGGAAGACTATGAAATAGTAAACCAAATAAGTAAAACCGGCAATAACTATATTATATCTTCAGACAAGAATATATTTTCTTTAGAAATAAATTTTACGGGAGATTATGTTAATTCAACTAAGGTTTTTGAAACTTCAAATCCTTCCAATATTTATTATCAAGAAAGCTTTACTAGAAATTCTCAAAATCAATTGGTTTCTTCAAATAGTGATGATTTTAATGTATCCTATTCTAATTATGATAGTAATAAAGAACAAAACCCTCTTGGGAATGTCTATTTTTCAGAATTTCAAGCATATATTTTTATTTTAGGGTTGAAATTTAGTGAAGACACCCCTCAAAATGCGATACAATCCCAAAGTTCATTTTCATATGAGATAGAAGTTGATTTGGAATATGATATTGATGGCTATGTTACAAAATCTAACTATAGTTTTGACAATGCTTCTCCTTTACAATATATTCATAGTTATATTGTCGAATAAAAATTACGCTAACTTTTAAGCTATGGCCTACCACAACGAACTCGGCAAACAAGGGGAGGAACTTGCCACACAGTTTCTTTTACGGGAAGGCTACACCATTTTACAACGCAATTTTGTGTACGACAAAGCCGAGATAGACATTATTGCGCAAAAAGAGGAAGGTATTTTGGTGATTGTGGAAGTGAAAACGCGCAATAGTGCTGCCTTCGGGAATCCACAGGAGTTTGTATCGAAAAGTAAAATAAAACTATTGGTAAAAGCGGCCAATGAGTATGTAATTTCCCAAAACCTTGATGCTGAAGTCCGCTTCGATATTATAGCGGTGCTTAAAAACAAAAAAGAAGAACGCATCGAGCATTTCCCCAATGCATTTTATCATTTTTAAGTACGGTTGTACCCAAAAACACCTTTTTTTATATCAGAACCCTATCTTTGCGGGGCAGTTTTTGGATTATGAATATTACATTTCAATGGATAGACGTCATTATCTTTATTGGTATTTGCCAAGGGATTTTTCTTTCGTTAACCCTGCAGCGTATTTCTAATAATAACCATAAAGCCAATCGTATCCTTTCTTATCTCATTGCTTTAGCAACAGTAATGCTTATAGGTAGATTTGTGTATTTTCGGTTTTTAACCGAGTGGGTTTTTCAATGGAGTATTTTGGTGGACTCCGTTGTGTTTTTGTTTGGACCGCTTACTTACGTTTATATAAAACGATTGTTGTTTAAGGATAGTAATCGGTTTTGGTTACCAAAAATTCATTTTCTTCCTTTTGTAGGAATGGTCTTGTTTGCATTATTCTATATTATTAAAGACACCCCAGAGGAGTATTATCAGTTCTTTTTGAACGGAAATTTGTTGCTGTATTTCAGGATCATTTCGGCACTTATGATTATTTTGAATACCTACTATGTAGTACAATCTTTTCAATTACTTTCAGTCTTTAAAAGGGCTGAAAAAGAGACATTTTCTTTTCAGCAAACTCCGGCAACCTATCTCAACTTTTTCCTTTTCTCAGTATCTGCTTGTTTACTGGCCTGGACAATTAGTCTTTTTAATTCAATGGTTTTTCAAAATAGCTTGCCTTACATCGATTACGACAGTATTTGGGTGGCTATACCGGTTTTTATTTATGTCATAGGATATTTCAGTTTAAAACAACCGGAACTTTTTAGAATTAGTGATGAACAGCCCAAAAACAGTTTTAAAAAAGAGCGTCTCCCAGAAGCCGAAGTTCTTGTATTACAGCAAAAACTGAACAGTTTAATGATTAACGAAAAGATATTTCTGCAAAGCGATCTAACCCTTGCCGATGTGGCGGAGATGCTTCAAACCTCCACTAACAATCTTTCTTGGCTACTCAATCAAGTATATAAAACCACTTTTTACGATTTTATTAATCAGTATCGGGTAAAGGAATTTGTAAAAAAGGTAGAAAACCATGAACATTTAAAACATACTATTTTAGCATTGTCCATGGATGTTGGCTTTAACTCGAAGTCTACTTTTAATAAGGCCTTCAAAGACACGATGCAAGAAACCCCAAGCAATTACATAAAGAAACATCGGGCGGCATAAGTTTACGTCCGGTTGTATGCAAACGGTCGATTACCAATTATTCTGAAAGTAGGTTTGCCTAAAACTTTAAACGTTCAGAATGATGAAAAAACTTTTCTATGTATCAATCGCTTTTTTAGCAGGGCACCTCTTTTTAAAGGCACAAACAGTTACCACCTTTGCCGACGGCTTTCCAGATGACTGTATTACGACAGATGCTGCTGGAAACATTTATGCTTCAGGGTTTACAACTGGTATTATTTATAGGTTCACTCCTGAAGGGGTAATGGATTTCTTTATTTCAGGTTTAAACAAACCTAACGGAATTGATTTTGATGGTAATGGCAATTTGTATGTTTCAGATTGGGGAGACAATCTCATCTATAGATTTAATCCTGACGGGACTGAGGATGCTTCTATTACTATTCCTTTAAACCCTTCCGGGATGATTAAAGACTTTGATAGTAATGTAGATATGATATATACCCGATATACAGGAAATAGTATTCATAGAATAACTCCTTTAGGAAATATTACGACTATCTCTTCAGATCCTGCACTTAACGGCCCTGTAGGGTTAGCGTATAATGAAGACGGAGATTTATTTGTTGGGAATTATAACAATAGAGCAATTTATAAGGTTCTTGAGAACGGAAGTTTGCAATATATAGCTACCGTAGGCTCTTCTTCCAATCTTGGATTTATTGCTTACTCACAAGGATATCTGTGGGGAACAGTTCTTGGAGAACACAAAATATATCGTATTAACCCTAATGGCATAGACGAGGTTTATTTATTTGCCGGAAGCACAGCCGGAAACCAAGATGGGGATATATCACAAGCTACTTTTAATGCGCCTAATGGAATTGCATTTAGCGAAGATGGGGAAACCATGTATGTTACTGATTATAACTCAAAAAATCTGCGTATTATTTCTGGGATTACATTAGGAAACGATGAATTTCAAATTAAAAATGAAGTATTTGCCATAGTTCCTAATCCTGCCGATGAAGCTATTGAAATTCTTTTTTCAAATAGCTCGTTGGTAAGAGCAGATATTAAAATTTTTGATGAAGTCGGGAAGTTAGTATTTGAAAATCCCAAGTATGAAATCTCAGAAAAAATAAATATTTCTTCACTTAAACGAGGAGTCTATTTGGTTAAAGTTACTACGGAAGAAGGTATTTTGTGTAAAAAATTAATTAAATAGGTTTTTGTTGAGCGCAGTTAAGTTGTTTTAGGTAAATGATATGGGTTTTAAACTCTTTCTAGGCTGCGCTCAATTTAAAAAAGAAAATGGTGCAATACATTATCAACATAATATAAAATTAAACAACCTAACAATTACTCAAATAATTTAGGTGTCTAATCCCAAAAAAACATTAAATACTATAAGTTTAGGTTCGGTTGTATGCAAACGGTCGATTATTAATTGTTCTGAAAGTAGGTTTGCCCAAAACTTTAAACTTTTAGAATTATGAAAAAACTTTTCTATGTATCAATTGCTTTTTTTGTTGGGCAATTTTATTTAATTGCTCAAACCGTAACAACTTTTACTGACGGTACACCAGACGATGCCATTGCCCTAGACGCCAATGGAAATATCTATTGTTCTAATTATGTGGGGGACACAGTTTTCAAATTTACTTCCACAGGTGAGATGACGCCTTTTATTACCGGACTAAATACGCCAAACGGATTGGCATTTAATTCTAATCAAGAGTTATATGTATGCGACGGACAAGCCAATACCATTTATAAATATGATATAGATGGGAATCAATTAGCTTCGTATCCGGCCGCAGGACACCCTTCAGGTATTGTAAAATCCTTTAACGACGATTCTATGATTTTTACGCTGTATACCGGAAATAAAATCATGCATTTGGAGACCGATGGAAGCATTACCGAAATTTCTTCGGCTCCCGAGTTAAGTGGACCGGTAGGGATTGTGTATGATGACAACGGAAATCTTTTTGTAGGGAATTATAATAACCGAATGATCTACAAAATATTGGAAAATGGTGATTTAGAATATGTTGCACAACTACCAACCGAGGGTGGTACCTTTCCTAATTTAGGATTTATTACTTATGGGCAAGGAAAACTTTGGGGAACTGTTATGGGGAATGATAAAATCTACTCGGTTAACCCAAATGAAGTAGATAGTTATACCCTTTTTGCAGGAAGCACACAAGGAACCATGGACGGAGATATTTCGGTAGCTACTTTTCATACTCCCAATGGAATTCTTTTTGATGAACCCAACGACCGAATTTTGATTACCGATTTTGGCACCAAAAACTTGCGAATTATCTCGGGGGTCACTTTGGGAAACGATAACTTTCAATGGAATAATACAGCCGTTGCTGTAGTTCCTAATCCTGTATCAAGCACTTTTGAAATACAGTTTAAAGACAATGTCATTACTACCTTCGGATTAAAGGTGTACGATGGTTTAGGGAAGCTTATTTTGGATGAAGAAAATATCCGTCCAGAATCAAAAATTGATGCCAGTAGCTGGAACAATGGAGTATATTTTCTGAAAATACAAACTGAAAAAGGAATTATTCAGAAAAAAATAGTAAAATAAGTGATTCCGTTATGTTTAAGATTGAAAATTCATTAATTTCCAATTGTTTATTAAATACCATTTAAAAAATGGACAATGGACAGAAGAGAATTCACAAAGCAATTATTAACAACCGTTTCAACTTTTGCTTTGATGGATTCTCTTTTGGCTTTTAATGCCATTGAAAAGAATATTAAACCTATTACAGACCACTGGGCAATACGCCTTCATGAGTATTGTTCAGATTTAAAAAAAAATACAATAACACCTATTGAATGGCAGCAAAAAATAGAAGAACTTTTTTGCAAAGTGGAACTTTCAGCACTTTTAAAATTTATAAACTTTGAAAATCTTATCAAGGGTTTTGAATATCCAGACTATGGGGTGTCTACAAAACCGATTATATTTCCTAAGTTACAGGGACTTCCGGAAAACACCCTATTTGTAAAAAAAATTTTTGGGATGAAAAAAGATAGAGCCATTATTCCTCATGGGCACAGTAATATGGCCTCTGCGCATTTAATTTTACAAGGAGAAATGCACCTTAGGCACTATGAAAAGATCCGGCAGGAACCGCAAAATTTAATCATTAAACCAACTATTGACAAGGTTGCTTTGGTAGGGGAGAGCTCTTCTATTTCTGATGAAAAAGACAATGTGCATTGGTTTATAGCAACTACAGAAACTGCATTTACATTCGATGTTATTATGTTAGATTTAAACAAAAAGAATTATGACATCCACAATCTCGATATTTACAAAGCGGAAGATTTAAAAAACGGCATGATAAAGGTTCCTATTTTAGAAACTGAAATGGCGCTAAAAAAATACGGGAAACACCATCATTAAAAGAAATCTTTTAAAAGACTAATCAAACTTTTGAAGGATTTTTAAAGCGTTGTCGATGGTAGAAATAGCTTCTATGGTTAACAATAACCGCAAACCATTTCGGGTTTGTTTTTCCTTCATTTTTACTATTTGTGGATTTCCCTGCACAAATTGCAACACTTTTCCAAAAGCAGGGCTTTGGTAAAAACTACTTTGTTGATCGTTTATAAAATAACCGGTTAATTTTTTGTTTTTCATCACCACTCGCTCCAAGCCCATTTTAATAGCAATCCATTTTATACGAACACTATTCAGTAAATCCAGCGCCGGTGTTGGCAATTCCCCAAAACGGTCGATAAGTTGGGCTTCAAATTGTTGTAACTCGGCTTCAGTTTTTAAGTCGTTGAGTTGGGTGTAGAGATTGAGCCGTTCGGTAATATTATTGATGTAATCATCCGGGAAAAGTAGCGTGAAATCGGTATCAATCACGGTTTCTTTTATAAACTCTTTTTTCTCGTGTTGCGTTCCAGAGTATAATTCTCTAAATTCTTTTTCCTTCAATTCATCTATTGCTTCCGCAAGGATTTTTTGATAGGTTTCAAAACCAATTTCATTAATGAAACCACTTTGTTCACCGCCCAACAAATCCCCGGCTCCACGTATTTCTAAATCTTTCATAGCAATTTGGAAACCACTTCCCAGCTCGGTGAATTGCTCCAGCGCAGTAATTCGTTTTCGGGCTTCATCGGTCATGGCGCTATATTCCGGAGTAATAAAGTAACAAAAAGCTTTTTTGTTACTTCGGCCTACACGACCCCGCATTTGGTGTAAATCGGAAAGCCCAAAATTATTGGCGTTATTAATAAAAATGGTGTTGGCATTAGGAACATCCAATCCGCTTTCAATAATGGTGGTCGAGACCAGCACATCAAATTCGTTATTCATAAAACGAAGCATGACATCTTCCAGTTTCTTTCCTTCCATTTGTCCGTGTCCAATCCCTATTTTAGCATCGGGAACCAACCGCTGAATCATCCCTGCTACTTCTTTAATGTTTTCAATGCGATTATGCACAAAAAAAACCTGTCCGCCGCGGGAAATTTCATAACGAACAGCATCTCGTATAACTTCTTCTGAAAAACGAATTACTTGTGTTTCCACGGGATAACGATTGGGAGGAGGAGTGTTAATGACCGAAAGATCCCTTGCTGCCATTAAACTAAACTGAAGCGTTCGCGGAATAGGCGTTGCCGTGAGCGTGAGGGTATCAACATTTTCTTTGATGGTTTTTAACTTGTCTTTTACGCCGACCCCAAATTTCTGCTCCTCGTCAATAATGAGCAATCCCAAATCTTTAAATGCTACCGATTTATTGACCAATTGATGGGTGCCAATGACAATATCCAAGCTTCCGTTGGAAAGGCCTTCCAACACCTCACTTCGCTGTTTGGGACTTCTAAAACGGTTGAGGTAATCGACTTTTACCGGCATTTCAGCTAATCGTTCTGAAAACGTTTTAAAATGTTGAAATGCCAAAATGGTTGTGGGTACCAACACGGCTACCTGTTTGCCATTGTCCACAGCTTTAAAAGCGGCTCTTATGGCGACTTCGGTTTTTCCAAAACCTACGTCGCCGCAAACCAACCGATCCATAGGCTGTTCATTTTCCATGTCGCGCTTTACGTCTTCGGTAGCAGTAACCTGGTCGGGGGTATCTTCATAAATAAAAGACGATTCCAACTCGTGTTGTAAATACGAATCCGGGGCATATGAAAAACCTTTTTGTAATTTTCGTTTGGCATATAATTCAATTAAGTTGAAAGCAATTTCCTTAACTCGGGTTTTGGTCTTCTGCTTGAGTGCTTTCCACGCGGTGCTTCCTAATTTGTAAATTTTGGGGACACTACCATCTTTACCATTAAATTTTGAAATTTTATGCAGCGAATGAATGCTTAAATACAAAATATCGCGGTCTCCGTAAATCAACTTAATAGCCTCTTGGGTTTTTCCTTCCACTTCAATTTTCTGAAGTCCTCCAAACTTTCCAATTCCGTGATCAATATGAGTTACATAATCCCCAACTTCAAGTGAGGTAAGTTCTTTCAGTGTAATCGCTTGTTTTTTAGCGTAGCCGTTTTTTAGTTGAAATTTATGATAGCGCTCAAAAATTTGATGATCGGTATAACAAATGAGCTTTTGGTCTTGGTCTTGAAATCCTTGGTAGAGTGGAAAAACTACAGTTTCGAATTGTTCTACCTGCTGATGGGTATCTTCAAAAATGTCGTGGAAACGCTTGGCCTGAGCTTCGCTACTACAAAAAATATAATTGGTATATCCCTTTTTGGTATGTTCGTTAAGGTGGTCGATTAACAAATTAAATTGCTTGTTAAAAGACGGTTGAGGTTTTGTGTTGAAAAAAATAATAGTACTATCAATAGTATTTTCAGTAGTAGCAAACGTAACTGTTTTGAAATTTTTAAGTTGCTCTTTTAGTAATGCTGAAGTACAGAAAAGCGCTTCAGGTTTGCTCAATTTCACTTCTGTTTTAATAGAAGAAAAAATTTCGTCAGCTTTTACAAATAATTTGTTGATACTACTTAAAAGAAGTTCTTCATTTTTTAGAAAAACGACTGTTTTGTTGGCAATATAATGAAGAAACGTTTCACGTTTTTCATCCAACATTTTATTTTCTACATTGGGAATAATGGAAACCTTTTTTTTCTGCTCCAGCGAAAGTTGTGTTTCCACATCGAAAGTTCGAATACTTTCAATTTCGTCTCCAAAAAACTCAATACGATACGGTTCGTCGTTACTGAAGGAAAACACATCTAAAATTCCGCCCCGTACCGAAAATTCGCCCGGTTCGGTCACGAAGTCGGTACGTTTAAAATGGTATTCAAAAAGGACTTCGTTTACAAAATCGATAGAAAGTTCTTCCCCTACATGAATCTTAAGGGTATTACGTTCCAGTTCTTTTTTTGTTACTACTTTTTCGAAAAGTGCTTCGGGATAAGTGACAATAAGTGCCGGTTTTTTTCGGGAATTGATTCGATTTAGCACCTCGCTACGTAACAATACGTTGGCATTGTCTGTTTCTTCAATTTGGTAGGGCCTTCGGTAGCTTCCCGGGTAAAAAAGAACAGTATCTTCTCCTAATACATGTTCCAAGTCGTTTAAATGATAAGCCGCTTCTTCTTTGTCATTAAGAATTACCAGAAAAGGGACTTCCGAAGTCTTAAAAACTTCAGCAATCACCAAAGAAAGAGTAGATCCGGCAAGACCTTGAATGTGGGTTAAATTTTGAGAATGGGTAATAGCTTGCTGCAGTTTTCGGGTTTGCGAAGACTGTGAAAACAGAGAAGAAACCAATGTTTTACTCATGGCTGGCGCAAATATAACAAAGACAGATAGGGAGAAAAAAAGTTGGGGTTATTTTTCTATAATTTTTCAGTAAAAAGAATAACAAACTTTATATTTGTAACCTAAAATTAAATTATGTCATTTACAGATTTATTTGAAAGCGGAACACACGGAAGAAACTTAGGGCATTTTGCTTCTATGGCCAATATTGCCTCGGCTCACGGAGCCATTCATGAAAATGAAGAAAAACTATTGAGACGTTTTGCCAGAAAACTAGATATAACAGAACTTGAATACGAGGAAGTTTTAAAAAACCCAAAAAAATATCCTATTAATCCACCTAATACTGCCGATGAGCGATTGGAACGCATGTTGGATTTATTTAAGATGATTTTTGCCGACCACGAAATTGACGATGAAGAGCGTGCTTTAATTGAACGATATGCCATTGGGTTAGGCTATACCGAAGAATTAGCGGCAACATTAATAAAAAGATCTATAGAAATTTTTAACGGAGGATTGGATCTTGAAGATTATCGTTATCTTTTGAACAAGAAGTAGTAATTATTACAATATGAATTTTCAGGAGGGTTTGTGCAGTTGCATAAACCCTTCTGCTTTTTCCACCATATTTATACTGCCGCAAATAAATGGAGTTCTTTGGTGTAATGCCGTAGGTGTAATATCCATAATACGTTCAAAACCATTACTTGCTTTTCCGCCGGCTTGTTCGGCAATAAAAGCCATAGGGTTGCACTCGTATAAAAGACGTAATTTTCCATTAGGATCCTTAGCCGTATTCGGATAGATATAAATTCCGCCTTTTATCATATTTCGGTGAAAGTCGGATACCAAAGAACCAATGTACCTTGAAGTGTAAGGTCTGTCTTCTTCTTCTTTTTGACAATACTTAATATAGTCCTTCACCCCTTGAGGGAAATGCACATAATTTCCTTCGTTTACAGAATAAATGTTACCATCTTTCGGAAATTGCATATTGGGATGTGAAAGGTAATAGGTGCCAATAGCAGGATTCAGGGTGAAACCATTTACCCCGTGTCCGGTGGTATATACAATCATGGTCGAAGTTCCATAAATAATATATCCTGCAGCAACTTGCTTATTTCCTGGCTGAAGAAAATCTTCTAAAGTTACCGGAGTTCCTTCAGGAGTAATTCTTCGGTAAATAGAAAAAATAGTTCCTACCGATACGTTCACATCAATATTGGATGAACCATCTAAGGGGTCTATAAGTACCACATACTTGTTTTCATTATTTCCGCTGCGCCCCTTAATAGTAATAAAATCATCTTCCTCCTCGCTGGCAATCCCACAAACAATCTCACGATTAGTTAACGTTTTAATAAAGGCATTGTTGGCAAACACATCCAGTTTTTGTTGATCTTCTCCTTGTATATTGGTATCTCCGGCTGTACCCAAAATATCGACCAGCCCTGCTTTATTTACTTCGTGATTCACTACTTTGGCCGCTAAACGAATAGAGTTTATTAATCGGGAAAGTTCCCCGGAAGAATACCTGAATTCGCTCTGGTTTTCAATAATAAACTCGCCAAGGGTGGTGTTTTTTTGTGGTGTCATGCAGGAAGGTTGAAACTTTGTAGCAAATATCGGGATTTTTAAGAAATAGAAACGATATTTGTGTGTCAAAAAGCACATGGTTATGGTTGTTAGAGAAGCAATAAAAGAAGATATGCCCCAAGTATTGGAGCTTGTTAAAGAACTTGCTGTTTTTGAAAGAGAGCCTGAAGCGGTTGTCATCACCCTTGCCGAATTGGAAGATGCCGGATTTGGGAATAACCCTCAGTTTACTTGTTTTGTTGCCGAATTGGATAATGAGCTGGTTGGAATGGCATTAGTCTATTTTCGATTTTCAACTTGGGTAGGAAAAACAGTTCATTTGGAAGATCTTATTGTAAAGGAAAATATGCGCGGAAAGGGAATAGGCATGGCACTGTATAAAAGAGTTATGGAATACTCGAAAGAGCAAGGGGTAAAAAGGGTGAACTGGATGGTGTTGGGGTGGAATAAAGATGCCATCGCTTTTTATGAAAACACAGGAGCTAAAGTATTGGAAGAATGGTGGCAGGTGGAGATGAGCCAGCCGTCGATGCTTAAATTTTTGAAGAAATGAAGATTTTTAAATTTGGAGGAGCCTCGGTAAAAGACGCCGAAGGCGTTAAAAATGTAAAAAAGGTTCTGGATTTTACCGCCGAAAAGGACTTGGTAGTGGTAGTTTCTGCCATGGGTAAAATGACCAATGCACTGGAAATAGTAGTTAACAAATATTTTGAAAAAAATACGGCTGAACTGGAAGCTACGATCAGTGAGATTTATCAGTACCATCTTACGATTACGAAAGAATTATTTCCTAACACTTCACATCCGGTCTATACAAGAATAGCCAAGTGGTTTTCAGAAATGAAAGCTTTTTTAGAAAGCAATAAATCTACCAATCATGCTTTTGTGTACGATCAAATTGTAAGCTTTGGCGAATTGATTTCAACCACGATTGTTTCCGAATATTTGAACGAAAATGATATTAATAATACTTGGTTAGATGTACGTCAATGTATTAAAACGGATACTTATTATCGGGATGCACGGGTAGATTGGGAGCAAACCCAAAAGGCCATTCAAGCTCATACTTCAAAAAAAGGAATTACCATTACGCAAGGTTTTTTAGGAGCTGAAGAAACTTATAATTTTACTACAACGCTGGGGAGAGAAGGAAGTGATTACACTGCGGCGATTTTTGGCTATTGTTTAAATGCACAAAGTGTTACCATCTGGAAAGATGTCCCCGGGGTATTAAACGCCGATCCTCGCTATTTTTCCAGCACTCAATTATTACATCATATTTCTTACCGGGAAGCCATTGAGCTTGCCTTTTACGGGGCATCGGTCATTCATCCAAAAACCTTACAACCGCTTCAAAGAAAAGAAATACCCTTGTTTGTAAAATCCTTTGTACAACCTGAGGCACCCGGCACCTGCGTAGGCAAGGGAGTATTGCTGGATCCTATGGTTTCTTGTTTTATTCTGAAGAAAAACCAAGTGCTTATTTCCCTCTCAACACTAGACTTCAGCTTTATGATGGAGGATAACATTAGTGAGGTATTTAATTTGTTTCATCACTATAAAATGAAGGTGGAACTCATTCAAAATTCGGCCATTAGTTTTTCGGTATGTGTAGATAATAAGTACAATTCGTTAGAAAATTTACTTTCAAAACTGAAAGAAAAATTTAAAGTCGTGCACCATCCCGATGTAACACTTTACACGGTAAGACACAGTAAACCCCAGGAAATAGCCGCCTTAACCAAAGGAAAAGAAGTTCTGTTAAAACAGGAAAGCAGTGAAACCGTTCAAGTGGTGGTAAAGGGATAGCACTTAGTTTCGTGCGGTTTCGTTATATTTGTTTTAGTTCATTTTCAAAAAAACAACCAGTTATCTTTATTCCATGGGATTAGTAAATGCAAAAGAAGTTGCCAAAGCCATAAAAGTGGACAATCTTGGCTTTTTAGGTACTTCCCTGGGTTGGTTGTTAATGAAGGTGTTGAAAATTTCGACCATGAATAAAATCTATGATCGAAACAAACATCTCCATGAACTAGAATTTATTAACGCCTTGCTGAAAGAATTTGAAATAAACTTTGAAATTCCTGAAGAAGACTTAAAACGGATTCCTAAAACAGGCCCCTTTATTACTATTTCCAATCATCCTTTAGGGGGTATTGATGGGATTTTGCTATTAAAATTATTGGCAGAACATCGTCCCGATTTTAAAATTATTGCCAATTTTTTATTACATAGAATAGAGCCTTTAAAGCCCTATGTAATGCCGGTAAACCCTTTTGAAAGTCATAAAGACGTAAAAAGTAGTTATGCAGGTTTTAAGAATGCGCTTCAGCATCTTAACGATGGAAATTCATTAGGAATTTTCCCCGCAGGAGAGGTTTCTACCTATCGCGATGATAAATTGTTGGTCGATAAACCGTGGGAAGTGGCCGCGATGAAATTGGTTAAAAAAGCCCAAGTACCGGTAGTTCCTATCTATTTTCATGCTAAAAACAGCAAACTGTTTTACCGTTTGGCCAAGCTTAGTGATACATTACGAACTGCAAAATTACCTTCAGAATTACTCACTCAAAAAGAACGGGTAATTAAAGTTAGAATTGGTAATCCTATTTCGGTAGCAGATCAAAAAGAGCACGAAACATTAGAAGCCTTTACCGAATTTCTGAGGAAAAAAACGTATGTGTTGGCCAATCCATTTGAAAAGAAAAAATTATTAGAAAGTATTCCGAAGACCTTAAAAATTCCAAAGCCACCCAAAAAAATAGCCGGTCCTATTCCTATGAGTGCTATGGTGAATGAGGTGGAAAAACTAAGAACGTTAGACAAACGCCTTTTGGTGAGTAAGAATTACGAAGTCTTTTTAGCTCAGGCACAGTTTATTCCCAACATTTTACAAGAGTTGGGGCGACTACGCGAAATTACTTTCAGGGAAGTAGGTGAGGGAACCAACCAAGCAACCGATTTAGATAAATTTGATTCTTACTATCACCATATGTTTTTATGGGATAATGAAACCAACCAAATAGCAGGAGCCTATCGCATGGGTTTAGGATCAAAAATATTTTCGCAGTATGGAATTGACGGGTTTTACCTTCAGGATTTATTTCGCTTTGAACCCGAATTATACGATATGATGAGCAAATCTATTGAAATGGGGAGAGCTTTCATCATAAAAGAATACCAACAGCGTCCTATGCCACTATTTTTGCTTTGGAAAGGGATTGTACATACTACCCTGCGTTATCCGGAGCATAAATTTTTAATTGGTGGGGTAAGTATTAGTAACAAATTTTCTGAATTCAGTAAAAGTTTGATGATTGAATTTATGAAATCGAATTACTACGATCCATACGTGGCACAATACATTAACCCTAAAAAAGAATTTAAGGTAAAATTGAAGGATGCCGATAAGGATTTTATTTTTGACGAAACGGAAGCCGATTTAAACAAGTTTGATAAATTAATTGACGAGGTAGAACCAGGAAGCCTTCGATTGCCTGTTCTTATCAAAAAATACATTAAACAAAACGCCAAAGTTGTGGCGTTTAACGTAGACCCATTGTTTAATAATGCAGTAGATGGGTTAATGTATATTCGTATAGCAGACTTACCAGAAAGTACCGTAAAACCCGTTATGGAAGAATTTCAAGCCGAGTTGGAACGCAAGTATCTTTCAAAAAACGAAGAAGAGTAGCTATTTCTTTTCTTTCATTTTACACGTATTCCATCCAAAAATAGGATATAAAGGGCAATATCCGGTAATACCTGTAAATGTAGTGGCAACTGCAAACACCAAAAAGACTATCGCTAAAGTTCCTGAAATGATATTCGTCAAATAAAGGATGAGAATAGTGATTGCAATTACAAAGCGAATGACTCTATCCCATCTTCCCATGTTTCGTGGTAGTTTCATAATGGTATAATTTGATTAAAATGGGCAATATTAAAACCGTTGTCAATGACTGTTTCATAAGCCTTGGATTCAAAATTTAACACCGGATTGGTATGGTTAAAATGAATGAAATGAATTTTCTGTTTTTCGGAAAGCGGTAATTCTTTAAAAAGTGCCATGCTTTCAATAATAAATGGATGGGGAATCTCTGAAATATCCCGGTTGTTAATTTCTGCCCCATCATAAAAAGTGGCGTCAACAAAAGCATAATCCACATTCGAAATCACTTCAAGAATGGATGTTTCCCACTTTTCCCATTTATCAATATCCGGAATAAAAAGCAGCGTTTTATTGGGGCCTATAATTTTAAAGCCCACTGTTTCTGAAAATTCATCCCGATGAGGTACTTGAAATGGGATAACCTTGATGTTTGAAGTTGGCAAAATCTCCTTTTCACTTTCAAGGGGTTTTAGAATAATATTTTGAAGCAAAACCAATTGACTCCATGGACCATTCTGCTCTAAAAAGGAAGTCATTCTAGGCATTGCATATACCGGAACTTGCGAGGCATTGATGGCTTCCTTTCCCAAATACATTAAACCGGAATAATGCCCAATGTGAGCATGTGTGAGGAAAATTCCATCAGGGAGTTGTTTTTCAACCTTTGCAAATTGTTGTAATTTTTTTATTTGTGGGGTGATATCTGGGGTCGCTTCGAAAAGGTAGGTTTTGTTGCTTTCAAAATCAACAACGCCTAGTGACACTACTTTTCGGGTGATATCCGGATGAGTAAACAAGGCTTTGCAGCAATCTTTAGTACAACCTATGTGGGGTGAACCTGCATCTTGAATAGTCCCAAGTACAATTAATGAAACTTTCGACTTAATCTCCTGCTGTGTTGTTGATGAAGAAACTTCTTCTTTCTTATTTTTTGAAGAACAACTTAGAAAGATGAATATTGCAAAAAACAACCAATATTTCATTCTTTTGGAGTATGATTTACAATGGTTAAATATTGAGTCCAAGGACAAATCTCATCTTTATATTGTTTTGCCATGACTCTGGAGATTTGCGCAATATGTCCCAAATCATGAACCACCCAAGCAGCCAGTAAATTTTTGAGTGTAACAATACCCAATGAAGGATGATTAGCAGTTTTGTTGAGGTCTTTTTCAGAAATATTTTTACTTCGCAGCGTGTCTAAATTTTGCTTGCGAAACATTTCAAATTCTGAAAGTAAGGTAGCTATGTTTTTTCCTTTACTCATTTCAAATTGGGCAAAACGGTCATAGGGCTCAAACGTTTTTGTTTCTGAAGTATTCAAAACCATTTCTAAACGGGGTATCCAATCGGTTTTTTCGCCGTGAACCAAATGGCCAATCACATCATAAGGGGACCAAGTATTCTCCCCTTCGTTATTTAGCGTCCAAACTTCAGAAGCACCAGATAATAATGATTTAATGACAAGAGGAGTACGCTCTAGAATTTCCAGTGCTTTATTAAATTCAAATTCCATTATTTTGAATCAAATTAATACGTAGTATTATAACTTATAAATTCTTCTTTAAAATTACTTTGTTTTGCGATAACAAAAAAATAAATAAAAAACCCAGGACAAGCCTGGGTTCTTAATTTTTAAAAGCAAGAAGTTTTAATTATTTATTCTCTTCAGTGTTTACAGCAGTAGTATCATTCAATTTTGCCATAATCCCTTCGTGTGCTTTCATCATGTTTTCTTGAAGCGTTTTTAGGGTTGCACTTTCTTCCATCATTTTTGAGTTGTTCTCAATAATGGTGTTGATTTGAGCTTCTTTTTCTTCAGCAGTTAGAGAGGCAAAACTAGTAGCTAAATCAGTATACCCTTCAAAGGTTTTCTTTTGACCTTCTAATACTGTAGACTGGTTTGCAAAAGCAGCTTCGTGCTCTGCCAAAGAGGCCAATAATGTAGAGTCAACGGGTTGCATAGCATTGATTTTTGTACTCATTTCTTTGTGCATCGCTATCATTTTTTCAAAAGTTGCTTGCAAATCTGCAGAAACAGTTTGTAAACTGTCCTTTTGGGTCATTAGTTGGGTAAATTTCTCATTTAACTCCTTTGATTTGGTATCGCAAGAAATAGCTAAAATTGCTACAGAGACAAGGGCTAAAAATATTTTTTTCATGTTACTTTTTGTTGTTTTTGTTATTTGGTTTGAACAGAGGGGTCTTGCTCCGTTTCATGGCGCAAATGTAAAAAAATAGTAATTCCAAAATGAAAAGCAAAGAAAATATTTATTATAATTGAAAATCAAGTAATTAGATAAGAAATATAGTAGATATTTTAATTTTATTTAGGTTCAATAATTAAAAATACGGCAGTACTATCGCCTATGTTTTGTACTTCGTGTATGGAAGTTTCAGCTTTGTAAAAGTCATAGCCGGTGGGTACATTTACTTCTCGTGTTCCTTCAGCATCGGTTATTTTGAATTTACTTCCCTTTAAAGTGTATCCAAAATGTGGGGCATGCGCGTGGCGTTCGTGTCCAACTCCCGGTAGGAAAGTACATTTTAAGACCCGAATGGTCGCATCTTCTTCTACCACTTCACAAACCTTTTCGCCCTTCCAGCCTGCTTCCAAAGGATCCGGAGGAATGTTTGTTAGGGAAGCTTCAGAAAAAAAAGGGTTAATTAGAATTAGTGTCATGGCTATCATGGCCGGAACTGCTTGTACAAAGAATATTCTTTTTGATACCGTTAAGGCACCTACGACCCCTGCAACAATAACACAACCTAAAAAGAATAGGGAAATATTGGTTTTCCATGTTTCATCTTTAATAAAAAAAGTCCAGATAAGCCCCGCAGCCAGGAAACCATTGTACAACCCTTGGTTGGCCATCATAGATTTGGTACTGGCAAATAAATCCTTTGGAAATCCTTTGAAAATTTTAGGCCCTTTGGTGGTCCAAGCAAAAGCTTCAAAATAGAAAAAGTACAAGTGTAAAAAAGCAATTAAGCCTATTAAGATAGCGATAATTGTTGCCACGATTTTATAGATTGGTTTCTATAAAACTACGACAATATTCTCGTATTTCATTTCTCGCTTTTTCAAAAGCGGCGTGTTTTTCCTCTTCGGAACCTATTACTTTAGAAGGATCAGAGAAATTATGATGCAAACGCTTTGCGTTAGGAGCAGGAATAAAAGGACAATTTTCGTTGGCATGATCGCAGACGGTAATAATAAAATCCCAGTTAATTCCGTTGTATTCCTCTACGTGATTTGAGGTGTGGTTTGAAATATCAATACCGTCTTCTTTCATAATAGAAACCGCTCCCGGATTTAGGCCGTGGGTTTCTATACCCGCACTAAAAACCTGAATTTTATTTTTGCCAAATTCCTTTAAATAGCCATGTGCCATCTGGCTTCGGCAGCTGTTTCCTGTACAAAGAACTAATACGTTTTTCATAAAATATTTTTTTTTACTTCGGTATTCCAATTCAATATTGTCGTGCCAAATTCCATCTCGTTCTCCTATTTTTTCTTTACGACCTACTATTTTGAATCCGCACGATTGATGCAAACGTATACTGGCTTGATTTTGGGCAAAAGTACGGGCTTGTAGTGTCCAAATTCCATGTGCCTCCGCATCTTCAATTTGTTTTAATAATAACTTTTTTCCAGCACCCTTATTTCTGAATTTTTCACCCACATAAATAGTATTTTCTACTACTCCTCTATATACCCAACGTTTGGAAATAGTGCCTAATGCACACCAAGCGGCTACTTTTTTGTCATGAATTACAACCCACCGGCCTATGGGAAGAAATCGTTCGTCCCATTCTTCCCATGTAGGAACTTGTGTTTCGAAGGAAGCAATTCCTGTGGCTAAGCCTTCGCGGTATATCTCGGCTACTTCAGGGTAATGTTCTTTATCTAATGGGATAATTTTCATATTAACAACACCCGCTTCCCGGAGCACAGCAAGCTTCCAAAACTTCATTTTTGGGTTCGGGAATTCCGCAACTTTCTTTGGCTTTGCAATCGGTTTTTTTAATAGCCAATTTGAAACAAAGTTGCTTTTCTGAAAATTCTACTTCATCCACAAATAGCTGTGCCGTGTGAAAGTTATCATTGCTATATTCAAACTTGAGCTCTGCTTCCATATCAAAAGGTTTCATTTGCGCTACTTTTTTCAAAATTCCAAGTGCTTTGAAGGTTGACATATACTCTTTTTTGTCTTTTTCAGAAGGACTTTCCCAAAGTTGAATTAAGGTTTCGTTCCAAGAAGCGGTTCCTCTTCCACAATCCACCGAATCGATTTTAACATGTTTTATTTCCGTAATGTGGTAGTTTGCCCCCACCCATTTTTCGGGAGCATATTCAAAAAGGAGTGATTTATTTTTGTGACTTTCAAGTAATGAAAAAAATTCGTGTGTTTTCATAGAAAAATAGTTAGCAACATTGTGCTGAAGTTTGATTAAAAAATTGATTTAAAACCTGTTGAAACTCCTTAAAACGAGCTACATCTAGGCAGTAGCAGAGGCGTTTTCCTTCAAAGCTTCCTTTTAATAAACCTGCATTGCGAATAACTTGCAGGTGTTGCGAAATAGTGGGTTGGGAAAGGCCAATTTCATCCACAATATCGCCACAAATACAATTTTCTTGTTTAGCGATATATTCTAAAATGGCTACCCGAGCGGGATGTGAGAGTACTTTTGCTATTTCGGAAATTAAGATGTGAGCATCTGTGTGAATTTCTACTTTAGAAGCGCCCATATAAAATATATAATATTGCAATATTACGATAATTGTAGTAAATAAAAAAGCTTTCAGTATTTTTTTTGAAAGCTTTTTACATTTTTAGAACCAAGGTTTTTTGCCTACTTGGTAGGTTTGGTAAAATTCCTCATCGCTTTTGGTGAGGTAAATAATCCCTTCTATTAATGTGATTATCCAAGTGACCCATGCAGCTATTCCACAAGTGATAACCCCCAAAATAATACTGCATCCTAATAAAATAAAACCTTCTTTTTGATAGCCCAAAATAAATTTATGAATTCCAAGACCGCCCAGTAGAATGGCAAGCAAACCCGCCAATAATTTTTTATTTTCTCCATTATTAGTGGCTTCATTCCAACTTTCTTTAAACTCTTTTGCAGATTCTTTGGCCTCACCGGCAAACTCTTTGGCTTTGTCTTTGAGTTCATCGCCCAGATTTTCTTTGTTTTCTTCAGACATGATTTTGAATGGTTTTTAGTTGAGAATTAAAAATACTATTTTTTACTGAAAAGCAGCATCTTTGGGCTCCCAAAGTTCAATTTTGTTACCATCGTTGTCCATAATCCATCCAAATTTTCCATACTCATACTCTTGCATTTCCCCAACGATAGTAACACCTTCGTCTTTTAAAACTTTTAATAATTCAACCAAATTTTCCACTCTGTAATTGAACATAAAATCTTTTTGGGAAGGTTCATAATATTTGGTGTTTTCAGCAAAAGCACTCCATTGGGTAGAGCATTTATTGCCTTCATTATCCTTCCACCAAAAGGTGCAGCCCCAATCATCTGTTGGAAAACCAAGGTGTTTATGATACCATTCTTTTGTGGCCTTTGGATCTTTTGTTTTAAAAAATAATCCGCCAATTCCTGTCACTCTTTTTTTCATTTTTTTCTGTTTTTGTAAGCGTTTTCATATATGGAAATCCATTCTTCAGTAGTCATTTTTGAGGTTAACTCGCCAATGAGTTGGTATGGAATATCGGCTGTTTTTTTAAATCGAATGCAACTTTTCCCCATATCAAGCTTTGTTTTACAGTGCTTAGGGTATTCTCCCACAAACCAATCCAGCAATTCCTTTTTTGAATATAATCCCATGTGGTATAAGGCAATAAAGTTTTTTTGGGAGGCCACATTCATAAAAGGGAGGGGTGTTTCCGGGGCACAGTGGTATCCATCGGGATACAAAGAATGGGGCACATAATATGCTATCATTCCATAGCCAATGCCTTCTTCAAACCCTTTAGGGAGGTTTTTTAATATCGTTTGCCTAAGCTTTTCAACAGGAGCTTTTCGATCTTCAGGAAGTTGTGAAATATATTCTTCCGGGGTGGAGGCTTTGTACTGCATAAAATATTATTTACGTTGTAAAATGAATGCTGAAATTACCGAAATAATGAGCCCCATTAAAACCACGGTGGCAAACATCATAAAAGCCATAAATCCGGAACCGCCGTAGTCTTTCATTTGCTGCTCAAGAAGTGCTTTTTGGGTTTCAAATTCTTGGGCAGGGAGTTGTTGCTGCATCATTTCTAAAGAAGTTGCTAAGTATTCTTCAGCAAAATTTGGATTAATAACCGTGGTATAAATATAATCCATAATTCCTACACCAATACCGGTAATAGCTGAAATAAGAATTCCAATAAGAAATGCTTTTCCAAAAGAAACGATGCCGCCATTTTCTTTATCTCGATAGTATTTTATGCCAAAAAACACAAAACTTAAAGAAACTAACATACTTGTATATCCTAAAACTTCTTGAGTTGAGTAATTCAGATTTTTTAGAAATACCAATGCAATTAGAAATAATAGCAATCCGGCGAGAAAGCCATAAATACCATATCTAAAAATTGTTTTTTTCATGGTTTTAAAGATTTAAAGTTGAGGGTAAAATTAGTTTGAGATCATGAAAAATGACTCATACTAAAGTACCAAAATAGTATAACTTTAGTACTAAAATAAGATTTTATAGAATGTTTAAGTCTTTTGCTTTTTGAACGGCCTGCGTTCTTCTTTTTACATCCAATTTTTGAAAGAGATTGGAAACATGTGTTTTTATGGTACTTTCTGAAACATAAAGCTGATCTCCAATTTCCTTATTTGAATATCCTTCGGAAATTTTTTGAAGAATTTGATATTCTCTTTCAGAGATGCCTAAAGATGTAATTCTTTCAGAATTAATTTTTACATCGTGCAGCTCTTCTTTTAAAGTTTTTCTGTTTAGCCACATTCCAATCAATAAAAAAACAACGGCGATAACAGCAATTGTAGTTTCAATAGTTATACTTCCCCTGGTAATACTGTATTTGCTCATTTGAAACAAACCCAATAAGGAAATACTAATAATTGAAAAAGTAATGATTGTTTTTTTCAATACTTTTTTGGGTTAAATTTTTCTATAATTTTTTCTACAATAGTTTGGGCTAATTTTTCTTTACTTTCAACTGTCCAACCTGCTATGTGTGGTGAAAGTAAGACATTTTCCATGGTAATTAACTCTTTCATGGCCTCTGGTATTTCTGAACTAAATAAGGCTTCAAAAGATAATTTTTCATATTCTAAAACATCGAGTCCTGCACCCAGAATTTTTCCACTTTTTAAGGCTGAAACTAAATCTTCAGTAACCACACTTTTCCCTCTTGCTGTATTTAAAAACCAAAACGGCTTCTTAAATTTTGAAATAAATTCAGTAGTAATCATTTTATCGGTCAAAGGGGTCCAAGGGGTGTGAAGGCTTACTACATCTGCCATGTCAAAAAGGGTTTGAAGACTTACTTGAGTAGCATTTTTATTCCCTACATCTTCCTTAATATCGTAGCAAAGCACAGCGCAATTAAAGCCTTTCAGTTTTTTGGCAAATGCTTTTCCCATATTTCCGTAGCCAATAATGCCTACCGTTTTTCCGTCCAACTCAACACCGCGATTACTTTCCCGATTCCATTGTCCAGCTTTTACCTCCTTGTCCGCTTTATTGAGATTATTAAAAAGGGAAAGTAACATTCCTAATGCATGTTCTCCAACTGCATTCTTATTTCCTTCAGGAGCAGCAATGAGCTTCACTTTTTTCTTTTTTGCATAAGCGATATCAATGCTGTCCATTCCTGCACCAACTCTTGCCACAAACTTTAATTTTTTGGCAGCATCTAAAAAGGGTTGATCGATTTTAAAGCGACTTCTAATAATTACCCCATGATATTTATGAATCTTTTTTTCTACCTCTTCTTTGGAAGAAGTATAATCTTCCTCATTTTTGAATCCTGCTTTTTTTAATTCCTCAATAAGTAAAGGATGATTAGTATCAAGATGTAGGATTTTCATAATTAGATTTTTGGGTACATGGTTTTAGTTTTTTCGCTAATTGTGTTTCCTGTATGTTTGGTAGATAATTTCTCGAATAAAAGGAGGTACACTTCTTTGCCATTAAGTGTTTTTGGGCAGTGTTCCACCCCTTTCGGCACCACTATTATTTCACCTTCTTTTACGAGCTCTATACGATCTCTAAAATGCATTTCGAGAGTTCCTTTTTGAACAAAAAAAAGCTCATCTTCTTCTTCGTGTTTGTGCCACACAAAATCGCCTTTAATTTTTGCCAAAAGCACTTGCATATCATCCACAATGGCAATTTGGTGAGGGGACCAATGTTCTGAAAATTTGTTGAATTTTTGAAAAACATTAAGTGTTTTCATACCGTTTTTTTACTGAAACAAAGTACGAATTTCATCAGTTATTTTGGTAGGCTTTAACGTTTTTGCATCAAGTAAGCACCAAAGGGTTTTGGCTTCTATTAAAACCTTACCATCGTTAATTCTTGTAATTCTATATTCCCTTTCACTTTTAACCCCTTCAGCGGCGGTAACCCAGGTTTGGATTTGTAATTCTTCATTTTCAAAAGCTGGATTTTTGTAGTCTATGGAATGATGCAACACATACCAAATATATTTTTCCCTTACTTTTTGGGAAGTATTGTTTTTCCAATGTGCTTCTGCTGCATCCACACACCATTGAAGGTAGGAAAGATTATTTACGTGATTTTGGGCATCAATGGCTGATGAAGGAACCCTAATTTTTTTTTCAAAAACCTGAGCATTCAAAACCCTAACATGAGTTTGGCAATAACAAAATAGATCAAAATCCCGAAAACATCATTGCTGGTAGTAATAAAAGGCCCTGTAGCTACAGCTGGATCTATCCCCCTTTTATCTAAAAATATTGGAATAAAAGTGCCTATTAATGCGGCCATAATAATTACCGAAATGAGGGCAACTCCAATCGTTATTGAAACAATATATGGCGTTTTAAATAAAAAATGAGTTACTAAAAGTCCTACAAAAGCGATGGCGATACCATTAACAAGACCTAATAAAAATTCTTTGAATAGCCGTTGCAAAATATTGCCATCAATACTATCATTTGCCAATCCTTGCACCATGATAGCACTGGATTGTACTCCTACATTTCCTGCAGTTGCCTGAATTAACGGAATAAAGCTTAAAAGTATGATAAAATCCCCCATGGCGCCATTAAATTGCTCAATGATGCTGGCAGCGCCCAACCCCCCAAAAACGCCAATGAGTAACCAGGGTAATCTTGCTTTGGTTAGTTTAAAGATACTGTCGTCTGCTTCAACATCACTCGAGATCCCGGCCGCCATTTGGTAATCTTTTTCGGCTTCGTCTCTAATAAAATCTACAATGTCATCAATGGTTACTCTTCCTACCAAAACACCATGATCATCTACTACAGGAATCGCCTCCAAATCATATTTTTGCATGATTCTTGCTACTTCTTCGCCATCGGTGTGTACATTAACAGAGTCTACTTTTGGGATATAAACATCACTAATATGGGCTTTTTCGGGGGCAGTTAATAAGTCCTTTAATGAAAGCCTTCCTTTTAGTTTTCCTTCTTTGTCCACCACATAAATGGAATGAACACGCGTCACATTTTTGGCTTGGCGGCGCATTTCGCGAACGCAGCCTGCCGTTGTCCATGTCTCTTTTACTTTTACCAATTCTTTAGCCATAAGTCCCCCGGCGGTATCATCATCATATTTTAAAAGCTCAACAATGTCTGCCGCATGTTCTTCATCTTCAATTTTGGAAATGACTTTTTGCTGAATATCCTCATCAAGTTCGGAGACCACATCGGCCGCATCGTCCGTATCCATTTCGGCAAGCTCGCGGGCAATTTCTTTGGGTGAAAGACGCTCCAGGATTTTTTCACGAACGTCTTCGTCCACTTCCATAAGGGCTTCAGAAGTAATTTCGCTCTCCAGTAACTTAATGATGTAGGTAGCATCATCACTATCCAGTTCCTCCAGAATTTCGGCAACATCGGCAAAGTGAAAATCGGTAAAGAGTTCTTTTAAGGCATTATTGTCCCCACTGGCAATGAGTTGCTCAATTTGTTCGAGAAATTCATTTGTGAGTTGAAATGCCATCGCGCTCTAATTTTTGAGTAAGCGTTATAAAATCCTGAACCGAAAGTTGTTCAGGTCGCAACGCAAAGATAGCATCTTCTTTTAGTTTTTCAGAAAGAGTGAATGTTTTTAAACTGTTACGAAGGGTTTTTCTTCGTTGTTGAAAAGCAGTTTTTACGGTTTTAAAAAAAAGTTCTTCATTACAAGCTAAAGAAGTAGATTCTTTTCGCCGTAAACGAAGCACTCCGCTATCTACTTTTGGAGGCGGATTAAAGACTCCGGGTTTTACTGTAAAAAGGTATTCAGCATCATAAAACGCTTGCACCAATACCGAGAGGATTCCGTAGGTTTTACTCCCTTCTTTTACACAAATTCGTTGGGCCACTTCTTTTTGAAACATTCCGGTAAATTCGGGAATTCGGTGACGCCACTCCAGCATTTTAAAAACAATTTGTGAGGAAATATTGTAAGGAAAGTTTCCGGTGATAGCAAATTGGGATTCTTCAAATAGTTTGGAAATATCAAATTTTAAAAAATCGGCTTCCAAAATACGTAGGTTTTCCTGAGGATAGTTTTCGTGCAAATAGGTAATGGACTCGGTATCAAGATCCATAGCCACTACTTCCAAAGGTTTTGCAATAAGATATTTGGTTAACACTCCCATGCCGGGGCCAATTTCCAAAACTTTTTGGTACCCCTGAAGTGTAAGTGTATTGCCAATTTTTTCAGCAATGTGTTCATCGTGAAGAAAATGCTGTCCTAAGTGTTTTTTGGCCCTTACTTGTTTTTGCATTTGCAATTCAATAACCTAAAAAAGATAAGTAAATATACATTGATTCATGTTAAAAAGTCGGAGCAATTATTTTTTTGAAAGTTTTGAATGCTATTAATAGTTAGGGAAAATACAAAGTTGCTTGTTTTAATTTAAAAAGCTAAAAATAATCAACAATTGGAAATCCAACTTATAATAAAGTGCTAACCCCGGCAAGTATTATATTTTTTCCAGCTGTTATCACTTAACCTACCTGCTATGAAAAAGATTCTAAAAGGAATTTTTCTTTTTGTATCTCTTGCGATTTTTATGATATCGTGTTCTTTAGATACAAATTCAAATGAAACCACAGAAAATTTTATACCAACAATTGATATAAGTTTATCACAACAAACCGAATGGGATATGGCTATAGAGATTTTGAACTTGATAAACAGCCACAGACAGTCTATAGGGCTATCGAGTATTCAACTAGATAATCAACTTGCATCAGCATACGCGGTTTCTCATACGTTATATATGATTGAGGTAAACGAAATTAACCATGCCAATTTTCAAATTCGTTCTGAAGGGATGATACATGCTGGGGCAATCTATGTTGGAGAAAATGTGGCATCTGGTTATGATTCTCCCGAAAGTGTCGTAAATGCTTGGCTAAATAGCACGCCACACAAAAACATTATAGAAGGGAATTATACACACTCAGGATTTGGAATATTAAAAAACAATCAGGGCAGATATTATTTCACTCAACTTTTCTATAAAATGTAATAACTAATATTCACTAATTATCTCCAACTCGGTTCTAAAAGCAATAAATTTTCCTTCAAAGGGTTTGCTCTGTGCGCGAAGTGTTGCAGCATCTTCTGCATAATACTTTTCCAGCGTTTTTTTGCTATCGGTTCGGTATTGAATAGAATACGTAATACCACCCATTTCTTCTTCCACTTGTACACGAGTCATTAATGCTTTGTAAAATTTTCCCGTTGCCAACATCGCAGGAATGTGTACTTCTTTCATCCAATGTAGCCAAGCGTCGTGCACGCTTTCTTCTATATTAATGGTTACATTGTAAATGTACATAGTTAATTAATTTCGTCGCCACGTAGCATACGGTAGCGTTTTCGGGCTTCCACAAAATAAATACTATCCTTAAAATTAAAGATGATTTGCTCGTACAGTTGTTTTGCCTTTTCGGGTTGTCCCAACTGATTTTCGTACAATTTTGCTAATATAAAATGGGCATCGTCTGAGAGAATATCATCTTTGTATAGCTCGATTAATTTCAAATATTGTTTTTCGGCATTTTCATACTGAAGTAATTTTTCATACTCTAACCCTAATTTAAGTAAAGCCTCGTCTTCAATTTTTTCCCCCTTGTGATTGGTTAAAATATCTTTCAGTAGTTCGATGGCTTCTAAGTCTTTATTCTGAAGCGCTTTTAAGTCGGCAGTTGCAAATTTTTTTAAAGCGGTTTGGGTAGAGTCTTCCAATGTATTATCGCGAATCATTAAACTTAACTGCATCGCATCATTGGCGATGAGTTGTGAGGCCGATTTTTTCAATACATCCAGTTGCGTTTGTGCCCATTCAAAATCACCTTTAAAATAACTCGTTCTAGCAACCTTAAAACGAGCCTCCTGTGCCAAAACATCGTTTTGAACTTTATGTTGCACCTGCGAATAATAGATAAGGGCTTCGTTAAATTTTTCGTCGAAAACCAAAATATCGGCCAGTTTCAACTTCACTCGGGCTTCTTGATAAATAGACAGGTTTTTTTTAGAAAGACTTTTTAAATTTTGAATAGCATCTTCTTTTTTCCCGTAACGAAAGGCTAAAAAATCGTTATAGTCTATTTGAAGCAAATAGGTTTCCTGCTCGTCTCCAAATTCGGTAAACAATTGTTTGTATTGGGTATCTATTTTGGGAAGATCTTTTTCTTGAGCTAATTGCAATTCCACAAAAAGCAATTGTTGATAGCCTTCTAACTTCAACCGGGGGTTGTAGGCTTTTTCAATAATAAAATGAATAATTTCCTGGGCCTCTTCATACTTTTTTTCATCAATAGCAATTCTACCCAAATCTAATAATCCGGTAAGGTCTTCCCCTCGTCTGGCAAAAATGGCTTTTTCCTGAACAAAGGCTTTTTTGAACTCTTTTTGCTGAATAAACAACCAGCTCAACAATTCATTGTACATTACATCGGGGTCTTCCTGTAATTTTTTCAGCAGCGCTTTTCGGAGTAAGACATTGGCTTCATTAACAGGATCTTCGGTAATGTACATACTAAAATTACGCTTTACTGAGCTATTGTAGGTGGGATTAGATTTGATGAGTTTTAGATAACTTTCAAACATTTTCTCCAGTTTCCCTTGTTCCCCATAAATTCGTGCTAATTGCGACAAATAACTCCTACTGGGGTCTTGAATCATGGCCGTTTCATAAACTGAAGCGGCTTCGTCCAGTAAGTTGTAATCCGAAAAAACCTGCCCGACAATATAGGCGTAACCAGTATTTTCTTTTGTAAAATCAATGGCTTTTTGATAGTTGAGATGCGCCAAACTATCTTTATTTTGAAGGGCGAAATTATAGCCCAGTTCTACTTGAAATTGTGGATATACTCGGTTACCTTCGGTATATTCTTTGAGAACTGTTTCGGCTTCTTGGTATTGTTCCAATTGTTGGTACGTTTTTACCAAGTCTATAATGTAACGCGTGTTCCCTTTGTTTTGCTGAACTAATTTTTTGTAAAGTACTAAGGCTTTTTCATATTCGCCTTGCTCAAAATAATTCTTGGCTAAAAGATCGTTTTGGGAATACATCCCAATGCTAAAGAGGATAAATAAAGCAATGAATAAATAGCGCATGGCGTAAAGATACCAATTTGTTATCTTAAAAAAATAACAAAGTTTATGCCTTGATTTCTAAAGGGAAAAACTAATCAATCATATCAAACCCACAATAGGGCACCAATACTTCAGGAACTTTTATACCATTAGGGGTTTGATAGTTTTCCAAAATTCCCGCCAAAACACGCGGTAAGGCTAAGGCACTTCCGTTAAGGGTGTGGGCTAATTTATTCTTTCCGTCCACATCCTTAAAACGAAGTTTTAAGCGGTTGGCTTGAAAAGTTTCAAAATTAGAAACTGATGAAATCTCCAACCATCTGTCTTGTGCGGTGGAAAACACTTCAAAATCGTAGGTTAGGGCAGAAGTAAAACCCAAATCCCCCCCACAAAGGCGAAGAATACGATACGGTAATTGTAAATCGCGTAAAATACCCTTCACGTGCTCCACCATTCCATCGAGGGCGGTATAACTGTTATCAGGATGCTCGATACGAACAATTTCCACCTTATCAAACTGGTGCAAACGGTTTAAGCCACGTACGTGAGCACCGTAGCTTCCTGCTTCTCTTCGGAAACAAGGAGTGTAACCCGTGCAGGTAATGGGTAGCTGATTGTGCGCTAACAAATCGTCTCTAAAAAGGTTGGTTACCGGAACTTCGGCGGTAGGGATTAAATATAAATCGTCGATACCCACATGGTACATTTGCCCCTCTTTGTCGGGTAATTGCCCTGTTCCATAGCCGGAAGCTTCATTTACCAAATGCGGTACTTGGTATTCGGTATAACCAGCGGCGGTGTTTTTATCAAGGAAATAAGTAATTAACGCACGTTGTAAACGGGCTCCCTTTCCTTTATAAACGGGGAATCCGGCCCCGGTAATTTTTACACCTAACTCAAAATCGATGAGATCGTATTTTTTTGCTAATTCCCAGTGGGGAAGTGCTTCATGGTAGAGTTTTGGAATATCTCCTTCACGGAATACCTCTTCGTTATCATGTTCATCCTGCCCTGCCGGAACTAATGTATTGGGAATATTAGGAATGGTATATAATACCTGTTGTAACTTTTCTGAAGCTTCTGTAAGCTGGTCTTGCAGTGTTTTGGACTGCTCTTTTAACTGGGTTGTTTGCTCTTTAAGCGCATTTGCTTTTTGTGCTTCCCCTTTTTGAAACAGCATGCCAATTTCTTTAGAAAGCGTATTGGATTGCGAAAGAATGTCGTCCAGTTGTGCCTGTGTAGCACGACGGGTATCATCATAGTGTAAAACCTCTTCAAAAATAGGAGTGGCATCAATACCTCTTTTGGCAAGCGCCGTAATATAGGCTTCTTTGTTTTCGCGAATGTTGTTTACTTGTAACATAATTCAAGGGAAATTTAAGACGGCAAAGTTAGGAAAAATGAAGCGTTTAAAAGTATGGAATGGTATTCATTATTTTGTGGAATAATCTTCCGGCGAGGGTAAAATCCACTCATGGTGTTTAAACGGATGCCATTTTTCGGAAGCCAAATCTACTTCAGGATCGATGAAGGTGTGATAGGTGCCTTGATTTATTTTTACTTTACAAGTTACAAACACCGCTACATCATTGCCTTTTTCTGTTTCTATTTTTTTAATTCGCTGTGCCAATTGCCAAATAAAATCGGGTTTGGACTTTACATTTTTAAGTTGATCGCTCGTTAACAGCGGTGCGTAAGGATAGTTATTACGTTGGCAGGTAGTTTTGTCTTCGACCCAAAAAATAAGCTGCCCACTGCGGCTTCGCAGCATCATACGCCAACTTAATCGGTGCCCTTCTTCGGTCCAAAGTACATCGTCCTTGATAAACCAATGGCGTAACGGAAGTGCTATTTGCAGTAAAAGATAAAGGCTTAAAAAGGGGATGCCTATTGTTTTTAACTTCGGAATTATAACTTCTTGGTCTTTATAAACCGAGCGTTTTAAGCGGAATCTTTTAATGAGTGTTTCCGAAGAAAAAAAGAAGAAAGCAAAAGCAATACTCATATAAGGGAAAATTCCAATTTGAAAGACAATAGAATTAAACAAATGAAAAAAGAGGGAAAGACAGAAGGCAACTACCCGAGTACGTTTCCAGAGCAGTAATGGAACAATGAACAAATCGAACAAAATTCCAAAATAGACCATGCTAAAATGCACCCATTTATGTTGCAAAAACTCTCCAATAAGCCAATACCTTTTTTTGCCTTTCATAAAGAGTTCGGGGACAGAACCGTCCAGCCACTGTGGGTATAATTTTGCGATTGCGGCATAGGTAAAAACAATCCACACTTGTGTTATAAAAACCACTTTTACCCAGCGAGGCATGCTATATTTTTTGAAATTGGGAATCCTCGTTGCATCTAGGGATAAGTATCTGTTGGCAGGGAGTAAAACCATAAGCCAGCAGAGCAACATCATTAAATAATAGTGATTGTTATAAGAGCTTTTTTGCATTAAATACACACAGGTCCACATGAGGGCGTATGCCGGCATACTCCATTTATAGCGATATCCCAGCATCACCATAATCCCCAGGCACCCCATAAGGGTGAAATAAAAATACATGCCATTACCGGGAAGGGGTTGTAAAAATTCGAAACCAATAAAATTAAAAGTAAATTGTGGTTTTATGAGTACTTGCTTTACCCAGCCTGTAGCCATGGCCCCAAAAGCTTCAATAGAAATTAATAACCCAAAGACAATTCGCCAAAGCGAAAGCCCTGTATTATCAATTCTTTTAAATAGAAAATCATTCATGCCTGGTCAGGTAATTTCGTGCGAAAAGTTCATCTTTTACAATGGCTTCTTTTAATTCTTCCAGAGAATTAAATGTTTCTTCATCTCTAATACGGGTTTTAAATTCTAAAGAGATGCTTTTTCCATAAATTTCTTTATTAAAATCGAGGAAATAGGTTTCAATAGTTATTTCTTTACCACCCAAAGTAGGATTGGTGCCAATGCTTGTCAATCCATAGTAATATTCATTTTCAATGGTTACTTGGGTAATATAGACGCCATTTTTGGGAATTAATTTATACAGTTCATCTACTTCAAGATTAGCGGTGGGATACCCGAGAGATTTTCCTATTTGTTTACCTTTTACAACAGTTCCGTGGAGCCTATAACAATAGCCCAAAAACTTAGTTGCCGTTTCAATACCTCCTTCCTCAAGAGCTTTTCTAATTTTGGTGGAACTAATAGCAACTTCATTCAGTTCCTGTGCCGAAATTTCTTCAACCGCAAAGGAATAGGTTTTGCCAAACTCTCTTAAATCGTCTATCGTAGCTGTACGATTTCTTCCAAAGCGATGATCGTACCCAATAATCACTTTTTTAACTTTCAACTGGTTTACCAAAATATCCCTTACATATTCCACCGCAGTAAGCCTTGAAAATTCTTGGGTAAATGGTTGAATCACTAAATGGTCTAAACCTAACTGCGCTAGTATTTCTTTTTTTTCGGAAAGGGTGTTAAGCAATTTTATATCTAAATCTTTTTGTAAAACTCTTCTTGGATGTGGAAAAAAGGTAAGCACCACTGAATCCAGTTGTTCTTTACGAGCAGCCTCGACCACTCGTTTAATGATGGCTTTATGACCTACATGAACACCATCAAAAGTACCGATGGTAACCACGGTTCCTTTTTCATTTTTAAAAGTAGTTGCTGAAGAGTGTTCTTTCAAATTATTTGCCGTTAAAGGTGTTCATAGTATCCTTGATGCCTGCCAAGCCAAACGATTCAATTACATTAGCAGCCACTTGCAGTCGTTCAGGAAGTTGTTTTAATTCATCTTCATTCCATTCCCCTAAAACGTAATCAACCTGCCTTCCTTTTGAAAAAGCATCACTAATTCCGAAACGAAATCGGTTATATGCTACGGTTTGAAGTGTGTGCTGAATATCTTTAAGCCCATTATGGCCGCCGTCACTTCCTTTTGTCTTAACACGCAAAGTTCCAAAGGGTAAATTAAGGTCGTCCGTAATAACCAATAGATTTTCTAAAGGAATATTTTCTTTCTCTAACCAATACTTAACGGCTTTTCCGCTAAGATTCATATACGTACTTGGCTTTAACAATAAAAAGCTTCGTCCTTTTTTCTTATGAAGGACGACATCGCCCAGTTTTGCGGTCTCCCAAATAAGCGCGTTTTCTTGAGCCAGAAAATCGACAATTTTAAAACCAATATTATGTCGGGTATTTTCATATTTGGGACCAATGTTTCCCAATCCTACTATTAAGAATTTTTTCATGGAATCTCCTTCAGTATAAGGTTTTGGTTTTTTGGAAGCGAATAATCTTCGGAAAAACAGCATCATTCCTTTTAAGTTTTCGTAAAAATAAAAAAAGCATCCGTTTTATAGGATGCTTTTGAATATTCTTATTTTTGGAAAGATTATTCTCCTGCTGGGGCTTCTTCAGTAGCAGCTTCAGTAGGTGCTTCCTCTCCTTCTTCTTCACTTCCTTCATCATCATCCCCTGTGTCAACAGCTGTTCTGGAAGTTCTAATCTGACAAATAACGGTGTTTTCACCGTGCATAATTTTGAAATTTTCCTGCTCGATGGCACCAATATACATTTTGTTACCAATTCGCATTTCGGTGATATCGGCCTCGATAAAATCGGGAAGATTTTTAGGTAATGCCTTCACACGAAGCTTACGGTTTACAATACGTAAAACCCCACCGTTACGAACCCCACGGGAGTTTCCAACAATGTGAACCGGAATTTCCATGGTTACTTCTTTATCCTCATAGATTTGATAGAAGTCGATGTGAAGAATAGTATCGGTTACCGGGTGAAATTGAATATCCTGAAGGATACATTCCACTTTGGTACCGTTGTCTAGTGCAACTACAACTGTGTGTACGTTAGGGGTGTACACCAAGTCTTTAAATGCAATTTGCTCTGCCGAAAAGTGAATAGGTGCATCTCCTCCGTAAACTACGCAGGGGACCTTTCCAGCATTACGTAAGGCTTTGGTCGATACCTTGCCCACGCTTTCTCTTTGTTGTCCTTTAATTGTAATTGATTTCATTTTTGTTTTTTAAATGATTAAATATTTTTACCCCACGGGTAAAGCGGGTGCAAAGGTAATTTTTTTTCTGAAAAAAGCTACGGAAAAGAAGGTTTTTTGTATAAATGAAATTACATTAAAAACTTAGAGCTTATCGAGGTGTTGCCATTAACGCTTAGCATAACCTCGGCAAATAAGTTGGCACAGGTAAGCACTCTAATTTTATCACTTTTTTGACGTAAAGGAATAGAGTCGGTCACTATTAATTCCTGAAGTTTCGATTTTTCCAAACGTTCATAGGCATTTCCGGAAAGAATGGGGTGTGTACAAATGGCGCGGACACTTAAAGCACCTCGTTCCATCATTAAATCGGCAGCTTTTGTAAGGGTCCCTGCAGTATCTACCATATCATCCACCAAAACCACATTTTTACCGGTTACGTCTCCAATGAGTTCCATGACTGAAATGACATTGGCTTTTTCCCGCTGTTTATAACAAATTACTACATCACTCTCCAGCGCTTTGGAATAGGCATACGCACGTTTTGACCCTCCCATATCTGGAGAGGCAATAGTTAAATTATCCAGATTTAAGCTTTTCAAATAAGGCAAAAATATAGTAGAAGCAAAAAGGTGATCTACCGGTTTTTCAAAAAAGCCTTGTATTTGGTCTGCATGCAAATCCATGGTAATGATTCTGGTAGCACCTGCTGTTTCCAACATTTTGGCTACCAGTTTTGCAGCAATAGGAACGCGGGGCTTGTCCTTTCTGTCTTGACGTGCCCAACCAAAATAGGGAAGTACTGCAGTAATATGCCTTGCCGAAGCTCTCTTGGCGGCATCCAACATTAATAACATTTCCATAAGGTGGTCGCTGTTGGGGAAGGTGGAGCCTATAATAAACACCCGACTTCCGCGAACCGATTCTTCAAAAGAAGGTTGAAATTCACCATCACTATAAGTAGAGGTAATTACATTACCCAATGGAATACCAAAGGCTTTGGCAATAGCTTCGGCGAGAACTTGACTCTGTTTACAAGCAAATATTTTAGGTTCAGGAATGGGTGCAGACATGTAGCTGGTTTTTAGTTGCTACAAAAATAAGTCTATGAGTTACTTTTTTGCAAAAATGAACCTAAGATTTACTAACAATTTGTAATTAATTGTTTATTTTTGCCCTCCCGTTAAGCCTTGGTGGCGGAATTGGTAGACGCGCACGACTCAAACTCGTGTTCTTCGGAGTGTGGGTTCGATTCCCACCCAAGGTACAACAAACCACAAAAAGAGTGAAATTTCGAGCGAGCTTCAAAAAATGAAGCTCGCTTCTTTTTTTGGAGGAGAAGAGATTTCTTTTTGTGGTTTTCAAGCGCAGCTTGACGGGAACATTTGCTCTTTGCAAATGAATCCCGCTCTTTTCTAATTTAGGTTTGAGCTAAAAAGAAATCTCGCTTTCTTTTTTGTGTAACGTTGCATGGGTTTTTGTGTTCTTCAAGCGCAGCTTAAAGGGAATAATAGGTTTTAACAAATGAATCTTAGCCAAGGTTTAAAAGCCCTTCTTAGTTTGGGCTTTATTTTTCTTTGAAATCACCACCCTTCCTCAGAATCCTTTTCAGTAGCTTTTAGAAGTCCTTTCTTAAATTCTTCATTAAGTTCGTTAAAAAGGCTGGCAATATTATTTGGCGTATCTACGTATTCTTTTTTTAATTCACCATTGCGCGTGTAAAATGCATCGGGGGCTTTGTCTAGCTCCATAGCAAACCATCCTTTTTTTCCGGTATCGTTAATAGGGCCGTATTGTTCTAGGCGTATGGCTTCAAATTTGTATTTACCCTCCTTGAAGGCTACTTCTACTTGATAACGTAAGGCATTACACGATTTTTTACCCATCACCGTAAAACACAAGGCGTTTTCTTTTTCACCTTGAAAGACAATTTTTTCGCCTTCTTCTTGCGAAATGACCGTTCTATTTCCGGTTTTGGCCCAGCTAAGGGCTTTTTTATACAATGTGGCTTTATCCATGCCGGTCATTTCGGTTACCAAGTATTCCGGGTGTAACCCTGTAGCGTCATAAGAATACGTTTCGGTTTGTGCACAGGCAAAGTGAGTAATCAATAAAAATGCAAGCAGGAATTGAGGAAATTTCATAATTCTCTTTTTTAACAGGGGGTAAGATATAAATTTTCTTTATTTTCATTAAAATTTTGAATAAATATGTCGCAGTTTTGGCTATACTTTCAATTAGGACTTGAGCATGTGCTGGATTGGCAGGCGTATGACCATGTCCTTTTTATTATAGCTCTTTGTACAGCATATACGTTATCTTCTTGGCGGCGGTTATTGTTGTTGGTTTCTTTATTTACGTTGGGGCATACAATATCATTGTTCTTAACTCATTATGAAGTGGTGACTGTTTCTCCCGCTTGGGTTGAATTTTTAATTCCTATAACCATTATTGCCACTGCTTTTTATAACCTTTTTAAGGTAAATAGCCCTGTTAAAGAAAGAAAGATAATGGTACTCTGGGGGATTACTTTATTTTTTGGATTGATTCACGGTTTTGGATTTGGAAGGTATTTTAACCAAATTAATGATGACAAGGAAGTCTTACCTTTAATTGAATTTGCATTAGGAATAGAGCTTTCACAGGTAATTATTGTCTTAGCAGTGATGGTTCTTGGCTATTTCTTGCAAACCTATCTTAGGTTAAAACAGCGCGATTGGATTATGGTTAGCTCTTCCATTATTATAGGGATGGCTATTCCAATGCTTATAGATAATTGGCCTTTTTAAGCTACCTTTATTTTTTCGGAAACATTTAACACCCACTTTTTTGTAGCGATGTAACTTCCTTTTAAATTCGCTCACTAGTAGTATGAAAAAAGAAAAACAATTAAAATACGACATTGCTTATCTCCGTATGGCAAAAGAATGGGCCAAACTTTCATATTGTAAGCGACGACAAGTAGGTGCCCTGATTGTGAAAGATAAAATGATTATTAGCGATGGTTATAATGGCACGCCTACAGGATTTGAAAATATTTGTGAAGATGATGATGGCTATACCAAATGGTATGTACTTCATGCCGAAGCCAATGCCATATCAAAAGTAGCATCTTCTACCCAATCGTGTAAAGGGGGTACTTTGTATATTACTATGTCTCCTTGCCAGCAATGTAGTAAGTTAATTCACCAAACAGGCATTTCAAGATTGGTATATCACGAAGCCTATAAGGATGATTCGGGGATAAAATTTTTGCAAAAAGCAGGTGTTGAAATAACACATATTCCACAATTGGATTGAGCATGGGAGATTCAAAAAAATACATACCCTTATATGTTGGAATTGCCATTGCAGTAGGAGTATTTATTGGTTCTAAACTCAATTTTCAGGATAATAACGAAAAGATTTTCGCCACCAATTCCAAAAAAGACAAACTTAACCGGCTCATAGATTATATTGATTACGAATATGTAGACCAAGTGAATACCGATAGCATTGTAGATGTTACGGTAAACGGAATTCTCGAAAATCTTGACCCGCATTCTGTGTACATTCCGGTATCCCAATATGAAGACAATGCAGACGATATGCGCGGTAATTTTGTGGGTATAGGTGTTAGCTTTTATGTCTATAAAGATTCTATAGCTGTAATTCGCGCTATAGAAGGGGGCAGCGCCGAAAAGGTAGGTATTAAAGGGGGCGATCGCATTCTTTTTGCCAATGGCAAAAAACTCTTTGGAGATCGTATTGATAGAGATAGTATTTCAAAATTTCTGAAAGGAGAAATTGGCTCTAAAGTAGATTTAAAAGTCTTCCGAAAAGGGGAAGATAAACTACTCGACTTCAAAATAAAAAGAAAGAGAATTCCAATTATCAGCGTGGATGCTTCGTATATGTTGAATTCTGAAGTAGGCTACATTAAAATCAATCGGTTTTCAGAAAGTACCTATACCGAATTTAAAGAAGCTCTTGACAATTTACAAGATGAAGGAATGAAGACTTTGGTGCTTGATTTACGCGATAATCCGGGGGGGTATATTTCTTCCGCAGAACGTGTTTTAGATGAATTTTTAGAAGATGACAAACTCCTACTAATTACTAAAAATAAAGCAGGAGACGAAGAAAAAAGTTATGCCACCCGCAAAGGCGATTTTGAAAAAGGGAAGCTCTATGTTTTAATTAACGAAAACTCTGCTTCTGCCAGTGAAATTGTAGCCGGAGCACTACAGGATAATGATAAAGGGACTATTATCGGGCGTCGTTCTTTCGGAAAAGGGTTAGTACAGCGCGAAATGGCCTTGGGAGACGGGAGCGCCGTGCGTCTAACTATAGCGCGATATTACACCCCCACCGGGAGATCCATTCAGCGGCCTTACGGCGAGGGCAATAGTACCTATTACAGCGATTACGAAAAACGTTATCGCGACGGAGAATTATTGCATGCAGATAGTATTAAAGTAGCAGATTCCTTAAAGTATGTTACCCCCAAAGGGAAAATAGTGTATGGCGGCGGCGGAATTATCCCCGATGTTTTTATTCCGAAGGACACCAGTATTGAAAATGAAACGCTTGACTATGTAAGCCGAAATGGATTTATGAGCTATTTCATTTTTGAATACTTAGACCAGCACCGAGCCCAATTTGATGATATGTCGTATGCTAATTTTAAAGAAAACTATCAGGTTTCTGAAGCACTCGCTCAAGAATTTATAAGCTATTCTAGGTTACAGGAAGCTCAAATAGATTTAACAAATTATAATGAAGCGTTGAAAATGGCACTCAAGGCAAATTTGGCGCAACAACTCTATGGTCCAAATGCCTATGAGTTTATTTTAAATGGCAATGATACCATGCTTCAGAAGATATTAGAGCTAGAGCAAAAAGCGCTAAGTAAGTAAGGGCTATACGTTTCTTTTTTCCTTTATTTTATGGGAAATATTCAAAATAACCATTAATAATATAACGCAGGCGGCTGCCAAGATACAAATAACGGCCACTTTACTTTCCGCCTCAAAAAGATGTTCAAAATTTAGCTTCGTTGCATTAAAAAATACTAAAGCAAGAGCAAGTAGAATGAGAATATATCTAAAAATTTTCATGGTTTTTTAATTAAATAGTTCTTGAATATTGGAAGTAAATAATTTAACCGCGATCGCCAACAAAATGACTCCAAATATTTTCTGAATAACGGCAATTCCATTTTTGCCTAAAACCCGTTGTAATTTACCCGAAGTCTTTAACACTACATAAATAATGACCACGTTCACCAAAACAGCAACAATTACATTTTCCAAAGCAAATTCTGCGCGAAGCGACAATAAAGTAGTTAAACTGCCGGGACCTGCCAGCATAGGAAAAGCCAATGGAAAAACCGAAGCCATATCGGGGCTGCTTCCATCGTCTTTAAAAAGGGTAATTCCTAAAATCATTTCCAAGGCAATAAAGAAAAGGATAAAAGCACCGGCTACAGCAAATTCATTTACATTAATACCAATAAGTTTTAAAATACTTTCGCCCAAAAAAAGAAAGACGGTCATTACAACGGCTGCAATAATAGAAGCCTTTTCGCTATGAATATGCCCTGCTCGCTCCCGAAGCGAAATAACAATGGGAATGTTGCCTATAATATCAATTACGGCAAACAGAATCATACTGGCAGTGGCAATTTCTTTGAAGTTAAAGTTCATAACCAATTCTATAGACTACAAAATTAGCAGTTTTATGGGGAACTATTGTAACTAAGTGTAATGTTCTATCATCTTATACAAAATCCTATATTTGCGCTATGTTTCAACTGGGAAAAACGATTGTCTCTGAAGACCTGATAGAAAAAGAGTTTGTTTGTAATCTCCATGCATGCAAAGGGGTGTGTTGTATTGAAGGGGAAGCAGGCGCTCCCGTCACAAAAGAAGAAATAGCAATTTTAAAAACAATCTATCCAACCGTAAAACCCTTCCTGCGCCCTGAAGGAATTGCTGCTATAGAACAACAAGGTACACACGTAGCGAATGAATGGGGCGAGCTGGAAACTCCTTTAGTAGAAGGCAAAGAATGTGCTTACGTTACTTTTACCGACAAAGGGATTGCCAGCTGCGGGATTGAAGATGCATATAATGCCGGCAAAAGCGATTTTAGAAAACCCATTTCCTGCCATTTGTATCCGGTGAAGGTACAGGAGTACAGCGAATTTGCTGCAGTAAATTATCACAAATGGTCTATTTGTGACGATGCTTGTACCTTGGGTAAAAATTTAAAAGTACCGGTTTATAGATTTGTAAAAGACGCTTTAATTAGAAAATTCGGAAAAGACTGGTACGAAGAACTTGAAAAAGTAGCTTCTACCTTTTAAATTTTATTTCTTTCATTTTTAGTACTTTAGTACACTAACTAAAATCATTTAACTCATGAAAAAATCAATCATGCTACTCTTTATGCTTTCACTGTTGGTAAGCTGTAAAGACAATCCTGTTTCAAAAAAGATTAAAGAAGCTAAACAAAGTGTAAGCAACACCAATAATGCTATGGAGGAAATGAAAGATATGCAAGAGGATATGGAGGCATTAAAAAATGTTACTCCTCTTACCAATGATGAATTAAAGGCTTGGTTACCGGATGAAATTAACGGAATGAAACGAACCAAATTTACCGCAGGACAGGCAAGTTTTATGAAAATAGCCTCTATTGAAGCTACTTACGAAAGTGAAGACAAGTCTAAAAAGTTTAAGATTCAAGTACTTGATGGTGCCGGTGAGATGGGCGCAGCTGCTACTGCAGGAGTAAGGATCCTTTTATCTCAGGATTTTGAAGAAGAAACCGAAAGCACACTGAAAAAGACAGTTAAGAGAAACGGAGTTAAAGTTATTGAAGAACACAACAAAAACAGCAATAATAGTTCTATCCAATTTTTGCAGGACGATCGATTTTTTATAAACGCTAATGGAACTCATATGGATTTGGAGGAAACTTGGGATGCTATTAATAAATTGAATGTCGAAGATTTAGGATAATTAGGTCTCCTTTTTTTGAAGTAATAAAAAACCAGAGCATATCTCTGGTTTTATTTTTTAGATATTTAAATGTTAAAATTTATACGTTGTATTTGTTAAAAAAGGAGGTTGCCGAAACGTTAGAAAATTGTTTCTAAGGGACTGTAAAATGGGATCCTTTTAAGGTTATTAACTGCTAATTTGAAGATTGTTTATAAAGCTATTTAAAATAACATAACAAACTAATAAACAGTAAGTTAAACAATTTTTTTAACAAAATGATAGTAACAATACCTTGATACCCGTGTTGAAAACTTTGTTAAAAACCCAAAGTAATTTTTTCCCATTTCCGTTGTATTTTTTTTCATATTTGTTAGTCCCTAGTAATAAGAAAATTTTTAAAAAAAGAAAAGGACGATATGAGCGCAGTAGAACCCATTTTAGCAGAAAACAAAGACAGATTTGTAATTTTCCCAATCCAACATCACGATATTTGGGAATGGTACAAAAAAAGTGAAGCCAGTTTTTGGACTGCAGAGGAAATTGATTTACATCAAGATTTAACCGATTGGACCACAAAGCTAAATGACGACGAGCGCTATTTTATAAAACACATTCTTGCCTTTTTTGCCGCCAGCGATGGAATTGTAAACGAAAATCTTGCTGAAAACTTCGTAAATGAAGTACAATACAGTGAAGCAAAGTTTTTCTACGGATTCCAAATCATGATGGAGAACATCCATAGTGAAACCTACTCCCTCCTTATCGATACCTACGTAAAAGACGATAAGGAAAAAGACATTCTTTTTAAGGCTATAGAAAATTTCCCGGCCATTAAAAAGAAAGCCGATTGGGCCTTAAAATGGATTGAAAGCCCCAGTTTTGCAGAACGACTTATCGCTTTTGCTGCCGTAGAAGGGATTTTCTTTTCAGGAGCCTTTTGTTCCATTTTCTGGCTAAAGAAGCGTGGTTTAATGCCCGGACTAACCTTTTCAAATGAGCTTATTTCCAGAGATGAAGGAGTGCACTGCGATTTTGCAGTACACTTACACAACCATCACTTGGTGAATAAAGTTCCCAAAGAGAGAATCCGTGAGATTATCGTGGATGCACTTAACATTGAAAGAGAATTTATTACAGAGTCACTACCCGTAAGCTTAATAGGCATGAACGCCAAGCTTATGACACAATATCTCGAATTTGTAACCGACAGATTATTAGTTGAGTTACAATGCGAAAAAGAATACAACGCCAGTAATCCGTTTGACTTTATGGATATGATTTCGTTGCAAGGAAAAACCAATTTCTTCGAAAAACGAGTTTCAGAATACCAAAAAGCTGGTGTAACCAATATGGATAAAGAGTCGAATAAAATAAGTTTCGACGCAGATTTTTAGAAAATTTCCGCTTCTCCCCCCAAAGGGCGGATTTTTTTTAAATCATTGAAAATGTGCAGTAAAACATTGTGCAATAAAGAATTTTTTTCAAAAAAACTAAAACCTCTAACAAAATGAATGTAGTAAAAAGAGATGGCCGCAAAGAACCCGTAATGTTCGACAAGATTACCGCCCGGGTACGTAAACTTTGTTACGGATTGAATGAATTGGTAGATCCGGTTAAAGTAGCCATGCGCGTTATAGAAGGATTGTACGATGGTGTAACCACCAGCGAACTGGACAATCTTGCCGCCGAAATTGCTGCAACCATGACGGTTTCCCATCCGGATTATGCAAAACTCGCCGCCCGTATTTCGGTTTCTAACCTTCATAAAAATACCAAGAAAACCTTTTCTGAGGTGATGACAGATTTGTATGAATATGTAAATCCCAGAACCGGAAAAAAAGCCCCTCTTTTAAGTGATGAAGTTTTTGAAGTCATTAAGAATAATGCAGAAGAGCTGGACTCTGCCATTATTTATAACCGAGATTTTAATTACGATTATTTTGGTTTCAAAACATTGGAGCGTTCGTATCTTTTAAAAATAAACGGTCAAATAGCCGAACGCCCACAACACATGTTAATGCGTGTTTCTGTAGGGATTCACCTGAATGATATGGCTGCCGTAAAGGAAACTTATGAGTTGATGTCGAAAAAATACTTTACGCACGCAACGCCTACCTTATTCAATAGTGGAACCCCCAAACCACAAATGTCTTCTTGCTTCCTATTAAGTATGAAAGAAGATAGTATAGACGGCATTTACGATACCTTAAAGCAAACGGCTAAAATCTCTCAATCTGCCGGAGGAATTGGGGTGTCCATTCATAATGTTAGAGCTACAGGCTCCTATATTGGTGGAACCAATGGTACTTCTAACGGAATTGTACCCATGCTACGTGTATTTAATGATACCGCACGTTATGTAGACCAAGGAGGTGGAAAAAGAAAAGGAAGTTTTGCTATTTACCTGGAGCCATGGCATGCCGATATTTTCGACTTTTTAGATTTGAAAAAGAACCACGGAAAAGAAGAAATGCGTGCCCGCGATCTTTTTTATGCGATGTGGATTCCCGATTTGTTTATGAAACGAGTGCAGGAAGATGCGGAGTGGACCTTAATGTGCCCCAACGAATGTCCGGGATTGTTTGATGTGCATAGTGAAGAATTTGAAACCTTGTACCATAAATACGAAGCCGAAGATAAAGGCAGAAAAACCATCAAAGCCCGAGAGCTGTGGGAAAAAATTCTGGAATCTCAAATAGAAACCGGAACCCCTTATATGCTTTATAAAGATGCGGCTAACCGTAAGAGCAACCAGAAAAATCTGGGGACCATTCGTTCTTCCAACCTGTGTACCGAAATTTTGGAATACACTTCTCCAGATGAGGTAGCGGTATGTAACTTGGCCTCTATAGCCTTGCCTATGTTTGTGAAAAATGGAGAATTTGACCACAAAGAATTATTCAAGGTAACCAAACGCGTAACCAAAAACCTCAACAAGGTTATTGATAGAAATTATTACCCGGTCATAGAGGCGCAAAATTCCAATTTCCGTCATCGTCCCATAGGTTTGGGGGTGCAAGGACTTGCGGATGCGTTTATCATGTTGCGCATGCCTTTTACCAGTGATGAGGCGAAACAACTCAATCAGGAAATATTTGAAACCCTCTACTTTGCTGCTGTCACAGCTTCTATGGAAGAAGCTAAGGAAGACGGGGCTTATCAAAGCTATAAAGGATCTCCCATTTCTGAAGGCTTGTTTCAGCATAACTTGTGGAATATTAAAGATGAAGAATTAAGCGGGCGTTGGGATTGGGCCAAATTGCGAAAAGACGTGAAAAAACATGGCGTGCGTAATTCCTTATTGGTAGCACCTATGCCTACGGCATCGACTTCCCAAATTTTAGGAAATAATGAAGCTTTTGAACCCTATACCTCCAATATTTATACCCGTAGGGTACTTTCGGGAGAATTTATTGTGGTCAATAAATTTTTACTGGAAGACTTGGTAGCTCTGGGATTGTGGAACGATGAATTAAAAGAAGAGATTATGCGTGCCAATGGTTCCATCCAGCATATATCTATTATTCCTCAGGAGTTGAAAGAGTTGTACAAAACCGTTTGGGAGTTGAGTATGAAAGACATTATCGACATGTCTCGTCACAGAGGGTATTTTATAGATCAATCGCAATCATTGAACCTGTTTATGGAAAATGCCAATATGGCCAAACTTACTTCGATGCATTTTTATGCGTGGAAGAGTGGTTTAAAAACGGGAATGTACTATTTACGTACGAAGAGTGCCGTAGATGCCATTAAGTTTACCTTAAACAATGAAACCAAAAAAGAACCGGTAGCTGCTGTTGCTGAAGCCAAAGTGGAAGCCGTATCAGCAGTTTCAGAGAAACCGTTAACCGCACAGGAATTGAGAAATTTATTGGCACAGTCTAAAAACGCCGCCGAAAATGACGAAGATTGTTTAATGTGTGGATCCTAAATTTTAAGTGTTAGTTACAAAAAAGGAGCGCATATAAGCGCTCCTTTTTTATTTTAAAATAACTTATTTTTTAGCTTTTATTATAGCTATTATAATATTCTTCCATCAAATTCATAATAGCATTTACAAGATCCTTAGTTTCTAATAAAATATTAAAATAGAGGGTCGTATTTTTAGGACTCGATTCTTCAGTTCTTGTTCTAGCAATTTGCTTTTCAATTTTTTGAGAAAGACCATTCAATATATCATCTTTTTTATCGAGAACGAGATTGATTCTATCAAATTTCTTTTCATTGAAAAGCCCTTCAATTTCACTTAGAAGCGAATGTAAAGTGTCATCAATTTCCTGAAGGTCTTTAATTTGATTAAAGCGTAAGGCTTTATGATTATTATGTACATGTTTGTGACTTTTCTTTGAAATAAAATCTAAAGACTGAGCAATATCAGTAAGATATGCTAAAATGGTAATGTAGAAATTACTTCCACGAACACTTGTCTCATCAAGATTTTTTATAAAATAAAAGATATTATTTCTTAAATCTTCAATCTCTGCATCCAGTTTTTCTACGCCTTTTTTAGCTTTCTTTAATTTTTTCTCATCTTGTTTTGAAAGTCCTTTTAGTACTTCAGAATATATTTTATTAGTTCTGGAAACAACATTTGAAATATTGGCAGCACTTTCAGAAATAATGCCCTGTACGGTTTTGCTTTCAGACTTCTTTAAACCAGACTTGTCAAGCTTTGCCAATCCTTTTCGTTTGTGAGACAAATAGTTTCTTACTAAAAGAGCTAGAGCTACAAGTAGCAGAATTGCAATGGCTGGTCCTCGACCAATATATATGATATAAGTTAAGGTACCTGCAGAAATAAATGCTATAAATGCAGTAAAGAACCATCCGCCAATAACATTTAAAACTCCTGCAACCCTGTAAACAGCACTTTCACGTCCCCAAGCTCTGTCTGCTAAAGAAGTACCCATCGCGACCATAAAGGTGACATAGGTAGTAGATAAAGGTAGTTTCATGGAAGTAGCAATGGCAATAAGAATACCAGCTACTGTTAAATTAATAGAGGCACGAATTAAATCGAACGCCGGAACTTCGTGGGCTTTTGATGCAGGAACGTTAACTTCTGGTTTTTCAAAACTTTTTGAAATTTTATCTTGAGTAGCTTGAGGAATAGCTGCCCCTAATAAAGAGACCAGTTTTGTACTTCCTTTAACCACTGCTCTTGAAAGCATATTGGGTTTAAATTTTTCGGAACCATCCCCTTGTCTTGAAAGACCTATTTCGGTTTCAGTAACAGTTCTTGCTTTCTTTGAAAACCATAATGTAAGAACCATTACGGCACCTGCTATAAACAATAATAAGGGTTCTGCAGGAACTTTTTCTTCCAAAACAGTCATAGAAAAAGAATTAGCCAATTCCCCTGATGCTGCCCATGCTTCATAAGAATGGTATGCAGCCATAGGAACGCCGATAAAATTTACCAAATCGTTTCCGGAAAATGCAAGTGCTAAACCAAAAGTCCCTACCGCTATTACAACAAGCAAGATACTTTTCTTGAAAATTTTTGTAAAAAGGATGGAAAATAAAGTCCAAAATAAAAATCCAATACCTAAAACGACCCAAAGGTTGGTTGCAAGTATATCTTTAAAAGTACTATAATTAGGAGCTCCTTTTAACCCTTTAAAGAATATAAAGTAGCTAATGGCTGTTAAGGTAATTCCACCAAAGATAGCCCCGAAGTTTTTTATTTTCTGTTCATAATGAAAAGAAAAAATTAACCGCGAAAGCCATTGTACCAGGGCTCCAACGCTAAACGAAATGATTACAGAAAGTAAAATTCCAGAAATAATTTCGGTGGCTTTTTCAGTATTAATATAGCTTCCTAAATTAGAAATTGTTTCGGTATTTGAAGCGCCAATTTTAATAAGCGCCATAATAACAGCAGCTCCAAGCAGTTCAAAAACAATTGAAACTGTTGTGGATGTTGGCATTCCAAGGGTGTTAAAGAAATCTAACAGTAAAATATCGGTAATCATCACTGCCATGAAGATGATCATGATTTCATCGAAATAAAACTCCCCGGGGACAAAAATTCCTTTACGAGCTACTTCCATCATTCCGCTAGAATACACGGCTCCAATAAAAATCCCTAAGCTGGCAACAATCATAATAGTTCTGTAAGGGATTGCCTTGGAACCAATGGCGGAATTTAAAAAGTTCACGGCATCATTACTAACGCCAACTACTAAATCTGCTATGGCTAAAACTGCTAAAGCAACTAACATTAAAATGTAGATATTATCCATTGTATAAATTAATTAATGTGGCGCAAATTTCTTAATTAAATTAAGGTTGCTTGTTACCAAATTGTTATGTTATTTAATTAAAAATGAAGGTCGAAACCCATTCTAAATTCGATATTATCTTTATTCCCTTCTAAGGTTGTATAACTAATATCAGACTGAACTTTAAGTTTATGACCTACAATATACTTAGAAACTCCCAAAGTGTATTGTTCTTCACCTAATCTTTCGGTAATAGTATCATATTTAGTATTGGTAAACCTTCCTGCAATTTCATAGTTATTATTGAATACATATCCCGCTTGAAAATTTATTGCACTTCCAATTAATACAATATCTCCTGTTTCTGTTCCATCTGCTTCCTTAGCGATAGGATTTTCGGCATCTCTATTGGCATATTCTCCCATAAAAGAAAAGCCTTTATATTTAAACATGGCGTCCACAAATAAGGTTGTAATATCGGTTTTATATAGAGAACCATCTGCTAAGAACATATAAGACCCTAAATTACTTCTTGTTTTTACAGCATCTTGATTGAAGTCGTATGTAACACCAATCATTAATTTTGGAGAAGCTTCTCTTGCTAAATCTGATTGCGAATAATCACCGCCCGATTTAAATTCGCCAAAGGGTAAAAATTCTAGACGCCCTGTATATTGTAAACCACCTTGATTTCCTTCAGTTAGATTTCTTCCTTCTCCTTGCGAAATGGCAACTTTTTCACGGATAATAAAATCATTTCCTAAATTATCATAATGCCGCAATTGAATACCCATATCTCGGTCAATATTAAAACGGCTATTCAATAAGGAACGGTCAATTAATTGCATATTCGCTGAAGAAACAACGCGTTCCACATTTCCGGGGAGTTTAGTTTGTCCGGCCCATAATTCGAAATTTTCATAAAAATTCCACATGATTACAGCATCCAAAATATAATACGGTGTATTTCTATTGAACTGGTTTGCACCAGCAATGTCTCGATTGGATAGACCTAACTCTATTTTATATTTAAGTTTTGGAGAATAGGCCCAACCATCAAATTTTAATCGCGCTCTTCGGATTGATACACCATGTACCGGACTATCATAGTTAGCACCATTGTAATCCCAATTGCTTTCAGAACGAAACTGGATTCTAGGAGCAAATTTTACACTAAAGGAGCTGTCTTTTGCAGTAAAATTTATCATTCCTTTTCCAAACTTGGTGTCGCTAATTTCCTGAGAGTGAAGAGTAATACCAAAAATAAGGAATACTATGAGGGAAGTAATTTTCGATTTCATTTAAATCTGGTTTTAAGTTTTTGTCGCTGCAAAGAACTTAATCTAATGTTAACTAAATGTTTCCTGAAGGTTATCATTTTACCCAAAAAAAAGGGTCGCCCAAAGGGCGACCCAACACATTGGTAAAATCTAGTCGACAAAAACTTAAAGATTTAAATGTGCGTGTTTTAAACACATCGCAAATAAACATCTTAAGTTTGGCTAAATCGTGAACTAAATATTAAATAAACATTAAGATTAAAAATGAATTTATAAGAAAAGTAATAGGTGTAAATAACATATAATCAATTAAATACATTTCTAATGTAAATTTAATGTTATGAAATTCTTTATTTATTGTTACCAATTATGTATTTTTGATGTGTTAACCCTTTAAAAAGTAAGTATCATGAAAACGCTAGTAATGTTTTTTACTTTTTTTCTCTTAATGAGTTCTGCTTTTTCTCAAGAAAAAGTTCAAGATGAATTTGTTAAGGAAGGAAAAGTTATTAAGGCAACACTGTATCATGAAAATGGTACCGTGTCACAAACAGGTTTTTACACATTGGATAACAAGCTAGAGGGTGAATGGATTAGTTATGACGCTCAAGGTAACAAGACTGCGGTTGCTCATTATGACAATGGGAAAAAAGTAGGGACTTGGTACTTTTATCAAGGCAATGAAATTAAGGAGGTTAATTACTCCAATTCTAAAATTGCCAAAGTAACTTCTTTTAAAGTTACAGATGCTGTTGTAGTATCCTACTAAAAAGACAAAAACTTAGAAAAAAAGGCTCCCATCGGGAGCCTTTTTTTTTATGAATAAATTTACTCGTTCAAGGTTTTAATTTAAAACTTTAACAAAGTCCTAAGATTTGAGTCTTTTTAAATTTTTATTTTTGGGACCATGGTAAAAAAAATAGCACATACCGTATTGCCTTTTTTTTTCGTGATCGCCATTTTGGGGCCATCGGTATTTCAGTTGTGTGCTAATGAAACAACTTCCATTGTTTTAACGCTTACCGAGGAAGAAGTGAAAGAAAAAATTCTTCCTATTACCCATTATTTTTCACAAACTACGGACTTTGCGCCTAGCAAAGAAGTGAATTCAGCCTACATTGAAAAAGGCTATAACTTCGAGAGCGATATTTTACTTCCCCCACCGGAATACATAGGTTAATTTTTAGATTCAAAAAATTATTAATTACGTCTTGAAACTGTATTTCAAGACAGTAAACCTATGCTATTATGTTTAAAACGTTAAAAAATGACTTGCCGGCGAGTATCGTCGTGTTTTTTGTGGCACTTCCTCTTTGTTTGGGAATTGCATTGGCCAGTGGTGCCCCTTTATTTTCGGGCTTAATCGCTGGTATTGTGGGAGGAATTGTAGTAGGATCCCTAAGCGGATCTAAAATTGGGGTCTCAGGTCCTGCAGCCGGTTTGGCTGCCATTGTATTAACTGCAATAGGCACCCTGGGAGGCTATCAAAATTTTTTGGTAGCCGTGGTGTTGGCCGGAATGATACAATTACTTTTTGGCGCCCTTAAAGCCGGAATTATTGGGTATTATTTTCCCTCTTCTGTGATTAAAGGAATGCTTACAGGTATTGGAATTATCATTATATTAAAACAAATACCTCACTTTTTTGGGTATGATCCGGACCCCGAAGGCGATTGGGCCTTTTTCCAGGTGGATGGTGAAAATACCTTTTCAGAAATTATAGGAACAATTAACCATATTATTCCCGGATCGGCATTAATAGGACTTATTGGGTTAGGAATTTTAATTCTTTGGGAGAAAGTATTGTCTAAAAAAGGAAAATTTTTCCAATTGGTACAAGGCCCTTTGGTGGCAGTTATAGTTGGGATAGTTTTTTATATTGCAACCCAATCTAACGAAACACTTTCTATAGCAAAATCGCATTTAGTGAGTGTGCCAATTCCCGGAGATGCAGCCTCTTTTTTTGGGCAGTTTAGCTTTCCCAATTTTGGTGTAATAGGAAATCCCGAGGTTTGGATAGTTGCTTTTACCTTGGCTTTGGTTGCTAGTTTGGAAACGTTATTGTGTGTAGAGGCAACCGATAAGCTGGATCCTAATAAAAATGTAACCCCAACCAATCGGGAACTTTTTGCGCAAGGTACCGGAAATGTAATTTCAGGCCTTATTGGAGGCCTACCAATTACTCAGGTAATTGTACGTAGCTCTGCTAACATCCAGTCGGGAGGACGTTCCAAATTATCGGCCATTATCCACGGGTTTTTCCTTTTAATTTCGGTGATTTTAATTCCGAGATTATTGAACATGATTCCTCTTTCGGTATTGGCTGCTGTATTGTTAGTTGTTGGATACAAGTTAGCAAAACCTCAATTGTTCAAAAAAATGTACGATTTAGGATGGAAGCAATTTGTTCCTTTTACGGTAACCGTTTTAGGAATTGTATTTATCGATTTACTCTACGGAATCGGTTTAGGACTCATGGTGGGAATCGTTGTCATTCTTATAAAGAGTTATCAAAACTCACACTTTTTACACAAGGAAGATGTAAGTAATGGTATTCAAAAAATGAGAATGACCCTAGCCGAAGAAGTGACCTTTTTTAATAAAGGCGCCATTCTAAAAGAACTGGATAGAATTCCTGAAAATTCCTATGTAGAATTGGATGTTCGAAAAACCCGATACTTAGATAATGACATCATCGAAATTCTAGAAGATTTTGCTTTTAAAGCCAAAGAACGAAGTATAACTATTAAGTTAATTTCTGAAAGAGGAACAGTTGAAAACCCTCCCAGTTACATTGAATTTTTCAAATTAAGACCATTAAAAGAACAATTTACTAATTAAAAGATATATAAATGAAAGCACATACTAGAGAAACACAGGCCACAATGACGCCTCAAAAGTCATTACAATTTTTAAAAGAAGGGAACCTTCGTTTTCAAAATAACTTAAAAGCCAACCGGAACTTACTGGAGCAGGTAAACGACACCAGCGATGGACAGTTTCCCTTTGCCACGATATTAAGTTGTATCGATTCCAGAGTGTCGGCCGAGTTGGTTTTTGATCAAGGCTTGGGAGATATTTTTAGTGTTCGTATTGCAGGTAACTTTGTTAATGAAGACATTTTAGGAAGCATGGAATTTGCTTGTAAATTAGCAGGTACCAAACTAATTGTAGTATTAGGTCATACCAGTTGTGGGGCTGTAAAAGGAGCTTGCGACCATGCCGAAATGGGGAATTTAACCAAGTTAATTCAGAAAATTACTCCGGCGGTTAATGCCGTTACAGAGCCAAAAGAAGAGAGCCTTCGAAATTCATCAAATGCTACTTTTGTGGATGCCGTTGCCGAAAAAAATGTCCAGCTTACCATTGATAGAATTCACAAAGAAAGTCCCATTTTAACAGAAATGGAGAAAAAGGGAGAAATTATGATTATTGGTGCGATGTATGATATTAATACAGGAGCTGTAACCTTCTATGAATAAAGAAAATTAGAATAAAAAAGGCTCCCATGGGGAGCCTTTTTTTGAGAACAAATATCAAATTAGTTACGAGTCCAACCCGCTTTCCAATTGTCATAATCAGCACCGCTTCCATTACCATCGCCTGAAATAAATTCAGCTTCGGTAAAGGTGAACCCGGTGTCATTTTTCATTTTTACCAAGACATCGGTAAAAGAAATATTGGTTACACTTAAGTTACCGTCAAGTACTCCTTGACCCGTTGGGTTATCTCCAGCATCACCGTCAAGATCGAAAGCTTCTTCAAATCCTTGAATTACCATATTGGTAAAAATACCCTGAGTTCCGGCTCTTAAACGTACGGCTTCGTTTTCAGTAGCAGATCCTCTACCAATGATGGTAACATTGTTTACGCTTGGTTTTGACCAGAATAATGGATTTGAATTATTTCCAATATCGGTATTAAAGCCATCAGCTTCAATTCCTTTATCGTGAGAAACACCGTGCTCAATGTATACATTGGTTAATGTTCCGGAGAAACCTTCGGTCCAATCTACAGAGTCATCTTGACAACCCACCACAGAGATGTAGCTTGCATTCACAGTACCTCCAAAAAATTCGATACCGTCATCTGCACCTTCAAAAGCCTGAATGTACGCTACTGTAGTTCCGTTACCAACACCATAGAAAGAGAAGCCATTATTTTCTGAAGAAGCATCTGCAGCTCCCCCTGAATATTCTACACGAACGTATTTGATAATACCAGAATCATCGGATGCATCACTACCACCGTATGGAAGACCACCAATTTCTGAAGAAGAAGTAGCTTCACCACCAACTACAGAATTAATAGGTGCTTTTCCGAGGATAATTAGACCTCCCCAATCTCCAGCATTTGGAGTAGCTTCGTTTGAAGTAAGTACAATGGGTTGTGAAGATGTTCCTTCTGCCATAATTTTTGCTCCTTGAGCAATGGCAATATACACTCCGGCACCGTTGTTTGCTTTAATTACAGTACCTGCAGGAATAGATAAAGTAGTACCACTGGTCATGATAAGAGCCTCTGTTAATATATAATCTTTATCGGCCTCTAGGCTAAAATCTTCTGTTTTAGTACCTCCTATTTCTACAAGGTTACTTGTGTCGGTCCCAGAACCACCGTCATTGTTTATGGTAGTGCTTGTGCTGTTATCTGTAATTACAATATCTGCGGTGTCATCGGCTTGACAAGAAGCAAAAAGTAATGCTAAGATGGCAACACTTAAAAATAAATAATTAGTTTTCATTTGTTTACGTATTAATTTAATTGTTGTTTTCAGTTATTAAAATTTGTATTTAAGTTGTAATGCTAGATTTATTCCTTTTTGGTAGGAAGCAATCCCTTTTCCATTAGGAGAGGTTACAAAAATGTCTCCGGTTGGGGTTTCTCGTATATATTCAATGTTGGGATCTAATAGATTGAAGGCACTGGCATTGACTTCAAAGTTGTCACCAATTTGGTTTTTGAAAACGAAATTTAAAGTGGGGACTCCCTTTTCAATAATATTTCCTAACTGCCCGGATCCAATAGCGTCGATTCTATCGCTGAAATAGGAAAAAACAGCATTTAAAGTAGGTTTGTAATTTCCAAGGGTAGGACTAAAACTGATATCCGCATTAATAATAATAGGGGCAGCGCCTTGTAACTCTTCGGTTCTACCTTCATCAAAAGTAGTGGTAAAAACCCCTTCCGAACTCTTCAAATCCTGCTTGGTGTAAGTGTAGGTTGCATTAAAACCGGCAGCCAGTTTAGGTTGCTGATTTTCATTTTCCAAAATATTTTTTCTAACCTCGAGTTCGGCTCCAAACACTTCTGCTTTGTCTCCTGTTCTGAAATATCGCTGTGTTCCGGTGGCATCATTGGCAATAACTCGGTTTATTGGGTCATTAATTTGTTTTCCGAAAGCAGCAATGGAAAGTAATTCACTTTTTCCGAAGAACCACTCATACTTCAAATCCACATTATAAATTTTGGAATAGGAGGGATCTGATAATAAATCTTGGTTACCCCCCACGCGATTGGATACATCTTCGTAAACAAACGGTGCAACCTCTTTAAATTCGGGGATGGAAACCGTTTGACTGGCAGAAAAGCGTATATTTTGTTCCTCGTTTAATGCGTATCTAACATTTAAACTAGGTAAGTAAAAATTTTCATAGGCATTTCGGAACCCGGGATCAGACTCAGTTAAGTTGATTACATCATACTTGATGGTCTGGGTTAACGATTCTACTCTTATTCCGGGAACAATTAAGAATTTATCTCCCAATCCAATTTCAGCATTTACATAAGCGGCATGTAAATCCAGGTTACCGGTGTAAGTGTTTTCATTTAACCCCGGATAATTGGTATTGTCAATTCCACCTTCCGGATAAATAGGGTTGAATACAAAGGTGTTGTAAACAATTCCTAAATTTTCTACAGAAAAAACATCGTTAAAATTAGTTACATCTGTTGCCGGTGTATTAGGTTCAATGATTTCATATCCGTACCGAATATTATCAAAATAACGTTCTTTGGTTCTTCCGTTGTATCCAAAGTTAAAGGTTACTTTTTCAGAAGCTGTGTATTCGAGATTAATACGACTATTTAATTCTTCATCCTCGATATTTTGGAAATAGCGTTGGTTATCAAAATTGATATTGTTGAAGAAAGAAGGATTTGTGTTAGGGTCACCATCTAGTGCCAAATCGTAACGCTCCAGTGTAATTCGTTTTCTATCGGGTTGGCGGGCAAACACTTTGTTGTAGCCAACACCCCATTCTACTTGAAATTTATCATCAATTTTGTGAGACCCAATAAGTTGATTCACAAAAACCATGTCCTGCTCAAACTGCACATTCATCTGGTAAAAACCTTTATCGGTATCTAAAATGGCATCCCGGTTTCTACCTTCTCCGCCAATTCCAAAGTACCCTACCTCATCGGTTGCGTCATTCACAAATAAAGAGTTGAAACTAATCTTGTGGTCATTATTTATTTTATAGACTAGGTTTATCATCCCGGTAGTATTAGTACCGTACTCATATTCCTGAGCCTTTGGGAAACTCTTTTTTTCAACCGTTGTAAAGTCGGTAGCTTCTCCTTCACGGTACTCAAAATTATTACTGAAGGAACCTGTGAAAAACAAACTCAATCTGGATTCGCTGTTGTTTTTAAACTTAAAAGAAGTTCCTCCCGAAATAGAACCACTTATTGAAATGGGTTCATATGCAGCCACTGGATCCACCCCGTGGGAAAGGATAACTGCAAAAGGATTATTGTCATATCTGTTATAGTACCCAAAGAAGCTGGTTCCTTCACTCTTCACAAATGCCTTTCCGGAGGCTGTGGTATTGATTCCGGAACCTACTTGAGCATCAATGTAAAACTTACCGGCATAATCTTTTGAAGTAATATTGACATTACCTGCGGCAAAATCGCCGTAAAATCTTGCATCATAAGCTTTACTTACAGCCACATTTTGAATAATGTCTGTAGAAAATAAGGATAGATTAATGTTTTTTCTTTCAATGTCGTTTGAGGGTAAAGACAATTCATTGTACGTAGTATTTTGGTAACGGTCGCCCAATCCACGAACATATACATTTCCACCGCCCTCTTGTTTGGATACTCCCGAGATTTTGGCAATGGCACCAGCCGCATCTCCTACTCCTTTTCGGGCCAATTCTTCGGCCCCAATACTTTGTTTAATAGTGGTGGCATTTTTCTGTTCCAATAGCAGAGCTACTTCACTTTCCCTTTTGGTCGTTGTCTTAATTACCACCTCTTCCAGAGTTGCTGCACTCGCACCCATAGGAACATTCACAGTGGTTACTTTATTTGCTTCAACAATAACGTTTGGAATTTGCACTGTCTCATACCCAACAAAACTGTAAACTATGGTATATGTACCCACGGGTACATTGTCCAATTTATAAAGACCATCAATGTCTGATGTTGTTCCGGTAGAAGTACCGCTTATAATTACATTTGCAAAGGGGAGGGGTTCGTTGCTAAATTCTTTGTCGGTTAATTTTCCAACGATAGAGCCTGTTTGTTGCGCAAAGATGGTAGCTGAAAAAAGTACAGTTACCAGAGTTATAATGTTCTTCATTTGTTGATAAAAATTCACAGTGCAAAGATGACGTGGTTATGTAAAGTGGATGTTAATCGAAGATTATGATTAAATCATTTCAAGGTTATCTAAATGTTAATCATTTTTGCTTTCATTTTTTCTGAAAAAACTATCTTGCAATCTCAATTTTACAACCATGATGCAATGGGAAAAACTCCTTTCTTTACGTCGACAAGGAGACACCAATAAGCGCTTACGCATAGAACAGGACGAAACCCGTTTGGGTTTTGAAGTAGATTACGACCGAATCATTTTTTCATCGGCATTTCGCAGTCTGCAAGACAAAACACAAGTAATACCACTTTCAAAAACATCTTTTGTTCACACTCGCTTAACACACAGTTTGGAAGTTTCGGTCGTGGGACGATCTTTGGGGAGAGCCGTTGGAAAAGCCATTTTGGAAAAACATCCCTTTTTGGAAAAAACCCACGGCTATCGCATTCATGATTTTGGGGCTATTGCTGCCGCCGCTACATTGGCCCATGATATTGGGAATCCGCCCTTTGGGCATTCGGGAGAAAAAGCCATTGGGGATTATTTTTTACACGGAAACGGAAATAGATTTAAAGATGCCCTTACAGAAAAAGAATTCCAGGATTTAGTAGATTTTGAAGGCAATGCCAACGGGTTTAAAATTTTAACCGAAACTAAAAACGGAGTAGAGGGCGGACTTCGGCTTTCGTATGCTACGTTGGGAGCCTTTATGAAATATCCCAAAGAATCCCTTCCCAAAAAACCTTCAAAACATATAGCCGATAAAAAGTATGGGGTCTTTCAAAATGAAGTGCCTTTTTTTAAGGAAGTAGCTGATGAATTGGGCTTATTGAAAAAAGAAGATAACAGATACAGCAGACATCCCTTAGCGTATTTGGTGGAAGCGGCAGACGACATTTGTTACACCTTAATCGATTTTGAAGACGGGATTAATCTAGGGCTTATTGAAGAAGAGTTTGCATTAGAGTATCTCATCAATTTAGTGAAGGATACCTTGCAAAAGAAGAAATATCAAAAACTGACAAATACTACCGACAGAATTGCATATCTCCGATCGTTAGCAATAAGTAGCTTAATTGAAGAAGCAGTATCGGTTTTTATAACGAATGAAGAAAAAATATTAAAAGGAGAATTTTCAAATTCATTACTTGATGTCTGTAAGTTTACTCCTCAAATTAAAGATATTATAAAACTTAGCGTTGATAATGTTTATAGAAGTAATGAAGTTATTGAAAAAGAACTGGCAGGATACCAAATACTAACAACATTGTTAGAAGCACTAACCCAGGCTATTGAAAGAAAACAAAAACATCAATTGCGGCATTACGACAGCTTGCTTCTTAATGTGTCGAGACTTCAAATCTCGGATGATAAGAATACGTATTATCACCTTTTGGAATGCTGCAACTATATTTCTAAACTCACAGATGGTAATGCCTTATTGCTTTTTCAGAAAATTCAAGGAAATATATAAGTCATACTCTGTTAAAACTGGAGAAATTTGATAAATTTCATTTATATTTAGCTTCCTTAATTAAAAACTAATAACTAAAAATCATGAAAAAATTACTCTACCTGCTTGCATTTATTACGGCGAGCATAGCAGGAGCGCAAGATTATGGTCCTATAATCCAGTCGTATTTAAATGCTAACAGGTCGCAACTTGGGCTAACTACTCAAGATATTCAACACGTAACCATCAATTCAGAGAGTTATTCTAAGTCTATGAATGTGCACAACGTGTATGCGTCGCAAACGCTCAATGGAATTGAAGTTTTTAATTCGGTTTCAAACTTTGTAATAAAAAATGGTGCCGTGGTTAATGCAAAAGTTTCTTTTGTTGCTAACTTATCTTCAAAGATAAATACCGCTACACCAGCCCTTAATGCGGAAACAGCTATTTCTAAAGCGGCTCAAAACTTAGGAATAAATGCTCCTTCCCAATTAGAACTTATTGAAAACAATGGTTTTTCCTATTTGTTTTCTGAAGGGAACATCTCATTAAACCAAATTCCAGTGAAATTAGTTTATCAACCAAAGGAGGATGGTAGTTTCCGTTTGGCTTGGGATTTAAGTATTTATCTTTTAGATGCAAGCCATTACTACAGCGTTAGAATAGATGCTCTATCCGGGGCACTTATTGATACTATGGATTGGGTTGTAAATTGTGATTATGGTACCGGAAGCCACGGCCATAAAGTGGAAAATAGTATTCTATTTAAAGAAGAAAGTAATTTCTCTTTAGGCGGGGCACAGTATCGAGTGTTTCCAATTCCGTTTAGAAGCCCTTTTGATGGTGACGATGAAATTGTTTCAAATCCGGAAGATGCTACAGCTTCTCCTTTTGGATGGCATGATACCGATGGTGCCGGAGGTGCTGAATTTACTGTAACCAGAGGAAATAATGTTTGGGCACAGGAAGATATAAATGGAAATAATGGTACAGGAGCTTCTCCTGATGGAGGGGCTACTCTCAATTTCGATTTCCCTTATGGTCTCCCTCAAGATCCGGGGAATTTTACGGATGCTGCAACGGTAAATCTATTCTACTGGAATAATATTATCCACGATGTATTGTATCAATATGGATTTGACGAAGAAAGTGGAAACTTTCAAGAAAATAATTATGGAAACCCAGGACTTGGAAGTGACTCTGTGAATGCAGATGCGCAAGATGGGTCAGGAACCAACAATGCAAACTTTGCAACTCCTCCCGACGGACAAAACCCAAGAATGCAAATGTTTATTTGGGATCCTTATTTATCTCCTCAAGATATTTTAACCATTAACAATGGCCCTTTGGCAGGAACGTATCAAGGAGTACCTGCAGATTTTGGTGCACCTATGCCTGCACTACCTGGATTGACAGAAGATTTAGTGGTTGTTGAGGACGATGATTCCGGAGCTTCAACAGATCCAAATGATGCTTGTGATAATATCACTAATGGAGGAAGTCTTTCCGGAAAAATTGCTGTTATTAGAAGAGGGGGTTGTGAGTTTGGATTTAAAGCACTTGCTGCAGAAAACGAAGGTGCTGTAGCCGTAATTGTGGTTTATAAAGCTGTAGAAGGAGGTGCTGTGTATCCTTTTGCCATGGCTCCGGGAGCCGTGGGTGCCAGTGTAACAATTCCTGTATTTTTAGTGTCCGATACCGATGGAGAAGCCATTATAGCTGAAGCATTATCGAATACAGTTAATGGTACTATTTTTGACAGTAACCCACCCGTTTCTCCAAATATTGATGGAGATCTTGACAATGAAATTATTGTTCATGAATATGGACACGGTGTTTCCAATCGTTTAACGGGAGGACCTAATAATACCAGCTGTTTAAATAATCAAGAGCAGATGGGAGAAGGATGGAGTGATTATTTAGGATTAATGCTAACCATGCAACCTGGAGATCAGGCAGGAGATATAAGAGGAATGGCATTTTATGCATCAGGAAATCCAAATGGAATACGAGAAGCTCCTTACAGTACAGACTTTGGAATAAATGACTATACCTATGCCGATATTAATGGGAATGTTTCTGTACCTCATGGGGTAGGATTTGTTTGGTCTACCATGCTATGGGAAATGACTTGGGATTTAATCGACCAATATGGTTTTGATCCAGATATTTATAACGGAACCGGCGGTAATAACATCGCATTACAATTAGTTATGGATGGAATGAAATTACAACCTTGTGGTCCTGGATTTGTTGATGGTAGAGATGCTATACTTGAAGCAGATGCGTTATCAAATGGTGGTGCTAATTATTGTCTTATCTGGAATGCATTTGCAAGAAGAGGATTAGGATTAAATGCTAACCAAGGATCTCCCAATAGCATATCAGATGGAACAGAAGCTTATGATGTTCCAGCTGAATGTGAACTAGGATATGCAGACCTAAGTTTTGATACTAACTTTAGTATTTATCCTAATCCATCAAAAGGAGTTATTAATATAGCTTCAAAAGTGAGTTTAGGTGATACAAATGTGGCTATCGTGGATATAAATGGTAGAGTTGTTTACAACCAAATCGTAACTATTGGCAATCTTGCCACTATAGATGCTTCCAAACTAACAACAGGAATATACATAGTTAAAATTGATGGTGGAAATTATACCCACACTTCAAAATTGATTATTAGATAAATCAGTTGATTTGAATTAAGAAAGGCTTTTCATTTTTTATGAAAAGCCTTTTTTTATACATATTTTTTTAAAGTTTCCGCTATTTTTTCAGAAGATATCCCTGCCATATCCTGAAGCTGTGTCACAGTCCCGTGTTCGGGAAAAGCATCTGGAATACCCAAAATAACTAGGGTGTTATGATACCCATTTTCTGAAGCAAATTCAGAAATAGCACTCCCAAAACCTCCTTTTTTTACACCGTCCTCTACAGTTATCAAGGTGGTATATTTTTGAAAGATTTGGTGTAATAATCCTTCGTCAAGGGGTTTTAAAAAACGTAAATCATAGTGAGCAATTGAAGATTGAGCTTCAGTTTTTTCAATAGCTTCTTGAACGTTATTGGCAATAGTTCCTATTGTGAGAATTGCTATTTTTGAACCGTCTTTTAAACAAATTCCCTTTCCTATTTCTAACTTACTGAATGGTTTTTTCCATTGTACTACGCTTCCTCTTCCACGAGGGTATCGAATGGCAATAGGAGTTTGTAGCCCCAATTGTGCGGTGTATAAAATGTTTTGTAATTCTTCCTCATTTCGAGGGGCGAATATGCATAAGTTAGGAATACAGCGGAGGTAGGCCAAATCAAAAATACCATGATGGGTAGCGCCATCTTCTCCTACAATGCCTGCTCTGTCCAAACAAAAAATCACGGGGAGCTTTTGTAAACAAACATCGTGTATAAGTTGGTCATAGGCTCTTTGCAAAAAAGTAGAATATATATTGCAAAAAACAATCATTCCTTGAGTGGTTAAACCTGCGGCCAGGGTAACTGCGTGTTGTTCAGCAATACCTACGTCAAAAGCTCTTTCAGGAAAAGCATCCATCATATATTTTAAAGAACTTCCGGTTGGCATGGCAGGGGTAATAGCCACAATTTTTTTATTAACGCCTGCTAATTCTACCAATGTCTTTCCGAAGACATCCTGAAACTTTGGTGGAAGTGCAGCCTCACTTTTTGGTAGCAAATCTCCGGTTTCTGCATTAAACTTTCCGGGGGCATGATAGGTAACCTGATTCTCCTCAGCTTGTTTCAGTCCTTTTCCTTTGGTTGTAATTACGTGTAATACTTTTGGGCCAGAGATAGTTTTAATACTGTTCAATGCTTCCATAAGTGCATCGATGTTATGACCATCAACAGGTCCCGAGTAGGTAAAATTCAACGCCTCAAAAATATTGTCCGTATCTGGAGTATTTTCCAAGGTTACTTTAGTTAAATACGCTTTTAAAGCACCCACACTTGGGTCGATACCAATAGCATTGTCATTTAAAATAACCAAAAGATTGGTATTGGTAACCCCTGCATGATTCAATGCTTCAAAGGCCATACCACTGGCAATGGAAGCATCACCTACCACAGCAATATGTTGTCTATTTAAATCGCCAGTTAATTGCGCAGCAATAGCCATTCCTAAGGTTGCAGAAATGGCTGTACTGCTATGGCCTACACCAAAGGTATCGTACACACTTTCATCTCGTTTTGGAAATCCGCTTATTCCTCCAAGCTGTCGATTGGTGTGAAATATATTTTTTCTGCCGGTTAAAATTTTGTGGCCATAAGCTTGATGACCCACATCCCAAACCAACAAATCTTTTGGGGTGTCAAAAACATAATGTAAAGCAATAGTGAGTTCTACAACACCTAGACTGGCACCTAAGTGACCTTCTTTGGTGGCTACAATATGGATGATAAAATCCCTTAATTCTTGTGCAAGTTGCGGAAGTTGATCTTTTGGAATTTTCCGCAGATCTTCCGGGAATTGAATAGTATCGAGTAGCTTTTGTGACACATCGCAAAGATACGGTTATTGAGAATTTTGTGATAAGGAAATATATAATTTGTACTTTTGACTAAAGACCCAAGATGCTTCCACCTTTTGATGACACCTATTTTATGAAAAAAGCGCTTCAGGAAGCCGATATTGCCTTTGAAAAAGGAGAAATTCCCATAGGCGCCGTAGTGGTTTGTAATCAACAAATTATTGCTAGGGCACATAATCTTACTGAAGCACTAAACGATGTTACTGCCCATGCCGAAATGCAAGCCATTACTGCAGCAGCCAATTTTTTAGGCGGAAAATATTTAAAAGACTGTACCTTGTATGTAACGCTTGAACCTTGTCAAATGTGTGCAGGAGCCTTATTTTGGAGTCAAATTTCGAAGATAGTTTTTGGCGCTCGCGATCTTGAGAGGGGGAGTATTGCTTTAAATACCAGATTACATCCTAAGACAAAAATTAGTGGAGGTGTTTTGGAAGAAGAAGCGTCTCACCTACTGAAAAAGTTTTTTATAGAAAAACGGAACTTAAATTAAAAACCCTTTCAAAATTTTTGAAAGGGTTTTAACATTCGGTTAGTTACATATATATCTTAGTCATGAATAACACGCACTTTGGCTGCTACCATTCCTTTTCTTCCTTCTTCTTCTTCATATTGTACCTTGTCTCCTTCATTAAGGGCTTCGCCATTAAGTCCGGTTACATGGACAAATATGTCCTTTCCGGTTTCATCATTGGTGATGAATCCGTAACCTTTTGATTCGTTAAAAAACTTTACTGTTCCTTCCATTGTAAATAAAAAAATAAATTAATAATGTGCCAAAGGTAGCATAATTATGGTCTCAAAAATGAAGAAACCCTTAAATTATTTCTAATACGCTTTGATTTATAGTTTTTTATCTTCGGAATAATCGCGCATTTTTTCTATATTTTCTTTAGTAAGCATATAGTCTTTCACGTTTTTATCCTTCCAACGGTGATAGATAAATAAAGGCATAAGCACTAAAAATATTGCTGCTACAGAAAGGCCAATAAGCAAATTACCCGTTTCAAAATTTTCGGTTTTGATATAAAACCCTACACAGAGGGTTATAAGAATAAGAGTGAATAATACAACTAAAAAATATTTCATTTTATTTTCCTGAAAAGTCAATTAATTTTCTTCTGTAGGTAGTTAATAGCTTTGATTTTGAGATAAAACCAAAATACGAATGATTGGAAACAACAGGCAAATTCCATGCTCCTGTATCCTGAAATTTCTTCATCACCTCAGTCATTTTATCTTTTTCTAAGTCTATGATAGCCAATGGATTTTGCATTAAATCTCTTGCTTTTATTTCCTGATACAACGTTTGGTCAAACATGACCGGTCGCAAATCGTCTAATAAAATAATCCCTTCTAACGTATTAGTTTCTTTATGTACTACCGGAAAAATATTTCGGTTCGATTTTACCACTGCTTGATGTACCATATCACCTAGGGTCATTTCGGGGTAGACCGATATGAAATTTTGCTCAATAACCGATTCAATGTCCATTAAGGTGAGTACAGCGTGATCTTTGTTGTGTGTAATTAGCTCTCCTCTACGACCTAATTCCATGGTATATACCGAGTGTGGAAGAAAGTATTTTGTAATAGAAAATGAAATCGCTGCGGTAATCATTAAAGGAATAAAAAGTTCGTAACCTCCTGTAACTTCAGCAATAAGGAAGATAGCAGTAAGAGGGGCGTGCAACACACCCGCCATAAGACCTGTCATCCCAACCAAGGTAAAATTACTTTCGGAAACGGCAGAAGAAATACCTAATTGATTTAAAATTTTTGCTACGGTATATCCCATAATACTTCCCATAAAGAGGGTAGGGGCAAAAATACCACCCACACCCCCGGCGCCAAAAGTTAATGAACTGGCAATCACTTTAAAAAAAACAAGCCCACCTAAAAGTGCTACCACAATCCATACATTGCTTAAATCCAAGTGTAAAAAATTATTTTCTAAGGCTTTTTCCGGGTTTCCTTGCACCAAATTATTGATAACATCAAATCCTTCGCCATAAAGCGGAGGAATAAAGTACACCAAAACCCCAATTCCGATACTTCCAAAAATGAGGCGTTTTACTGGCGAATTTATTTTGTCAAATACCTTCTGAATTCGGTCGTACATTTCTGTAAAATAAATAGAAACAAAACCTGCAATAATTCCCAAAAGGATATAGAAAGGAACATCTTTTAATGCAAACTTGTCTTCAATGGAAAAAGGCAGTAATATATCATCGCCGAAAAAGAAGTACGAAGTGATGATGGCTGAAATGGAAGCCAATAACAAGGGAATAAGTGATGCCAGCGTTAAATCCAAACTAAAAACCTCTACTGCAAAAATAATAGCGGCAATAGGCGCTTTGAAAATCGATGACATTGCTCCAGCTGCTGCACAACCAATTAATAACGTTCGGGTGGCTTGATTTAAATGAAGTAATCTTGAAAGGTTAGAACTAAATGCTGCACCGGTAGCCACGGTTGGGCCTTCCAGTCCTACCGACCCTCCAAAACCTACTGTAATTGGGGCAGCAATAAGACTTCCAAACATTTGGAAGCGCTTCATGATTCCTTTTTTCTTAGAGATGGCAAAAAGCGTGGAAGGAATACCATGACTTACCTTATTGCGAAGTACATATCTTATAAAAAGATACACAAGGGTTAAACCAATAACCGGAAAAATAAAATAAAAGGCCGCATGATAGTCTTTTACGAGCCTTCCTTCCAAAAGGGATTGAATAAAGTGGGTAAGGTTTTTAAGAATTACAGCTCCAATACCCGCCATAAATCCCACCACTATACTTACAATGAAAACAAATTGTTTGTGGGATATGTGCTTTAATCGCCATATCAAAAATCGGGTAAGTACTGTTTTTTTTTGCTTTGGCATCTAAAAAAATCCTGCCGAAACAGGATTTAAAATTTAGGATGGTACAACTACTTTTAAATGTAATTCGTCTAATTGATGTAAGTCTATGACTGCCGGAGCATCTATCATGACATCACGTCCTGCATTATTTTTTGGAAAAGCAATAAAGTCGCGTATGGTTTCTTGCCCTCCTAAAATAGCAACCAAACGATCGAGACCAAACGCGATTCCTCCATGTGGGGGTGCTCCATACTGAAAGGCATCCATCAAAAAACCAAACTGTGCTTTCGCTTCTTCGGGTGTAAACCCAAGATAGTCGAACATTTTTGCTTGAATATCTTTATCGTGAATTCGAATAGATCCTCCTCCAATTTCATTTCCGTTGAGAACCAAATCATAAGCATTTGCTTTTACTGCTCCCGGATTGGTTTTCAATAACTCCATTTGTCCCGGTTTTGGTGATGTAAAAGGATGGTGCATGGCATGGTATCGTTGTGTTTCTTCATCCCATTCTAATAAAGGAAAATCAACGACCCAAAGGGGTGCAAATTCATCTTTCTTCCGAAGCCCTAATTGCTCGGCCAAGTACATGCGAAGTGCACTTAGTTGCGCACGAACTTTATGACTTTCGCCGGAAAGCACACAAATTAGATCTCCGGCTTTTGCTCCTGTTACTTCTGCCCATTTAGCTAAATCCTCTTCGGTGTAAAACTTATCTACGGAAGATTTAAAAGTATCGTCTTCGTTACAACGACAATATACCATTCCTAAAGCACCAATTTGTGGGCGCTTTACCCAATCTATTAAAGAATCTATTTCTTTTCTTGTAAAGGTATTTCCTCCCGGAACAGCAATTCCTACAACCAATTCGGCTTGATTGAACACACCAAAATCTTTGTGTTGGGTAACTTCATTTAATTCGCCAAACTCCATCCCAAAGCGAATATCGGGTTTATCATTTCCGAAACGTTTCATGGCTTCATCGTAAGTCATTCTTGGGAAATCCCCAATTTCTACTCCATTAATTTCTTTTAGCAGATGACGCGTTAATCCTTCAAAAGTGTTAAGGATATCTTCTTGCTCTACAAAGGCCATTTCACAATCTATTTGGGTAAATTCGGGTTGCCTGTCGGCACGTAAATCTTCATCGCGAAAGCATTTCACTATCTGAAAATATTTATCCATTCCCCCTACCATCAACAATTGTTTAAAGGTTTGAGGGGATTGGGGTAAAGCATAAAATTGCCCGGCGTTCATGCGGCTTGGCACTACAAAATCACGGGCCCCTTCGGGAGTAGATTTTATGAGATAAGGAGTTTCAACCTCTACAAAATTTTTGGCAGAAAGGTAGTTACGTACTGCCATGGATACTTTATGACGGAAAATTAAATTTTCGCGTACCGGTTTACGACGAATATCCAGATAGCGGTATTTCATTCGTAAATCTTCTCCACCATCGGTCTCATCTTCAATAGTAAAGGGTGGGGTTAAGGCAGTATTTAAAATAGAGAGCTGTGATACTAAAATTTCGATATCTCCGGTAGGCATATTGGGGTTTTTAGACTCTCGTTCAATTACTTTCCCCGTTACTTGTATCACAAACTCGCGTCCTAACTTTGAAGCTATTTCCATGACTTCCTTGGGGGTTCTTTCTTCGTCAAAAATAAGTTGTGTAATCCCGTAGCGATCGCGTAGGTCAACCCATATCATAAAACCCTTGTTTCTTATTTTTTGAACCCAACCAGACAGGGTTGCCAATTGGTTAATATTTGTATTATTTAATTGTCCGTTGTTATGCGATCTATACATGCCTTTTAAAAATAAAGTGCAAAGGTAATAAGAAGTTAAGATTGAGTTCTTAATTTTTTGGGGTAATATACAGTTAATGATTTTTTAACAAGAATTTAAATAATACCGTTTTTTATTCCAGTATTCTTAAAACTTTAGTAAATTAGTTGAATAAAACTAAAACCAAAAACTATGAAACAAAACAACTTTAAATACAGGGTCCTCCTGTTTTTTCTGATTTTTCCCTTTTGGATGGTAGCACAAGTCTCACTTTCGGGGAAAGTAAGCGACAACAACGGGGATACTGTCCCTTTTGCAAACGTCATTGAAAAAGGAACTACCAACGGAACTACTACCGATGTTGATGGTAATTTTCGAATTGAAGTTTCCAGTCTTCCAGTAACTCTAGTGTTTTCATCCCTAGGATATGAAACCATTGAACAAGCCGTATCAACAGCTGGGGCAGTAAATGTAACCTTAACAGAATCGGCTGAAGCTTTGGAAGAAGTAGTAATCACGGGATTGGCGTCCTCTACCAAAAGATCAAATACAGCCAATTCGGTTGCTTCGATTACTGCAAACGAACTTATAGGAATAACATCTCAATCAGGTCTTGATGGAGCTTTGTATGGCAAATTTAATGGTGCTGAAATTAAGGCCAACTCAGGAGCACCTGGAGGAGGAATTTCTATGAGACTTAGGGGAGTTACTTCACTTTTTGGAGATCAACAGCCCCTTTTTATTATTGATGGAATCTACGTAGACAATTCCACCATAGGATTTGGGAATAATATTGTAAGTGAAGCTGCTGGAGGTGGAAATCCCTCAACAAATCAAGATGATGCAACAAACCGTATAGCAGACTTAGAGCCTTTAGATATTGAAAATGTTGAAATCCTAAAAGGTGCTTCAGCAGCAGCCATTTATGGAGCGCGTGCTGCCGGTGGAGTTGTTATTATTACTACCAAACGAGGAAAACAAGGAAGACCCAAAATTAGTTTATCGCATACGGTAGGTTTGCGCCAAGCTACACAATTATTGGGTTTACGAGATTGGGATCAATCTGAAATTGAAGGACTAGGAGGCCCATCCAATTTCAATTTGGATTATTTACGAGACTATGAAAACGAACTTTTTGGCAAAACTAGAATGTCATTTGTTACACGATTTGAAACTTCTGGAGCCAACGAGAAAAGTGATTACATGTTTTCCACAACTCATAGAAAAGAACCTGGACTTGTAGAGAATACAGGTTATTCAAAAACTTCGGTACGATTAAATTTTGGACGCAAATTTACAGATTGGTTAGATTTGTATGCCACAACTAATTATATAAACTCTGAAGCAGATAGAGGGTTTTTTAACAACGGAAATGCTAATAGAAATATTGGCTATGCTTTAGCATTTACATATCCTTGGGAGAATCTATCGGCTGTAGATGGTGTTTACCCTCAAGGAGGAGCCGGTTCTAACGTTCTTGAAACGGCTGCAATTACTAGAAATGAGGAAAAAGTAAATCGTTTCTTGGGAAGTGCTACCTCCAACCTTAAACTAATTACTACAGATCATAACAGATTAAAATTGGTTTTACAGGGAGGTTTTGACCAATACACCTATAGAACCACTACCATTTTCCCGAAGTCACTGTCTTATTTTAGAGACCCAAATTCTCTTGGAGGAGTTGCTATTTCAGGAAGTACGGTTAATACTAATTATAATTTATCTGCCTTTTTGGTTCACGATTTAAACCTAAACAATGGTTTAAGTTTTACTACTCAAATAGGTAACTTTTTACAGGATTTTGACAGAAATACGGTAATAACCGTTGCTACAGGACTAAATGGTTCTCAAACCAGTTTAGGGCAAGCATCTAACGTATCAACCTCACAAACCATTATTCCACAAAGAGACACTGGATTTTTTGGTCAAACTGAAATCAACTGGGATGACAAGGTGATAGCTACTGTGGGTATTAGAGGAGATAAATCTACTAACAATGGAGATTCTAATAAAGTCTACTACTTCAAGAAAGGGAATCTTGCTTTAAATCTTCACAAATTTACCGATTTAGGTTTTGTGAGTGCATTCAAACCAAGGGTAGCCTACGGAGAGGCAGGAAGATACCCTACTTTTAATGCTCGATTCACAAATTTCAATGCCCAATTTATTGGAGGGTTTTCTGGGAATACTATCGGAAACTTAAGAGGAAATCCTAATATTGAACCAGAGCGTCAATCAGAATTAGAATATGGATTGGACTTAGGATTATTTAATAATAGAATTCAATTTGAGGCATCATTGTATAATAAAAAAGTGGAAGACTTATTGCTACAAGCATCATTGCCAACCACAAGTGGTTTTACAAATCAATTTATTAACGGTGCTGAGCTAGAGAACAATGGAATTGAATTATATCTCGATGCCTTGGTTGTTGACAAAGAAGATTTTTCTTGGACCACAAACTTTAAGTGGTGGAAAAACAAATCAGAAGTGACACATCTAGATGTTCCTAGCTTCACAACAGGAGGCTTTGCCGCTGCTTTGGGAACCTTCCAAATTCAAGAAGGGAAAAGTGCTACACAAATAGTGGGGACATATGATCCAAGTGCTTATTCTGCTGAAGAAATAGCCCGAAGAGATCCTGAAGGAGACGGGTTTTTTGTTTATGGTGATGCAGAACCTGATTTTCAAATGTCTTGGACAAACAATATAAGAATCAAAAATTTTGAGTTGTCGTTTTTATGGCATTGGAAAGAAGGTGGTGACGCTATCAATTTAACGACTTTGTTATATGATTTGGCAGGGACCACTTGGGACTATGATGATACGGGCTTAGATCCTTCAGGTCAATTAACAAATGGTGAATATAGAACAAGTCAAGCCTTTGTGAATCCAGACCCAGTTATTGAAGATGCCGGCTATATAAGATTGAGAGAAGTTGGATTATATTATACGTTACCATCCGGACTCATTAAATATGCCGAGAAAATTCAGTTTGGTGTTTCGGGAAGAAACCTTATTAATATCTTCGATTACAATAGCTACGATCCGGAAGTTTCCAATTTCGGAAATAACGTATTAGCGAACAACGTAGAGGTAACCCCTTATCCAGCATCAAGATTTATTAACTTCCATATAAATGTGGATTTTTAAAATAATAACATTATGAAATACATTAAATATATATTTATAGTTAGTTTGTTAATGGTTTTGGGTTGTACCCTAGAAGAAATTGATAACCCTAACTCACCCAGTGAAGAAACCTTTGCTGAGAACGCAACCCAAGCAGATATTCAACTACTTGCCGTTGGTTTGGAAGCTGTGATGCGTAATGACATTGCGTTTCATTACAATACCGTAAGCATGTTAGCAAGAGAATACTACGATTTATCGGGAGTCGATCCTAGATATACCGGAGAACTTTTAAAAGGACCTCTCGATAATAATGGGTTTTTAACAACTCGTTCTTTTGCCGCTTGGTACAAAATAGTAAAATCTGCTAACCTACTAATACCCGCTGTTGAAAATTCTGCAGCAGGATTTGATAATCAAACTAAAAATGGGTATTATGGTTTTGCCAAAACACTAAAAGCCTATGCTTTATTAATGGTGGCGAACAGACAGTACAACAACGGTATTCGTATCGATGTTGAAGATCCTGACAATTTAGGACCTACTGTAAGCTATGAAGAGGCTTTAGCTGCTGTTATGGATTTACTAAATGAAGCAAACGCAAACCTTTCAGGAGGGGGTACTTCTTTCGATTTTAATACTACCTTAGGTTTTGATACTCCTTCTGAATTTTCAAAATTCAATAGAGCATTAGCAGCTCGTGTGGCATTGTATCAAGGAGATAAGCAAATGGCTCTAACGATGCTAAATAGTTCCTTCTTCGATCTTAATGGGGATTTATGGATGGGTGCTGCTCATGAGTTTGGACTTACAGGAAACGATCTTCAAAATACGTTGTTCCATGTTCTTAACCAATCGGGCCAACAGTTTATGATCCATAATTCGTGGGTAGCAGATGCTGAAGCTGGTGATACTCGGGTTGCGGAAAAATCCAATTTATTTTTGGATGATGATGGCAATCCTTCTACTCAGCTTTTCGACGGACTTTCGGCAGATTATCAGATAGCTGTTTATGATAGCAATGTTGATCCGGTTTACCTAATTAGAAACGAAGAATTAATTTTAATTTTTGCCGAAGCAAATATAGGAAGCAATTCAACAGCTGCCGTTAATGCCATTAATGTTGTACGGAATGCAGCCGGCATAGGAAATTACACAGGGGCAACGGATGATACTTCACTTATTGAAGAAGTCTTAAAACAACGCAGATATTCTTTACTCGGAGAAGGCCATCGTTGGATTGATTTAAGACGCTTGAATAGATTAAATGAAAACTATGTGCCGCTTGATAGAGCTGGAGATAATATTATTGATGCCTTTCCAACTCCTTTTACAGAAGGATTGTAAAAGAATTTTTAATAATAATGTTTTATAGAAAAAGCCCTTCATTTTTGAAGGGCTTTTTGTTATTTATAAAACTAGACAGTTGTATTATCCTCAGGAACCATAGGTGCATTCCCTAATTTTCTTCGCAACCACATTTTAAATTTAGTCACTAAAAAGAACAGTACCGGAACGATAACCAACGTTAAAAAAGTAGCAATAAACAACCCATATATCACAGTCCAAGCTAATGGTCCCCAGAAAATAACATTATCTCCTCCCATATAAATATTAGGATTAAAATCTTTAAATAATGTAAAGAAGTTAATGTTTAATCCTATAGCTAAGGGTATTAACCCCAAAATGGTTGTGATTGCTGTTAATAAAACGGGGCGTAAACGTGCTTTCCCGGAGCGAACAATAGATTCAAATAAGTCTTCTACTTTCAGATAGTCATGCTCATCAAGATTCAGCTCTACTTTCTTTCGGTCAATCAATAATTGTGCATAGTCTAACAAGACCACACCATTGTTTACAACCACACCTGCCAGTGAAATAATTCCAACCATGGTCATCATAATAACAAAGGCACTTCCCGAAATTACAATGCCTCCAAATACGCCTATAAAACTCAATAATATGGCAAGCATAATAATGGCTGGTTTTGAGACAGAGTTAAATTGAAAAATTAAAATAAAGAAAATCAATAATAAGCCAGTAAAAAAGGCGCCCATTAAAAATGCCATTTGCTTATTTTGCTCTTCAATCTGTCCCGTATAATCTACTTTTACCCCTTTAGGCATATTTTCAAAACTTTGCATTTCGTTTCGAATTTGAGTTACCACCGCTCCGGCGTCTGTGAAACCCGGTGCTAAAGCAGAATAAACCGTTACAACGCGTTTGGTTGCTTTGTGTTTAATGGCACTAAATCCTGAAGAATTTTCATAGCTCGCTACAGCTGAAACAGGAATTTCCTTTATTTGCCCGGAAGCCATATCCCTAAAGGTAATCCTTTGATTGAAGAGTGCGCTTTTATCGTAACGATTATCTTCATTAAATCTTACGTAAATGTCAAAATCATCTCCATCTTCTTTATAAATTCCTGCTTTACTTCCAAAGATCGAATTTCGTAATTGTTGTCCTACCTGCGATGCACTAATGCCCAACTCTCCCGCTTTTTCTCTATCAACAACAACTCTTGTAATAGGCTTGTTTTTATTTACATCAATTTTAAGTTCGTCAATTCCGGCAACATTTTTTGAATTAATAAACTCCCGCATTTCTTCGGCTGTATTTATTAATTCATCATAATCGTCTCCTTCTATTTCAATATTAATTGGTGGTCCTGCGGGAGGGCCGGCAGCATCTTTTTCCACAGAAATTAAAACTCCCGGATAAATACCTACCAGTGCTTCTTGTACTTTTTGACGTAGTAATTCACTGTTTTCTCCTTCACGATATTTAAACTCGCGCATGGAAGCTGTAATTTTTGCTTTATGCGGCATTTCGGCAGCAGAACCACCATCGGTTTGAGGGTTTCCGGCTCCTTCGCCTACTTGTGAAACCGCATTTTCTACCATAAAATTAAAATCGCCTTTTTTGTACTGTGCATCGTCCAGCACCTTAAAAACGCGGGTTTCTATTTCCTTGGTAATGGCATCTGTCTTTTCAATAGCAGTTCCTTCAGGATATTCGATATATACAATAATCTGGTTTGGAATATTATCGGGGAAAAATTCTACTTTGGTGCGTTGTGTGCCTAAGGATATTCCGAAGGCAACAAAGGATAAAATTAAAAGTAAGAAAACGCCAACACTTAAAGCATAAGGACGCCATTTTGAAAGTGCCCACCGTAAAGATCTTTCATAAAATTGCTCCAGTTTTACTAATGTTTTTTCTTGAAAATTATTGGCCCACTTGCGTAAAAATAATCGGTACACCCATAACATGATGGCAGTAAATACCATTAACGTTCCTAAAGCTCTGTATTCGCCGGCAACAAGGAAAACTATAATTCCTAAGAAAGCCATAATACTTGTCATAAGGATTATTTTTCTTAAAGGCATGTTTTTATCTTCAATAGTCATAAACTGCGATACTAAAACCGAGTTAAAGAATATTGCTACAAAAAGAGAAGAACCAAGAACAATAGAAAGAGTTTGAGGTAAAATCATCATAAATTCTCCCATAATTCCCGGCCATAATCCTAACGGAATAAACGCTGCAACGGTAGTCGCTGTAGAAATGATAATAGGGAAGGCTATTTCGCCAATTCCTTTTTTGGCAGCTTCAATTCTACTCATGCCCTCTTCGTCCATAAGGCGGTAAACATTTTCTACAACTACAATACCATTGTCTACCAGCATCCCGAGCCCCATGATTAATCCAAAGAGCACCATGGTGTTTAACGTAATCCCAAACATGTTCAATATCATAAGCGACATAAACATGGACATAGGTATGGCAAACCCCACAAAGATGGCATTCTTAAATCCTAAGAAAAACATCAAAACAGTAACCACTAAGATTACCCCAAAGATGATATTGTTTACCAAATCGTCTACTTGACCAATGGTTACTGATGATTGATCGTTTGAAATAGTTACTTTTAAATCTGGCGGGAACACATTTTCCTTTGCTTCTTTTACAATCTTTTGAATTTGCTCTGCCGCGGCCACCATATTTTTTCCTGCACGTTTTTTAACGTCCAGCATCACCACGGGTTCTCCAAATTCTCTTGCAAAAGTTGTTTTGTCTTCTTCTTTAAACGATACCGAGGCAATGTCTTTAAGGTAAATAGGATTGTCATTTTCTGACTTTACCACAAAGTTTTCTAGCTCTGCGGGACTTTCTATTTCTCCCAAAATACGAATGGTACGTCTTTGTCCACTGGCCTTCATGTTTCCTGCAGACATGGTAACATTACCTCCATTAATAGCCCCTATAATATCACTAAAAGTAACTTTGGAAGCCATCATTTTATAAATATCTACCGCAACTTCTACTTCTTTATCCTGTGCCCCACGAATAGCTACTTCTTTAATTTCTAATAAATCTTCAATTTCATCTTGAAGATGCTCACCAAACTCTTTCAGTTTTTCAACAGGATAATCTCCCGAAATATTGATGTTAAGAATAGGCATTTCTTCCGAAAGGCTAAGCTCAAAAACATCGGGCTCTACTTTGGCTCCATTAAAAGTAGGCCAGTCCTCTCCAGAGGTTTTTGATTCTACTTCGTCTTTTACTTTAAGCTTTGCTTCTTCAACCGTAATGTTTTCATCAAATTCTACAATGACCATAGAGTAATCTTCCGAAGAGGTAGAGGTAATTTCAACCACATTGCTTACGGTTTTTAGTTCGTCTTCTAAGGGGTCGGTGATTAGTTTTTCAATGTCCTCGGCGGTGTTCCCGGGGTAAATGGTACTTATGTAAATTTTAGTTTCGTTTACCTCCGGAAAATTTTCTCTGGGCATTTCGAAAAAGGCACTTAAACCGAGATAAAAGAATACGAGGATAAGTACATATATGGTCGTCTTGTTTTGAATAGCCCAAGAGGAGAGCTTAAATTCTTTATCGACTTTTTTCTGTCTTTCAGTCATGTTAATTTGCTTTTGGGCGGTTAGTTATTGGTCGTTGACTCTTCGTAATTAATCACTTTAACCGGCTGGTTATCTTTTACACTTCTGGCTCCTTCTTTAATAATTTCTGTGCCGCTGGTAAGCCCTGTAAGTACTTCAATAACATCTCCTTGGGTTTTTCCTGTAGTAATAATAATTTTTTTGGCAATCCCTTCATTTTCTGAATTTTTATCATTTATAATGTAGATGTATTGCTCGCCTTCAGCATTTTCAGAAATAATACTTTGTGGAATTAAAATTGCTTTTTCATTAGTGTAGTCATTAATCTGAAGCTTGGCCGTAAGATTTGGTTTTATGGCTTGGTCTTTACTGGGCACATCTACTTCCACCTTAAAGGTTCTGTTGGCGGGATTAATATAATCTGAAGCTTGGCGCACTTGGGCCTCAAACGTTTTTCCTAATACAGGAAATTCAGCTTTTACCTTTTTCCCTTTGGTAATGTCTTTAATGTAGCTTTCTGGGACTTCTGTTTCTATATACATATTAGACAGGTTCACTATTCTGAATAAAGGCGTTTGTCCAGCGGCAACAACGCTTCCTTGTTCTGTAATGACATCGTCTATGGTTCCTGAAAAAGGCGCTTTTACTGTAGTTTTAGCCACTTGCTGCTGCATTTGCGTTACCGCTTTGGCTTGAGCATCATAATTTGATTTTGCTTGTAAATACTGAATTTCACTTCCTATTTTTTGATCCCAAAGACGCTTTTGACGCTCATAAGTGGTTTTAGCCAAATCGGCCTGAATTTCTAACTGAGCTAATTGCTGGCCTAAACCTCCATCGTCAATTCTTGCTAACAATTGTCCTTTGCTAACTTTTTGACCTTCCTTTACAAGAACATTAGTTAAAATACCGTTATACTCGGGTGTTAATACCAAAAGATCTTTTGTGGTAACATTACCTTGTACTTCAAAAAAGTGGTTAAAAACTTCTTCTTTTGCGGTAAAACTGGTAATTAAGGGTACTTTTTTAACAGTGTCTAATGTTGAAATGGCTTCATCTATTAGTTGAAGCTCTTCGTGAATAGCCGTTTGTTGGGCTACAATTTCGGCTCTTTTGGTTCTTATTTCCTGAAGATTTCCAGTGCCTATAATTTCTTCAGTGGTTTTTGCTTTATCACCACAAGCAATTAATGTTATTGATGAAATGAATATTAATAGAAATGTTCTCATTGTATTGGGTTGTTGGTGTTGGGTTTTTTATTATTTAATTTGTGTGTTGTTTAATACGGTTTCCAATTGTGTTTTAGCATTAATTACATCCAGCATAGATTGAAAATATTGCTGCTGTGCTGTATATAATTGGGTTTGTGCTTGACGTAAATCGAAGCTTGTAGAAAGTCCTTCGGTAAATTTTATTTGGTTTTTAGATTCAATTCTTTCAGCTAAGGCTAGATTTTTCTTGGCATTTTCATATTTATCAATACTAAACTGATAATCGCTTTTAGCACTGTCAAACTGAAGTTTAATTTTTTGAATTGTTTCCTCCAATTGTGTTTTTGATTGATCCAGGGCGATTCTTGCCTGTTGTGTGCGAGCACCACGTAATCCACTACTAAAAATGGGGATATTCATACTTACACCCAAAACAGAAGACTGGTACCAAACCTGATCACTGTCAAAAAAAGTGAAACTATCGCTATTTGCTTGAGTACCATAATTTACAAAAGCTGAAAGGCGAGGAAGCGCACGACTTTTTTCGAGCTTCATTTCTAGGGAACGTTGCTCGGTTAGATTGTACGCAATTTTGTAATCGATGTTGTTTTCAATAGACAGCGTTTCAGTAAGGGTATTTAACTGAATATTTTCTTTTGCCAATGCGTCTAGTTTTTCAGTTAAGGTAACTGGGGTAGTAATTTCTATCCCCAAGGCTGTATTAAACATTTGCTTAGCAATAGTAAGCATTCGTAAGGCATTGTTGAGGTTGGTTTCAATGTCAAGAAGTGTAATTTCAAGTTGCTCTACGTTCTCTTCTTCGGTAAGCCCGTTTTCATAAATTTTTCGTGTTTCGTACAAATTTTTGTCCAGCGTTTCTTTATTCTTTTTGAAAATGGCTACTAATTCTTCAGAAAGTAATACACTTCCGTAGGCATTAATCACTCCTTTACGAACTTCCAGCTGCGTTTTTTCGTTGGCATTTTCAGAGTAATCTAAAAATGCTTTGGCTGCTTGAAGTCCCACAAGGTAGCTTCCGTCGAAAATGAGTTGTTCCAGCGTGGCAACGGCGTTTGCATTTTGTTTTGTGCCAAAGGTTACCGGAGAAAAAGTGCCGGGCTCTCCTCCAAAAAACTCACTTGGAATAAGCGTGACGGGTTGTTTTAAATTGTTGTTATAAGCAATATTAGCTTTAATTTGTGGAAGTCCGGAGGCGGTAGTTTCCCATTTCGTTTTGATGGCCTTGGCAATGTCCCTTCGCGCATTTAAAGCCGTATAATTACTATCCAAAGCAAACGTAATGGCTTCTTCCAAAGAAAAAGAATACGTTTTTTGTTGTGAATAGGTAAGTGCCGAAAAGAAAAGAAAACCGAATGTGATAAGTTTTTTAGTCATTGGTTTTTGTGTTGATGAATTGGTTAAGTATTTTTTGTCCTTTTTCAGTTACAATACCACGCAAGTGGTATTCCAAATAATCCTCCATGACCCTAATTTTTGGAAATTGATGTGGAGGAAACATGGTTTCGTTATTCAATTCGCTTAAAGCCAAAAAGTAAATTCTGGAGATAAAGTGAATGTTTATGTTTTCTCTATAAAAGCCCTGCTCTACACCTCTTCGAAGGTTGTCTATAGTACACTCATTCATGTTTTCAAACTTCATTTTTTTTACCATATCATAGATTTCGGGGTAATATTTTTGAAGCTGGTACTGTGGTGATGCCTTTTCGTCTTTTAACTGGAGCATGGCAAACTTTTTTATCTCATAAAGTTCCTCGATGGGGTTTTTTTCCATAGATCGAATATGATCTATCCCACAGGTAATGGAGTGAAAAACCGTAAGTACCGTTTCTTTAACAAGCTGGGTTTTGTTGTTGAAGTGGGAATAAATTGTCTTTTTAGAAATTCCCATTTCATTGGCAATATCGTCCATAGTAACACTCTTAAACCCAAGGTTTATGAACATCTCTGCCGCTTTTTGTATAATTTTATCCTTCATAATCGGGCACAAAAGTAATAGAAGGAAACTTTAAAAACAATAAAAGTTTCCAAAGTTTTACAATTATTTAACATTTGCTATAATTCTGAAATTATTTTGAAGTTTTTAACTTTCAAATCTTACTTTAGCATCAAATTTTGTTATGCAGGAACTCCTTTTCTTTAAAAATGTATTAGAAAAATCGTTGCATTCTGAAACTATTCCGAAGGAACCCAAACAATTGTATGCTCCCATAGATTATATTCTTTCTTTGGGAGGAAAGCGACTTCGACCTGTATTAACATTACTTTCCTGTGATTTTTTAGGGGGCGATTATAAAAAAGCCCTTCCTGCGGCTATGGCTGTTGAATTGTTCCATAACTTCAGTTTAATTCATGACGATATTATGGACGAAGCACCACTACGAAGAGGTAAAGAAACAGTTCATAAAAAATGGAATGTAAATACCGGTATTTTATCAGGCGATGCCATGCTTATTTTAGCCTATCAATATTTTGAAGCCTATGAACCCAATCTGTTTCAAGAATTAGCCAAACTTTTTAGTAAAACGGCCTTAGAAGTTTGTGAAGGCCAACAGTACGATGTAGATTTTGAAATGCGTAACGATGTTTCTATCCCGGAATATATACGAATGATTGAATACAAAACCGCTGTTTTATTGGGTGCCGCTATGAAAATGGGGGCCATGGTGGCAAACACTTCAGAAAACAATAAAGAAGGGATCTATAATTTTGGTAGAAATTTAGGAATTGCCTTTCAGCTTCAAGACGATTATCTCGATGCCTTTGGAAACCCTGAAACTTTTGGAAAACAAGTGGGAGGCGATATCTTGGCGAACAAAAAAACATTTTTGTACTTGACTGCTTTAAAGGAAGCGCAACCAACAGATGCTAATGATTTGAAAAAATTATTTCAAATTAAAGTTGAAAATGATACTCAAAAAATAGAAAAAGTAAAAATCATTTTCGAATCTTCGGGAGCCGCCAAGCGTACACAGCAAGAGATTGAAAAATATACTCAAAAAGCGTTGGGCAATTTGGAAGCACTAACACTTTCAGAAGAAAAAAAAGAAAAACTTCGTGTTTTTGCTACTACAATGATGAACCGACAGGTCTAAAAATAAACCCGCACAAAAGGCATCCAGGCATCTGCATAAATGCTTTTATCTGCATCATAAAGTACATCATACCGTATCCCCAGCGTAAAATTTTGGTTTCTATAGCCCATCCCCAAGAACAAAGCAGGATACCAATAATTCTCATCAGCTATAGTAAAAGCACTATCATATTTACGTGTTACGTGGAGTTCCTCAAACTCGGCAGAAAACTGTAACTCTTCAATAACATTAAAAAGCGAAATAATGCTGCCACCAACAATGGTCGATTTGTAGGTGTTTTTTAAAGAATTATAGGTGCCATTCAGCCCAACACCTAATGCAAATTGATTGTTAAATTCGTAGATGGCACTTGGCGCAATGGTGCCGCTAAAAAAACCATCTCCAAAACTCAATCCCAATCCGCCTCCATAACGAACATGGTCCCAAAATTTAAACGAACCCTCTTGTGCTTTTAAAGTAAAACTGGTAAAAAAACACACTATAAAAAAACACACAAAACGATTTTTCACGGTAAGGAATTAAAAATTTAAAGCTTTATAAATATATAAAATCGCTTTTAGTAATTCATTGGATTTGTTGTATTTTTGCAAAGCTTTTTAAAATTTTAGCGCCAAGATTTTTACTATGGATCGATTTTCATTTCTGAATGCTGTGCACCCCTCTTACATTGCAGAGCTTTATGATAAATACCTTCAATTTCCCGATACCATTGAGCCCAGTTGGCGTGCTTTTTTTCAGGGATTTGATTTTGGAATTGAAAATGGCTCCTTGGAAGCACTCGGAATTGAAGGAAGCTCCGTTGTTCCGGAAGGCGTTTTAAAAGAATTTCAAGTTATAAAATTGATTGATGGCTATCGCAACAGAGGCCATCTTTTTACTAAAACAAACCCCGTTAGGGAACGTAGAAAATATAGCCCCACACTTGCGTTGGTAAATTTTGGCTTGAGTGAAGAGGATTTGGACCTTCAGTTTGAAGCAGGCGCTATTCTTGGTTTAGGGAAAACAACCCTTCGTGAAATAATTGCCCATTTAGAGGCTATTTATTGTAGTTCCATTGGGATTGAATATATGTATATTCGAAATCCGTTGGAAATTCAGTGGATTCAAGATTGGTTGAATGTAAATGACAATCACCCTAAGTTTTCTTCAGAAGAAAAAAAGCACATCCTTAAAAAATTAAACGAAGCTATTTCCTTCGAATCCTTTTTACATTCAAAATATGTAGGACAAAAACGCTTTTCCATTGAAGGAGTAGATGCAGTCATTCCGGGATTAGACTCTCTTATTGAAAAAGGTTCCGAAATAGGTATTGAACATTTTGTCGTAGGAATGGCCCACAGAGGAAGGTTGAATGTACTCGCTAATATCTTCGGAAAATCTCCCGAAGCTATTTTTAGTGAATTTGACAGCAAAGAATACGATGAAGAGGAATTGTTTGATGGAGATGTAAAATACCATATGGGTTGGACGAGTTTTCGCTCCACCAATAAAGGGAATAAAGTACGTATGGACTTGGCACCCAATCCATCGCATTTGGAAACCGTGAATGCTGTTGTAGAAGGAATTGCACGTGCTAAACTAGATAACCAATGGCGTGGTGACGAAAAGAAAATACTCCCTATTTTAATTCATGGAGACGCTGCTATTGCAGGGCAAGGGGTAGTGTACGAGGTTATCCAGATGGCGCAATTAGATGGCTATCGCACTGGAGGAACCATCCATGTGGTGGCAAATAATCAAGTTGGATTTACTACCAACTATCTCGATGCACGTTCTTCTACGTATTGTACCGATGTGGGGAAGGTAACCCTCTCTCCCGTACTTCACGTAAATGCAGATGATGTTGAGGCTGTTTGTCACGCCTTTTCATTCGCTTTGGACTTTAGAATGAAATTTGGAAGAGACGTTTTTATCGATATTTTAGGGTACCGAAAATATGGGCATAACGAAGGCGACGAACCGCGTTTTACGCAGCCTAAATTGTATAAAGCCATTTCGAAGCATAAAAACCCAAGAGATATTTATGCCGAAAAACTTCAAAAAGAAGGAATTATTGATGCAAACTATGTTTCAGAATTAGAAAATAATTACAAGGCTGAGCTGGAAGAAGATTTGGAGGCCTCTCGGAAAAAAGATAAAACAGTCATTACTGAAATTCTTGCCGACGACTGGAAATCTTATCAACTGGGGGATTTAGAAGATATTCTGAAAAAAACAGACACTAGCTTTAGTCTTAAAGAGCTCGATGTTCTTGCCAAAGGCATTACGGAACTACCTGATAACAAAATTTTTATCAAGAAGATTGAACGTATTGTAGAAGACCGAAAGCAGCGCTATTTTGAAACGGACGAGTTAGATTGGGCCATGGGCGAACTGCTGGCGTACGCTTCTTTGATGCAGGAAGGGTACAATGTGCGAATTTCGGGACAGGATGTAGAACGAGGAACTTTTTCACACCGTCACGCCATTATAAAAACCGAAGACGATTCCGAAGAAATTAATCTTCACAACAATTTAGGAACAGAAGGGAAAATGTATATCTACAATTCGCTGCTTTCAGAATATGCAGTAGTAGGATTTGATTACGGATATGCCATGGCAACCCCTAAAACCTTAACTATTTGGGAAGCTCAATTTGGTGATTTCTCCAATGGAGCCCAAATAATGTTGGACCAATATATTTCGGCAGCAGAGTCTAAGTGGAAAGTACAAAATGGCTTGGTCATGTTATTACCGCATGGCTATGAAGGTCAAGGCTCAGAGCACTCCAGTGCTCGAATGGAACGCTACCTTCAGCTATGTTCCAGACATAATATGGTCTTGGCAGATGTTACTACTCCGGCTAATTTCTTCCATTTATTGAGAAGACATATGAAGTGGAATTTCAGAAAACCTTTGGTTGTTTTCACGCCTAAAAGTTTATTGCGCCATCCCAGAGTAGTTTCCTCTAAAGAAGAACTTGCTACAGGATCCTTTCAGGAAGTAATTGATGATACTTCAGTAACTAAAAGCAAAGTAACATCATTGGTTTTTTGTACAGGAAAGTTTTACTACGATTTATTGGAGCGAAGAGAAGAAGATGGAAGGGAAGATGTAGCTTTGGTTCGTTTAGAACAATTGTTTCCATTAGCAATAGACAAAATGGAAGCCATTATAAAATCGTATCCCAATGTAACCGATTACGTTTGGGCTCAGGAAGAGCCTAGAAATATGGGGGCTTGGGGATATTTATTAATGAATTTTGATTTGGTAAAACTTCGGGTTGCCTCTGGAAATGTGTACAGTTCACCGGCAGCTGGAAGCAGTACTCGATTTAAAGTACGACACAAAAAAATAATTGATAGTGTTTTTGAAACACCTTAATACATAATTCCGAAAGGAAAAAATATAGAACTATGCTAGAAATGAAAGTCCCCTCACCGGGAGAATCCATTACAGAAGTAGAAATTGCCCAATGGCTCGTGGCCGATGGAGACTATGTTGAAAAAGATCAGGCCATTGCCGAAGTTGATAGTGATAAAGCTACTTTAGAGCTTCCTGCAGAAGCCAGCGGAATTATTACTCTTAAAGCAGAAGAAGGGGAATCAGTAGCGGTTGGGCAAGTTGTTTGCCTGATTGATACCGATGCCCAAAAACCTGAGGGAGCTACTTCTGAAAAAGTAGTTGCTAAAAAAGAGGAAGCATCAAAACCGGCCGAGAATAAAGCCCCTGCCGTAACATCTTATGCTACCGGCACCCCTTCTCCGGCTGCCAAGAAGATTTTGGATGAAAAAGGAATTGCTGAAACAACAGTAAAAGGAACCGGACGTGACGGTAGAATTACCAAAGAAGATGCTGTAAACGCAGTACCTTCTATGGGAACACCGGGTGATGGCGATCGAGGTTCTGAAAGACAAAAACTTTCTATGCTGCGCAGAAAAGTGGCAGAACGTTTGGTTTCGGCAAAGAATGAAACAGCCATGCTAACGACTTTCAATGAAGTAGATATGGGGCCTATCTTTGATATTCGAAATCAATACAAAGATGCTTTTAAGGAAAAGCATGGAGTAGGCCTAGGCTTTATGTCATTCTTTACGCTGGCGGTTGTGAGAGCACTAGAACTATACCCCGATGTTAATTCTATGATTGATGGAGATTACAAAATTTCGTATAAATACAAAGATATTTCCATTGCTGTTTCCGGACCTAAAGGATTAATGGTTCCAGTTATTAGAAATGCTGAAAATTTGACTTTTAGAGGCGTTGAAGACGAGGTAAAAAGATTGGCGCTTCGTGCTCGGGACGGGCAAATTACAGTCGATGAAATGACGGGAGGAACTTTTACTATTTCTAACGGAGGTGTTTTTGGCAGTATGTTATCTACCCCTATTATTAACCCGCCACAGTCCGGGATTTTAGGAATGCACAATATTGTGGAACGCCCTATTGTTAAAAAGGGGGAAATTGTTATTGCTCCGGTAATGTATGTTGCTTTAAGTTACGACCACAGAATTATAGATGGTAGAGAATCTGTTGGTTTTCTAGTAGCGGTAAAAGAAGCTTTGGAAAATCCTATAGAACTTCTTATGAATAATGATTTAAAAAAGGCCTTGGAGTTATAAAAAGATACATCATTTAAAAATTAAAAAGCCCCGCATGATACGGGGCTTTTTATTTGGTTAGTTAATTGAAAATATAAACCTATTTATGAAACTACGTAATTAACTATGTTCATGAGTACAATGGCAATAATAAGGACTGAAATAACAAAAATGGCAAGTCTTTTCTTTCCTTCTTTCTTAACTTTTAAGTCCAAATCCATACTGTTTAATTTGCAATGGTAAAATTGGGTATTTTATACCTAAAAATAAATACGTGGAAACACGTAATTTACTATTGAAGTTCTTCTTGATGTTCTTTCGCCCAAATTAGAAGGCTATTTGTTTTATGTTCGAGCTCTAATTTGGTAATGATATTGCTTCTGTGTTTTTCAACAGTTCTGTAAGAAATAAAAAGATGGGAGGCAATTTCCTTATTAGTTTTATCCATAGCAATAAGCTTTAGGATTTTCTTTTCAGAAGGAGTTAGAATTTTCAATAAACTTTGTTGTTCAGAATTAACCCCCAACAATTCACTTATTTTCGGGCTAAAGAAAGGATTTCCTTCCGCAACGGTTTTTAAACAATTTTCAATTTCTTCTAGGGCAAATTCTTTTAAAATATATCCGTAAATGTTAAGGGCTATGGCTTCGTTGTAGAGTTGCTTTTCTTTATGGAAAGTAATAAGGATGATCTTGGTTTGTAGCGCATTAGTATTGCATTTTCTGGCAATTTCAAGCCCGGACATAAAGGGCATCTGAATATCAAGAATGGCAATATCGGGTTGTAATTTGGTAATTAAATTAAAAGCTTCTCGGCCATTATTACCACTTCCTATTACATTATACCCTTTTTCCAAAAGAAAATCACTAAGTCCTTTTAATAAAAGAGGATGGTCATCTGCTATGATAATAGATTCGTTCTTCATCCAATGGGGAAGTTAAATTCCAGTACGGTTCCCTGATTTTTCTTGGAGGTTACTTTCATTTGACCGTTTAAAAACTTGGTTCTTTCTAACAGGGTTTTTAACCCTAATGATTTTATGTGTTGGTATTTTTCTGAAAAATCAAACCCTATGCCATTGTCCTTAATTTCTAAAAAAACAGCGTTGCTATTTCTTTTGAGTGTTACTTTACTGGCTTCGGCATTAGCGTGCTTTATAATATTGTTTAAGGCTTCTTGAATGATTCGGAAAATATTTACTTCCTGTCTTTTGTCAAAAATATGATCAATATTATCAATTTCTGAAGAGATAAATAGCGCAGTATTTTCATCAATTTGCGATAGCGTCATTTCAATAGCTTTTGTAATCCCCAACTCCTGCAACTGAAAGGGATGTAAATTTCTTGAAATTCCCCTTACTTCTTCAATGGCATTCTCCACCAAGGTTTTGGTATCCGAATCATTATTTTGAACGACTTTGTTTTTAATTAATAACAACTGTTGCCCAAGGCCGTCGTGGAGGTCTTTTGAAATACGCTTACGTTCTTCCTCTTGCGATACCAGTAACTCCTGACTGAATTTTTCCTGAAGAAGCTTTTTGCTTTTTAGTTGTATTCTATTTCGGTATAGGAGCACAAGTCCAAAAAATAATAGGAGCGATAAACTTATAAAGAGAAGTCTTCTTCTGGCCGCTTGATTGTCTTTTTCCAAAAGTTGGATATTCACATTTTTGGCTAACAGTTCGCTTTCCTTTTTTTCAGTTTCATACAATGTTTGGTAATATGCCAATGAATTTGCAGTGGAGGTATTATAAAGAGAATCTTTTAATTTCTCGGAAGAATTTTTATACTCCAAAGCACTTTTATAATCGCCCTTAGCCGCATAAATTTTTGAAAGCAGTTCTTCCGAAGTCATAATATCTTCTTCATATTTCATTGCCTTGGCTGCGTTCCATTTTTCTTCTGCCGATTTTTGTGCGAGTTCATAATTTCCTAATGCCAAATTATAGCTTGCTAAAATTTCGTGGTAGTGACTTATATAAAGTAAATCTTTGGTGCTAGGATCATGCGCTTTTTGAACAATATCGAAATATTTTTTTGCCTCCGGTAGATTTTCTTCTTCTATATAATATTCAATTAATTTTGTGAAAACATAGGTTCTATCTGCCAAAACTACCTTGTTTTCCAAATCATTTTTTAAGTAATCATAAGCTTTTAAAAGATATTCAATCTCTAATTTTTTCTTCCCCATTTTTTTATAATCCAGCGCTTGATTGTAATACATTACCGGAATGTTTTTTTCAAGTCCCAGTTCTTTCAACTTTTGAATGTTTTTGTCTCTTTCAATTTTTGCTTTATCGTAAAAACCATTCATACTGTACATCGTAGTAATTCCCTGTTGGGCAAATACCATATATTCGTAATCTTTCAAAGCTTCAAAATACTCATAGGCTTTTTTATAATTTTCTCCTGCAGGGACAAATTTCCCGAGGTTAGAATAAGCTTGGCCGTTAAACAAATAGGCATCGGCTTTATAAATAGAGTCCTTTTCGGTAAATGTTTCAATCGCTTTTTGGTAATCTTTAGTAGCTTCCTCCAAATCTAATCGGTAATTGGCCCCACCTCTTTTTAAATACAAACTTCCTAGTAGAAAAGAGTCATTGATTTTGTATTTTCTTGCCAGTAATTCATCAATCATTCTCCGTACTTTTTCGGGTTGATTGGTGATGGAAGTTAAGGTGTAACTTATCCCAATCATTTTTTTTGCAGCGGCTTCAATGCTGTCAATCTCTTTGGCCAATTCAATATATCGTTCAGCGTTTTCAATAAATTTTTCAATATCTTCTTTGCCTTCGATAGAAAGAATAGAATCTAAGGCAACTAACTTTTCAGCTTTCCCAGAAGTGCTTTCAAAAATCTTTTTGTAGTATTCCAGATCCTGCGAAAAACTCTTTGTTCCCAAAAACAGGAAAGCAAAAATGAAGGTATAGTAAAATAGGCTTTTTCTCAAGATGCAATTTTTTGGGGAGTAGTTAAATGTACTAAAAAAAAGGATATTATTTTATTTTTTGAAATAGGCGCAATTTCTTCCGTAATCAATTACAGCGTGAAGTTTTTTTAAAATATCTGCACCAATAATTCCATCTACTTTTTCTTCATCTACTTGGGTAAGTGCATGGTTTACATGAACGAGATCAAAAAGTACAAATTGCCAGTTATGCAATACGATTGAACCTATAGAAAGGGCATTACTTTTGGTAGCAAGTGTTTCCATATCTACAGCACCCGCACCTGCCGCTTTTACCTCACTTTTTTCTGTAATCAGGTTAAATGGCGGTGCTTCCATAATGCCAATACAACTGGTAGAAGCTCCGGTATCCAAAATAAATTGCCCGGAAATACCATTAATTATGACAGTAAATTTATAATGCCCTGTTTTTAATTTTTTAAGACCAATTCTTTCAAATCCAAGGGATGTTAAATATTCTCTTAAGGAACTCACTATGGTTTTTTTGGTAAATATAGATAACAAAATAGTAGCTTTGTAGGTATGTTAACCGATACCCACACACATCTGTACAGTGAGGCTTTTAATGAAGACCGAAAGGCCGTTATGGAACGTGCTTTTGAAGAAGGAATCCATCGTTTTTTTATTCCGGCAATTGACTCCAGTTACACAAAGGCCATGTATCAATTAGAACAAGAATATCCCGAACATATTTTTTTAATGATGGGACTTCATCCTACCTCGGTCAAAGAGAATTATGAAGAAGAATTGGCTCATGTGGAAAGAAAATTTCAAAAACGCAAATTTTATGCAGTGGGTGAAATAGGAATTGATTTGTATTGGGATACCTCCACGCTCGAAATTCAGAAAATCGCTTTTAAAAGACAAATTCAGTTAGCAAAAAAATATAGTTTGCCCATTGTGATTCATTGCAGGGAAGCATTTGACGAAATTTTTGACGTTTTAGAAACGGAAAAAGATGAAAAACTCTTCGGAATTTTTCATTGCTTTACAGGGACCTACGAACAAGCACTGAGAGCGATAAGTTTTAATATGAAACTGGGAATAGGTGGTGTAGTTACTTTTAAGAATGGAAAGATTGATCAGTTTTTGAATTCCATCCCTATTCAAAATATTGTTTTAGAAACCGATGCACCCTATCTTTCTCCCGTACCCTACAGAGGAAAACGGAACGAAAGTAGCTATTTACACTTGGTGTGTAAAAAAGTAGCTGCGATTTACAAAATTTCAGAAGAAGAAGTAGCAAAAATAACCACTCAAAATTCAAAAGAAATATTCAATATATAATGGGCAAACCTCGTATTTTACTTATTTATACCGGCGGAACTATTGGGATGATAAAGGACTTTAAAACAGGTGCCTTAAAAAATTTCAATTTTGACGAACTTTTAAAACACATCCCCGAACTCCGTCTTTTGGACTGCAATATTACTACCCAAAGCTTTAAAACACCTATAGACAGTTCTAATATGAAGCCCGAATACTGGGTAGCTCTTGCCCAAATGATTGAGGACAATTACCACGATTTTGACGGGTTTGTAGTACTTCACGGAAGCGACACCATGTCGTATACGGCTTCTGCTATGAGTTTTATGCTAGAAAATCTTTCAAAACCTTTAATTTTTACAGGGTCCCAACTTCCTATTGGAGATTTACGAACCGATGCTAAAGAAAATTTAATTACTTCCATTCAAATTGCTGCAGTTCATGAAAATGGAAAGCCCAAAATTCAGGAAGTGTGTTTGTATTTTGAATATAAATTGTATCGGGCCAACCGAACTACTAAAATAAATGCAGAGCATTTTGAAGCTTTTGCCTCACTTAACTGTTCGCCTTTAGCAGAAAGTGGTGTCCATTTGGTATTTAATGACCACGTTTTTTTAAAAAAGGGAAAGCAAAAAGAATTAAAAGTTCATAAAAACTTGGAAACGAATATCCTATTAATTAAAATGTTTCCGGGACTACATAAAGAAACCTTATCACACCTATTATCTTGGAACGATGTAAAAGGAGTTATTTTGGAAACCTTTGGAAGCGGTAACGTAACTAATGAGCCATGGCTTACCAATGCCCTTTCAGAAATTATCAAGAAAGGTATTCCGGTGGTAAATGTTACCCAATGCTCGGGCGGAAGTGTGACCATGGGGCTCTATGAAACCAGTACGCAGTTAATGAAAGCAGGAGTTATTTCGGGAAAAGATATAACCACCGAAGCAGCTTTGGGAAAGATGATGTTTTTGTTAGGGAAAGGAATACAACCCTCTATATTTAAAGCTCATTTTGAAACACCAATTTGCGGAGAAATGACCTAAAGAAACTCTATAAATTATTTCAATAGTTATAATTTTTTTTGATATTTGCCCTCCCATGTAAAATGGAAAAAGAGAGGTGGCCGAGTGGTCGAAGGCGCACGCCTGGAAAGTGTGTATACGCCAAAAGCGTATCGAGGGTTCGAATCCCTTCCTCTCTGCAAATAAATTATATAAATTGCGCAGCGATTTTTATAACTAATATACCTTTGAGGGATTAGTGAGGCTAATCTGTTTTTTTTGTAAAAGCTTCAGAACATTTTTATAAAACTAACGCGAAGTTACAAACCATTTGAATTCCAACTTGATATTTTATAAACCAAGAGTATATTCGCAACTACATGAATTAATTGTTGCAGATTAACTAAATAATTTTATATCTTTAAACCTTTAACTAAAAACAAACTTTAAGTCGATAGCAATGAAAAAATTATTTTCTATTCTAGCAATTGCCGCATTGGTTTTTGCAGGCACAAGCAACGTAAACGCAACTGCTGTACAATCATTACCAACTCATGTTCAAACATTAACGTCAGCGGCTACAGTAACTTTTATTCAGGATGAAGAAGCTTCCACAGCACCAGAGTCCAAAGGATTCCATCAAGAACTGAAACAACGTTTTATTGAAGGAGGTCCTGGATTTATGGGCATTGTACTCCTTTGTTTGATTCTTGGATTAGCTATTGCTATTGAAAGAATTATCTATTTAAATCTTTCTACCACCAATACTTCAAAATTAGCAAGTAGTGTAGAAGACGCTCTTAACAGTGGAGGTATTGAAGCTGCCAAAGAAGTATGTAGAAATACCAAAGGTCCTGTTGCTTCTATTTATTATCAAGGTCTTGATCGTGCAGACGAAAGTATTGATGCAGCTGAAAAAGCAGTAGTTTCTTATGGTGGTGTGCAAATGGGACAACTAGAAAAGAATGTTTCTTGGATTTCATTGTTTATCGCTCTTGCTCCTATGCTAGGTTTCATGGGAACAGTAATCGGGATGATTCAAGCATTTGATAAAATTCAAGCAGCTGGAGATATGAACCCATCATTAGTTGCTGGAGGTATTAAAGTGGCCCTTTTAACAACCGTATTTGGTCTTGTAGTGGCTATTATCCTTCAAATTTTCTACAACTATATTGTGGCTAAAATTGATAGCATTGTTAACAATATGGAAGATGCGTCTATTACATTAATAGATATGCTAGTAGATTACAAAAACAAAAAATAATTTTAAACGTACCATATCATGGGATTACATAAAATAATTAAAATAATAGCACTTCTCCTTAGTGTTGTCGGAATCATTTTCTTTGTTATGATTCTTAGTGCAGGAGACAAAGCTATTATAGCAGGAGAAAGTGGAGGAACTGTTAATGGCGCATTATACACTGCCTACATAATATTCGGCTTAGTACTTGCTGCTGTTTTAATATTCGTACTGAAAGGAGTATTTTCCGGCAATATTAAAATGACACTAATTACTGTAGGAGCCTTTTTAGCGATTGTGCTTATTGGTTATGTAATGGCTTCAGGTAGTACTGAAGGATTGCCTCTTGTTGACAATCAACCGGTTACTGAAAGCACATCCAAATGGGTTGGAACAGGGTTAAATACCTTTTATATCTTGGCTTTATTGGCTATAGGTGCAATGATTTTAAGCGGACTTAAAAGAGTGGCAAAATAATGGCACGAAGATCAGCACCCGAGATAAATGCAGGATCTATGGCAGACATAGCATTCCTACTACTTATCTTTTTCTTGGTAACCACTACTATTGAAAAAGATAAAGGTATTGCCAGACAATTGCCTCCAAAGCAAGAGGATCAACCAGAAGATGTAATCATTAAGCAAAAGAATTTGTTTATTGTTAACATCAATAAGCACGATCAACTTTTGGTGGAGGAAGAACTTGCCGATCTTAAAGATTTGAGACAAGCTGCTATCGACTTTATTGATAATGGTGGTGCCCCTTCCGGAACTGCGGATTACTGTAATTTTTGTAAGGGAAAAAGATCGCCAGAATCATCAGATAACCCTGAGAAGGCTGTTATCTCAGTTCAAAATGATCGTCTGACTTCTTATAAAATGTATATTGCCGTTCAAAATGAATTAGTGGCTGCTTATAATTTTTTAAGAGATAGAGAATACAAGCGTTTGTATCCTAATAGACAAAGAAGTTTTGTTGAAATGAAAAAGGCTATTGATGAAGGAGATATCACCGGTGCTCAAGCAGATAAAATACAAGAAGAGCTACAAGCAGTTCAGGATTTAATCCCCTTAAAATTATCTGAAGCAGAACCGAAAAAATCTGGATTATAAAATTCTAAGACATGTCAAAATTTAAAAAGAAAAAAAGCGGAGATTTACCTCCTATTTCCACAGCTTCGCTGCCCGATATTGTTTTCATGTTACTGTTCTTTTTTATGGTTGTAACTGTGTTACGGGATAGTAACCTTTTGGTTCAGCAAAACCTTCCTAAAGGAGATCAAGTTGAGAAATTGAAAAAAGATCGCTCTGTATTTATTTATGCAGGTAAACCAGGTGCTGGGTATGAAAAATACGGGAAAGAAGCAAAAATCCAGATTGGGGATAAATTTACAGATGTTAGTAACATTAGATTTGCTCTTGAAGAACTTAGAAGAAAACTACGTCCAGAGCTTCAGGATAAAGTCATGGTTGCCTTAAAAGTAGATGAAGAAACCAATACGGGTTTAGTATCAGATGTTAAGCAGGAACTTAGAGATTTAAATTTGTTAAAGTTAATTTATATTACTACTCCAGGAAATCAACTGGATAAATAATAAATACTAAAATACAATAAAACGCCTTAGACTATTTATTAGCGCTAGGCGTTTTTTATTTAGCCATAGTGAAGTGAACGCTAATTCATTATATTTACTTTATGAATTATAAAAGAATAGCATTCTTATTCTTGCTCAATACTGTCACAACGTATTTTTATTCACAAGAGATAGTTAAAGATAGTATTGTAGATACCAAATATAGGGAGGATCAATTCTATGCAGGAGTATCCTATAACCTTGTTACAAAAATGCCCAACGGATTTAATTTAAAAGGAGTTTCCGGAGGGTTTCATTTTGGGTATTTAAGAGACATGCCTGTCAATGAACAACGTAATATCGCTATTGCACTGGGTCTTGGATTTAGTTTTGATCAGTATGGGCAAAACTTGTTTATTGGGGAAGAACTTTCTGAAACTACCATTTTTAGTATTTTAGATAGTCAGGTTGTTTATACATCCAATAAGCTAAGTGTTGCAAGTATTGAAGTGCCATTCGAGATTAGATGGAGAACTTCTACCCCTTCTGTATATAAATTTTGGAGAATTTATGCGGGGCTAAAACCGGGCTATATGTATTGGTATCGTTCACAGTTTAAACAGCCCAACAATTCAGTTTCACAAACCAAAATTCCTGAATTTCAAAAAATAAGTTTGGGAGCTACGTTGGCTTTTGGTTATGGAACTTTTAATTTTTATGCCAATTACAGTATATTACCTTTTTTTAAAGATGCAACTCTGCAAGACACCAACGAATCTATCGCTTTTCACCCCCTTAAAATAGGGCTTATCTTTTATATTCTATAGCCAGAAATTGAGCATCAATAGCTGCGGAATCACCCCAATAAAAAGACCCAATAACAGCTCGGCTTTTGTATGTGACAAGGTGTGTAATCTTGAAGAAGCAACCCATCCGTTTGCAAAAAGCAGTAGACCTACCCAAAAAAGCATATTAATTTTAAAGTGAACACTTAATGCAATCACAAAAAATGTAAGTCCTGAAATTCCCATTTGGTGTAAACTTGCTTTAATTTTAAAAATAACTAAGAATAAGGCTGAAAAACTGGAAAATAAAATTCCGACATAGAAAAAGTACAACTCGGGTGTAATGTAAGCATCAAATACAACCCGAATGATAATGAAGATTAAAATACACTGAAGCATTAAAGGAATTTTTCTTTCCGAAACCTCCTCTAGTTTAATAGACTGTACTAACTTTACATTCTTCAGTAAAAAATATGTTACTATAGGGACCAAAACGGTCATGATAACAATAACCAAGAGTTTACTTTGTATAGTTTGCACATCTACAAAGCGTGGTGTAATACTATAATAAATAGCAGCTCCTAAAAAGGGCATAAGTAACGGATGGAGTGCGTAAGCTCCTAATCGAAGAAAGTGATTCATTAAATTTCTTTTCGAAGTCGCGCAACAGGCAAATCCAATTGTTCACGATACTTGGCAATGGTTCGTCTCGCAATAGGATATCCTTTTTCCTTTAAAATTTTAGCCAATTTATCATCGGTTAATGGCTTTTTTTTATTCTCTTCAGCAATAGTAATTTCAAGAATCTTCTTTATTTCTTTGGTAGAAACATCTTCTCCTTGATCATTTTTCATAGACTCGCTAAAGAAATCTTTAATCAATTTTGTGCCATAAGGGGTGTCTACATATTTACTGTTAGCTACACGCGAAACTGTAGATACATCCATATCAATTTTATCGGCAATATCTTTTAAAATCATAGGCTTCAACTTGCGTTCATCTCCTGTTAAAAAATATTCTTCCTGATAATGCATAATGGCATTCATGGTCACATACAAGGTTTGCTGCCGCTGTTTAATAGCATCAATAAACCATTTTGCTGCATCTAATTTCTGTTTAATAAATAATACTGCATCTTTTTGCGACTTCGATTTTTCTTTGGCTTCTTTATAGCCTTTCAGCATATCACTATAATCTCTGGATACGTGTAACTCTGGAGCATTTCGTCCATTTAAAGTGAGATCTAATTCCCCGTCTAATATTTTAATAGCAAAGTCCGGGACAATATGCTCTATCACTCGTGTATTTCCCGAATAAGCACCTCCTGGTTTTGGGTTTAAACCTTCAATTTCATGAATGGCTTCTCGTAGCTCTTCTTCTGAAATGTCGAATTTTGAAATAAGTTTTTTATAGTGTTTTTTTGAAAACTGATCGAAAGCAGTCTCAATGATTTTGGTGGCAAGTACTACCGAAGGCTCTTCCTCTTTTCGTTTTAATTGCAAGTGTAAGCACTCTTGAAGATTTCTTGCTCCTACTCCTGCGGGATCTAATTCTTGTACTATCTCCAGTACTTTTTCAATCTTTTCTTTGGTGGTATAAATATTTTGGGTGAAGGCTAAATCATCCACAATGTCCTCAAGATCTCTTCGTATATAACCACTTTCATCTACACTGCCAATTAAAAACTGAGCAATTTCAAAAGCCTCTTCATCCAGACGATAGGTGTTTAATTGTTGTAATAAAAATTGATTAAAGGATGTTCCTGATGCAAATGGAGTCTCCTTTTCTTCATCATCTGCACTGTAATTATTAGCTGCTAGTTTGTAACTGGGAATTTCATCATCGCTTAAGTAATCGTCTACGTTAATATCTGTTTCAATTACTTCATTGCCATCGTCATACTCATCGTAATTATCATCTTCAAAACTATCATTTTCCAGCATATCCTTTTCATCTTTTCCGCCTTCCAACGCAGGGTTTTCTTCCAATTCCTGCATAATGCGCTGTTCAAAAGCCTGGGTAGGCAATTGGATTAATTTCATCAACTGAATTTGTTGAGGAGAGAGTTTTTGAGATAATTTAAAATTGAGCTGTTGTTTTAACATATAAGATTTTGACTTACCTATAAAAATAAAAAAAATCCAGCTACGAAGCTACGGAACTGGATTTAATATCTCGTGGTTTCTAAATTTAAAAAGAGGCATTACCGGGAGTTCTAGGGTACGGAATGACATCGCGAATGTTTCCCATTCCGGTGACAAACAGCACCAGTCGTTCAAAACCAAGCCCAAAGCCACTATGAACACATGTGCCAAATTTCCGCAAATCTAAGTACCAATACAATTCTTCTTCCGGAATACCCATAAGTTCCATCTTTTTTTTCAGGACGTCGTAGCGCTCTTCTCGTTGAGAGCCCCCTACAATTTCGCCAATTCCGGGAAACAGTACGTCCATAGCGCGCACCGTTTTTTCATCATCGTTTAAGCGCATGTAAAAGGCTTTAATTTTGGCGGGATAATCATATAAAATAACGGGGCATTTAAAGTGCTTCTCTACCAGAAATCGTTCATGTTCACTTTGTAAATCGGCTCCCCATTCTTCAATAAGATATTTGAATTTTTTCTTTTTGTTTGGGGCACTATTTTTTAAAATATCAATGGCTTCGGTATAGCTAATGCGAATAAAATTATTTTCTAGTACAAATAGAAGTTTTTCTCTAAGCGTCATCTCACTACGCTCTGCTTGCGGTTTGTTTTTTTCTTCCTCAAGCAATCGGGTTTCTAAAAATTCCAAATCGTCCTGCCCATGATCTATGGCATATTGGATAACATATTTTATAAAATCTTCCGCAAGGTCCATATTGGCAGCCAAGTCATTAAAAGCTACTTCGGGCTCAATCATCCAAAACTCAGCGAGGTGGCGCGAAGTATTGGAGTTTTCAGCTCTAAAAGTTGGGCCAAAAGTATACACCTTACCTAATCCCATGGCGTAGGTTTCGGCTTCCAACTGTCCACTAACGGTAAGGTTGGTTTCTTTTTCGAAGAAATCTTCTTTGTAATTTACCGTGCCATCTTCATTTAAGGGAGGTTTTTTTGCATCAAGATTAGTTACCCGAAACATTTCTCCGGCACCCTCGGCATCACTTCCTGTAATAATAGGAGTGTGCATGTAATAGAATCCATTTTTCTGAAAATACTCGTGAATGGCAAATGCCAATTTAGAACGTAACCGCATTACTGCGCCAAAAGTATTGGTGCGAATTCTTAAATGAGCTTGCTCCCGTAAAGTCTCTAACGAATGTTTTTTGGGACTTAAAATGGTGAGCTTTACCTCTTCAGGATCTGCTTCGCCTAAAATCTCTACTTTAGAGGCTTGAATTTCAACCGATTGCCCTTGTCCTTGACTTTCTACCAATTCGCCTACAACGGTAATAGCAGCTCCGGTGGTTATTTTTTTTAGAAGTGATTCGTCAAAGCTCTCAAAATCAATAACACATTGTAAATTTTTTATCGTAGAACCATCGTTTAATGCAATAAACCGATTGCTTCTAAAGGAACGCACCCAACCCGATACCGAAATTTGGTTTGGAGAAGGCTTACTTTGTAAAATTTCAATAATTTCTCTTCGCTGCATAAGGCATTATTTTGAAGGCGTAAAGATACTTTTTTCTATATTTTTCTGAAGCATGCCTTCTAATTTTCTTCTTCTTTTTCAGCTTCGGCCACTTCTTCGTCGGAGCTGGGAAGAATTTGAATGGAAGGTTTTTTAAACGTTTGTTTGTTGGCAATACTACGCTCCAATGAAAGTAATAATGATGGAAGCAATAATAAGTTAGACAACATGGCAAAAAGTAACGTGGTAGAAACCAATGCGCCTAACGCTACCGTGCCTCCAAAACTGGAAATGGTGAATACTGAAAAACCGAAAAACAGAACTATGGAAGTATAGAACATACTTACGCCGGTTTCTCGTAAAGCGGCATAAACCGATTTTCGAATTTTCCAGTGGTTGGTCATTAATTCTTGACGGTATTTTGCCAAAAAGTGAATGGTGTCGTCTACCGAAATTCCAAAAGCAATACTGAATACCAATATGGTTGATGGTTTTATAGGAACTCCCAAAAAGCCCATGATTCCTGCCGTGATAATGAGCGGTAATAAATTAGGAATTAAAGAAACTAAAATCATTCGGAAGCTTCGAAACATCCAAGCCATAAATAATGCAATTAATAAAATAGCCAGTGATAGGGATAATAATAAATTGTTTACCAAATATTTGGTCCCTTTTTCAAAAACAAAAGCTTTTCCAGTAATAGAAACAGTATATCGATCATTGGGAAATATTTTTTCAATTTCGGTACGCAGGTCTTCTTCTATTCGATCAAAACGCTCTGTTTTGGTATCTTTCATAAATGTGGTAATCCTTGCATATTGTCCGGTAGAATCCACATAACTGTTCAGCAAATTTGTATCGCTGGTGCTACTTTTCGCATACGAAAGGATGAAGGTTCGCTCTTGAGAATTGGGAAGCTGATAGTATTCAGGATTATTGTTATAATAGGCCTGTTTAGAATATTTAACCAATTGTACCACGGAAAGTGTTTTAGACAACTCCGGAATTTCCTCCATAAAGTTTTGGAGTTCATCCATTCGCTTTAAAGTGGCCAAGTTCATCACCCCTTTTTTCCGTTTGGTATCTACTAAAATTTCAAGAGGCATAATGCCTTCGTATTCCTTTTCAAAAAACTGAATATCTTTAAAAAAAGGTTTGTCTTTGGGCATATCCTCAATTAAACTTCCTGAAAGTTTAATGTTGTAAATCCCGATGATACTGGTACAAAGTAGTGCTATAGTAACTCCATAAATAGCCACACGATGCCCTTTTACCATGCGCTCCATCCAATCTACAAATCGTCCAATCCAACGTTTATTGAGGTGTTTTAAATGCTTGTATTTGGGAATAGCCATATAGCTATAGGCGATTGGAATGATAAAAAGGCTTAATAAAAATATTGCCAAGATGTTAATAGAGGCAACGGTACCAAACTCTTTTAATAATTTACTGTGTGTGAGAATAAAGGTGGCAAAGCCGGAAGCCGTAGTAACGTTGGTCATTAAAGTAGCGTTACCAACTTTGGTAATTACCCGTTGTAAAGATTTGGCCTGATTTCCGTGCAGCTTAATTTCTTGTTGATATTTATTGATAAGGAAGATGCAGTTAGGAATTCCTATCACAATAATTAACGGAGGTATTAATGCCGTAAGAACTGTAATTTCATAATGAAGTAGTCCCAAAACCCCAAAAGACCACATAACCCCGATAATAACGGTAATAGTTGAAATAAATGTAGCTCTGAAAGAACGGAAGAAAAAGAAAAAGATAAGTGAAGTTACCAGTAGGGCGGCTGCAATAAACCATCTAATTTCATCAATAATATTTTGCGAATTGAGGGTCCTAATGTAAGGCATCCCCGAAGTATAAACCGTAATGCCTGTTTCGGTTTCAAAACTTTCAATAAGCGGAATTAAATCATTAATAATAAAATCGCGTCTCGCCGAAGTATTAACAATATCTTTCTTTAAATAAATGGCAGTCCTAACAGATTTTTTATTGGGACTATAGACTAAGCCTTCATAAAAGGGCAGCTTATTAAAAAGCTCATAGCGGTACCGTTCCAATTTTTTGGAATCTAAAACGGAATCCTGAATAAAAGGAATCAATTGAAAAGCAGCACTATCGGCTCTTTTTTCTAATTTTTGAAGGTCGCCAATAGAAAGTGATAACTCCACTTCTTTGTATGAAGCAATGTCTTTTGAAAGACGTGTCCAGGCATTAAAATTTTTAGGATTAAAAAGAACGGAATCTTTTATCCCCATAATAATTAGGTTTCCCTCTTCTCCAAATTTGTCTAAAAATTCCTGATACTCTTCGTTGTATTGATGATTATCTGGGAGCAGGTTGGCCTCGGTATAGGTAAACCTCATGTTTTTCCATTGTAGCGCAAAAAAAACAGTGGTAGCTACTATAAAAATGATAAGTAAGGTTCTGTTGCGAAGTATAAAACGGGCAACAGCACTCCAAAAACCGATACTGAAAAGTTTGTTCAAAAAGGGAAACTTAAAATTGGGGCAAAGGTATTAAAATACAAAGGATTCCAAAGGAAAGTATCTGTTATTATTTTGAAAAAATAACGATAAAAAATCCCCCTTTGAAGGGGGATAAAGGGGGATGTTTTTATTATTATTTTAAGTTGGCTTAAAAAGAGAGAACAGTTACACCTTCATAATTTCGGCCTCTTTTTTTGTCAAAATAGCATCAATTTGCTGAATGTGATGGTCGGTCATTTTTTGAATGTCAATTTCAAGATTTTTCTTTAAATCTTCTGAAACTTCCAGCGCTTTTATTTCATTATTGGCATTTTTACGATCATTTCTAACACCAATTTTCGATTCTTCCGCTTCCGCTTTTGCCTGTTTGGCAAGTTCCCTGCGTCGTTCTTCGGTAAGCGGTGGGACATTGATAATGACACTTTCGCCATTATTCATGGGGTTAAAACCTAAGTTGGCAATTTGAATTCCTTTTTCAATTTCAGAAATCATGGCTTTTTCCCATGGCTGGATAATAATGGTCATCCCATCTGAAGTATTCACGTTTGCAACTTGGTTAAGCGGGGTAGGATTTCCGTAGTAATTTACCATAACCCCATTAAGCATAGCTGGGGAGGCTTTTCCTGCCCTAATGGCTACTAACTTTTTTTCAAGATGCTTTAGGGCATCCTTCATAGCCTCTTCGGCAGTATCTAGTATAAATTGAATTTCTTCTTCCATCGTAAAAATTTTATAACCCGGTAAGCAATAATTAGACCAAATTAAAGATTAACCTTAGTCCCTATATTTTCTCCTGACACCACTTTAAGTAAATTTCCTTTGGTATTCATGTCAAAAACAATAATAGGAAGTTCGTTTTCTTGGCTAAGGGTAAATGCTGTTGTATCCATAACCTTCAACCCTTTTCTTAAGACGTCATCAAAAGTAATAAAATCGAATTTGGTAGCACTACTATCTTTTTCAGGATCGCTAGTATAAATACCATCCACACGGGTTCCTTTTAAAATAACATCGGCTCCTACTTCAATAGCACGCAATACAGCGGCCGAATCTGTAGTGAAATAAGGGTTTCCGGTGCCGCCTCCAAAAATAACTACACGTCCTTTTTCAAGATGACGGATAGCCCTTCTTCTTATAAAGGGTTCTGCGACTTCGTCCATTTTTATGGCGCTTTGCAAACGGGTTTGTACTCCTTCATTCTCCAAGGCGCTTTGCAAGGCAAGACCATTAATAACGGTTGCCAACATCCCCATGTGGTCGCCTTGTACACGATCCATACCACCACTCACTCCCGAAACGCCTCTAAAAATATTCCCTCCGCCAATGACGATAGCCACTTGCACTCCTTTTGAAACAATATTCTTTATTTCGTCTGCATATTCCTGGAGTCTTACAGGGTCAATACCATATTGTTGTTCTCCCATTAAGGCTTCGCCGGAGAGCTTAAGTAATATTCTTTTGTATTGCATAGTGATGTTTTGCTCGCAAAGCGAGGTTTAAAATCTCTTTCGTAGCGCAAAAATAAATAAAAATTATGACGAATACGTTCAAAATAAAAACCGCTTCAGAGATATTTTACTGAAACGGTTTTTTAATTAATGGTGTTTTTTTTGAATTATACCAAAGAAATTCTTTCAAAACTTACCACACTTGCATCTCCTTTGCTTGCCACATATTGTGCTACATTCAATTTTTCATCCATGATGAAGTTTTGATCCAACAAACACTTTTCTTGGTCAAGGGTAGTATTGTCAGCAATAAATCTTTCCAGTTTCCCTGGAAGAATTTTATCCCAGATTTGCTCCGGTTTTCCTTCGGCTTTAAGTTCGGCTTTGATGGCTTCTTCAGCTTCAGCAATTACCGCATCGGTTAATTGTGCTCTTGAAATATAGGTAGGAACATTTTTAAGTGTTTTTCCTAATCTTCCCAATTCGATATTTTCTTTTTCAATAACAGCGATACGTGCTTCGGTTTCTGAAGCTACAAATGCAGGGTCAAAATCTTTGTAAGAAAGTGTCGTAGCACCCATAGAGGCAACTTGCATAGAAACATTTTTAGCAACATCGGCAGCGCCATAGAATGCTTTTGAAAGACCAACTAAAGCAGCAATTTTGTTTCCGTGAATATAAGAACCTACAAAAGGAGCTTCCAAAGTTTTGTAGCCACCTATTTCAATTTTTTCGCCAATCACTCCGGTTTGCTCAGTTAATTTTTCCTGAATAGTCATTCCGTTTTCGTATGCTGAACCCAAAAATTCTTCCATAGAAGATGTGTTTAAAGCAACAGCAGCCATTTTGTGAGCCATTTCTACGTAAGAATCGTTTTTAGCCACAAAGTCTGTTTCACAGTTTAATGAAATAATAACACCTTTCGTAGCAGCATCGTTTACTTTTGCAATTACAGCGCCTTCGCTAGAGTCTCTGTCGGCTCTCTTTTCGGCAATTTTTTGACCTTTTTTACGAAGGATTTCAATGGCTTTGTCGAAGTCACCTTCGGCCTCTACCAAAGCTTTTTTACAATCCATCATTCCGGCTCCTGTTTTTTGTCTTAGTTCGTTTACCTGTGCGGCGGTTATTTGTGCCATTTTTTTGTGTTTTAAGAATTATTAAAAAAAGTCGTTACAATGTATTCAAAAGGAATAAAGGCAACGACTTTAAAAGATTATGATTTTGTTATGTTATTCTTCTTCGTCGCTATTAGCTACTACGATGGAAGATCTTTTTCTTGCGGTTTTCTTTACTTCTACCACGTCATCTTCTTCTTCCTCATCAGCTTTTCCGCCCGATTTTCTTTCGTTTAAACCATCAATAATAGCATTGGTAACGCTTCCTATAATTTTTTCAATAGATTTTGAAGCATCATCGTTCGATGGAATCACAAAGTCAATAGGACGTGGATCACTATTGGTATCTACCATAGCAAAAACCGGAATATTTAATTTTTGAGCTTCTTTAACAGCAATGTGCTCGCGGGTAATATCTACAATAAATAAAGCTCCCGGAAGGCGACTCATATCACTGATTGACCCTAAGTTTTTCTCCAATTTTGCACGAAGACGATCTACTGCCAAACGCTCTTTTTTGGAAAGCGTATTAAAGGTACCATCTTGCTTCATTCTGTCAATAGCAGCCATTTTCTTTACTGCTTTACGGATGGTGACGAAGTTAGTTAACATTCCCCCGGGCCATCTTTCAGTAATGTAAGGCATGTTGGCATTTTTTGCTTTTTCAGCAACAATGTCTTTTGCTTGTTTTTTGGTAGCTACAAAAAGTACTTTACGACCACTGGAAGCAATTTTTTTTAAAGCCTCATTAGCTTCTTCAAGTTTAGCAGCAGTTTTGTATAGGTTAATGATGTGGATTCCGTTACGCTCCATGTAGATGTATGGGGCCATGTTTGGATTCCATTTGCGGGTTAGGTGACCAAAGTGTACACCTGCGTCAAGTAATTCCTTGACCTGATTGTTGTTTGCCATTTTGTTTTAGTTTACGTTCTGTAATAATAGATAGCAATCTTTCTGAATTTCAGACTTGATTTAGATGCTAAACTAAGTGTCTCACCCGGCAGAGTGGGACTAACAGCTTAATTAATAAATATATGAACTTAAATAGCCCATTGGGTGTTTCAAGAAGAAGCACCCAATTAGGCTGAAAATATTAACGCTTAGAGAACTGGAATTTCTTACGAGCTTTCTTCTGTCCGAATTTCTTACGTTCTACCATTCTTGGGTCTCTGGTAAGTAATCCTTCTGGCTTTAAAATTCCTCTGTTTTCTTCATTTACATCACACATAGCACGAGCAATGGCTAAGCGCACAGCTTCTGCTTGTCCTGTAATACCACCTCCGTATACATTTACTTTAATATCGAAGTCTTTTTCGTTATTAGTTAACGTTAAAGGCTGTTGTACTTTGTAACGTAAGGTTGGGGTAGTAAAATAATTGTCAAATTCGCGGTTGTTTACAGTAATATTACCTTTTCCTTTAGTAAGGTACACACGAGCAACGGCAGTTTTTCTTCTTCCTATTTTGTGTATCGCTTCCATTACTTAATTTCGTTAAGGTTAATTACTCTTGGTTTTTGAGCTTCTTGATCGTGCTCTGCGCCCGCATATACTTTCAAGTTTCTGAAAAGTGCAGCACCCAATTTGTTTTTAGGCAACATTCCTTTTACTGCTTTTTCTACCAATCTGGCAGGGTCTTTTGCATACATTTCAGTAGCAGAAAGGGTACGTTGTCCTCCAGGGTATCCAGTATGGCGTACATACGTTTTAGATTCCCACTTTTTACCGGTAAGGTTAATTTTACCAGCATTAGTTACTACTACATTGTCTCCGCAATCTACGTGAGGAGTGTAATTTGGCTTGTTTTTTCCACGAAGCATTTTAGCCACTTCGCTGGCAAGACGACCCAATGCCTGGCCGTCCGCATCTACCAATACCCATTCTTTATTTATGGTATTTTTGTTGGCAGATACTGTTTTGTAACTTAATGTATCCATTTAGTTTTTTGTCAATAGTTAATAAATCATTGAAATCCTCGCTAAGAGGGGTGCAAATGTAATGCTATTTATTTGAAAAACAAACAGGCATAAAACTTTTTTGAAGGATGTTAAAAAAGTTAAAATTCTCTTAATACTCTTATGAAACTGTCACACCGCCCCGTTATTGTAGTCTATTAGAACATCAATCAAAACATAACTACTAACCATGGCATTTCAAAAACAACTTGCTCTTGTTGTTTCTTTTCTTTGTGGGGGGCTCCTATTTTCGCAAGAAGAAACTTCAGAAAACAAACCCACTAAATACGAAAAGCGTGTCTATACCACCGCTTCCATAGCCGGTAAAGGGGATATTACTATTGATGGTAAAATTGATGAAGCCGCCTGGGATGTGGTAGCATGGACTACCGATTATCTAGAGTTTGAGCCCGATGTAGGGACTCCTCCCACCGAGCAGACCAAAATGAAAATTGCTTACGACGATAAAAACTTATACGTAGCTTTTATCTGTTTTCAGGCAGATCCTTCCACTATCGAAAAGCGAATGGGGCGTAGGGACGATTTTCCGGGCGATTGGGTAGAAATTAATATAGACAGTTATAATGATGACCGTACCGGATTTTCATTCACTATTTCAGCATCTGGAGTAAAAGGAGATGAATTTATTTCTAACAACGGAAATTTTGACGACAGTTGGAACCCTATCTGGTATATGGATACTCAAGTTACGGCAGAGGGCTGGACCGCCGAAGCAAGAATTCCCTTAAGTCAGCTTCGTTTTGGAAATAATGAAGAACAAGTTTGGGGCTTACAATCTACCCGACGCTATTTTAAAAATGAAGAGCGTTCTACTTGGCAACCGCTACCTGCAAACCCACCAGGGTGGGTAAGTGAATTTGGAGAGTTGCGAGGACTCATTGGTTTAAAACCCCAAAAACAATTAGAAATACAGCCATACACAGTTGCGCAGTTAGACACCTATGAAGAAGAAGTGGGTAATCCCTACAGAGATGGAAGTGATACAAAAATTACGGGAGGACTCGACGCTAAAATTGGTATCACTAATGACTTAACAGTCGATTTAACCATTAATCCCGACTTTGGTCAGGTAGATGCAGATCCGGGAGCGATTGCGTTGGATGGATTTGAAATTTTCTTTCAAGAACGGCGTCCTTTCTTTGTGGAAAACAAAAATGTTTTTGATTACAATTTTGCAGGAAATGATGACAATCTTTTCTTTTCAAGGCGTATAGGAAGAACGCCGCAGGGATCTGGAGATGGACCTAATACTGCTTATGTAGATAATCCCGTAAACACAACTATTTTAGGGGCAGCTAAGTTAAGCGGAAAAACGAAAGATGGCTGGACCCTTGGAATTTTAGAAAGTCTTACCGCAAAAGAGTATGCCAAGACAACCAATGAGAATGGTAATGAGGATGAAGTTTTGGTAGAACCGCTTACCAATTACTTTGTGGGAAGAGTGCAAAAAGATTTTAATGATCGAAATAGCTATATAGGAGGAATGTTTACCGCAACAGTAAGAAATATGGCAGATAACCTACAGTTTTTGCACAGTCATGCCTATTCTGGCGGATTAGATTTTCAGCATAACTGGAAAGACCGAAAATACTATGTGGAAGGAAGTGCTGTGATGAGTAATGTAAGAGGCTCTGCTGAAGCGATAACCAATACACAATATTCCTTAACGCATCTTTTCCAACGGGTAGATGCGTCCCATGTGGAAGTAGATCCTACAAAAACATCACTTACCGGAACAGGAGGTCGCTTTGAAATAGGAAAAGGAAGTGGAGGTAATTGGCGTTATAACTTTGGGGGTAATTGGCGTTCTCCGGAATTAGAGTTGAATGATATTGGTTTTTTACGCCAAGCCGATGATATTAGGCAATATGCCAATGTACGAAGGTTTTGGAACAATCCTACCAGTTGGTTTCGACAGGCAAATATTGGATTGAATCAGTTTTCTTCGTATGATTTTGAAGGAAATTATAATCGTATTCAATATGAATTAAATGGATACGTGAATTGGAAAAATAATTGGTGGACTGAAGGAGGAGCAGCTCACAAACCACGTATTTTTACAAATACGGTTTTACGGGGAGGACCTCGCTGGCGTTGGAGTGACGAAAACTTTTTCTATCTTTTTTCCGGAACCGATAGTAGAAAAAAGTTTAATATGCATTTAGGGTATGTAAATTCCTGGGCGAAGCAACAAAATTTTGGATTGCAGCGCTATGTAGTTCGATTTTTCTACCAGCCGCTTAATACCTTAAATTTATCCCTAATTACTGAGTACGAACAAAACCCAAACAAAACTCAATATGTAACCGAAAGTTCTTTCAATGGCACTCCGCGTTATATCTTAGGAGAAATTGATAACGAATCCTTAAGCACTACCTTGCGAGTAAACTATAATATTAATCCTAACTTAACGATTCAGTATTATGGGCAACCCTTTATTTTCAATGCCAAGTATTCTAATTTTAACTATGTGAATAATCCTATTGCGGAAGATTTAAATGAACGAGTTTCTTGGTACGATTCTAATCAAATCACTTTTAACCCAGCTACTGAAACAGATGGAGCTTTTTATAGTGTAGATGAAGACAAAGACGGTACTGCTGATTATGCTTTTGGTGACCCCAATTTTTCCTTTGTACAATTTCGATCCAATTTGGTCGTGCGTTGGGAATACATTCCGGGCAGTGAAATCTTTTTAGTTTGGTCACAGGGAATCACCGGTATTGGAGACCCTAATAATGACTTTAGTACCATTATAGATAACCAATTATTAAGTCAACGACCGCAAAACACCTTTTTGATAAAGGCTACCTATCGATTTGTTTTGTAATTAAAATAAAAAAACCCGAAAGATTTCTTTCGGGTTGTTATTTAATGTGCCTCCAACCAATTTTCACCGGTGCCCATATCTACTTCCAGTGGGACTTCTAATTGATAGGCACCCTCCATTTCAGTTTTAATAAGTGACTTTAAGCTTTCCAACTCGGGTTTGTAAGCATCAAATACCAATTCGTCATGTACCTGTAAAAGCATTTTGCTTTTAAAATTCCCTTCTTCCAGCTTTTGGTGAATGTTAATCATGGCGATTTTAATAATATCGGCAGCACTCCCTTGTATAGGAGCATTTACAGCGTTGCGTTCTGCAGCACCCCGCACGACCGCATTTCCACTATTGATGTCTTTTAAATAGCGACGTCTTCCCAAGACGGTTTGTACATAGCCATTCTCACGAGCAAAATGAACTTGGTCATCGATATATTCCCTAAGTTTTGGGTAGGTTTTGTAATAGGTGTCAATGAGTTCTTTGGCTTCGGTTCTGTTTAAGTCGGTTTGATTACTTAGGCCGAAGGCAGAAACCCCATAAATGATTCCGAAGTTTACGGTTTTGGCATTGCTACGTTGTTCGCGGGTGACTTCCGAAAGAGGCACGTTAAACACTTTTGCAGCAGTGGAGGCGTGAATATCTTCGCCTTTTTTAAAGGCTTCAATCATGGTGTCTTCTTCGCTTAATGCGGCGATAATACGCAATTCAATTTGAGAATAATCTGCGGAAAGTAACACGTGTTCTTTGTCGCGCGGGACGAAGGCCTTGCGGACTTCGCGACCGCGCTCGGTACGAATAGGGATGTTTTGAAGGTTGGGATTATTACTTGCCAAACGCCCGGTAGCGGCAACGGTTTGCAAATAATCGGTATGAACACGTCCGGTGGTAGATTCCACTTGTTCCGGAAGCGCATCCACATAGGTACTTTTTAATTTGGAGAGCCCTCTAAAATCTAAAATATCCCGGATAATTTTATGGTCTTTAGCCAAATAAGAAAGGACGTCCTCCGCAGTAGAATATTGACCCGTTTTGGTTTTTTTTGGTTTGTCAATCAATTTCATTTTTTCAAAAAGGATATCCCCCAATTGCTTTGGAGATGCAATATTGAAAGTTTCTCCGGCAGCTTCATAAATCTCGTTTTCCAGTGTTTTAATATCGTTATCCAATTGTACTGAAAGTGCTTTCAGAAAGTCTTCATCCAGATTGATTCCTTCCAATTCCATATCGGCTAAAACTTTAAGCAATGGAATTTCAATATCATCAAATAATTTTTGGGTATTGGCCTCTCCTAATTCCGTTTCAAAGTGTTGTTTTAGCTGAAGCGTAATATCGGCATCTTCTACGGCGTATTCGGTTTGTTGTTCTATAGGAACTTCCCGCATGGATAGTTGATTCTTTCCTTTTTTTCCGATGAGTTCTTCAATGGAAATAGGGGAGTAGTTAAGATATGTTTCAGCTAAAACATCCATACTGTGACGCATATCGGGATTGATGAGGTAATGTGCCAACATGGTATCAAACAATTTGCCTTTTACGGAAACACCGTATTTTTTCAACACCTTTATATCGTATTTCAGGTTTTGTCCTATTTTCTGAATGTCATTATTTTCGAAAAAAGGCCGTAATTGTTCTATCAATTCTTGTGCTTTTTCCTTACCTTCAGGGAAAGGCAAGTAAAAACCACTTCCGGCTTCCCAACTAAAAGCGATTCCCACCAATTGGGCTGTTAAAGGATTTAATCCGGTGGTTTCAGTATCGAAACAGACACTTTTTTGCTGAAGTAGGCTTTGAATAAAAAGCTTCGTCCCTAAACCCGGTTGTACGGTTTGGTATAAATGCGGAACTTCTTTATACGTATTTCTTGATGTGTATACCTGACTTTCTTGAGTCGTTTCTCCATCATTTCCGAAAAGTGAAAATTGTCCGGCTCCTGCTGTAGCAGATGAAGATTTCTTTGGTTTTACATCCCCCTCAGTCAACGAAGTTGACAGCTCCCCCTTCAAAGAGGGAGCAGACGCTCCGTCTTCTTTTGAAAAAGTTTTGAGGAAATTTTCGGTCAATCTTCGAAACTCAAGCTCTTCAAAAATTTCTGTTACTTCATGTATGTTGGGATCGCACATTTCAAAATCGGCTTCGTCAAATTCCACAGGTACATCAATTAAAATGGTAGCCAATTGTTTTGAGAGTTTACCCAGTTCAGCATTTTCTTCTACTTTTTCCTTCATTTTCCCTTTTAAGTCGTGGGTGTTAGCAAGCAAACCTTCCAGACTTCCGTAGTCTTTTATAAATTTTTTAGCGGTTTTTTCCCCAACTCCGGGAAGTCCCGGAATATTATCGGCACTATCGCCCATCATTCCTAATAAATCAATTACCTGAAGCGGGTCTTCCACTTCAAATTTTTTCTTCACTTCGGGAATCCCCCAGGTTTCATAACCGCCGCCAAAGGAATTGGGACGATACATAAAAATATTCTCAGAAACCAATTGTGCAAAGTCTTTGTCAGGGGTCACCATAAAGGTTTGATAGCCTTGTTTCTCCGCTTTTTTGGCAAGGGTACCTATAATGTCATCGGCCTCGAAACCTTCTTTTACCATAATGGGAATATTCATGGCTTTCAGGATTTTTTCGATGTAAGGAACGGCAATTTTAATAGCCTCCGGTGTTTCATCCCGGTTGGCTTTATATTCGGCGAACATCTCGTTGCGAAGATCGCTTCCGCCCTTATCAAAACAAACGGCTAGATGGTCCGGGCGTTCTCTTTTTATAACATCGAGTAATGAATTTACAAACCCCAGAATAGCAGAGGTGTCTGTACCTTTGCTATTGATTCTTGGATTTTTTATAAAGGCGTAGTAGCCCCTGAAAATTAACGCATAGGCATCTACGAGAAAAAGTCTTTTTTGATTCGACATAATGAAGAAATTGTTATTTCCTCAAAGGTAACAAGAAGGTTTTAGAAATGATAAGAATTGCAAAAGCATTCTTGCTTAATCGATTTGTTGAATTTCAAAATACGAACGGCCTCCCCCTATTACTCCTATGGTGGTAGCTGTTGATGAAGTATTTACGAGATAGACTTGTACCGTATCATTTGTATTTAATTCGAAAAGAACATCCATATTTCTTGGAGAAATGCCCCCCAAGTGATTAAAAGATTCTACCCCATTGATAAAAATAGCAAAACGTAAAAGACTCGAAGTTGGGGCCTCTAAATTGGAATTTACCCTATAAATACCATCTTCAGGGACGGTGTAGGTATAAGTGGTATTGTTATAGTCTAGCTGTGTGTCAAAGGTTTCAACACCGAAATTAATAATCTCAGAAGTAAATGCCGGAATGGATTGTGTACCGCTCATGGTGGCTCTTGCGATGGAAGGACCAACTTCGGAAGTACTTTGCCAAGAAATTTGACCGGCCCCATCGGTAGTAAGAACTTCTCCTGCAGCCCCATCAGAAATAGGGAAGGTATAGTTACCCACTTGCAATTGGTCGTTTACTTCCAAAGTGCCATTGATGCGAAGGAAATCATTATCAAATTCACCATAAATCAAAGCATTGTTAGCATTAGCTGTAGAGTTTTCGATATATAATTTATTGCTTCCGGAAAATTCATTAAACCCAGCCCAAGTACCAATAAAAATATTCCCGGAAGCTGCAGTATCATTATTGAATCCAGAAAAGTTTCCAATCCCTATATTGTCATCTCCAGTACGATTACGAGACATTGCAGATAGTCCAATACTAATATTATTACTTCCGGTTCGAATATTCTCTGAAGCACCAGGTCCAATTGCGATATTAAAATCTCCATCGGTTAGGTATCTTAATGCAAGATCCCCGATGCCTATATTACTATTTGAAGAAGCTGTAGCAGAGGAAGCAATCCCGTCTCCTAAATAAATGGAATTGTAATTGGTATTTCCATCGCTTAAATCGTTTATTTCTTTCGCTCCATTGGTAGTTAAATAATCCCAACCACTTCCGTTATAAAAGTAAAAGCCTGGGTCTGTTCCATCGGTTTGAAAGACTAACAATCCGGTTGCTGGTGAGGCGATACTATTTTTTTGGGTTTCTAACATTCTTGGAATTAAAATTCCTTTATCGGTTGCAGAAATATCTAGCATTGAACTTGCATCAGGACTGCTAGTATTGATACCCACTTGTCCAAAAGAAGCAGCTGTTGCAATAATTAAAATAAGAGGTATGAAAACCCTTTTCATTTTTTATTATTTTGGATAACCAAGCAGTAGGTAAAGTGATTAAATGCTCAATTGGGCAAAAAATCTAATTTAAAAGTAAAAAGTGAAGGAGTGGTCACCAATTCTATTTAGTGAAGCACCCCTTTTTTTTAGTAAATGAAATTATTTTTGAAGTTTTTGAAAAAGTGCTTTTTTATTTGAATGGCTTAAAGGGAGCATTTCTCCATCAACAATTAAAGAATTTTTTGATACGGAATCAATTTTACGAAGGTTTACAAAGTAAGATCGATGGATTTTTATGAAGCTTTCTGGATTTAGTAATTCTGAAGTTTTTTTTAAGGTTTGTGGAACAAGGTATTTATGGTTTTTGGTTATAACATAACAATAATTGTCAAACGCTTTTAAATACAAGATACTGTCTTGGTTTATTTTGTGAGTCCTTCCTTCAGCTTTCAATAATATATATTCTTCATCTGCATGATTAAAATTATGCCAAGCCAATTCTATGTTACTTCTTAAACCAGCTTCTGTAAAGGGTTTTACAATATATCCCAAAGGATAGGTTTCTTTTACCCGTTGAATGGTTTGCGGATCGGTTTGTGAAGTTAAATACAAATAGGGGATTTTACAGAGGTCGAGCTGCTTTGCCAAATCAATTCCGTCTTTTGTACCTTCCAATTGTATATCCAGTAATACTAAATCGGGCCTAAGTTTATCTATAGCCTCTAGGGCTTCATCATATTCATCACTATCTCCGCAAACAGTAAACCCTTGCTTTTTCAAAGCAGTATCAATTGTAGCAGTAATTAAGGGTTCGTCCTCTACTATATAGATGGTAAGTGATTTCAACAGGAACAGTTATTTGAATTCTTAAACTTATTCTATTAAATAGGATAGATTAAAATATTTTAGTGAAGATACGTTTATTTTTAGTGAATGAACTAAAGTTCTGTAAAGCGCTCAATATCCAATATTGCTAGAGTTCCTTTAGGGCTATTTTCTGAAAAGGATAACCAGGCTTTCAGCTTTTTTGAAAGTGCCTGAATGAGTTTAATACCAAAGGAATTTTCAGGAATGTCTTTTGCCATACCAATACCATTATCCACAACAATAAGCTGCAGAGATTGCCCCAGTTTTTTTAATGATACCTTCATGGAATTTTTTGGGTTATCATTAGGAAAAGCGTGTTTAATTACATTGGTAATTAACTCGTTTAATATTAAACCCAATGGGGTAATTGTTTCAATATCCAAAACCAAGGGTTCTACGTCCAGGGAATAGTGTATTTTTTGATTTTCAAATTGGTGACTCTCAAAAATATCATTGACCAAATCAGTAAAGTATTCTTTTGTGTTAATACCTACTAGTTGATCTTTGCTATATAATTTTTGATGAATTAAAACCATAGAGCGTACTCGATTTTGTGCATCTTTCATAGCGAGTTTAGCTTCTTTGTCTTTTATATTTTCAGATTGTAAATAAAGGAGGGAGGACACAATTTGGAAACTGTTTTTTACTCTGTGATGAGTCTCTTTCAACAATACATTTTTTTCATCTACGGTACACTCCAATAGCTTTTTCTGTTTGCCCAAAAGGGTGTTTTTTTTCTTGTTTTTAAATAAAAAGAACCCTATTAGCCCGGCAATAAGTAAACCGGCTATAGCAAATAATAAATATAACTTTTGTTGTTGTGAGACCTTTTCAGCTTCCAGTTTCATTAATTTTAATTGAGCATCTTTCTTTTCAGATTCAAACTTGGTTAAAGCTTCTGCCATATTTTGGTCTTGCGCTGCCGTGAGGACAGAATCCTTTAATTTTTGGGATTCTTGTGAAAGGAAATAGGCCTCTTTAAAATTATTTGTTTCTGAATAATACGTTGATAATGCTGAATACGATTCCATGAGTTGTTGTACATGGTTTATATTTTTGGCTATTTCAACGCCTTTGGTTAAATGAGGAAGCGCTTTTTCATACTCTTTTTTCTTGGTGTTTACAATTCCAATTCCCGTTTCTGAAACAGCATAAAGAAGCGGTACTTTATCGTAAGGAACAAGTCGCATCGCTTGAGTGTAACTATTTAATGCTTCATTGTATTGATTTTGATAAATTTTTGAGTTTCCAAGATTCATAAATGTAATACCAAGCATCAATGAATCTTTTTGATTTTGGTAATAGGAAAGTGCATTATTAATTGCTTCATCAGCCTTTTCATAGAGTTGATGATTCATATAAAGAACAGCTAAGTTGTTATTGATATTAGCTACCCAATTGGCATCACCAAGAAGGCTAGCGATTTCTAAAGATTTTAAAAAATACTTTTCTGTATTTGCTAAATCATTTCGAATGTTATAACAAGCAGCAAGATTATTATAAATTCGGTAGAGTTTTAGCCCATTATTGGTTTCTTCAAAATATCGTGTTGCCTCCAAGTAATATTCAATAGCTTTATCATATTCTTGATTTACATAATAAGCTACCCCTTTGTAATTAAGTGCTTCGGCATGCCATTCCGGAGCCTTTGTGTGTTCTGCAATAGAATCGAATATAGCGGCATATCCTGTAACATTTTCAGGATTTGCATAGACTTCACTATCAATTTTTTTTGCAAGAAATGAAAGTCTTTTTTCGTTGCCGGGAAGGGTATCTAATACTTCTAAAATGGATTTAGATTGTGAATGTCCAACAATGCAGAACGCATATAAAAAAACTAAAATGAATGACTTCAAAATACTTTTTTTCAATTTATCCAAACAAGTTACCATTTTTTTTCTAATTGAAAATCCAATAAAATAGGTTTCAATTTGTACTTTTCCGAAGTAAAAAATAGTTTATGAAAAACTTTTCAATTGCAATCCATGGGGGTGCCGGAACTTTAGTAAAAGGTTTAATGACTGCGGAATTAGAATCTCAATATAAAACTGCGTTATCGGATGCTTTAGATGCTGGATTTACTGTTTTAGAAAATGGAGGGACCGCTTTAGATGCTGTTGAAATGGCCGTGCGAAAACTAGAAGACACCCCTCTTTTTAATGCGGGAAGGGGCAGTGTTTTTACCAATCAAGGTACCCACGAGATGGATGCGGCAATCATGGACGGTAGTAATTTAAAAGCGGGAGCAGTTTCTTTAATAACAGGAATTAAAAACCCAATTTCATTAGCACGAGATGTTATGGTAAAAAGCGACCACGTGTTCTTGGCAGGAGAAGGCGCCATGCAATTTGCAAAAATGAATAGCTATGAAACTTTAGCTCCAGATTATTTTTATGATGAAGTACGTTATCAACAATGGCAGGGGATAAAAGATAGCACAACTTTTCAATTGGATCATAGCGTTAAAAAGGATGGAAAGTTTGGCACCGTAGGAGCTGTTGCCTGTGATAGCCTCGGAAATTTAGCCGCAGCTACGTCTACAGGTGGAATGACTAACAAAAAATGGGGAAGGGTAGGTGATAGCCCCATGATAGGCGCCGGTACCTATGCTAACAATTCAACTTGTGCAGTAAGTTGTACAGGTAGCGGCGAATATTTTATAAGAGGCGTGGTGGCGTATGACGTTTCCTGTTTAATGGAATATAAAGGAATGTCACTTGCCGAAGCAGCTTCTGAAGTTATCCAAAAAAGAGTTTTAAAAATAGGGGGTGACGGCGGATTAATTGCTGTAGATGCAAAAGGAAATGTAGCCATGCCTTTTAATACCGAAGGAATGTACCGTGCATTTAAAAAAGCCAATGGTGAAACCCAAATAGCAATCTATAAAGAGTAATAAATTTTAACTGGATCTCTACTTACGGAAAAATTTAAATAAATGGTGACTCCACCGGAAGCACAGTAATCTTTCGGTCTTTTATATTGAACACGTCCCCATTGGCCAATACGTGTGTTTTTAAATTGGTCAGTGTCATTGGGGTTCCTTGTTTCAAGATTCTTTCGTTATTGTGCTTTATTTTACGAGGATCGAAAAGGACTACCATTCCCGAGCCAATGACTTCAAAAGTATTACAGTTACGTATGATGAGCCCAGTATCTTCCGCCAATCCTACACCAATTAATTTAGGATGTCGTGCTACTGCTTCGGCCAAACGCCCAAAACGACCTCTTCTAATAAAATGCGAATCGATAATTAAATTCGGAATAAAACCCATCCCAAGACCCATCCCTACAGCACCTTTCGTAAAGGCTTCTTTAATGTTACCGCCCGTAATCATTTCTTGGCTCATACACATAGCCCCGGCGCTGGTTCCGGCGATTACAAAGTGTTCCTTCTGAAATTTTTCCATGAGCAGGTCGTGGATTTTAGTACCTCCAATTTCTCGGGTAATGTTGGATTGATTTCCGCCGGAAAACATCACACAATTTGCTTTTTTAATAATGCCAATATTTTTGGGGTCTTCACTTTGCCATCGTTCGCGAATATCCAAAATGGTCACATTTTTACAGCCCAGTTTTCCAAAAGCTTCCAAATAATTTTGGCTCACTTCTTCAGGAATACTGGAAGCAGTAGGAATCACCACAATATTAGAATAAACTCCTCCGGCCTCTTTAACCACGTGATAGAGAATACCCTCACTAATAAATTCTAGCGTGTATTGCTCATTAAGCTCTATGCCTTTGTCTTCATTTCCTCCTATGGGAATTAGGATTCCTTTGGTTTTCATGGGGTACTTTTCAATAGGGCAAAAATACACGTTTTTGAAAAGAAAAAAATGATATATTTATAATCTTTGACAATAACCAACTTTAAACCCTTTAACTATGAGAATTCGGGAAATAAATGCCATGCGTGGCCCAAACTATTGGTCAGTTCGCCGTCATAAATTAATCGTGATGGTGTTGGATTTGGAGGAAATGGAGGAACGACCCTCTAATACAATCCCCGGATTTTTAGATCGTTTAAAAACTTTGTTTCCAAGTATGTATAGCCACCGCTGCTCGGTAGGAGAGCCCGGCGGATTTTTTCAACGGGTGGAAGAAGGCACGTGGATGGGGCATATAATAGAGCACATTGCCTTAGAAATACAAACCTTGGCAGGAATGGATACCGGCTTTGGAAGAACTCGCGATTATGGTGAAAAGGGTGTTTATAATGTGGTGTTTTCCTATATTGAAGAGTCTGTAGGGCGTTATGCCGCCAAAGCAGCTGTTGAGATTTGTGAAGCCTTAATTGAAGGTGAAGAATATAATTTGGAGGAAGATATTCAGCGTATGCGTGAACTACGGGAAGCAGAACGTCTAGGGCCCAGTACCGGTTCTATCGTGGAGGAAGCTGCCAGCAGAGGAATTCCGTGGATTCGATTGAATAAATATTCATTGTGTCAATTAGGCTATGGAGCCAATCAAAAAAGAATTCAAGCAACCGTTACCAGCGAGACTTCCAGTATTGCCGTTGAAATTGCTTGTGATAAAGAAGATACCAAGTACCTATTGGAACAAGCCGAAGTGGAAGTCCCTAAAGGAGATATTATTCGCAGAGAAAGTAGTCTGGAAGCCGCCTGTAAGTATGTGGGTTATCCGTTGGTGATTAAACCTGTTGATGGCAACCACGGAAGAGGAATTACGGTAGATATTCAAAATTATGAGGATGCTTTAGTAGCCTTCAGAAATGCTAAGGAAAGCTCCAAGAGTGGAGCCATTATTGTCGAAAAATTTATTACCGGAAGAGATTATCGTTTACTGGTAATCAACTTTAAATTAGTCGCAGCCGCTTTGCGAACTCCTGCACATGTCATTGGCGATGGTAAGTCTACCGTTCAGGAATTAATAGATATCGTAAATAGTGATCCTCGTCGTGGTTACGGGCACGAAAATGTGCTTACGCAGATTACAGTAAATGAGCTCACCCAAAACATTATTAAAGATGCGGGTTACACGTTGGATTCAGTAATTCCTAAAGATGAAATGCTCATTTTGAAAGATACCGCCAACTTAAGCACCGGTGGTACTGCGGAAGATGTGACAGATATCATGCATCCAGACAATATTGAAATGGCAGAGCGTATATCTAGAATAATCGATTTGGATATTTGTGGAATTGATGTCATGACTACCGATATCAGTAAACCTCTTCAGGAAACAGGAGGTGCCGTTTTGGAAGTAAATGCCGGTCCCGGTTTCCGTATGCACTTAGCACCCACTTCGGGCTTACCCAGAAATGTCGCGGCTCCCGTAGTAGATAAATTATTCCCAAAAATGGGGGATACCGGAAGAATTCCAATCGTTGCCATTACCGGAACAAACGGTAAAACAACCACCAGTAGGTTAATTGCTCATATTGCGAAAATGAATGGATTTAGAGTAGGATATACCACCAGTGATGGCGTTTACATTCAAAATAGATTATTAATGCGAGGCGATTGTACGGGTCCTGCCAGTGCAGAGTTTGTGTTAAAAGACCCTACAGTAAACTTTGCCGTATTAGAATGTGCTCGTGGAGGCTTGCTTCGAGCCGGGTTAGGTTTCCATAAATGTGATGTGGGTATTGTCACCAATGTAGAGGCAGACCATTTAGGATTAAAAGGGATCCATACCATTGAACAATTAGCAAAAGTAAAAGGGGTGATACCCGAAACGGTATTGCCTGATGGTTATGCCATTTTAAATGCCGATGATGATTTGGTTTATGATATGCGCCGAACGGTAAATTGCAATGTAGCACTGTTTTCTATGGATGAAAACAATCCTCGCATTCAAGCCATGCAGCGTTTGGGTGGAATTACAGCCGTTTTTGAAAATGGTTTCATTACTATTTGCAGAGGGGTTTGGAAAATGCGGATTATGCGGGTGGAGCAAATTCCTTTAACCTATGGAGGAAGAGCTACGTTTATGATTAAAAATGTGCTTGCGGCAGTGCTTGCGGCTCACGTAAGGGGGATTAGTAATCAAGATATTAAAGCGGCTTTAGAAACTTTTATTCCATCGGCATCGCAAACTCCGGGACGATTGAATTTATTTCAGTTTGAAAACTTTAAGGTCTTACTAGACTATGCCCATAACCCGGCAGGGATGAAAGCTTTAAAAGAATTTATTGACACCTTGGAATGTTCCAAAAAAGTGGGAATTATTGCTGGAGTAGGGGATAGAAGAGTGGAGGACAATAATGAAATGGGTAGTTTGGCTGCCGAAATGTTTGATGAAATCATCATCCGTCAAGATAAAAACCTTCGGGGAAAAACCGAAAGCGAACTTATTAAAATGCTGGATGATGGTATAAAAATGAAAGACCCAAGTAAGAAAACCACCATTATTCCTTCCGAAAAAGAGGCTATTACTTTTGCTGTTAACCATGCAGAAAAAGACTCGTTAATTGTGTTGTGCAGTGATGTGATACCGGATGCGCTTGATTTGGTAAAACGATTCAAACAGCAGGAATCTGAAGGCGCAAAAACCTTTACCTTATAACTAAAAAAGCCGCTCCCAACAGCGGCTTTTTTGCTCAAAACATAGTTGTGTTATGAAATTCAACTATTTCTTTTTTTCTGAAGTAGTTTCAGAATTAATATTGGTAGCGTTTCCATTTTCCAAAGCACTTAATCGTGCCTCAAGAGATTCAAATTTTAAAAGTTGCGCTTTCAATTTTTGATTTTCTTCTGAAAGGGTTTCCACCTCTTTTTTCAGTTCTTTAATAGCTTCTACAAACAAAGGATCATAATCTCCGTAGGCAGTTTGGTAAAACCCGAGATTGTCTTGGGTAACTTTTTCGGGGAATACTTCCATTAATTCTTGTGCAATAAATCCGTACTGAAGATTTTCAGGACGATTGATTCCCGTTTGGGTATCATTCCATAAATAGGTTACCCCTCTCATTTGCTCAATTTTTTGTAAAGCGGTTTTGCCTTCAATCCCTTCGATGTTTTTCTTTAAACGTCTATCACTGTTGGCCAGCCAAGCACCTGCTGTGGTTTTTGAGGCATCGCCTCCTACTTCTAGGGCATTGGTTGCAGGAGTTCTATTAATACCCACTTTTCCATCGCCGGTAACCACCATAATATTTCCTGTTCCGTTATGGAAAATATTAAAACGGCTATCGGTTGAGGTGTCATCTGCCCTGGCAAACATAACCCAGTTGTTAGTGGTCTCGGCTTCATTATCAAACACAATTCGAGATCCTGTATTTGCATTTGTGGCAGTAATCATAATATGTGGTGAAGCGGCCCCGGTACTGTTATGTATAATGTCCAATCTACCATCGGGGCTGGGGTTGTTAATTCCCAAGCCATCGGAAATATAGTTTTTACCAACAAAATAAGCCGTTTGTGGCATCCACTTCGTTATAGGTTCCATAATGGGTGCCCCCGGCAGAGGAAGAGATATAATTGTAAGTACCGTACTTTGTTCCCGAGCCACTCCCAGTGATACCATTATACACGCCAAATTGATTGCCGTTGCCCGTACCCGTTAACAGGTTTTCGATTCCGGTCGTTGCACCGTTGCCCGTATTTTGAAAATTATTAGACATGCCTTTTCGAGGCCCACCTCCCGCATCCAAAAAGGTGTTTATCATTCCTACGTAGGGGTTGGTGGTGTTGCTTGTAGTGCCATTGAAACTATTATTCATCCCTGTTTTGGATCCCGATCCGGATCCCGATAGGTTATTGTCCATACCAAAAGCAGCACTGTTGGTGGCTCCTGTCATGGAATTTAACATGCCAATATAATTCCCAACACTACCATTAAAAATATTATAGTTTCCATATGCTGCACCCCCCACATTGGAAGTAAAATTGTTGTAGATTCCAAAGCGTGTCCCGCTTCCGCTTCCATCGAACAGGTTATTTACCCCCCAACGGTTTCCGGTGTAGGTTCCAGAGAAATTGGATGAAAAGGCTTGCCTTAGCGCATTTCCGGTTCCGGAGAAATTTACTTCAAAAGCATATTTTGCTCCTGTGCCGGCGCCCAGCATTTCCATGTTAATCCCTCTGGAGACCCCTGTGCCGCCACTGTTTTTTTCCATGTACAGCCCATAGGTAATCCCATTGGTGTTGTCTGTTTTGATGATCCTCGTGGCGGTAGAGGTTGCGGTGCCAGATTCTCTAACGTCCAATCGTGCCACGGGGGTTGCCGTACCTATACCCACCTCTCCCGAATCTTCCACCGCAAAAGCATCTGCGCCATTGTCCTGGATAAGGAAATCTCCTGTTCCTGTAAGATTGTATGTCATCCCGAAATTACCTTGAGCAATGGTGGTCGCTTGGGTTAACGTTCCCCCCAACTGCACATCGTTCCCCGTTTCGGTAAGTCCGTTACTGGCGGTGGTGCTTTCTCCAGCGGCAGATGCCCAACTTAGGTTTCCGGCACCGTCGGTCACCATCACTTGTCCCGCAGTACCGTCTGCTCCGGGCATGAGGTAGCGGTTGGTGGTTGCATTCCCCAAAGAAGTTCTTCCTATAAGATAGGCTGCAAATCCTGTAGTTTGTTGAACGTTGGCGTAGACTCCAAAATGCGTTCCCCCTGCTGCTGGGTCTATGGTAATGTATTCGCCATATTTGTTACCTATTCCGGTTTCTGCGAACGAAGTATAGACTCCATATCGAGTACCCGCACTACTGCCAGTGAGGACATTGGACAATCCGAAAAAATTTCCTGAAATGGAGCCCCCAGAAATCCAATGGTTATCTACTCCGTAGAATGTCGTCATAGGCCCGCCAATTAGATTGGTGATGCCGCTAGCCGTTGTTGTAGTTCCTTGGAATCGGTTCATTAAACCATAGGAATTAGTAGAAGTGGAGGTTCCGAAGGAATTTTCGTAACCAAAAAGGTAGCCAAAACCATTGGTAATAACCGAACTTGGAAAAGCATTTGAAACGCCCGAGATGGATGACTGGTTGGTTTTGGTGATACTGTTGTAGATACCATTGGTCAAACCATTTGTAGAGGCAGCACTTTCATTAATAGTATTGTAAATTCCAGTAACACTTGTGCTTACGTTGTTTTCATTGCGTAAATTGATAGTTCTGGCGGCAGCACTTGATGAAATATCCAATGGGTATTGAACAGTACTTAGGCCAATCCCCACATTTCCTTCGGTAAAAATATCATCGGTATTGTTTGTAGGAGCATTCGTAGTTCCTTCTTGGTACCAATCGGCATCATTGCCGGAAGCGGCATCCTGAAAGGTTACATTGCCCGCACCATCGGTGGTCATGACTTGTCCTGCGGTACCGTCTGCACCGGGCATAAGGTAACGGTTGGCACCAGAATCCCCTAACGATGTTCTTCCAATAAAATAAGCGGCATAACCAGTCACTTTTTGTGCATTACTATAAATTCCATAATGAATTCCTGGAGAGGTTGTGCTAATGGTTGAATAAAAACCATATTTATCTTGTCCATCGGTTACATCTATTTCCGAATAATACCCAAAATGATATGCTGGACTGGCATTACTCATTCGGTTATAAAATCCGTATTGAAATGTGCCGCCTATATTTTGGTTGTCTGAATAAAAACCATATTGTGTTCCAGAGGCACTTCCTGCGGGTAAAAACCAATTTCGGAAACCATAACTTACCCCATTGGCAGCGGTACCATTTGCTGTCATTTTATTGAAAACACCGTAGTTTCGGGTAAAAGTGGCATTGGTATTTACAGAATTATTGATTTCAATCCCTTGTGAAACAGTTGAAGCGGTTGTCAAATTACCACTGGTATTTATTTGCAGCCCATTTTTGGCATTGGTATTTGTCACAATTCCGGTATAGTTTGGTGTACCATCACCAATAAATTCTAAAGAGCCACTATCTACATTAATAGTACGTCCTAGTCCAGCACCCCCTTCATCGTAGGCCTCGTCAAGGGTGTTTTGAGTGTCTGTAAAAGCAGGAGTGGTAAAGGATAATTGTCCGGCTCCATCGGTAACGATAACTTGTCCTGCAGTACCGTCAGCTGTGGGCATGAGGTACCGGTTGGTGGTTCCGGTTCCTAATGAAGTACGGCCAATAAAGTAACCCGCATAACCGTTGGTAGTATTTTGCACATCGCTGTATATTCCATATTTAAGCCCTCCGGAAGAAGTTGGAATTCCAACGTGAACCCCGTATTTTGGAGCCGATCCAGACCCTTCAATTTCGGCTTTAAAACCATATAAATTGGCAGCACTACCCCCATTGTAGGTAACATCATATAAAAACCCCCTATTATCGTTTCCAAAATTAGAGGTTGAGGTTTGAGTAAATTCCACCACTACGCCATCGTCCCCGTTAATATTGGAAGTAGATTCATTCGTAACCAATAGGCCTTGACCAAACGGAGGGCCTCCGGTTCGGTACACGTTGGTATAGGTTTGCAGCCCTGGATAGGCATTGTAGGTACTAATGGCTGCTCTTTGGGAAAGGGTATAGGTAGAGTTTACGGAAATATCCAAAGCCGAACCGGCGGCATCGGTATTTCGGTTAATAGTGACGGCACCATTTTCGGCATTAATGGTTCTCCCTGCTCCTGGCCCTCCTTCATCGTAGGCTTCGTCTAGTGTATTTTTTGCCGAAAGGGAGGATAAATCGACAGTTTGGGCCGCAATCCCATCATCTTCTATTTCCAGCGTCAAGACATTGGTAGTATTGTTAAAATTGAAGGTGTCGATGGTTTGGTCATCGGTTCCTGTACCATCTTGTAATGGGGAAAGATCCAATGTTTGTGTTGGAACGCCATCTCCATCTAACGAAAGATTAAGTGTAGTACCCGTAAGGCTAAATACATCCAAAAACTGATCGTCTGTATCCACTCCTGCATTTTGGAAAGATAAATTCCCAGCTCCATCGGTGGTCATTACTTGTCCAGCGGTACCATCAACAAGAGGCATATTGTAAGCATCGTTGATATTCATTAAACCACTTTTGTAAATGGTTAAGGCGTTGCTTCTGGTAACATTACTTGTTCCGTTACCTACTGAAAAAAGTCTATCGGCATTATCAATGGCTGTGGTGGAGTTGGGGGAGTAAGTAGTATTAAAATTTCCTATGGCCACTTCGTATCCGGAAGGAGCAACCAAATCATTACCTAAGGTCATAGAATTCCATCCTGAAAGTGTACCGTTGTTTCCAATGGCAATGGAATTGTCACCCGAGGCAGTAATTCCATGGCCAAAAACCATAGATTGACTTCCTGAAGCAGTTGAAATTCGACCCAAAACAGTGGAAGACCATCCCGAAGCAAGTGAATTTTGTCCTAATGAAAAAGAATATGCTCCAGAAGCAGTATTAGCCCAGCCTAATGCGGTTGAATACGTTCCCGATGCCGTAGAACCAAAACCGATGGCAGTATCATAAGTTCCAGATGCTATAGTGGAGCGCCCCATGGCAACGGAGTAATCCCCTATGTTAGCATCGTTCCATTGGGTAGCAGTAACATTACCCGCTCGAAAAGCCGCCTTTCTTGGATAGAAAAACATGCGAGTGCCTGAGCCGGATAATGCTAAAGTTGCTCCCGCACCAAAGGTTCCGGTATTTTGAAACCCATCGTTTCCTTGTACTAAAACGGCACCATTGTCTGCGGTAATCGTTCTACCCAAACCGGCCCCGCCTTCATCATAAGCTTCATCCAGCGTATTTTGTGTATCTACACCGCCTCCTATAATGACCCAGGAGGAACCATCAAAATAATAAAACCCGGAGGTGTTATCGGTTTGATAAATCATTAACCCTGTTGCGGGACTTGCAATTAGGTTGCGATTTGCTTGTGTCATTCTGGGTATCAAAATACCACCGTCGGTACTTGAGATGTCCAGTTCGCTACTGGGGTCTGGTGAGGTGGTGTTAATACCCACTTGTGCGTTTACTTGGGAGTAAAAAGAGACAACAATAAATAATAATAGAATATTTTTCATAACAATATTGTTTTGAGTATTATACCCTAGCAAAGTAGGGAGTTCAGGATGAGTAAGTTGGGAATTCAAATATAGGTTTAGAAGAAATTTTAAACCTCTATGAAAACATAGATATTTAAAAAATATAGGATTTCCCATAAAATAGAAAAGCCATCACAGATGTGATGACTTTTCGCCCCAAATTTGATTAACCCCCATATAGGGATCAACCTACTTATGTCTTACAAAACTATTAAAATTTATAGAATGGAAGTCAATAATTTAAAATTTGTGAAATAATTAAGTATTAATACGTATCCAATTTTATAAAAATTGTTCTCTTTTTTACGATTTATTATAAAAGTCTGAAGGGAGATTGGTATTGGTATTTTCTTGATATTTTGTTACCGAAAAACCTTCATGAATACTATAATAACCTACGGCACCTTTTTTGTTCATGGCTATATACCCCACTTGAAAATCTTTATAGTTTGGGTTCTTTTTTATAATTCTTCCAATGGCTTCTTCACAGGCCTCTTGGGGTGTTTTCCCTTGGCGCATGAGTTCTACTATTAAAAAACTACCCACCGTTTTCAAAACTTCTTCCCCCAATCCTGTTGCTGTGGCACCACCTACTTCATTATCGATAAATAGTCCCGAGCCAATAATGGGAGAATCGCCCACACGGCCGGCCATTTTATATGCAAGCCCACTAGTTGTGCAGCCTCCTGCCATGTCTCCATTTTTATCTATGGCAAGCATGCCAATGGTATCGTGGTTTTCGATATTGATAATGGGTTTATATTTTGAAGTAATTTTCCATTCTTCCCAAGCTTTTTTTGAATCTTCAGTTAATAGGTTTTCTTTTGGAAACCCTTCAGAATACGCAAATTGCTCGGCTCCTTTCCCTGCTAAAATTACGTGCGGGGTGTGCTCCATGACTTTTCGGGCAACCGAAATAGGATGTTTTATATTTTGAAGAAATACTACAGCCCCATAATCTCCATATTTATTCATAATGCAGGCATCTAGCGTAACATTTCCATCTCGGTCGGGAAGACCTCCAATTCCCACACTTTGCCCTTTTTCATTGGCCTCTTCCACATTACACCCTTTTTCTATTGCATCCAGTGCAGAACCCCCTTGTTGAATTGTTTCCCACGATTTTGCGGTAGCTTCGGGCACATTCCAAGTGGCAATCACAATGGGGTAGTTTTTAGTATCTGAAGGCTTAGAAGATACTTCTTCAGAAGAAGTTTTTCCTTCGTTACAGGCAAATGTTGAGGTAGCCGCTACAATTCCTAAACTACTTAATGACGCATTTTGAATAAATTTTCTTCTTTTCATTTTTTAGAATTTTGTGGGACTGAAGTTACAAAATCACGTTAAAAAAAAGTAAATGCTGAGGTAACATTTGTGAAGCCCCGTATCTTTATGGTTTGAAAAAAAAACTATGCTACGCTGGATTATTTTTATTGCCATTTATTTTTTAATTGACCTTTATGCTTTTCAGGCTATACGTGCCGTTTCAAAAAACCAATGGCTGCATTGGGTCTATTTTGTTATTTCAATAGTTTTATTAGCGCTATTTATTTATCAATTAACGGGAGGTATTCATGGAAGACAAATGACGCCTTCAAGAATGTACACTTTTGGCTTTTTCTTGGCTATTTTTATTCCAAAACTGCTGGTCATTATCTTCATGTTTGGAGAGGATATTATTCGGTTTTCGGTAGGGCTTTTTTCAAAATTTGGAGGCAGTGATGACGGATTTTACTTGCCATCGAGAAGAAAATTTATTAGTACCCTTGCCTTGGGCGTAGCGGCAGTTCCATTTGCATCTTTATTGTACGGAATGTACCGAGGGAAATACAATTATAAAGTCCTAAAATATACACTTGCGTTTGATGATTTGCCCGATGCTTTTGATGGTTATACCATTACGCAAATAAGTGACGTTCACAGTGGTAGTTTTGACAATGAAAAGAAGGTAAAATATGGCATCGGACTTATCAATGAACAAGAAAGTGATCTTATTTTATTTACAGGCGATTTGGTGAATAATAAAGCAGATGAAATGTTGCCTTGGAAAGAACATTTTGCCAAATTATCGGCTAAAGACGGGGTGTTTTCAGTGTTGGGAAACCATGACTATGGAGATTATATTTCGTGGCCTTCAGAAGAAGATAAACGGAATAATCTTCAACATTTGAAGGCCATTCAAAAAGAAATGGGCTGGAATTTATTACTAAATGAAAACGTGAGTTTAAAAAGAAATGGAGAAAGTATCAAATTAATTGGAGTTGAAAATTGGGGTGCTGGCGGTTTTAAAAAGGCAGGCGATCTTGAAAAAGCTTGTGTGGGAGTTTCAAAAAGTGATTTCAAAATATTGATGAGTCACGACCCTTCTCATTGGAAAGAACAGGTAAAACTTGATGATAGGCATTTTCACCTAACCCTTTCGGGGCATACACACGGAATGCAATTTGGGATAGAAATCCCAGGTTGGTTTAAATGGAGTCCTGTAAAATATCGCTACGAAAATTGGGCCGGAATCTATGAAGAATTGGGAAGGTATATTAATGTGAACCGTGGATTTGGGTTTTTAGCGTATCCCGGTCGTGTAGGAATCTGGCCGGAGGTAACGGTGATTCAACTTAAAAAGAAGGCAAATAGTGTCTAATTAAGCGGAAATGTTATATTTGTAGTTAGCATTTTAAAGAAATACTTCAAACGTATGTCAAAATTTGGAGAATTAATTGAAACCAATGTCCCTGTGTTACTCGATTTTTATGCGGAATGGGACGAAGCTTGCAAAGAAATGCATGCGGTTTTGCGTGACGTAGCTGCAGCTTTGGGGGATAAAGCACGTGTTATCAAAATAGATATCGATAAAAATCAGGAGCTCTCCGAGGCACTTCGCGTGAAAGGTCTACCCACACTTATGATTTACAAAAACGGCGAAATGAAATGGCGCCAAAGTGGCGAGCAAGACGCCAATACCCTTATTGGACTTGTGAAAGAATTTGTTTAGAATTCAACATCAATTTTTTCGGCTTTCCACCCTTTTTTTTGAATGAATTCTAATACTCTGGGCAGGGTATATTTCATATTTTTTTCGGCTTTTAAGCTATCATGAAAAACAATGATGCTTCCGGGGCGTATATGTTTCAAAACATTTTGGAGACATTTTTCTTTTGAAACCGTATTGTCCCAATCGTAAGGTAGCACCTCCCACATCACTATTTTATAGCCTTTTCTTTGAAGGTTTTTAGCTTGTTTAACGGTTAGTTTTCCATAGGGAGGACGAAAGAGGCCAGATGGTTGGATTGATGGATTGTTATATTGTTGGATGATTTCTTCACAAGCCAGTACATTATCCAGGTATTTTTGATGGGGGTTTTTTGTGCCTTTTAAATGATTGAAAGTGTGGTTTCCAAAAGCATGTTTTTCAGCCACTATTTTCTGAAAAACTTCAGGGTGTTTTTGAATGTTTTCGCCAATACAAAAAAAGGTAGCTTTGGCATTAAATTGATGTAATTGTTCTAAAACCCAAGGGGTCACTTCCGGAATAGGGCCATCATCAAAAGTAAGATAGACGCTATCTTGCGAACGTGAAAACGCCCAAATTCGTTTTGGATAGAGCCAAGTAACAAATTTGGGCGTTTTCGGAAAAAAGATTTTCATTACTCGGTACTCGTTGAGTCTTCTCCCATGAGGGAATCCAATAGTTTTTCTGTAATTCGTTCTTTTTGTAAAAATTCTTCATCAATATTCATATTCAATCGTGCAAATAATCCTTTAAAAGGTTGTAAATAGTTTTTGAATACCTGTTTTTGTTGTTGGTAATATTCATCAGTATCATAGACATAGACGATTTCTACCAAACTTTCGTATTGATTTAATTTCGAGTAGATCTCTTGAAGGTTCTCTCCTTGCTCTTCCATAGGCATATTTCCGTAATAGGCAACATAGCTTTGATATATAGCGGCAGTTTCTTCAAATACTTTTCGAGCTTTTTCTGTTTTTTCAAGCTCGTAGTAGTTAAATATATAGGGCTCAAGTAATGAATAGTATTCAAAATACTTCACAGGCATTTTTTCCATAGCGAGGTCAAGTATTTTTTCTGCCTTTTCTTTTTTGCCTTCTTTTATTAAAACATCGGCAAGTCGGGCTAAATTGCTACGGTAGGTAATACCGTTTCTTCGGGTTTCAGTATCGTGATATATATCGGGATTGCCACTATTTCCCCAATCCCAGCTCATGACAATATCGTACATTTTATCACTGTCTATTCGCCCCATATCGAAAGGATTTCTCTTATCTACCGGTGTTTTTATAGGAACCAGTTTATAAACTACTCCATCGAGCTGTAAATAATCTTTCATCCATAAATAGTCATCATCGCCAAAAGCACCCCCACTAAAATAAATAGGTCGTTCCCAATTGTTATTAGCAATAATATCCAGCATTAACGTTCGGTTTTTATACACATAGTCCCCTTTTAGGGTAATATAAATGTCCGAAACTATTTTATCGGCATCTTTTTCGGCTACAATTCCATTTTTCAATACAGCCTCTTTATCTACCGGAATGCGAATCACTTTTGAAGGGAACGAACTTATAAACTGACCACTATTAAGCTCAATTTTAGTTAAAGGATTTTCACTAGCAACCCAATTCATCCAAGTTTTTATATCTACTGTGTCTTGTTTGGTTTCTTGATGCGCAATAACATCTCTCACCCCATAACGATATTGTTCATGGGTAAGCTGTGAGGGAATAGGATCGCTGCTGAAGGCTTTTTTCTTCATATCATCTATGTACCAGTCTGTTTGAAATAGACTGGTATTTACGATACGCACATCCTGACGGTATTTTTCCACATTTTGTTGATACCATAATGCGAAAGTATCATTATCGCCTATGGTAAAAAGTATGGCGTTTTCATCACAAGAATCGAGATACATTCGCCCCATAGAATTTGCGGTAAAGCGTCCTGAGCGATCGTGGTCATCCCAGTTTTGTGAAGCTAAAAGTACCGGTCCCGCTAAAGTAGTAACCACCAAAACAACAGGCAAAGCAATTTTTGGTTGTACATATTCTTTTATCAGTTCGTAAAGAGCATACACGCCAAAACCAATCCACATAGCGAAAACATAAAAAGACCCAACTACGGCATAATCACGTTCACGAGGCTCGAAGGGTCGTTCGTTAAGATATACTTTAAGGGCCAATCCTGTAAAAAGGAAAAGCACCATGAGCACCCAAAAGCTTTTTTTATCATTTTTGGCGTGAAAAACCAATCCTAAAATTCCTAAAATTAAGGGTAGAAAATAATAGGTGTTTCTCGCTTTGTTTTCTTTTAAATCCTTCGGGAGATTATCTTGCGAGCCCAGTTGCCAATCGTCAATAAATTGAATACCGCTAATCCAATTTCCATTTAAGTTTCCTCCTTGCCACTGCACATCATTTTGGCGTCCGGTAAAATTCCACATAAAATAGCGCCAGTACATTTTTCCGAATTGAAAAACGAACATAAACTTCATGTTGTCAATAAACGTAGGTTTTTTGATGTCCAGAAATGCCCCAAACTGTCTTAAAAAATCATTATAATCGTCTCCATCTACCAATCCGTTTTGATGAGCTTCTTTAAATTTTGCTACTTCATCTACCAAACGTTGCTCGTTTCGATATTCTCTTTTTATCCCAAATTCAAGTCCGTTGGTGTATTCCAAATAATTATTCGCGTGTTCTGCACTCCACATTCGCGGTAAAATTGCTTTTTGTGCATCATCGGTATTTTGAGCGGCATTTTTCCATTCGTTTACAATAATGTACTTACGGGTCGCTTTGTCTTTTTCATATTTGGGCTTATCATCTTTGTATGGATTATCAGGATCCAGACCCGCATATTCTTCAGTAAATTGAGGGCCATAGAATAAGTGCGTTTCTTGGTACTGTTCACGGTTATAATAAGCTAAAAGTTCTCTGGCATTGTTGGGGTTGTTTTCATTAATTACCGTACCGGCGTTGGCCCGAATAGGAAGCATTAACCAACTGGAGAAACCAATAAAGATGAAAAGGACACACAGAATAACAGTATTGAAGGTAGCATATCCCTTTTTTTGAGTGTATTTTAATCCGAAGTAAAAAAGGGTTATAAAAAGAAGTCCTGCGAAAATAGTTCCTGAATTAAAGGGAAGTCTTATAGTGTTTACGAAAAATAATTCCATAGCACTAAAAAACTTCATTGTCATAGGAAGCAACAACTTAAATATGAATAATAATATGGCAACTACCACGATATTAGCCACGATAAAATTCTTTGTAGTTACCGTTTTATATTTTTTGAAAAAATACAAAAAGCCAATGGCAGGAATGGTTAATAGTGCCATAAAATGTACCCCGAAAGAAAGTCCGATGATAAAGGCTATTAAAATAAGCCAACGATCGCCTCTGGGCGTAAACATTTCTCGCTCCCAGCGTAATCCACAATAAAACATAATGGACATCATGCATGCGGCGGATGCATACACTTCAGCTTCAACCGCAGAGAACCAAAAACTATCTGTAAAAGTAAAGGCAAGTGACCCCACAGCTGCACTTCCGAGGATGGCTATAGCATTGTTTTTTGTAATTTCGGTTTGTTTGGAAACAAGATTGGTCAATAATAGGGTAAGCGACCAAAACATAAAAAGTATGGTAAAGGCACTTGCAAAAACAGACATTAAATTAATGGTTAACGCAACGCTGGAGGCATCCATAGCGAAAATGGAAAAGAAGGCACCTAATAATTGGTATAGAGGAGCTCCGGGAGGGTGTCCTACTTCCAAATTACTGGAGGTGGTAATATACTCGCCGGCATCCCAAAAACTGACCGTAGGTTCAACCGTAAGCCAATAAGTGGTTAATGCAACTAAAAAAACCAACCAACCAATAATTTTATTCCATTTACTAAAGTTAAAATCGAGCATGTAACAGTATATTTTGTTGGGACTAATTTACTAATAATATAGTTAAGGGGTATGATAAAAAAATACTAACGGAACGAAACAAAAGATATTTTTAAAATAAATGGATAAATACTTTTTTCAGTAAATAATTTGTGCAACCCAAAGTTTGTATTAAATTTGCGCCCACATTATGGAATTGGCCTATGGTGTAACTGGCAACACGTCTGATTTTGGTTCAGAAGAGTCTAGGTTCGAGCCCTAGTAGGCCAACAAAAAATCCCAACTTGACATAAGTTGGGATTTTTCTTTATATAGACGTTAAGTTTAATAATTAACTTTTTGAAATTTTAATCATATCAACCTTAACGGGACAGCCCTCTGGAACATCGCATACTTTCTGAATAAAATCATATTGCAATATCTCACCTGCAACGATAATATTAAATCCGGAAGTGGTGGGTTGTACTTTTACCGTATTATCTTTGGAAGATGGATAGGTTAACGTAAAAGCATTGTCATAAAAAGGATCTTTATCACTATCTACATTAATGGTAGTTACTACCATGGCGTTATCCTTTAGGCGGGTTGTTTCCTTTTCTGTAAGATTATCCATTTTTACATAACTAGTAGATTTAGTATCTATTCTAACAACGTAGTCTACTACTCCTTTTTCACTTTTTACAGAGAATTTGTTCACTTTGCTTTCATTTATTACTTGTTTATTGTCTGTTTGAGCATTGATACTTGCTACAAAAAATACTACAGTAATTAAGATTATTCTTTTTACAGTTCTCATAATTTAAGTTTTGGTTATTAATATACTACTGCTAATTTTCATTAACAATTTATCCCAAATTACCTATTGTTTTTTTTATCTATAGGACTTTAACAAGGTTTAACCCTTTTTAAAATACGATTAACTTAAATTTTGTTAAAATGCTTACATTCTGCTTATAAAATTTAACAATTGTAAATCAAAAAAGCCCCTTCAGTATTGAAAGGGCTTTATGAAAATTGAAAATGAAAGGATTTAAATCTTGAAAGTCATGACGGGCATATTGGCATGATTTACGAGGTCTTCACTTACACTCCCGTTAAAGAAATGGGAGATGCCTTTTCTGCCGTGAGTACTCATACCTATAAGCTGTGCTTGGGTATCTTTAGCAAAACCCAACACCCCTTTTTCTACTGAAGTATCATTGTAAATATTTAAGGTGTAATTAGGATATTTCACTCCTTTAATAAAGGCAGCCATCATTTTTTTAGCATCGGCTGAAGTGGTAAATCCGCTGGGCGTATTTACATAAAGTAAGTGTAAAGTTGCTCCAAAATTTTCGGCAAACTTTAAGGCTACTTCAAATGGCTTTTTACACTCATTAGAGAAATCGGTTGCAAAAACAAAGTCTTTTACTTCAAATTTTTTGTGATCATTTTTAATTACAAGTACCGGAATTTCTGAAGTTCGAACTACTTTTTCGGTGTTACTGCCTATGAACATTTCCCGGAATCCGCTGGATCCGTGAGACCCCATAACGATTAAATCTATCTTGTTTGTTTTTACCGTTTCCAGAATATCATTATAGATTTCTCCATGGCCTATAGTTTCATTAATTTTTATCCCTTTTAAATAGGGCTTTTTTAATAACTCATTGAATTTTTTCTCGGCAAGTTTTATGAAAAACAAAGCTTCAGGTAATGCACCTTTATTGCTATTAGCAAGATGTAAGGGCATTTCCATAGAATGAAGCAAGTAAATTTCACTATCGTTTTTTTTTGCCATTTGCACGGCAACTTTAAGGGCATTTTCGGCTTGGGCAGAGAAATCTGTTGGAAGTAAAATTCGTTTCATTAGAAGGTTTTTTCTTACCCTTAAAGTACAAAAATCTAAAGAGATGGCAATATTTTTATTATCAAAAAAAATATAGTATATTTGCACCGAAATTATCAGAACAATAGGTGAGGGGACATAAAGTCCCCTCTTTTTATAGCCTAATTTATGAAGGAGAAAGTTGAAAAACTGCTTGTAAAAGCATTGAATGAAAATCCAACATTGTTTCTTATTTCACTCTCAGTCTCTGCAGCCAACCATATTCAAATTGTTATCGATGGAGATGGGGCGGTTAGTGTTCAAAATTGCATGGATATAAGCAGAGCGATAGAACATCATCTGGATCGAGAAGAAGAGGACTTTTCGTTGGAAGTATTATCTGCCGGAGTGACAGAGCCTTTGGTTCAGATACGACAATATAAAAAAAATGTAGGTAGAGACTTAAAAGTAAAGATACCACAAAAAACACTGGAAGGAATACTGGTTGAAGCTACCGATGAAGCTATAAAACTTCAATGGAAAGACAAAGAACCAAAACCTTCCGGAAAAGGAAAAATAACTGTTGAAAAGGAAGAAACTATTCCGTATTCAACCATTGTAGAAGCAAAAGTGATGATTAAATTTAAGTAACAGCTTATGGAAAATTTAGCGTTGATTGAATCGTTCTCAGAATTTAAAGACGACAAACAAATAGACAGAGTAACGCTTATGGCGATACTGGAAGATGTTTTTAGAAACGCTTTGAAGAAAAAATACGGAAGTGACGATAACTTCGATATTATTGTGAATCCGGATAAAGGTGATTTGGAAATTTGGAGAAACCGCATTGTGGTTGCCGATGGCGAAGTTGAAGATCCTCTTGCCGAAATTTCGTTGAGCGAAGCCCGTAAAATTGAAGAGGATTTTGAAATTGGTGAAGATGTTGCCGAAGAAGTAAAACTCATAGATTTGGGGCGTCGTTCTATCTTAGCATTACGCCAAAACCTTATCTCCAAAATTCACGAGCACGATAATACCATTATCTATAAGCAATTTAAAGATATGGAAGGCGAAATATACACGGCAGAAGTACATCATATTCGTCATCGCGCAGTTATTTTATTAGATGATGAAGGAAATGAAATTATCCTTCCGAAAGAAAAACAAATTCCCTCCGATTTTTTCAGAAAAGGAGATAACGTTCGTGGCATTATTGAAAGCGTGGAGCTTAAAGGAAATAAGCCTACTATTATTATGTCTCGCGCAAATCCATTATTCTTGGAAAAACTTTTTGAACAAGAAATCCCTGAAGTTTTTGATGGGCTTATTACCATTAAAAAAGTAGTGCGAATTCCTGGTGAAAAGGCCAAAGTAGCTGTAGATACGTATGATGATAGAATAGACCCGGTAGGAGCCTGTGTGGGGATGAAAGGATCTAGAATTCATGGTATTGTAAGAGAACTGGGGAATGAAAACATTGATGTTATTAATTATACTAACAACCTAAATCTCTTCATATCAAGAGCGCTTAGTCCTGCAAAAGTAACTTCAATAACCATCAATGAAGCGACCAAACGTGCAGAAGTAATTCTTAAACCGGAAGAAGTTTCAAAAGCAATAGGTCGTGGAGGGCATAATATTCGTCTAGCAGGGCAACTTACCGGATACGAAATAGATGTGCTTCGTGAAGGTGCTGAAGAAGATGTGGAATTAACCGAATTTTCTGACGAAATAGAACAGTGGATTATTGATGAATTTAAGAAAATTGGGCTCGATACTGCGAAAAGTGTCCTCGAAAAAGACGTTGCATTTTTAGTAAACAGTACCGATCTTGAAGAAGAAACCATTCAGGAAGTTATTAATATATTAAAAGAAGAATTTGAAGAGTAGTAGAAAGATTCCCTACTTTTACATTTAAAATTAAAGAAAACAAGAGGCAAGCATTGTATGGCTGAAACAAAAACGATAAGACTCAATAAAGTACTACGCGAATTTAACATCTCGTTAGATCGTGCCGTCGAATTTTTAAGTTCCAAAGGGTTTGAAGTAGAAGCAAGCCCAAATGCAAAAATTTCGGATGGAGAATATGAAGTACTTTTTAATGAGTTCCAAACCGATAAAAGTAAAAAAGTAGAAGCCAAAGAAGTTGGTGAAGAAAAGCGCAAAGAAAAGGAAGAATTAAGGCTGGAGCGCGAACGCGAATTGGAAGAAAAACAAGTAAAAGAAGAGCCCAAGGTAATTAAGGCCGAAGCGAAGCTTCATGGGCCGAAGCAAGTTGGGAAGATAGATTTAGAGGCTACTAAGCCTAAAAAGAAAGAAGAAAAACCCGCTGAAAAGGAAGTTGAAAAAGTAGAAATACCCGTTAAGGAAGAACCTAAAGTTGAAATACCAACTACCCCTAAAGAAAAAGTTGAAGAAAAACTTGTTGAAAAAATAGTTGAAAAACCCGTAGAAAAGGCGCCTGAAGTAAAAGTAGAGCCTCAAGAGCCGGAGAAAGTAGAGACACAATACAAAAAACTGGACGGGCCAAATTTTACTGGAAAAACTATTGATCTTACCCAATTTAAAAAACCGGAAAAGAAGGTTGAGGATAAGAAAAAGAACGATGCTAATAGAGAGAAAAAGAATCGAAGAAGAAGAATTAGCAAAGAATCGCCCAATAATAATAAGGGAAATGACCCAAGACAAAAAGGAAGAAACCCTATTGTTAAGGAAGAACCCAGCGAAGAAGAAGTACAAAAGCAAGTAAGAGAGACCCTTGAAAAGCTTCAAGGAAAATCCTCTAAAGGGAAAGGAGCCAAATACCGAAGAGAAAAGAGAGATATTCACCGTCAAAAGTCGGAAGACGAAATGGCACAAATGGCGGCCGAAAGTAAATTACTTAAAGTAACCGAATTTGTTACTGTAAGTGAAGTCGCTACCATGATGAATGTTCCGGTAACGCAAATTATTTCGGCGTGTATGTCTTTAGGAATGATGGTAACCATGAACCAACGTCTGGATGCGGAAACGCTTTCTATTGTTGCCGAAGAATTTGGCTTTGATGTAGAATTTGTCACTGCAGCTATTGAAGAAGCCATTCAAGAAGTAGAAGATAATCCTGAGGATTTAAAACCTCGCGCACCTATTGTAACGGTTATGGGTCACGTAGATCACGGAAAAACCTCGTTACTGGATTATATTCGTGAAGAAAATGTAATTGCCGGTGAATCCGGAGGAATTACCCAACACATTGGAGCCTATGCCGTGGAATTGGAAAGTGGTCAAAGAATCACCTTTTTAGATACTCCGGGTCACGAAGCGTTTACTGCTATGAGGGCTCGTGGGGCACAAGTTACCGACTTGGCTATTATTGTGGTGGCTGCGGATGATGATATCATGCCACAAACCAAGGAAGCCATAAGTCACGCTCAAGCAGCCGGAGTTCCTATCGTTTTTGCCATCAATAAAATAGACAAACCCAATGCCAACCCTGACAAAATTAAAGAAGGATTGGCTAATATGAATCTTTTGGTAGAAGATTGGGGAGGTAAAATTCAATCACAAGATATTTCAGCAAAAACAGGGCAAGGTGTTCATGAACTTTTGGAAAAAGTATTATTAGAAGCTGAAATCCTTGAATTGACCGCAAACCCAAGTCGTTTGGCTTTTGGTACTGTTGTGGAAGCCTTCCTCGATAAAGGAAGAGGGTATGTCTCTACTATTTTAGTGCAAGGAGGAACTTTAAAAGTAGGGGATTACGTTCTGGCTGGACAACACAGTGGAAAGGTAAAAGCTATGCACGATGAACGTGGAAATACCATTAAAGAAGCAGGACCCTCTACTCCGGTTTCTATTTTAGGATTGGACGGAGCACCACAAGCAGGAGATAAATTCAATCAATTTGAAGACGAACGCGAAGCAAAATCCATTGCCGCGAAACGTACGCAATTACAAAGAGAACAAACCGTTCGTACACAACGACATATTACGTTGGATGAAATTGGTCGTCGAATTGCCTTAGGAGATTTCAAAGAGTTGAATATCATTATTAAAGGAGACGTGGATGGTTCGGTAGAAGCATTAACAGATTCCTTCTTAAAATTATCTACGGAAGAAATTCAGGTGAATATCATTCACAAAGGGGTTGGAGCCATTACCGAAAGCGACGTATTATTGGCTTCTGCTTCCGATGCCATCATTATAGGATTTAACGTACGTCCTATGGGAAATGCTCGCCAGTTAGCCGATAAAGAAGAAATCGACATTCGTAACTATTCTATTATTTATGATGCTATTAACGACCTGAAAGACGCTATGGAAGGAATGCTTTCTCCCGAAATGCGTGAAGAAATTACAGGAACTGCAGAAATTAGGGAAACCTTCAAAATTTCTAAAATAGGAACGATTGCCGGATGTATGGTGACCAGCGGGAAGATTTTCAGAAATTCCGGAATCCGTTTAATTAGAGAAGGAGTGGTGGTTTACACCGGGGAATTGGAATCGTTAAAGCGTTTCAAAGACGATGTGAAAGAAGTAGCTAAAGGATACGACTGCGGAATGCAAGTTAAAAACTATAACGATATTAAAGAAGGAGATATTATTGAAAGTTTCCAAGAAGTAGCTGTAAAGAAAAAGTTGAAATAATACTATTCAAAATAAAAAAACCTGCTTTTAGCAGGTTTTTTTTATGAGTCTTTTTTATTCTTTCCGGGTTTTAATATAAAGGCTGTAGGGAAATTTTTCTGAACTTCCAATAAGGCCCTGTCTGCTTCAATACGACTGGTAAAATTACCCACCCAAACTTTGTAATTTGGAGTTTCATATTCAATGGAAGCAGGCCATTTAGCATACTTGTTTTTATAATTTCCTAAAACGGAATTTGCCTTATTTAAATTTCCGTAATACAATTGTATGGTATACCCGTCGGTTAATTTATTGTCCTTTTCCAAGGATTTTTTTAAGGATAATAGTTCAGGGATTCGATCGTCTTGATGAATGGTGACAGTGGCATTTTGTGCGGTTGTTTTATCAATACAGAAGACGGTCAATAGACATAGTATCAATAGCTTAAAAGAATTTTGAAACGTCATACTTTTTTATTGGTATTGCAAATGTAAACCTTAATAACTTTTAAAGGGCTAAAATTATTATTTAGAATAAATATAAATTACTTATTAACACTTTGTTTGCATTTCTAAAATCGACTTTTATGATGTACTTTTGCACAGTTATTTTAGGCACTAAAGCGTAAGTTTGTTTGTAAATTAATTAACCAATTGTGTGCCAAACGTATGGACAATAATATAACCAACCCTATGGAACAGGTACTTTACCGAAAGCTACTTTCTCAATGGTCATTTCTTTGGTTAGCAATTTTGCTGGCTTTTTCAATTTCCCAAAAATCTTTTGCTTCAACTACCATTCTTCCTATTCAAGCAGTAGATACTGCCAAGGGAGAGACCTTGTTTAAAGCAAACTGTGCAGCGTGTCATAACTTATACAAAAAAATGACCGGCCCTGCTTTGTTTGGTGTGGGAGATAAATATGAGAAAGAATGGTTGTACAAATGGGTGAAAAACAGCCAGGATTTGGTAAAATCGGGCGATGCACAAGCGGTTAAAATTTTCGAAGAAAACAACGGTGCGGTTATGACCCCGTTTCCTCAATTAACCAATGAGGATATAGATAATATTATTGCTTACACATACAAGAAAAAGGCTCCACTGCCAGGACCTACTGAAACTACAGCTGTAAATGCAGGAGGAGGTAGTGGTGTATCAAACAACATCATCCTTGCTGCTTTAGCCTTAGTATTCTTGTTATTGGTTGTAATGTTATTCTTAGTAAGTAAAACATTACGACGTATTGCCGAAGCCAATGGGGTAGAATACGATGTAAAAGAAGAGCGCTTACCAGTTTGGAAAGCCTTTGTGCAAAATCAGTTTTTAATGTTGGTGTTTGCTATTTTCTTGCTGTTATCAGCGGGTTATTTTGCTTATGGCTGGATGAGTCAGGTAGGAGTTGACCAAGGCTATGCACCGGTACAACCCATTCATTATTCGCATAGAATTCACGCAGGAGATAACCAAATAGACTGTAATTACTGTCACAGCTCTGCTCGTAAGAGTAAAACTTCCGGAATACCTTCTCTTAATGTGTGTATGAATTGTCACAAGAGCATTAGTGAGGTGGCAGAAACTACACAAGCGGAAGGTCAAAAAGAATATGGAGTAGATTACAACGGCGAAATTCAAAAATTATATGCAGCGGTAGGCTGGGATGTAAATACCCAATCATATACTGGAGATACGCAGCCGGTAAAATGGATACGTATTCACAACCTTCCAGACTTTGCCTATTTCAATCACTCGCAACACGTAACTGTAGCCGGTGTTGAATGTCAGAAATGTCACGGTCCCGTTGAAGAATACGAAATCATGGAGCAGTTTGCACCGCTTACTATGGGCTGGTGTATTAATTGTCACAGAGAAACCAACGTTAATGTAGAAGACAATGCCTACTACGAGAAAATTCACGAAGAACTTTCTAAAAAGTATGGTGTAGATAAATTAACAGCTGCTCAAATGGGCGGGCTGGAATGTGGTAAGTGTCACTATTAAAATCGAATTGAATACTACTTTCAAATAGCAATATGGCATCAAATAAGAAATATTGGAAAAGTGTAGAAGAACTGAATGAAAACAGTTCCATTGTTGAAACACTGAAGCAAAATGAATTTGCAGCGCCTATTCCTGTGGAGGATTTCTTAGGTAATAAGGAAACAATGGAGGCTTCTTCAACCACACGTCGTGATTTCTTGAAATATGTAGGATTCACAACGGCTGCTGCTTCTCTGGCTGCCTGTGAAGGGCCTGTGATAAAATCCATTCCTTATGTAGTGGCTCCCGATGAGATTGTTCCCGGTGTGGCAAACTACTATGCGACCAGCATTGCAGATGGTTTCGACTTTGCCAATGTATTAGTAAAAACCCGCGAAGGAAGACCTATTAAAATTGAAAGAAACGATTTGGCAAAACATAGCGGAAGTGTAAACGCACGTGTACATGCTTCTGTACTTTCTATGTATGATAAAAATCGTTTGCAAGGGCCTAAAGTAGATGGAAATGATGTTTCTTGGGATGAATTCCATACGGCGGTGGCTGCTAAACTAAGCGCTATGGCAGGAAAAGATATTGTCCTACTAACACAAACTTTTGCCAGCCCTACTACCTCCAAATTAATTTCAGAATTTAAGGCGGTGTATCCTAATATACGTCACGTTATTTATGATACGGTATCATCAAGTGCGGCAGTAGATGCTTTTCAAGCAAAATATGGAAGCAGAGGTTTAGCCGATTATGATTTTAGCAAAGCGGAAGTAATTGTTTCCGTAGGAGCAGATTTTATTGGCGATTGGCAAGGTGGCGGTTATGAAGCCAGTTATGCCAAAGGACGTGTTCCAAAAAACGGAAAAATGTCCCGCCATATTCAGTTTGAAGCCAATATGTCGCTATCCGGTGCCAATGCAGATAAGCGTGTGCCGGTAACTCCTTCACAACAAATACAAGTATTGCAGGCCTTAACAGGCAATGGAAGTGCTTCCGGATTACCTTCAACTATTGCAGATGCTGTAAACAAAGCAAAAAATCAATTACAAAAAGCGGGTAGCAAAGGAGTTATTATTACCGGACTACCAAATGAGGCTGCTCAAACCATGGTACTTACTTACAATGAAAGTGTAGGAAGCGTAGTGATGGATGTTACTAAACCAAGATTATCTTCTATGGGAAGTGCTTCGGAAGTAGCCAATGTTATGAATGGTGTTATTTCAGGAAGTGTAAAGGGATTAATTACGGTGGGTGTTAACCCGGTATATTCTTTTCCAAATACTGCTTTTGCTGAAGCCTATAAAAATTTAGAAATGAGCCTTGCTTTTGCAATGAACCAAGACGAAACAGCTTCTATGGCTCAAATGGTGGGTGCAACACCACATTACCTCGAATCTTGGGGAGATGTGCAAATGAAGAAAGGTTCTTTCGGATTAATGCAACCTACCATCCGTCCATTATTTAATACCATGCAATTTCAAGATTGTTTGTTAAAATGGACCGGAAACGATAAAAAATATTACGATTATTTAAAAGAAAATTGGCAGTCATCAATTCTTGCGGGAGGTTCTTGGAGTCAGGCATTGCACGATGGCGTATACGAAAGTAATGTTACTTTGGAAACCGATGCGGTAACTTCAGAAACTACCGAAACTTCTACTTCCAATGGGGCATTAATAGCTCCTATTCAAGGAGGAATGGAATTAACACTCTATACTAAAACTGGATTGGGAGATGGGCAGCAAGCCAATAACCCTTGGTTGCAAGAGTTGCCAGACCCTATCTCCAGAGCATCTTGGGATAATTATATTACTGTTTCTGCAGCAGATGCCGCCGAAATGGGATTAGAAAATTATAACGTGGCTAATGGTGCTTTAAACGGAAGCTACGTAAACATTAAAATGGGCGATGTTGTTGTTGAAAAGGTACCTGTGTTAATTCAACCCGGTCAGGCAAAAGGTTCGGTAGGCTTAGCTTTAGGGTATGGACGTACCGCTGCCGTTCAAAGTGAAATGCAAACAGGTGTAAATGCCTATGCCTTATACAATAACTTCTCTTCAGTTCAGAATGTAACTTTAGAAAAAGTGAGTGGTACACACGAATTTGCTTGTGTGCAGTTGCATAACACCATGATGGGTAGAGATATTATTCGCGAGACCACCCTTGAAATATTTAATACCAAAGACAAAGATTCTTGGAACGCCGTTCCTATGGTTTCAAAAGACCACCAAGAAATTTCAGTGACTTCTCCGGAAGCCGATTTATGGGATTCTTTTGATACTTCTATCGGGCATCATTTCAATCTTTCCATAGATTTAAATGCGTGTACCGGATGTGGTGCTTGCGTTATCGCGTGTCACGCTGAAAACAATGTCCCTGTGGTTGGTAAAGCTGAAATGCGTAAGAGTCGCGATATGCACTGGTTGCGTATTGACAGATATTACTCTAGTGAAGAATCTTTCAATGCAGATGCAGAGAAAAAGGATAATATATCAGGTTTAGGAAGTTCTCTTTCAGAATTTGGAGAAATGGAACATCCTTCAGCAAATCCACAAGTGGCATTCCAGCCTGTTATGTGCCAGCATTGTAATCACGCTCCTTGTGAAACAGTTTGTCCGGTTGCGGCAACATCGCACGGGCGTCAAGGACAAAACCATATGGCTTACAACCGTTGTGTAGGTACTCGTTATTGTGCCAATAACTGTCCTTACAAAGTGCGCCGATTTAACTGGTTCTTGTATGCAGAGAATGATGAATTTGATTACCACATGAATAATGATTTAGGACGTATGGTATTGAATCCGGATGTGGTGGTTCGTTCTAGAGGAGTTATGGAAAAATGTTCTATGTGTATTCAAATGACACAGAAAACTATTTTAGATGCGAAGAGAGATGGAAGAGCCGTTGGAAAATCAGAATTTAAAACAGCTTGTTCAGCAGCCTGTGAAACAGGGGCCATTCAGTTTGGAGATATTAATAATCACGAAAGTGAAGTCTTCAAATTGAAAGAAGATAAGAGAATGTATCACTTATTGGAAGCGGTAGGTACTAAACCAAACGTATTCTATCAAGCCAAAGTGAGAAACACAAACGAAGCATAAACTAAGAAATTGATTATATAGATATGGCGTCGCATTACGAAGCACCTATTAGAAGACCCTTAGTTATTGGAGATAAAAGCTACCACGATGTAACGGTGGATGTGGCTGCTCCAGTAGAAGGCAAAGCCAATAAATCTTGGTGGATAGTATTTACTATTGCCTTAGTTGCCTTTTTATGGGGGCTAGGGTGTATTATTTATACCATTTCCACTGGGATTGGAGTCTGGGGGTTAAACAAAACTGTTAACTGGGCTTGGGATATCACTAACTTCGTTTGGTGGGTAGGTATTGGTCACGCAGGAACACTTATTTCTGCTGTACTGTTACTTTTCCGTCAAAAATGGAGAATGGCAATTAACCGTTCTGCGGAAGCAATGACCATCTTCTCGGTAATCCAAGCGGGATTGTTTCCAATTATCCACATGGGACGCCCCTGGTTAGCTTACTGGGTTTTACCTATTCCTAACCAATTTGGTTCGCTTTGGGTGAACTTCAACTCACCTCTTCTTTGGGACGTGTTTGCAATCTCTACCTATCTATCGGTATCCTTAGTATTCTGGTGGACAGGTTTATTACCCGATTTTGCGATGATACGCGATAGAGCGATTACACCATTTACGAAAAGAGTGTATAGTATATTATCGTTTGGATGGAGTGGACGAGCCAAAGATTGGCAACGTTTTGAAGAAGTTTCGCTAGTATTAGCCGGTCTTGCAACACCACTGGTACTTTCGGTGCACACGATTGTATCTTTCGACTTCGCTACTTCAGTAATTCCAGGATGGCATACCACCATTTTCCCTCCCTATTTCGTTGCAGGAGCGATTTTCTCTGGATTTGCTATGGTGCAAACGCTTTTAATTATTATGCGAAAGGTTTCCAACCTTGAAGATTATATTACCATTCAGCACATAGAATTGATGAATATTGTAATTATGATTACAGGTTCTATTGTTGGAGTAGCCTATATTACCGAGTTATTTATTGCTTGGTACTCTGGTGTAGAATATGAGCAATATGCTTTCTTAAACAGAGCTACCGGACCTTATTGGTGGGCTTATTGGGCTATGATGACGTGTAACGTATTTTCCCCACAGTTTATGTGGTTTAAGAAACTACGAACTAGTATCATGTTCTCATTCTTTATTTCTATTGTAGTGAACATTGGTATGTGGTTTGAGCGTTTTGTGATTATCGTTACCTCACTTCACAGAGATTATTTAACTTCCTCTTGGACGATGTTCTCTCCAACTTTTGTAGATATTGGAATCTTTACAGGAACCATTGGTTTCTTCTTTGTATTATTTTTATTGTATTCAAGAACCTTCCCTGTAATTGCACAAGCAGAGGTAAAATCTATTCTGAAAGGCTCCGGAAGTAAGTACAAAAAACTTCGTGCTGAGCATGGAGACGATGTAAAACATTACGAAATGCCCTCTAGCGCCAAAGTGAAAGCTGAAAAAGCTGTGGATAAACCCACAGTCGATGTTTCTGAAAACACCAAAAGTTTGTTGAAGAATATAGGGTCTTTTGATGCCGCTACTCAAACAGCTGATGATTTAAAATTGATTAGTGGTGTGGGGCCAAAAATGGAAGAAAAATTACATCAATTAGGTATTTATACTTTCGAGCAAGTAAGTAAAATGACCGATACCGAATACGATTTATTAGATAGCATTATTGACGAATTCCCAGGAAGAGCAAAACGTGACGATTGGGCGGGTCAAGCATCAAAACTTAAAAATAGTTAATATGGCATCCAAAGTTATTCACGCTATTTACAACGACGATGACATTCTTATGAATGCCGTAAAGGCAGTTCGTAACGAACACTATCATATTGAAGAAGTCTATACTCCTTTTCCGGTTCACGGGCTTGATAAGGCTATGGGATTGGCAGGAACTAGAATTGCCATTACCTCTTTTATGTATGGTTTAGTGGGTCTTTCTGTAGCTATTATTATGATGAATTTTATCATGATTAAAGACTGGCCGCAAAACATTGGTGGAAAACCAAGTTTTAGCTATTTAGAGAATATGCCTGCTTTTGTTCCTATTATGTTTGAAATGACCGTTTTCTTTGCGGCGCATTTAATGGTTATTACTTTTTATATGAGAAGTAAACTATGGCCGTTTAAAAAGGCTGAAAATCCGGACCCAAGAACTACCGATGATCATTTCCTCATGGCCATTGATGCCGGGAATCACGATGTGGAAAAAGTTTCAAAATTTTTAACTGAAACCGGCGCGATAGAAATTAGTTTAATCGATAAAGACGACGATCACTAATATGAAAAGTATATTTAAAATAGCAGTATTGAGTGTGATGGGTATCACCATGGTTTCTTGTTTCGATACTTCAAGCCCCAATTATCAATACATGCCTAATATGTATAAGCCAGTGGGTTATGAAGCCTATGGTGAATATGAAATTTTCCCCGGCGATCAAGAAGCGATGCTTCCTGCAGAGGGTTCTATTCCTAGAGGGTGGCAACCTTATGACTACCCCAATACTACGGAAGGATTGGCTTTGGCTAAAGCTGAATTGAAAAACCCAATTCCTGTTACGGAAGAAAGTTTGGCTCAAGGAAAGAAATTATACGATATCTATTGTGCCGTTTGTCACGGTGTAAAAGGAGATGGCCAAGGAATTTTAGTACAACGTGAAAAAATTCTTGGAATACCCAGTTACGCTGATGCAGGACGTACCATCACAGAAGGCGGAGTATATCACGTACAAATGTTTGGACTAAATGCCATGGGATCTTATGCTTCCCAAACGAACGAATTGGAACGTTGGCAAATTGCTCAACATGTCATGAACTTAAAGGCAACTCTTAATGGCGAGCCATTAATGACACCACAAAGTATGGAAATTCCTGTTTTGGTAGAAGAAGTTGCTCCCGAAACGGTAACCGCAGAGACAGAACACTAATAAAGAACTAAGAGAATAGCTTAAGATATGTACACGCTACCCAAAAAATTAAAATTATTTGCGATTGCTTTTATGGTAGTTGGAGCCATTGGGATGATTTCAGGATTTCTTTCTGCTCCTAAAACTACTGCTGAAGTAAAAGAAATGATGGCAAGCCATCACGGAGATGGTCACGGTGAAGCCGTTCATGAAGTGTCTCATGACGAAGGACACGAAAATGTTAGTGAAGACACGCATGGAGGAGAAGATGCTCATTATGAACATGTACTGCATCAAATGCAAAATCGCCCTTGGTCTGCATTGTACATTGCCTCTTTCTTTTTCTTTATGATTTCATTAGGAGTCCTAGCTTTTTACGCCATACAATATGCGGCGCAAGCGGGATGGTCTCCAGTTTTATTTAGAGTAATGGAAGGAATAACAGCCTACCTTCCGGTAGCATCTGTAATTATTTTTGTATTGTTGTTGCTTTCGGCTTTTCATATTAATCATATCTTCCATTGGATGGATCCCGAATTGGTGAACCCCGAAAGCGAACATTACGATAAATTGATCGATGGTAAGAGCGGATTTTTAAACGTCCCTTTCTTTTTGGTAAGAGCTGCTATTTTCCTATTAGGATGGAATTTGTATCGTTGGATTTCCAGAAAGAATTCTATTGCAGACGATAACGCTAATGACAACAGATACTTCAAAAAGAACTTTAAAGCCTCTGCAGGATTTTTAGTATTCTTTATTGTTACCGAATCCATGATGTCTTGGGACTGGATTATGAGTTTAGACCCACACTGGTTTAGTACACTCTTTGGGTGGTATGTTTTTGCCGGGATGATGGTCTCTGCCATTACAGTAATTGCCATGGTAACCATTTTCCTGAAATCCCAAGGGTATTTAGAATATGTAAATGACAGTCACATCCACGATTTAGCAAAATTTATGTTCGGATTTAGTATTTTCTGGACGTATTTATGGTTCTCTCAATTTATGTTGATTTGGTATGCAAATATCCCTGAAGAGGTAACCTATTTTGTCACTCGTATTGAAGACTACAAATTGCCTTTCTTCGGAATGTTAGCCATGAATTTTATATTCCCGGTATTGTTATTAATGAACAGCGATTACAAACGAGTAAACTGGTTTGTAATCATGGCGGGTATTGTAATACTAGCTGGACACTATATTGATGTATTCAATATGGTGATGCCGGCTACCGTTGGAACCTCTTGGTTTATAGGCATTCCTGAATTAAGTTCCTTGTTTTTCTTTTTTGGCTTATTTATTTTGGTAGTATTTACTGCTTTAACAAAAGCGCCGTTAGTGGCAAAAAACAATCCGTTCTTGAAAGAAAGCAAGCATTTTCATTATTAATTAAATATAGAAGATAGATACCGATGACCGCATTTTTAGTTGTATTAGTAATCATTCTTTTTGGAGTTGCCGTCTGGCAAATGGGAAAAATATTTCAACTCTCCAAAGGTAAAAGTGATCCTACTTCCCAAATAGCCAACGATAAAGATAATAATGTAAACGGATGGCTAAGTTTAATGTTTGTTGGGTTTATTTATGTGTTAGCGTTCGCATCGCATTGGAAATGGAGCAATGTTTTTCTCCCCACTGCAGCTTCAGAACATGGTGTTAATGTAGATCAATTGTGGCTTATTTCTATGGTACTTATCTTTGTGGTAGGAATCATTACACAATGGCTACTTTTCTATTTTTCTTTTAAATACCGTGGAAAGAAAACCCAAAAAGCTACCTTTTTCGCAGATAACGATAAATTGGAATTTATCTGGACAATTATTCCGGTAATTGTATTGGCGGGATTAATTATTTATGGTCTTTTTACTTGGACCGATATTATGAATGTTGATGCCGAAGATGATCCTATGGTAGTGGAGTTATATGCACAACAGTTTCGATGGGATGCTCGTTATGCCGGTGATGATAACGAACTTGGAAAAGCCAACGTACGACTTATTGAAGGAGCCAATACTCTTGGAGTAGACATTTCAGATCCTTATGCTCAGGATGATATTGTTGTAAACGAACTTCACTTACCCGTAGGGAAGAAGATTCTTTTCAAAATGCGTTCTCAAGACATATTGCATTCAGCATATATGCCTCACTTTAGAGCTCAAATGAATTGTGTCCCCGGAATGATTACGCAATTTTCATTTACCCCAACAACCACTACGGAAGAAATGCGATTAGACCCAGATATCATAGGGAAAGTTCAGCGAATTAATGATATCAGAAGAACAAAAAGCGAAAAACTTGCAGCCAAAGGGGAAGAGGCATTAGAGCCCTATGAATTTGATTTCCTTTTATTGTGTAATAAAATTTGCGGAAATAACCACTACAATATGCAAATGAAAATTGTAGTTGAGACCCAAGAAGAATACAATGCTTGGATAAAAGAACAAGCAACATTGGCCAAAGCGCTTAAACAATAATATTAAAGTTTAGAAAGATTATGTCAGCACACGCACTAGACCACGTAGAAGATCATCACGACGACCACGGGCATCACCATAAAGAGACATTTATCACTAAATATATCTTTAGCCAAGATCATAAAATGATTTCGAAACAATACCTAATTACAGGTTTGTTTATGGGAATTATTGGAATAGCTATGTCTTTACTTTTTAGACTACAATTAGCTTGGCCAGATAAACAATTTGGGGTATACGAAGTGTTACTTGGGAAATGGGGTGCAGACGGAATCATGGATCCCAATGTCTATTTAGCTTTAGTTACAATTCATGGTACCATTATGGTATTTTTTGTATTAACGGCAGGATTAAGTGGTACTTTCAGTAACTTATTAATTCCTCTTCAAATTGGAGCAAGGGATATGGCTTCCGGCTTTTTGAATATGATTTCTTACTGGCTATTTTTCCTATCCAGTGTAATTATGGTACTATCTCTTTTTGTAGAAGCAGGACCCGCTTCAGCGGGATGGACTATCTATCCTCCCTTAAGTGCATTACCGCAAGCGATACCTGGTTCCGGTGCCGGAATGACACTTTGGTTGGTTTCTATGGCTATCTTTATTGCATCGTCTTTATTGGGGTCTTTAAATTATATTGTTACGGTCATCAATTTGAGAACTAAAGGGATGTCCATGACTCGTTTGCCGTTAACTATTTGGGCATTCTTTATCACTGCTGTTATTGGGGTAGTTTCTTTCCCTGTTTTACTATCTGCAGCTTTATTATTAATAATGGATAGAAGTTTTGGAACTTCTTTCTTTCTCTCAGATATATATATTGCCGGAGAGGTCTTGCACAACCAAGGAGGTTCTCCTGTATTGTTTGAACACTTATTCTGGTTTTTAGGACATCCTGAAGTATATATTGTTCTACTTCCGGCATTGGGAATTACTTCAGAAATTATTGCTACCAATTCCCGAAAACCTATTTTTGGATATCGTGCGATGGTAGCTTCTATTCTAGCTATTGCATTCCTTTCAACCATAGTTTGGGGACACCATATGTTTATCTCTGGGATGAACCCCTTCTTAGGTTCAGTATTTACCTTTACCACTTTGCTAATTGCAATTCCTTCAGCAGTTAAGGCATTTAATTACATTACTACGCTTTGGAGAGGAAATTTGCAATTTAATCCAGCAATGCTGTTTTCTATTGGATTGGTTTCTACTTTCATTACAGGAGGTTTAACAGGGATTATACTCGGTGATAGTGCTTTGGATATAAACGTTCATGATACCTATTTTGTAGTGGCACACTTTCACTTAGTGATGGGTATTTCAGCTTTATATGGATTATTTGCAGGAGTATACCATTGGTTCCCAAAAATGTTTCAAGGTAGAATGCTCAATAAAAATTTAGGGTACGTTCACTTTTGGGTAACTGCCATTGGGGCTTACGGGGTTTTCTTCCCCATGCACTTTATAGGTATGGCCGGGCTACCAAGACGTTATTATACCAACACGGCATTTCCTTATTTTGATGATTTGGCAAATATCAATGTAGTGATTACTATTTTCGCATTTATTGCAGGAGCCGCTCAACTTGTTTTCTTGTATAACTTTATACATTCCATGTTCTATGGTAAAAAAGGACCAAAAAACCCTTGGAAATCGAATACCCTTGAATGGACTGCCGAAGTAAAACACATTCACGGAAACTGGGATGGACCTATTCCGCACGTATATCGTTGGGCTTACGATTACAGTAAGTTAAACAAAGATGAAAGTGATTATGTAGTACCCGGTCAGGATTATACACCGCAAACATTACCCATTCAAGACAATGAAGAGGAAATGAATCATTAATTTCTTTTTTAAAAAGCATAAAAACCCTTTCTATTTTTAGAAAGGGTTTTTTTTATATTTGATTTTCTCAACAACCAAAACATGACACTATTTCAAAAAGTGCTTAAAAATTTGCCCTTAGCTATTTCGGGTAAGGAGCAAGAGTTTACAACAGGGAGCATACGCAAAGCTGTATTTCTTCTTTCTGTTCCAATGGTTTTGGAAATGATGATGGAGTCTATTTTCTTTTTGGTAGATGCGTATTTTGTGTCTAGTTTGGGACCAAATGCAATTGCTACAGTGGGACTTACCGAATCTGTTTTGACTTTAGTTTACGCAATTGCTATAGGTTTAAGTATGGGAGCTACGGCTATTGTTGCAAGAAGAATCGGAGAAAAAAATATTACCGGAGCCTCTCAAACAGCAGTTCAAGTCATTTTCCTTGGGGTAGCAGTTTCTATTTTGGTAAGCATTGTGGGGATCCTTTTCCCAAAAGAAATATTAACTCTTATGGGCGGAGCTCCCGATTTAGTTGAGGAAGGCTTTGGGTATACCCAAGTACTTTTAGGAGGAAATGTAACTGTAATGCTTCTTTTTCTTATTAATGCCATTTTTAGAGGAGCCGGAGATGCCTCCGCAGCTATGAAAGTACTCATTTTTTCAAACATCTTAAATATCATACTAGATCCTATGTTTATTTTTGGTTGGGGGCCAATACCAGCTTTTGGAGTAAAAGGTGCTGCCATTGCTACTACGATAGGTAGAGGAAGTGCTGTTGTTTTTCAATTGATGATATTATTGTTGGGGTGGACAAAAATTAAATTAATGGCGCACGATTTTGTGCTTAGGGGCGCTATTATGTTGAATTTGATAAAAGTTTCTTTAGGAGGTATTGGGCAGTTTATTATTGGTACTTCAAGCTGGGTTTTTTTGATGCGAATTATGGCCGAATTTGGTAGCGAATTATTAGCAGGGTATACCATTGCTATTAGAGTGCTGATGTTCACATTAATGCCTTCTTGGGGCATGAGTAATGCTGCAGCCACCTTGGTAGGGCAAAATTTAGGTGCGGGAAAACCTGAAAGAGCAGAGTCATCCGTTTGGAAAACCGGAAAATACAATGCTTGGTTTATGGTAGGGGTCTCGATGTTCTATCTTTTATTTGCCGAAAATATTCTTAAAATCTTCAGTAATCATCCTGAAGTGATTTCCAAAGGGGCACTAAGTCTTCGCATTATTGCTGCAGGCTATGTCTTTTATGCCTACGGTATGGTCGTGATACAAGCATTTAACGGAGCCGGAGATACAAAAACACCTACCATTATTAACTTCTTTTGTTTTTGGCTTTTCCAATTACCTTTTGCCTATATCGCAGCATTATATTTTAACTTAGGAGCCACAGGGGTTTTATTAGCTATTACTTTTGCTGAAGTTTTAATTGCGATAATAGGTATAATTTGGTTTAAAAAAGGGAAGTGGAAAACTGTAAAAGTTTAAAAACTATAAACTGCTCTTAAATAGAATTTCGGTAAATGAACCTTTGTATATTTGTAGTATGAACGAAAATTTGGATCCTAACAAAGAAAACTTTTCCGAGCAAGAGTTAGATATTGAAAGAAAGTTACGCCCTTTATCCTTTGAAGATTTTTCAGGACAGGATCAGGTTTTAGAAAACTTACAGGTTTTTGTACAAGCTGCCAACCTACGAAATGAAGCACTGGATCATACCTTGTTTCATGGCCCTCCGGGTCTGGGAAAGACTACGTTGGCGCATATTTTGGCAAATGAACTTCAGGTGAATATTAGGGTTACCTCGGGTCCTGTTTTGGATAAACCCGGCGATCTGGCCGGTTTACTTACTAATCTGGAAGAAAGAGATGTGTTGTTTATTGATGAAATCCACCGTTTGAGCCCTATTGTAGAAGAGTACCTTTATTCTGCCATGGAGGATTACAAGATTGATATCATGATCGAGTCCGGACCCAACGCCCGAACAGTTCAAATTAATTTAAACCCATTTACCTTGGTGGGTGCAACGACACGTTCAGGATTGCTCACGGCTCCTATGCGGGCTCGCTTTGGTATTTCATCGCGACTTCAATATTACACCACCGAATTGTTAACAACTATTATTCAGCGTAGTGCTCATATTTTACATGTTCCAATTTCCATGGAAGCAGCCATTGAAATTGCCGGGAGAAGTCGGGGGACACCTCGTATTGCCAATGCACTTTTACGAAGAGTAAGAGATTTTGCACAAATTAAAGGCGATGGTAAAATTGATATCAACATTGCTAAATATGCTCTTGAACAGTTACATGTAGATCAACATGGGCTGGATGAAATGGATAACAAAATTTTAAAAACCATTATCGATAAATTTAAAGGAGGGCCTGTGGGAATCACCACTTTGGCTACAGCCGTCTCTGAAAGTGCGGAAACGCTGGAAGAAGTCTATGAGCCTTTTCTTATCCAGCAAGGGTTTATTGTGAGAACTCCACGCGGAAGAGAAGTCACCGAGTTTGCCTACAAACATTTAGGGAGAGTAAAAGGAGGAATTCAAGGAGGCTTATTTTAATACCCCTAAACGCTCTTGCTATTGAATTCAAAAAGCAATTATAGCAATCTGATAAAAGCCGAAGCAAATCGTCTTGGTTTTATGTCCTGTGGTATCAGTAAAGCCGAATTTCTCGAAGAAGAAGCACCCCGTCTAGAACGCTGGTTAAAGAACCAGATGCATGGTGAAATGAGGTATATGGAAAACCATTTCGATAAGCGCTTAGACCCAACAAAACTGGTTGAAGGTTCAAAAAGTGTGATTTCTCTATTGCTGAATTATTTTCCCAAGGAATTTCAACGCGAGGATTCCTATAAAATCTCAAAATATGCCTACGGAACCGATTATCATTTGGTAATTAAAGAAAAAATGAAAGCGCTACTTTCTTTTATTCAAGATGAAATAGGGGAGGTCCATGGCCGAGCGTTTGTAGATTCCGCACCCGTTTTGGATAAAGTTTGGGCTGCTAAAAGCGGATTGGGATGGATAGGAAAACATACTAATTTGCTTTCTAAAAAGGTAGGCTCTTTTTTCTTTATTGCCGAATTAATTGTAGATATAGAGCTTGATTACGATACACCCGTTACGGATCACTGTGGCACTTGTACAGCGTGTATTGATGCATGCCCTACGCAAGCCATTGTGCAACCTTATGTAGTGGATGGAAGTAAGTGTATCTCGTATCTTACTATTGAATTGAAAAATGAAATTCCTGCCCATTTTTCAAACCAAATGGATCACTGGATGTTTGGTTGCGATGTTTGCCAGGATGTTTGTCCGTGGAATCGATTTAGCAAAGCCCACAGCGAACCTTTGTTTGATGCTCATCCCGAATTACTTTCAAAATCAAAAAAGGAATGGAAAGAAATTACCGAAGAAGTATTTGCAGAGATTTTTAAGAAAAGCGCCGTAAAGCGCACTAAGTTTTCAGGCTTACAAAGAAACATTTCTTTTTTAAAAGATTAATCCTTAAAATTTTTTGGTTTCGGTGAGTCTGCTACCTTTGTAAACTTACATAATTAACAAAAATGAGCAAACCTAGCAGACGCAGAGAAGCGTTACTATATCACGCAAAACCAAAGCCGGGTAAAATACAGGTGGTTCCTACAAAAAAGTATGCAAGCCAAAGAGATTTGTCGTTGGCATATTCTCCGGGTGTAGCAGAACCTTGTTTAGAAATTGACAAAGACACCGAAAATGTCTACAAATACACTAATAAAGGAAATTTGGTGGCAGTTATCTCGAACGGGACAGCGGTATTGGGGCTGGGGAATATAGGCCCCGAAGCTTCAAAACCGGTGATGGAAGGAAAAGCATTGCTATTTAAAATCTTTGCAGACATCGATGTTTTTGATATTGAAATTGGAACTGAGAATATAGACGCTTTTATTGAAACCGTAAAAAATATTGCACCCACTTTTGGCGGAATTAATCTAGAAGATATCAAAGCACCCGAGGCTTTTGAAATTGAACGAAGATTGAAAGAAGAGCTGGATATTCCGGTCATGCACGATGACCAACACGGAACCGCTATTATTTCTGCGGCAGCCTTACTAAATGCTTTAGAACTTGCCGAAAAAGATATTTCAAAAGTACGAATTGTGATTAGTGGCGCTGGAGCCGCTGCTGTTTCATGTACAAGACTCTATAAGGCTTTTGGGGCAAAGGCAGAAAATATAGTGATGTGTGACAGCAAAGGAGTAATTCGAAAAGACCAGGAAAATCTTTCCGAAGAAAAAAATGAGTTTGCTACCAATAGAGATATATATAGTTTAACAGAAGCAATGAAAGATGCCGATGTATTCGTAGGACTTTCCATTGCCGATATTGTAACCCCAAAAATGCTGAAAAGCATGGCTACAAACCCCATTGTTTTTGCCATGGCAAACCCTAATCCGGAAATAGCTTATGATGAGGCTATTAAAACTAGAAAGGATATTATTATGGCCACTGGTAGAAGTGATCATCCTAATCAAGTAAACAATGTATTAGGTTTTCCTTTTATTTTTCGTGGGGCTCTAGATGTGCGTGCCACAAAGATTAATGAGGCCATGAAAATGGCTGCGGTAAAGGCATTGGCCGAACTGGCAAAAGAACCAGTTCCTGAGCAGGTTAATATTGCTTACGGCGAAACACGTTTAAACTTTGGAAGAGAATACATTATTCCAAAACCTTTTGACCCACGTTTAATAGCGGCGGTTCCACCGGCTGTCGCAAAAGCAGCCATGGAAAGTGGTGTAGCACAATCGCCTATTACCGATTGGGATAAATATATCGATGAACTTAATGAACGCATGGGTAGTGATAATAAAATTATCAAATTACTCCTCGATAGAGCACGTTCCAATCCTAAGCGGGTAGTATTTGCCGAAGCAGATCATTTAGATGTGTTGAAAGCCGCTCAAATTGTATTTGAAGAAGGGGTAGCAACACCCATTTTATTGGGAAGAAAAGATGTTATTAAAGAATTAATGACCGAACTAGACTTTGAAGAAGACATAGAGATTATCGATCCAAAATCTGATGAACAATCTGAAAAATTAAACTTCTATGCCGAAAAATTTTGGGAACAAAGAAAGCGAAGCGGTGTTAGTTTATTTGATGCCAAAAGATTAATGCGAGAACGCAATTACTTTGCTTCTATGATGGTAATGGAAGGCGATGTGGATGCTATGGTTTCAGGATATGCCAGATCATATCCTACCGTAGTAAGACCTATTTTAGAAACCATTGGCAAATATGAAGGAGTAGATAAAATAGCGGCTACCAATTTAATGCTAACCAGTAGGGGTCCTTTATTTATATCAGATACTTCTATTAACATTAACCCTTCCGCTAAAGAGCTCGCTAACATTGCAGAAATGACAAATTACACCATGAAAATGTTCGGGTTAAAACCGGTAATTGCTATGATTTCGTATGCCAATTTTGGATCTTCTAAAGATCCTCATGCAGCAAAGGTACGGGAGGCTGTAAGAATATTACATAGTACCAATCCGGAGCTTGTTGTGGATGGTGAAATTCAAGTAGATTTTGCACTGAATGCCGAAATGCTTAAAAACAAATTTCCTTTTTCAAGACTTGCCGGAAATAAAGTGAATGCGCTTATTTTTCCGAATTTAGATTCTGCAAATAGTAACTATAAAATGCTTAAAGAACAAAAAGATGTGGTCTCTATTGGTCCAATTCTTTTAGGTATGAAAAAACCGGTGCATATTTTTCAGTTAGGAGCAAGTGTCGAGGAGATGGTAAATATGACCGCTATTGCGGTGGTAGATGCGCAACAAAAAGAGAAGCGAGAGAAGGAAAAGTATAAAAAATAAAAGGTTTTATCCTTTCATAATGGACAAATAAATAAAACACCTAAAAATTCAGTACAAATTTTTGGGTGTTTTTTAATTTACGATTGTATCTATTAGCTAAACATTGTCACCCCCATAAAAGGTTTCTTCTAAGAAGTCTGCTGTATTTGCCACTTCAAAAAGTATTTTATACAACATATCGTCACTAATATCTGCCGAAGGAACAGACTGAATAACAAAAGTTTCTGCCGGTTTACCATCGTAAGTATCATTAACAACAGTTAAACAACTATAGCAGCAGGAGGCCCCGGCCTTTTTCAGCATAGGGTATAAAAGTGTTTGGTTATAAATTCCTACTCTACTGTTCATATAAATTTCCTTACCGGCTTTTGATTCCTGTTGGGTTAAAAATACCCATTGGTACCTAAACCTACCGTCATTCAATTTTAAGACAACATCAACTCGAACAGTTCCGCTGGGTAGTTGGTCGGTTTTCCAGTTGTATTTTTCAACCATTTTTGAAATTCTGTCTAGTAATTCCATACTATAAATGTTTAAATATGAATAGATTAATTTCTAATAAATATATAAAAACGAATTCATAGTTTTAGATAGGAAATTAAAAAGTTTACGATTTCTTAGTATTACATACTGCATTTCCTTTTTAAGCTCAATAACTTTTATGACCCCCTATTTTCCTTAATATTTTCGAAAAAACCCTACTGTCTATTGAAAATAATTATACTATATTTGAAGCATTAACCTTTTAGTATTGAATGATTACCCATATTCAGGGAAAACTGGTAGAAAAAAACCCAACCGATGTGGTCATAGATTGTAATGGAGTTGGCTACTTTTTAAACATATCGTTACACACCTTTTCGCATCTCCCCAGCACAGAAAATGTAAAATTGTACACACAATTACTTGTTAGGGAAGATTCGCATACATTGTTCGGGTTTTCATCGATAGAGGAAAGAGCGATTTTTAATTTACTGATTTCGGTATCGGGGGTTGGGGCAAGTACGGCAAGGACGATGCTTTCATCGCTTTCGCCAGACTTAATAAGGGATGCCATTGTATCGGAAGATATCGTGACCATTCAGAGTGTAAAAGGAATAGGATCCAAAACAGCCCAACGAGTTATTTTGGATTTAAAAGATAAAATATTGAAAGTTTATGGCGCTTCGCCGAATTCTTCAATGTCAAGCAATACGAATAGAAATGAAGCGTTATCTGCATTGGAGACATTAGGTTTTGTAAGAAAACAAGCCGAGAAAGTTTGTGATGCCTTTTTAAAAAAGCAACCACAGGCAACCTTAGAAGAAATTATAAAAGAAGCCTTAAAAAATTTGTAAAGATTTGGGAGTGAAAAATTACAATTTTAAGAACCACTTTGTTACGCATATATTATTTGGGATACTGTTTTTAGCAACTACGTTTAGCTATGGACAGGATTCTACTGCAACAGGATACGAATCGGGTAGGTTAGATCTTCCCGAACCTACGAGTATCCAGAATATGTACACCTACGATCCGATAACAGATCGCTATATTCGAACTAGAATGCTGGGCGATTTCGATATTTCATACCCTATTATACTTACTGCGGAAGAATATCGAGAATTGGTACAGCGGGAACAGATGAAGGCGTACTTTAAGGAAAAAATTGATGCGGCAGACGGCCGCAAAGAGGGTTCGGAAGAAGGTCAAAAAAACCTGCTGCCTACCTTTTATGTGAATTCAGATTTTTTTGAAACCGTTTTTGGTGGAAATACCATTGAAGTAATTCCGCAAGGGACGGTTGAAATGGACCTTGGTCTGCTTTATACCAAGCAAGACAATCCTCAATTCTCCCCCAGAAACCGAAGTAATTTTTCGTTCGATTTCGACCAAAGAATCAGTTTAAGTTTGTTGGGGAAAGTAGGGGAGCGCCTTCAGGTAACGGCCAATTACGATACACAATCTACCTTCGATTTTCAAAATTTAATAAAACTGGAATACACCCCAACCGAAGACGATATCATTCAAAAAATTGAAGTTGGTAATGTAAGTATGCCGCTTAACAGCTCGCTTATTCAAGGAGCACAAAGCTTGTTTGGGGTAAAAGCACAGCTTCAATTTGGAAAAACTACCATTACCGGGGTATTTTCTGAACAGCGTTCGGAAACCCGCTCTGTGGTTGCCGAAGGGGGCGCAACGGTGACAGAATTTGAGGTTTTTGCTTTAGATTATGATGAGAATCGGCACTTTTTCTTAGCACATTACTTTCGAGACAACTACGATAGAGTCCTAAGAAATTATCCTTTTATTAATTCGGCGGTACAAATTACCCGTGCCGAAGTTTGGATAACCAATAGAAATACTACGACTAATGACGTAAGAAACATCGTTGCGCTTCAGGATATGGGAGAGGCAGATGCCAGCAATATTGGGCTATCCGTCATTCCCGGGGGGTTTATCAATAAACCAAGAAACTCGTATCCTGATAACTCCAATAACGATTTTAATCCTTTTGGGATTGATAATCCTGCAGAACAAAGTTTGCTAAACAGCAATATTCGTGATGTAGCTTCGGTACAAGCAGGTTTTGGGGGAGTTGCTGTAAGTGATGGAACCGATTATGTAACGCTCGAAAATGCAAGAAAACTGCAGCCTAATGAGTATTCCTTAAATACCCAATTGGGATATATTTCTTTAAATCAGCGCTTGAATAACGATGAAGTGTTAGCCGTAGCTTTCCAGTATACAGTTAGCGGGAATGTGTATCAAGTAGGAGAATTTTCAACCGATGGCGTAGAGGCTACCGGAATTCAAACGGTAGAAGGAAATCCAAACCCTAATGAAGGGGAAAATGAAGTAGGGATTCCTCAAAACTTAGTGGTAAAATTACTGAAAAGTAACATTACAAATGTGAACGAGCCTGTGTGGGATTTAATGATGAAAAACATTTATCCTATTGGAGCATACCAACTAGAGCAGGAAGATTTCAGAATGAATATTTTGTATTTGGATCCTTCGCCTATTAATTATATTAAACCCGTTGCCGGTACAGAATTTCCAGAGGTAAGTTCCGGAGAAGTAGATTTAGATGATGCTACTTTATTAAGAGTATTTAACTTAGACAAGTTGAATTTCAACAACGACCCACAACAAGGAGGAGACGGATTCTTCGATTTTTACCCCGGAATTACCGTGGATCAACAAAACGGGAATATCATTTTTACGAGTGTAGAACCTTTTGGGGATTATCTTTTTGATAAACTAACTTTAAATACAAACGAAGATTATTCCAATCCGCAGACTTACAATGCCAACCAGCAAAAATATGTGTTTCGAACGCTGTATCGTTCTACTAAAACACAGGCAGAACAACAACAAAGCGATAAAAATAAATTTCAATTAAAAGGAACCTATAAATCTACCGGATCCGACGGTATTCCTATTGGAGCCTTTAATATTCCGCAGGGCTCTGTGGTAGTAACAGCGGGCGGTAGAACCTTGGTTGAAGGAGTAGATTATACGGTAAATTACCAGTTGGGTAGAGTTCAGATTTTAGATCCTTCGCTTCAAAATTCAAATACGCCCATTAACATTAGCGTTGAAAATAATACGTTGTTTGGCCAACAAACCAAGCGTTTTACGGGGTTCGATATTCAGCATAAATTCAATAAAAATTTCCAATTGGGAGGGACGTTCCTTAATTTGAATGAAAGACCATTAACGCAAAAATCTTCCTTCCAAAACGAGCCCATCAATAATACTATGTTTGGTATTAATGCCAACTATTCTACCGAAGTACCCTTTTTAACAAGATTGGTAAATAAGCTCCCTAATATTGATACTGATGTAGAATCTAATGTGTCTATTCGTGGAGAATTTGCGTATTTGTTGCCCGGTGCCCCGAAGATTTCTAATTTTGATGGAAAAGTAACTGCCTATGTAGACGATTTTGAAGCAGCGCAAACCGCTATTGATGTTGCCACACCATTAAGTTGGTTCCTGTCAAGTACTCCTTTGGGTTTTGGTGGTGAATTTGACAATAACAATCTGGCTTATAATAATAACCGTGCTCGATTAAACTGGTATACCATAGACCCGGTGTTCTATAGCTCACAACGTCCCGACGGTGTTACGGATGCAGATTTATCTTCTCCGTTTACCCGTAGAATTTTCAGAAATGAAATTTTCCCGGATCAGGATATTATTCAAGGACAAACGCAGGCTTTATTCCCATTGGATTTAGCTTTTTACCCTTCCGAAAGGGGGCCTTACAACTTTAACCCTGCAGCTTCGGGAGGAAACACCCTTCCTAATCCACAAAGTCGATTTGGAGGGATTTCCAGACAATTATCTACTACCGATTTTGAGCGCTCCAATGTAGAATACATTCAGTTTTGGTTGATGGACCCCTTTATCTATGATGAAAACGCCAATAATCCCGGAGGAAAATTAACTTTCAATCTTGGAAATATTTCAGAAGATGTTCTTAAAGATGGTCGTAAACAATACGAAAATGGACTTCCCGAAGATGGAGGATTAGCCAATACGCTTTCTAGTGAATGGGGGAAAGTGCCCAGCAATCAATCGTTAGTGTATACGTTTGCTACAACCGGCCAAGAGCGTATTAATCAAGATATTGGATTGGATGGATTAAGCGATACGGAAGAAGCAGCAAAGTATCCTGCTTTTGCAGGTTTAACAGACCCTGCCAACGATAACTACCAGTACTTTTTACAAGCTGAGGGGAATATCCTCGAGCGATATAAATTTTATAACGGAACCCAAGGAAACTCTCCGGAGCAGTTGAGTAATGACGATAGAGGTTCTACCGCGCAACCCGATGTGGAAGATATTAACCGTGACAATACCATGAATACGGTAGATAGCTATTTTGAATATGAAATAGATGTTACTCCCAACATGGATTTGGATTCAAAATATGTGACGGATATCAAAGAAATTACTGTAACGACACAGAATAATCAAGAAATTCCGGTTCGTTGGATTCAGTTTAGAATTCCATTAAGTGAATATGATGAAGCGGTAAATGGAATTTCCGACTTCCGTTCCATTCGATTTATGCGAATGTTCATGTCCGGATTTCAACAAGAAACAGTACTGCGTTTTGGTACGTTAGAACTTTTCCGTGGAGATTACCGAAGATATACGGAGTCTTTAGATGTAGATAATTCCAGCAATGATCAAGACAATACGGTATTTGAAAATGAAGCCGTAGGGATAATCCAAAACAGTAATTATGTAATTCCTCCCGGGGTTTTCCGAGAAGAATTAAATAACAACAACAATATCATTCGTCAAGATGAACAGTCGCTTTCTTTAAAAGTGACCGATCTTGAACCACAAGATGCCCGTGCAGTGTATAAAAACTTTAATGTGGATATGCGGCAGTATAAAAATTTAGAGATGTTTATCCACGCAGAATCTTTGGACGCCCCTGCTACCATGCTAGCAGATGGCCAAATGGCAGCCTTTATACGTTTGGGGAACGATTTAAACACTAGTTTTTATGAAATAGAAATCCCATTAAATGTATCGCCGGAAATTCCTCAGGCTACTGATAGTGATGCGGAAACTATTTGGCCTTTAGCAAACAGGTTAAATTTGCCCCTTTCTCTACTTCAAGAAATAAAGTCATTGGCATTGGGGACACAAGGCATAGATCCTACAGAGATTTTTTATCGAATGCAATCCGAATTAGATCCTTCCTATGCCGGTGGAGGCGAAAATGAATTAAGGATTGGTATTAAAGGGACTCCCAGCTTTGGAAATGTTCGAGTTATTATGTTGGGACTTCGCAACAAGTCTAACAGTAATGTTTCCGGGGAAGTTTGGTTTAACGAGCTTCGCATGAGTGAATTAGAGAATAAAGGAGGCTGGGCAGCTGTCTTGAATATGGATGCCAACGTGGCCGATTTTGCCAATGTAAGTGCTACCGGGAATATGAGTACCATTGGATTTGGTTCCATTGAACAAGGACCCAATCAGCGTAGTTTGGAAGATACCAAACAATACGATGTGGTGACCAATTTTAATTTGGGGCAATTATTTCCAAAAAAATGGGGAATTGTACTTCCATTTAATTATGGTATTGGGGAGGAATTGATTACCCCGAAATATGACCCAGAGTATGAAGATATCGAATTACAATCTCGATTAGATGGAATTACAGATGCTGACGAAAAGAACGCTGTCGAAGAACAGTCAGTAGATTATACCAAAAGACAAAGCGTTAATTTTATTGGGGTAAGAAAGAATAAGGCAGGTGAAAATCCAAGCAAGCCTATGCCGTACGATATTGAAAATGTAACGCTTTCTTTTTCTTACAATCAGGTAGATCATCATGATTTTGAAATTGAAGATGCCCTCAATCAGCAGGTGCGTTTAGGAGCCACTTACGATTATACCATCAATTCAAAACCTATAGAGCCTTTCAAAAAGAATGATTCTATCTTTATGGGTAAATATTGGCAGTTTTTGAAAGACTTAAACTTCAATCCATTACCCAGTAGTGTCTCCGTTAGTTCTAATATTACCAGACAATACAACGAACAAAAGTTTAGGGAATTAAATCTGTTGCCTGGTCAAATAGGACTTCCAACACTCTATCAGCGTAACTTTTTATTCGATTGGCAATACACCATTAATTATAACCTTACACAGTCATTGCGCTTCAATTTTAATGCAGCCAACAATCGTATAGTAAACAATTATATTAATGACGGAATTGTAGATAATTCTATTGGTGTTTGGGATGGGTTCTTCCAAGTAGGAGATCCTAATCAACATTTCCAATCGCTTCAATTAAATTACGATTTGCCCACGTCAAAATTCCCGTTCTTAAAGTGGATGCGAATTGCGTACTCCTATCAAGGCGATTATCAATGGCAAGACGGTAGCGACCTTTTTAGTGAGATTACGGTGGAAGGCGACCCAACGGTGTACGATTTAGGAAACTCCGTTCAAAATGCCAGCACCCATCGTATTAATTCTACTTTGGACATGAACAGCTTTTACCGATATATCGGTTTCACTAAAATTAAACCGGGTAGGAATGCTGGAAATAATGGTGGTGAAGGAAATGAAACCGGAAAGTCTGGCTCATCTCTTCTTGAAGGAAGAGGAGGAAAAGGAGAAGAAGGTGGAGACAAGGGAGGTGACAATGATCCTAAAAGCAGAAGGGAACAAAACTTAGCCAGCGGTAGAGGAGGCTCGGGTGAAGGAGAAAATGAGATTGGAAAAGGTTCAGGCTCTGGTGCCGGAGGAGGAACATTAAGCGGTGGTGAAAAAGCAGCAAACACCCTAATAGGGTTAGTTACATCTATTAAAAGAATTCAGTTAAATTATCAGGAGAACAATGGTATTTTCTTGCCCGGATATCTTCCTTCTATAGGATTCGCGGGTTCTTTAAAACCCAGTACAGGATTTGTGTTTGGAAGTCAGGCAGAAATTCGGGAAATGGCAGCAAGAAAAGGCTGGCTAACTATTTATCCTGAGTTTAATGAGCAATATACCGAAGTAGAAAGTAAACAATTGGATGCGCAAGTAAATATGGAATTACTTCCCGATCTAAAAATAGATTTTAACGGAAGCAGAGCATATTCTGAAAACTATTCTGAAAATTACATTGTACGAGATGGTTTGTATGAATCTCTTACTCCTAATACTTTCGGTAATTTTAATATTTCCACGCTTCTAATAAAAACAGCCTTTAGTAAAAGTGATGAAAATGGCTCTGCAGCTTTCGATGATTTTAGAGCAAACCGAAGTGTTATTGCAGATAGATTGGCTAGAGACTTGGAGCAAAATAACCCTAATTATACCTATACCATTGATGCCGAAACGGGATTCCCTGTTGGTTTTGGACCTACCAGCCAAAAAGTGTTGCTGGCATCGTTCCTTTCGGCCTACAAAGGAAGTGACGCAAGCAAAGAAAAAACGGGAATATTTCGTGATATACCACTCCCAAATTGGGATTTAAAGTATACCGGTCTTATGCGAATTAAATGGTTTAAAAAACAATTTAAACGTTTTTCCATTCAGCATGGATATCGCGCATCGTATACAGTAAACCAATTTCAAACAAACTTGGACTTTGATAGAGAAAATCCGCTGGAGTTGGATCAATCAGGGAACTTTAAAAGCGATGTGTTCTTAAATAATGTGAATCTTACGGAACAGTTTTCGCCCTTAATTAAGATAGATTTTGAAATGCAAAATTCGGTAAAAATTTTAGCGGAGCTCAGAAAAGACAGAGCTCTTTCACTAAGTTTTGCCAATAATTTATTGACCGAAATTCAAGGAAATGAAATTATTTTAGGACTGGGATATCGAATCAAAGATTTACGTATTGGAACTAATTTTGGAGGGAAGAAACGTATATTAAAGAGTGACTTAAATTTTAAACTGGATGCTTCTAGGAGATATAATAAAACGATTATACGTTATTTGGATATTAATAATAATCAAACTACGGCAGGGCAAACTATTTATGGCTTGCAGTTTACGGCAGATTATGCATTAAGTAAAAATCTTACTGCCTTATTCTATTACGACCATACGTTCTCTGAGTATGCTATCTCTACAGCATTCCCGCAAACTACTATTAGAAGTGGCCTTACCTTACGTTATAACTTTGGAAACTAAATAATTAATACTTTTACAGTTACTAAAATGAATATACCATCAAATTTAAAATATACAAAAGACCACGAGTGGGTGCTTATTGACGGCGATATCGCTACCGTAGGAATTACCGATTTTGCGCAGGACCAATTGGGAGATATTGTCTATGTTGAAGTAGAAACACTGGGTGAAACTCTAAATAAAGAAGAAGTCTTTGGCACGGTAGAAGCGGTTAAAACAGTATCCGATTTATATTTGCCATTGTCTGGAGAGATTGTTGAATTCAACGAAAGTCTGGAATCTGAACCAGAGAAAGTTAACACTCATCCTTATGAGGATGGCTGGATGATAAAAATTAAGATATCAAATCCTGATGAGATTGCAGAATTATTAGATGATGCGGCTTATAAAGCACTTATTTAAGGCTAAGGTTCTTAAAATTGCAGCAATCCTTTACTCCCTTTTTGTCACCTTAATTATGTTGCTCCCCTTGTCGGGGAACACAAAAGTTGCCATCCCTTTTTTTGATAAAATGGTTCATGGGATTGTTTATTTTTTCTTTGTAATAGTTTGGTTTTTATATTTAATAAAGTCAAATAAAGAAATAAAATGGGCGTATTGGGTAGTTCCCATTTTATTATTCATTTATGGTATAATTATTGAAGTTTTACAAGGTAACTTTGTGACTAATAGAACTCAAGATAATTGGGATATAGTTGCAAATACAGCAGGAATATTAGTAGGAATAATAGTATTTTATAAATTAAAGGATACTTTTATTCTCAAAAACTGAAATTCCTTTTAAAAAGAATACAATTTTACCTATTTTAGCAACTATCAAATTTTTGAATTATGGAACCTAAAAAGAATTCTAAAGCAAACTTAAATCAGTGGAGTAATATTTATGTGCTTGCTGGTTTAGCTTTAATGTTATTTATCTCTTGGAGAGCCATTGAGCACAAGACCTTCGATAAAGATAATCTTGCCGGAGACACCTTAAACGTAGGTGATGATTTATTAGAAGATATTCCAATCACGCAAACGATTACTCCTCCACCACCTCCACCACCTCCACCACCAGCACCTGAAGTGATTGAAGTTGTTGAAGACGAAGAAGAAGTAGAGGAAACAGTTATAAAATCTACCGAAACCAATCAAAATGAAGAAATTGTCGAGATTGAAGAGATTGAAGAAGTAGAGGAAGAAGAAATTGCAGACGTTCCTTTTGCCGTTATTGAGAATGTACCTATTTATCCCGGTTGTGAAAATGCTGGGAATAATGAGGCCAAAAAGGCTTGTATGTCTGAAAAAGTACAACAATACGTTTCCAGAAAATTTGATACCGAGTTAGCTAATGACTTAGGGCTTGAAGGAAAACAACGTATTTCGGTTCAATTCAAAATTGATAAAAATGGAAATGTGGTAGATGTTAGAGCTCGTGCGCCACACCCTCGTCTCGAACAGGAAGCTGTAAATGTGGTTAAGTCTCTTCCTAAAATGACTCCTGGGAAACAAAGAGGAAAAGCTGTAGGGGTATTGTATGCCCTTCCTATTTTATTCCAAGTAGAAAACTAAAAGATACACTCGTATTTTATATAAAACGTCCCACCTTTGGTGGGGCGTTTTTATTTTGGCATATCCCTTGTATAATGCTTAGTATAACTTTTAAAATACAGCTATTATGATGCCATCAGTAAAAAAGGGAAGTACATCTAAAGTAGAGGGACTTTCAAAAAGAGAAGAAAAAAAGAGAATTAACATTCGTTGGAATTCAGGTTTGTTTTTTCAAATTGGGCTTATTATAAGCATGTTATTAGTCTTTTTAATTGTGGAAAGTAATTTTGGAATAGGAGAAGCAGATTTTCAACTCCCTAAAGAGAGAGAATTAAAGGAAATTGCTTTAAAAAACTATGTTGTAGAGGTTATTCCAGAAAAGAAGGTGGTTGTAAAAGAGGTAGTAAAGAAGAGAGAACCTCAAAAGCCTATTGTTTCTAATAAGTTTAAAGAAATGGACAACACAACTGTGGAAAAGGAAAGTCAAACAGCTCCAACAGAGGTAGATCCAAATACACCAATTAAAAATACTGTTCCTGCCCTTTCTGAAGCAGAGAAACCAAGCAAAACAACTTTGATGATGGTACAGAACGCTCCTATTTTTCCGGGATGTGAATCTCTTAGCACCGAAAAAGAACGAAGAGCTTGTTTAGACGAAAAGATTAATACCTTTATCGGTAGAAAGTTTAATACAGATAAATTTTCAGAAAAATATGCCGGAAAGAATAATAGAATTGATGTTCAGTTTACGGTAGATTCCAAAGGGGAGATTGTAGATATTAAAGCCCGATCTGCCTACGAAGATTTAGGCTTGGAAGCCAAAAGAGTAATAGGTTCGCTTCCAAAATTAACCCCAGGAAAGCATAATGACCAATGGGTAGAAGTGGTTTATACCGTTCCCATTAGCCTTAATATCGAATATTAAAAACAAAACCCGCTTAATTGCGGGTTTCTTTTTAAAAGGGAATTTTAAAAAAGTGTATCTTTCCAAATAATTAAAATGCCCTTTACCTATGATGCGTTTTCATTACCTATTGCTGTCCTTTTTTTTAGTTTTAATGTCTGTACAAGCGCAAGAGAATCAGGATTCTCTTGAAAAATACCCTATTTTCTCAAATTGTGAGTCTGTGTCAATTTTAGATTTGAAAGCTTGTTTTGATACAACAGTACAAGATTTGGTGTTTTCAAATATAGTAGTACCCAGTATTGTTTCTGAAGAAAACTTTAAAGGCTTGATCTCTGTTTTTTTTGAAGTAGACACTGAAGGAAAATTTAAAGTGCTTTATGTAGATGCTGTCTATAAAGAACTAAAAGAAGAAGTAGTTCGTGTTTTTGAAGCCTTTCCGCAAATTACCCCAGCTACTTATAATGGCAAACCTAGTTATGCACAATTTACCATGTCGTTTATGATTCCGTTAGGAGAAAGAAACACAGAAACACTAACGGTTAGTAAAACTAAAATTATAGGCAAAGAGGAACTTAATGAATATGATGCCATTGAAAAATTACCCTATGCAAATGACGAATATACCAGTCAGCTTACTATTCCTCTTTCACATCACAATTATAGTCTTTTTGATCCTTATATAAATCAAGTAGGATCAAATAATCATACGGCTCAAAAGCCCTTCATTTATAATGAAGTAAATAAGTATTATACTTTTGAAGTAGAAAATCAAAAGATTTTGAAGTCGGGATCCTCTTGGCTTAGTAGGAAATGGTGGAATGAGCACATGGTAGCGCTTAAAGGGAAAGATTTTTGGCTTACTTTGGATCCCGGGGTAGACCTGCAAGCCGGAAAAGATACTGATACAGATATCACCACTTATAATAACACCCGCTTAATTTATACCCAAGGTGGAATTGGTAAGCAGGTAAACTTTTTTGCTACTATTTATGAAAGTCAGGGAAGATTTGCCGATTATTTTAATCGCTACGCAGAGTCTATAAAACCCGATGGCGGAAACCCGGCTATTATTCCTGGAAGGGGGATTGCCAAGAAATTTAAAACAGATTCGTATGACTATCCTGTAGCAACAGGGTATATTTCTTTTACTCCTTCAGAGTATTTTAATCTTCAGTTAGGACACGATAAAAACTTTATAGGGGACGGATATCGTTCGTTATTTTTAAGTGATAATGCCAGCCCCTATCCTTTTTTTAAACTGAATACTACTATTTGGAAATTAAAGTACACTAATACTTGGATGTCATTAAGGGATGTACGAAGCGAAGTTACCGAAAGTGGCTCTTTTCGCACCAAGTTCATGGCAAACCATTATTTAAGTTATAATATTACCAAGAGGTTGAATATTGGCCTTTTTGAGTCTGTTATTTGGGAAAATGATAACGATAGAGGATTCGACTTTAATTATCTAAACCCAATTATTTTTTATCGTGCCATTGAGTTCTCAACCGGTTCCCGAGGAGGGAATGCATTAATTGGGCTAAGTGCAAAGTATAAAGTAAATAACAGGGCAAACATTTATAGTCAATTAATCATTGATGAGTTTTCATCGGGGGATATTTTTGGTGGTAAAGGCAGCTATAAAAATAAAGTAGGATATCAATTTGGTGGTAAATATTATGATGCTTTTGGGTTAAAGAATCTTTATTTACAGGCAGAATATAATAGGGTAAGGCCTTATACTTATTCGCATAATTCGGTGGTGCTTAATTATGGACATTCCAATCAATCTATGGCACATACACTAGGAGCAAATTTTTCAGAATTTATAGCGATTGCAAGATACCAAAGAGGACGGTTATTTGCCGATGCGAAATTGATTTTTGCAAAAAGAGGTTTCGAGTTTAACACAACAGAGGACAGCTTCTTTTACGGAAGCAATATTTACGGAACGGAAGATAATAGAGTTTCAGACGATGGAAATGGCCTAGCCCAAGGGAATACGACCGATTTCTTTCATGGAGAATTTCAGATAGGGTATCTTATCAATCCCGCTACCAACTTAAAAATTTATGGAAGCTTCATTTACAGGGATTTTTCTCCCTTAGAGGATACAGAAACTGTATTTAGCAATCAAACCACTTGGTTCAACTTTGGGATACGAACCGATTTATTTAATTGGTACTTAGATTTTTAGGGTTACTCTTTTTCTTTATTCTTTGTGCTATAAGTTCTTTCAACGTCATCGTACAAAACATCAAAAAACTTTTCAGAAGATATAAAACCACTTCCAAAACCTTTTGCATCAAAATCCTTGGTTAAGTTTAAAGCTTTAATTTGCGCTTTCGATTTTTTTTCCAAGAAATGATAGGCAATTCGCGAATGTAAAAACTCTACCATAGATTGGGTATATTTAACATCCTGCAAAGAAGCAATTTCCCCATGTCCAGGGATAATTTTGGTGTCTTCATTTGCTACCATCAATATTTTAGACAAAGCTTCTTTATATCCTTTAATAGAGCCTCCATTGGCTATATCGATAAAAGGATATAAGTTACTTACAAAAACATCGCCGGTGTGTAGCACATTGCTATCGGTAAAATAGACCATAGAATCACCATCTGTATGGGCATTGTGTACGTGGAATACAAATATTTTTTCCCCATTGAAGTGAAACGTTAAATCATCAGCAAAAGTAATCATGGGAAGATTATTGCTTAGCACTATAGTATTCTCTAATTCTGAAACTGTCCTTTTTGCAGAGAGCTCTGCTCGTTCTTCGTTAGCACCATCTTTTTTAAATTTTTCAAGATTTTTTTCAAATACTTTATCAATGGAATCTTGTATTTTTTTTGAAGCTTCCATAATAAGTCGTTTTCTCACATTCTCGTGAGCAAAAATAACGGTCCCTTTTTGAAGCATATTTTCGTTACCACCTGTATGATCTCCATGATGATGGGTATTAATTAAAAATTGCACCGGTTTCTTGGTGAAAAACCCAACGGTAGTTAAAATGGCATCGGTTCCTTCGGCAAATTGATCATCGATCATAAACGCTCCATCATTCCCAAAACAAAGCCCCATATTCCCTCCTTTTCCTTTTAGCATATAGATACTATCGGCTACTTTAACTGCAGAAACTCCATAAGTAGGAACATAATTCCCTTGTTGTTCAAGTTTTGTATCGCTATTAACCTGCTTATTTTCTTTCTCAATTTGCTTTAATCGTTCTTTCTCGGCCTTTTTTTCCTCCCTTTTAATTTTTTCTTTATTGACCGCTTTTTTGTCTGAATCATTTTGAGAAAAACTGAAACTTGTCGCTATTAATGAAAAAGACAGAAAAAAGAATAATGTACGTATCATGATATAAATTTTTATGGCGTGAATTTAATAAAAAGTACTATTAAATGACTAATTATAAAATATAAGTTGTAAAAAAAGAAGTGCGTGCTGTATCTTTGCGCATCAAAAAAAAAGTATTGCCTACAAGTCCTTCAACTTCAATATTTTCAGGTTTTGGTGCAAATTTTGCCGAAATTACCAAAATACGCTTATCGGTAAGCGTTGTTTTTTCATCTATTGCCGGATATTTTTTAGGGGCCGAAACAGTAGATTTTTTAGTTCTTTTATTATTAACCATCGGGGGTTATTGTATGGTTGGGGCTTCTAATGTTTGGAATCAAATTATTGAAAAGGATCTTGATGCGTTAATGGATAGAACTAAAACCCGGCCACTTCCTTCCGGAAGAATGAGTGTTCGACATGCTTTTGTATTGGCTTCTATCCTTACCCTATTAGGAGTTATTATCTTATACACCATCAATGCGCAAACAGCCATGTTTGGAGCCATTTCTATATTTATGTATGTAAGCCTATATACCCCCTTAAAAACAAAAACGCCTCTTGCTGTTTTTGTTGGAGCTTTTCCGGGAGCTATCCCATTTATGTTGGGTTGGGTGGCTGCTACCAATGATTTTGGAATAGAGCCGGGTACCTTGTTTATGATTCAATTTTTTTGGCAATTCCCACATTTTTGGGCTATTGGTTGGTTTCTGTTTGAAGATTATAAAAAAGGAGGTTTTTTTATGTTACCTACCCGAAAAAAAGACAAAGGAACTGCCTTGCAAATTATTTTATATAGCGTTTGGACTTTATTGGCTTCTTTAATCCCGGCTTTTCATATTACAGGAACCCTTAAATTAAGTGTTGTGGCAGCTATTTTAATTTTTGCGTTGGGCTGCTGGATGATTTACTATGGGGTTCGGTTATATAGGTTAAAAACTGAAAAAGCTGCAAAGCAGTTGATGTTGGTAAGTGTTAGTTATATTACCCTGCTCCAAATAATCTTTGTTGCCGATAAATTTTTGCGATAATGAAGTATACCGAAGGATCTGAACAATTAAAAACCCGACGAGCAAAAAAAATGATGCTCTGGTTTGGTATTATAAGCTTAGCCATGAGCTTTGCGGGATTAACCAGTGCCTATGTAGCAAGTAAAGAACGGGCAGATTGGCTTGAAAATTTACAGTTACCTCAGGCATTTTACCTTAGCCTCTTTGTAATTGTGATAAGTAGTGTAACTATGCTTTTTGCCAAAAGAATGGTTGTACAGGAACAACAAAAAGCAGGAATGTTTTTGCTCTTAACAACACTTGCCCTAGGAATTGTATTTATCTACTTACAACTACGTGGATTTTCAGAAATTTATTTGGAATCCGGCTATGCTTTTAATGAAAATATTGCATTTTCATTTATCTATATCATTGTAGTAGTGCATATAGTGCATGTCATTGTGGCAATTATTTCACTTTTAGTGGTAATTTATAATCATTTTAAACAGAAGTATAAAAACGGTAAAACCCTTGGTATTGAACTTGCTACTACTTTTTGGCACTTTGTGGATTTTTTGTGGATATACCTCTTTTTGTTTTTCTATTTCATGAGATAAAAATTATCCTTATTTTTGCACTCTAAATAAACCAATTTCTCTGTATGGAAGCAACGCTTGCAAAAACAGGCACCGAAGGAAAAACCTGGGGTGGGGGTAACCGCCCGCTCAATGCCAGTTACGGCAAAATGATGATGTGGTTTTTCATTGTGTCAGATGCCCTAACATTTTCCGGATTTATTGCCTCTTATGGTTTTTCTCGTTTTAAGTTTATAGATGCTTGGCCTATAGCCGACCAGGTGTTTACTCACGTGCCTTTCTTACACGGGGTTCCTGCACCAATGTACTATGTGGCTTTTATGACTTTGGTGCTTATCTTTTCATCAGTAACTATGGTGCTTGCAGTAGATGCAGGGCATAAAATGCAAAAGAAAAAGGTAATTTGGTATATGTTCTTTACCATTATCGGCGGAGCTATTTTCGTAGGTTCACAAGCCTGGGAATGGGCCACTTTTATTAAGGGAGATTATGGTGCTGTAGAAACCAAAGGAGGTAAAATTATTCAGTTTTTAGATACCGAAGGGAAACGAGTTGCTATTGCGGATTTTGCACAGCACATTCCAACAGAGAGAGTAACCCACGAAAAGAAAAATGGTATTTGGTATGCAGCCGAGCCTACTCGCACTTCATTTTCATACGAAGAAGTAAAAGCAGGATTTTTAGCTAATGAAAATCTTTTGGTTAGAACTCAATACTTAGACGAAAATGGCCATCCAACAGTGCTTTCACGTGAAGAATCTGTTGCAAAATTGGTAAATGATGGTAAATTAGTAGTTGAAGGAGCCAATCTTAGACATAACGAATATGGGCATCCACTTTTTGCCAATTTCTTTTTCTTTATTACAGGATTTCACGGGTTTCACGTTTTTTCAGGAGTTGTTATTAACATCATTATTTTTTTCAATGTTATTTTAGGAACCTACGAAAAGCGTAAAAGTTACGAAATGGTAGAGAAAGTAGGGCTTTATTGGCACTTTGTAGATTTAGTTTGGGTATTTGTATTTACCTTCTTTTACCTCGTTTAATTTTCAGAAATACTAGCACATGGCGCACGAACATAAATTAGAGATTTTTAGAGGACTATTAAAGTTTAAGTCCAATGTTACTAAGATTTGGGGAGTTTTTGCCTTCCTATGCATAGTAACGGCTGTTGAAGTGGTTTTAGGGATCCTAAAACCGGAAGCTTTAACCCATAGCCATCTTTTGGCAATGAAAACCTTAAACTGGATTTTTATCGTTTTAACATTGGTGAAAGCATATTATATTACTTGGGATTTCATGCACATGCGCGATGAAACCAAAGGGATGAGAAGATCTGTAGTGTGGACGGCAGTGTTTTTAATTTGCTATTTAATATTAATTCTACTTATTGAAGGAGATTATATTTTTGATGTTTATAAAGAAGGATTTGTAAAATTTAACTTCTAAAATTTTAAAAGTTTCTAAAAAACCCATCAATTGATGGGTTTTTTGTTGCAATAAATTAATTCCTATTGTTTGCATTCCCTTTTTTTGGGTTGTATTTTTGCAAAAAACTATCCCTTGAAAGCAAAGAAGTATAGTGTCTTAGCCATCCTCTTTTTACTCCCTATCACGGTGTATATTTTTTTTGCTTCCGGCGTTAACAATTTTGCAAAACTTCCGGTCTTAACACAAGGGGTGTCCGAACTCAGTTCTTTTACTGCTGAAGATGGTGCGCCGGTACAGCTTCAGGATAGAATTACGGTATTGGGGTTCTTCGGAAAAGAAGTTGAAAACAAGAAAGCTAATGCCTTTAATTTGGCTCATAAAATCTATAAAAAAAACTACCAATTTGAGGAATTTCAATTTATTATTTTAGTGAATGAGAGTCAACGAGATGCGGTTAAGAAGCTCAAAGAACAACTAAAAGAAATTGCAGATCCCGTAAATTATAAGTTTGCTTATGGAACCCAAGAAGCCATTTCAGAAGTGTTTAACTCCTTGAAAACAAACGGAAACTTAAATGAAAACTTAGCTACCAATCTAGTTTTTATTATTGACAAAGAAAGGAATTTGCGTGGTCGAAAAGCAGATAAAGACGTTGGGGTTTTGTATGGTTTTGATGCTTCCAATTATGCCGAAATAAATAACAAAATGAGTGATGATGTTATGGTAGTTTTGGCTGAATATCGACTTGCTTTAAAGAAATACAAAACCAAAAGAGAGATATAATTTTGAAGACCAATTATTCGTATATAGGCATTTCATTGATCATTCTTATTTTCGGAATTCTCTTTGTTCCTAAGATTATCAACAGAATAAACAACAAAGAAACAGTAGATCTCGATCGTCATCATTTGGAAAGAAAAAATATTTCTGACAAAGACTCTTTAGTGACTATTGGAACTGTTCCTGCTTTTCATTTTACAGACCAAAATAAGGATGCTGTCTCCAATCAAACTTTTTTAGGAAAAGTATATGTAGTCGAGTTTTTCTTCAGCACCTGTCCTTCCATTTGTCCTATCATGAACCAGAACATGAAAAAAGTAGAACAAGCCTTTTTATCCGAAACAAATCTGGCGATTGCTTCTATTACGATTAATCCAACTTACGATACTCCGGAAGTTCTCAAGGAATATGCTTCAAAATATGAAATAACAAAGCCTAATTGGTATTTTCTTACCGGAGAACAAAAAGAGATTTATCGCTTGGCTAATGAAGGATTTAACTTATACGTCGGTGAAACTCCAGAAATAGAAGGAGGGTTTGAACATTCTGGTTTTTTTGCGCTCATCGATAAAAATGGCAATATTCGTTCTCGAAAAGATGAAAATGGAAACCCCATTATTTATTATGACGGATTGGAGGAAAGCGGAATACAAATGCTCATTACAGATATTAAAAAATTACTTAAAGAATAATATGCCATCATCAAGTAACAATAAAAAATATACCCTTTTAACATGGGTTTTATCCATCGCGATTCCGGTTGTGGTTGCTGTACTTTTTCGGGTACGAATTCCCAATGTTGCCCCGCTTAGTTTTTTACCCCCTATTTATGCGACTATTAATGGGATAACCGCAATATTGCTGGTGCTTGCGGTTATACAAATAAAAAAAGGGAATCGATTTTTACATGAAGTTTTTATGAAATCGTGTATCGTACTCTCAGTATTGTTCCTAGTGATGTATGTAGCGTATCATATGACTTCAGATCCTACTCCCTATGGAGGAGAAGGAGTATGGAAATATATTTACTATTTCATTTTAATTTCACATATTTTTCTTTCAATTTCTGTTATTCCAATTGTGTTAGTAACCTATGTAAGAGCTATTACAGGAAGGTTTCCGCAGCATAAAAAAATGGCTAAAATTACATTCCCTATTTGGTTATATGTGGCTGTTACAGGAGTTATTGTTTATATCATGATTGCTCCGTATTATACCTAATGAAGATTAAATTTCTCATAATGATACTTTTCCTATTAGCTGTATTGCCAGCAGACTCTCAATGCGCTATGTGTCGAGCCGTTTTAGAAAGTGAAGAAGGAAATGCTACTGCAAAAGGAATTAATAACGGCATTGTATATTTAATGCTCTTCCCATATTTGCTTATAGGAGGTGTTGGATATCTTATTTATAAAATGAGACAAAAGCATAGAAAGTATGAAGATTAAAAAATAGTGAGTAAAGCTGTAACAAATCCTTCTTTTTACTGTCTATTAAATGTTAATCCTTAGTAACCAACACAAGTCTTAACAAGAATTTCACACAAAAAAAGCTCAAAGAACTTTACTTTGTAGCATAACTAATTTTTTAGTATGATTGAAATTAAGGAACTGCATAAGTCCTATCAAATGGGGGCCAATTCACTTCATGTGCTAAAGGGAATTAACTTTGAAGCCAAAGAAGGCGAGATGGTTGCCATCATGGGTTCTTCGGGATCCGGCAAATCTACCTTTCTTAATATTATTGGGATGCTTGATGAAGCCGATCTTGGCAGTTACACATTGGATGGAAAAATAATTAAAAATTTAAATGAAAAGATTGCCGCTAGGTATCGAAATCAATTTTTGGGTTTCATCTTTCAATCGTTTAATCTTATATCCTATAAATCTGCTTTAGATAATGTTTCCATGCCGTTATATTATCAAGGCATTAAGCGGAATGAACGTACTGAAAAAGCAATGCATTATCTTGAAAAAGTGGGATTGGCCGATTGGGCAGAACATTTACCCAGTGAGCTTTCTGGAGGACAAAAACAGCGTGTTGCAATAGCTCGTGCACTGGCAAGTAATCCCAAAGTGTTATTGGCAGATGAACCTACAGGAGCATTAGATTCCTCTACCTCTTACGAAGTGATGGAGTTAATCCAAAAAATTAATGATGAAGGAAAAACTATTTTATGTGTTACCCATGAAGATGATATTGCCCACATGTGTAAACGTATTGTTCACCTTAAAGACGGAATCATTATCGATGATGACTTAGTATCTCAAGTACGAGCAAAAAAACAGGAAAATGTTTAATATAGAGCGTTGGCAAGAAATTTTTGAAACCTTAAGTAAGAATAAATTACGAACATTCCTTACCGGATTGTCGGTGGCATCGGGAATATTTATCTTAGTTATTCTTTTGGGTTTTAGTACAGGTATTCAAAAAGGCGTAAAATCGCAATTTGAGCAAGATGCCACAAATCGAATTTCAGTTTGGACAGGGGTTACTACAAAAGGTTACAAGGGTTTAAACCCGGGGAGGCTTGTTCAAATGAAGAATAGCGATCATGAAAATATAAGCCGAAAATATGACGAAAATCTTGAATACCGAACGGCACTTTATTCCATTTGGGGAGGAATTATTACATACAAGAATCAAACAGGGAACTATCGAGTAGAAGGCGCTTCTGCAGACCAACAATTTATTGAAAATGAAACCATGGTTGCAGGACGATTTATCAATAATGGAGATGTTGAAAAGGCCGAAAAAGTAACTGTGATTGGGAATCAAGTAAAAAAAGATATTTTCAAAGAAGAAGATCCTATTGGTAAGAGTATTGAAATTATGGGAATTAACTTTGTAGTGGTAGGGGTGTATTCCGACCCGGGAGGGAACCGTGAAGAAACCAGAGTTTTTATACCCATCACTACTGCACAAAAGGCATTCAATGGAGGCGATAAAGTTCGCTCCCTTGCTTATACGGTAAAAATGAGTGACAATTTTGACGATGCTGTGGCACTTTCTATGGCATTATCTGAAAACATCGACAAGGATATTCGAACCTCACATTTTGTAGCTCCCGATGACCGAAGTGCCGTAAGAGTATGGAATACCTTAGAAGAAGCAAAAAAAATATACACTTTGTTGGATACCATTCGGGCTGTATTTTGGTTTGTAGGGATCGGAACTATTATTGCAGGTATAGTAGGGGTAAGTAATATTATGCTTATTGTGGTTAAAGAGCGAACCAAGGAAATTGGTATTCGAAAAGCCATTGGTGCATTACCTTCTTCTATTGTGGGGATGATTTTACAGGAAGCCATTTTTATCACAGCTATTGCTGGTTTTTCTGGTTTGTTTTTGGGAGTAGGTTTGTTGGAGCTAGTAAGCCCTATGGTCAATAGCGATTTTATTAAATTCCCACAAGTAGATTTTAATACCGCAGTTACTACGGTAATTTTATTAATAGTAGCGGGTGCTTTAGCGGGATTTATACCTGCCAGACGAGCGGCCAATATAAAACCCATAGAAGCCCTTAGAGACGAATAGTATGTTTAGCAAAGATCGTTGGAATGAAATATTGGAGGCGCTAAACGCAAATAGGTTTAGAACACTTTTAACGGCTTTTGGGGTGTTTTGGGGCATTTTCATTTTGGTTATTCTTCTTGCTTTAACCAATGGATTAAAACATGGAGTGCAAGCAGATTTTGGTGACTTTGCCACCAATTCTATTTTTATGTGGTCACAGCGAACTTCAATTCCTTATAAAGGATTTTCGAAAGGACGTTTTTTTAATTTTAAAATTCAGGATGTTGAGGTATTAAAGCAAAATTTTCCTGAGTTAAAATACGTTTCCCCCCGAAATCAACTAGGAGGTTTTAGAGGAGCCAATAATGTTACTCGAAATGAAAAAACAGGGGCATTTAATATTTATGGAGATTATCCCGAATATATTAAACAAGAACCTCTGGAAATTACTGCAGGGCGTTTTTTGAGTTATTCAGATATTGATGAAAAACGAAAAATAGCGGTCATTGGAAAAGATGTCGTTAAAGCACTTTATGATAAAGGAGAAGAACCTATAGGTTCATATATTAAGGTTAATGGCATTAATTTTTTAGTAATAGGAACTTTCAAAAAAAGCAATAGTAAAGGAGACCAAGAGGAAGATGCGAATACCATTTTTGTTCCCTTTACTACATTTTCACAAGCATTTAATTATGGCGATAATGTAGGCTGGATGGCTATTACAGCAAATGATAATGTAAGCATTTCAACCATAAAACCGAAAATTATGTCACGCATGCGAGAGCTGCGAAGCATTCATCCCGAAGATGAACGTGCCATTGGGCATTTTGACCTCGCCGAAGAATTTGCTAAAATCATGGGGCTATTTTCTATACTTACCTTCGTAGGATACTTTGTAGGTGCATTGGTGTTGCTTTCAGGAGTTATTGGGATAAGTAATATAATGCTTATTGTAGTAAAAGAGCGAACAAAAGAAATTGGAGTTAGAAGAGCCATTGGAGCAAGCCCTTGGAATATAAGGCTACAAATTTTGCAAGAATCTTTAGTATTAACAATTATTTCCGGAATGCTAGGTATTGCTTTTGCTGCAGGACTTATATGGGTCTTAAATAAAATTTTAGAAAGCTCGGGTCCGGTTGAAAATTTTGCAAATCCTACAGTTGGCATAGGAGTTATTATTGTGGCTTTAGCCATTTTAATTATCTCAGGAATCTTAGCAGGTCTTATACCAGCCACACGGGCTACACAAATGAAACCGGTAGACGCATTGCGACTGGATTAAAAAATTTTATAATCAATCATAAAAATGAAAAGAAAAGGAACCATCATTACTTTAGTCATCATCTTAGTACTCTTTATACTAGGAATACGATACATTTATGTTAAGGACAAGCAAGATCCTGTTGTGTATGAAACCGAAACCCCTTCTGTAGATAATGTCATTAAAAAAACAGTCGCTACCGGAAGTATTGTTCCAAGAGAAGAGGTTCTCATTAAGCCCAATATATCGGGAATTATTGATGAAATATTTGTAGAAGCAGGAGATATTATTAAAACAGGAGATTTAATAGCCAAAGTAAAAGTGGTTCCTAATGTAAATTCACTAACAAGTGCAAAAAACAGTATTAGTGCTGCCAGAACGCAAGTAGAAACAGCACGGCTGGCTTTTGAAAGTCAGAAGAACATTTACAATCGCCAGAAAGCACTCTTCGAAAAAGGGGTTATCTCTGCCAATGAGTTTGACAACGCGCAACTTGCCTTTGATCAGGCTCAACAACGGTATAATCAAGAAAAGGTAAATTTAACCGGGGCTCAACAAACTTTCGATATTGTAAAGACCGGAACAACCAGTGGATTAGGCGCTGTTGCCAATACCGAAATTAGAGCTACTGTTTCAGGGATGGTGTTAGATGTGCCGGTAAAAGTAGGAAACCAAGTAATTGAGGCCAATAATTTTAATGACGGGACTACTATAGCTACTTTAGCCGATGTTGGAAAAATGATTTTTGAAGGGAAAGTGGATGAAAGTGAAGTAGGAAAAATTACAGAAAACCTACCTTTAGAAATTACGGTAGGGGCTATTGAAAATAAAAAGTTTGATGCAGTTTTAGATTACATCGCACCTAAAGGTGTCGAGGAGAATGGAGCTATTCAATTTGAAATAAAGGGAACACTAAGTAAAAAAGACACCACCTTTATCCGTGCAGGATTAAGTGCCAACGCGTCCATTATTTTAGCAAGAGCAGATAGTGTTTTAACCATAAAGGAAGCACTTATTCAATATGATGATAAAACACAAAAACCCTTTGTTGAGGTTGAAGTAGGAGATCAAAAGTTTGAACGTAAAGAGGTTGAATTAGGAATTAGTGATGGGATTATTGTGGAGGTTAAAAGTGGAATTTCTGAAACCGATAAAATTAAAGTTTGGAACCAAATAACGGCTCCTGCTGAATTCTAAAAAATGATTCGTATTAAATTTTACGATATTTGTAACACTTTCATACATCAAAAGACCAATGGGTCAACAACCATTATGAAGCAATTAATATTTTTCATTACACTTATACTTATAGGAGTTTCAACACAAGCTCAAACCAAAAAATGGACTTTGCGCGAGTGTGTAGCTCATGCCCTTGAAAATAATATCTCTATAAAGCAAAGTGAACTTGATAAAGAACTGGCTGAAATAGAAAAAAGCGATGCCTTAGGCAATTTTTTACCTTCTTTAAATGGTTCGGCATCCAATTCTTGGAATACAGGACTTACTCAAAATATTACCACCGGAGTTTTAGAAAATCAAACCTCTCGTAATTCTTCGTATAGTGTTACCTTAGGTGTTACGGTATTTCAAGGATTGAGAAATCATCGAGTGCTTCAAAGGGCTAAAATCTCCCAATTGGCCAGTGATTATGGACTTTCCAAAATGAAGGACGACATTTCACTTTTTGTGGCCAATGCCTTTTTGCAGGTACTTACTAATAAAGCAAATTTGGAAGTACTTCAATCACAAAATAATGTCACTCAGGAGCAAATACAACGTACTATGGATTTGGTAGAAGCAGGAGTGCTTCCCAGAGGAGATTTGCTTGAAATTCAAGCAACCGATGCTACCGAAAAGCAAAATATTGCAGTCACCGAAAATGCTGTAAAAATTTCATTAATTAGTTTAGCTCAGCTTTTATTAATTGAAGATTATGAAAATTTCGATATACAAGATGAAGGCTATGAAATTATTGACGAAGGAATTACAGCCAAGGACATTTCAGAAATTTTAACAACGGCCAAGGAAAATAGAAGCGAAATAAAAATTGCTAAAAGCAACTTAGAACTGGCTGAAAAAGACTATCAAATTTCAAAGTCTGCTTATATGCCAACACTCAATGCATTTATTAATTATAATACGCGTGAGTCTGACCGAGCCAGCGGCATAGAAACCATTATTGATCAAGACAATCCGGTTATTCTCACAGAAGAACCTTTGGGAGTCGTAGGATCCACAGGAGAGTCGGTATTTGGTTTTCAACCCAATATTTTAAGTTTACGAGAACTGGACCCACTCCCTTTTACAGAGCAATTGTATTTAAATGACGGAATATCCTATGGGTTTCAATTGAATGTTCCTATTTTTAATGGATTTTCCACACGTAATAGTGTAAAAAGGAGCAAGATTAATATCAAGCGACAAGAAATTTTATTGTCACAAGCTACCCTGGATCTGGAGTCTACCATCTATCAAGCGTATGTTGATGCCAAAGGAGCTTATAAGTCGTTTGAAGCAGCTCAAAAAGCGCTAGAATCGCAAGAGTTAGCCTACCAATATGCAAAAGATAGATACGATGTGGGATTGACTAATGCGTTCGATTTTAGTCAGTCAAAAGTGCGATACGATAATGCCAAAATTGAAGAAAATAGGGCGAAATATGATTATATATTCAAATTAAAAGTTTTAGAATTGTATTTTGGTATTCCTGCAACCGAACTAAAGTTTTAACTAGCCATGAAGAAAAAAACACTTATTTGGATAATTATTGGTTTTATTGCAATCATTTTGCTGCTTATTTTCGGTAAAAAGGCAGGATGGTTTGGTAACAATGGGAAATTTAAAGAAGTGGAGGTTTCCAAAATTATACCCATTGATATTATGGAAACAGTGGCAGCTACCGGAAAAATCCAGCCCGAAATAGAAGTCATGCTTTCTTCTGAAGTTTCCGGAGAAATTATCGAGCTTCCCATTAAAGAAGGTCAGCAAGTACAAAAAGGAGATTTGTTAGTTCGCATTAATCCAGATTTAATTCAATCTGCGTTAACCCAAGCACAAGCCGGATTGCAAAATGCAAGAGCACAACTATCGCAAGCTACAGCGTCACTTAAAAATGCCGAGTTAAATTACAACCGAAGCAAGGCACTGTTTGAAAAAGGGGTAATTTCTAAATCGGAATGGGACAGAGCCGTGGCAGATTATGAAGTGGCACAAGCAAATAAAGATGCTGCTTATTTTAGTACACAAAGTGCCTCTGCAAATGTGACCCAAACTAAAGATAATCTAAACCGTACTTCTATTTACGCCCCTATGACGGGAACGATTTCAAAACTATCGGTGGAGTTAGGAGAGCGTGTCGTGGGAACCGCACAAATGGCAGGAACCGAAATTGTGAGAGTAGCCAATTTATCTAATATGGAAGTGGAGGTTGATGTGAATGAAAATGATATTGTAAAAGTTCAAATTGGAGATTCTACTAAAGTAGAAGTAGATGCGTATTTGAAGCGTGAATTTAAAGGAATTGTTACCGAAATAGCTAATTCAGCAGAAACGGCACTTTCTTCAGACCAAGTAACCAATTTTAAAGTAAAGGTGAGAATACTTGCCAATTCTTATAAAGACTTAACCGAAGGAAAACCGGAGTATTTTTCACCTTTCCGACCTGGAATGACCGCTACGGTAGATATTATTACCGATAAAAAAGAAAAGGTTATGGGGGTTCCCATTAGTGCAGTGGTTATTAAAACGGATACGAGTAGTGCTATAAAACTGGGAGGTAAAGAAACACCTTCCGAAAGTGATGAAAAATTTGAATGTGTTTTTGTGAAAGAAGGAGACGAAGCAAAATTACGAGTGATACAAACCGGAATACAGGATGATAGTAAAATTGAAATTATTTCCGGACTTTCAGAAGGTGAAATGGTCATTATTGGACCTTATAATACCGTTACAAAAACTTTGAAAAGTGGTGACAAAGTTGCGGAAGAATCTGTAAAGGAAAAAGAAGAAAAAGAGAATAAAGAGGAATAATGGCTACGATACTTTGTTTAGAAACAGCCACAACGAATTGTTCGGTAGCGCTTTCGGAAAACGGAAGCGTTATTGCTTTTAGAGAAGATAATAATAAGCAATATTCGCATGCAGAACAACTTCATGTTTTTATAGAAGAGGTTTTAAAAGAAGCTAAAAAAAATCTGGAAGACCTTTCTGCCATTGCCATAAGTAAAGGGCCGGGCTCTTATACAGGGTTAAGAATTGGTGTTTCCTCAGCAAAAGGATTGTGTTATTCGTTAGGTATTCCGCTGCTGTCTATTCCTACTTTGTATGTCTTAATGAAAGAAGTAGAAGCAACCACCAATTTTATTATCCCTATGCTCGATGCGAGAAGAATGGAGGTTTATGCGGCTGTGTATAATACTAAAGAAGAAATAAGAGTAACAAAAGCTGAGATTTTGACCGAAAATTCCTTTTTGGAATTTCTTGAAAAAGGAACAGTCTCCTTTATTGGTAGTGGTGTTGAAAAATTTAAAGAAATATGCAACCACCAAAATGCATTTTTTGTAGAAGAAAAATTACCTTCGGCACTACAAATGGCTTCTTTGGCTCAACAAAAATTTGAAGAAAACAAATTTGAAGATGTGGCTTATTTTGAACCTTACTATTTGAAAGATTTTATGAAATTATAGGCTTTCATAGTGTTTAAAAATTGTAATTAGATCCTTTTCATCGTTGCTATTTAGCTTATTTTCCTTAACAAATTCTGTCATTTGTTTTTTGAAATCTCCAAATAATTCTAATATTTTCTTTTTAGAGGATGGAATTTCTGAAAATGCTCCATTAATATCTTTAAAATAATAGGTTTCTCTATCTTTAAAAGCAGGCGGAACATCCCGAGTTAACGAAGTTGTTGCCATGACCCTAGGCTTATATATTTTTTCATTTTTTTTATAAAGAGTCCCCTTACCTCCCGTTGTAAGTAATTGATAGTATTGTAAAGAATTTGAATTTTCAGGGCTTGGCAAAGCTACAAACATAGTACTGCCAATTTTTATTTTAAACTCTTCGGATTTTATAATCGTCTTTGCTTCATCCTCAATGGTAATTAAATTTATCTTCCCAATAAAGATATCATTATATACATTATACCTAATCGCGATATTTTCTATAACAACAATACTATCTTTTATGACAGACCCTATTTTGTAAGTGTCATAAAAATAGGGAGAACCTACAGTATCAGCGGTTAGTTCACCATTTCCATCATTAAAAATTGCACCGTAGGAATTTATTCTTGCAAAGTTTGAAGGAGAGGAAGAGGTAACAATACCAAATTTAACGGGTTCACTCGATGCCGCACCATTAAGCTTTGTGGTATCAAATTGAGCAATGGCACTTATACTTAAAAATAATAAAGAATAAAGTAAGCTTCCTATTTTCATATCTTTTTGTTATTTAATGTTAAGAGACGATAATATAAAAAAAAGCATTGTCTAAAACAATGCTTTTTTTAATTAATTATAAGGGAATAAAGTTATAATGTGTTATAATATTCAACTAATTTAATAAGAGAAGATTCTCGGTTAATATTGAGATTCTCATTTTTGGAATAGTTTTTCAATTCTTTTTTCTTTTCATTAAAAAGAGCAAATTTTGCACTTTTAGAATTTAGAAATTCTTTAAAAGAATTTGTCTTTTTGTCAAATAAAAAATACCCTTCCTTTTCTTTATAAGTACTAGGGATATCTCTAGTTAGAGAAGTGGTAGCAGCCATACCTTCTACAAACTCTCTGGAAATTTTTTTGAATAAATCTGCATTTTCACCTTCAAATAAAACTAAAAAGTAACCAGGTCTGCTCATGCCATCTTTAGGATCGGCGTAAATAAAAACCTTAGAATTTATTTTAACATAAATTTCAGGATTACGCATCATTATTTTTGCGGCTGTATCGGGTGTAGTGAGGTCGGGCTTCACTTCAAACTCATCTCGTAATGCATTGTAACGCAAAGCTACATTAGTAGCAATAAGTTTTTCATTTCTAAAAACATTTCCTAATACAAAAGCATCATTTTCATAGGCAGATCCTGTTATATTAATTGCATTTGGGTTAATTGTAACAGGAACATTAGTAAGGTACTTAGTGGAAGTTTCTTCTTCTCTTTCCATTTGTGCATATGTACCGACATATAAACTAAAAATTAAAATAGTTGTGAGTAATTTTCGCATAATTTTTATAATTAATTGGTTTCAAAAGTAAGAGGTTTACTTACTTAACTAAAGAAAACATATTCGAATTATATAAAAGACGATACGTGAGATTTTCAATAGAAGGTGCGAATATAATAAGAATGAACTTATATAAGTGTTAAGAAAACGTTTTTAAAAATGTTAAAATAGCCTAGTTTCCTACAAACTTTAGTGCATCCTCCACTTTTTCCACCGGAAGCTTACACGTATTATTGACGCAAACATAAATTAGTGTTCTGCCTTCAACGTACCTTTCCATTAATAAAGATGCATTAGATGCTTTTGTATTTCCGGCAATTAATTTATTAGGAATGTATTTTTTATTTATTTCTGAAACTTTATCCATAGCATCCTTGCCGACCACTACAATTTCATAGTATTTAGATTGATAATTCAGTAAAAGGTCTAGCCAGTTAGCAAACCCCGAAGGATATTTTTCCAATTCGGGTTGTACATTTTTAAGCATTTGTAGCGCTGTTGTCGCATTGGTTTCGTTATCAAAGTGATGCGCCAAAACAAATAAGTTTTTTGCCATGATAGAGTTGGAAGCCGAGATTACATTATCGCGATATTCAATACTTCGGGAGATAATCTCTTTGTCTTCTTTTGAAGTAAAATAAAACATGTGTTTTTCCTCGTCGAAAAAATTCTCGAAAGTATATTGGGTTAATTCGTTGGCTTTTTTAATCCAGTTTTCATCCAGTGTGGCTTCATAAAGGGCAATAAAGGCATCTATTACAGAAGCATAATCTTCCAGATATCCGTTAATGCTACTTTTCCCACTTTTGTAATTGTGATAGAGTGCCCCATTGGGTTGAAGCTGTTTAGAAAGTATAAAGTTTGCATTAGTTAAAGCCGCCTTTAAATAGGATTCATTTTTAAATACTTTGTAGGCATCTACATATCCCTTAATCATTAATCCATTCCAAGAAGTAAGTGTTTTATCGTCAAGTCTCGGTTTAGATCGAGTGTTTCGGTGTTCTCTTAAAAGTATATTCCAACTGCTCTTTTTTTGTAGTAATGTTTCAGCATCAATGTTATGTTTTGAGATAAAAGCATCATCGGTCAATTGTCTAATTAATACATAATTATTTTCCGCTTCCCATTTTCCGTAGGAACTGACATTATAGTAATCTTCAAACAGGGTCCAATCGTTCTGCGGAATAAAACTTTGCAATTGTTCTTTCGAGAAGGTATAATAATCGCCTTCCACTAAATCGCCTTCTTCATTTAAACTATCGGCATCTAACGAAGAATAAAAAGCTCCTTCAGTATTCGTTAGCTCTTTTGCTACAAATGAAAGCGTTTCTTCTACCACATTTTTGTATAATGGATTTTTTGTCAAAGCATACGCCTGGCTATACAAGCTTACCAGTTGTGCATTGTCGTACAACATTTTTTCAAAATGCGGGATATGCCATTTCTCATCGGTGCTATAACGTGAAAACCCACCTTCTACTTGATCATATAGTCCGCCAAAAGCCATTTTTTCTAAGGTAAGGGTTACATGGTTCTGAAGTGCTTCATCATTGTTTTTATAAGCATACCTCATAAAAAAAGCCAGCTGATTGGGCATCATAAATTTTGGAGCACCTCGGCTTCCCCCATAAACCGTATCGAGGCTTTTTTTCCATGTATTCATTAGAGGAGATATGTTCATCTCTGAAAAATTAATTTCAGAATGATTAAAACTAACCAAATCAATACTTTTTATTCCCTCTTCCAACATATTGGCGTAGTCAATTAACTTTTGAGGGCTTTCCTCATACAATTGCTGTAATTGTTGTAATGCAGCAATCCAATCTTCTTTTTTAAAATAGGTACCTCCATACACAGGTCTTCCATCGGGAAGGGCAATAACATTCAATGGCCAACCGGCATTGCCGGTCATGAGTTGTACGGCATTAATATAAGTTTGGTCTACATCGGGACGTTCTTCTCGATCTACTTTTATGGAAATGAAATTTTTGTTCATTACAGCAGCTACCGTAGAATCTTCAAAGCTTTCATGTTCCATCACATGGCACCAGTGACAAGCGGCATACCCCACGCTAATAATCATAAGTTTATTACTTTGCTTTGCTTCGTTTAGAGTGGTTTCATTCCAAGGTTTCCAGTGTACCGGGTTGTGTGCATGCTGCAGTAAATACGGACTCGTTTCGTTAATTAAGTCGTTGGTATATTTATGGGTTTTCAATGGCTCTTTTTTTGAAGAATTACACGAAAATTGAAATAGGGCAATAAGTGCTATTAAAATAATTTTTTGCATAAAGGGAATAAAAAACAAAAATACGCTTTTGACTCTTCAAAAGCGTATGAAAATAAGAATTAAGAAGAGTGTTATTTTACTTCAAAAGTGATTTTAACATTCACTCGATATTCGCTTATGGTATCTCCATCTACAATGGCACTTTGCTCCTGAACATAGACAGAGCGTATATGTTTAACACTTTTTGAAGCTTGTGTTACTGCGTTTTGGGTCGCATCTTCCCAACTTTTAGAAGAGTTTGCTAAAACTTCAATTACTTTTAAAATAGCCATATTCAATTTTTTTAAGTTAATACTTTCAAAAGATACAAAAATTAGGCTTTTAATGAAAGTTTTGTAGGAGGATTCTAACCGTTTATTGCTTCAACTTGCAGGGCTTGGTCATTAAGCATTTCTTTAAGCATGGTTTCAATGCCATTTTTAAGCGTAAATGTAGAAGAAGGACATCCACTGCAAGCCCCTTGTAAGACAACTTTAACTGTTTTAGAGGCTTCGTTGTAAGATTCAAATGCAATATGTCCGCCATCTCCGGCCACTGCGGGTTGCACGTATTCGTTTAATATGGAAATGATTTCTTTTTCGATCTCGGTATAGGTTACAACTTCAGAAGGACTTGATTCCCCAACTTGGTTTTTAGCGGCCTTTTTTTGAAGAATTTCATCCGTAAAAAGGGTTTTGCCATCTTCTAAGTATTTTTTCAAAAATTCGCGAAGTTCCACCGTAATTTCTTCCCAAGAAACAATATCAAACTTTGTAATAGAAATATAATTGGAATGAATAAAAACCTCTTTTACAAAGGGAAAGTGAAATAGCGCAGTTGCAATGGGTGCCGATTTTGTGTCGTCAATGTTTTTAAACTCGAAAGTACCCTCTGTTAAAGGCTTATTAGCAACAAATTTAAGCACCGAAGGATTGGGTGTGCTTTCGGCATAAACAGTCACGGGTATTTTTTTTGAGTTTTCTGAAGATATAATCACCGGTTTTCCACCATCCAGATAGGCTTTAATAGAGGCAGCGACTTCTTCCTGAACGTCCTGCCAGGCTACAATATTATACTTTTCTATAGCGATAAAATTTTGTGAAATATAGACAGTTTTTACAAAAGGAAGATAGAATAATTGCTGCGCTAAAGGACTGTTTTTAGCTTCGTCAATGTTTTTAAATTCAAAGCTTTCTGCCTTAGTAATGAACGAATTAGCAATAAATTTTACAATGTTTTCGTTCTTAGTAGGTTGTATATCAATGTTAAAATCTTCCATTTTGCAGCTTTTTTTCGCAAAAATAGGAAAGAAAACAAGAGTATTCAATATATTTGGCAATTAACAACCTATTTATGCAAAGACTTTTACTCCCCATTTTATTGCTTTTTTCGTGGTTTGGGTATAGTCAAATAACCGTTGATGAAACCCTAACTACCCAACAACTTGTTGAGGATATCTTGATAAGTGGTACCTGTGCCGATGTTTCCAATTTTACCCAAAGTACAGGCACCAATTTTGGTGATGTTAATGGTATAGGTGCTTTTGATGCAAACGGTTCGGATTTTCCATTTGCATCCGGAATTATTTTAACATCTGGCAATGTTACTAATGCACCGGGACCAAACCTTGTAGTGCACAGTGATGGAGGCTTTGGATGGCCGGGTGATGCTGATTTAGAGGCGAATACTACGGCTACAAATACGAATAATGCTTCTTGGATACAATTTGACTTTACGCCATTAATTCCACAAATAAGTTTTGATTTTATTATGGCTTCGGAAGAGTATAATCAAAATTTTGAGTGTACATTCTCAGATGCATTTGCGTTTATCCTTACTGATCAAGTAACGGGAGTGGTACAAAATTTAGCCGTGTTACCAGGTACAACTATTCCCATTGAGGTTACAAATATTCGCCCCGAAGTCGTAGGTCAATGTGCGGCGGTCAATGAAGAATATTTTGATAAATATAATTTCTTGCCTTTTAATGACCAAAATCTTGCCGCTATAGATTTTAATGGGCAAACAGTGCAACTTACTGCTATGGGTGACGTGATTGTAGGAAATCCATACACTATTAAACTGGTTATTGCAGATGAGTCTGATAACGCTTTCGATATAGCTGTATTTCTTGAAGCAGGTTCTTTTAATATTGGGGATGTAGATTTGGGGGTAGATCTTACTGTTGCCAATAACTCGGCAAGATGCGAAGGAGAAACGTTTACAATCATTCCAGACCTGGATGTGCCTAACGGAACAACTTACGAGTGGCAGTATGAAGACCCTTTAGGTTCCGGAGTATTTGTACCTTTTGTTCCTGCTGAAACGGGTCCAACTGTAAATGTAACAGTTACGGGAAATTATAAATTGATTGTCACCTTTGGTGGTGCCGCAGGATGTGTTACTGAAGGAACGCTCTTTGTAGAATTTGCACCTCCACCTACTACTATAAATCCTAATCCCGAACCCTTAATTCTTTGTGACGATGATAACGACGGATTTACTTTTTTCGATTTAAGTTTAGCTGATTTTGACATAACGGGCGGCGATCCGGACCTCACGGTGACCTACCATGGGACGCAGTTGGATGCAGAGAATGGGATTTTACCTTTGCCTACTCCGTATCCTAATGATGATCCCTACAATGATAATGTATGGGCTAGGGTTGAGAGTTTGAGTACGAGTTGTTATTCGGTGGTAGAGTTGTTGTTAGAGGTTCGGGATCGTCCAGTGGCTACGGAGCCACAGCCATTGCGTTTGTGTGATGATACTGTGGGGGATGGTTTTACGAGTTTTGATTTAACGGTAGTTGCTCCTGAGGTATTGGGTAGTATGGACCCCTTGGAGTTTGATTTGTACTATTATGAAGATGAGTTGGATGCGATTGCTGCGGGGGATGTCGCGTTGACGGCTCCAGATTTTTCGTTGGCGATACCCAACCCGACGAATTATATTAATACTTCGAACCCCCAGCAGTATATCTGGATCTTGGTAGTGGGCAATGCGTCTAGCACGAGTCCTCCGAACCCTAATGGAGCCAGTGGTTGTTATGACCTTGTTCCTTTGGAGTTGATCGTGGATCCGTTGCCTGCGGACTTAGGCCCCTTTGAGTTGGATTTGTGCGATAATGAAGACAGCACTGGAGATTTGACCAATGAGATTAGTACGTTTGATTTGACGATTCAGGACGTAATTTTAACGGGGGGCGATCCGACCCTTACGGTGAGTTGGTATGTGACCCCGGCTGATGAAGCGGCAGACAATCCGATATTGGATCCTACGATGTATGAGAACACGATTACTCCGGAGACGGTAGTTGCCCGGATAGAGAGTCAGCGAGGTTGCCGCACGGTAGTTACGATGACCCTTACGGTCCTTCCGAATCCTACCCCGGCGACGAGTCCTTTGGAGCCTTTGGTGGTTTGTGACGATGATAATGACGGGTTTGTGGAATTTGATTTGACTTTGGCCGATGCGGGCATCACGGGCGGCGATTTGGATTTGGCGGTGAGTTACTATGGGACGCAGCTCGATGCGGTCAATGCGATATTACCGTTACCCAATCCGTACGCTAATGACGATCCGTACAATGATACGGTATGGGTACGACTAGAGCGTATTAGTACAGGCTGCTATACAGTGGTGGAACTTCCATTGGAGGTTAGAGATAGCCCTGTGGCTACGGTACCCGGGCCATTACGAGTGTGTGATGATGCTGTGGGCGATGGTTTTACGCAATTTGATTTAACGGTGGTGGAACCAGAGGTCTTGGGCGGTATGGATCCTTTGGAGTTTGATTTGTATTATTATGAAGATGAGTTGGATGCGATTGCTGCGGGAGACGTGGCGCTGACGGCCCCTGATTTTTCCTTGGCGATACCCAATCCGACGAACTATACGAACACCTCGAACCCCCAGCAGTATATCTGGATATTGGTGGTTGGCAATGCGTCTAGCACGAGTCCTCCGAACCCTAATGGAGCCGGTGGTTGTTATGACATTGTTCCTTTAGAGTTGATAGTGGATCCGCTTCCGCCAAACTTAGGTCCTTTTGAGTTTAAGTTGTGCGATAATGAAGACAGTACGGGCGACCTTACCAATGAGATTAGTACGTTTGATTTAACGACACAGGATACGATACTTACGGGCGGCGATCCGGACCTTACGGTAATTTGGTATGCGACCCCCGGGGATGAAGTATTGGACAATCCGATACCGGATCCTACGATGTATGAGAATACGATTACCCCGGAGACGGTAGTTGCTCGGATATCGAGTTTGTTTGGATGTCGTCGGGTAGTTACGGTAACCTTAACGGTATTGCCTAACCCTACGCCTAATATGTCCCCTACTGCGATAAGTTTGTGTGACAATGAAGATACCACGGGCGATTTTGACAATGGTATATCGAGTGGTTTTGATTTAACCCTTCGCAACGGGGAGATTTTGGATGGTGATCCGGATGTATCGGTATTATACTATGAGACGCTATTGGCTGCCCAGGAGGGGCTGGCCGGGACGGAGATAGTAGGTCCGTATACGAATATTACACCCTACAGTCAGATAGTCTATGCTCGGGTGTCCTTTGATGTTCCCCCGGCGGAACTGCCATGTTATACGATCGTGGAGTTGGAGCTGATTGTGGTTCCGTTGCCGTTTCCACCTACAGCAGAGTTCGGTGACTTATTTGCGTGCGATGACGATGGGGACGGTCAGGCGTTGTTTGATTTGACAGATAACGATGAACATGTTATAGGGAGCAACATTGATTATACGGGACCCGTATATTATACGAGTTTGGCCGATGCCCAGGCTGGATTAAATGCCATTACCCCTGCGGATGCATTTGTGAGTGGTGGCCAGACCATTTGGGTACGGTTGGATAGTGTTCTTACGGGTTGTTATAGGATTAGTTTCTTTGAACTGGAGGTAGGGGAGTTTCCATTGATAGGTACGGGCAACGATTTGTATGCCTGTGACGATGCAGAAAGTGGCAGTACTATCGATGGTTTATCGACCTTTGATTTGACACAGAACACAGCGTTGATAGATTTGGGCAATCCGGACTTGACGGTGATTTATTATGCGACACTGGATGACCAGACCAATGATGTTCCCATTGCGACCCCGGAAGCCTATCAAAACATTCTCACTCCGAATCAGGAGATTTATGTATCGGTATACAATGGAGAGGGTTGTCCTGCATTGACGAGTTTTGTCATTACGGTAGAGGCAAACCCTGCGCCCTTGCCAGAGTTGGAGATAAGTGCTTTGGTAGGCTGTGTGGAAGAGGGTACCAATGGTTTTTACAATAATTTTATTTTAAGTAGTAAGGACGCAGAGATAGCCAATGGGGATGTGAATGTATTAATTACCTATTATGAGACGGAGGCCCAGGCAGAGTTGGGAGATCCTTTCTTTGCACTTACGGACCCCTATTCAAACATTGTTGCCTACGATCAGACGATTTACGTGAGAGTGGAGCGCGATATTGCGCCTCCTTCCCCTTGGGTAAATGCCTGTTATACGACCACGCGATTTCAGTTGCAGGTACGTGATTTACCGTTGTCACCGGAGGATCCTGAGGAATTGAATTTGGTGGGTTGTGATGAAGATGGTGATGGGTTCTATGCGTTTAATTTGTTGAGCAATGCAGAATTGGCTCTTGGGGCGAATGATCCTGTGGAAGAATTTGCGGTGAGTTATCATGAAAGTCAAACGGATGCTGATACCGGTGTTAATCCTATTTTGGTTCCGGAGGCGTATACAAATATAGTGACCCCTGTTCAGGATGTTTGGGTCCGTGTGACTAATGTTACCACGGGATGTGGTCGTGTGACTCCTTTTACGTTAACGGTTGTAGGCTTACCGGTATTGGGAGGCGGTCCATTTGTAATGGAGTTGTGTGATGACGAGTTAAATGGCAGTACGGCTATCGATGAGATCAGCACCTTTGATTTAACGATGAACGATATAGACATTACAGGCGGAGATCCCAGCTACACGGTGTATTATTATTTAACTGAGGATGACCAGGATAACAACAATCCTATAGTTGATCCTACGTCACATCAGAACTATGATGAGAATAACAATGTTGCAAACCCTCAGGAGCTGTATGTAAGCGTATTTGGCGATCCACAGTTGGGTGGGTGCGAGGTGCGTACGATATTGACCCTTCGTGTGTTGCCCAATCCCGGGGCGGGAGATCCCGATCCTTTGGTGATATGTGACGGTACTGCAGGGGATGTGGATGGCGACGGTACGGATGACGATGCGGATGCTACCGATGGATTTTCGTATTTTAATTTGACGGATCGCCAGGCGGATATTCTCATAGGGCAGACAGATGTGAGTATTTTATATTACGAGACCTTCGAGGCTGCGGATTTGGGCGTGTTAGGTACAGAGATATTGGATCCTACGACTTACCGAAATATAGAAGCCAATACACAGACGGTATATGTACGGGTAACACGAGATGTTGCGGCAGAGGATCCTGCCTGCTATATCATAGTTCCTTTGGAATTGATAGTGGCCCCGTTACCCAACGCAGAAGGACAGGCGGAAGATTTGATTGTATGCGAGGTAGAGTTTGATGGGATAGGGATTTTTGATTTAACCCAGAACGATGGTTTGTTGCTGGGGGCTCAGTTACCGGAGGATTATGAGGTTCGCTATTATGAGACGATAGATGATGCCCAGAACGACAGCAACCGAATAAACAATGCGGACTCGTATGCCAATACGGTAAATCCTCAGACGATTTATGTTCGGATTGTCCATAGGGATACGGACTGTTATGTTTCCAGCCAGGTGGATCCTGTGACCGAGGAGGTAAGTTTAAGTTTTGATTTAATTGTGAAAGAGGGAGCTACGGCCAGTGAGCCATCGGCGGCGTATGTAATCTGTGACAATGAAGGTGATAGTGATGGATTTGGGCTGTTCCAGTTGTTCGATACGGGTAATAATACAGAAGGCGATATACAGGCGCAAGCCTTGGCGTCAGCGATTTTGAATGGTCAGGATCCGACACAGTTTGGGTTGAGTTTTCACGGGAGTCAGGAAGATGCAGACTTGGGGATCAATGCATTGCCGGAACCCTACCCCAATGTGGTGAATCCTCAGAAGATTTATGCTCGGGTGACCAATTTGGTAGATCCTGAGGATACGGCTGCTTGTTATGCGGTGGTCTCGGTGATTTTGAAGGTAGAGCAGCTGCCTCCGTTTATTTTGGAGGAGCGTTACCGTATCTGTGTGGACGGCAACGGGAATCCTATAGAGGAGGAGTCCGGGGCTTCGTCCCCTCCGCTGTTGGATACGGGTCTGGATCCTAGTCTATATACCTTTGTATGGTCCTTTGAGGGACAGATCCTTCCTAATGATATAGAACCTTCGTTGTTGGCACTTAGTGCGGGTAGTTACAGTGTGCTGGTGACGGAGATGGCTACGGGCTGTCAGGCGGAAGTGACCACCCAGGTGGTAGCCTCTTCGCCGCCGTTGGTCTACAGTGCCGATGTGACCAGTGGGGCCTTTGCCGATGAGCACGTGATTACGGTAACTGTTGCCCAGGGCAGTGGGGATTGGTTGTACCAGTTGGACGGAGGTCCTTTCCAACAGGAGGATACCTTTACGGGAGTGGACCCTGGGGTGCATACCATTACCATTAGTGATGCCAATGGCTGTGGAACGGTAACCCTAGAGGTAGGGGTGGTGGACTATCCGGAGTATATGACCCCCAATGGGGATGGGTACCACGATACGTGGAACATCATAGGGATAGCGCAGTACGATCCTACAGCAAAGATTTATATCTTTGACCGTTATGGGAAGTTGCTCAAGCAGATTAGTCCCAGTGGCCCGGGATGGGATGGTACCTACAATGGGTCACCGTTACCCTCGAGTGATTACTGGTTCAGGGTAGAGTATACCGAGGATGAAACCAACAAAACTTTTACAGGGCATTTTACCTTGAAACGATAACAAACAAATTAAATCATTAATAGAAAAAGCCACTATTCAGTGGCTTTTTTATTGATGGGCATTTATTATTACTATAGGTTAATTCCTAAAGTAATTAAAAAATTGTTTTGGTTTTCAATGGAAGAATAAGAAGTTGTAAGGCCAGAATTGAATATTTCATTTTTGGAATTCTGCTCAGTTCTAACGTAAGCTAGATCCAGATTATAATTTCCTATGTTAAGCCCAATACCAAGAGAATATCCTTGGCTATCGTCTAAAATAGATTTGTCTTTATATGGACTTTCTGAAAATTGCAATCCAGCTCTAAAACTTAGCTGTTGTAGTCTGTACTCTCCTCCTAACTTTATAGTAGAGGCGCCTTTTAAAGAGTTTGAAATAGTTTTGTTCAATGTTTGAAAATACGAATCCGAAGAAGGTTTAAATTTGATGGAAGCGTAGTCTTTATATGAATAATCTAGGCTTATTAATCCAGATTTTCCGAAGATATAAGCACCACTTGCCGAAATTTTTCCGGGGGTAGTAAGTTTATAATCACTAAAAACATTGATAATATTTGGATTGATTGAAACTGAAAAAGAATCTTCACCTTCAACAAAAGTAGATTCTAAATACTGATTTGTTTCTTCAGAAATAGTAAACCAAGTTGGGGTGTCAAATGTTAATCCAACCCTTATGTTTTCATGGAGTTTTGCAATAGCTCCAAGTTGCATGGAAAATCCATTACCAAGGACGGACAAATGATTTTCAAAATAAATGCTTTTGATATTACTATTGTTGTTAGAGTTATTTTCATCCAAAAAAGTAGTGTGTCTATAATCAATGGTGTGTCCATTAAAGTTAATCCCAAAATAATATTGATCTTTAAACTGAGTGCTTATATTAAATGAATATTTTCCAATATATCCATTTGAAGCAAAGGCATAATCTTGAGCGTAAGTTCCTGTCCCAAAGTTGGAAATATAGGCAGTATTGTTAGGAGTTTCTTCAACGGGATCAAAAATATAGGCTTGATAACCGAGAAAAGCGTTTTGAGCATAGGTTCCTTCAGTTTCGCCCAAATAGGCATAGAGATCTGAAATAGATTCATCACTTCTTAATTGTAATAGATCTAAAGGAAGACCTTGAGCAGCACTCAGGAAGAAATCACCTAAACTTTGTGTGTTGTTTCCCACTACAAAAAATTCATTATTGAGGCTGTTTTGTGTATTGAAATTAATTCCGAGGGTAAATTTTTTCCAATTCGAATTTTCATTATTGTTATTCCAAACAAACACAGCTCCTAATTGATTAATTTCAAAGTCTGAATACGAATTTTCAACAGTGGAATTAAAGTAGGTGTTTTGAGTTTTTTTTGTATTAACAATAAAAGAAACCCCTATTGTATTGTCTAGAAATATTGAACTGCCGGCAGGGTTAATGCCAATTGCAGATAGGTCTCCACCAAGGGCTCCAAAAGCACCACTTAAGGCGCTAAATCTTGCTGAACCCTCTATATTCTCGTTACTATATCGTAGTGCGTCGGTAATGTTTTGGGACTTTAAAATTGAAAATGAGATAAGCCCTATGAGTAAGAAAAAGTTTCTTTTCATTTAGTAAGTTTTAAAATGAGATGCAAAGTTTAACCGCGACCGCCTCTTCTTCCACCACTGCTTCTAGAAGATCCTCCTCCTCGGTTAATTGATCCTCCTGAATTTGTGGAAGGCCTTGAATAACTCGGTCTAGTGTTTGTACTAGGTCTTGTATTATTATAATTTGGGCGGGTATTACTCGGTCTCGTATTATTGTAATTAGGTCGAGTGGTATTAGGTCTGGTATAACCTGAATTAGGTCTTGAAGTACTTGAATTTGTATTAGGGCGACCTCTGTAGATAGAACTGTTGTTTCGCGAGGATCTTCTATTTAATTCAGAGTTTGAATACCCTCTTCCTGAAGTTGCAACATTGGATCTTCCTCTATTGTAGGCGGATCTTCCTGCAATATAATTGGAATTTCGTCTACCCCGATTATAATTAGAAGCATAGTAGTGACCCCCTTTACCATAATATCCGCCATAGAAATAAGGGTTATAATAGTGGGGTGAACAATACCAGGGGTTATAAAAACCACCCCAGTAACCTATGTTCCATCCCCAATAAGGGCTTCCCCAGTAACTATAATAACCCCAAGGGCGATACCATCCTCCATATCCCCAACCCCATCCGTGTCCGTACCAACCGGTATATCCCCAGCCTGCATAACCCCATCCTGTATTGTATACATTTACAGTCACATCTTTAGTGTTGCTTCCCCAAGAACCGTAGGACTCAAGATCATCATATTCCTTTTCTTCGGTAATAACATAACCATCATCATCTAAACTTTCGGAAGTAGAATAGGACTCTATATCTGTAAAAATCACATCTTCTTCAGGAAGTTGATCGTACAAACTAGTTTTAGATTTAAAGTATTGTTTGTAGTAATTGTTTTTGTCGTCAGTCTCGCTTTCTGTGGCGTATTCAGTATTAGCTGTTGGAGTAGTATTGTAAATCCCATCTCTATCTGCTACACTTTGAGAAGAAGAGCAACTTTGGAAAAATAGAGAGAGAATTCCAATAACTATAAAGGGTATTATTTTTTTTAGAGAGGTAAAAAGGATTCTCATAACACTGAATTTAATTGTTGGACATTATAAAAATAAGTAGTTTTGCCGAAACAAAATAACTTTTAACACAGGCACAATATTTATGCCAAATAAAGGATTATGGGAAAAAACTTAACCACACGTGCAGAGGATTACTCAAAATGGTATAATGAACTGGTAATCAAGGCAGATTTAGCAGAAAACTCAGGGGTAAGAGGTTGCATGGTTATCAAGCCGTATGGCTTTGCTATTTGGGAACGAATGCAAGCAGAACTGGATAGAATGTTTAAGGAAACAGGACATCAAAATGCGTATTTTCCGCTATTTATTCCAAAATCGTATTTCAGTAAAGAAGCAAGTCACGTAGATGGTTTTGCCAAAGAGTGTGCTGTGGTAACACATTATCGATTAAAGAATGATGAATCTGGAAAAGGTATTGTGGTTGATCCAGAAGCCAAACTGGAAGAGGAGTTAATTGTTAGACCTACTTCCGAAACTATTATTTGGGATACCTACCGTAAATGGATTCAATCCTATAGAGATTTACCAATTTTAGTAAACCAATGGGCTAATGTAGTGCGTTGGGAGTTAAGAACCCGTTTGTTTTTAAGAACGGCAGAATTTTTATGGCAGGAAGGGCATACAGCACACGCTACTAAGGAAGAAGCCATTGCTGAAGCAGAGCAAATGATGCATGTCTATGCAAATTTTGTAGAAAATTTTATGGCCATCCCTGTAATAAAAGGAGTAAAAACAGAGAGCGAACGCTTTGCAGGGGCATTAGAAACCTATTGTATTGAAGCTTTAATGCAAGATGGTAAAGCATTACAAGCAGGAACCTCTCATTTTTTAGGGCAAAATTTTGCCAAAGCTTTTGATGTAAAATTTGCAGATAAAGATGGAAAACAGGAATATGTTTGGGCTACTTCTTGGGGTGTTTCTACCAGATTGATAGGGGCACTTATCATGACTCATAGTGATGATAACGGGTTGGTGCTACCACCAAACTTAGCACCAGACCAAGTAGTCATTGTTCCTATCTATAAAGATGAAGTACAATTTGAAGCAGCGAGTAAAGTAGCTAATGAGCTTATGAAAGAGCTAAGAGCACTCGGGATTAGAGTGAAATTTGACAATCGAGATACTCAAAAACCTGGATGGAAGTTTAATGAGTATGAGTTGAAAGGGGTTCCCGTGCGTATTGCTATAGGTCCAAAAGATGTTGAAAATGGAACGGTAGAAGTGGCTCGAAGAGATACACTATCTAAAGAATTTATGAAAAAGGAAGAAGCTGCCGGTAAAATAAAAGTTTTGCTGGAAGAAATTCAGAAGAATTTATTTGTAAAGGCAATAGATTTCAGAAAAGAAAATACTACTGAAGTTTCCTCGTATGATGAATTTAAAGAAGTATTAGAAACTAAAGGTGGTTTTATTTCTGCACATTGGGACGGTACTTCAGAAACTGAAGAGCAAATAAAAAACGAAACAAAAGCAACCATTCGCTGTATTCCTATTGATGGAGATTCTTCTAGCGGGAACTGTATCATTACCGGAAAACCTTCGTCGCGAAGGGTACTATTTGCTAAGGCTTATTAATTTTTTTTGAAAAATAATAGAGAGCACTTGTAGCATTTAAAAATTGTTGTATTTTTGCATCCGCAAATAAAAACAATGGTCCGTTCGTCTAGGGGTTAGGACGCCAGGTTTTCATCCTGGTAACAGGGGTTCGATTCCCCTACGGACTACAAATAATTAAGAAGAGATAGTATGGCTAATCACAAATCGGCTTTAAAGAGAATCAGAAGAAACGAGGCTAAGCGTATCGTTAACCGTTATCAGCATAAAACTGCTCGTAATGCTATGAAAAAGCTTAGAGAAATGACTGATAAGAAAGAAGCAGAAAAATTGTTTCCTGAAGTGGTTTCGATGTTAGATAGACTAGCAAAGAAAAATATTATTCATGCTAATAAAGCAGCGAATTTAAAGTCAAGTTTAGCGAAGCACATTGCAGCTATCTAGAATATTTGGTTACTTATTAAATTTGGAACTCCTTCAGCAATGAAGGAGTTTTTTTTATTTTAGAAGATAAAAATTGAGTAGGGTAAAAATTCCAATAGTAAGAATTAAAACCAGCGAAATAATTTTAAACTTACTCTGCGGAATGTAATTAAGAATCCTTTTTCCAATAAAAGTTCCCACAAGACCAATCACAAACAGAAAAGGAACGTATTTTAATTCCTCGCTCCCGATATATCCATTTTCATAGTAAATAACCGTTCTTGAAGCATCAATCATAAGGTCAATAAAGGCAGAGGTAGCAATAAAAACACTTTTTTCGAGATTAAAGGCTGCCATGGTTAGTCCTCTAATAGCACCTCCCGTACCCAACAAACCTGCTGTTAAGCCTGAAAGACTCCCGCCAATAATTGATTCCTTTTTTTCAGCTTTAATGACAAGATTCTTCTTCAATAAAAAAAGTAACGCAAGTGCAATTAAGAAAATTCCCAAAACCACTTCCAGATAATCGCTTTTTACAATTTTTGAAAGGTACCCTCCAAGTATTACAAAAATCACAGAAGGAATTCCAATATAAAGTAGTAAGAATTTATTGAGTCCTTTTTTAAAAAGGAAAATTTTACTGAGGTTGCTGGATAAATGAAATACTGCAGTTAATCCTAAAACCGAGTAAAAATCGAAATAGAAATTTCCAATGGGGACAAAAAATACCGAAGACCCAAATCCACCAATCGTTCCAATAATTTCAGCCAACAGCGCAAATACAAGAAACGATTCTTTTAGATTCATCAATCCAAAAATTAAAAGGGAACTAAGCTTTTATAGTTTCCTTGGTTACGTGCAATATCTCTAACTACAGTAGAGGATATATGGGAAACTTCCGGAGAGCAAACTAAAAATATACTTTCCACACCGGCCAATTTCATATTGTTTTGAGCAATTGACTTTTCGTACGAAAAATCCAGAGAGTTTCGCAAACCGCGCAGTAAAAATTTGGCTCCCACCGAAACACAAAAGTCGGCTGTTAAACTATCGTAGCTAGCAACTCTAATTTTTGGATTGCCTTCAAAAGATTTTTCTATAAAGTACTGTCTTTCCTTCAGAGTCCACATATATTTTTTTTCGGCATTTACTCCAATGGCAATGATAATTTCATCAAAAAGAAGTAACCCGCGATTAATAATATCGACATGTCCCAATGTAATTGGGTCAAAAGATCCTGGAAAAACAGCGCGTTTCATCTGTTAAAGATACTATTATTTTTGCAATGCATTTTCAACCAATATCCCAAAAAACTGGGTCAAGGTCATTCCTGCTTCGCGCACTTGCTTGGGAACAATACTTTCTTTGGAGAGCCCCGGTGTGGTATTGGTTTCAATAAAATATGGAATTCCATCTTGGATAATAAAATCGGTCCGGGTAATCCCTTTCATATTTAAAAGATGGTATATTTTTTTGGCTTCGGTTTGTACGGCAAGGGTTTCTTTTTCAGTAATACGAGCCGGAGTAATTTCTTGAGATTTCCCCAAATACTTCGCTTCATAGTCAAAAAATTCATTTTCCGAAACAATTTCGGTAGGGGAAAGCGCCATTAATTGGTTCTTATTTTTAAAAACTCCTACTGAAACTTCGGTACCTATTAATGCCGTTTCTATAATAATTTCAGAATCTTCGGTAAATGCCTTTTCAATCGCAGGGGTCATTCCTTCAAAAGTACTCACTTTACTTACCCCAAAGCTGGATCCCGAACGATTGGGTTTTACAAAACAGGGGAGTCCTACCATTTTTATAATTTCTTCAAGTTCAATAGTGTCTCCTTTATTAATATAATAGGAATTGGCACATTTTATTCCGAAGTTTTTTAACACCGAAAGACAGTCTCGTTTGTTAAAACTTAAAGCCGCCTGATAAAATCCGGTACTGGTTTGTGGAATTCCCAAGAGCTCCCAATAGGCCGCTAAAAAACCATCTTCGCCAGGAGTCCCGTGAATGGTATTAAATACCACATCGGGATGAATGATTTCTGAACCGTTACTGAAGCTAAAATCGTGTTTGTTAATAGAGTGGCGTTCATTTTCTGAAACCACGTAAAACCACCCTTCTTTTAATATATGAATGGGATAAATGTGATACTTTTCTGCATCTAAAGATTCACAAACTACATTTCCGCTTTGAAGCGATATCCCTACTTCGCTGGAATATCCTCCCATAGCGACTGCCACATGTTTTTTTACCATACCAAAATTGGATTAAGTTCGTTAACAAAAATATCACTATTACCCTTAAACTTAGTAAAATTCGATTTACTATTTTTGTTTTCTAACTACAACGTATGTCTTTTTTAAAATTTCTTTTTACCAAAACCTTTCTGAAACAATTAGGATATGCCATTTTGGTGCTATTCGGGGTGTCGTTTCTAATTTTGTGGTGGCTTCGTTTTAGTACCAATCATGGGCAAAAAATTGAAGTACCCAACTTAGCTAAAATGTCTTTGGAAGAAGCCGAAGAGGCTTTGGACGATTTAGACCTCACCTACGAGATTATGGATACCACCAATTATAATCCCGATTTTCCCTATAAAACTGTGATTGAGCAAATACCTAAAGCAGGTAAATTTGTAAAAGAAGACAGAAAGATTTATCTGTCTATTAACCGATCCGGATATCCTATGATAGAGATTCCTGCTGTGGTTGGTAAGACCATGCGTCAAGCCGAACCCACGCTAAAAGCTGTTGGTTTTGAAATAGGAAAAATTAACTATCGAAAATACATAGCAAAGGACGAAGTTCTTGAATTGCGCTTTGAAGGGAAAAAGATCGAACCTGGAGAAAAATTACGCAAAACTTCGGTCATCGATTTGGTTTTAGGAGATGGTAATGGAGGACTTAATAGAGAGGAAATAGAAGAAGCCCAAGAAGCCCAAGATGTGAATACCAATTCAAATGAAGGAGATGATGAATTCTAATGAGCCGGAAGAAGGTAACGATGATCTCTATGAACATTTTCGATTTGTAGCCGATAAGGGTCAGCAACCCCTTCGAGTGGATAAATATTTAATGAACCGCATTGAGCACGTTACCCGAAATAAAATTCAAAAGGCGGCTTCCGACGGAAATATCTATGTTAATAATAATCCGGTAAAATCCAATTACAAAGTAAAAGCAAATGATGTGGTGACGGTGTTGTTCGAGCATCCACCGTATGAGTTTTTGCTTACTCCAGAGGACATTCCATTAGATATTGTTTATGAAGATGAACAAGTTGTTGTAGTTAACAAACCTGCCGGAATGGTCGTTCATCCCGGTCACGGAAACTATAGTGGTACCCTCATTAATGCCCTTACTTTTCATTTTGAAAATTTACCCAACAACAGTAGCAATCGCCCCGGATTGGTACATCGCATCGATAAAGATACCAGCGGACTTTTAGTGATTGCGAAAACCGAAGAAGCCATGACACATTTAGCGAAACAGTTTTTCAATAAAACTACCGAAAGAGAATATGTGGCTCTTGTTTGGGGAAATGTGGAAGGAGACGAGGGTACTATTGAAGGCCATATAGGTCGCCACCCTAAAAACAGATTACAAAACACCGTTTTTGAAGGAGATGATGCCGACGAAAAAGGAAAACCGGCGGTAACGCATTACAAAGTTTTGGAACGCTTGGGCTATGTAACACTAGTTTCTTGCAAACTGGAAACGGGTCGTACACACCAAATTCGGGTGCATTTAAAGTACATTGGGCACACCCTTTTTAACGATGAGCGTTATGGCGGCCATGAGATTTTAAAAGGAACCCATTTCACTAAATATAAACAATTTGTAGAGAATTGTTTTAAGATACTTCCGCGTCAGGCACTGCATGCCCGTACTTTAGGTTTTGAGCATCCCACCACAGGAAAAATCCTTCGGTTTGAAGTTCCTATCCCGGAGGATATGCTGGCTTGCTTAGAAAAATGGCGAAATTATTCACAGCACGTTATAGAATAATTTTTTCCCACCTAATTTAGGAGGGGAGTAAGGGGTGGTTATAGTACAATATCATTTCTAAGCATCCCCATATTTCCATTCGAAGTGGGAATTTTATTATTTTTACGGAAAAGATTGAAAAATGAAAATTGTACTTTCTCCGGCAAAATCACTCGATTTTGAATCTAAACTACCTACTTCAAAACATAGCGAAGCTTCTTTCCTTGAAGACTCTCAAAAATTAAACACAATACTTAAAAAGAAGTCGGCAAAAAGTTTGTCGAAACTCATGAGTATTTCTGATGCCTTAGGTCAGTTAAATTACGAGCGCAATCAGGATTGGAGTTTGCCTTTTACTGCAGCCAATGCAAGACCTGCAGTGTATGCTTTTAGCGGTGATGTGTATCGAGGATTGGATGTGTATTCGCTTCCCAAGGATAAGATTGATTTTTTACAAGATTCGGTGCGGATTCTATCAGGATTATATGGGGTTTTAAAACCATTGGATTTAATACAGCCCTACCGATTGGAAATGGGAACTCGAATTTCTATTGGTAAGAGTAAAAATCTGTATGATTTCTGGAAAAAGAAAATCACCCAAAAATTGAATGAAGAATTACAAAATAATGAGCTTTTTGTAAATCTTGCGAGTAATGAATATTTTAAAGCGATTGACACGAAAAAATTAAATGTTCCTATTATAACACCTGTTTTTAAAGATTTTAAAAATGGCGAATACAAAACCATTATGACCTTTGCCAAACTCGCACGAGGGTATATGACACGCTATATTTTAGACACGAAAGCAAAAACCATAGACGATTTAAAAGGTTTTGATTACGAAGGCTATCATTATAGCGAGCCCATGAGTACTGAAGGGGAGTTGGTTTTTATTAGGTAGTTTGTTCCACCACATCCATCCATATCCGCCGTTTATTCCAAAAAATGCCACCAAAATTATTGTAGGAACATTACCACCCCCGCGTTTTACAACTGGCGATTTAAAAGAAGGCGATGTCAATTTTTGCTATGGAAGTAGAGATGGGCAACTGTGGCCTATATTAAATGAAATTTTTCAGTTAGATCTTACCTTTGAAACTACCGAGGAAGCGATTCTTCAACGGAAAGCATTTTTAACCGCCAGAGGCATTGGTATTTGTGATATTGTACAATCTGCAAGACGTGAAAAAATAGATGCCAGTGACTTAGGAATGCAAGACATTGAACTTCGGGATTTGATTCAAATTTTGAAAGATTTCCCGAAAATAGACACCTTGCTTTTTACAGGAGGAAATAGTAAGAATGGTCCTGAGTATTTTTTCAGAAGATTGATAAAAGCGTACTCAATTCAATATAAAGCTGTTTCAAATATGGTGCCTAGAATCCATCAGTTTATTCACCCAACAACTCAAAAACTTATTGAAACCGTTTCACTTATTGCACCTTCGGGTGCCGCGAATAGGGCAGTGGGTAGCTTACAAGAATACAAAGATTTAAAACTGAAAAACCCCGAAATGACTACCGTCGATTTCAGGGTGCTTCAATATCAAAAATTCTTTTAAAACTATTGGTATTTAAATAATTCTAAAGGAGTATTATTGCTTACCACAACATAGCATGAGTTGTTGGCTATGGCTAAGGGTTTTATATCTTTTGCATCGGTTGGAATATAGGGCTCGAAAGATTTTTCATAAGCAAAACTTCCCTTTCCGTCACCCAATAATACGTAGCCAAAATTGCCATCGTAACGTACCGTTTCAACCTCTGCATCATATAAACCACCAACACCCAAAATATCTTTGTTTCCGTCGCCATTAACATCTTTAACAATAGTTGCCATAGTAGGGCCTAATTGGGCTTCATTGGGTAGATGCACTACTTTAAAATTTCCATTTCCTTCGTTGAGGAGTAAGACACTTTCAAACTCGTGTGCTTGTAGTTTAAAGGCGTCTTTCAGTTCGTCTTCGCCGTAAATATCTTTAAACTCTAAACTAGCAAACTCTTTATACGTTTTAATCTTGTCGAGTAAAAATGGGTTTTGTTGTGAACTACATTCTTTTCCACGAACAGGGACTACTTTTCCGTTGCTTATTTTACTCAAGGCTACATCAAAAGTACCATTGTTATCAAAATCTTTTGCAGCGATATAAAGGGGTTTCTCTATGGAAGGATGGAATTTATTATTCCCTCCTAAATTTCCTAAAATATAATCTACATCACCATCTCCATCTATGTCTGCTTGCGAAGCACTAAACCACCAGCCTTCCAAATTTTCAAGGCCTTTTGTGGTAGTATCTTTTGAAAATGTTCCTTGATTATTTTGGAACAGTGTAGGCGTCATCCATTCTCCCACCAATAATAAATCTTGGTCATTATCTCCGTCGTAATCAGTAAAAAGGGCTTCTGAAATCATTCCGGGTGCACTTAGATCTGTATTTTCTGAAGTACTATCTACAAATTTTCCTCCTTCATTTTTCAATAAAAAGGACTGAGGTGCTAATGGGTATTTACCGGGAACTACGTTCCCTCCTACAAAGAGGTCTAAATCACCATCGGCATCAATGTCTGAAGCAGCGATGGCTTTGCCAGAAACTAACATTTTTGGGAGTGCGGCTGCATCTTTCTTGAAATTCCCTTTTCCATCATTTTTGTATAGTCTATCCTGAAGCAGGGGGCTGTCGCTTTTTAATTCGTAACCTGCACTTACCACATACAAATCCAAATCATTATCACCATCGGCATCAAAAAAGAGAGCATTGGCATCTTCGTAATTTTTTTCAGCTTCCCAGAGCGAGGTATTCGTTGCTAAAAAAGTACCTTCGGTTTGTTGAATGTATAACTCGGCAGCACTTCCGGAAGCATTTCCAACGAAAAAATCGTCCAGTCCATCTCCATTCACATCACCTACAGTGACCTTAGTTCCTTTAGAAGATTGCTTTTGTGGGATTAGCAGTTGAAGTGCAAAATCGTCAAAGTCATTTTCAACGTGGCGGTAATTAATTCCTAAGTCTGAGGCATTAATAAGTCTCTTTTTAAACTGTAACGGAGCAATACTTAAGGCTCCTGTTTTACTGCCGGAATAGTCTATGTTCAGTTTTTGGTTAGCTTTTGTAACTCCTATTTCAGAGATTTTTCCATCGGGCCAAACTACCGAAATCCGTTTTACCTCTCTGGCATTTCCAAGTCCAAAACTAAGTTCGTTGGCTACCGAAGACTCGTACCCTCTATTAAGATATAGCTGCTGCATTTGAAACCCGTTGTCAGTTTCAATATAAACTTTACTTCCTATGGCAAGAGTGTTTTTTTCGGGACCTTTTAAATGCAGCTTTACATAGTTGTTCGTGCTTTGGTTTTCAAAAATGGAACTCTCAGAGTTTAAGTTGTTCACAATTAAATCCAAATCGCCATCGTTGTCCAAATCTGCATAGGTAGCACCATAGGAATACGTGGGTTCTTTCAGTCCCCATTCATCAGACATTTTGGTAAAGGTAAGATCACCATTATTTTTAAAGATATAGTTTTCAATAGGTTCAGAAGGGAAGGTGTTTAGTAAAGTTTCCAAAGTCATAGATTCACCTCGCTCCATAACACCCTTTAACTTTGTTCTGGCATCTTGGTTGGTGTAATCTCGATCAATTCCATTAGAAATAAAAATATCTTTGTTGCCGTCATTATCAAAATCTGCTAAGAGAGGTGCCCAACTCCAGTCGGTTTTTGAAATACCACTTAATTGGGCCGATTCTCTAAAATTTCCTTCAGAATCTCCCCATTGTAACGTATTGGTCATATATTGATGATGATACCCAATTTTCACCATATTCAAAAAGTTAGGCGTACTCATAGAGGCCATATTTTCTTTGCTTCTCTTGTGACTTTCAGAAACCATATCTAGGGTCACCAAATCATTATGAAGATCGTTGTTTAGGTCTGCAAAATCGGACCCCATGGAGAAATTTGAGATATGCTTCATGCGCGAATTAATCTCGTTTTTGAAAGTGCCGTTGTGTTGATTGATATACAGGAAATCGGGCTCCATAAAATCGTTGGCTACATAAATGTCGTCCCAACCATCGTTGTTAAAATCTGAAACGACAGCACTTAGTCCCCAAGCTTTATTAAGTAAACCTGCTTCCTGCGTAATTTTAGTAAAGGAATTACCATCGTTTCTAAATAGTTGATCACTGGTGAATTCTTCTATTTGAGATTGAATTTCCCCACTAATTTTTCCGTTATTCTTAAAGTCATATCTATGATTTACCAGATACAAATCCAAATCTCCGTCTTTGTCAAAATCTATAGGGTATGCCTGTGTTGAAAAGCCCGCATGATCCAAACCATAAGCTTTTGCAGATTCCGTAAATGTTCCATTTTTATTATTAATAAACAGAAGGTTTCTTCTGCCTTCATCATTACCTAATGAACCGGCTTTACAAACATAAATGTCCAGCCAGCCATCGTTATTCACATCCCACATACTTACTCCGGTTGAAAATCCGGAGTAATCTTCCGTTTTTGAAGAAGTAGTAATATCCTCAAATTTTAGGTTTCCCTTATTTTTATAAAGTTTGTTGGGGCCCATATTGGAAACAAAATAAATATCGGGCAAGCCATCATTATCAATATCCCCACTGGCTACACCTGCACCGGTGTAGATATACATATAGTTCATAAAGTTGAACTGTGCAGTTTGAGTAAGTGTATTATTAAAGGTAACACCCGATTGGGAAGATTCAATTTTATTAAATAATACCAAATCCTGTGAATTTATTGAAGTGTTTTCGGTATCCGATTTTTTACAGGAAAGTAATAGTGAAAAACTGAAAAAAAGAAGCAAAAAATTCTTCATAGGGATAAAATTTGAATCACAAATATATTTAAAACCAAGCTTTTTAAGCTGTTATTTTAAATGAAAAGGCCCTAAATTGAATTTCATTTTAGGGCTTTCATAAATTAATTTGGTTTTGTACTAAGGATTAAATGTAAAGATTTCTAACGGAGCGTTATTGCTTACTACCATAAAATAAGGTTTTCCGTTAATGATAATAGAAGTCATGTCTTTGGCATCTTTATCTACAAAAGGATCGTAGGTCTTGGCATATTCAAAATTGCCCTTTCCATCGCCTAAAAGCACGTAACCGTAATTACTATCGTAACGAATGGTTTCCACTTCGGCATCATAAATATTACCTATCCCAATTATATCAAGTTTTCCATCCCCATTCATATCTTTTGCGAGAGTTGCGAGTGTGGGTCCCATTTGTGTGATATTCGGCAGTTTTTTTATGGCAAATTTTCCACCTCCTAAATTTTCAACATAGGCAGACTCGAACATATAGGCAGTTAATTTAAAAGCATCTTTTAACTTATCTTCACCATAAATGTCTTTAAATTCAAGACTGGCAAACTGTTTATACGTTTTAATTTTATCGAGTAGAAAAGGATTTTGTTCGCTACTACATTCTTTTCCGCGAACCGGAACCAATTTACCGTCACTAATTTTGGTGAGTGCTACATCAAAGCTTCCATTGTCATCAAAATCTTTTGCGTAAATAGTAATTGGTTTCTCCTTTTTGGGATGAAATTTATTATTGTCGCCAATATTTCCTAACACATAATCTTCATCACCGTCACCATCAAAATCGGCAGCCGTAATACTAAACCACCAGCCTTCCGTTTTTTCGAGCCCCGAAATAGTTTCGGCTATAGCAAAAATGCCTTGGTTATTATTAAATAGGGTTGGAGCCATCCATTCACCCACGACCATCAGGTCGAGGTCACCATCTTTGTCGTAATCTGTAAAAACAGCATCAGAGACCATTCCAATTTCTGAGACCGAATTATTTGCCGGAGTTACATCTACAAACTTTCCGCCTTCGTTTTTTAGTAAATAAGATTTCCCTGGGAGTGGATATTTCTTCGGAATTAGATTTCCACCCACAAAAAGGTCTAGATCACCATCGCCATCGTAATCGGCGGCCACAATTGCTTTTCCGGAAGCTAGCATGCTAGGAAGCGCAACGGTATTTTTTGAAAAATTTCCATGGCCATCATTGAAATATAATCGATCCTGTAACAAGGGACTGTTTTCCGGAAGTTCATAGCCCGCACTTACCACGTAGAGATCTTGGTCTCCATCGCCATCTGCATCAAGAAAAAGGGCATTGGCATCTTCATATTTTGCTTCATTGTTCCAGAGTACAACGTTGTTTTTTACGAACCTTCCCTCTGGTGTTTGCAAGTAGGAAGCGGCTGAAGCACCTGCAGCATTACCCACAAAAAAATCTTCCAGTCCGTCGTTGTTAATATCTGCCTTTACAATACCGGTTCCTTTAGTAGATTGTTTTTGAGGGAGTAACAGCTGAAGTGAAAAGTCATTAAAATTATTTTCTTGTTGTAGGTAGTCAATTCCAAGATCGGATGTGTTTAAAGATTGCTTTTTGGAAGTATAAGTAACCAATGCGAGAGGATCATTAACGGCATCTTTATAGTCTATTTGAAGTACTTGATTTTTCTTGGGTGAAATTACTTTCGATATTTTACCATCGGGCCAGGCAACAATTACCTCTTCAAGTTGCGCTTGCTTTCCCAGTCCAAAATGTAAAATAGGCGAAACGGAAGATTGAAACCCTCTGGCCAAGTACATTTCTTGAAATTGAGTTTCTTTGGTGGTTTTCATATATACATCGGCACCTATGCCCATAGGATTTTTAGGGCTTCCTTTAAGAGAAATCTGTACATAGTTTTCGTTTGCATTGTTTCGGTATAAACCTATTTCATCATTCACATTATTCACGATTAAATCTAAGTCTCCATCATTGTCAAAATCTGCATAAGCTGCGCCATTAGAGAAACTGGGGTCATTCAAGCCCCATTCATGGATGACTTTTTGAAAGGTGAAATCTCCGTTGTTTTTGTAGATATAGTTGTCTAATTTTTGTGACGGCATTAAATCGATAGCATCTTGCAATGTTAATGCCTCTCCGCGGGTATTTCTGGCTTTTAACTCTCTTCTGAAATCTTGATTGGTGTAGTCTTTTACAACTCCATTAGTTATAAAAATATCTTTTAAACCATCATTGTCAAAATCTGCCAACAAGGGAGCCCAACTCCAATCGGTTTTTACAACACCGCTTAATTGCGAAGTTTCTTGGTATTTTCCGTTTCCGGCATTATAAAAGAGCATATTTGCCATGTAAGCGTGATGATAACCAACTTCTACCATAGCCAAAAAATTTGAAGTACTCATAGAAGCCATATTTTCTTTACTTCTTGCGTAGTTTTCGGCAAGCATATCTACCGTAATTAAATCGGGTAACAAATCGTTGTTTAAATCGGCATAATCACTTCCCATACTATTGAAGGAAATATGGTTCATGCGCTGCTTTATTTCATCTTTAAAGGTTCCGTTTTGTTGGTTTATATATAAAATATCTGGCTCCAAAAAATCATTAGAAATATAGATGTCATCCCAACCGTCGTTATTAAAATCACCTACGGCACCAGAAAGCCCCCAGGCTTTGTTAGAGATGCCTGCCTGGCTGGTGACTTTTGTAAATATTGTACCATCGTTTCTATATAACTGGTCGCTGGTAACTTCTTCAATTTGGCTTTGTAAAACACCATTTATTTTAGTGTTATTAATAAAATCATATCGATAGTTTACCACATACAAATCCAAATCTCCGTCTTTGTCATAATCTAGTTGAAAAACTTGGGTGCTATAACCGGGATCATCAAGACCCCATTTTTTGGCTTCTTCAATAAAAGTTCCGTTTTTTTGATTCACAAAAAGTAAATTTCTTCTTGCTTCATCATTTTTCAATGAACCCGATTTGCAAACGTAAATATCTAACCAGCCATCGTTATTAATATCCAGCATGGATGTTCCTGTAGAAAAGCCTTTATAGTCTTCAGTTTTTGAACTAATGGTGATGTCTTCAAATTCAAAATTACCTTTATTTTTATACAACTTATTGGGGCCAAAGTTTGCTGTTAGATAGATATCTTGCAAGCCATCGTTATCAATATCTCCTATGGCAATTCCTCCTCCGGCATAGACATAAGCATAATTCAGAAAATTAAAATCTATTTCTTCTTTAACTGTATTTTTAAAGGTAATTTTTGAAGTAGTGGAAGGAATTTTGGAAAACAACGTTTCAGCATTATCTGTATAGCCTCCTTTTTTATCAAAGTTTGAATCACTTTTTTGATTACAAGAAAGCGTAAAAAAACTTGTAATGAGGATTATATTTTTTATAAAAAAACGAGTTTTCATTGTAATTGGATTTTAGAATACCAAATATATGAAACTTTGACATTCTTAAAGTTAGGCTTTAGTTATTACTCTTTTTATGGATTTAAATTTTTCAGAAGGGTAACTTTTTTTTCCTGAATGATTATTTTTTTGTACTTTAACACCCTGTTAACAAAGACTGATTAATCAAAATTACATTTATGAAAAAAATTACATTTATTCTTATGGCATTTGTTGCGCTCACGTGTTCGTGGCAAATAAATGCGCAAACCTTTGCTGGGAGTGCTATAGGCGCTATTCCAGATAATAACCCAGCTGGGACTACAGCTACGGCTACAGTTTCGGGGTTGCCTTCAGCTTCAAGCTTGTCGGACATTTCAGTTAACCTTAGTATTAACCACACTTGGGCGGGCGACGTTACGGTACGTATAATTGCTCCTACTGGTGAGACCATGACCCTTTTTGAGCGTCCTGGTGTTGTAGCAGCTTGTTGTGGTGATAGTAGTGACTTTACAAGTGCTGCTCCATTAGATTTTAGTGATGCCTATGCAGATAATGCTGAAACTATGGGTAATACAATTTCAGGTACTCAATTTATTTGTCAAACTGACGGCAGATGTACTTATTTTCCGGCACAAGACGATGGAACACAAAACTTGTTTTCTGCATTTATTGCCACACTTGTAACTAATGGCTCAGACCCTAATGGTAACTGGCAATTATTTGCTTCTGATAGTGCAACTGGAGATACAGGAAATGTACCTGCTTGGTCAATTACCTTTACTACCAGTGGCCCATCACCAATTAACGAGTGTACCTTAGATGTTCCACAGGACTTCGGTGGTGAATTTGGTCCGCCAGCTAGTATTACAGCAGATATCCCGGTTTCTGATTCTGGTATTCTAGGAACCAACTATACATTAGAAAGTGTAGACTTGAATATTACCCATACTTGGGATGGAGATGTTGAAATTCGACTTCAATCACCAGCGGGTACTATCTTGGACTTGTCCGTAGGAAATGGAGGCAGTGGAGATAATTATACTGGAACTATTTTTCAGGATGGAGCTCCTGTAATTACCTCAGGATCGCCACCCTTTACAGGAACATTTGAACCAGAAGGTGGTACTTTTCAAGCCGCTTACGATGGCGAGGATATTAATGGTACATGGACACTTTTGGTTTCAGATAATGTTCCTGCCTTTGACGATGGAACTTTAACTAATTTCTGTATTAATTTCGCTCCAATTTTAGTAATTGGTAATCCTCCCGTGATTTCATGTCCTGCAAATATTAATGCTAGCAATGCTGCTGGGCAATGTGGTGCAATTGTAAACTTTGCCGGTGTAGCGGTAGATCCTGAAGATGGAAATATATCAGGAAGTATTGTTGCTACTCCTGCTAGTGGTAGCTTCTTCCCTGTAGGAACCACTACTGTAACTTTGTCTGTAACCGATAGTGACGGTAATACTACCACTTGTGATTTTGATATAACTATAACGGATGATGAATCTCCGGTTATTGCCTGCCAAGATATTACTGTGGAATTGGATGCCAACGGGGATTATAACTTGACCCCTGGTGAGGTAATTGCCAGTGCTACGGACAACTGTGGTGTTGCTACTATGGAATTTGCAGACCCATTGAATTCAGATTTCACAGAGTGCGGTCCTTCGGGATTACCAATCCCAGCTACGGGGACATCAGGAAATATGGATCCGTCTCCTGCAGTAGTTACTACGGTAGGAACCGTAGGTGTTGACTATGCTATAGAGCGAGTAGATTTAGACTTAAACCACACTTTTGACGGTGACTTATTAATATCTCTAACCTCCCCCAATGGATTGGTATTAGACCTTTCCAGTGGAAATGGTGGTGGTGGTGATAACTATACCAACACGATATTTATGGATGGCTTCCCAAGTATTACTACGGGATCTGCTCCGTTTACAGGAACCTTCCAACCCGAAGGTGGCCCCATGAATCCATTCTTTGCAGGCGAGCCTGTGAATGGTAACTGGACGTTAAATATTACGGATCAATTTGGTGGTGACAGCGGTGTGTTGAACAACTACTGTATCACCTTTACATCGTTGGCACCGGCTACGGTACCAAGTATTGATTTAACCTGTGCCAATGTAGGAGTCAATACCTTTACAGTAATTGTAACAGACGTTAACGGAAACACTTCAAGTTGTGAGACGGAAGTTACCGTAGAAGATAATATTGCTCCTGTAATACAATGTATTGGTGCTCCCGGTGCGGCTTCTGTAACGGAAGACTTTGAAGGAGCTTCATTACCAGCAGGATGGAGTACAGTAATTGTAAGTGGTAACTTTGATTGGACTTTTGGAAGTGGTGTAATGCCAGGTGGTCCAGCTTTCAGCTCAAATGCTGCTATTTTTGATGATGACGCTATTGGTTCTGGAGAATTAGATAATACAGTTCAGTTATTGTCTCCTGTGGTTGATTTATCAACATCAGCTTCAGCTGATTTATCTTTCGATTATTCATTACAAGTTTTTGTAGACTCTGGAACTTTTACTGCCGAAGTATGGGACGGAGCTGCGTGGCAACAAATTTTATTTGTTGATGTAGATACTGCACCTACAAACTCTGGAGTAATTGATATGACTCCATTTATGAATGCAGCTTTCCAAGTGCGTTTTACATATGATGATGAAAATGATTGGGCCTGGGGTGCCGGAGTAGATAATTTTGTATTAAATTATAATGTTCCTTCTACACCTTATGATGCTATATTAGATGGCACCACTGGAACAGTGACTGTAAATGCTTCAGACTTAATTTTAAGTGTTGATGAAGCTTGTGGTTATACTGTTTCCTTTGGAGCAGCTGGTTCTCCAATCAATGAGTGTGGCGATGGATTGCCTGCAGCTATCGATGAGAACTTACCTCCAACAGAGTCTACAGCTACAGTAGCAGAATCTGGAATCTTAGGAACCGATTATGCGATAGATACTGTTACATTAGATATTACACACACTTTTGATGGAGACTTAGACATTGAGTTAATTTCTCCTACAGGTACAGTGTTGATGCTATCCGATCAGAACGGTGGTGGCGGTGACAACTATACCGGAACGATCTTCCAAGATGGTGGTGCAGACATTACAGCAGCTAGTGCTCCATTTACAGGAACCTTTGAACCAGAGGGAGGTACTTTTGCCGCTACATTTGCTGGTGAGGAAATCAATGGTGGATGGGTACTTAGAGTAACCGATAACTTTGGGGGTGACCAGGGAACCTTAGATACTTATTGTATCAACTTTATCCCATTAGAAAGCTCAACGATGGAGTTTGATTGCTCTCAGTTAGGAGAAAATCAAGTGGATGTAACTGTGACTGATTCTAGTGGAAACCAATCTACTTGTACAGCAACGGTAAATGTTATCGACAATACCGATCCTATCTTAGTTTGTATGGATGCTACGGTAGAACTGGATGAAAATGGTATGGCTGAAGTAACTCCAGACTTGTTTATTGACTTGGCCAATTCCTTCGATGCCTGTGGTATTACCATCACGGCGGTAGATGTAACCGATGTTACTTGTGACGATATAGGAACTGCAATCACTGTTACGGTATTTGCCAGCGATGCCAGTGGAAACTTAGCTTCTTGTACGGCTACCCTAACGGTAGTAGACCTACTTGGTCCAACCATTGAAGGATGTCCTGCAGACCAAACCGTAGACCCGGGACCACTTAACTTGTTCTATGAGCTACCAGATTACTGGGCTCAAGGAGGTATCACCGCAGTGGACAACTGTACCGATCCGGTGACTATCTTTAGCCAAAGTCCGGCTCCGGGTACTTTATTACCCGATGGAGTGTATACCATCTCTATCTGTGCTACCGATGAGTACGGAAATGAGGGTTGTTGTACCTTCGAGCTTACCGTAGAAAGTATCCTTGGTACCGACGATGTGGCTCTGGACAACGCTATTGCGATGTATCCTAACCCAACCGATGGACAGGTAACTATTGCTAATACTTCTAACATTCAGTTGGAAAAAGCGGCGATTTACGATGCTAACGGAAGACTGGTGCAACAGGTTGACCTTCGTGGTATGACCACCGAGAGAACCTTCAACGTGTCTAGCCTTGCTTCGGGTGTGTATATGGTACAAATCCAAAGTGAAAGTGCGCAAACCGTAAAACGTTTGATTAGAAGATAATTTAAAATCATCTTTATAAACAAAAACCCCCTCCAAACGGAGGGGGTTTTATTTTTATGGTTTAAAAATTTATTCCTTTTTTGGAGCTTTTACATTTCCATGCTTTCTTTTTTTACGGAGTCTTAAATTGCCAAAAGTGCCTCTTATAATTTTACCCCTTCTTGTTTTTTTGTCACCTTTTCCCATTCATAATAGTTTTAAAATTATCTTTAAAGTTATAAAATTATTATGTATTCATTTTTGACGCTATCGAATGCTTTCAATAAAAGCTTTAATTCCTTCTTTTGATTCTTTAGCAAGCATATTGATGAAGCTACTTCCTATAATGGCTCCTTTTGTTTTTTCAGTAGCTCTCAGGAATGTTTCTTTATTATTAATTCCGAATCCGACAATTTGCGGATTTTTTAAACTTAATTTTTTTATTCTCTCAAAATACAAAGTTTGTTGAACACTGAAATTTTTAGTATTTCCGGTAGTACTTGCACTACTTACCATGTAGATAAAACTATTGGAAATTTTATCTATTTCTTTGATTCTATCTAATGAGGTTTGCGGGGTTATTAAAAAGATATTACTAAGGTTATTTTTTTCAAAAAAAGGTTGGTATAAGTTTTTATATTCCTCCAAGGGAAGATCGGGTATTATTAACCCGTCGATGCCAATTTCTTTGCAGGTAGCACAAAAACGTTCTACACCATATTGAAGGATAGGATTAAAGTATCCCATGATTAGTAACGGAATATGCACTGTTTTACGAATGCTTTTTAATTGTTCAAAGAGATGGGTGGTGGTCATTCCATTTTCAAGGGCTTGGGTAGAACTTTGCTGAATAACAGGACCATCTGCTAAAGGATCGCTGAAGGGTAAGCCAATCTCTATAAAGTCAACACCACTTTTTTGTAATTCTTGAATGATTGGAACCGTATCTTCAAGTTGTGGAAAGCCTGCCGTAAAATAAATAGATAATAATTTTTTATCTTGTTGTAAGGTTGCAAGTAGTCTGTTCATCTTTTTTTAGTTTGCGTTAGGGATTGAGCCAGCTGTCGTGCAGCAGCGAAAGCCCGACCCCGAGTAATCGGGGTAACGCCATACATTTATAGGTTAAAATAATTGATGTAAGTGTTTAAATCTTTATCGCCACGGCCACTAAGGTTTAGAACGATAATATCTTCTTTTCTGAATTTTCGATCTTTGAAAATAGCCAAGGCATGGCTACTCTCTATAGCAGGAATAATTCCTTCCATCTGGCATAGTTCGATACCCGCTTTCATGGCTTCATCATCGGTTATAGAAATAAATTCACCACGACTGCTGGTAAACAAATGTGCGTGCAATGGGCCAACTCCGGGATAGTCCAATCCAGCAGAAATGGAATAAGGTTCTGTAATTTGCCCATCGGGTGTTTGCATCAACAAGGTTTTGCTACCATGAATGATCCCCATTTTTCCCAAAACCGAAGTGGCGGCACTCTCACCAGAGTCAATTCCTTTGCCGGCAGCTTCTACAGCAATAAGGGTAACATTAGGATTGTCTAAATAATGATAAAATAAACCCGCAGCATTACTGCCTCCACCGACACAGGCAACGACAAAATCCGGAGTTTCTCTTCCTTCTTTTTCGTTGAGTTGTTGTTGTACTTCTTGCGAAATAACACTTTGAAAACGCGCTACCATATCGGGGTATGGATGTGGGCCAACTACGCTTCCTATAATATAATGAGTGTCTAGTGGATTATTAATCCAATCCCGAATAGCTTCGTTCGTTGCATCTTTTAAAGTTTTGCTGCCACTGGTAGCAGGAATTACGGTAGCACCCAGCATTTTCATTCGTGCCACATTGGGTGCTTGTCTTTTAATATCAATTTCGCCCATATATACAATACATTGCAATCCCATGAGAGCACAAACGGTTGCAGTGGCGACCCCATGTTGACCTGCCCCGGTTTCTGCGATGATTCGGCTTTTTCCTAAGCGTTTTGCCAGCAGAATCTGCCCAATAGTATTATTAATCTTATGCGCTCCTGTATGGCACAAATCTTCTCGTTTAAGGTATATTTTAGTTTGGTATTTTTCAGAAAGGCGTTTGGCAAAATACAGTGGGGTGGGGCGCCCTACATAGTCTTTTAATAATTGCTGAAACTCTTTTTGAAAGCTTTCTTCGGAAGCAATTTGGAGATAGTTTTGGCGTAATTCCTCCACATTGGGATATAACATTTCGGGGATGTAGGCACCTCCAAATTCTCCATAATATCCTTTTTCGTCTACATTATAACTCATTGAAAAATTGTTTTAATTTGGTTATATTTTTTAGGCCGGGCTGGTCTTCAAATTTGCTGTTTATGTCAATTGCATGTACGGGCAATTTTTTTTCTGTAGTTAGTTTTTTTATTGCGTCAACTTCTTCTAAACCTATTCCGCCACTTAAAATAAATTGCTTTTGGGAAGGATATTTCTTTAAAATTCCCCAGTTAAAAGGAACTCCATTCCCTCCTTTGTTTTTTCCTTTAGTGTCGAATAAGAATTTTGAAACAACCTTTTCATAACGAATGAGTTCATTAAAATTGAAGGCTTCCCCTACGGAAAATACCTTCCATATTTTTAAATTTCGATTGTACTCGGCAAGACGTTTACAATAATTGGGGGATTCTTCCCCATGTAATTGAACAACAGCTACCGACTGTTTTTGGGTAATTTCTATCACCTTTTCAATTTCTTCATTCACAAATACTCCTACTTTTTGTATGCTTGAAGGTATTTCCGGAATTTTACCTTCAAAATTTCGCAGACTTTTTTCATAAAAGATAAAGCCCAAATAGTCGGGCTGTAAAGCTGCAACTTCCTTAACTTTATACTTCATTCCGCATACTTTTACTTTCATGATAATTCGCATAAAAAGGTATGTAATGCTTCCCCCGGATGGTCGGTTTTCATAAAATGTTCCCCAATTAAAAAAGCCTCAAAACCATGGTTTAAAAGTTGTTTTATATTTTCTGAAGAATTGATTCCACTTTCAGAAATCTTTAAAAATTGGGAGGGTATTTTTTCGGAAAGACGGATAGAGTTTTCAATGGAAACCTCAAAAGTTTTTAAATTTCGGTTATTCACACCAATCATATCTACGGAAAGATGCAGCGCTTTTTCCAGTTCCTCTTCAGAATGAATTTCTACCAAAACCTCAAGCTGTAGCTCTTTGGCAAGTTTTGATAATGTTGAAATCTCTTTTTGTGAAAGACTTGCCGCAATCAGTAAAATGGCGTCAGCTCCATACGCTTTGGCTTCAACTATTTGGTAGGAATCCACGATAAATTCCTTCCGAAGGATAGGAAGCGAAACGTTTTTTCTAGCCAATAATAAATCGTCTAATGAACCTCCAAAAAAAGCGGTATCCGTTAAAACAGATATAGCGCTAGCACCAGCATTTTCATACCCTTTTACTACTTCGGGGAGTAAAATTTTGTCATTAATAACAGACTTACTGGGCGATTTACGTTTGTGTTCAGCAATAATTCCGACGCGATTCTTTTTTATGGAGTTAACCATTGAAATGGTCGGATTTTTGAAAAAGGAGGATTGCTCCAATAATGAAATGGGAAATGCCTCTTTTTTTGAAGCAACTTCCATTTTTTTGTAAGTATTTATTTTTTCTAGTATTGTCATAATACATCCCCTCCAAAACCTTCCTTCAAATGGAAAGCTTTAAGAGGTACTCAGTTTTTGCAAGGTTTGTAAACTTTTTAATGCTTTTCCGGTTAGTAATGAATCTTTGGCTTTTTCAAAAGCTTTTTGAAGGCTAATACCTTGAAGAGTAGCAATAGCCATAGCAGCATTGGCACAAACGACATTGTTTTGTGCTTCGGTACCTTTTCCTTTCAGTATATTTTGAAATATAAAGGCAGAATCTTCCACAGTATTACCCCCATAAATAGCTTCTTTTGAAATTTCAGCAAGGTTAAAATCCTTTGCAGTAAGTATTCTTTCTGTATTTCGAGAAATTGCTTTTACAGGACTTGTTAACGATATTTCGTCGTAACCATCCATGGCATGAAGGACTGTAAAATTTTTAGTTCCCTTTTGGTATAAATACCCATACATTCTTGCCAATTCTAAGCTAAAAACGCCAACCAATTGGTTTTTAGGGAATGCCGGATTAACCATAGGCCCCAGCATATTAAAGAATGTTTTTATACCCAATTCTTTACGAATAGGCCCCACATTTTTCATAGCAGGGTGAAAAAGTGGCGCATGAAGAATGCAAATTCCGGCTTCATCCAATGAACGTTTTAAAAAGTTAATATTGTTACTGAATTTTATCCCCAACGCCTCCATGACGTTACTGCTTCCACTAATAGACGAAACCCCATAGTTACCGTGTTTAGACACCAAAACACCTGCTCCGGCGGTAATAAAAGAAGCCAAAGTAGAAATATTGAAGGTGTTTTTTGCATCACCACCGGTACCACATAAATCAATGGTATTGTATTCCTCAATAGGTACTTTAATGCAGAGCTCTAAAAGTGCATCGCGAAAACCCTCCAGTTCTTCCAAAGAAATACTTCGCATCATATAAACCGTCATAAATGCTGCTATCTGACTTGAATTATAAGCTCCATGAGAGATGTTTACCAAAACTTCCTTGGCTTCTTCTTTTGAAAGTTGTTCGTGATTAATGAGTCTATTGAGTATTTTTTTCATCTGTAAAAAATATTTGATAAGGTGGAAGATGGAATGCCCTTTTTATTCATCTTCGACGGGTTTGTACCATTTGTTAATGGGCATTTCATAATTCAAAAAATAATTTTACCACCCCGCCTTCGGCATCTCTCCTTAAAAAGGAAGGGAAAGACTTAGCTTTCAATCCAGTTTTTAATGATTTGTTTTCCTTTGGGTGTTAATACACTTTCGGGGTGAAACTGAACGCCACAAATGTCAAATTCCCTATGACGCAATGACATAATTTGCCCAGTTTCATCTACCGAAGTAATCTCTAAAACCTCAGGAAAATTTTCTTTTGAAACGACCCATGAGTGGTATCTACCTATTTCAATTTCTGCTTCCAAATCATTGAAAAGAGGTTCGTCCTTTTTAACAATTGTTGCCATTGTTGCAACCCCGTGAAACACTTTGTCTAGATTTGTTAATTTTCCACCAAAGACTTCGCCAATAGCTTGTTGCCCCAAGCATACTCCAAAAATGGGCTTTTTACCAGCATAGGTTTTGATGACATCTTTTAGCAAACCAGCTTCATCGGGAATTCCGGGCCCTGGGGAAAGTAAAATTTTATCGTATTGGCTTAGCGCTTCCAAAGAAAATTGGTCGTTTCTAAAAACTGTAACTTCACAATGAAAAGCTTCTAAATAATGCACAAGGTTGTACACAAAACTGTCGTAATTATCAATCACTACTATTTTCATAGATACATATTTTCTGCCAGTTCCAAGGCTTTGGTTAAGGCTCCTAATTTGTTATAAACTTCTTGTAATTCGTTTTCTTCATTGCTTTCTGAAACTACTCCGGCACCTGCTTGAAAATGTAACGTATGATTTTTACTCACAAACGAACGAATGATTATGGCGTGATTAAAATTACCTTCCATATCCATAAAACCAATAGCACCACCGTAAAAATCACGATTCACATTTTCATATTTTTCAAGTAATTGCATGGCTTTGTATTTTGGTGCACCGCTTAACGTTCCGGCGGGAAAAGTATCTGCAACAATTTGTAGTGTGTTTTCTTGGTTGTGAAGCTTTGCCGTTACCTTACTTACCAAATGAATCACGTGCGAAAAAAACTGAACCTCTTTATAGTTTTCTACTTGCACATGAGTCCCGTGGCGACTTAAATCGTTTCTTGCCAAATCTACTAGCATGACGTGTTCGCTGTTTTCTTTTTTATCTTCGGAAAGTTGTTTGGCTAACAACGCATCTTTTTCATCATTTCCGGTACGTTTAAAAGTACCGGCAATGGGGTGAATTTCTGCTTTTCCTTCTTTCACAATGAGTTGTGCTTCGGGCGAACTTCCGAAGATTTTAAAATTTCCGTAGTCGAAATAAAATAAATAAGGAGAAGGATTTACATTACGTAGTGCACGGTACACGTTAAATTCATCGCCTGTAAAAGATTGTGAAAATCGTTTGCTGGGCACTATTTGAAAAACATCGCCTCGTGCACAGTGCTCTTTACATTTTTTCACAAGATTTTTAAATTCGTCATTATTAAGATTTGAAGAAACTTCCCCGTCTCTTTTAAAAGGGTACTCGGCAAAATTTTTAGATTTTAACAGTTGCTCAATGTGTGAAATATTGCTTTCAGTCTCGTAACAATGTGAAAATATATAAGCTTCGTTGTTGAAATGGTTAATGGCTATAATATTTTGATACACCACATAAAAAGCATCGGGTATTTCAAGATTTCCCGGTTTTTTTTCAATAGGAATAGCTTCAAAATAGCGCACCATATCATAACTCATATAACCAAACAATCCGTTATTTATAAACTTAAATTTTGAATTTTCTTCCGTTTTGAAGGAAGCCGCAAATTGTTGAATGATATCTGGAACATGTATTTCTTTGGTAATAGATAACAATGTTTTTTTTCCATCCGGAAATTGTTGCATTATGGTTTCCTTTTCAATTTTTAGGCTTGCAATAGGGTTGAAACAGATATAACTAAATGTATTGTCGTTGGCGCGGTAGTCACTACTTTCCAGCAATAGACTGTTTGGAAATTTATCTCGCAAACGCAAATAGATAGATACTGGAGTAATGGTATCTGCCAGCATTTTTTTTGAAGATGTCTTTAGTTTGTATATCATAATTTTACCATTAAATTCCTGTTTTCACGGCAATAAAAAAAGCCTGTCGTGATCGACAGGCTTTTATATAGGATACATACAAAGTGGTCTAGCTCACGACTGATTACGTAACTTATTCCACCACCAAGTATGTTGAATTTCTAGTTTCATTGATTCAAATATAAAAATGAATTTGAAACTAACCATAAATTTTATTTAAAATTTTAAAGTAACGTCTAGTTGGAAGTCATCATAAATAGTCTTGTCTCCTAAATTATCGAAGAAACTTCCGGAGCCGTAACGCACATTAAATTTCGATCTGTCTATAATAACGGTTGATGTTGCCGTATTTCCCTCTTTAGTAAGATCGAAACTAATAGGCTGAGTGATACCTTTAATTGTAATATTGCCGTTTACTTTGTAAGTACTTCCACTTTTGGTGGCTTCTGTAATAACTAATGTAGCAGTTGGATGAGTTTCAACACCAAAAAAATCATCAGACTTTAAGTGTCCTTCCAATTTTCCTTTCATACCTCCTTGGAGATCTAATACAGTAATGGAAGTCATATCAATTACAAATTGCCCTCCCACAATATTCTCACCATCCATTTCAAGGTAACCTTCTTGTAGATTTATGGTGCCGTTGTGTTTTCCGGTAACTTTTTTTCCAAGCCAATTAATGGTGCTTTCTTTTACATCAATTTTTTCTTTTACGGGATTTGTAAAAGCAGAAGCAGTTATTGCAATGGCTAAAATTAAAATGGTTTTTGTTGTCTTTTTCATAATACTAATGGTTTTTAATTTAATGTTAATCTCTTAATTTGTCTAAAAGGGTATTTAATTTTTCTTTTTCATCGTTGGAGAGTTTCTCCATAATATCGTTATTGGTTTGCTCAATAATTGGGTCTATATTTTTTAATAATTCCAATCCACTTTGGGTAATAAAAACTTCAATTTTTCTTCTGTTTTTTTTACAAATTTGTCTTTTTACATATTCTTTCTGAATAAGTTTGTCAATCAAACGGGTGGTGTTACTGCTTTTATCAATCATTCTGTCTTGTACAGTAGATAAGTTGGCCGGGTTTCCTTTTTGCCCTCTTAAAATTCGTAAAACATTGTATTGTTGCGGTGTAAGTCCGTGTGTTTTAAAAACTAACGAGGCCTTTTCTTCAATTTGTCTTGCTGTGTACATCATATTTATAACACTTCGGGTGCTTAAAGATAAAGGACTGGTATTTTTAATGGCACTTTCAATATTCATAATTGTATAAACAATATTTGTATATACAAATGTATAAAAAAATTTATTTCAAAAATTATATTAGCAAAGAATTAACAATTGTGAAATCTTAAAAATCCTAATCAAAAGTTAAACAATGCAATAAAGCTGAATACTTTCCTTAGATTTAAGCGATGAAAAACATTTTAATTTTTCTTTTATTAATTACATCAATTTCTTCCTGTAAAGAAGAAAGCACTGACTCTGTAGCAAATGCAAAAACAGAAGACGCTTCTTTAAAAAAAGATTCATCTATACCTATTTATAATTTTGATGGGTTTGAAGAGTCCTTTCTCGAAAAGACAAACGGGATTTATGTAATAAATTTTTGGGCCACTTGGTGCAAGCCTTGCGTTAAAGAGCTTCCGGCTTTTGAAAAACTAAATGAAAACTACAAAGACAAAGGAGTACAAGTGGTATTGGTAAGTCTTGATTTTCCGGATAAAGTGGAAACAGGGGTTATTCCTTTTATTGAAAAGCATCAGTTAATGAGTGATGTTATTCTTTTAGATGACCCAGATGCAAATAGTTGGATACCTAAAATAAGTGAAGATTGGAGTGGAGCAATACCCGCTACGGTATTAGTAAAGGATGGGAAGAAAGTATTTTTTGAAAAATCCTTCACTTATGAAGAACTTGAAACCGAACTAAATAAAATTCTAAAATAATGAAAAAAATATTTTACATATTTGGCATATTGCTAGTAGGTTTTATAATCTTTAGCAGTTTTAATGAAATTACTGAAAATTCAGGAGGCTATAAAATAGGAGATGAAGTAACAGATTTCAGTTTAAAAAATATAGACGGAAAAATGGTCTCATTATCTCATTTTGAAGATGCAA
>JAWKMR010000002.1:0-1001 GCA_041392125.1 Flavobacteriaceae bacterium | reverse complement strand
ATTTTCTTTTAAAAAAAGTTTTAATCTTTTATTGAAAGTTTGCGCGATTCTCAGAAAACATTGGGAAATACCCAGAAAGTCACAAAAGTTTTAATTTTTTAAAGGGAAAGAGTTAGTTATCCACAAGTGAAACGATAGTTGAAGGAAGCCTAACGACACTTGAAGGAAGATCTTCGATAGTTGAAGGAAGATAGTCGCGATGCTTGAGGGAAGAATTGCGATACTTGAAGGAAATCTAGATAGTTGAAGGATACGAGGGAAAAGAAAAAGGTGTTGAAAAAGTTAGAGAAAAATGGTGAAGATCATGAACGACTCTTTTTTGTACGTAATAATGTTTTACGTTAATAATAAACGTATAGGACACGTGAATGAAAAAATCTTCTCCTGATTACTCTGACTTAGAAGTTCTAACCGAACCTCGATATCTTTTAGCTGAAAAACAGTTGGCCTCCATTCCATTATGGGAACCTAAAAAAAAGACGGGGAAGGGACAGAGCCCAAGAGAAAAAACAGTCGGGTTTACGACAGTCGTTAAAGGCAAGCCAATAAAAGTGACCATCAAGGTCCTGTCTGGCGGCAACTATGAATTCCCGAATACCACAGATTTAGACTTTTTCCGGGCCATTGAACAATTGGCGACTGAGCAAATTCAACGTCAGGGGATCTTGAATAATCCAATATGCTTCAAAGGGCACCAAATACTCGCGACGGCTTCAAAAAGTCCATCAGGACAATCATATAAAGAATTACGACGGTGCTTAGCGAAATTAAATGCTCTTTCCTTTGAAGTGGTTCGAACTGAGGGGAAGCGAGAGCGAGTCTGGGGATTTCATATTTTTAATTCTATCTATCAGGAAGGTGAGAAGAAGAGCGACGGAACGGTCGCGGAATACAACGAAGTCGAACTGGCTTCATGGTATTGGAAAAGTTTGCAGGCGGGGAATTATTTGGTCATTGATCACGATTTATTCCAGCGATTAAAACTCTCCTTATCAAAACTT
>JAWKMR010000001.1:0-7647 GCA_041392125.1 Flavobacteriaceae bacterium | reverse complement strand
AAAAGCAAGTGTAAATTTGGAAAAATAAATTTTCCGTGTATATTTGGAGTCTATTTATGTAAAAATCTGTTCATCACAAGCCCCAAATGCGGTGAGCAAACTCAAAAAGAAGCAGTGCCCCAACTGCTTCTTTTTTTATATTAACGATTGCATTTCAACCAAACTGTAGTAAGCTCCTTTTTTCTTTAGCAATTCACTGTGCTTCCCTTGCTCAATAATTTTGCCTTTTGAAAGAACTACAATAGTATCTGCATTTTGTATGGTTGAAAGGCGATGTGCAATGACAACCGAAGTTCTATTCTTCATCATGTTTTCTAGGGCATCTTGAACCAGACGCTCACTTTCTGTATCCAGTGCCGAAGTTGCTTCGTCAAGAATCATAATAGGCGGGTTTTTAAGCACGGCTCTCGCAATACTTAAACGTTGTTTTTGTCCGCCACTTAATTTGTTCCCGCTATCTCCAATATTAGTATTGATTCCGTTGGGTAATTTTTCAACAAATTCCCAGGCATTGGCAATTTTTAATGCAGCTATAATTTCGTCATCGGTAGCTAGTGGATTTGCTACTAACAAATTACCTTTCACACTGTCATTAAATAAAATAGAATCTTGGGTTACCAACCCCATTAATCCTCGTAAGGAGGCTAGTTTTAAATCCTTTACGTTATTCCCGTCAATACGTATTGATCCTTTATTAACATCATAAAATCGTGTTAGCAAATTGGCTACAGTACTTTTTCCACTTCCACTTTGACCCACGAGTGCTACGGAATGCCCTTTGGGAACTTTCAACGAAAAATCCTGTAGCACCCAATCATCTTGATATTTAAATGAAATATTTTCAAAAGATACTTCACTGGTAAACTCTTTTTTCTCAAGAGCGTTAGCGTTGTCTTTTATAGTAGATTCGGTTTCTAAAATCTCTAAAACCCGCTCGGCGGCAGCGTTTCCTTTTTTTATGCTATAACTTGCCTTACTTATCGATTTTGCGGGGTCTAAAATTTGATACGACAAAAGCATATATACCAAAAATATTTCGGTATCCAAAGTCCCTTCTATTAAAACCATGCGCCCACCGTACCATAAAATAATAGCGATAACAGTGATGCCTAATACTTCACTTACCGGTACCGCTAAATTTTGCCTATGGAGCAAGGAATTCGAAAATTTGAATAATCTTTTGGTAGAGTTTTGAAACTTTCCATCAAAAATGGGTTCGGCATTAAATCCTTTAATAATTTTAAGTCCGCCCAAAGTTTCTTCCAAAATTGACAGGAAAAAACCTTGCTCTTTTTGAACCCTATCCGATTTACTTTTTAAACTCTTACCAACTCGGGTAATGAGGTAGCCCGAAATAGGAATAAAGATAAATACAAAAATGGTTAATTGAGGGCTTATAATTATCATGGTTGTTAATGCGAAAATAATGGTAAGCGGTTCTTTTATAAACATCTCCAAAATGGAGAGAAACGAACTTTGAATTTCATTAACATCGTTGGTAATGCGCGCCATGGTATCACCCTTTTGTTTTTCTGAAAAGAAAGAGATGGGCAATGTTACGGTTTTTTTGTATAAATCGTTTCTAATATCTTTTATCACTCCGTTTCTTAAAAACGAGATAAAATACATCGATAAGTACCCAAATATGTTTTTAATTAAAAATGTGCCAATCACTAAAATGATCATAAAAAGCAGAGCGTCATGAACACCGGCATTCGCTTTTTGAGTGACAAAATAATTAAGATAATTTTCTACATAATGACCTATATTTCTAAAACCCGTAAACTCTGGTTTTACATTAAGCTGTTCCGTTTTATTTAATAGTACCCGAAGCATTGGGAATAACGATAACATCGCCAAAGTTCCAAACAGCGCATAAAAAATATTACAGATAATATTAAGGATTCCATACTTTTTGTAGGGAAGGGCGTAACGAATAATTTTTTTAAAATAGGTCATTAATAAATATTCAAGTCTTTTATAATAGCATCCATTTTTTCCTGAAGACCAAATTCTGCTTTTCCGTTTACACTAATGTAAAACTTTATTTTAGGTTCTGTGCCACTGGGTCTAACCGCAATTTTACTTCCGTCTTCGGTGTAAAAAATAAGTACATTCGATTTTGGAATTTCAATACTAGTAGTTGTGTTTTTCAACATATCTTTTGAAATACTAGCTTTGTAGTCTTCAATAATAGTAACCTTACTATTTGCAATGCTTGTTGGCGGATTGTTACGATATGTTTTTAATATCTCCTGAATTTCTTCAGCCCCACTTTTTCCTTTTTTCACCATGGAAATTAGCTTTTCCTGATAGTACCCAAATTCTTTGTAAATGGTTTGAAGATACTCATAAACGCTACTTCCTTTTTCCTTCATTTGGGCTGCCATTTCACAAATAAGTAGGGTAGCGGTGACCGCATCTTTATCGCGAACAAAATCACCTACCATATATCCAAAACTTTCTTCTCCGCCACCAATTAATTGTAAGTCAGGGTGGTCTTTAATCATTTTGGCAATCCATTTAAAACCGGTAAGTCCTTCCATATAGGTAACTCCATAGGCTTCCACTATTTTTTGAATCATAGGAGTGGAAACAATGGTGCTGCCCACAAATTGTTTTTCATTTAATTTTCCTGCTTTTTTCCATTGTTCCAACAAAAAGTGTGTTTTAACAATCATGGCCTGATTACCATTCAAAAGAGTCATTTCTCCTTTTTCATTTCTTACTGCTATTCCTAAGCGGTCACAATCAGGATCCGTTCCAATAACAATATCGGCTTGTTCCGCTTCTGCTTGCAGCAAAGCCATTTCGAGGGCTTCGGGTTCTTCGGGATTAGGAGATTTTACAGTTGGAAAATTACCATCCGGCGAAGCTTGTTCTTTCACTACGGAAACATAAGGGTAGCCTGCATTTTCAAGTACCTTTGGAATCATGGTAATAGAAGTTCCGTGAAGCGAAGTGAATACTATCTTTAGATTTTCTTTTGCCTCTTTTGAAGTATTGAAACTCCCATTTTTTACTGAAGCCTCTGCAAAAGGAACATCCACTTCTTTATTAATAAGATGAATTAATTTTTCATCTGAAATAAATGTAATATCAGCGTATTCTAAACGGTTTATTTCAGTAATAATCTCGCCATCCTGAGGTGGAACTAACTGGCCGCCATCCTGCCAATATACCTTATAACCGTTATATTCCGGTGGATTGTGTGATGCTGTTAACACGATACCACAGTGACAATGTAAGTGACGTACTGCAAAGGAAAGTTCCGGAGTTGGACGCAAGTCTGTAAATAAATAGACCTCAATACCATTTGCTGAAAAAACATCTGCGACTACTTTTGCCAAATCTTTGCTGTTGTGTCTACAATCGTAGGCTATGGCTACTTTTATCTTTTCTGAAGGAAAACTTTTTTTCAAATAATTAGAAAGCCCCTGTGTGTTTTTCCCCAGCGTATATTTATTAATCCTGTTATCTCCCACGCCCATAATACCTCGCATTCCACCCGTACCAAACTCAAGATTTTTATAAAAGCTATCCTCCAGAGTTTCGGTATCGTAAGCAATCAATTCTTTAATAGTATGCTGGGTTTCTGCATCAAAAGTAGAGGTAAGCCACATATTGGCTTTTTCTAAAATTACAGGATCTATATATCTCATTTGCTGAAAAATTCAAGATAAGAATGTGCAAAAATAACTATAAATACGGTTATTCTTTTAAGTTTAGCACTTCTTTAATATGGTAGTGAGTGGCTCCTTTTTTATTTCTGAGGATTAATTCGCCTAAAAAACCAGCAACAAAAAATTGACTTCCCAAAATCATAGCGGTAAGTGAAAGGTAAAATTGAGGCCTTTCGGTAAGTAATCTTCCGGTGGTATTGATAAAAAGTTTATCGATTCCCAGATAAAGGGCAAAACAGAAACCGATTATGAGCATAATGGCTCCCCAGGCGCCAAAAAAATGCATGGGTCTCTTGCCAAATTTGGATAAAAACCAAATGGTAATCAAATCCAAAAAACCTCTAATAAATCGTTCCATACCAAATTTAGTTTTTCCGTATTTGCGTGCTTGGTGTTGCACAATTTTTTCAGAAATACGGGAAAAACCTGCATTTTTTGCCAAGACAGGAACATAGCGGTGCATTTCACCGGTAACTTCAATGGTTTTTATCACCTCTTTTTTGTAGGCTTTTAAGCCGCAATTAAAGTCGTGTAGTTTTACTCCTGAAGTTTTCCGGGCGGCAAAATTGAAGAGTTTTGAAGGTAAATTTTTCCCCAAAACGGGGTCGTAGCGTTTCTTTTTCCACCCTGAAACTAAATCGAATCCTTCTTCAACAATCATTTTGTATAGCTGCGGAATTTCTTCCGGGTTATCCTGTAAATCGGCATCCATCGTGATCACTACCTCACCTTGCGCTTTAACAAAACCGGCGTGTAAGGCTTGTGATTTTCCGAAGTTCTTTAAAAACCGAATTCCTTTAACGTTGTTATCATTTTGTTGAAGAGATTGAATAACTTCCCAAGAATTATCTGTGCTGCCATCGTCTATAAAAAGAATTTCATACGAAAAACCATGGGATTGCATCACGGTTGCAATCCAATGGTGTAATTCGGTAAGTGATTCGGCTTCGTTAAGAAGCGGAATGACGATGGATAAATTCATTTAGTATTAATTCTGGTAGCTTTCCGGGCGATTTTGCTTCATGATTAATCCTGAGATAAGCGAAATGATAAACCCTAAGAATAAAGTAAAAATAATAGCCATAGCTGCCATGATTCCCGGGCTCATAAACTTTTCAGCCATACTTAACCCCATTTTCATTTGCTCTTCCGTCATATTAGGATTTTGTTCTATCATCTGTTCTCTGGTAACTTCCATCATTTGAGCCACAAAATCGGGTTCAATAACAGTTACAAATACATAGTTATAAATGGCACCAATAATACCTGCAATTACTGAAATAGCAAGACCGACTTTGATTGCTTCTCCTAAAGATAGAAAGCCACCACTATCTTTTTTAAATGCTTTAAGCCCATAAACAATAAGGACTACCATAATTAGAATACCTAGTACTGAAGCCCACCAAGGTCTTTCTAAGTGTACCCCCATGACATAAGTAACAACCGATAATGCAATAGAGGCTAGGCCTAATAATAAACCATAATTAAGCGCAATTTTTTTTAATGAAGCTTTTTGAGTGTCCATAGTTTTTTAGTTTTTAGTTTGCCTGTTGGTAAACAAATGTACTAAATTGTTACATTATAATTTTCTATAAAAAATGATGTAAATTATTGCGAATTTCTAATTAATGATTAAATTTGCACTCTCAAAAATTAGAGAGGATTAAATACAATTAGTGATGAGAAAAGGAATTCACCCAGAAAATTACAGATTAGTAGCGTTTAAAGATATGTCTAATGAAGATGTGTTTTTAACTAAATCTACAGCAGATACTAAAGAAACTATTGAAGTTGATGGGGTTGAGTACCCATTAGTAAAATTGGAGATTTCAAGAACCTCGCATCCTTTTTACACCGGTAAGCATAAGTTAGTAGATACTGCCGGACGTATTGATAAATTTAAGAATAAGTATTCTAAATTCAGTAAATAACAAACCTTCTACATATATAAAATGCCTTCGAGAAATCGGAGGCATTTTTGTTTTTGCCCCTTGCTAAATTTCAGTTACCTTTACCCTTTAACCTTTACCCTGTTAATGAATTATATTCTTTTCGACGGAAGCGTTCGCAACCAATTATTGCCATTCACATTTACCAGACCCGTGGCCGATATTCGAGTGGGTATTTTAACCATTCGCGAAAAGTGGGAATTACTTTTGGGGTCAACTACCACTACAGTTACAGAAGATTATCTTTCGGAAAAATGGCCCTTAGTAGAGCTGGAAAAGAATGTTTTAATAAATGCCAGCTTTATTCCTTCAGAAAATTTGGTGAACATTATTAAAAATCTTTCAGAAAATCAAGCTATTTTTTATAATGACGAGCCCATTGCCTTTTTTTCAGAAGAAGACCAAGAAGTAGATTTTGATTCCTATGAAGTAATACAGTATTCCTATGATGACCTATTGCGAATTGAGCATACCTGGGATATTTTCAGTAAAAATCACGAAGCCATCGCTCGCGACTATCAACTAATTACCAAAGGAAGAATATCGCAACCTATTCCGGAAACAACGGTAGCATTTTATCCCGAGAATATTTTTATTGAAGAAGGTGCCGAACTTCCGTTATGTTCCTTAAATGCCAAAGAAGGTCCTATTTATATTGGTAAAAATGCCGAAATTATGGAAGGTGCTATGATTCGTGGTCCTTTTGCGCTTTGTGAAAGTGCTACTATTAAAATGGCTGCAAAGATTTACACCGGAACTACGGTGGGACCTCACTGTAAAGTAGGAGGAGAGGTTAGTAATAGTGTGTTGTTTGGGTATTCCAACAAAGGGCACGATGGATTTTTAGGAAATTCGGTGTTAGGCGAGTGGTGTAATTTGGGAGCCGACACCAATACCTCTAACTTGAAAAATAACTACGAACCGGTACGCCTTTGGGATTACGAAACTGAAAGCTTTGCGCGTACGGGGCTTCAATTTTGTGGTTTAATGATGGGCGATCATAGCAAATGCGGAATAAACACGATGTTTAATACCGGTACGGTGGTAGGGGTGAGTGCCAATATCTTTGGAAGCGGATTTCCGCGTAATTTTATCCCTAGTTTTAGTTGGGGAGGCGCCGGTGGAATGACCACGTATAAAACCAATAAAGCCTTTGAAACTGCAAAAATTGTGATGTCTCGACGACACATAGAATTTACAGAGGAAGATGCTAAAATCCTCACCCATGTTTTTGAGGATAGTGCCAAGTGGCGAAGGGATTAAAACTCCGAAGATTTCAAAAGGTCAAAATCATAAGTATTCCAAAAAATTACAAACCCGATAATAAGTAATAGGGTAATGATAAAAGTTATAAATAGAATTATCCTACGCCGTTTCCTATCTTTTTTCCGCTGACGAAACATGCGCTTTTGAAAAGCAGCAAACTCGTGGCTTTTCATTTCGGTGTGGTCTGAAAAATCCTCTGTAATTCCTGTTGAAATACTTCTTTTTTTATCGAAAGCAGTCTCTCTTTTGCGGATGAGTAATTTATGTCCTAGGGTAACTCCTACAGTTTTATATTTCATTAGGTAGAATTTATTCCTTTCATTAATAGTCATTCAGATTTTTAAAAAGTTACAAATATTCAATTTGAGTTTGAATTCTATTGTAAAAAAAACCATATTTGCCAATGCAACAAGCACACTTCATTTTATGAAAAAATATATTCTAGGTTTTATTGTTTTGCTATCTTCATTAAAGGCGGTATCACAGATTAATGATTTATTTCAGTTGGCTCAAGGGAGTTTGGTTTTTTTTACTCCCATATTTGAACCGGATGACAAGCTTTATGGGTATATAGGAGTGTATGATCTTGGAAAAGAAAATGAATCTCAAAAGAGGTACGAGTATGTTATTTTGGACACGCGTTTAGTAAAAGTAACCAATGGCGAATTTTTAGCCCCTTCGTATAAAAAAATATATTCCCGATTTGTTTCACTTCAAAAGCTAGACAATAAATTACTGCTTAGTAGATT